>NZ_VDFV01000001.1 GCF_006152145.1 Rubellimicrobium roseum | reverse complement strand
CCCCCTCAGACCGGGAGCTTGAATCACACCGTCACAGCGGGAGCGAGCAGATCAATGGGTCCTGAACCTAATCTCCAGAAGCCGGGACTTCCGATAATAGAATTGACCCCTGAGCCGATCCCTGGGGAAGGCCCAATCGTCTCCTGCCATGCTGGCAAGTCTCCGATCTGCGGACGTCCGAGATGGTCATATCAGGCACGCTTTCATCTCGTGCACGCGTCGTGCCTGCGGAGCGGGAAATGCCTTTCATTCCTATTGGAAGCAAGACCGCGATGGTGGCGACCGCCAACTGTAGCGATAGACGCCATTCGGTTCGTCATGGTGATAGTCACAATCTTGAAGAAATGGAGTGCTCTGTTGCATGAGGCAATTGAGGCTTGGACGTGTCCTTGTTCTGGACGGGCCTCTGCCACGGCTTCTGCGACAGGTGTGCCGAGAGCTGGAGCCGTTCAGGGCGGTGACACGGACGCGGTGATGCTGGCCCTCGCCGAGAGAACCACTGGCAACGCCATGACCGTCGCCGGCGGCAACATCGAGGCGGCGCTGCCTTAGCGAGCGATCGAACGGCTGTTCCGCCCTGATCGCTATGCTACCCTAAGGAGATAAATGCTCTCCGGATCCGATTGCGCGGGAATCGAAAGCTATGTACGGGAAGCCCTTGCGGGCACCACGATCCCGCTGCGATCAATAGGGCGAAGCGGCGACATAAATGAAAAATTCGGACGTGCGCGGGCAGGGCAAGCAGGGCGCAAGCTCCTCCGCTCTGCCGAACGGCAAGCCAGACATCAGGGCCCGCATCCGATCCAGCGGACTCTTCGACGCCGACTGGTACTGCGCGCAGTACCCGGACGTGACCAGTGTCGGGCTCGACCCCCTGAAGCATTTCCTGCGCTTCGGCGCGCTCCTGCGGCGCGATCCGTCCCCGCATTTCGAGACCGCCTTCTACCTCGACTCCCACCCAGACGTCGCGGCGTCGGGGGTCAATCCCCTCGTCCATTACCTCCAGACCGGATGCGCCCAGGGCCATCTCGCCCGCGCGAACCAAGGCCGGGTCGCGCTGGTCGTCCATGCCTTCCACCTCGACGTCGTGGGCGACCTCGTGCGCTATGCCGCCAACTTCCCGGCCGGGGCCGACCAGTTCGTCACCCATCCCGAGGGCCTCGACGCGAAGGCGGTCGAGTTCCTGCGCCGGTCCTTTCCCGAGGCCCGCTTGGTCGCGGTTCCCAATGCCGGCCAAGACGTGGGCGCGCTGGTCGTGCTCGCCCGGCTGGTGGACCTGGGACGCTACGAGGCGATCTGCAAGGTCCATACCAAGAAGGATGCGAATGAGCCGCTGCGCTGGCGGCACGCGCTCCTGCGCGGGGTGCTGGCCAGCAAGGGGCAGGTGCGCCGGACGATCAAGGCGTTCGCGGAGGACCCGCGCCTCGTGCTGGCGGGGTCGCGGCAGCTCTACCTGCACGGGCCCTCCTACCTTTGGAGCAACGCCGAGACGCTGGAGCGGGTCTTCGGCCCCCTGATCGGTGGCTTCGATTTCCGGGCCTCCGACTGGGGATTCATCGGCGGCACCTGCTTCTGGATCCGGGGATCGGCGCTGCAGGAGATTGTCCGGGCCCTCGACGGCATGAAATTCACGTCCGCGGCCTATCGGGACGACGCCACCATCGCCCATTGCGCTGAGCACGTCTTCGGCATGATCGCGACGCTGAAGGGCGGACGGGTCCTGCTCCACGACGTCGAGCAGTCCGCTGGGTCCGTGACCGAAGGGCCGGGCTTCCCCGCGGATGGCGGGCGCAGCCGCATCATGATGGCCGACCTGCTTGGGCGGATCGCCTTTCCTGACTACGTCACCACGCCGCCCCCGCCGCGCGGACGGGTCCGGGCCAATCCCTCGACGGGCCGGGTTAGCGGATGGATTGCCGTGCAGGGGGACGACACGCCGCGCGAGGGCCTGATCCGCATCGGTGCCCACGAGATCCACGTGACGGCCGACCAGTTCCAGGCCGACCTGCGCAGCAACGGGATCAACCAGGGCCGGCACGGCTTTGTGGTATCCGCGCCAGACGCGCTGGCGAACGGCCAGCCGCACGAGATGGTGCTAATCGACCGGGCCACGGGCAGGGAGCTCCACCGCGCGACCGGAACCTGGGACAAGCCCACGCGGAGCTACAAGGACTTTCAGGGCTTCCTCAAGTCATCGATGACCCGGCCCCAGATCGATCTTCCCTTCGTCGAGGCCGACAAGCGCGCCTTCGCCGTTATGGAGGGCATCGCTAACCGCCTCACGCAGCGAGGGCTGGCGCTGGAGCCGAAGCCCCTGATCTCGGTCGTCATGCCGATGTTCGACCGCGCGGGCGTCGTGGCCAAGGCCATCGAATCGGTGCTGCGGCAGAGTTACGACGCCTTCGAGCTTCTCGTCGTGGACGACGGCAGCCGCGACGACAGCGTGGCGGTCGTGCGCGCCATCGGGGACCCCCGCATCCGGCTCCTGGAGCTCGGCCAGAACCGAGGCGTCGCGGCGGCCCGCAACGCCGCGCTCCGGGCGGCGCGGGGCGAGATCATCTGCTACCTCGACAGCGACAACGCCTGGGATGAACGCTACCTCGCCGCCCAAGCCGGCGCCTTCGACGAACTGCCGCAAGCCGATCTCATCTACTCGGGGGTCCTGCTCTATGAAGGCTACCACACGGAGCCGATGGCGATCCGCTACGGGCACTTCCATCCAGCCCTTCTCGAGAACCGGAACTACATCGACAACAACGTCATCTCGCACCGGCGGTCCTTCCTTGGCCTGCTGGGCGGGTTCGACGAGAGCTTGCGCCGTTTGGTCGATCACGACCTAATGCTGCGGGCGGCAGAACTGGGCCGAGTCTACTCGATCCCGATGCTCCTCTGCCATTATTACTACAACCGCATCGAGAACACTATCACCGGTGGCACCGACATGGAGGTCAATCGGGACCGGCTCCGGAGCCGCCTAGCAGAGCGCAAGGCGAAGCGCCTGGCCGAGTTGGACCGGGCCGAGCTCGACCGCCCCGTAAGCGTCGTCATCCCCAACTGGGAGTCGCTCGACGAACTGCGTGAGTGCCTCACGGCGCTCCAAGCGCGCGACTGGGGCGGCAAGCTCGATGTGGTGGTCGTGGACAACCTGTCCTCCGAGCCCGTGCGCGAGTTCCTGGCGGCCGAGCACGGGGCCGGCCGTATCGTCTTCGTCCCGCTAGACTTCAACTACGGCTTCACCTACGCCGTGAACGTCGGGATCGCCCGGTCGCGCGCGGATGCCGACATTCTCCTGCTCAACAACGATGCCATCGCGCAGCCGGGCGCAGTGCAGTCCCTCCAGCGGGCCTGCCTCGCACGGTCCGACGCCGGCATGACCGTCCCGCGCCAGATCCTTCCTGCGGGCACCCGGACGCTCCGGAGCCATGTCCCCTACGTCTCGGCGAACTACCCCTGTGACGTGAACGTCTCGGCCATCCACCAGAACGTCGCCGACATCCCCGTCTTCCATGATGGGCGCGGGCTGGAGCTGGTCTATGCCCCGTTCTTCGCCGTCTACATCCGCCGCGAGGTCATCGACGCCATCGGCCCGCTCGACGCCGAGTACGGCCGCCACTACCGGTCCGACCGCGTCTATTCCGACATGATGCTCAACCTGACGAACTATCGGATGTTCTACGTGCCGGACTCGCATTTCATCCACAAACTGCAGCAGGCGACCGAGCAACTGCGTGAGACCGGGCAGGGGGACAACAGCTTCGAGATGATGTTCCGCCGCAACCAGTGGGATGTGGAGACGGCGGCGCGGCTGGGCTACCGGTCCGCCCCGTGGGACGTGTTCTGAGCGCCGCCAGGATGACATCCACCCGGGACGCGTCCCCGGCGGGTCTACGGTCCGGGGCCGGCCCCGTGCGATGCAAGACGAGGAGAAGCTTGCTGTGACATCAACGAACCAACAGCGGGAGCGCCGGGCGCTTGTCGTTCTCGGCATGCACCGGTCCGGGACGTCCGCCTTGGCAGGGGTGCTCCACATTATGGGCGCGGAGCTGCCCCAGAATCTCATGCCGGCCACTCGCAACAACCCGGTTGGCCATTTCGAGTCGGTCGAGGTCTGCCGGCTGAACGACGCGATCCTGCGCTCGGCGAGCTCCTCTTGGAGCGACTGGTGCCCCTTTGACCGGGGCTGGCTCGACTCCTTTGCCGCCGAAACAATGCTGGACCGGGCGCACGAGGTCCTGTCCGGCGAGTGGGGCCAGAGCCGCCTGGCGCTCCTCAAGGATCCCCGCATCTGCCGTCTCTTCCCCTTCTGGCGGTCGGCGCTCGCGGGGGTAGGCTACGCGCCCGTGGTGGTCCACACGCATCGCGACCCGGCCGAGGTGTCGCAGTCGCTGCAGCGGCGCGACGGACTCCCGCCCGAGATCGGCCGTCTCCTATGGCTGCGGCACGTCTTGGACGCCGAACGCGCCACCCGCGGCCTGTCCCGAGTCTTCGTCAGCTACGAGGGGCTTCTGCGCGACTGGAGGCAGACGGTCGGCCGGATCACCGAAGGGCTGGGCATCCGCTGGCCCAAGTCCCCGGACCGAGCCCAGGCCGAGGTGTCGAGGTTCCTAAGCCCCGACCTGCGCCATCACCGCAGGGAGCGCGACTCTGCGGCGCCGGCCGGTGCCCTCGATCCCTGGCTCGAGGAGGTCCGTGCGATCCTCGATACCTGGGCCGAGTCGGGCGAAGTCGAGGTCGACCATGCCCGGCTGGACGCCGTCGCCGCGCAACTCGAGGCGGCGACCCCCGTCCTCGGGCCGATCGTGGACCTGGCGCTGCGTCTTGTGGCCTGTGCGGGAGAGTTCGAGCGGGAAGGCGGGCGGCTGCGGGCCGACCTCGATGGCGCATCCAAGGATAAGGCCGCGCTGGAGCAGCAGGTCGCCGAGTTGCGAACCAAGCTCGGTGCCCTCGAGCCCGAGCGGGACAAGGTCAGCCGCACGTTGGCCGAGGCCCAGGACCGCATCCGCGACCTCGACCGATCGCGGGCGGACGCCGAGGCCGCCGTCGAGGAGCAGGCCGATCGCCTGCGGCACTTGGAGGCCGAGGCCAAAGGGCTGCGCATCCAGGCCGCGCGATCCAGCGACGAGGTCGCGATCCTGACGAGGCAACTGGTCAAGACCCAGAAGCATCTTGCGGACGAGAGCTCGCGCCGGAAGAAGGCCGAGGCTCAGGTGTCGGCGCTGCGGTCGAGCACCTCGTGGCGGATCACGGCGCCCCTGCGCAGAACCAATCTCCTGCTGCGCCGGACCTGACCCGGGCCCAAGGGCCGGCTCCGGCCGCCGAGCCACGCTTCACCTGAACCCCGAAAGCCGTCATGAACAAAGAGCTTTATGTCGCCGTCGACTAGCCTTGGCAGGGGTGCAGCGAGATCCGCACGCATCGCTACCAGTCCGGGAACGAGGCCAACCTGGCGTTCCACATAGTCCGGGGGACGTCCGTCAGCGACGCCAACAATGCATCCTTCTGCGACTTCGGGCGCTTCGTCTTCTGGGACCAGCCGCGGCCTTGGTCCTTCGTGGCGCAGGGCGTCACGATGTTCGGCTTGGGCATGGTCCTCTGCGCCGGAAACCGGTTCATCCGGCAATCGCGCCACCTGACCGGGAACGTGCATAAGCGGGCCGAACGGTCCTGCTCGGGCCAACCGGCGAGAGACGCTCCCCAACGACCGGGTCTGGATCGTGGGCGGCCACGCCTCGACCAACAACTACTGGCACTGGACGGCCCAGAGACTGCCGTCGATCCTGCAAAACATCGACATGCTGGAAGAGGACGGCGTCCGCGATTGCGGCCTGCTGCCACCGTGAGAGGCTGGCCCGGCCCACTCCGAAGGAGCGGCACGTTCGGCTGACGGCCCCGCTGATCTGGGCGTGCTCCAGGATCCGCAGCTTGCAGCGGATCTCCCGCTGATCGTTAATCATCGACGACACTCTCCTTCTCCTCGCCGGAGATCATCGAAGGTGTCTCGCTGAATCGTGCAGTCCTACACCACTCGAGAGCCTCAAGGAGATGAGACGGGGGGCGATGTCATCGAGACTCCCCACCGAGGACAACATCCTCCGACTCATCTGCGCGGTTCTGCTTGGGTTTGCCGACGAGTGACAGCTCCAGCACTGCCCTATTCAGGTCGAAGCGATGGCCGAGCTCGATACCCCGCTCACCGAGTCTTAACCCTCATCTCCGTCAATATCGCATGATTATGGCCGCCCTCGCTATAGCAGTGATTTCTACCTCTTTGATGGTCATAAATTGGATTGCCCCTCGGCAAGGCTAAGCTGGTGCCTTGCGGAAGCCGAGGACCTGCCCGGCCGGGAGTCTGCGCCCGATGGGCGCCCGACCAACGCAGGATCTGTAAACTTTTGCTCTGTCGTTCGGGAACTATCGGCCCCTCTCAGGCATTCCTGTGGGGCGTGTTGGACCATACCGGGTTGCATAACGAAACCCTTTTGACCCTGGCCGACCTCACCGAGCCCCTTGATGACCACCTTACGGGATCGTCTGCGCGCTGACACCGCGCCTTGGCACGAGCGCGTCGATGACGCCTATTCGGTACTGGACCTGAGACAGACCGTCGACCTTGGCCGTTTTCTCAGGTCGCAGCTGTCGGTTCTGCTTGCTGTCCGATGTGGGCCAGGGCGGCACGCCGAGGATGCCGAGCGTCTCCGGAGATCCATGATAGGAGCGCTCCAGGCGGACCTGCGCCATCTGGACCTGAAGGCCGTCCGGCCCGCCACAGAACGACGGCTCGATGCAACGGCCGTCCACTACATTCTTCTGGGCTCACGCCTGGGAACGCGGGTCCTGCACAGGCGCTGGCTGGGGGCCACGGATGCCGCGGTCGCGGGTGCCGGACGCTATCTGGGAACGACGCCACCCACGGCGGCTTGGCGCAAGTTCTGCGCCGAACTGCTGCAAATGCCGGATCAAGGGACTGAAGCCGACCGGATCACGCATGACGCCTGCATCCTCTTCGATCTTCACCTCGACGTCCTGCCTGCCCTCGCTCCTCTTCGTCAGGGAGAGTCCGATGCCGCATGACCACACCGCGCGAAGCGACCGCTTGCCCGACCTGTCGGAGTGCGCTCGCGAGCCCATCCAGTTCCTGGGGCACGTGCAGGCGTTCGGCTGCCTGCTGATCATCTCCAACGACTGGGTGATCCAGAACGCTTCGGCTAACTCGACGGAGATCCTGGGCCTCACCGCAGGCGACCTGATCGGGACGCGCCTGCTCGACCACCTGTCCCCCGGAGCGATGCACGACCTCAGGGGCAAGTTCCAGACCCTCAGCGGCGAAGATGAGAGCGGTCGGGTGTTCGGCGTCGACCTGATGGGGAACGGGCGGTGCTTCGACGTGGCCCTGCACCGAACGGGTCGCAGCTATGCCATCGAGTTCGAGCGCAAGGCCGGCGACCGCCGGCGCGATGACATGGCGCTGGTGCAGCCGCTTCTGGCGCGGGTCCGCAAGGGCCGCACGCCTGTCGAGATGTGCCAGTCCGCGGTCCGGGGGCTCGCGGCGCTCACAGGGTTCGCTCGGCTGATGGTCTACCGCTTCGAGCCCGACCAGCACGGCGTGGTCATCGCCGAATGCCTCTCGGAAGGCATGGAAAGCTACTTGGGCCTGCACTTCCCTTCGGGCGACATCCCGCCCCAGGCGCGGGCACTCTACACCAAGAGCCTCCTGCGGATCATCGCCGACGTCGATGCGCCGGTTTCGCCCATCCTGCCTGACCGCGATCCGGAAGGACGCGTGGTCGATCTCTCGCTTGCCGTGACGCGGGCCGTGTCGCCCATCCATCTCGAATACCTGCGGAACATGCAGGTTCAGGCCAGCATGTCGGTCTCCATCCTGCGTGACGGCCAACTCTGGGGCCTCATCGCCTGTCATCATCCCGAGCCCCACCATATCGACTACGAAACGCGATCGGCCGTCGAGCTGTTCACTCAGCTCTTCTCCTACGAGCTGAACCTCTGCGAGGAGTGGGCCGAGCGAGCGCAGGTCGAGCGCGCCCATGACCTTCATGAACGCCTTGTCATGCTTTTCGAGGCGGGCGTCGACTTTGGCACCGGACTCGAGCAGATCGCCGAGGCGATCGGAGGTGTGGTGGGGTTCGACGGACTGGCCCTGTGCGCCAACGGATCCTACTGCACCCAGGGCCTCGCGCCCACCGAGGCGGAGTTCGGCCGCATCGAGCGTCATCTGGCGCGCGCGCCGGCCGGGCGGATCTTCGTCACGGACTTCTTGGATCAGGCCTGCCCGGAGGCGGTCGCGCCGGAGCGGCAGATCGGAGGGCTTCTGGCTCTTCCCCTCAAGCAGCATCCACGCCGGTTCCTCATGCTGTTCCGCCGCGAGGTGGCGCGCGACGTGGTCTGGGCCGGCTCTCCGACGAAGATCTCCGAGGAGGGTGGCCGCATACATCCTCGCAAGAGCTTCGCCGCTTGGGCCGAAACGGTGCGAGGCCGCAGCGCTCCCTGGTCGCCAGCCGAGCTGCGCGCAGCCGACTTGCTGCGCGTCACGCTTCTCGAACTGGTGCTGAAGCTGACCTCGGATCAGAATGCTGCAGGCCAGAAGCGCAGCCGCAAGCAGGAGGTGCTGATCTCCGAGCTCAACCATCGCCTCCGCAATGTCTTCGGCCTGGTCAGCGGCATCGTGGCCCAAGCGGACCCGGAGGGGCAGGCCAGCGGGCGCATCCGCGCGCTGGCCCGCGCCAACGATCAGCTGACCCAGGCACGGCGGGGCCGCTACTCTCTCATGAAGCTGATCCGGGACGAGGCCGTCGCCTTCGCGCCCGACCCGACGCGCGTCCTGGTCGAGGGGGGCGATGTCCTCCTGCCCGCCGCGACGGGGGATACATTGTCGCTGGTGGTCCATGAGCTGGTGACCAATTCGGTCAAGCACGGAGCTCTGGGAGTTCCGACGGGCGAGGTCCGCATCGCCTTCACGCGCACGGCCCAGGGTGGCGTGGAGTGGCGTTGGCACGAAGCTGGCGGACCGCCTGTGACACCGCCCGATCGGGTGGGCTTCGGCAGCACCCTGATTGCCCGTTCCATTCCTCACGAACTCGGCGGAGAAGCGGAGATCGACTACTGCGCGGATGGCTTGCGCGCCCGCTTCTACCTGCCTCCAAGGCACGCCGAACTCATGACGGGCCCTTCGGTGGCACCTCCAGCCTCGGCCGGCGAGCCGGAAGCGGCCCGCGACAGCATCCGCCTGTCGGGCACGGCCCTGGTGGTGGAGGACAACCTGATCATCGCCATGAACGCGGCCGATGCCCTGCGCGGGCTTGGCGCCGACCATGTGTTGACGGCAGGCACTCCGTCCGAAGCCCTTCGGCTCCTCGACGAGCACCCTGTCAACCTGGCCATCCTGGATGTCGATCTGGGCGGATTGACCTCCGCCCCGGTGGCGGAGCGGCTGAAGGAACTCGGGGTGCCCTATCTGCTGGCCACGGGTTATGATGCCGACCTGGCGGCCAAGGAAGGTGACGTCCCGGTGGCCCATGTCTTGGGCAAGCCCTATAGCAACGAAGGCATAGCCGAGATCCTCGGTCGCGTCGGCAGCAGAGGAGGGCAGGGGCCGGATGTGTAGGTGGAACTGCCCCGGCGGTCATCTTCGGCCATGGCTCAAGGCCATGTGGCTCGTGAAGGATCTCGTCCAGATGAGGACGGCACGGACGTGACACTTCCGAACGGCGCAGACGTGTCTCTTGCCTCGGTCGCGATGGGCGAGCGAGCCTTCCTGACCGGTGGCGACATGGGCTCGCGCATCCAGGCCTTCGATTGGGCGGCCACGCCCTTGGGCGCTCCCAGGGACTGGCCTGTCTCTTTGAGGGCCGCACTGTCCATTTGCCTGCACTCGTCGTTCCCGACGGCCATCTACTGGGGACCGGATCTTCGCCTTCTCTACAATGACGCCTGGGCGCCCATCCCGGCCGAGCGCCACCCGGGCGCACTGGGTCGGCCTGCGGCCGAGGTCTGGGAAGATATCTGGAATGTCGTCGGCCCGCAGTTCGCCAAGGTTCTTCGCACCGGCGAAGGGTTCTCCACCTTCGACCAACTCCTGCCGCTGGAGCGCAACGGCCAAGTCAGCGAGACCTATTGGAATTACAGCTTCACCCCGATCCGGGGCGAGGATGGCCGCATCATGGGTGTGTTCAATCAGGGTCACGAGGTGACGGACCGCGTTCTAGGGGAGCGCCGCAACCGGTTCCTGCTGAACCTCAGCGACCGTCTGCGCGCCCTCTCGGATGCGGGCTCCATTATCGACACGGCGCAGGACGCCTTGGGGCGGCATCTCCGTGCCAACCGCGTGGGCTATGGCGACGTGGAGGAAACGGCACGCTATTTCACCACCGGCAGCAACTGGACCGATGGCACGGTCCCGAGCCGGGTCGGCATCCACGATCTTGAAGGCTTCGGACCCGAGGTCCTGGCGGCGCTCCGCGCCGGAGTCCCGCTCCTCATCCAGGATGCCGCCTCGGATCCTCGAACCAGTTCCCCCGAAAGCCTGGCCGCCTTCGATGCGATCGACACGCGGGCTGTCATCACGGCGTCACTGGTCAAGGAGGGGCGGATGAAGGCCGCCCTTTACGTCCATGCGCGCGAGCCGCGTTCTTGGACCCAGCGCGACGCCGAACTCGTCACCGAAGTGGCCGAGCGCACCTGGTCGGCAGTGGAGCGCGTCAAGGCCGAGGCCGAGACCCGAGCCAGCGAGGAGCGGCTGCGCGAACTCAACGAGACACTGGAGGCGCAGGTCGCCGCCCGCACGGAGGAACGGGACCGCATCTGGCAAGTCAGCCGGGACATGCTCGGCGTCGCGGACGAGAACGGTGTCTGGAGCAGCATCAACCCGGCCTGGAGCCACACGCTTGGCTGGGAGGCCAACCAGATCCTGGGCCGCACCTCCGAATGGCTGGAACATCCGGACGACCGCGCGAGAACGCGGGCTGAGATCGCGCAACTCGCCCAGGGCCGCACCACGCTGGCGTTCGAGAACCGCTTTCAGGACCGGGACGGCCGCTACCATGACCTTTCGTGGACAGCCGTGCCCGCCGATGGCATGCTTTACTGCGTGGCCCGCGACGTCACCGAGGAGAAACGTCGCGCAGCCGATCTGGAGGCCGCCCAGGGGCAACTCCGCCAAGCCCAGAAAATGGAGGCGGTAGGGCAGCTCACGGGCGGTTTGGCGCATGACTTTAACAACCTCCTGACGGGAGTCATCGGAAGCCTCGACCTGCTGGGCCAGCGCCTGGCCCAAGGCCGCCTTGGGGATGCCAAGCGGTATGTCTCCGCCGCGCAAGACGCCGCGCAGAGGGCGGCGGCCCTGACCCACCGACTGCTTGCCTTCTCTCGCCGCCAAACGCTCGATCCCAAGCCCACGAACATCAATCGGCTGGTCGGCGGCGTCGAGAACCTCGTGCGGCGCACCGTCGGGCCTGCGATTGCCGTGGACGTGGCGGGCGCCACGGACCTGTGGCTCACGCTGGTAGACCCTCCTCAACTCGAGAACGCGCTCCTCAACCTTTGCATCAACGCCCGCGACGCGATGCCGGATGGGGGGCGCCTGACCATCGAGACGGCCAACCACCTGTTCGGCGAAAGGGAGGCCAGTGAATATGATCTCGTCTGCGGTCCTTATGTCGGCCTGAGGGTGACCGATACCGGCACTGGAATGCCGGCCGAGGTGATTGCCAATGCCTTCGATCCGTTCTTCACCACCAAACCACTGGGTCACGGCACCGGCCTCGGACTGTCGATGGTCTACGGCTTTGTGCGACAATCAGGAGGGCAGGTCCGGATCGCGTCCCGGCTGGGCCAGGGCACAACAGTGGACCTTTACCTGCCACGACATGAGGGTCAGGCGGACGAAGCCGACCATTCGTCCCTCGCTTCTCGACCGCCTCGGGCCCGGAAGGGGCAGACCGTGCTCGTCGTGGATGACGAGCCCACCGTGCGCATGCTGATCGCGGATGTTCTGGACGAGCTCGGCTATGGCATCATCGAGGCGGCCGACGGTGCATCGGGCTTGGCCGTCCTCCGCTCCGACGCGCAGGTCGACCTGGTCGTGACCGACGTGGGCCTGCCCGGTGGCATGAACGGGCGGCAGATGGCCGACGCGGCCCGGGCCCGCCGTCCCCACCTCCTGGTGCTCTTCATCACCGGCTACGCGGAGGCGGCGGTTATAAGGGGCGACCAGCTCGAGCCGGGAATGCAGGTCATGACCAAGCCGTTCAACCTTGATGATCTGGCGACCCGTGTCTGCAATCTCCTCGACTCGGGACCGGGCTCGCCTCGGCAACATGGCCATGAGGCGGGCGATGAAAGACCTGAGCAAGCCTCTGTGTCCGATAAGGATTGAAAGGAGAGGGCCCGGCTCGGCCGCAGGAGTTGAACTCCGTCTGACCTGCGGGCGCCGGATCGGTGGTTGGCATGACGCCGGCGTGCAGGCCGGGCTTCATCCTATGTGCCTGGAGCACCTTGCTGAAGCCGAGGCTACTTCACCGCGCTTCACATTGCCCGCCGCAGTGGAGTCCCGCCCGGCGGGCATAGCTCAAGATTCCCACGCCTACCGCGGGCCCGTCTCGCAGACCTGCACAGGATGCGCTGCTGCCTCGCGCCGGGCGGCGCCCCCTTTCCAACGGCGGGCCCGTCGATGCCGCCCGGTCGGGCCGGGCCGATCCCAGGCCGACGGCCCACCTCGGACGGGGGCCTTCCTCCCGCTCGCGCGGGATGCCGATGATCCGCTCGTCGCTGAACCTCGATCGCGTCAGGGTCCGTCCTGCCTCCGGGCAGGATTCCAGCTCCACCCAGCGGAACAGTCAGGGGGCAGGGCACGGCCGATCTTCCTCCAGCGATCGTTTCATTCTCCGCCGAGCAAGCACAACCTGTGCCGAAGGTGCCGGTCAGGCCGGCAGAGAGCAGCGTGGCCGTGCTCAGGCCGTTCCAGATCGGAACCCCTGAGTTCGACCATCCTGCCTGCAGCGTCCGGGCTGTGGAATTGGGCGCGAGAGTCCATTCCGCAGGTCGATCCTTGGTCTGTCGGAGGAAAAAACTCCGCCATGGGCTCATACCTTTTCGATGAGCCTCGACAGGCTAGTTCCCGGAGCGGCGCGCCACTCTGAAAGGCATGAAGCTGCGATCTTTGCGACGACAGCGCGGACGACGGGCGGCGCCCCTTCTCCCTGCTTGGGCGGGTCTTCTCGTCTTGTCTGGCTGCGAAGGACCGCAATCGGTCTTTCGCACGGGCGGCTCCGACGCAGCGCAACTCGAGCACCTCTTCCTCGTAATGCTCGCCGGGGCCGTCGTCCTTTGGCTGGGGATCAACGGCCTGTTCTACTACGCTTCGCGCGTGAGCGCGCGGCCGGTCTCGCGGGCGCGGGTCGAGGCCCTGATCCTCGGAGGCGGTGTGGGCCTGCCGGTCGTGGTCCTCACGGCGCTCCTCGTTTACGGTCTCTCGATCATGCCTGACCAGCGGGCGCCCGGCGATGGATTGCGCCTGCGCGTGACCGGTGAGCAGTTCTGGTGGCGGGTCGAGTACTGGCCCGAGGGGGCAGAAGCGCCGGTCGTCTCGGCGAACGAGGTTCGCCTGCCCGTCGGGCGGCGCACCGAGATCGAGCTTGCCGCCACGGATGTGATCCACTCCTTCTGGCTTCCGGCACTTGGCGGCAAGACCGACCTGATCCCCGGTCGGGTGAATCGCATGTCGCTCGAGCCGACCGAGGTAGGCACCTGGCGCGGACAATGCGCCGAGTTTTGTGGCCTGTCGCATGCGCTGATGGCGTTTCAAGCTATCACGCTGGAGGAGGCCGAGTTCGGCGCCTGGCTGGCGCGAGAGGCGCAAGGGCTGGCGCCGGAAGCACGAACAGCCGAGGGTTACGCGATCTTCACGGCGCAGGGCTGCGGCGGCTGCCACGCCTTGCGGGGAACCGAGGCGCGGGGGACCGTCGGACCGGACCTCACCCATGTCGGAGGGCGCGCCACCCTCGCGGCGGGCATCCTGCCCATGACCGCCGACGCGCTCACCGACTGGATCCGCGATCCCGCCGCCTTCAAGCCGGGGGTGGAGATGCCGGGCTATGACCACATGGACCCGGACGAGCTCGCCACGCTGGCGCTCTGGCTGGAGGGGCTGAGATGACCGTCGCCGATCCCGAGCGGCTCGGCCGCCCGATCCCTGCCGCTGCGGACCGCTTCGCCGCGCCGGCCCCCTCGGGCCCTTTCCCGCCCACGCCCGAGATGCTGGCCGAACCCGTCCCGCCCGATCTGGCGGCTGCGCAGGAGGACCGCCTTCGGAAGGCTTGGAAGGCGCCGAGTGGCTGGCGTTATTGGTCGGCCGTCAACAACTCCGAGGTCGGCGTCTGGTATACGCTCACCTGCCTGGCCTTCATGCTGGGGGCCGGTGTCCTTGCGCTCCTGATGCGGGTGCAGCTCGCCGTGCCCGAAAATGGGTTTCTCTCGGCTGACCGCTACAACCAGTTCTTCACGATGCACGGCTCGGCGATGATGTTCCTCTTCGCTGTCCCGATGTTCGAGGCCGTGTCGATCCTGCTGCTGCCAGCGCTCCTTGGCGCGCGAGACCTGCCCTTTCCGCGGCTGTCGGCGTTCGGCTACTGGTGCTTCCTGATCGGCGGCGTCTTCGTACTGGGCTCGGTATTCTTCGACGCTGCCCCCAACAGCGGCTGGTTCATGTACCCGCCCGTCTCGCTCCAGCAGGAGGGGGTAGGCCCGGACATCTGGCTGCTCGGCCTTTCCTTCATCGAGGTGGCCTCCATAGCCGCCGCCGTGGAACTGATCGTGGGCACGCTCAAATGCCGCCCGCCGGGGATGCGGGTGAACCTCATGCCGCTCTACGCCTGGTACGTGATGGTGGTGGGCGGCATGATCCTCTTCGCCTTCCCGCCGCTCATCGCCGGGGACTTCCTCTACGAACTGCAGAGCGGCTTCGACTGGCCCTTCTTTGACCCCGAGCGCGGGGGCGACCCGCTTTTGTGGCAGCACCTGTTCTGGATCTTCGGGCATCCGGAGGTCTACATCATCTTCCTGCCGTCGATCGCGCTCACGGCGATGATCGTGCCGACCTTCGCGCGCCGGCCAATCGTAGGTTATTCCTGGATCGTGCTGTCGGCCGTGGGGACGGGGTTCCTGAGCTTCGGGCTCTGGGTCCACCACATGTTCACGACGGGGCTCCCGGCGCTGTCGCTCGGTTTCTTCTCGGCGGCCTCCGAGGCGGTGGTGATCCCCACCGGCGTCCAGCTCTTCGCCTTCGTGGCCACGCTGCTCGCGGGCCGGGCGCGGATGGGCCTGCCTATGCTCTGGATCGCGGGGGCGCTTGCCATCTTCACGGCCGGGGGGCTGACCGGCGTGATGGTCGCCATCGCGCCCTTCGACTGGCAGGCGCACGACACCTACTTCGTGGTGGCGCATCTCCACTATACGCTCTTCGGCGGCTTCGTCTTTCCGGTGATCGCGGGCGCCGTGTACTTCTACCCCGTCGTGACGGGGCGGATGCTGTCCGAGCGGCTCGGGCGCTGGGCCTTCTGGCTCATCTTCGCGGGCTTCAACATCGCTTTCCTGCCCATGCACCTGACAGGGCTGATCGGGATGCCGCGGCGGGTCTTCACCTACCCGGCCGAGATGGGCTGGGGCGGGCTCAACATGGTTTCGACGTTGGCTTCCTTCGTCATCGCGGCGGGCTTCGCCGTCCTGGTCTGGGATCTGCTGCGCGCCGCCTGGGTGGGGCCTCGGACGTCGCGCAACCCGTGGAACGCCGGCACGCTTGAGTTCGTGCCTGATCCGGACGAGAACTGGGGTACCCGCTCCATCCCTTATGTCCATACCCGCTATCCCGCTTGGGAACAGGAAGCCTTCGTCGAGCGCGTGGACTCGGGTCGCTTCTACCTCCCCGACGCGCCCGAAGGCCTACGCGAGACGCTCGTCACCTCGGTCATCGACGCGCGCCCCTTGCAGGTGCTGCGCGTGCCCGGGCCAAGTTGGATCACTCATGTCGCCGCGCTCTTCACCGCCGGGGCCTTCATCCTGCCGGTCTACCACCTCTACTGGGCCGCCGGGGTATCGAGCGCCCTCGCCATCCTGACCGTCTGCGTCTGGCTTTACCTCTCGGCCCGCAGCCACCCCGAGGCCGAGACTAAGGACGCCGGGCTCGGCCTGCGGCTGCCGCTCTATGTGTCGGGGCCGTCCTCCGTGGGCTGGTGGGCCATGTGGATCACCATGCTGGGCGACGCCACGGCCTTCGCGAGCCTCGTCTTCGGTGTCTTCTTCTACTGGACGGCAAGGCCCGACTTCCCGCCCGAAGGCGCCGCCATGGCCAGCGGCACCCTTGCCGTCGCGGCGCTTGTGGCCTTGGCCCTGAGTTGGGCGCTGACGCTCACGGCACGGGTTGTCAACGCCCGCGGGCGCCCGTGGACGGCAACGCTCTGCCTGGCCGTGGCACCGCTCCTCGCGGTGGCCGGTGGGGCGGCGCTGCTCGGGTCGGTCTGGCTGCCCGACCTCGATCCCACAAGTCACGTCTATCCGGCCATCCTTTGGGCGATCGTCATTTGGACGCTCGTCCATGTCGGCGGGGGCATCATCATGCAACTCTTCTGCCTTGTGGGACTTTTGGCCGGAGACTTCACGCCCCGACATGACGCCCCGCTTTGGAACATTACGCTCTTCTGGCACTTCTTGGCCCTCACGGTGCTCGTGACCGTGGCGGTCGTCGCTGGCCTGCCGAGGCTCCTGTGACCGCGCGCCGCCATTCCGCCGGAGGCGAGCAGGAGTTCGCGGAAGAGCGCGCGAGCCTCGTCCGGATTACCTTCGGGCCGCTGATCTGGGCCATGCACTTCCTGCTGAGCTATGCCGGAGCCGCCGTCTTCTGCGCCAAGTTCCCCCATGCCTCCGAGCATCTCGACCTGCTGGTCTGGGGAATCGGCCTTGCCACGCTCGTGGCGCTGGCGGGGATCGCTTGGCAGGGCCAGCGCTCCTTTCACCAGTGGCGCAAGGGCAATGAGGACTCCCTGATCGAAGAGGACGCCGACGGATCGAGCGAGGACCGCCATCAGTTCCTAGGCCACGCGGCGCTGCTGCTCGCGGTAATCTCGGCCGTGGGCGTGATCTACACGGCGCTGCCTGCCTTCCTGACGGCGACGTGCCGATGAGTCGGGCGCTGCGCCTTCCCGCGCTCCTCCTGCTTGGGGTGGGGATCACAGCGCCGCTCGGAGGCAATGGCTTCCCGTCCCACATGCTGGGGCACATGACGCTTGTGGCGCTGGCCGCCCCGCTTCTCGTGCTGGCCTGGCCCGCTGCCTTCGCCCGACTGGAGGTTCCCCCGCTTGCAGGCGCCGTGATCGAGTTCGCCGTCGTCTGGGGCTGGCACCTGCCCGCGCTCCACGGCGCGGCACGGCTCTCGGGAAGCTGGTTTCTAGCCGAACAATTGCTGTTTCTCTTGGGTGGCCTCGCGGTCTGGATCAGCGCGCTGGGGGCTGCACAGCCGCTCGCCGGGGCAGGGGCATTGCTCCTGACCTCCATGCACATGACGCTTCTTGGTGCGCTCCTCGTGCTCGCACCCTCCGATCTCTACGCGGCCATCTGCGGGACGCCGCCGGACGTCTGGGCGCAGGGTATCGGAGGACTCCTGATGCTCGGGATCGGGACGCCGGTCTACCTGATCGCCGGCCTCGCGCTCACCGCCCGGGCGCTGCGCGGCGACAATGAGGAGCCTGCATGAGGACCGTGGTCTGGACCATCGCCACCCTCGCCCTGCTTGGCCTCCTTGCCGGTGGCGCGGTGGTCAGCTTCGGGCTCTACAACATCGCGGCCCGGGCAGGGCACTGGCCTATTACCGCCTGGGTGCTCCACACCACCTACCGCCGCGCCGTCGACCTTCGCGCGCCGGCCCCAGGCACGGCGCCGCCGCTGACCGAGGAGATGGCCCGGCTCGGCGTGCGCCACTTCGACGGGGCCTGCCGGATGTGCCACGCGGCCCCGGGCCAGGCGCGGACTTGGACCATCCGTTCCATGGAACCCGAGCCGCCGCCTATCGCCGAGGCGGTGGGCGACTGGTCCCCCGAAGAGCTTCACTGGATCATTTACAACGGCGTGAAGATGAGCGGCATGCCCCACTGGCCCTCGGTACGCGAGGACGACGTCTGGGCCGTGGTGGCTTTCCTGACCCGAGTGCAGGAGATGGACGCCGAGACCTACGCCGACTGGGCCGCCGATCCGCCGGTGCCTCCCGGGGCGCCGACCGGCCTTGCCTACTGCGCCGGCTGCCATGGTCTCGACGGACGATCAGGCAACGCCCGCATCCCTCGCCTCGACCTGCAGTCCGAAGCCTACCTCGCTCAGGCGCTGCAAAGCTTCCGCGAAGGGCGGCGCGAAAGCGGAATCATGGCGCAGGCCGCTTCGGCCGTACCAGCCGAGTCGCTGCCCGCGCTCGCCGCCTGGTTCGCCTCGGTCCCGCCCGCGCCGGAGGCGGCGCAGGTCGACGAAGACTTGGCTGCGCGAGGAGAGGAACTCGCCTGGGCCGCGACGCAGGATCCGGAGGTCCCGGCCTGCAGCGGATGCCACGGCCCCGAAGAGAGCGAAGTCCGGCGTGGTCCCGGCCCCGCTCTTGCCGGGCAGCACGAAAGCTACCTTGCCGAGCAACTCCGGCTCTGGCGCGACGGCCTGCGGGGGGGAGGTCCGGCGGCGGAGTTGATGGCCAAGGCCGCCCAGCACCTGGACGAGACGGACATTGCGGCGCTGGCAGCCTACTACGCGGGCCTTGAACCCGAGGCGGAGCGGCGCTGACCGGCATCCCACCGGCCTACGGAGTTGCCGGGCCTTATCCTTGGCCAAGTTGCCCATGCGGCATGACTGGCCGTGGCAATGCCCCCTTCCGGGCGGCCTCTCGCCCGTCTGGCTCCCGCCGTCGCATAATGCTTCAAAGCGCTTATCCTGCCGCTCGCCGCGCTGTCCATCTTGGCTGCCTCGGAGTTGACCGACGGACCCGTCCAGGAGGCCTCGGACGCACGCCCAGCGTGACCAATGGCATCAGCGAAACGAGCATTGCGCCCGAGATGGTGGGAGCTTCATCGGGCGCTGCGGCAACAGCAGGTGAGATACAGGGAGAACACCACTCTCACCGGTGCTAAAGGCCGCAGAGCATATTGAGGATGGCACCAAAGATCGGACGGGACGAACGGGGCGCCTTTCGTTGGGTCGGCCCAGTTGTCGGGCGTGGGGCTCAAGATCCCGCAAAATGCGGGGGTTCAATCCACGCCCCCGTGGCCAGGCTGACCGGAGCGCGCCATGTTTCGGCTTGCGCGGCGCAACTCATCCCGAAGGACCGTGATTTCTGTAGGTAGGACTCCAGGGGCCGCCGGTCCCGGGGTCTCGCTGTTCAGAGTGGCGCCCCACGGAAAGGATGTGAAGCTCGCCGGCATATGGCCGAGGACAGCGAAGCCTTGTGACTCGAGCAGGAGGCACAGGTTCCAACCTTCCGCATCCGTGGCCAGAACTCTGAGCCCATGGTCGCGACCAATTCCCTGTCCACTACAGTGCCTCGCCGTAGCTGGAAACACCGACCTCGATCCCGCGATCCGGCTCGAATTCGACCGTGCCGGCGGCGGTGAGTAGGATGAGGAGGACGGACGTAGGCGAGCACTCCGCCAAAATCCGTTTCGGCGCAGGCTGGTACGCAGGGCGATCATGCGATGGTTGGCCGTGCCCACGATCTGCACGGACCGCGCGCCAGAACGAGCCGGGCAGGACGCAGGAAGCGCAGGCTTCAAAACAGGCGTAAGGCGGACATGACGAGGTGGGTGCACCACAGGAAACCCTGGCGTTCCAGGAATCTGCACCGATTACGACGCCACTGGCTGCATCTTTCACTCCGGCGACAACAGGGTCGAGACAGACAGGATGCTCTGGTCGCGTGCCCTTGACCGCTGCTGCGGGTCAATTGTTAGGACGATTGCGGTCGACATTTGCCGCACACCGACAACCGCCGAGGCCGACCTGCACTGCGCGCCGAAGGCGGGCCCCAACCTCGTGCTACTCAACGGGTCTGCGCCTCGTCGTCGAATGGGCGGGGTGGATCATGCCTTCGTGACGGCGCACGCGTATGGCTACGACGACCCCGCCTGTACGTTGCGGGACTACACGCGCCCGCGAGTCGAGGGAGTCTTCGGCAGCCTACCATCCGTCGAGGGAAAGTCTTATCGGGATCATCTCGTCCGGATATCCACCGGGCGGGTCGTCTTTCATGCCCAGCCCCCATGCGCACCGACCGCTCACCCGATCTGCACGTCGCTCGGTCCGACCACTGGGTACGACTCCAATTTGAGAGCGGTGCCAAGCAGGGCATTGCCAAGGGCGACCGGGGGCAGATCAAGTTCCGCTGAGTTGTCAGCGAGGCGCCTGCGAAGATCGGCGACATCCCGAAAGATCGGGTTCCTTTGCCACCGCATCGGCCAACCATGCGACAGCGCCTTTACGGCCACCTAAAGCAGGATATGGTTCGCCCCGATCCAAATGGGATCGTCCAAGTGAACGATGAAATCGGGCCGGCCGTCGCCATTGGTGTCGCCCCGCAGCCAAGTATCGGTTGCGGTTCGGACGCATCTCAGTTCGCTCGCCCGACCGGAGAACGGATCGGTCCCGACGAAGTCGAAGCCCTGGTTGCCGGACCGCCCGGAGTCGGCATCGATGCCACGAAGGTCGATGCGGTCGCCAGAGGACGGCGAGAAGTCGTGGATCGTGTCTCGGGCCGAGTGGCTGGGTCCCGAATCCCGGGCCGAGCGGAACACAAAGCGGTCGGCGCCGGGACCACCCGAAAGGTGGTCCGAGCCTCCCCCGCCGCCGATCGTGTCGGCGCCACGCCCGCCCGAAAGGCGATCAGCACCGGTACCACCGTAAAGAATGTCAGGCCCCCCCCGTCCGTCGATCCTGTCCCGCCCGCCCAGCCCCTCGATGCGATCCGCCCGCATGGATCCGCGCAGAACGTCATCGCCATCGGTCGGGATCACATAGGGCGACCCACCATCGTGGGGGCCGGCCAGACGGTCCAGGTCGCGGCGAGGCGCGGCATAGGGGATGAAGCCGTCCTCCCGAGCCTGCCGGATGAACTCGGAGACGCGGGCGCCGCCGTTCACATAGTCAACGGCGAAGACCGGCTTGCCATGACTCAGGAAGTCCCGCTTGAGCACCGCGATCGTGGCTTCGTCCGGGTCGAGCGGGTTGTTCTCGTCGGCGTTTCCCCCGAAGTAGACGTCCTCGACGGCGATCCCCCCGATTGCGTCGAGATAGGCCTTCCTTCGCGTCGCATCGGAGCCGAGATCGTCGAGGATCCAGGCCCCGTTCTGCGGGATCACGAAGAAATCGGGATTGGTTTCCCGCGCATGGGCGGTGAGATCGACAATGAAGTCGACCATGCGCCGGGCGGCCTGCCGGGCATCGGCCGGATCGCCCGCTCGGCGTTCCCGATCAGGCACTTCTTCCGCCCAGAAGTAATACGCGTCGACGATGTCGAGATAGGCGGCATCAAAGCCTGCGCGCACGATGGCGTCGATCTCGCCGGTGTGACGGTCGTTGAAGATGATGTCCTGCCAGCGCTCGTTCCAGTAGCGGACCTTGCGCGATTCCGGCCAGTCGGGGTTCACCGGCCCGAGCCACTCCGGCGCCTGATCGGTTCGTCGCCCTGAGGCGGTGCCAGTGTCCGTCCAGCCGTCGCGCCAATAATCCCGATAGTCGGAGGCCTCGCCGATCGAGATGTAGGAGGCGACCACCGCCCGGCCGCCAAGGCCATCTTTCATCCGCACGA
Organism: Rubellimicrobium roseum; assembly: GCF_006152145.1. GTDB lineage: Bacteria > Pseudomonadota > Alphaproteobacteria > Rhodobacterales > Rhodobacteraceae > Rubellimicrobium > Rubellimicrobium roseum. Next base: position 523,108 of record NZ_VDFV01000001.1, on the reverse strand, counting down.
TCTCGTCGTCGCGGAAACGGCCCGCATCGGTCCCGTCGCGCGAGGCGTCGATCACGAGCAGGTCATGAACCGCCGAAGCCAGCCTGTCGGAGCGTAAGGGGGAGCCGTTCCTTCCTTGCAGGACATAGCCCCAGTCGTCGACCGCAACGGGGCCGGTAGAGGTCTGGAACGTCACCACGCTGCGTCTCCCGTCAATCTCTGCCGTACGATCATCGTCTTCGGTCCGGTCGCTGGCGAGGCGCAACGGCTACCTGACGGCCGGGAGCTTGGGCGCCGGCCGAATCGCACGGCAGTGCGCCGCATCCCTCGATCGATGGGAGAAGATAGGGCTTAGACGCCTTCCTGGCCGGGGCAGCGGCCCTCTCTTCATCGCCGCTCCGGTCCAGCAGGGTCAGCAATGCGAGGCTGTCGATCATCCGGTGGCTGTCGTCGTCTCGCTCCACGGGAATCCGTTCGAGCGCCTCGGCCAGCGTCGCGATGGCGTCCTCATCGCCGTTGCGGACAGACAGGCCATGCCGGTCGAGGATGTCCACCAGCCGTCGAGCTGCCCGCACGACACCGAGCAGCGCGGCCCGCTCGGTCTGCACCCCGAGCAGGCTCTCCCAAAGGGCAGCCCAAGCCTCTCGCCTAGGCGGGCTAAGGTCCTGACCATGAAGGTGCCCGAGGGCCAGGATGGTGCGGCAGAGGGGATCGTGCATGGCAGGGCCTCGCGGGATGTCCCGGCATTGATGACGGGACCGTAGGAAAGGTTTGCCGGCATGGCTACTAGGGACGATCCGATCGAGGTTACACCCGTCCTTTCCAAGACCAGGGCAACTGTCGTCCATGCCCCAAACTTGGACAACTCGGGGCACGGACGCCACCGCCCAGAAGGACAGGGGCGCCGCCGCCGCTCTCCTCCTTCCGGGTCGGTCCGGCGCCTGTGCCATCGGGCATCCACCCCGTCCCGGATGGGGGGCGACATGGCTGATCGACGGCGTTGCGCTCGATCGGGGGGGGGCGACGACGCCAGGGTGTCATGAATCCTTGGTCCGCTCGGTCCAACCCGCTCTCGCAGTAAGGTCAGGGGCGGGTAGTCAGCTTGCTCTCTGAAGGACAAGGCAGCTCGAATGATGATGTCCCTCCGACCAGCTTCTCAGGGTGCCCGGCGCAGGTCATGGTCCTGCTGCGAAGCGCCCAGCCTCCTGGCCCCTTGGAGGAAAGCGAAACACACTGCGAGCCGAACATCCCCCGGCAAGCTGCACATCACGGCTCCGCGCCGCTTCGCCCCACACTTCCTGCCAACTGGGAGGTGTGGGGTTCCAGTATGGTCCGTTCACGGGTTGCCCCGACGCTGTCCGGGCGCCGTCGCCAGCGGCACCCGCCCGCACCTGAAGCCTTGGCCGCAGGTTGGTAGACGGGCGTCGGACTCAGAACTCGCCCACAGGTTCAATGCGGTGCGGCTTGGTCGCACCACGGCAGATCGCCGGCGCGGAGCGATCGACTGCTTGCATCGGGCTCCTTGCCGCTCGGTGCCGCAAGATGCCTCGGTCTGGGCAGATCATCCTTTGGGATCTTCATTAAGGCAGTTGGGAGGGTCTAAACGATCCATTTGTCGTAGGGCCACCGCACCGAACGAAACACCCGGGAAACAGAAGCGGTAATGCCCAAGAAACTTGAGACGGTGGTGGGAGATCCGCCAAGACGAGAACAACGTTGGAGAAAACCGCCATCACATATGTTACGTGAGGTGCCTGTCGCGGGTCGTCATATCCGTGCCAATCAATCCTGCGCAGCTGAGCACTTTCAGTGACGAAGAAACGTATCACAGACTTGTGAACGCAAATTGGCCGGAGGTGGTTCGCCTTCCAAGAGGTCAGGAGAGGCCTATATGCCTGACACGACACACTTTGTTGCGCTATAGTGAACAATAACTGGCTACAGCGAGCATCTGCCAGGAAGCTTTACTTGGTTCCTTAGCGTCATCTACTCTCTTTCTCAGGGGAAAACGGGACCGAGAGATGGACGCCAAGCCTCGGTCCTAGTCATGAGGGGATGACATGACTGGAAGCCGCGCCTGCGAAACCGCCCGATTCACGTCAAGGCGGCATACGTCTCACTACAGTTGATGGACGAAGGGGCCGAAGACGGTCCTGGCTCGGGACGTCGCGGCCCGAGTCGCAGTCAGGGCGCGGGTCGCGCGGCGGCGGTCCCGACCGTCCTCGCGCCGGCGCCGGTCGGTCGGCCTACGGATGCACGATCAAGGTGACCGGCGATCATGGCGCCGGCTTTGGAGGGCAAGCCCGTCAAGGGCAGGGCGCCCGTACCTGCGACAGGCTGATCCGCGGCCTTCCACTTGGCCGTGGCGGACGAACGTGACGGCAACTGCAATGCACTTCGAGCCCGAGGCCTGCGGCCTCAGGACCGCGGTGGTGTTCATGAGAGGTGGAAAGATGTTGGAATTCTCGAAGCAGCTGATCGTGGTCGACGATCATCAGTTCCGAGGGGACGCCGTGGCCGCGATCCTCGCGAAGCAGGCCCAGGGCGCGGGCCTCGGCCTGACCCAGATTCGGGCGCATGAACTGGCCAAAGACAACGGCTCGCTGCCGGATGGCCAGATCGCCGCATGTATCTATGTCATCGGGGGAGCCTCGATCTCCCATCCACAGGTCATGCAGACGATCGAGGCCTGCCGAATTGCGCTTCACGAGCGTCCGATCGTGGTGCTGGCTGACGAAGTCGACTCCGATGCGATCGACATGGCCATCGGTCTTGGCGTCTGTGGCGTCATTCCCACGCACCTGGCCTCCGACGTCGCTATGGCTGCCATTCAGCTCATCCTGGCCGGCGGGCGCTACTACCCGGACTCGGCTTGGCCCAGGCGATCTGCGTCGATCTCCGTCGATCGTCATGGAACGTCGGGCGCCGCTCGGGGAGAGGCGTCGATGCGGTTCGCTCCGGGCCGGGCCGCGGATGGGCCGATGCGCTTGCCCGACGACGAGGACCTCCTTGCGCCGAGGTCCAACGCCCAGCCGGATGGCACCATCGACGAACGCTGTGTCGAGGTTCACATAAACGGCCGTTCCCTGGTCCTGACGGCGCGACAGGTGGACGTGATCCGACTTCTCGAGCAAGGCTTGTCGAACAAGGCCATTGCCAAGGCGCTCGACCTCTCCGAGTCGACCGTGAAGCTGCACGTGCGCCATCTTCTCCGAAAGCTGAAGGTGAGCAACCGAACCCAGATCGCGCTTCTGGCGTTGTCGATGGAGCGGGAGCCGTTGGCGCCCTGAGCGATTGGCCGGACCTCAGTGGGGGCCTGCCGGGAGCTCTGGCCAATTGGAGGGTCACCGGGCGTAGAACGAGTCGTTCTCGCCCAGGAACGTCAGGTAGTCGAACTTCGACAACGCCCGATGGGCGACCACGAAGGCCATGACGGACATCACGAGGGCGCTGATGAAGAAGGCATAGGCCGACAGGCCGACCTGGGCCTGGAACACGAGGCTGGCTGACACATTGAGCGCCAGGAAGGCCGCCTGCATCAGAAGATAGAGCCGCGTCCGGTTGCACAGGAGCAGGACGGCGCAGCTCAGGTAGAAGAAGGCGTGCAGGAACACCGCGATCAGGCCGACCCGAAGAGTGATGATCTGATCGAAGCTGAAGTCGAGCGCCGCAGCCAGCGCCGGCGCCATGAGCACCATGCAGGCCGTCAGGGCGGCCTGCAAGTAGACGATGGCGAACACCCCCGACCAGACTGTCTGCCCCAGCGCATCGACCGAGGCGCGGATCCGAGCATAGGTCGAACGGTCACCGAGCCGTGCCCGGAAGGTTTCGACGCTACCCCGCAGGTCCGAATCGTGGAACACGAGCAGCGCCGCATAGCTGGGAATGGCCGACAGGTGCGCCAGGAACATGACGCTGTCGTACGGGCTGTAATGCGCGAAGCCCGCCGCCGACCGCGCCGCCCCGGGCGAGACCCAGTAGACCCACTTGTCCGCCCAGGCGGCGGTGATTGCGCAAAGCACGCCGAGCGCAAGGGGCCAGAGCCGCCGCATTTCCCGCCGCGTGTCGCCGAGCGCCCGCACCAGGTTTCCGTCCGATCCTCCTGCCGCCCGACGCAGGCGGATCAGCGCCAGACACACGCAGAGCGCAATGCCCGCCGTGAACGACCAGATCAGGGTTTCGGTGTCGACCCGGCCGCGCGTGGCCAGCATGATGGCGGCAACCGCCAGGGCCATTCCGCCCGCGAAGGACCAGATCAGCAGCCGATAGGCTCTGAGCGCCGTAAGCGCCGCGAAGCTGGTCCAGAGCATCGCGGCCGCTCCAGTCAGGAACACGAAGGCGAGCGCGACTTCGAGCGGCCCGATCCCGAGAAGCATTACCACGACGACCGCCAGGACCTCGGCCGCGAGCGCCGAGCCGACGGCGGCGGCCAGGAACAGCGCGGGAACCTGCCCGATGTCCCCCGAGTCCAGCCCGGCCCCGATCATCCGGGACACAGTTGCCCCCACCGGTCCGGCTGCCAAGGGGGCGAGACAGAAGGCATAGATCACCGTCAGGCGCAGATCTTCGACCGCCTCGAAGCCCAGGACCGGGGTCATGGTCACGGACACGACTGCCAGCGCGATCACGGACACTAGCCACGGGCCGGCAGCAACGACGACGGCGGCCATCAGGCCACGCGCCGGGCGCAGCAGGCCGCTGCCCATCCACCAGCGTAGCGCCTTGGCGGCCCACAGACCGCCCGTCGCGTCGCCGAGGTCGGTGCGGTTGCTGCTCATGCGGTCATCAGCTCGGCATAGAGGGCGCCGTAGCGCGCGGCCGACAGTTCGGATGTGAAGTAGGTCTGGACCCGCTGGCGCAGGGTCTCGCCGCAGCGGCGGCGCAGTTCGGCGTCGGCCAGCAGCTCGATGATCGCCTGTCCGATCGCCTGGGAGTCCATGGGGGGGGCCACGCGGCCGGCGCTCCCGAGATTGGGGGCCTCGTCGGGCGCCCCTTCGATGATCTCCCGGCAGGACCCGACGTCGGTGGCGACGCAGGGCACCCCGGCCGCGCCGGCCTCCAGCAGCACCAAGGGCTGCGCCTCGCTGATCGAGGTCAGCACGAGCACGTCGATGCGGCCGAGATAGTCCGCGATGTTAACCTTGCCGGTGAAGACGATGGTGTCGCCCAGCCCGAGCTCGTCGATCTGCCGACGGCAGAGCGCGAAGTAGTCCTCGTCCTCGTCCGTCGGCCCGATCAGCAGGAACTGCACGTCCGGGATTGCCTTCCTGACCACTGCGGCGGCGGCGATGAAGGCTTCGATGTCCTTGATCGGCACCACGCGGCCGATCAATGCCGCCGTCGGGCGCGACGACCGGCCGCCCTGGATGCCGCTGAAGCGCTCCAGAACGATGCCGTTCGGGATCACGCTCAGCGTCTCCTCGCGCGCGCCGAGCGCTCTCTGGAACGACTGGTTGGCGCCATAGAGCGTCGTCACGCGGTCGGCGCCAGCATAGACGAGGCGGGCATAGGCCTCGAAGGTCTCGATCCAGAAGTCGCGGACATCCGTGCGCTCCTCGCCACCTCCGAGGCCCGTCCGGATCGTGTCGGCGATCCAGTCCGCCATCACCAAGTCGATGCGCCGCTCGTTGGTGTAGATGCCATGCTCGGTGATCGCCGAGCGGGCCCCGTGCTGACGCGCGGCGCGCACCGCGTAGAGCCCGGCATAGCCCGTCGAGATCGCATGATACACGCGGGCCGGCGGCGCCGGGGCCGTCGCCGCCGAGATCATCCCGCCCACAAGGTTCCGCCAGGCCCAGAAGAAGTCGGGAAAGGAGGCGTGCGGTGCAACCTGCTGGTAGCAGGCCACCATCGCGGTCCAAGCCGCTTCGGAGGAGATCAGGTCGGACACGCTGGGCGGCGCGGGTCGGACGAAGCGGCCCAAGCCCGAGCGCAGCACAGGGCGGTCGGCCAGCGCAGCCAAGGCAAGAAAGGCATCCAGGCGGCCCTCGCGCGTTATGCCGTGGAGCAGGTCGGTCAACTCCTCCGCATCGATCAGAGGCTGCGTCAGCCCGGGTTTTCTCAGGCGGGGGGCGAGCGCCACTGCCTGGAAATGCGAGACGTTCTCGGGAAGCGTGTACTTCATCCCGCGCGGGCGGTCGTCGGACGTCAGGGCGACGACGCCGAAGGTCGTGTCGGGCTGGCTCCGCATCAGCCAGTCGAGCCAGGACGAGACTCCGCCCGCCACGAAGGGATAGCAGCCCTCGACGACGATGCAGACATCGAGCGGGCCCGCCGCCGTCATGCGACACCCCCGCAGGAATGACGCTTGAGCCGGGGCGGGCGCAGGAGTGCGTCCCTCGACCTGCGCGGCCGGTCGGCGGGAGCGCCGGAGACGCGTGCGGCCTGGGCCCGAAGTTCGGCCGCGGTGTCCGGGTCGACGAAGCCCGAGGCGGCGACCGCTTCGGCCTCGGCCGCCAGATCCGGGGGCAGGGGGCCCGCGACCGCCGCCGCGCGCAGCGCCTTGGCGCGTTCGCCGAAGCTGCCCCGCAGCTTGGCGAAGACCGCGGCCGCCTGGACCCGCAGCGCCGGCACCTCCGAGGCCAGCGCCAAGCGGAGCGCTGGCAGCATCTGCGGTCGATAGCCAAGGGAGATCGCGGCGATGGCTTCCTGCTGCCGGGCCAGGGATCCGGAGGCGAAGACCTGCGAGAAGGGTCTGGGCACCGAGGCGCCGACGCGTGGACGGCGGCCCTGCAGGATTTCTGCATGGACCAGCTCGGCCCGGGAGGGTGGCGCGACCCGGGGGGCCGGCCGGGCGATCGGCGCCGGTTCCCCGCCGCGACCGAGATCGCCGATGACCAGGGCGACACCACCAAGCGGGCCCAGCAAGAGGGCCATCAGGAGAGCCGCCGCGATATCCGTGCGGTCGGGCCGGCGCAGCCTCAGGGCGAGCCCACCGGCCAGCCCGACAGCGGCGGCATGAGCCGCGACGACCTGGGCCGTCGACAGGGTGTCCACGATCCAGAACCATGCGAGAGAGATGTCCACCGCGGCCAACGTTACCGACAGAATCCGCAAGCCGCTGCCCCGCCGCATCATGGCACCAGAGCCATCAGGGCCGGCGCCTGCCGGTTCGGTGGGCGGAAGCCGGAAAAGCCGATCGCGGCCGCCAGCGCTGCGAGCCGGGTGACGGCTTCCGGCGCAGACAGGGCCGGCGTGGCGGTTCCCTCCGTCGCCGTGTCGCCAAGCCCTTCGCTTCGAGCCGGGATCATGGCTGCGACGAAGGCATCGTCCCCGATGCGAACGGCGACCTGCCACTGATCGAAGGCTCCGGCTTCGCTGGGCCGGACCTCGGCCGCCCACCGGCCCAGCCGCTCCAGGTCAGTGGGGGTCAGGCTGGACGCCGACCCGGTCCGGACCGGCTCACGTCCTCGCACGCAGAACGCGGCGCCCCCCAGGCCCAGGGCCACTACCGCGTCGGCGAACGCGGCCTCGAAGTCGTCCGGGCAAGCTCGGGCCAGGGCGGCCAGCGCCGCCAGTCCAGGCTCCGGGACGCGATCGCCCTCTCCACCGGAGTTCGAGTCGGCGGCCTCGACCTCCATCGTGGCCAGATGCAGTTCCAGGGCGGCCACCGTCGCGTCCATCCGCTGCACCTCGGCAGCCAGATCCTCGTTCATCTGCCGGAGCCGGACGTTCTCCGCAGACAGCGCGGCTTCGTCCCGGATTTGACCTTGACGGAAGCCGCCGATGACGATCGCAGCGAGAAGCCATTGCACAGGCACGACAGCGAGCTCGACATAATGCGCGGCGATGTCGACCCCGACTGGCCGCGGGGGCCAATCCATCGACATCGCCGCCGCCGCTGCGGTGGCCACGCCCACGAAGAAGCCGCCCTGCACGGAGGCAAGGATCACCACGAGCCAGAACGGGTGGATCGCCAGGGTCGCATAGAACCCCTGGCCGAAGAACAGTGGCTCGGCCGCCCGCGCCACCAGCAGGAGCGTGACGGCCCCCAGGAGGTCGCGCAGGACCGGCGCCCCTCCGGCCGGGGGCGGCAAGGCTTCGGAGAGCTGGGGCATGGAACTGGGGGCCTCGCTCAACGCCACGACACGGGGGTGACAGGATCAGGAGGAAGGGTGCGGCGCCCGTCCGCGGCCGGTATCTCGGCCGGCGCGTCGGCGGGGGTCACAGTCACGAGATCCCCCGGGCGGACCCGCGTCTCGGGATCGGCCACGAATCGCGCGACGCCGTCGATCTCCGAGCGCTCGATCGTCACCGCGAAGACGCGCGCGTCGCGGCGTTCCATCGCAAGCTGCGCTCGAACAGCGCGCAGCTGCTCGCCCACCTGCGTGCGCTCTTTCGTGGCCTCGAGGGCCAATATCGCCAGCCGGTTGTGGCGCTCGGCCTCGCGCAGCGCCGCCTCGTGGCGGGCCAAGCGTAGCTCTCCTTCCAGTTGCAGAAGCGCATCGCGACGTTCGAGCACGGTCTGCTCCATGTCCATCCTTTGCATCGTCGCTGCGTCGACGGCATCATCTGTGGCGAGGCCCCGCTGCATCCGGTCGGACAGTTCCGCCTCGCGATCGCTCAGGTAGGCAAGATGCGTCTGAGCAGCGGCTAGGTGGGCCTGGGCGGCCGACAGCCGTCCGACCAAGCTGTCGATGCGGTCCGACGCCCGCTGTTCCTCGGCTTCCTCCTCGGCGATTTCGGCCAGCAGCACGCCGCGCTCGATCCGGACCCGGTCGGCGCCCAATGCTTCCTCCACGGCGTCCCAAGCATCCGGGTCGTCGGCGAGTGCCCGTTCGCCGGACAGGGCCGCGTCGATCCGGGCCCGCTCGAGGATCAGGCTCGCGGCAAGGGCGTCCAGCTCGTGCTCACGGGCGCGCAGGTCGTCCCGCTGCGACGGCGTGAGCGGATCCGCCTCGATGGCGCCCGCCTGCGCCAGCACGCGCTCGACCGTCAGGCCCGGCGAGTAGGCGTGCTCCCCGGGCGCGCGCACCAGACCACGCACCAGCACCGGAGGTCGCGCGGCGAAGGCGGCGCTGACGCTGCCGGTCAGCCGCAGGCGCTCGCTCGCGGCCAGAGTCACCAGCGCTTCGACGCAGGGCAGGCTCCGGCCGATGACGTCGACATGGCCGATGGCCGGCAGCGACACCGCGCCGGAGGTCCCGACCTCGAACGAGCCCGAAAGGTCGAGCCGTTCGAAGACGATGCTCTCGCTCCCCGGCGCCCCGTCCATGGAAGGGGCCGAGGCCAGGGTGCTGTGCTCGAAGAAGCGCAGGGCCAGCCGGTCGCCCAGGACCACCACATCGCTGTTGTCCCCAGGCGAGTCGCATCCGGCCAGAATCGGGCGCTCCGGCTCGGGCTGAGCGACGGGAACAATGTCTGCGCGATCGGCTTGGGATGCCTCCGGGGCCGGGTCGGACACATGTCCAACGGTTGGCGGCACGGTCGCGACGGCCGACGCGGCGCCGTCCGACCGCCAGCTTTCGGCCAGAACGGCCAGCCGAGCCTCGGCCGCATCGCGGAGCGGTTGCAGACGCGTGGCCATGGCCGCCACCGGGGCGGTGATGACCTCGGGTCCCTGTGTCGAAACCACGTTCTCGATCGCGATCGCACCCGCGCCCAGACCCAGAATGGCGGTCGTCCCGAGAAAACGCCTGATACCGTGCCAAGACATCTTTTCATCCCACCAAGATGTTTATGGATATCGTCGTGCGCTTTCGCCTTCGCAGTGCTTTCTGGATAGGATACAAGCGGAAACGGCTCAACACCGTGGTTGGCGAGGGGGGCTTCGCATTGGGATTAGTCTCCACCTGTCCGAAAGGGCTATCACCTTTTGGAATTTGGCTCCAATCGCTCCGAAAGGGGTATGGTGCCATTGGTGCAATCGCAATAATGGCAATTGCCATTCTGTCCGCGCCCGCAGCGAACGCGGCCTGCCGCGACGAAGGCGAGGTGCCGCGCACGGTTCTTGCACTCTACGATGGCGCGCGCGTCCCCGGCCCGCGCGCCACGCGCATCCATCGCTACGCGGAGATGACGCTCAACCACCTCGGCTACCGGCTGGTCTATGTCGACGTCTCGGAGGTCGCGGCGCGGGCACCGGCCCTGCCGGAGGCTCCGTTGGCGGCCACGCTGTCCTGGTTCGATGCTCCACTGGACGACCCCGGCGGTTTCGCGGCCTGGCGCGCAGGGCTCGCCGACGCCTGCGGCGCACGCCCCGCCACCGTCGTTTTCGGACACACCGGCCTGTCGGAGGCGGCCGCCGCGTCCGAGGCCGGGGCGACCTATCTCGGTGGGCTCGGCCTGACCTGGGCGCCTGGCGAGATCCCCGTGGGCGCCCACTCCTCGGTCGAGGTGATCGACCCGGACCTCCTAGGGGCAGAGACCGCGTTCGAGCCGCATCCGGGAGCCTACGCCAGGATCGAGGCGTTGGACCCCGGCCAGAGCCATCTCAGGCTGCGGAGCGGCGGCACCGCGATCGACCTGCTCATCCTGGGGCCGCGCGCCGCATATGTGGAGGACAGCGCCCTCGTCCGGGACGACCCGCGCGGGGGCCCGCTCTGGACGCTCGACCTTCCAGAGCTTCTGGAACGCGTGCTCGACCGGCCGCCCTGGCCCATCCCCGATACGACCACCCTCAGCGGGCGGCGCATGTTCTTCGCCACCGTCCAGCCCGAGGGCTGGCTCATGCCGCTGCCGGCGCGCCAGTTCGGCGAGCGTCCCCCCCTCGCCTCCGAGGTCTTGGAGACCGAGGTCATCTCGGCCTATCCCGATCTCCCGTTCACCGTGGCGCCGCTTGCGGGGGACCTCGACCCGGCCATCGCCGGGCCCGCGGCCGACCGGGCGCGCCCCGTCGCCGAGCGGATACTGGGGCTGCCGCAGGTGCAGGTGGCCACGAGCGGGCTCAGCATGATCCAGGACTGGACCTTCTTCGCGAGCTACAGCCCGGATGCCGAGCGGGAGGCGCTCGCCTCCGGCGCGGTCCCGCGCGAGGATCGCGCGATTCTCTCCACGGCCTTCCGGAACCTCGGCTCCGCCTTCGCGGACCCGACGACCTCGGCGCTCGACATCGCGCCGGGCGCGCCGCGCAAATACGCCGGCCTGCCCTTTGACCTTGCGGCCGAGACCAATGGCGCCATCGCGCGCATCGCCGCGCTGGCGCCGGACGACCGTTGGCCGCGGATGTTCCTGTGGACCGGCAACGCCACCCCCTTCCCGGACGCCATAGCCGCCGTGCAGGCCGCCGGCGCCTGGAACATCGGCGGTGGCGGCGGGCTCGCCCCCGACACAAGGCCCTCGCTTGCAAATCTCTGGCCTTTGGGCCTGGAGACCCCGGGCGGCCTGCAGATCTACAACGCCCTCAGCAACGATGAGCCCTACACCGACTTCTGGACCGGCAACCTGAGCGGCTTCCAGGCTCTGGCGCAGACCCTGGACCGCACCGAGACGCCGCGACGTCTCAAGCCCTTTCATCTGGCCTTCAGCGCCCGCTCGGTCGTCGACTTCGCCGGACAACAAAGCGTGCTGCGACATCTGGAGCGCGCACGCGCCGCCGAGGTCGCCCCCGTGTCGGCCACCCGCTACGCGGAGACCGTTGCCGGTTTCCAACGAATGCGCGCCGTCGCCGAGGGCGCGCTCGCCTGGCGGATCGAGGATCGGGGCGGTCTGCAGACGGTCCGCTTCGACCAGGCTGCCGGGCTCGCCCTCGACCTGGACGCCAGCGATGGCCCGATCGGGGCGCGCCGCCACGGGACGTCGCTCTACGTGGCGCTGGACCCGGCCGACCCGGACCCGCAGATCGTCTTGGCCGAGGTGGACGCGCCGACCGGCATGATCGCGACCGATCCGGCGCCGGCGCTGGTGCAGGCCCGCGCCGAGGTGCTCGCGGCGAACCATGACGCCTGCTCCCTTCAGGCCACGCTGCTGGGCTACGGGCCGGTCGATACGGAGTGGCTCGGGAAGCCGGGGCGGATCTACGAGGTGACCCTCTACGACCGCGACGGCCGCACTCGCCGGCACTGGGAGCAGGTCACCGCCGACGCGAACGGCCTCATTGCCGTGCCGCTTCCCTTGCCACCAGGGGTCGCGGCCGAGGTTTCCATCGCCACCCCCTGCTCACCGGGACAGTGAGGCCATGCAGCGCTACGCCTTCGCCCTTTTCGCCATCTGCGCCGTAGCCGTCTACGCCATCCTGGTGCTTCGGCCCGATCCGGCGGTCGAGTTCGAGGCCGAACTCTCCGGCATGGAGCCGGCCGAGGCTTTGGCACGGCTTGAGGCGCGCGATGGCCGCGTCGATCTCACCGAGAACCTTCGCCTCCTGCAGGCCCGGCTCGCGACGGCGGCCGGGGACCTCGACGCTGCCAGGGCCGCCTACGAGGAGATCATCGCGACCGGCAGCCCAACCGCGCGGCTGTTCGACGAGCTGGCCGATGTGGCCGCGCTCTCGGGCGACCTCGCGGCGGCTGCGGCCTTCAAGGCGCGCGCGCAGGACATGGAGCCCCAGGCCGACCGGCGGCAGGCGCTCGGCTACTGGTATCGCCTGCTCGGCGACGAAGCCGAAGAGACCCGCCTCTTGGTGGCGACGGCGCCGGAGCGGCTGACCGACTTCGAGCGCGAGCGCCTGGCCGCTCTCCTTCTCGCCCGCGGCGAAACCGACGCCTATCGCGACCTGCACATGGCGATCTCCGAGACTGGCGGCGAAGGCGCGCTCGCGGCGCGGCGCCGACTCCTTGAGCTGGGCATCGACGCTGGCCGGCCGGACGAGGCTCTGGAACTGGCGCTCGGCTGGTTCCGCATGGAGCCGCATCGGAAGGAGGGGCTTGATGCCAGCCTGAGGACTCTCGTGGGCCGCGGAGCCTTGGATCAGGCCGTACGTCTGGCCACGGTTGCGGTGGGCACCGACCCCGAGATCGGCCCCGTCCCGGTGACGGCCTTCATCGACACCGGCCATGGCGGCATCGGCCGCCGCCTGCAGGCGCTCTGGCTGGCCGGCGACGCCGGGCTCGACGGGCAGGACTGGCAGGCCTTGGTCCGCGTGGCCGAACGGACGGGGGACCTGACGGGACTGCGAGAGGCGCTCGCCCGTGCCAGCCATCGAAGATCCCCTGACGGAATCGCTGCGGACGCTCCGCCGCCGGCGACCGTCTTCCTCCAGTTCCTCCGCTACCAGGGCGCGCGGGCTCTCCTGCCGTATCAAGGCGCGATGACGAGCCAGACCTTTGAGGGCGCGCCGCTCGTCGGGGCGGCCTGGTACGGGTGGCTCCGCCAGCCGACCGCGACCTATGACTACCTGCTGGCCGCCGCCGAAGGGCCGCTGACCGACTGGGACCGGGCGATCTGGATGTCGGTCGCAAGCGATCTTCGGGGCACCCCGTTCTTCCGCAGCCTGCTGGCGGGCGCACCGCGGGATGCGGGGCTGCGCGAGCTTCTGAGCCGCGACGTCCGGTCCCCGGTCGCGACCGACGCTAGGGCCGAGTCGTCGGCGCCCACAGGCGGTTGAAGCCGGTGTCCTCGACGACATAAGGGACGAAGCCCGACCTCCGGGCCTCCTCCGCCACGCGCTGCTGCTGGGCCGCGGTGTCGTGCCCTCCGGTCAGGGCCACCGCGTCAACGGTCAGGATGGGCAGGCCGCTGTCGAGGAAATCTTCCTTCAGCGCCGCGCGGGTGTCGGGGTGGTCGGCCGACGACAGCGCGTTCTCCACGAGAAGGCCGTCGATGGCGTCGAGATAGGCGGCGAACGCCGGCCGGCTCCCGTCGTGGCCCGGGGGCTCGCCGGCGTCGCGTCCGATGAAGACCCCGTTGTTGACGATGACGAGGGCGTTGCAGTCCCAGGTCCGGACGCGCTCGGCGATTGCAAGGACGAGTTCCATCATGGCCAGCGCCAGACCCGGCGCGTCCTGCGGCCCCTCGGGCCGGCCGGGCTCGGGCCAGGACAGGCCTTTGTCGGTCGCATGAGTGTAATAGTGCAGGACGTCGTCCAGAAACAGCCCGTCGACGCCCAAGGCCATGAGTCGGTCCACCCGGGCCAGCATCACGTGGCGCCAGGCCGGCGTCCAGTAGGCGGACAGGTGGTCGCCGTGCGCGGTTCGCGGGCCCAGCCATTCCGGCGGCACGAACGCCTCGGCCTGGTCGCGCCGGGTCGACATCTCGACCCAGTAGTCCCGATGATCCTCGATCTCCCCGACGTTCAGGTAGCCAAGGGCCGGGCGCTCGCCGTCATGCGTGATCATCGCGATCTCCTCCGGCGTGAAGAACACCTCGCGTCCCGTGTCGCTGTAGGGCGCGCCGACCTTCGTCCCTTCCATGATGAGAAGCCCGTGCGGCTGGTCGGCCAGGCCCTGGGCGGTGTAGCGCTCGCCCCAGTACTGCACCCCGAACCCGGCCTCCAGGGCGCGGCGGAGGCGAAGGGCTCGGGACCGGTCTGCGCTGGCCCGGCAGGCGCGTTCGGTCGGATGAGGTGGAGACCCCGTTGCCGCATCTCCTGCGGGTGCGGGCACGACCCCGCTGGCCGGGACGACGGCATCGTCGGCCAGGGCCGTGGTGCTCGCGCAGAAGAGGCAGATCCACGTCAGGGCGCGCATGGCGATGGGCTCGCTTTCGCAGGCGATGTGGCACGTCCGGAGCCGACCATAGGCGGTATCGGCGTGGCGATCCACGGAAAGGTCGCCGGTCTAGCTCGCGCTCGCTTCCTTCGCCGCCGGAGCCCGCGCGTCAACCGGGCGCGGCGCGGGCGGTGCGCTCTGCAGCTGGAACGCCCAGTGATCCCGGCACATGGCTTGCAAATCGTGCTCGGCGCGCCAGCCCAGGAGTTCGGCCGCGAGGCTCGGGTCGGCCAGCGAGACGGCCACGTCGCCCGGCCGGCGATCGACGATCTCGTAGGCGATCGGCCCGCCGCAGGCCTGGGCAAAGGCATCGATGACCTCCAGGACCGTGTAGCCGCGTCCCGTCCCCAGATTGATCCGCCGATGGGACAGTGGCCAGCCTCCGCTGCTCCGCAGGAGCAGGTCGACGGCGCGGACATGCCCCCGGGCCAGGTCGACGACGTGGATGAAGTCGCGCACCCCGGTCCCGTCCCGCGTCTCATAGTCGCCGCCGAACACGCGGACCCGCTCCCGCAGGCCCGCCGCGGTCTGGGCCACATAGGGGAACAGATTGTTCGGGACCCCCCGCGGGTTCTCGCCGATCAGGGCGCTGCGGTGCGCGCCGACCGGATTGAAGTAGCGCAGCGAGATCGCCCGGAAGCCACGCCAGGACGCCGCGACGTCGTCGATCATCTGCTCGATCATGAGCTTCGTGCGGCCATAGGGATTCGTGACGCCGGTGGGCGCGGATTCGTCGATGGGCAGCACCTTGGGAAGCCCATAGACCGTCGCCGAAGAAGAGAACACCAGATGCGGGACCTTGGCCGCCCGCATCCCCTGCATCAACGCGACCGCGCCCAGCAGGTTGTCGTGGAAATAGAGCAGCGGGTCGGCGACCGACTCCCCGACCGCCTTCTTGCCGGCCAGATGGATCACGGCGTCGACGTCATGGGACCTCAGGACATCCTCGACGGTCGCCGGGTCGCGAACGTCGCCCTCGACCAGCGCGACATCGCCGCCCGGCGCGATCCGGGATATCCGCGACAGGACGCGCCGGTCGGAGTTCTCGAAGTTGTCGAGGATGACCACCCTGTATCCGGCCGACAGAAGCTCGACGGCAACGTGCGAGCCGATGTAGCCGGCGCCCCCGGTAGCCAGGATGCAGCGGCGGCGCGGCCCGACTTTTCGATCCACGTGTCCCATGGTTCCCTTCCCTGGCTTGTCACTCGACGGTGACCGATTTGGCGAGGTTGCGCGGCTGGTCGACGTCGGTCCCGCGTGCGACGGCCGCGTGATAGGCCAGGAGCTGGATGGCCACGGCGTAGGCAAAGGGCTGGATCAGCGGATCGCAGCGGGGCATCGCCACCGAGCGCCAGGCTTCGTCGCCCAGCTCCGCACGGGCCTCCGCGTCGCCGATGACGGCCACCCGGCCCTTGCGCGCCGCCACCTCGCGGATGTTCGACAGCGACTTCTCCAGCAGGTCGCCCGAGGGCAGCAGCGCGATCACCGGCGTTGCCTCGTCCACGAGCGCGATCGGCCCGTGCTTGATCTCGCCGGCCGCGTAGCCCTCGGCGTGGATGTAGGTGATCTCCTTGAGCTTCAGCGCGCCTTCGAGCGCGATCGGGTACATCAGGCCGCGTCCGAGGAAGAGGGCGCTGGTCGCCGTCGCGATCTCGCGGGCCAGGGCCGCAAAGCGATCCTCCTGCGCGATCGTCTCGGCCATGAGCCGCGGCACGCGCGAGAGCGTCTCGATCGCGTCCCGTTCCCCGTCCGCGTCGATCGCGCCGCGCTCCCGCGCGACCATGACCGAGAAGGCGGCCAGACCCATCAGTTGCGCGGTGAAGGCCTTGGTCGAGGCCACGCCGATCTCGGGCCCGGCATGTGTCGCCAGCGCCAGGTCGGCCTCGCGCGCGATGGTCGAGGTGGTGACGTTCACGAGCCCGAGCGTCGTCTGTCCTGCCGCCCTGGCATAACGCAGCGCGCCCAGCGTGTCGGCCGTCTCCCCGGACTGGCTGATCACCAGCGTCACGCCGCCCGTCGGGAGCGGCGGCTCGCGGTAGCGGAACTCCGAGGCGATCTCGATCTCCACCGGCAGGCGGGCGATCCTCTCCAGCCAGATCTTGGCGACGTGGCCAGCCAGATGCGCCGTTCCGCAGGCGACGATGGTCAGCCGCGGGACGGACCGCCAGTCGATCGTCTCGGCAGGCGACGCGATCCGGCTGCGGTCGTTCGATGTCCAGGCCCCGAAGGCACGCGCCACCACCATCGGCTGCTCGTGGATCTCCTTGGCCATGAAATGCTGGTGCTGGCCCTTGTCGGCGACGATGCTGTCCGGCGCGATCCTCTGCACCGGCCGCTCGGCCCGTGCGCCATCGGCCGCGTGGATGCGCACGCCCTGGCGCGTGACCACCGCCCAGTCTCCTTCTTCGAGGTAGCAGATCCGGTCGGTCAGGGGCCCCAGGGCGATGGCGTCCGAGCCCACGTAGGTCTCGCCTTCGCCGAACCCGATCACGAGCGGCGAGCCGCGGCGAGCGCAGATCAGCAGGTCGGGCGCCCCCTCGAACAGGAAGCAGAGTGCATAGGCGCCCCGCAGGCGCGCGATCGTGGCGGCAGCGGCGTCCTCGGGCTCCAGGCCGCGCCGGAGCATGGAGGCGCAAAGGGTCGCGACCACCTCCGTGTCGGTGTCGGACTCGAAGCTCGCGCCCTCCCGCGCCAACTCCGACTTCAGCTCCCGGTAGTTCTCAATGATTCCGTTGTGGACCACGCAGACCGGCCCCGAACGGTGCGGGTGCGCATTGGCCTCGCTTGGCCGGCCATGGGTGGCCCAGCGGGTGTGGCCGATCCCGCTGCTGCCAGGGAGAGGACTCTGGCCCAGGAGGTCGGCCAGGGCCGCGAGCTTGCCCAGCGCGCGCCGCCGGTCGAGCCGCCCTGCGTCGACCGCCGCCACGCCGGCGCTGTCGTAGCCGCGGTATTCGAGCCGCCGCAGCGCATCCACGAGGATCGGAGCGGCCGGTCGCTCGTTCGCGAGGACGCCGATGATTCCGCACATGGTCCTTGTCTCCTCTCCGGGTCGGCTACGCCGAGAGCCGCACGGCCGGGTCGGCGACCCCCCTGAGGATCGCCGGCACGCCGACCAGCGCCGCCCCGATCTCGTCGGCCATCCGCGCCAGCAGGTCCGCGTCCTCGCCCTCGGCCATGATCCGGATGACCGGTTCGGTCCCGGATGGGCGCACAAGGATCCGGCCGGATGCGCCAAGCTCGGATTTCGCGGCATCGATCGCGCGACGCACGCGTTCCTGGTCGAGCGGGCGAGCCCCGTCAGCCACCCGGACGTTGCGCAGCACCTGCGGCAGGGGCTTGAAACGGGCCAGCGACTTCGAGGCGGTCTGGCCGGACCTCCGCATGGCGGCCAGCGCCTGCAGGGCCGCGATCAGCCCGTCGCCGGTCGTGGTGTGGTCCGACAGGATGATGTGGCCGGACTGCTCGCCGCCGACATTCGCGCCCAGCCGGCGCATCTCCTCGACGACGTAGCGGTCGCCGACCTTCGTGCGATGGAGGCTGATCCCGAGGCCCGCCAGATGGCGTTCGAGGCCAATGTTGGACATCACCGTTGCGACGACCGTGCGGCCGGCCAGCGCTCCGCGCGCCAGGGCCTCCTCCGCGATCGCCGCCATGAGCTGGTCGCCGTCGATGACGCGCCCGGTCTCGTCGATCAGGTGTACCCGGTCCGCGTCGCCGTCCAGGGCGATGCCTAGGTCCGCCCCGTGCATTCGCACCGCCTCGCAGGCGGCCTCGGGCGCGGTCGAGCCGCAGGCCTCGTTGATGTTAAGGCCGTCGGGGGCGGTGCCGACCTCGATGACCTCGGCGCCCAGTTCCCAGATCAGCCGGGGCGCGACGCGGTAGGCCGCGCCGTTGGCCGCATCGATCACGACCTTCAGCCCGTCAAGCCGCAGGTCGCGCGGGATCGTCCGCTTGGCGAACTCGATGTACCGGTCGCCAGCGCCGTCGATCCGCTGGGCGCGCCCGATCCGCGACGGTTCGGCCATGGCCGGGCTCAACTGGAGCCCGGCCTCGATGGCGGCCTCGTCCTCGTCCGAGAGCTTGTATCCGTCCGGGCCGAAGAGCTTGATGCCATTGTCCGAGTAGACGTTGTGGGAAGCCGAGATCATCACGCCGGCATCGGCGCGCATGGATCGGGTCAGCATCCCGATGGCAGGCGTCGGCAGAGGCCCGGTCAGGACCACGTCCATGCCGGCGGCGGTGAAGCCCGCCACGAGGGCGTTCTCGATCATGTAGCCCGAGATGCGGGTATCCTTGCCGATGACGACGGTGTGGCGGCGGTCGGATCGCGTGAAGTGAAGCCCCGCGATCTGACCGAGCCGGAGCGCCAGTTCCGCAGTCATCGGCCAGGAATTGGCGCGTCCCCTGACTCCATCGGTTCCGAAGATCCTCATCATGACCGATACCCTCGCCTTAACCATTGAACAGGAGCGGCCGGCGCCCTTTCAACGGCGCGGACCACCAGCAGGACGGCGCCGGAACGCCCCGGAGCGGTGAACGATGGATGAAGAAACCCACCCGGAGCCGACGCACGACGGTTCGCCGCGCCTGTCGCCGGTCCTTCGCCGGCTGTCGGAATATCGGAAGGATTCGCCCCCACGGCTTTGCCCCCAGGGCCACAGTCGGCCACGGCATGCGAGAACGGCAACGATCCTTGCGAATGGCTGACCCAAAGAGTCCGGGGGAACGGCCCTGTCTTTGATCACCGCAATACGCCCGGACCGTGGCCGCGCAGGGCAGGGGACCCGCGTCGCCGTCGGTCCGTCCGGGGCCGCGCCGGTGCCGTCGGGCTGTCCGATAGGTCAGCCCTGACGGTCGGCTACGCTCCGAAAGGCCGGGACTGCCGCTCAGATGCCTCGTCCGGAAGAGTGGGGGCGCCCCGCTGTTCGGTTCTTTCGTTCAGCCTCCCTCAAGGTCCGTTGCCGCGTCCGATCCCCTTGGGGGACTGTCGCTGGGAGGCATGCTTCGGGGGAGAGCCGCCATGTCGACTGTCATCACCATCATCGACGGCGTGCTCGGAGCCGAGGAGTGGCCCGCGGCGGACCTGCTTCATGACAGCGCGCCCGGCGACACCCCCGGCTACCGGCTGTATGGCGCCGCCGAGCCGGCGGCCTCGGGCGACCGCTTCGTGCTGGCGATCGAGAGCGAGCTTGTGCCCACGGCCGGCGCGATCGGGCCCGGCACCACCTTCTGGCTCGACACCGACCTGAACCTCGACACCGGGTACAAGGTCTTCGGGGCCTACGGGACGGAATACAACATCGATTTCAGCCTTGGAGCCGACGGCCAGCTTTTCGCCGGGCTCTACACCGGCGCCGCGGGCGAGACCCTGGTCGCGCCCCTCACCTTCGCCGTCGCCCCGGACGGGTCGGTGCTCGAAGTGGAACTGCCAGCGTCCCTTCTGAATGGCGGCCCGCGTGCGATCCGCGTCTTCGCCGACGTGAACAACCAGACTTTCCTGCCCGACCCCTATCCCGGGAACTTCGTGGTCCAGCCGGAACTGCCCGCGACCGGCGATCCGCAGGTCCGGATCGGGATCGTGTATTCCGAGACCACGGCGGCCAACTACTACAACATCACGAACTACGGCCAGTTGTTCATGGCGGCCCAGAACCAGGCGATGCAGGCCGGCATTCCCTTCGATCTCCTGACCGAAGCCGACCTCAGCGATCCCGCGAACCTCGCCAAGTACGATGCGCTGGTGTTCCCCGGCTTCAGCCACGTCAAGGCGAGCCAGGCCGACGCGATCGCGGCCAGCCTCGCGGCGGCGCAGAACGCCTACGGGCTGGGCCTGATCGTCGCCGGCAACTTCCTGACCAACAGCGAGACGGGAGCCGCGCTGGCCGGCGACTCCTATGCGCGCATGAAATCCCTCCTGGGAGTCACCCTCGAGGACTTCGGGCAGACGCAGGGCATCCGGCTGCTCGCGAACGGCGAGACCCATCCGATTCTGGACGGCTACGCGCAGGGGCAGGTCGTCGGCCAGTACACCAACGCCTCCTACCTCGACTTCAGGGATCTGACAGGGGCGGGCCGGACGCTGTTCGACCAGGTGCTTACCGACGCGACCGGCGGCCAGATCACGCGGGACGCCGTGATCGCCAACGAACTCAGGGGGCGCAACGTCCATTTCGCCACCGACGCCATCCTCGGCAACAACAACATCCTGGGCGAGGCCATCGACTGGGCAGCGGGCCGGACCACGCCCGACGTGTCGCTGGCGATGACGCGCGGATCGTCGATCTTCTATGCGCGCAACGACATGGACCAGTCGCAGGAAACCTTCGACGTCAGCGTCCTAGAGCCCGGCATCTACGACGCGATGCTGCCGATCATCGAGAAGTGGTACCAGGACTGGGGCTTCGTGGGGTCCTACTACATCAACGTCGGGGCCAACCCGCCGGACCAGACCACCGACTGGGCGGTGTCGAAGCCCTACTACGACCGCATCCTGGCGCTCGAGAGCGAGATCGGTTCCCATTCCTACACCCACCCGGAGGACACGAACCTTCTCCTGCCCGACACGCCCGAGATCCTGGCGCTGGTCCAGCGGGTGGATCCGCGCAACCCGGACGCCGTCGATCCCTGGACCCTGACGCCGGCCGAGCAGGACCTGCTCTTCAAGTCCTACCGCTTCCAGTTCGAGACCTCGAAGCTCATCATCGAGGCCAGGCTCGGCCTCGACGTGGTCGGCGCGGCGGTGCCCGGCGCGCCCGAGAGCATCGACACCACGCGCGAGATCATCAAGTACTACGACTACCTGTCGGGGGGCTATTCCGGCATCGGCGCCGGCTATCCGGGCGCCTTCGGCTTCGTGACGCCGGGCGAGACCAGCCAGGTCTACCTCGCCCCGAACATGAGCTTCGACTTCTCGCTGATCGGGTTCAAACGGATGACGCCCGAGCAGGCGACCGAATACTGGCTCAAGGAATACGAGAGCATCACCAAGAACGGAACGGCGCCGATCATCTCCTTTCCCTGGCACGACTATGGTCCGACGAACTGGGAAGACGGCAACCCGGACATCACCTACACGCTCGCGATGTTCGAGACCCTGATCGGCCGGGCGGCCGCGGACGGGGCCGAGTTCGTCACCGGGGCGGACCTGGCGGCCCGCATCCGGAGCTTCGCGTCGAGCACCCTCGTCACCTCGCGATCCGGCGACGTGGTCACCGCCACGGTCGGCAGCGCCAGTTCCGGGCACTTCGCGCTCGACATGGGAAAGGAAGGCAGGATCGCGAGCGTCGAAGGCTGGTACGCCTACGACGACGATTCCGTGTTCCTTCCCAGGTCGGGCGGCACGTTCAAGGTCAGCCTCGGCCCGACCCCCGCGGATGTCACCCACATCAACCACATCGGCCAGCGCAACGAACTGATCTCAGTAACGGGCGATGGAACCGCGCTCGGCTTCACCCTTGTCGGCCGCAGCGACGTCCACATCGACATGAAGGGCGAGACCGATCAGCGGGTGTCGGTCACGGGGGCCGACACGGCCCGCATCGCGACCGACGGCGACCTGATCGTCGGCTTCAACGCCGTCGGCACCAAGAACGTGGCCGTGAACGTCCTGGCGAGCACCGGCGTTCTCAACGGCACGGCGGGAAACGACATCCTGCTCGGCGGCTCGGGCAGCGACCAGATGAACGGCCTGGGAGGAAACGACCTCCTCGTCGGGAACGGCGGCAATGACGCGCTGGACGGGGGTGCGGGCGACGACCGCCTGGACGGCAACGCGGGTAGCGACCGTCTGACCGGCGCGGGCGGCGCCGACCGGCTGACGGGGGGCGCAGGCGTCGACGAGCTCATCGGCGGCCTCGGGGACGACGTCTACGTGCTGAGCGGTTCGGACTCGGCCGACGACACGATCACCGAGATCGCCGGCCAGGGCATCGACACCGTCGAGGTCGATGCGGACTACACGCTCGGCACTTACCTCGACAACCTGGTCCTTACCGGGGCGGCCAACCTCCGGGGGATCGGGAACGGATTCGCCAACCGGATCAGCGGCAACGACGGCGACAACGTGCTGGACGGCCTTGTAGGCGCCGACATCATGAATGGCGGCCTCGGGAACGACATCTACCACGTCGACAACATCGGCGACCGCGCCGACGAGGCCCTGAACGCGGGGGTGGACGAGATCCGCACCTCGCGGGCGGCCCTCAACATCAGCACCAACGGCATGATCAATGTCGAGAACCTGACCTACCTGGGCACGGCCGGCTTTTCAGGGACTGGAAACGCCCTGGACAACGCCCTCACGGGCGGGGCTGGCGCCGACACCTTGACGGGTGGGGCCGGCAACGACCTCTTGGCCGGCCAGGATGGGGCCGACTCGCTGGACGGCGGAACCGGCGACGACCGGATGGAGGGCGGCAGCGGTGACGACACCTATATCGTCGCCCAAGCCGGGGATCAGGTGGTCGAAGACGCGGCCGGCGGAACCGACACCGTGCGCAGCGCGATCAGCGTCGAGCTGGCCGCCAACGTGGAGAACCTGGTCCTGACCGGCGGGGCATCCCTGACCGGCACCGGCAATGCGCTCGACAACGCGATCACCGGCAATGGTGGCGCCAACACCCTGGACGGCGGCAGCGGCGCAGACGTTCTCGCCGGCCTTGGCGGCAACGACACCTACGTGGTGGATAATGCGGCCGACACCGTCGTCGAGGTGGCCGGGGCCGGAGTCGACACCGTGCGCACCTTGCTGGCGGCCTTCAGCCTCGCAGGTGTGGCGAATGTCGACCACCTGACCTTCATCGGCTCGGGCAACTTCACCGGAACGGGCAACGCCTTGATCAATACCCTGACCGGAGGCGGCGGCAACGACTTGCTGGATGGCGGTTTAGGGAGGGACCGGCTGATCGGGGGCGCCGGGGATGACACCTATGTCATCGAGATCGCCACCGAAGCGATCATCGAGGCCGTGGGCGCGGGACGCGACACCGTCGTCAGCTCGGCCAGCTACAGCCTCGCCGCCAACCTAGAGGACCTGATCCTCGTCGGGGCCGTGAACGGCACAGGCAACAGCTTGGTCAACGTCCTCACCGGCTCGGACCTGAGCAACACCATCCGCGGCAGCGGCGGGAACGACACCCTTTCCGGCGGCGGCGGCGACGATAATCTGGACGGCCAGACGGGCAACGACCGCGTCGCTGGCGAGGCGGGCAACGACATCCTCAATGCGGCCTCGGGGAACGACGTCTTCGTCTTCGCCGACGGGTTCGGCAATGACGTGGTGAACTCGTTCGACTTCAACCCGACCGGCGGCCAGGACCTCCTCGACCTCACTGCCTTCGACCTTTCGGCCGCGACCTTCGGCTCGCAGGTGCAGATCGCCGATCTTGGCGCGGACATCCTCGTCACCATCGGCGGCGACCCCGGCCAGACCATCCGGCTGGTCGGCGCCCAGCTCGCCGGCAACATCACCGCGCAGGACTTCCTCCTGTGACGCGGGGCTTCGGAAACCGAGGCAGGGAAAACGGGGCGCGGCCTAGCCCGTGGCCTGCGCCTCCCGGAACGAGACCAGGCGTCGCGCGTGCTCGTCCCACAGGACCAGCTTCACGCCCCGGAAGCTCTCCATCAGGGTGATGCGCCCGATGTCGCGAAGCTCCGGGTGGTCCTCCAGGACCTGCGGCAGGCGGTAGAACGGCACCCTGCTCGACAGGTGATGGACGTGGTGGATGCCGATGTTGCCGGTGAACCAGTGCAGCACCGCGGGCAGATCGTAGTGCGAGCTGCCGTGCAGGGCGGCGTGCTGGAAGTTCCAGTCCGGGGGCCTGGACCAGTGCGTCTCGTCGAACTGGTGCTGGACGTAGAAGAGCCAGACCCCGGCCGTCGCGGCCATCAGCGTGATCGGCACCTGCACCAGCAGGAAAGGAACCACGCCCATCCACCACATCAGGGCCGCCGTCGGCACGGCGAAGGCGAAGCTCGTGGCCAGCGTGGAGGCCCAGGGCTGCACGCCGGCCCGCATCAGGCCGATGGGCAGCCGATGCTGGCAGATGAAGAGATAGGCGGGCCCAAGCCCGAACATCACCAGCGGATGGCGGTACATGCGATAGCGGACCCGGCCTCCCCATGTAAGGGCGCGGTACTCGGCAACGGTCAGGGTGAGGATGTCCCCGATTCCGCGCTTGTCGAGATTGCCCGCCGAAGCGTGATGAATGGCATGGGTGCGTCGCCAGTAGTCGTAGGGCGTGAGCGTGAGGACCCCGAGCGCCCGCCCGATCCAGTCGTTCGCCCGACGTCCGGGGAACAGGGCGCCATGGCCGCAGTCGTGCTGGAGGACGAACAGGCGCACCAGGAACCCCGCCGCGGGCACCGTCAGCGCGAGGCCCCACCAGTGGCCGTTCAGGACGGCCAGGGCGGTCAGCGCCCATAGCGCGACGAAGGGCACCACCGTGACCACGATCTCGAAGATGCTGCGCCAGGCGCTCGCCCGGTGATAGCGGGCCAGCGTCTTGGGCCAGCTGTGGCTGTCGGCGGTCGGGCGGGACGATTCAGGGCTCATCGGCGGGTTCCAGGCGGGATCGGGGGAGCGAAGGCACGTCCCCGGTCGTCGCGGGGCCGCGCCATTGGGCCACATGGGGCCCGAAGCGGACAGGACCACTCCTGTGCGCCTCGAAAGGCGGACTTCGCGAAGACGAGGTCGGCTTGGAGCGAGGCCGGTTCCGGGGGGCCGCATGCCGAGCGGCCCCCTGGATGTTGTCTGCACGGAAGGTGCCGCGCGCGGCCGCTGTTCCTTGCGGAAAAAAGGCCGCTCGCCACGAGGGGAGCGGCCCGTTGCGGTCCGTGTCCGGACCGGCGTTCTGGCTTAGGCCAGTTGAAGGTTCGTCGCCGATTCACGGCCGTCGCGGCCGGATTCGATGTCGAAGGTGACCTTCTGGTCATCCCGCAGGCCCGTCAGGCCCGCCCGCTCGACGGCGGAGATGTGGACGAACACGTCCTTCTTGCCGCCATCGGGGGCGATGAAGCCGAAGCCCTTGGTGGCGTTGAACCATTTTACGGTGCCGGTGGCCATCGTGATGTCTCCTGTCAGATCGCTGCCCGCAGCGTGCGGCAGCCCGGCTCGGTCAGTGTCGCAACGAAGAAACTGAAGCCGGTGAGGGAGACAGCGGATCGAGGGATAGCAACGTTCGCAAGGGACACATGGGGGCGGAGCGGCTTGAATGCAAGCGGAATCGGGGATGACGGAATGTCGTGGCCCCTCGCTTCAGTGTCCTAGTAATTCCGTGGCCAGCGTGGGACTTGCGCGGATTTCCGGCAAAGGCCCTCGTTGGGGCGCCGCAGCGTCCACATGTCTGTGGGCGTCGCCGGGCCTCCTCTTTGCGGGCGCCACGATGGCGGGTCCTCGACGGATCATGCGACGAGATGCCACGCCGGGAGCAATCGCCCGAGCCGGAAGCGGCAAGGCCGACCAGCCTCGGCTGAGGCGGGGACGCACGGACGGCGAGCCCCATCGGCCGTGTCAACTTCAGGCCAAGGTCAGCCGGGCGGTTCGACCCGCACGCCGAGGTCGAGACGTCGCTTGACCTGATTACTCCTTCCAGCCTGGGAACGATCGGACCGGGAGTTCGGCCGCGAGCGAAAGGTCGCCAAGGCCCATTCATCCGCCAATGGTCGTGAGCGGACGGTTTCGGAAATGCCCTGCGCGGTGCCGATCAATCGGATGCGATCATAACCCTCCGGCCCGAACGGCCGGAGTCCGGGTTCCCGAAGGATCGCGCGCCAGGAGCATCTGGCATGGGCCTGTCAAACCCGACCAGTGGGCCGGCGCCCGCGGTGATCGCCTTCCGAGTCCTAAGATGGGGCAGACACTGAACCGGAGGCGCTGGGGTCTCCCTTGGAGGCCGATGCAGCGCCCGACGTATCACTGGGCAGCCCCTTGCCGGTCACCACCTCCTATCCTATCTCCATCCCAGTGGATGGTGAGGAGATGGCAAAGTGACGGACAATGTTCGCGAGCTGCGGCCGCGCCTGCCCGAAAGCGAGAAGATCACGATCAACCTGGGCTATGTCGACCTGGGCCAGATCGACCTGCTTGTGCGGGAGGGCTTCTACTCCAACCGCACCGACTTCATCCGCACGGCCATCCGCAACCAGCTTGACCGGCACACCGACGCCGTGCGCCAATCGGTGGCCCGTCACCAGCTCGACCTCGGCCTGCGGCATTACACCCGCGCCGACCTCGAGAAGGTCAGGGCCGCCGGCGAGACCCTGCACATCCAGGTGCTCGGCCTGGCCGTCATCGCGGCCGACGTGCCTCCCGAACTGGCGCAAGAAACCATCGCCTCCATCCATGTGCTGGGGGCCCTTTCCGCGCCGCCCGCGATCAAGGCGGCGCTGGCCGACCGCATCCGCTGAAGTCGGGGGCCCGGCAATCGGGTCCGTGACCTTTTCCCCCTTCACCGAAGGGAATGTCCCCGCTCGGCCCACGGCCCGAGCCCGAAGGAGCCTGCCTCATGCCCCGCCTGTCCCGGATCGACATGACCGAAGCCACCCGCCTGACCCGCGAGGGGCGCCTCCAAGAGGCCATGGCCCTCCTGCAGGGCGCCAGCCCGGCACTTGCCACGCCGCCCCGACATGGGAAGGGGCCGACGGCTCGGTCATCCGTGCCCCCGATCGACATGGAGCCGCCGTCGGCGGGGTCCGGCGGGGCCTGGACCGCGCCCTTCGCTTCGGCGTCCTCGCGCGATCCTGAATCCGCCCGCACCTCGGGTGACGTGCCGAACATCCTGCGCGGCCTCCGGGACCGGCTGGCGGGCCTGGGCGACCTCCGTGCCGGGGCGGAAGGGCCGTTCGGTTCCTTCGGAACCGCTCAGCCCCCCAGCCAGCCGGACGGCGCCCGCTTCGAGGAGCACGTCTACGCCAATGCGGCCGGCAGCCGGCCCTACAAGCTCTATGTTCCTTCCACCCTCGACGACAGCCCGAGGCCGCTGGTCGTCATGCTGCATGGCTGCACCCAGTCGCCCGACGATTTTGCCGCCGGGACGCGGATGAACGAGTTGGCCGAGGAGTTCGGCCTCCTTGTCGCCTATCCGGCGCAGACGCAGGCGGCGAATATGTCCCGGTGCTGGAACTGGTTCAATGCCGCCGACCAGCAGCGCGACCGGGGCGAACCCTCGCTGATCGCCGGTATCACCCGGACCATCATGGAGCGTCACCCCGTCGACCCCGCGCGCGTCTACGTCGCCGGCCTGTCCGCCGGGGGCGCCAAGGCGGCTATCATGGCCGCCACCTATCCCGACCTTTATGCCGCCGTGGGCGTCCACTCTGGCCTGGCTTGTGGTGCCGCCCGCGACATGGGCTCGGCCTTCGCGGCGATGAGGCAGGGCGGCGCGACCCCGGACCCGCTGGCCCGCCCGGATGGAGAGCGCGCGCCGACCATCGTGTTCCACGGCGACCGGGACAGGACCGTCCATCCGGTCAACGGCGATCAGGTCGCGGCCCAGGCCACGGCGGGGACGCGGCACCGGATCGAGGTCAGCCGCGGGCGCTCCTCCGGCGGGATGGATTTCACCCGCACCATCCACCACGACGAGGCCGGTCTCGGCAGGCTGGAGCAGTGGGTCCTGCACGGCGCCGGCCATGCCTGGTCGGGCGGCAGTCCGGCCGGCTCCTACACGGACCCGCGCGGCCCCGACGCAAGCCGCGAGATGCTGCGCTTCTTCCTGACGCACGAGTCGGCGCGGCCGTCCCGCCGCTGACCTTCAGGGTCCAGCGAAGGCCCCGCGCCTCGACCGGCCCTGTCGGGCATCTTGGACAGGCTCGCCGGACAAGAAGGCCGAGGCCACCTGCTCCCTGACGCCTCACGGAAGCCATCAGCTCCGTCCGATCGGGCTCGGCGCGCCGCGCGTGCGGGCGTCCCTGCTCCGTTCGGCGTCGCCGATTCGGTCGGCCCGCGCGGGTGGCGCAGGGCCTCACCCGAACGAGATCTGGGCCGCCAGGGTCCGCAGCCGGGCCACGACCTGCGGCACCGTCTCTCCTTCGTGCGGCGCGGGGCGGCCGATGAACGGGCATGTCAGGACGGCGAAGGCCTCGCCCCGGGCTGTCAGGACCGGCACGGAGATGTCCTGCACGCCCAGGAGCTGGCCGCTCTCCCCGATGCGGCAGCCCTGCGCGCGCGTGGCGGCCAGCCTGTCCTCCAGCGCCGCGACCTCCGTCCCGATCCCGGTGGCGCCCCAGAGCGCCAGCGTCTCGGCGCGGCGGGCGGGGTCCTGGAAGGCCAGCAGGGTCTGGCCCGACCCCGTCTCGATCAGGCCGAGCCGGGCCCCGACCCGGACCCGGAACTCCCAGACCTCGACGGGGCTGGCCTGGGCGATGACAAGCGCCGCGCCCTGGTCCGGGACGGCCAGATGACACGATTGCAGCGCCTCGCGCGCGAAGGCATCCATCAGCGGCTGCGCCTGCGCCACGAGCCGGCGCAGCGGCGGATGCCCCATGGCCAGCACGAAGAGCTTCATGGTCAGCGCATAGCGGTCGCCTCCGGCTGTCCGGGCGACGAAGTTCCGGGCCACCAGCCGCTCCAGCATCCGGTAGATCTCCGACGGGCTTCGCCCCATGGCCTTGACGATCTCGGCCCGCGTCAGCCCCTCGGACTGCCCGGCCAGCAGCTCGAGGATGTCGAGGCCCTTGTCCAGGGCAGGCGCCCGGTAGCGGTCCGGCGCGGCATCGGGGGATCTCTCCATGGTCATCCGAAGGCTCCGCTGCGTCCTGGAACGGGCGTGTCCGGCCAAGGGCCGACCTGCCCTGGGCCCGTCACGCCGCTTGACGGACTTTCACATATGGATAGGGTATTCAAAAATGAACAAGACGCCAAGGGAGGGGTGGGCTTGCGCCTGGAAGGGAAAAGGGTCCTTGTGACCGCGGCCGGACAGGGCATTGGCCGCGCCGGCGCGCTCGCCTGCGCCGCCGAGGGGGCCCATGTCATCGCGACGGACCGTGACCCGACCCTGCTGGACGGCCTGCCCGGCCTGGAGACGCGCGGGCTGGACGTGACCGACGTCCAAGCCATCCACGCGCTGTCCGAGGAGGTCGGCCCGCTCGACGGCCTATTCAACTGCGCGGGCGTGGTTCACACGGACACCGCCCTCACGGTCGAGGACGCCGACTGGGACTTCGCCTTCCAGCTCAACGTCACCGCCACCATGCGGATGATCCGGGCCTTCCTGCCCGGGATGCTCGCGCGGGCCGAGGCCGGGGGAACGGCCTCGATCGTCAACATGGCCTCCATGGCCTCCTCGGTGAAAGGCTTCGCCAACCGGGCGAGCTACGGCGCCAGCAAGGCCGCCGTGATCGGCCTGACCAAGGCCGTCGCCGCCGACTTCGTGACGCGGGGCCTGCGCTGCAACGCGCTCTGCCCCGGCACGGTGGACACGCCTTCGCTGCGGGGCCGCATCGCTGCCGCCGCCGATCCCGCGCAGGCCGAGCGGGACTTCGTCGCCCGCCAGCCCATGGGGCGGCTGGCGACGGTCGACGACATCGCGCCGATGGTGGTCTACCTCCTGTCGCCCGAAAGCCGCTTCGTGACCGGGCAGGCCGTCCTCGTCGACGGCGGGGTCACGATCTAGACTGTGTCCCGACGACACGGAGGGCTCGGACGCCCTTCGGCCTTTCCCGACCCACCCCTTCGGAGTTGCGGCATGACTGACCTGGTCCGGATGACGTCCATCGAGAAATCCTTTCCCGGCGTCCATGCCCTCCGGTCCGCCCGCTTCGACCTGCGGGCCGGCGAGGTCCACGCCCTGATGGGCGAGAACGGCGCAGGCAAGTCCACGCTCATGAAGATCCTCTCGGGCCTCTACCAGCCCGACGGCGGCACCATCGAGATCGACGGCCGGGCGCAGGCCATCCTCTCGCCCCGCGCGGCGCAGCAGCTCGGCATCGGCATCATCCATCAGGAGCTGAGCCTGATGAACGACCTCACGGTCGCGCAGAACATCTTCATCGGGCGCGAGCCGCGCAAGCGCTTCGGGCGGCTGGACGAGGCCGCGCTGAACCGCATGACAGCCGAGATCTTCGCCCGTATGAACCTGTCGCTCGATCCCGCCACGCTGGTGGGCGACCTGACCATCGCCCGGCAGCAGATGGTCGAGATCGCCAAGGCCCTGTCGTTCCGCTCGCGCGTGCTCATCATGGACGAGCCCACCGCCGCCTTGAACACCGCCGAGATCGAGGAACTCTTCCTCATCATCGGCCAGCTCCGGGCCGAGGGCGTGGGGGTCGTCTACATCAGCCACAAGATGGACGAGATCAAGCGCATCTCGGACCGGGTGACGGTGATGCGCGACGGCGCCTTCGTGGGCACCGTGGGGGCCGCCGAGACGCCCA
The DNA here is from genome assembly GCF_006152145.1 of Rubellimicrobium roseum. GTDB lineage: Bacteria > Pseudomonadota > Alphaproteobacteria > Rhodobacterales > Rhodobacteraceae > Rubellimicrobium > Rubellimicrobium roseum. The sequence goes on along the minus strand of NZ_VDFV01000001.1, from coordinate 492,176 downwards.
TCGGAACGATCATCGCCATGATGGTCGGACGCGAGCTGTCCAGCGAAGGGGTAAGCATCCCGGACCTGGATGGGGCCGAGGTCGCGCTGGAGGTCCGGGGCCTGCGCCGCGGGCGCGAGATCCGGGACGTCAGCTTCTCGGTCCGCAAGGGCGAGATCCTGGGCTTCGCCGGGCTGATGGGCGCCGGCCGCACCGAGGTCGCGCGGGCCGTCTTCGGCGCCGATCCCTTCGAGGCCGGCGAGATCCGGGTGCATGGCCGGCCGGTCCGCATCCGCAGCCCGGTCGACGCCGTCGCGGCGGGCATCGGCTACCTGTCCGAGGACCGCAAGCGCTTCGGCCTCGCCCTGGGCATGGACGTGCGCGCCAACGTCGGCATGGCGAGCCTCGACCGGTTCGCCGGCCGGACGGGCACGCTGGACGAGGCCGCCCTGGAACAGACAGCGCGGGGCTACATCCAGCAGCTCGGCATCCGCACGCCCTCGGACCGGCAGGAGGTGCGTCTCCTGTCGGGGGGCAACCAGCAGAAGGTTGTCATCGCCAAGTGGCTCCTGCGCGACTGCGACATCCTCATCTTCGACGAGCCCACCCGCGGCATCGACGTGGGCGCCAAGAGCGAGATCTACCGCCTCCTCAACAGCCTCGCCCAGCAGGGGCGGGCGGTGATCGTGATCTCCTCCGAACTGCCCGAGATCCTGCGCCTGAGCCACCGCATCGCCGTGATGTGCGAAGGCCGCCTGACCGGTATCCTGCCCGGAGGCGCCGGGACCACCCAGGAGGACATCATGCGCCTGGCCACCCAGCGCGACGCCGTCATGGCGCCCGCCCACGCCGGATAGGGAGACACGAATGAGCAGCCTCGACACCGCCTCGTCCGCATCGCCCGCCGCACGGGCCCTGCGCTCGCGCGCGCACCAGAAGCTCTGGGCCTTCGCGAGCCTCATCGTCCTCGTGGTCGGCTTCTCGCTGGCCTCGCCCAACTTCCTCCAGATGACCAACATCATCGCCATCCTGCAGGCGACCTCGGTGAACGGGGTCCTGGCCATCGCGGCGACGCTGGTCATCATCACCGGGGGGATCGACCTGTCGGTGGGGACGCTGATGACCTTCACCGCCGTGATCGCGGGTGTGGTCCTGACCTATGCGGGGCTGCCCTTGCCCTTCGGCGTCGTGGCGGCGCTGGCCACCGGCGCCTTCTGCGGCTTCTGCTCGGGCACCGCGATCGCCAAGCTCAAGATCCCGCCCTTCATCGCGACGCTGGGCATGATGCTGATCCTCAAGGGCCTGTCGCTGGTGATCTCGGGCACCAAGCCCATCTACTTCAACGACACGCCCAGCTTTCCCGTCATCGCCAACGGCTCGCTCATCGGCGCGCTGGTTCCGGGCCTGCCCATCCCCAACGGCGTGCTGATCCTCTTCGTGGTGGCCGCCGCCGCCAGCTACATCCTGGGCCGCACGGTGCTGGGGCGCTACTGCTTCGCCCTGGGCTCCAACGAGGAAAGCGTGCGCCTGTCGGGGGTCAACACCGATCGCTGGAAGATCGCGATCTACGCGCTTTCGGGCGGCATCGTGGGCATCGCGGGGCTCCTGATCGCCTCGCGCCTGAACTCGGCCCAGCCGGCGCTGGGGCAGGGCTACGAACTGGAGGCCATCGCGGCCGTCGTGATCGGCGGCACCTCGCTCGCGGGCGGGCGCGGGACCATCCTGGGCACCCTGATCGGCGCGCTGATCATGGCGGTGCTGACCAACGGCCTGCGCATCCTGTCGGTCGCGCAGGAATGGCAGACGGTCGTGACCGGGGCCATCATCATCCTGGCCGTCTATGCCGACATGGCGCGCAAGCGCCGTGCCTGAAGAAGAGGCCGCCAAGGCCCGCAGGACCCTGACCACGTGAACACCAGAGGAGGAATCATGTTCACCAGACGCACGACCCTGGGCGCGCTCGGCGCCCTAGCCCTGACCACCACCGGCTCGGTCGCCTTCGCACAGGACGCGATGTCCGTCGCGCTTATCTCCAAGGGCTTCCAGCACCAGTTCTGGCAGGCCGTGAAGGCCGGGGCCGACCAGGCCGCCCAGGAACTGGGCGTCGAGGTCACCTTCGAGGGCCCCGACAACGAGACCATGGTCGACCGCCAGATCGACATGCTCTCGGCGGCGCTGGCCCGCAATCCCGACGCCATCGGCTTCGCCGCGCTCGACAGCCAGGCGGCGATCCCGCTGCTGCGGCAGGCGCAGGATGCCAGCATCCCGATCATCGCCTTCGACTCGGGCGTGGACAGCGACATCCCCGTGTCGACCGCCGCGACCGACAACCTGGCCGCCGCCGCCCTGGCGGCCGACAAGATGGCCGAGCTGATCGGCGGCGAGGGCCAGGTCGCCGTCGTGGCGCACGACCAGACCAGCCGCACCGGCATCGACCGCGTGGACGGCTTCGTGAACCGGATGGCCGAGGCCCATCCGAACATCGAGATCGTCACCGTCCAGTACGGCGGCGGCGACCAGCTCCAGTCGACCGAGCTGACCAAGTCGATCCTCGCGGGCAACCCCGAGCTCGACGGCATCTTCGGCGCGAACGAAGGCTCGGCCATCGGGGTGGTCAACGGCGTCCGCGAGATGAACGCCCAGAACATCACCGTCATCGGCTTCGACTCGGGCACCCAGCAGAAAGAGGCGATCCGCAGCGGCCTGATGGCGGGCGCGATCACGCAGAACCCGGTCGGCATCGGCTACGAGACGGTCCGCGCGGCCGTGGCCGCCGCCAAGGGCGAGACGGTGGAGCCGGTCATCGATACCGGCTTCTACTGGTACGACGCGACCAACATGGAAGAGCCCGAGATCGCCGCGGTGCTCTACGACTGACGAGCCCGGCCGGGGCGCCCTGATGCGTCCCGGCCGCCCGCGCTCAGGCCGGCGGCCCGCCAAGCTGGTCGAGATACCGCCGGATCTGCACCGCCTCGGCGGCGGTCCGGGCCAGCGCGATCGCGCGGCCGTAGGCCTCGCGCGCCTCGGCTCCGCGCCCGAGCCGCTGGAGCAGGTGGCCCCGGACCCCATGAAAGTAGAAGTACCCGCCCAAAGCGGGGGCCAGCGGCTCGACGTGCGCCAGCGCGGGCCCAGGCCCCTCCACCCGCGACAGGGCGACCGCCCGGTTCAGCTCGACCACCGGCGACGGCACCAGATGCGCGAGCTTCTCGTAGAGCGCGGCCACCTGCGGCCAATCGGTCGCCTCGACGCTGGGCGCGCGGGCGTGGAGCGCGGCGATGGCCGCCTCGACCTGGAACCGCCCCGGCCGGCGCAGCCGCAACGCCCGCGCCACGAGCACCAGTCCCTCGCCGATCCGTTCGCGGTCCCACAGGCCACGGTCCTGCTCCTCCAGGAGCACGGGCCCGCCCTCCGCGTCGAACCGGGCCCCGGCGCGGGCGTGCTGGAGCAGCAGCAGCGCCAGCAGACCCATGACCTCGGGCTCCTCCGGGAACATCCGCAGAAGCAGCCGCGCCAGCCGGATCGCCTCGTCGCAGAGCGCCCCCTTGGCCACCGCCGCCTCCTGCGGGGCGGTGTAGCCTTCGTTGAACAGGAGATAGACCATGGCCAGAACCGCCCCCAGCCGTTCTTCGCGCGCGAGCGGCCCCGGCGCCTCGAAGGGCAGGCCCGCCTGCGTCACCGCCCGCTTGGCGCGGGTCAGGCGCTGCTCCATCGCCGCCTCGCTCACCAGGAAGGCGCGGGCGATCTGCGGCACGCCCAGCCCCGAAACCACGCGCAGCGCCAGCGCCACCTGCTGCGCCGGGGGCAGCTCGCGGTGGCAGCAGACGAAGAGAAGCCGCAGGAGGTCGTCGGCATAGTCGGCCTCCTCGCGCCGGGCCTGGATCTCGTCCTCGACCTCGGGGCCTTCGACCGCCAGCTCCTCGGGCAGACCAGTCTCGCGCGTCCGCCTGCGCAGGCCGTCGACCCCCGCGTTCCGGCCGACGGTCACCAGCCAGCCCGTCGGGTTGCGGGGGGGCCCCCGCTCGGGCCAATTCTTCAATGCCCGCAGGCAGGCGGTCTGGACGGCCTCCTCGGCCAGGTCCAGGTCGCGGAAATGGCCCAGGAGCACCCCCAGCGCCGCCGGCCGGGCGGTGGCCAGGACGGGGCCGATCCACTGCGGGTCGAGGGTCATCAGGGGGCCTCCGGGCAAAAGGGGGCGCCGGGCCGAACCCGGCGTCCAAGGGCGGGTCAGGCGTTCCGCGCCTCGAGTTCCTCGCGCAGCCGGTCCTCGCGCGCGCGCAGCTCGGGCGTCATGGCCTCGCCGAAATCCTCCATCTCGAAGAACGGGCGGATCTCGATGTCCGAGGGGCCCATCTGCGGGTTGGGGCAGCGCCTGGCCCATTCGACCGCCTCCTCCATCGAGGCGACGTTCCAGATCCAGAAGCCCGCCACCAGTTCCTTGGTCTCGGCGAAGGGGCCGTCGATCACCGTGCGGTTCGCCCCGTCGAAATGGATGCGGACTCCGCGCGAGCTGGGCTGCAGCCCGTCCCCCGAAACCATCACCCCGGCCTTCACCAGCTCCTCGTTGTAGTCCGTCATGGCCGCGATCAGCTCCTCCGAGGGCATCTCGCCCGCCTCGCTGTGCTTGTCGGCCTTCACCATCACCATCACGCGCATGTCGTCTCTCCTCTGCTGATGCCTTCCTGACGGACAGGGACCCGGAGATCCGACACCTGGGTCAAGATTTTTTTCGCCGGTCCCGGCGACGCAGGAGCCGGGCGGGTTGTCCCTGGCCACAGGCCCGCGCCGGACCAGGCGAACGGCCGCTCCCGCAGTTCCGGGGGTGCTGCGCGACATGAGGGACCACCGCGCGGTGGTGTCACGTTTCGTTAACCCGGCTCCCGCAGCATGAAGGGGAAAGGAGCCGACCCATGCCGCAGAACGCCCTCTCCGACCGTCCATCGCCCCAGCCCCGACCGCGCGCCGGCCGGCCCTCATCCGACCCGATCCGCCCTTCCGCCCCGCAACAGAAGCCCTATCTCGGTCTTGCGCGGACCCGGGGAGGACCTTGCGCTGTCCGGGCGCAGCGTTCAGACAGCCATGGTCGTCCGCGATGCGGCGTCCCGTTCCAGCGTAGCCGAGTGTGAGCCCCGCCCCATGACCGATCCGGTTCGCCCCTCCACCCCCCTTCTCGACCGCGTGCGCGAGCCCCGCGACCTCAAGCGGCTTACGGAGGCCCAACTGCACCAGCTCGCCCAGGAGCTCCGGGCCGAGACGATCTCGGCCGTTTCCGTGACGGGCGGGCATCTCGGCGCGGGGCTGGGGGTGGTGGAGCTCACCGTCGCGCTCCACGCGGTCTTCGACACGCCGCGCGACCGGCTCGTCTGGGACGTGGGCCACCAAGCCTATCCTCACAAGATCCTGACCGGACGGCGCGACCGCATCCGCACCCTGCGCCAGAAGGATGGCCTGTCGGGCTTCACCAAGCGGTCCGAAAGCCCCTACGACCCCTTCGGGGCGGCGCATTCCTCCACCTCCATCTCGGCCGCGCTGGGCTATGCCGTGGCGCGCGACCTCGGCGGCGACCCGCCCGACGGCTGCGGGATCGGCGACTGCATCGCGGTGATCGGCGACGGCTCGATCAGCGCCGGGCAGGCCTACGAGGCGCTCAACAACGCGGGCCACCTGGGCCGGCGGCTCTTCGTCATCCTCAACGACAACGAGATGTCGATCGCGCCCCCCGTGGGCGCCATGTCGGCCTACCTGTCGCGCCTCTATTCCGGGGCCCCGTTCCAGGACCTCAAGGCCGCCGCCAAGGCCGCCGCCGGCCTGCTGCCCCCGCCGCTGCGCGAAGGCGCGCGCCGCGCCAAGGACGCGCTGAAGCATCTCGCCGTCGGCCACGGCACGCTCTTCGACGAGCTGGGCTTCTCCTATGTGGGCCCCATCGACGGGCACGACATGGACAGCCTCCTCGCGGTGCTGCGCACGGTCAAGGCGCGCGCCACGGGGCCCGTGCTGATCCACGCGATCACGCAGAAGGGCAAGGGCTACGCCCCCGCCGAGGCCGCGCGCGACAGGGGCCACGCCACCAACCGCTTCGACGTGGTGACGGGCGCGCAGGCCAAGGCGCCCAGCAATGCGCCCTCCTACACCGGCGTCTTCGCCGACGCGCTGGTGCGGCTGGCCGAGACCGACCGCCGCATCGTCGCGGTCACGGCCGCCATGCCGGACGGCACGGGGCTGTCGAAGTTCATGGACCGCTTCAGCGACCGTTGCTTCGACGTCGGCATCGCCGAGCAGCACGCCGTGACCTTCGCCGCCGGTCTCGCGGCGGGGGGCCTCCGGCCCTTCTGCGCGATCTACTCGACGTTCCTCCAGCGCGGCTACGACCAGGTCGTGCACGACGTGGCCATCCAGCGGCTTCCCGTCCGCTTCGCCATCGACCGGGCCGGGCTCGTGGGCGCGGACGGGGCGACCCATGCCGGCGCCTTCGACGTGACGTTCCTCGCAAACCTCCCGGGCTTCGTCGTCATGGCCGCCGCCGACGAGGCGGAGCTCGCCCGCATGGTCGCGACCGCTGCCGCGCATGACGGCGGCCCCATCGCCTTCCGCTTCCCGCGCGGCGAGGGCGTAGGGGTGGAGATCGATTGGGCCGCGTCGCCGCTGCCCATCGGCCAGGGCCGGGTCGTGCGCGAAGGCGCGGGCGTCGCGCTCCTGTCCTTTGGCACGCGGCTCCACGAGGCCCTGCGCGCCGCCGAGGCGCTGGAGGCGCGCGGCATCCGTCCCACGGTGGCCGACGCCCGCTTCGCCAAGCCGCTTGACCGCGACCTGATCCTGCGGCTGGCGCGCGAGCACGAGGTGCTCGTCACCTTGGAGGAGGGCGCCATCGGCGGCTTCGGCAGCCATGTCGCGCAGCTCCTGGCCGAGGAGGGCATCTTCGACCGGGGCCTGAAGTTCCGCTCGATGACGCTGCCGGACAGCTTCATCGACCAGGCCAGCCCGCGCGAGATGTACGCCATGGCCGGCCTTGAGGCTCAGGACATCGAGGCCAAGGTGCTGGAGGCGCTAGGCCTGAAGGTCCTGGGCCGCACGGTCCGGGGCTGACGGCTCCGGCGCGCCGGGCTCAGCGGCAGAGCGTCAGCCGCTCGGCCCGGCGCAGGGTGTTGTGGATGTCCACCGCCGCGACCTCGGCCTGCGCCATGGCGACCGCGATCTGGTTGAGCCCCGTCACCGCGTCCCCCGCCGCGTAGACGCCCGGATGCGAGCTCCGCTGATGGGCGTCGGTCACGAAGCGGCGATCCTCGGTCAGCTCCACCCCCAGCATCCCCGCGAGGTCCGTGCGGGGCTCGACCCCGAGCCCGGTGTAGGCGGTGTGGAAGCGCAGCTCCCGCCCGTCCTCCAGATAGACTTGCACCTGCTCGCGCGCGCAGTCGAGCCGGCGCAGCGGCGTCTCGACCACCCGAATGCCCGCGTCGCGCAGCCGCGCCCGGTCGTCCGCAGGCAGGTCCAGCGCCGCGCCCATCGTCACCAGCGTCAGGTTGTCGGTGTAGCCGCGCAGGAACAGCGCCTCGCCGGCCGCGGCGGCGCCATGACCCAGGACCGCCACGCGCTTGCCCCGCACCTCATAGCCGTCGCAGATCGGGCATTGCCGGATCGCGCCGCGCTGCACATGGCCAATGGCGTCCTCGACGGGGGGCAGGTTATCGCGCACGCCCGTGGCGAGGAGGAGGAATGGCGCGACCAGCGGACCGCCCCCCGTCTCGACCCGCAGCCGCCCGTCCTCCTCGCGCCCCAACGCCGTGACCGTGCCGCGCTCCACCCCGCCGCCGAACTCCGCCAACTGCGCCCGCATCCGCTCCAGAAGCTCGATGCCGTTGATCCCGCCTGGAAAAGCGGGGTGGTTGTGCGATCGCGGGATCCACGAGGCCCGACTCTCGCCCCCGTCCACCAGTGCGAAGCGCCGCCCGAACCGCGCGAGGAAGATCGCGGCGGTGAGCCCCGCCGGCCCGCCGCCGACGATGACACAATCGAGAGGTGCTTCGGCCATGCGCAGTGGATCTCCGTTCCGTTTCGTCAATCGGGCGCTTCGGTGAACCATGCGCGTGCCGCAGGGTTCCCCGTTCCGATCCCCCCGGAACGGGCGGCCGCGCGCCGCGTTCGATGAGGGCCGCCACGACGAGGGACGACCCTTGCCCGACACGCTCTCCACCCCGGCCCCGCCGGACCTCGACCGGGCGAGCCTCGACGCCCTGGGCCTCGGGCTCTACCGCATCGACGGCGAGGGGCGCTGCACCTTCATAAACCGGGCCGGGCTCGACCTCCTGGGCTATCGCGAGGACGAGGTGCTCGGGCGGAACATGCACGACCTCATCCACCACAGCCACCCGGACGGCTGTCCCTATCCGCGCTCGGCCTGCCCGCTGGTCGCCGCCAACCGCGCCGGCCGGCCGGTGCGGCTGTCCAACGAGACGCTCTGGCGCCGGGACGGCGGCTTCTTCATGGCCGAATACTCGGCCTGGCCGCTGCCCGGGGAAGGAAGCGTCGTCACCTTTGCCGATCTCGCCCGTCAGGGAGGCGCACAGGACCGCCTGGCGCTGCAGGTCACGGTGAGCCGGATGCTCGCGGGGACGGCCGACCTCGAGGAGGTGCTGCCGCGCCTCCTGGCCGCCGTGGGCGGGGCCTTCGACGCCCGCGCCGCCGTCTTCTGGAGCCTGAGCCACCGCGAGCGGCGCCTGAACCCCGAGGCGCTCTGGGCCGCCCCCGGCCTCGACGCAGCCCCGCTGGCCGCGCAGCCGCTCGGGCGCGGGGCCGGCCTGCCGGGGCGGGCCTGGGAGGAGGACGAGATCCTCTGCGCCGCTCCCGAGGAGGACGGCCGGCGCGCCGCAGCCGAGGCGGCGGGACTCCGCTTCGCGCTCGCCATCCCGCTGCGATCAGGCCGACGCCTCCTCGGCGTGATCGAGGTCTTCCTTCCCGAACCGATCCCGGTCGACGACGACCTCTTGGACAGCGCCGCCGCCCTGGGCCAGCAGGTCGGCCAGTATCTCCGCCGCCGGCGCGCCGAGGAGGCGCTGCGCTCGCGCGAGGAGGAGTTCCGCGCCCTGGCCGAGAACCTGCCCCAGCTCACCTGGATGGCCGACCCCGACGGGGCGATCACCTGGTTCAACCGACGCTGGTACGATTACACCGGCACGACGCCCGAGCTGGTCCAAGGCTGGGGCTGGCGCGACCTCCTGCATGCCGACCACCGCGCCCGCGTTGAGGAGTCCCATCGCCAAGCCATCGCGACGGGCGAGGTCTGGGAGGACACCTTCCCCCTGCGCGGGGCGGATGGCCGCTTCCGATGGTTCCTGTCGCGCGCCGTCCCCATTCCCGACGACGAGGGGCGCCTCCTGCGCTGGTTCGGCACCAGCACCGACATCACCGAGCAGCGCCGGGCCGAGTTCCGCGCCCTCGCCGCCGAGCGGCGGCTGCGCTTCGCGCTCCAGGTCGCGCGGATCGGCTCCTGGTCCTGGGACTTCGAGACCGAGACGATGGAAGCCGACGAGGGCGTGCAGGCCATCTTCGGCCTGGCCGGAGGCGAGGACGGCGTGCCGGCGCGCGACTTCTTCGACCGCATCCATCCCGACGACCGCGCGCGGGTCGAGGCAGCCTTCGCCGCGGCCCGCGCGTCGCAGGGCGAGTTCGACCTGGAGTTCCGCGTCGTGACCGGCGCGGACGAGGTGCGCTGGGCCGTGGCGCGCGGCGGGGTGGAGCGTCGCCCCTTCGGCCGCAGCCTTTATGCGCTGGGCATCACCTGGGACCTGACCGAGCGCAAGCGCCACGAGGAGGACCTCGCCCGCGCCAAGGAGGCCGCCGAGGACGCGAACCGCGCCAAGAGCCAGTTCATCGCCAACATGAGCCACGAGCTGCGCACGCCGCTTTCGGCCATCATCGGCTATGCCGAGCTCCTGGACGAGGAGGCCGGCGACCTCGGGGCCGAGGCCGAGCCCATCCGCGAGGACCTGGCCCGGATCGAGTCGAGCGCCCGGCACCTGCTGACGCTCATCAACGGCGTGCTGGACCTGTCCAAGATCGAAGCCGGCAAGATGGAGGTGGACATCGAGACCTTCGACCCGGCCGCCGTCGCCCGAGAGGTCGGCGACACCGTCGAAAGCCTCATGGCCAGAAAGGCGAACCGCTTCACGGCTCGCGTCGCGCCCGACCTCGGCCTGATGCACTCGGACCCGGTGAAGCTCCGGCAGTGCCTCTTCAACCTCCTGTCCAACGCCGCCAAGTTCACCGAAGGCGGCGAGGTCACCCTGGACGCCCGGCGCGAAGGCGACCGGATCGTGTTTCGCGTGGCCGACACCGGCATCGGCATGACGCCCGAACAGCAGGCCCGCCTCTTCCAGCGCTTCGCGCAGGCCGACGTGTCCACCACTCGCCGCTTCGGCGGCACGGGGCTCGGGCTCGCGCTGACCCGCGCCTTCGCCGGGATGCTGGGGGGCACCGTCGCCGTCGAGAGCGCGGAAGGGCAGGGGACCACCTTCTCCCTGACCCTTCCCGCGGATGCGCGGGCTCCGGAGGCCGAGGCCGTGCCGGCCCCCGCCACCAGGACGGAGGACGCGCCCATCCTTGTCATCGACGACGACCCGCACATGCGCGATCTCCTGGGCCGGTTCCTGGGCCGCGACGGTCTCCCGGTCGCCGTGGCCGCCGATGGCGAAGCGGGGCTCTCGCTGGCCCGCGACCTCCGGCCCTCGGCCATCCTCCTCGACGTGATGATGCCGCGCATGGACGGCTGGGCGGTGCTGGCGGCGCTCAAGGCCGACCCCGTCACGGCCGAGATCCCCGTCATCATGATCTCCATGTTCCGCGAGACGGGACTCGCCTATTCGCTGGGCGCGGCCGACTACCTGACGAAGCCCATCGACTGGACGCGCCTCAAGGCCGCGCTGGACCGTCATCGCCGCCAGCCCGGGCCGGGCCTCGCGCTGATCGTGGAAGGCGAGCCCGCCACGCGCGAGGAGCTGCGCGACCTCCTGGCCGCCCAGGGCTGGAAAGTGGCCGAGGCCGCCGACGCCAACTCCGCCCGTGCCCATATGGCCGAGAGCGCGCCCGACCTCCTCCTCGTCAACATGGAGATGCCCGAGGTCGGAGGCTTCGCGCTCCTGCGGGCCCTGCGGCGGGACGAGGCGCTGCGAGGGGTGCCGGTGATCGCCCTGACGGAAGGTGGCCTGCCGCCCGAGGAACGCGCCCGCCTGCGCGACCAGGTCCGGCAGGTGATCCAGACGGGCGAGGACAGCGTGGACGAGCTCTGCGACGAGCTTCGCCGCATCGCAGCCGAGCGGACAGGCCGGCTGCCGGAACAGGCAATGGGGGACGAGACGAATGGCGAAGCTGCTCCTGGTTGAGGACACGCCCGAGATCTGGGACTTCCTGTCCCGAAGGCTCCAGCGGCGCGGGCACGAGGTGGCGCTCGCGCACGATGGCGAAGCCGGGCTCGCCCGCGCGCGCGGGGACCGGCCCGAGGTGATCCTTCTCGACATGAACCTGCCGGTCATGGACGGCTGGACCGTGGCCCGCACGCTCAAGGACGACCCGCAGACGGCCGCGATCCCGATCATCGCGCTGACCGCCCATGCGCTTGCGGGGGACCGCGACAAGGCCATCGCGGCGGGCTGCGACGACTACCATCCCAAGCCCGTCGACTTCTCGCGCCTTCTCGGCCAGATCGACGCCGCGCTGGGGACCGCGCCATGAGGGTGGGCGAGATCATGGCCCGCCATGTCGAGTTCGTGGCCCCCGACGCCCCCGTGACCGAGGCGGCCGAGCTCATGGGCGAACTCGACGTGGGCGCGCTGCCGGTGGGCTCCCCCGAGGACCTCGACGGCGTCGTGACCGACCGCGACATCCTCTACCGCGTGGTGGCGCGCGGGCTCCATCCGGGTCAGGTCGCGGTGCGCGACGTGGCCACCCGCCCCGTGATCGGCTGCGGCGAGGACGACAGCCTGCAGACCGCCATGGACCTCATGGCCGCCCACACGATCCGCCGCCTCGCCGTGCGCGACGCGGGCGGGCGCGTGGTGGGCTGGATCACCCTGGCCGACCTCGCGCGCCGCCTTCTCGTGGACAGCGTCCCGGTGCAGGAGGCGTTGCGCGGCCTGACTGAGGCGCCCGCTCAGGCCCGATAGCGCCGCTCCAGGCTGGCCGCCAGCTCGGGCGAAAGCCCGAGCCGCGCCGCAAGGAAGTCGAGGAAGGCCCTGTTCGCCCGGCCCCGCCGGTTGATCGCCAGGAGCGCCGCCGCATAGGCGTGCGAGCCCAGCCCCGCCTCCGCCGCCCGCAGCAGCAGCGGCCCGAGCGGCGGCTCCTCTCCCTCCAGCAGCGCCCCCAGCCGTCGCGCCTCGGGCTCGCCTGCCCCCGCCAAGGCGAGCGCCTGCGGAAGCTGCCGCGCCTCGCGCGCGTCCACCGCCCCGTCCGCCCGTGCGGCGGCGGCCATCAGCCCCAGGAGCAGCTCCGTCTCCTCCTCCGCCAGCGCCCGGAAGTTCAGCGTGTGCGGCACCAGCGTCTGCCGGCGGTTGGCGAGCCAGCCGTCCAGGACCTTGGTCGTCACCGCAAGGCGCAGGTCCGTCCCGGCGTCCCAGGCGGGCCGCGCGGGCCGGGCCCCGGTCGCCTCCTGCGCCCCTGACTCCAGCGCCGCGGCCTGTCCGTCCCGGTCGCGCACGCGCCCCCGTAGCCAGTCGATCACGCCCATGCCCCCGCCCCTCCGGTCCCGCGCCGCCCGAGGGAACCGGCCCGCCCCCCGGGCGGTTCCGGGGGCCCGGACCCGACCCAGGACAGTGGACCCCGTGACCCTCGATCAAGCGCTCGCCTTCGGCCTGATGGCCGTGACCATCGGCCTGTTCATCTGGGGGCGTCTGCCCTACGACCTCGTGGCGGTGCTGGCCCTGGTCGCGGGCGTCCTCCTCGGCATCATCCCCGCTGACGAGGCATTCTCGGGCTTCGGCGACGACGTGGTCATCATCGTGGCCACCGCGCTTCTCGTCTCGGCCGCCGTGGCGCGTTCGGGCGCGGTCGAGACGGCGATGCGCCCGCTCCTGCGCCGCATGAGGGGGCCGCAGGCCCAGGTCCCGGTCATGGCCGGGGCGGTCACGCTCCTCAGCATGGTCACCAAGAACGTGGGCGCGCTTGCCATGCTGATGCCGGTGGCGACGCAGGTCTCGCGCCGGACAGGCACGCCCCTGTCCTTCCTTCTCATGCCCATGGCCTTTGGCTCGCTCATCGGTGGCATCGTGACGATGGTGGGCACCTCGCCCAACATCCTCGTCTCCAAGGTGCGCGAGGACATCACGGGCGAGCCCTTCGGGATGTTCGACTACACGCCCGTGGGCCTCGTCATCGCCGCGACCGGCCTCGTCTTCCTGTCCTTCGCCTATCGCGTCCTGCCCGATACGCGCCGCACGGGCGGCGGCGGCATGGACGCCGCCTTCACGCTCGAGGACTACGCCACCGAGGCGCGCGTGCCCGAGGGCTCGCCCTTCGTCGGCCGCACGGTGGCCGAGCTCGAGGCGCTGGGCGAGGGCGGCGTTAAGGTCACCACCGTGATCCGCGAGCGCTTCCGCCGCCACGTCCCCCGCCCCGACTGGGAGATCCGGGCCGAGGACGTGCTCCTGCTCACCGGCGAGCCCGAGGACCTCGAACGCGTCACCGCCCGCGCCCGCCTGCGCCTCGCCGGCGAGGAGGTGGCCGAGGACGAAGGGGCCGAGGACAGCGTCGTGGCCGAGGGGGTCGTGACGGCCGACTCGCCGCTCGTGGGCCAGACTCCGGCCGAGGCGCGGCTCCGCCGTCATCACGGCCTCGGCCTTCTGGCCGTGAGCCGCCGAAACCAGCGCCTCACCCGCCGCCTGCGCCGGCTGCGGCTGGAGGTGGGCGACGTCCTGATCCTCAAGGCGTCCCGCGACCGGCTGGCCGAGTCGTTGGGCGAACTGCGCATCCTGCCGCTGTCCGAGCGCGACGTGGCCCTGGGCCGGCGCAAGCGGAGTTGGCTGCCCATCGGCATCCTCGCCGCCGCCATGGTCCTCGTGGCCCTGCACCTCGTGCCCGTGGCCGTCGCCTTCGCAGGGGCGGCGGCGCTCGTGCTGCTTCTGCGCATCATGACGATGGAGGAGGCCTACGAGTCGATCGAGTGGTCGGTGATCGTGCTCCTGGCCGCCCTGATCCCGGTCAGCGGCGCGATCGAGGCCACGGGGGGCACCGACCTCCTCGCGGCGGGGCTCGAACGGGTCGCGGGGGCGGTGCCGCCGCTCGTCGCCTTGGGCCTGATGATCGTGCTGGCCATGGCGGTCACCCCCTTCCTCAACAACGCGGCGACCGTGCTGGTGATGGCCCCCATCGCCGCAAGCCTTGCCCAGCGGCTGGGCCTCAACCCCGACCCGTTCCTGATGGCGGTGGCGGTGGGGGCGGCCTGCGACTTCCTCACCCCCATCGGCCACCAGTGCAACACGCTGGTCATGGGCCCGGGCGGCTACCGCTTCGGCGATTACTGGAAACTCGGCCTGCCGCTCTCGATCCTGGTCGTGGTCGTGGGCACCCCCCTCATCGCCGCCATCTGGGGCCTGGGCACGCCCTAGTCCCTAGGCGCCCCCTTCAGCGCCGGATGGATCGCGAGGGACTTCGGAGGGATCTGCCCATGGCGCGCGACGTTGGCCGCGAGGGGCTCGACCCGCCGCCTAGGCCGGACCGTGGCGGCGGTCATCTCGTCGACGCCGACGAACCGCCCGGCCCCGTGCGCGCCCAGCACGGCAGCCTCCTTCGAGGGCGCATCGCGGCTTGCGGGAAGCCCCGCGATGTCGGCACGGACCCGCAGTCAAAGGTCCGGCGCCGCCGCGCCCCCACCAACGGTAATCTTGGAACTTTTGTAGCGCGCGCGCCCAAAAGCATCGAGGATCGCGCGTCTCGAAGCCGAAATCCTCATCACCGCGCGAACGACGTGCGGCAACCCCTGGACGAGTGTAAGCCCCACGATGGCCCCGCGCGAGAGGGGATCGGTGTAGGGCGTGCGGTTGCGCTGGAAGTAGTCTTTCACGATCAACTCTTCGTCCCCCAGAGGCAGGGCGGCGGCTCGGCGGTTGAGGTCCTCAAAGTCGAACAGACCCCCGTGAGCCGCCCCAGCCAGTTGACGATGGATGCCGTGGAGGTCTGTCCTCTTTCCACGATCCAGCGGCCCGGATTGACGATGTTGTCGCGGGTCTCCAGATGCCCGGCGCGTGCAGCGGCGCCTCGGTCACGCCGAACTCCCGCAGGGCACCGCCTGTCTAGCGCTCTGACAGGTCAAAGATCCGCGCACGCAGGCTCTCGGTGCCGCTGTCGGCAGCCCAGACATTCGGCCAAGCTCGTCCTCCTCCAAAGGGCCTGCGGTCCCAGCCCGAGCCGGCCCTTCGCCCTTTCGCCGATGCCGCCCCCTAGTCCGTCAGGCGCGTCGCGCGACGGGCCCTGCTACCGCCTTCATCCAGGAGACAACCGCTTCCCTCGCCTATGCGGCAGTCGATCAGCCTAAGGGTTAAGCTGTTAAAAAATCCTTACAATTTATCATGCGCCTCCTGCATGGCGGCCTTGTCCAAGCGGACATTGTGCAGGTGCAGCATATGGCTATCTGTCGTCCCGAGAGCGCTAACACGGCGCTACATCCCGGCCCGCCCCATGCGGGTCCGTCAATGATCAGGAGCCCATCATGGCCGCCACCACCTACGACCGCACCTATGCCGCCGCCCGTCCCAGCCTCCGTGCCTCCCTCGGGCAGCGAGTCGCCCAGTACCGCGCCTACCGCCAGACGCTGAGCGAACTGGGCCAGCTCACCGACCGGGAGCTTGCCGACCTCGGCCTGCACCGCTCCCAGATCACCGAGATCGCGACCGAGGCCGCCTACGGCGCCTGACGCCTTGACGGCCCGCGACGCCACTCCTACCCCCGCCGGGCCGGGCCCCTTGGGGCCTGCCGCAGGGGAGGGGATGGCATGGAACGCCTGATGGGCCGCTCGGCTCTCATCACCGGGGGCGCGCGCGGCATTGGCGCCGCCATCGCCCGTGCCTACGCCCGCGAAGGCGCGACCGTTGCCATCGCCGACCTCGACGTAGCCGCCTGCGAGCGCACAGCCGCCGCCATCGGCTCTGCGGCCTGGCCCCTGCGCCTCGACGTGGCCACCCAGAACAGCATCGACGCCGCGGTCGCGGCCGTGCTGGAGCGCACGGGGCGGCTCGACATCCTTGTGAACAACGCCGGCGTCTACGACATGGAGCCCGTGCCCGACATGACGCGCGGCAGCTTCGACCGGCTCTTCGCGGTCAATGTCGCGGGCACGCTCTTCACCCTTCAGGCTGCCGCCCGTGCGATGATCGCGCAAGGGCAGGGGGGCCGGATCATCAATCTCGCCTCCCAGGCCGGGCGGCGCGGCGAGTCCCTCTCGCCCGTCTACTGCGCCACCAAGGCCGCCGTCATCAGCCTCACCCAGTCGGCGGGGCTCGACCTGATCCGCCACCGGATCAACGTCAACGCCATCGCCCCCGGCGTGATCGAGAGCGACATGTGGGACCATGTGGACGCGCTCTTCGTCCGGCACGAGGGGCTCGCCCCCGGCGAGAAGAAGCGGCAGGTCGGCATGGCCGTCCCTGCGGGCCGTATGGGCGTGCCCGACGACCTCGCCGGAATGGCCGTCTTCCTCGCCTCGGACGAGGCCGCCTACATCGTTGCGCAGACCTTCAACGTCGATGGCGGCAACTGGATGAGCTGACCTACAGCGCGTCCAGAAGCTCGCGCGTGGGCCAGGCGTCGGCCGGAAGGCCCAGCCGCGCCTGCTCGGCCTGCACGGCGGCGCGGGTCTTGGCCCCGAGGATGCCGTCGGCCTCGCCCACGTCATGGCCCCGTGCCGTCAGCTTCTCCTGAAGCCGGACGACTTCCTCGCCCGACAGCGCCGGGTCGGGCTCGCCCGCGTCGTAGACGGGCGCTCCCATGATGCGGGTGGCGAAGTAGCCCGCCGTGAGGACGTAGGTCAGGCTCTGGTTCCACTCCGTCAGCAGCCCGAAGTTCGGGTAGGCCAGGAACGCGGGCCCCTTGCGCCCCACCGGCAGCACCAGCGCGGCTGGAAGTCCCCCGGCCAGCTCGCCCTCCCGCGCGGCGACCCCCAGCGCGGCCCAGTCCGAGGCCGGCCGGGGCTTGTCGAGCCCGGTCTGGCCCCAATCGAGCCCCTCCGGCACCGTGACCTCCTGCAGCCAGGGCTCGCCCGCGCGCCACCCAAGCCCCGACAGCATCCGGGCGCCCGACAGGAGCGCGTCCTCGCTCGACTCCTTGAGGTCCACGACCCCGTCGCCGTCGCCATCCGCGCCGAACTCCAGGATGTCGCGGGGCAGCATCTGAACCTGCCCGATCTCGCCGGCCCAGGCGCCTGTCACGTCCGTGTCCCAGCGCCCCTCGGCGTAAAGCCGCATCGCCCCCAGCGCCTCAGGGCGGAAAAGCTCGGGCCTCCGGCAGTCATGCGCCAGCGTCACCAGCGCGTCGGTCGTGTCGTAGTCGCCCTGCACCGCGCCGAAGTCCGTCTCGAAGGCCCAGAACGCCAGCAGGATGCCGCGAGGCACGCCCAGCTCGGCCTCGATCCGGTCGAACGTGGCGTCGTGCCGCTCCGACAGGGCTGCCGCCCGCTCCACCCGGTCCTGCGAGATCAGCCGGCGCGAGAAGGCGATGAAGTCCGCCTGGAAGTGCCCCTGGTCGCGGTCCTGCGCCAGCACCTCCGCGCTCTGGCGCGCGCCGGCCAGGAACCCGTCCGCGGCCTCCGGGGCCACGCCCTGCGCCACCGCCTCGGCTTTCAGCCCCTCGAGGAACGCCCCCCAGTCGCCGCCGCAGTCCTGCGCGGTCGCGGGCAGGCCCGCCACGAGAAGAGGAAGTACGAGCCGCATGGGCGTCCTTTCAGATGATGATCTGCTGGCCCAGCTCGATGACCCGGTTGGTGGGGAGCCGGTAGAAGTCCGTCGCGTTGGCCGCCGACTTGGACATGGCGATGTAGAGCGATTCCTGCCACCCCGGCAGGCCCTGGGTCTTCGAGGTGCGGAAGGTCCGGCGGTTGAGGAAGAACGAGGTCGACATGATGTCGAACTTCTCCCCCTGCTTTCGCGCCAGCGCCAGCGCCCGGGGGACGTTCGTCTCCTCCATGTAGCCGAAGGTCATGTCGACGCGGGTGAAACGGTCCGACAGCTTGATGATCTTGATGCGGTCCCCGTCGGGCACGAAGGGCTTGGTGGCGGCCTGCACGTAGACGATGATGTTGCGTTCGTGCAGGACGTGGTTGTGCTTGATGTTGTGCATGAGCGCCGCGGGCGCGATGTCGGGGTCCGAGGTCAGGAACACGGCCGTCCCCGGCACCTCCTGGAGCCGGCTCGACTTAGCCAGCATCTCGATCAGCGCCTCGATGGCGGTGGCGCCGCGCCGGGCGCTGGTCTGGACGTGGCGGGTGCCGCGCACCCAGGTCCACATCACCGTCACCATGGCCGCGGCGAAGAGGATGGGCACCCAGCCCCCGTCCGGGATCTTGAGGATGTTGGCGCCCAGGAAGATCCCCTCGATCACCAAGACCGGCACGACGACCAGCGCCACGAGACCCATGTTCCAGCGCCACGCGCGCAGCAGCACCAGCGAGGCCAGGATCGTGGTGATGACCATGTCGCCGCTCACCGCGATGCCGTAGGCCGCGGCGAGGTTCGACGACGAGCCGAAGACCAGCACCAGGACGATCACCCCCACCGCCAGGATGGCGTTCACCTTGGGCAGGTAGATCTGGCCCTCCTGGCTTTCGGAGGTGTGCAGGATCTCCAGCCGGGGTAGCAGGCCCATGCGAACCGCCTGCTTCATCATCGAGAAGGCGCCCGAGATCACCGCCTGGCTGGCGATGACCGTGGCCATGGTGGCCAGGATCACCAGGGGCAGCAGCGCCCATTCGGGGGCCTGCAGGAAGAACGGGTTCTCGGCCATCGCGGGGTTGGAGAGCACCAGCGCCCCCTGGCCCAGGTAGCTCAGCGTGAGCGCGGGCCACACGAGCACCACCCAGGCCAGCCGGATGGGCCGGCGCCCGAAATGCCCCAAGTCGGCGTAGAGCGCCTCGGCCCCCGTCACGGCCAGGAAGACCGAGCCCAGCACGATCAGCGAGGCGAAGCCGTTGTTCACCAGGAATCCCGCCGCATAGGCCGGGTTGAGCGACCGCAGGATCGAGATGTCGTCCCCGATATGCATCAGCCCCAGCACGGCCATGGTCAGGAACCAGATCGCCGTGATGGGCCCGAACAGCGCCGAGACCGCCCCGGTGCCCCAGCGCTGGACGAAGAACAGCCCCGCGATGATCGCGAGCGTGATGGGGATCACGAAGGTCTGGAAGCGCGGCGTGATAAGGTTCAGGCCCTCCACCGCCGACAGGACCGAGATCGCGGGCGTGATCATCGCGTCCCCGAAGAACAGCGAGATCCCCACCATCCCCAACGCCAGAAGCCAGACGGGCCGCTTCTCCAGCGCCTGCTGGACGAGGGCGACCAGGGACAGCGTTCCCCCTTCGCCCCGGTTGTCGGCGCGCAGGATCAGCACGACGTACTTGAAGGTGACGATCAGGATCAGCGCCCAGATCAGGAGCGAAATCACGCCGTAGACGTCGGCGCGCGACAGCCCGTCGCGCGAGGCCGCATGGAGCGACTCGCGCATGGCGTAGATGGGCGAGGTGCCGATGTCGCCGTAGACCACGCCGATCGAGCCTAGGGTCAGCTTCCACAGGCTGCCGGTGCCGTGCTGGCCGGGGGTGGGCAGGGCCGCATGGGTCTGCGCCGCCGAGGCGGATTCGCCCATCGTCTGGCCGTCGCCCTGATGCACCAGGGCATCCCCCGTCGGTCCGTCGCTGTCGCTCATCGCCATCGTGGGGCCTGCCAATCGTGCATGCCTCATTATAGCGAGGCGCGGCCCTCTGCAATGCGGCGATGGTCGGGCCGGTTCCGCCCGCGTCAGGGCCGCAGGAGCCGCCGGAACAGCGTCTCCAGGTAGTCCCCCGCCTCGGCGAAGGGGTCGTGGCCGTCGCCCAGAACGGCGCGCACCTGGGTGTCGAAGTCGGCGTAGTGCTGCGTGAGCGCCCAGATCGAGAAGACCAGGTGCCGCGCCGGCACGCGCGCGAGCCGCCCGTCCTCCATCCAGCGCTCCAGCACGGCGGCCTTCTCGTCCACCAGCCGCTTCAGTTCTCCCCCCAGGAGGTCCGACAGGTGCGGCGCCCCCCGTAGCACCTCGTTGGCAAAGAGCCGGCTTTCGCGGGGGAAGTCGCGCGACAGGTCCAGCTTGCGCCGCACGTAGAGCAGCACCTCCTCCACTGGATCGCCCTCGGGGTCGAGCGCGCGCAAGGGCGCGAGCCAGGCGTCCAGCAGGTTTTCCAGCAGCGCGAGGTGCACGGCCTCCTTGGAGGGGAAGTAGTAGAGGAGGTTGGGCTTGGATAGCCGCGCCTCCTTGGCGATGCGGTCCAGCGTCGCCCCCGAGAACCCCGCCGCCGAGAAGACCGCGAGCCCTGCTTCTAGGATAGCGGCGCGGTTGCGCTCCTGGATGCGCGTGCGCCCGCCCTGCGGTCGGGTGGGACCCTCGGATTCGCTGCTCATGCTCATGACGTCCTCACGGTGGTCAGGCCCGTGGCAGCCCCCGGCCGCCTTGCCCGTTTCTTCGGCAGATGACCGTTCCGCCCGCGAAATCCTTGACTGGGGTCCGCCCTTTGCTAGCGTGGCTTTGACCGCCTGGTCAAATCAAGACCGGCCGCGGGGCACCCCCCGAAGGCCGCACGGACAGGGAGATGGCGCGATGCCCACGAACGGGGCCAACCTGAGGATCTCGGGCGAGCGGCTGTGGGACAGCCTGATGGAGATGGCCAAGGTCGGCCCGGGGATCGCAGGCGGCAATAACCGCCAGACGCTGACCGATGCCGACGCCGAGGGCCGCCGCCTCTTCCAGCGCTGGTGTGAGGCCGCGGGCTGCACGATGGGCCTCGACACGATGGGCAACATGTTCGCCCGCCGCGAAGGCGAGGACCCGGGCCTCGATCCCGTCTACATGGGCAGCCACCTCGACACCCAGCCCACGGGCGGCAAGTACGACGGCGTGCTGGGCGTGCTGGGGGGCCTGGAGGTCCTGCGCACGCTCAACGACGCCGGTATCCGCACCCGCCGCCCCATCGTGCTCGCTAACTGGACCAACGAGGAGGGCACCCGCTTCGCCCCCGCCATGCTGGCCTCCGGGGTCTTCGCGGGCCTGCACACGCAGGATTATGCCTACGACCGCACGGATGCTGAGGGGAAGCGCTTCGGCGACGAACTCGCCCGCATCGGCTTCGTGGGCGACGAGCCCGTGGGCGCGCGCAGGATCCATTCCATGTTCGAGCTTCACATCGAGCAGGGCCCCATCCTGGAGGCCGAGGGCCAGGAGATCGGCGTCGTCACCCACGGCCAGGGCCTGTGGTGGCTGGAGGTCCGCCTGACGGGGCGCGAGGCGCACACCGGCTCCACGCCCATGACCATGCGCGTCAACGCGGGCCTCGGCATGGCGCGGATCATCGAGATGGTCCACCGCACCGCCATGGACCACCAGCCCGACGCCGTGGGCGCGGTGGGCCACATGAACGTCTGGCCCAACTCGCGCAACGTCATTCCCGGCCGCGCGGTCTTCACCATCGACATCCGCTCGCCGCACCAAGCCAAGCTCGACGCGATGCGCGCCCGCATCGAGGAGGAGGCGCCCCGGATCGCCGCCGATCTGGGCCTGGGCATCGAGATCGAGTCCGTCGGCCATTTCGACCCCGTGACCTTCGACCCGGCCCTCGCCCAAAGCGTGCGCGACGCCGCCGACCGCCTGGGCTACTCGCGGCGCGACATCGTTTCGGGCGCGGGGCACGACGCCTGCTGGATCGCCCGCGTGGCGCCCACGGTCATGATCTTCTGCCCCTGCAAGGACGGCCTGTCGCACAACGAGGCCGAGGAGATCACTCCCGACTGGGCGCAGAAGGGCACGGACGTGCTGCTCCATGCGGTGCTCGACGCCGCCGAGGTCGTGGCGTGAGGCCGGAAAAACCCGCCCCGGACGCCTCCCGCTCGCCGGACCGGCGCGCTAGGCTCCGCCGCGAACAGCCTCGCGGAGCGCCGATGACACGTCTGACCCTTCTCCTCCTGCCCCTTCTCGCCGCCTGCGCGGCCCCCACGCCCGAAGGGCAGGGGACCGACGCGGGCCTTGCCGGCCTCTTCCGGCCCGCCCCCGAGGAGCCCCCCGCGCCCGAGCCGCTGCCGCCCGAGGTCCTCGCCGCGCTGCCCGCCGGCGTGCCGCCCTCGGTCGTGCTGCGCAACGGCGACGGCTGCTACCTCGTCTCGGTCGAGGTCACGGACCCGCCCTCGGGCTATCCGCTGACGGACGCGAACGGCACCCGGATCTGCGACGGCGGCGTGCCCGCGGCGTCGGTGCCGCAGACCGTCGACCTCGGCGGCGCGATCGGAGCCGGGCCGCTGGTGCCGGGCGTCGACACCGCGCCGCCGCTGGTGCCGGGCCCGGTTGCGCCGCCCGCGCCGCTCGCGCCACTGAACCCGACCTGACCGGCCGGGCGACCCCAGAACGAAGAACAGGGAGATCAGGACATCATGGCCAGCACAGTGATCAAGGGCGGCACCGTCGTCACCCATGACCTTTCCTACCCGGCCGACGTCCTGATCGAAGGGGGCCGGATCGCCGACATCGGCCCCGACCTCCGGGGCGACGAGGTGCTCGACGCCACCGGCTGCCTTGTCATGCCGGGCGGCATCGACCCCCACACCCATCTGGAGATGCCCTTCATGGGCACCTACTCCTCGGACGACTTCGAGAGCGGCACCCGCGCCGCGCTCGCGGGCGGCACGACGATGGTGGTGGACTTCGTGCTGCCGGGACAGGGGCAGGGCCTGCTCGATGGCCTCCAGATGTGGCACAACAAGTCGGGCCGGGCCAACTGCGACTACTCCTACCACATGGCCGTGACCTGGTGGGGCGAGCAGGTCTGGAACGACATCCCCAAGGTGCTCGACCAGGGCATCACCACCTTCAAGCACTTCATGGCCTACAAGGGCGCCCTGATGGTGAACGACGACGAGCTCTTCGCGTCGTTCCGCCGCCTGGGCGAGCTTGGCGGCATCGCCCTCGTCCACGCCGAAAACGGCGACGTCGTGGCGGAACTCCAGCGCAAGCTGCTGGAAGAGGGCAATCGCGGCCCCGAGGCCCACGCCTACTCGCGCCCCCCGCAGGTCGAGGGCGAGGCCACCAACCGCGCCATCATGATCGCAGACATGGCGGGCGTGCCGCTCTATGTCGTCCACGTCAGCAGCGAGGACGCCCACGAGGCCATCCGCCGCGCCCGCGCGGGAGGCAAGCGCGTCTGGGGCGAGCCCTTGATCCAGCACCTCACGCTCGACGACAGCGAATACCGCCATCCCGACTGGGACCACGCCGCCCGCCGGGTCATGTCGCCGCCCTTCCGCGACAGGAAGCACCAGGACTCGCTCTGGGCGGGCCTCCAGTCCGGCTCGCTCTCGGTCGTCGCCACCGACCACTGCGCCTTCACGACCGAACAGAAGCGCTTCGGCCTGAACGACTTCACCAAGATCCCGAACGGCACGGGGGGCCTGGAGGACCGGATGCCGATGCTCTGGACCCACGGCGTCGCCACCGGGCGGCTGACGCCCAACGAGTTCGTGGCCGTGACCTCCACCAACATTGCCAAGATCCTGGGCTGCTACCCCCGCAAGGGCGCGGTGATGGTGGGCGCCGACGCCGACCTCGTGGTCTGGGACCCGGAGAAGACCAAGACGATCACGGCCCAAGCCCAGCAGAGCGCCATCGACTACAACGTCTTCGAGGGCCACGAGGTGAAGGGCCTCCCCCGCTTCACGCTCACCCGCGGCTTTGTCGCGATCCACGACGGCGAGGTCCGCACCCGCGAGGGCCACGGCCAGTTCGTCGCCCGCGACCGCGCCCAGCCGGTCGCCAAGGCGCTGAGCACCTGGAAGGAGTTGACCGCGCCTCGTCCCGTGACGCGCACGGGCGTTCCGGCGAGCGGGGTGTGATGCGTTCAGGGCACGAGGGCGTCGAGTTCTGGCAGCAGCACCACGCTCTCCTGCTCGTGCGGGTCGGTGCGGGCGACCACGGCCGTCACCGGCTCGGGGCCGGGGTTCACCGCGAGGTGCGGCATGTCGGCGGGGATGTAGAGCATCTCGCCCGGGCCGGTCTCGATCCGGTGCTGCAGCCGCTCGCCCCAATACGTCACCGCGCGGCCCGACAGGACGTAGATCGCCGTCTCATGGGTCGCGTGCTTGTGGGCCTGGGCCCGGCCGCCGGGCGGGACGGTCAGCAGGTGCATGCACACCCCCCGCGCGCCCACCGTTTCGCGCGCGATCCCCTCGAAGGTCACGAACCCCTGTTTTCCCGCGTAGGCCGTCGCGCCGGGCGCGATCTTCTGGCATGAGGTCATGAACATGTCTCCCGATGGATCGACCCAGATGGCGGCCGCCAGCCTCTCACAGACCTCCGCGCCCGTCATCGCGGCGCGCGACCTCAACCTCGTGTTCCAGACCGCCGACGGGCCGGTGCAGGCGCTCAAGGACGTGTCGCTCTCGGTCGCCAAGGGCGACTTCGTCAGCTTCATCGGCCCCTCGGGCTGCGGCAAGACCACGCTCCTGCGCTGCGTGGCGGCGCTGGAGACGCCCACCTCGGGCACGCTCACCGTCAACGGCCTGACCCCGGACGAGGCGCGGCGCGCCCGCGCCTACGGCTACGTCTTCCAGGCGGCGGGCCTCTATCCCTGGCGCACCATCGCCGGCAACATCCGCCTGCCGCTGGAGATCATGGGCTTCCCGCGCGCCGAGCAGGACGCCCGCGTGGACCGGGTGCTCAAGCTCGTGGACCTTGCGGGGTTCGGGCGCAAATACCCTTGGCAGTTGTCGGGGGGCATGCAGCAGCGCGCCTCCATCGCCCGCGCGCTGGCCTTCGACGCCGACATCCTCCTGATGGACGAGCCCTTCGGGGCGCTGGACGAGATCGTGCGCGACCGCCTGAACGAGGAGGTGCTGAACCTCTGGGCGCGGACGGGCAAGACCACGCTCTTCGTCACCCACTCGATTCCCGAGGCGGTGTACCTGTCCACCAAGATCGTGGTCATGTCCCCGCGCCCTGGGCGCATCACCGACGTGATCGACTCGCCCCTCCCGCGCGAACGCCCGCTCGACATCCGCGAGTCCCCCGAGTTCCTGGCCATCGCCCACCGCGTGCGCGAAGGCCTGCGCGCGGGCCACGTGGAGCTGTGATGCGGCGCGCGGTCCTTCCTGTCCTCTGGGTGGTGATGGCGCTCCTCGCGCTCTGGTACGTGGCCGCCATCCCCATGAACATCCGCGAGGTCGTGACCGAGGCCGAGCGCGGCGGCGCCGAGGTCTGGGGCGGCACCGCCGCCGAGCGGCAGGACCGTTCCGCCTGGGCGCTGGCGTTGCGCAACCCCTCGGTGGCGCTGAACGGCTGGGCGCAGGAGCGCCCGCGCCTGCCCGCGCCGCACCAGGTCGCGCAGGAGCTTTACGCCAGCACCATCGGCGAGGAGGTCTTCGGGCGCCGGGGCTTCTTTCAGACGGGCGAGCTGTCCAACCGGTCGCTGGTCTATCACGCGGGCGTCACGCTGGGCGCGACGGTCGTGGGCTTCCTGATCGGGGCCGCGGCCGGGGTGCTCCTCGCCATCGGCATCGTCCACAACCGCGCGATGGACATGAGCGTGATGCCCTGGGCCGTCATCAGCCAGACCATCCCCATCGTGGCCCTCGCCCCCATGATCATCGTGGTCATGAACTCGGTGGGCGTGCAGGGCCTGCTGCCCAAGGCCGTCATCTCGGCCTACCTGTCCTTCTTTCCGGTGGTGGTCGGCATGGTGAAGGGCCTGCGCGCGCCCGACCGGATGCAGCTCGACCAGATGCACACCTGGTCCGCCACCCAGGCCGAGACGCTGTGGAAGCTGCGTCTGCCGGCCTCGGTCCCTTATCTCTTCGCCTCGCTCAAGATCGCCATCGCGGCAGCGCTCGTGGGCACCATCGTGGGCGAGCTGCCCGTCCAGCGCGGAGGCCTGGGCGCCCGGATGCTGGCGGGCAGCTACTACGGCCAGACCACCCAGATCTGGGCCGCGCTGCTGATGGCGGCGGTGCTGGCCGCCTTCCTCGTCTGGCTCATGGGCTGGCTCGAGCGGCGCACGCTGCGCGCCATGGGGGTGCCCGCATGATGCTCGTGATCCTCGCGATCCTCGTCTGGATCGGGGCCTGGGCGCTCAATGGCTGGCTCACGCGGGGGGGGCGCCATCGCAGCCCCGTCGTGCGCACGGCCGTGCCGCTGATCTTCGGCGCCACCGTGCTGTTGGTCTGGGAACTGCTGGTGCGCGGGCTGGAGGTTCCCCCGGCGATCCTTCCGGCCCCCAGCCGCATCGGCGCGACCTTCGCGGGCAACCTGCCGATCCTGTGGGGCGACTTCGTGCAGACGATCCTCAAGGGCGCGCTCTCGGGCCTCGCCATCGGGGTCGCCGCCGCGCTGGTCGTGGCGGTGCTGGTGGACCGCTACGACGTGCTGCGGCGCGGGCTCCTTCCGGTGGGCAGCTTCATGGCCGCGCTGCCCATCGTGGGCGTCGCGCCCATCATGGTGATGTGGTTCGGCTTCGGCTGGCAGTCCAAGGCCGCCGTCGTGGTCCTGATGGTCTTCTTCCCCATGCTGGTGAACACCGTGGCGGGCCTGCAGGACACGACGCAGATGCAGCGCGACCTCATGCGGACCTACGGGGCGGGCTACTGGCCCACCCTGTTCAAGCTGCGCCTGCCCGCCGCCATGCCCTTCGTCTTCAACGGCCTCAAGGTCGCCTTCACCCTCGCCATGATCGGCGCCATCGTGGCCGAGTTCTTCGGCTCGCCCACGCAGGGGATCGGCTTCCGCATCTCGACCTCGAACGGGGCGCTGCAGCTCGACATGGTCTGGGCGGCGATCCTGGTGGGGGCCCTTGCGGGCAGCGCCGTCTACGGCATCATCTCGCTCATCGAACGGGGGGTGACCTTCTGGCACCCGTCGCAACGCACATAACAACCAACAGGGGAACGAACACATGAGGAAACTGCTTCTGGCTTCGGCGCTGGGCACGCTGGCCGTTCCGGCCTTCGCCCAGGACGCGGTCACGCTCCAGCTCAAGTGGGTGACGCAGGCCCAGTTCGCGGGCTACTACGCGGCCCAGGAGCAAGGCTTCTACGACGAGGAGAACCTCGACGTCACCATCCTGCCCGGCGGCCCGGACGTGGCGCCCACGCAGGTGATCGCGGGCGGCGGCGCCGACGTGATCGTGGAATGGATGCCCGCGGCGCTCGCCGCGCGCGAGGCGGGGGTGCCCCTCGTCAACATCGCCCAGCCCTTCGACGCCTCGGGCATGCAGCTCACCTGCTGGGCCGACACCGGCATCGAAAGCCCCGAGGACTTCCCGAACCACACGCTGGGCGTCTGGTTCTCGGGCAACGAATATCCCTTCCTGTCCTGGATGTCCCAGCTCGGCGTCGCCACCGACGGCAAGGACGAGGACGGGGTCGAGGTCCTGAAGCAGGGCTTCAACGTCGATCCGCTGATCCAGCGCCAGGCCGACTGCATCAGCACCATGACCTACAACGAATACGGCCAGGTGCTCGACGCGGGCGTGACGCCCGAGGAGTTGGTGAACTTCAAGTACGAGGACCAGGGCGTCGCCACCCTGGAGGACGGCCTCTACGTGCTGGAGGAGAACCTTCAGGACCCGGCCTTCGTCGACAGGATGGCCCGCTTCGTGCGCGCCTCCATGAGGGGCTGGGAATGGGCCAAGGAAAACCCCGAGGAGGCCGCCCAGATCGTCCTCGACAACGACGAGACCGGCGCCCAGACCATCGAGCACCAGACCCGCATGATGGGCGAGATCGCCAAGCTCATCACCGACGCCGACCCCGCGCTCGACCCCGCCGCCTACGAGCGGACGGTGGCGACCCTGATGGCCGGCGGCTCGGCCCCCGTCATCAGCGCGACGCCCGAGGGCGCCTGGACCGCCGCCGTGACGGACGCCGCCAAGGCGCAGTGAGCGCCTGACCCTTCCAGCGGGCGCGGGGGCCTCCCTCCGCGCCCGTTCCCGTTCCGGGGCCCTTGCCCATCAACTTGGCCCAAATACGCCCTTCCTCCGCCGGAGCCCGCACCCCCATGACCGTTCTTCTCGGCGTCGACACCGGCGGCACCTACACCGATGCCGCTCTGCTGGACGAGGGCGAGACGCGCGTGCTCGCCCGGGCCAAGGCGCTGACCTCGCGCCCCGACCTGTCGATCGGCGTGGGCGCCGCCATCGACGCGGTTCTGGCGCAGGCGGGCGTCGCGCCATCGCAGGTGGCGCTCGTCTCCCTGTCCACCACGCTCGCCACCAACGCGCTGGTGGAAGGGCAGGGGGGCCGCGCCGCCCTCCTCGCCATCGGCTTCGACGAGGGCGACCTCGGGCGCGACGGCCTGCCCGAGGCGCTGCGCGGCGATCCCCTGATCCGCCTTCGGGGCGGCCACGACCACGGCGGCAACGAGGTCGCTCCTCTGGACATGGCCGGACTCGAAACGGCCCTGCGCGCCTTGCCCGAGGGGCTCACCGGCCTCGCCGTCGCCGCCCGTTTCGCCACCCGCAACCCCGCGCACGAGATCGCCGCCCGCGACCTCGCCCGCCGCGTCACGGGCCTGCCCGTCACCTGCTCCCACGAGCTGTCCTCGGCGCTGGGCGGCCCGCGCCGGGCGCTGACGGCGCTGCTGAACGCCCGCCTGATCGGCCTCATCGACCGGCTCGTGGCCGCCTGCGAGGGGCACCTGCGGGCCGTGGGCATCCGCGCGCCGCTGATGGTGGTGCGCGGCGATGGCGCTCTCATGGCGGCGGCGGTCGCGCACGAGAAGCCCATCGAGACGATCCTCTCGGGCCCCGCCGCCTCGGCCGCCGGCGCCGCCTGGCTCGCGCGGGAGCCGCTGGCCCTGGTGTCCGACATCGGCGGCACGACGACCGACATCTGCCTCCTGCGCGACGGCCGCCCCATGATCGACCCCGAGGGCGCCCGCGTCGGGCCCTGGCGCACCATGGTCGAGGCCGTCGCCATGCGGACCTGGGGCCTGGGGGGCGATTCGGAGGTGCATCTCCTCCCCGGCCTCACGGGCGACCTCAACCTCGGCCCCCGCCGCGTCGTCCCCGTATCGCTGCTCGCCCGCGATCACGGGGCGATGGTCCATCGCGCCCTCGACGCGGCGCTCGCGCAGGACCGCGTGCCCGAGGACGCCGGACGCTTCGTCCTGCCGCTCTGGGCGGGCGCGCTGCCCCCGGGGCTCGACGCGCGCGAATCGGCGGTGGCCGCGCGCCTCGCCGCGGGACCGCTGCCCTACGCGCAGGCGGTCCTGTCCCGCCCCGAGGGCACGGCCCTCAACCGCCTCGTCGCGCGCGGGCAGGCCATGATCTCGGCCGTCACCCCCACCGACGCCGCCCATGTCCTCCACCTCCAGGCCGATTTCGACGGGGAGGCCGCGCAGAAGGCCCTCGCGCTCTTCGCGCGCCGCCCGACCGGCGCGGGCGACCGGCTCGCCCCCGACGCGCCCGCGCTCGCCCGCCGCATCCTCGACCGCGTGACCGAGCAGACGGCGCTGGCGCTCCTCGAAGCGGCCTTCGCCGAGGACAGCCGCCCCTGGGCCGAGCCCGAAAAGCTCGCCCGCCACGCGCTCGCCCAGGCCGGGCTCGACGGCCATGCGGGCCTTGTCCGCACCAGCCTCGCCCTGAACCTCCCCGTCGTGGCGCTGGGTGCCTCGGCGCGCACCCATTACCCGGCCGTGGGCCTGCGCCTTGGCACCCGCGTCGCCATCCCCGACCACGCCGAGGTCGCCAACGCCGTGGGCGCCGTGGTGGGCCGCGTGGCCGGCAGCGTCGAGGCCACCGTGACGAGCCCCGCCCCCGGCGCCTTCGTGGCCCATCTGCCCTCCGGCCCCCAGCGCTTCGCCGACCCCGACGAGGCCCTGGCCGCCCTGACGCAGGCGCTCGACGCCGAGGCCACGACCCGCGCCCGCGCCGCCGGGGCGGACGAGGTCGAGCTGCGCCACGCCCTCGACCGCCGCGAGGCCGAGATCGAAGGGCAGCGCGTCTTCGTCGAGGCCCGCCTGCGGGTCACCGCCCAGGGCCGCGCCCGGCTCGCCCGTGCCTGATCCCGGCCGGCGGGAACCGCCCCGCCCGGCCGGTCGCTATCCCCCGGCTCATCAACCAAAGGACAACAGATGCGCGTTCTCGTGACCGGCGGCGCCGGCTACATCGGCAGCCACACCCTGGTCGAGCTCCTGGGTCAGGGCCATGAGGCGCTGGTCGTGGACAGCTTCGCCAACAGCTCGCCCAAGGCGCTCGACCGCGTGCGCGAGCTGACCAACGGCTGGTTCGAGACCGAGGAAGCCGACATCCGCGACACCGCGCGCCTCACCGCCGCCGCCGCCCGCTTCCGCCCCGACGCGGTGATCCACTTCGCCGGCCTCAAGTCGGTGGGCGAAAGCGCCAGGCGCCCGACCGACTACTACGACGTGAACCTCGCGGGCACCGTGGCGCTCCTGCGCGCGATGGAGGCCGCGGGCTGCGGGCGGATCATCTTCTCCTCCTCCGCCACCGTCTACGGCGAGCCCGACTACCTGCCCTTCGACGAATCGCACCCGATCCGGCCCACCAACACCTACGGCCAGACCAAGGCCATGGCCGAACGGCTCCTGACCGACTGGGCGGGGGCCGAGGAGGGCCGCGCGGCGATCCTGCTGCGCTACTTCAACCCCGTGGGCGCGCACGCCTCGGGCCGCATGGGCGAGGACCCGCGCGGCGTGCCGGAGAACCTCATGCCCTTCCTCGCGCAGGTGGCGACGGGGCGGCGCGACGCCCTGCGGATCTGGGGCGACGACTATCCCACGCCCGACGGCACCGGCATCCGCGACTACATCCACGTGACCGACCTCGCCCGGGCCCATGTGGCGGCGCTCGACCGGCTCCTCACGCTGGACGGGGCGCGGCCCTACAACATCGGCACGGGGCAGGGGATCTCGGTCAAGGAGATGCTCGCGGCCTTCAACCGGGCCGTGGGGCGCGACCTGCCCTTCGAGGTCCATCCCCGCCGCCCCGGCGACATCGCCGAGATGCGGGCCGACGCGTCCCGCGCCAACCACGAGCTGGACTGGACCGCACGCTACGGCGTGGACGACATGGTGCAGAGCCTCTGGGCCTGGCAGTCCGCCAACCCGCAGGGCTACGGCGAGGGCTGAGGCGCCCTCACTCGGCGGGGTGGGTGACGGCGGGGACCGGCACCGCGACCCCGGCCGAGGCGGCGGCCGGCTCGATCCGGGCCACGACCGGCGCCAGCGGGAAGTCGTTGCGGCCTTTGGTCCGCCAGAACGGCTTGCCGGCGGTCTGGCACACGAGCGCGATGTCGAACCACAGCGTGCGGCGGCGCTGGTAGATGAGGTCGAGCCGCGCCTTGCGAGGGATGCAGCGGCGGCGATAGACCGCCTCGGTCTCGCGGTGGGTGCGGCACCGGCCCAGCAGCCATTCCTCGTGCTGGTGGAAGCGCAGCGTGGCCAGGCCCGTGATGCCGGGCCGGCTCTGGAGCACGGGCCCGTAGATCTCGGGATAGGCCTCGACATAGGAGCGCATCGGCGGGCGCGGCCCCACGAGGCTCATGTCGCCCTTCAAGACGTTGATGAGCTGCGGCAGTTCGTCGGCGCGCGTGCGGCGCAGGATGCGGTGGAGCGGCGAGATCGAGGCCGCCTTGTCGCCCCCCGTGACCCCGCCCACGGCGTCGGCGCCCACCCGCATCGTGCGGAACTTGATCTGCATGAAGGACCGCGTGGGAGAACACATGCGTTCCCCCAGGTAGAAGACCGGCCGCCCCTCGGCCAAAAGCAGCACGAGCATCGTCCCGACCAGCACGGGCCAGAGCAGCAGCAGGAGCGTCAGCGCCACCGACACGTCGAACATCCGCTTGCTGAACGGCATCGGCGCCGGCTTGCCTTCGGGTGAGATCGGCATGGCGGCCGGCCCCTGCGCCCTGCGTCGCCGCGGCAGGCGCCTGGTCGCAGCCGGGCTGGTGCCCTGGCCGGGCCGGACGGTGGGGTCGAGGTTCGTCATGGGGCCCATCTAGAATCCTCACGCGAATGGGATCAACCCCGTGGCGGCGCGCGACCCTGGCGCCGGCGCGGGCCGGCTGAACTCCGCCCGTCGGGAAACGGACTTCCAAAAGGCTTAGCGGCATTGGCTTCCGGGCGAAACGTGGGGGTGTCACCGAGATCGCGGACGTGGCGGCTCCGCCACAGGCCGCCCGGCCTCCGCGCCGCGCTGCCCGGATGTCGGGAACCGGCAGCCCTCTGGCGCGCTCCGCGCCTCTCCGTCAGGATGCGCCCGAAGGGCCCGCTCCGGGACCCGCGCTTCAGGAGGTGCCCCGTGCAGTTCGACTACGACCCCGGCAACGTCTTCGCGCGCATCCTGAGGGGCGAGATCCCGGCCAGGACGGTCTTCGAGAACGAGACCGCGCTCGCCTTCCACGACGTGCGCCCGCAGGCCCCGGTCCACATCCTGGTGATTCCCAAGGGCCCCTACATGAGCCTCGACCACTTCGCCGCCGAGGCCACGGCCGTCGAGCAGGCGGGCTTCATGGCGGCCGTGGCCGAGGTCTGCCGGATGCCCGAGCTGGAGCCCGGCTTCCGCTGCATCGCCAACGCCCGCGAGATCGGAGGGCAGGAGGTGCCGCATTTCCACGTCCACATCCTGGGCGGCGCGCCGCTCGGGCCGATGCTGTCGCGCTGAGGCGGCCCGTGCCCACCTTCGCCTATCGCATCCTGGCGCCGCGCCCCGACTTCGCCGCGACGCTCCAGCCGCCCGAGATGGAGCTGATGGGCCGCCACTTCGCCCATCTCCAGCGGCTCCAGGCCGAGGGCGTGGTCCGCTACGCCGGACGCGCCGCGAACGGCGACTACGGGCTCTGCGTCTTCGAGGCGCCCGACGAGGCCGCCGCCCGCGCCATCGCGCAGGCGGACCCCGCGGTGGCCGGCGGGCTGGTGTCCGTCGAGGTGCATCCCTTCGTGGTCGTGCTCGACGGCCCGGCTAGATAGGGCCCTGTCCTTCCCCCCGCCCCCGCGCTCGTATAGGAACGGGCCGACCCAGCCACGGAGCCGCCCATGAGCACGCAGATCATGATCCGCCGCATCGACCACCCGGCGCCTGACGGCCTGCCGCCGCCCGAGGTGAAGGTCGTCACCTCCTGGCACGTGTCCTGCGACGGGGGCGAGGGCGCGCTGGGCCATCCCCGCGTCTGGTACACGATCGGGCGCGAGCAGGGCTACGTCGACTGCGGCTACTGCGACGCCCGCTTCATCCACCAGGAGGCCCTCCAGCGGGCCGAGGAGACCGCGCGCCACCCCCACGAGGCGACTCCGGGGCTGGCGGACCACGCCCAGCCCGCCGACCTGCGCGGCGATGTCCTGGGCAAGCAGCCGGGCGACGGCACCGACGGGCCCCTGCGGGGCAACGACGGCGACGCGGGCCAGACCCACAGCGAATGAAGGGGGGCGGGGCGTCCATGGCGTTCGGCAAGGGGTGCCACCTGCACCTGATCGACGGCTCGGCCTTCATCTTCCGGGCCTATCACGCGCTCCCGCCGCTCACGCGGAAGTCGGACGGGCTGCCCGTGGGCGCGGTCGCGGGCTTCTGCAACATGCTGCTCCGCTACATCGAGAACAACACCGGCGCGGACGCCGCGACCCACGTCGCGGTGATCTTCGACTTCTCGTCGAAATCCTTCCGCAACGATCTCTACGGCGAGTACAAGGCCCACCGCCCGCCGCCGCCCGAGGACCTGGCCCCCCAGTTCCCCCTCACGCGCGAGGCGACGCGCGCCTTCGGCATCTCCTGCCACGAGATCGAGGGCTTTGAGGCTGACGACATCATCGCCACCGCCGCCTGCAAGGCGCGGGACGCGGGCGGGCGCGTGACCATCGTCAGCTCCGACAAGGACCTGATGCAACTCGTGGGCGACGGGGTCGAGATGCTCGACCCCATGAAGAACAAGCGCATCGACCGCGAGGGCGTGTTCGAGAAGTTCGGCGTCTACCCCGAACGCGTCGTGGACGTGCAGGCGCTGATGGGCGACGCGGTGGACAACGTCCCCGGCGCCCCCGGCATCGGCGCCAAGACCGCCGCGCAACTGATCCAGGAATATGGCGACCTCGACACGCTCCTCGCCCGCGCGCCCGAGATCAAGCAGGCCAAGCGCCGCCAGACGCTGATCGACTTCGCCGACCAGGTGCGCCTGTCGCGGGACCTCGTGACGCTCCACTGCGACATGCCGCTCGACTTCGACCTCGATTCGCTGGAGGTCCGCGACCCCGATCCGGCCACGATCCTCGACTTCCTGGGCCGGATGGAGTTCCGCTCGCTGTCCAAGAAGGTTGCCCAGCGGCTCGGCGTGGACGCCCCCGCCGTTCCCGAGGACGCGGGCCAGATGCGGCGCGAGGCCCCCGCCGCGCCCGAGGCCACGGACCTGCCCCCCATCGACCGCGCCGCCTACGAGACCGTCCGCACGCGCGAGCAACTGGACCAGTGGATCGCCCGCATCCACGAGGCGGGCCGCGTCGCCGTGGACACGGAGACGACCTCGCTCAACGAGATGGTGGCGGAACTGGCGGGCATCTCCCTCGCCACCGCGCCCAACGTCGCCTGCTACATTCCCGTGGGTCACAAGTCCTCGCCCACCGCCGACCTCTTCGGGGGCGACGCCCTCGCCGAGGGCCAGCTTCCGCTGCAGGAGGTGCTGGACGCGCTGAAGCCGGTGCTGGAGGCCGACGACATCCTCAAGATCGGCCAGAACATCAAGTACGACTGGAAGGTCCTCGCCCGCCACGGGATCGAGATCCGCCCCCATGACGACACGATGCTCCTGAGCTACGCGCTCCACGGCGGCCTGCACAACCACGGCATGGACGAGCTGTCGGAGCGCTACCTCGGCCACCTCCCCATCCCGATCAAGGAACTGATCGGCACAGGCAAGAGCCAAGTCACCTTCGACCGCGTGACGATCGAAAAGGCGACCCCCTACGCCGCCGAGGACGCCGACGTGACGCTGCGCCTCTGGCTCGCGCTGCGGCCCCGCCTGCATCAGGTGCAGGTCACGACCGTCTACGAGACGCTGGAGCGCCCCCTCGTTCCCGTCCTGGCCCACATGGAGATGGCGGGGGTCAAGGTGGACCGCGACACGCTCTCGCGCATGTCCGGCGCCTTCGCGCAGAAGATGGCCCAACTGGAGGCCGAGGTGCAGGAGATGGCGGGCCGCCCCTTCAACCTCGGGAGCCCCAAGCAGCTCGGCGAACTCCTCTTCGACGAGCTGAAGCTGCCTGGCGGGGTCAAGGGCAAGACCGGCGCCTATGGCACCGACGTCAACGTGCTGGAGGACCTGTCCACCGTGCACCCGCTGCCCGGCAAGGTGCTGGACTGGCGGCAGGTCTCCAAGCTGAAAAGCACCTACACCGACGCGCTCCAGACCGCGATCAACCCCGACACGGGCCGCGTCCACACCTCCTACTCCATCGCGGGCGCCAACACCGGCCGCCTCGCCTCGACCGACCCCAACCTCCAGAACATCCCCGTGAGGACCGAGGAAGGCCGCCGCATTCGCGAGGCCTTCGTCGCGGAGCAAGGCAAGATCCTCGTCTCGCTCGACTATTCGCAGATCGAGCTGCGGCTCCTCGCCCACATGGCCGACCTGCCCGAGATGAAGGCCGCCTTCCGCGACGGCCAGGACATCCACGCCATCACCGCGTCCGAGATGTTCGGCGTGCCGCTGGACCAGATGACCTCCGAGCTGCGCCGCCGGGCCAAGGCCATCAACTTCGGCATCATCTACGGAATCTCGGGCTTCGGCCTCGCGCGCAACCTCCGCATCCCCAAGGACCAGGCGCAGCAGTTCATCGACGCCTACTTCGTCAAGTTCCCGGGCATCAAGGCCTACATGGACGCCGTGGTGAAGGGCGCCAAGGAGGCGGGCCACGTCCAGACCCTCTTCGGCCGCAAGATCCACACGCCCGAGATCAACGCCAAGGGCCCCGGCGCCGCCTTCGCCCGCCGCGCCGCGATCAACGCGCCGATCCAGGGCACGGCCGCCGACATCATCCGCCGCGCCATGATCCGCATGGAACCCGCCATCGAGGGGCTCCCGGCCAAGATGCTCCTCCAGGTCCACGACGAACTCCTGTTCGAGGTGGAGAAGGGGGCCGAGGAGGACCTGATCCAGCGCGCCCGCGCGGTGATGGTGAACGCCCCCGACCCGGCGGTGAAGCTCTCGGTGCCGCTGGAGGTCGAGGCGGGCACCGGCCAGACCTGGGCGCAGGCGCACTAGCCCCGGCCGGGTCCGTCCTCAGTCCGCGTGGGCGTCGAAGAAGGCGATGGTGGCCGCCACCATTTCGTCCAAGGTCTCCGTGCCGCTCAGGGCGTTGAAGGCGTGGTCCATGTCGCGCACCCACAGCTCCTCGGACCCTTCGTGCGCAGCGATCAGCAGGTCGGCGGAATCGGGGGTCACCACCGTATCGGCGCTGCCCTGCGCCACGAAGACCGGCCCGGCATAGGAGGCGATCTCGGCCTGGGGGTCCACCTGCGAGAGTTGCTCGAAATAGCCTTGCTTGAGCGCCGTCTCCCCGCCCCAGGGCAGGGGCACCGTCAGGGGCGTGTCGCCGGTCGCCAGCCCAGCCTGGACGAACTCCTCGCCCAGCAGCGCGGTGAAGGTGGCCATCGGGTCCGCCACCGCCGCCCAGAGCGCCACCGCATCCGGCGCGTCGCTGCGCCCCGCCACCGCCGAGGCGACCAGCCCGCCCTGGCTCCAGCCAATGATGAAGATGTCGTCGCCAGCCACCCGCGGCTCGGCCCGCAGGAACTCCAGCGCCGCGAGGCCGTCGGCGATCTGGCCCTCGAAGGTCGTGTCCGCGAAGTCGCCGTCGCTCTCGCCCGAGCCGATGAAGTCGACGCGCAGGCTGGCATAGCCCGCTTCGGCCAGAAGCCGCGCGGTGCGCGACAGGATGCCTTCATCGGTGCCGGGGATGGGCAACTCGTCGCGGGTGCCGGTGAAGCCGTGGAACAGCAGGACGGCCGGGGCCGGATCGCCCGGGGGCAGGGCCAGCGTGGCGACCATGGACTGTCCCTGCGAAGGGATCGTCAGGTCCTCCTCGGTGGCGACCTGGGCAAGGGCTGGCGCTCCGGCCAGCAGGACAGGCAGCACGAGCGGGATCACGGAACGCAGCATGGACGGGCCCTCCTCCGATTGGCGCAGGCCCCGATTAGGCTCGCCGGACGGGCGTCCTGTCAACGACGCGCCCCGGGACTCGGCCCGGGGCGCGCGCACGCGTTCATTGGTCGGAGCGGCCCGCCTCAGAACATCGACCGGTCCGGAATCCGCCCGTCCGGCGTGTACTGGTCCACCGCATGGGGCAGCTCGCGCGACAGCCGCGCGACGATCTCCTGCCGCGACAGGCCGGTCTGCTCCTGGAGGTCCTCCAGCACGTCCGGGCCCAGCGCGGCCTCAAGGTCGTGGGGCTCAAGCTGCTGGTTCTGGCCCCGGCCGACCCAGGAATCCATCGCATCGCCGCGTCCCTGACGGCGGAAGTGCTGGTCCATCTCGGACAGCCCGCCGCCCAGGAGGCCGCCCAGGCCCCCCGCCGCGGCCCCGCCGCCGGCGCCGCCCAGCAGGCCGCCCAGAAGGCCGCCGAGGCCCCCCGCGCCGCCGCCCATGCCGCCCATCATGCCGCCGGACTGGGCGTGCGAGTGACCGCCGAAGCCGCCGTCCTGGCGCATCTGGCCGCCCCCGAGGCCGCCGCCGCCCATGCCGCCCATGCCGCCCCCGCCGCGCTGCTGGTTCAGCATCTCGGCGATCTTGTCCCGGTTCTGGTAGCCGGCGACGGCCAGAAGCCCCAGAAGGGCGGTCATCGAGGGAAATCCGCTGCGAGCCATGTCAAAACTCCTGTTGGTGAGGTGTGTCGTGTTGAGGTTGGGGCGCGGGCTCCCGCGCCCAAGGGGTCGTCACGCGCGGCGGCGCGACAGCGCGCCCCAGACCAGCAGGACGATGATCGCGCCCACGACCGAGCCGATCAGGCCCGCGCCGTCGTTGGGCCCGTACCAGCCCAGCGCCTGACCGATGAAGGTCGCCACAAAGGCGCCCACGACCCCCAGAAGCATCGTCACGATGATGCCGCCGCCCTGCCGCCCTGGCAGGAGCAGCTTGGCGATCGCGCCGGCGATCAGTCCGATGATGAGGGTCCCGATGAAGCTCATGCCCGTCTCCCGCTGTTGATGTCGGCCCGACGGCCGCGCAAACGCTCGCCTCCGGCGCCGCCCCGGGGGCGACGACGGATGCCTTCTCAATGTGGAACGGACTTCTGAGTTCCCCGGCCCGGCGCGCCCGGACGGCTGGAACCCGCCCAGGAAGGG
This sequence comes from Rubellimicrobium roseum, assembly GCF_006152145.1. Lineage (GTDB taxonomy): Bacteria > Pseudomonadota > Alphaproteobacteria > Rhodobacterales > Rhodobacteraceae > Rubellimicrobium > Rubellimicrobium roseum. The sequence goes on along the minus strand of NZ_VDFV01000001.1, from coordinate 453,667 downwards.
GACGTTGCGCCCCCGACAGGATCGCAGAAAGGAACGACCCATGCCGCGTCCCCGCCTCGGCCTCCTCGCCGCCCTGATTCTCCTTCCCGCCGCCGCGCTGGCGCAGGAGGACGACCGCGACCCCACCGACGAGGAGCGCGCGCGCATCGAGGCCGCCCTCCAGGCCGAGGGCTTCACGGCCTGGGACGACATCGAACTCGACGACGGGCTGTGGGAGGTCGAGGACGCGGTGGCCGCCGACGGCCAGGACTACGACCTCCGCCTCGACGACTCGCTCGCCATCGTCGCGCGCGACCCCGACGACTGACCGCGCACGAAAAAGGGCGCGGACCCCCTGGTCCGCGCCCCCATGAACGTACCGATGCCCTCGGGCTCAGTTGACGGCCTTGGCCTCGACGAGGTTGGCGTCCTGCGGAACGGCCTTCGCGATCTCGATGCGGCGGGGCTTCAGGGCCTCCGGCACTTCCTTCACGAGGTCGATGTGCAGCATGCCGTCCACATGGCTCGCGCCCGTCACGCGGACGTGGTCGGCCAGATGGAAGCGGCGCTCGAAGGCGCGGGTCGCGATGCCGCGGTGCAGGAACTTGCGCTCGGCCGCGTCGTCCGCCTTGCGGGCGGTCACGATCAGGGCGTTCTCGCGGACCTCGGCGGACAGCTCGTCCGAGGAGAAGCCGGCCACGGCGATCGAGATGCGCCAGCCGCCGTCGGCGAGCTTCTCGATGTTGTAGGGCGGGTAGTTGGTCGTGGACACATCCTGGGTCAGCAGGCGGTCCATCAGGTCGGCGATCTGGTCGAAGCCGACGGTGGCCCGATAGAGCGGGGCAAGATCAAAGCTGCGCATGGTCATCCTCGAAAGCGATAACGGTGGAGCCATCCCCTTCGGGGGACTGGCCTTTCTGCCCGGGGCCCATGCGGTGGCGCCCCGGTGACCGTTATCTGGGAAGCCCGCGCGCGGCCTTCAAGAGCCTCCTGCGCTGACGAAGCGCGCCCCGATCACCGCCCGCTCGCCCACCCCCACGGTGCGGGCCGAGGTGCTGGCCGACAGCTCCGCCGCGCCGAAGGCCGCGCGCAGTTCCGCCAGCGGCTCGGTCAGCGAGGTGCCCAGGGCGACCCGCTGTCCGTCCAGTTCCCCCTTGGCGGAGACGACCGACACGATGCGCGCGATCGATCCGTCCATGCGGAAGATCGGCGCGCCCGAGGCGCCGTGGTCCACGTCGCAGGTCAGGACGAAGACGCCGCGCTCCTGCCCCAGAACGCCGCAGGCGTCCTCGCGCGACGGCGCCTCGGCCCGGCCCAGCGCGTAGGAGACGACGCTCACCTCTTCGCCCGGCCCCGCCTCGGGCGCGGTCTCGAAGGGGATAACGCCCGCCTCGCCGATGGGCTGGGCCAGGCGCACGAGCGCGAGGTCGTTGCGGCTTTCCGCGGCACCCGCCTGCGGGTCGAAGCGGTAGGCGGGGTGGGGCATGGCCTGGGTGGCGATCCGTGTCGCAGCCGACTCGCCGTGGCGGAAGCCCGCGCGGAACTCGATGCGCGAGGGGTCCACCCGCTGGCGCGTCGCCTTGTCATACAGGCAATGCGCCGCCGTCAGCACGAGGTCGGGCGCGATCAGCGAGCCGGTGCAGAAGCCCTTGCCCCCGATGTCGAGCCGCCCCACGGCCTCCCAGGGGGCCGCCTCCGAGGCGTTCGAGAGGCTGTGAAGCCTCGTCTCCTGGGCCGCCGCCGGCACTGCCAGCGCGAGCGCCAGCAGTGCCCCTGCCCAACGCATGCGTTTCTCTCCGCTGTCCCTTGCGAAGAGCCTTACGCAGCATTCTGGGCCAAACTAGGGCCGGTTCCCTCCACTGTCACATTTCTGTCGAGTGTTGCGGGACGGGGACCCCCATAGGCCCAATCCAGCAGCTCGACCGTATGCAAAACGGGCACATTGGTTTTCCCGCCGATCTGCATGAGGCAGCCGATGTTGCCGGCGGCGATCACGTCGGGCTTCACGGCCTCCAGCGTGGCGGCCTTGCGCTGTCCCAATTCCCCTGCGATTGCAGGCTGCAGGATGTTGTAGGTCCCCGCCGACCCGCAGCAGAGATGCAAATCGCGCGGCTGCGCCACCGTGAAGCCCGCGCGCTTCAACAGCCCGATGGGCTCCACCTTCACCCGCTGCCCGTGCTGGAGCGAGCAGGCCGAATGATAGGCCACGCGGAGTCCCTGGTCGGGCAGCTCCGGCAGGTCGAGCCGCGCCAGCACCTCGGTCACGTCGCGCGCGAGCGCCGCCATCGCCTGCGCGGCCTCCGCGTCTGGCGTCTCGGCCAGCAGGTGCCCCCAGTCCTTGACCGTGGTCCCGCAGCCCGAGGCGGTGACGAAGATGGCGTCCAGCGGCTCCCGCGCGTGCTCGGCCGCAAAGGCGCGGACGTTGGCGCGGGCCTTGGCCTTCGCGTCGTCCTCCTGCCCCATGTGGTGCGTCAGCGCCCCGCAGCAGCCCTGGCCGCGCGGGATGACGATCTCGGCCCCCATCCGCTGCATCAGCCGGATCGCCGCCTCGTTGATCCCCGGATTGAGCGCCCGCTGCGCGCAGCCCGTGAGCAACCCCACGCGCAGCCGCTTCTCGCCCCGCGCCGGATGGGTCTGCGGGTCCTCGGCCCGGCTGACCGGGGGGATCTGCCGTGGCGCCATCCGCACCATCGCCCGCAGCCGCGCGTCGGGAAGGAGGCCCGCGAAGGGGCGCACGACCTTGGCCCCCAGAAGCGCCAGCCGGAACCGGGTGGGGGAGGGGAGCACGAAGGCCAGCACCCGCCGCAGCAGCCGGTCCGACAGGGGCCGCCGGTAGCGCGCCTCGATATAGGCCCGCGCGTGGTCCACGAGATGCCGGTAATGCACGCCCGAGGGGCAGGTCGTCATGCAGGCGAGGCAGGACAGGCAGCGGTCGATGTGCTTGACCGTCGCCGGATCGGGGTCGCGCCCCGATTCCAGCATCTCCTTCATGAGGTAGATGCGGCCGCGGGGGCTATCCAGTTCGTCCCCCAGCACCTGATAGGTGGGGCAGGTGGCCGTGCAGAACCCGCAATGGACGCAGGTCCGCAGGATCTTGTTGGCCTCGGCGGTCCCCGGGTCGGCCAGCTGCTCGGGCGTGAAGAAGGTCTGCATCGGGTCACCTGAAGGGGCGGCGTCAGGCCGCCCGCGCCTCGCTGAGGCCGGGGTTGAACAGGCCGCGCGGGTCGAACCGCTCGCGCAGCCGCCGCGACAGCATCGTCACGGCGGGCGCCTCGGGCGGAAGCGTCCCCAGCGCCGCGCGCGTTGCCGGGGCCGCCCGCACCAGCACGGCGCGCGGCCCAAAGGACCCGAGCCGCCCGCGCAGGTCGGTCCCCTCCGGGACCAGCACCCAAGCGCGCCCGCCGCCCCAGTCGAGCCGTTGCGCCCCGCCCGCAAGAGCCAAGGCCTGCGGCATCTCCGAGGGCCGCACCGACAGCCGCCACACGTCGCCGGGCCGCGTCGCGAAGTCCGTCACGTCGCGGATCGCCGCCCAGGGGCCGGGACCCTCCTCGACCTCGGCCGTCCCCCAGGCCTTCAGCAGCTTCGCCAGCCGCTCGGCCCGCACCGCCACCGCCTGCGCGAAGCCCTCCAGCCGCAGCCGCGTCACGCCCGACGCCGCGTCCTGCGCCGCCCCTGTCACCTCGAAAGGCGAGCCCAGCGCGGCCGACATGCAGGCCACCGCCTTCGCGGGGTCATGCCCCCCGAAGGCCAGCGTCAGCGTCGCCTCGGGCGCGGGCAGCACCTTCAGCGCCACCTCGGTGACGACGCCCAGCGTCCCGTGGCTCCCGGCCAGCAGCCGCGCAAGGTCGAGCCCGGTGACGTTCTTCATCACCCGCCCGCCGTTCGACACGACCATGCCCGTGCCGTCCACGAAGCGCATCCCGAGCAGGAAATCCCGCGCCGCTCCCGCCTGCACCCGTCGCGGGCCCGAGGCGTTGGTGGCGATCACGCCGCCCAGCGTCGGCTCGCCGGCCGTCCCCAGCAGCGCCCGCAGGTCCATGGGCTCGAAGGCGAGCCGCTGCCCCCCCTCGGCCAGCACCCGCTCGACCTCCGCGACGGGCGTCCCCGCCTTGGCCACCAGCGTCAGCGACCCGGGCTCGTAGAGGTCGATCCCCGCGATCCCCGCCACCGTCAGCGGCTCGCCCTCCGCCCTCGGCCCCCGCGTGAACCCGCCGCCCACGGCCAGCGGCCCGCGCGCGGCGCGGATCATGTCTGCCAGCTCGGCCTCGCTTGTGGGCCTCAGCATCCCTGGCCTTTCTCTGGCTTCCAGTATCCTCGGGGGGTGAGGCCGTCAGGCCGAGGGGGGCAAACAGCCCCCCTTGCAACGCCGGTGCTCACGCCGCCGCCCTCCGCCCGGCGCTGACGTGCAGCGGGAAGACCTTGGCCGGGTTCAGCAGCCAGCCCGGGTCGAAGGCGTCCTTCACTCGCATCTGCGCCTCCAGGTCCTCCGGGCGGAACTGGTCCGTCATCAGGTCGCGCTTCTCCACGCCCACGCCATGCTCGCCGGTCAGGCAGCCGCCCATCTCGACGCAAAGCCGCAGGATGTCGAAGCCCAGCGCCTCGGCCTTGTGCAGCCCGTCCGCCGAGTTGGCGTCGAACAGGATCAGCGGGTGCATGTTGCCATCGCCCGCGTGGAAGACGTTCGCCACCCGCAGCCCGTAGGAGTCCGCCAGCTCTCCGATCCGCCCCAGCACCGGCCCCAGTTGCGACACCGGAATCGTCCCATCCAGGCAGATGTAGTCGCCCATCTGCCCCATGGCGCCGAAGGCCGACTTGCGCCCCAGCCAGATCCGCGCGGCCTCGGACGAATCCCTCGCCTCGCGGATCTCCATCGGCTGGAACCCCCGCGCGATCTCGGCGATGCGGCGAAGCTGGTCCGCGATCTCCGCCTCGGAGCCCTCGACCTCGACGATCAGCAGCGCCTCGCAGTCGGGATAGCCCGCCTTGGCGAAGGCCTCGCAGGCCTCGATGCAGGGGCGGTCCATGAACTCGATGGCCACGGGCACGAGCCCCGCCCGGATCACGGCCGCCACGCATTCCCCGGCCGTCTCGTTGCGGTCGAAGGCGATCAGCACCGGCCGCGCCCCCTCGGGCCGGGGCAGGATGCGCAGCCAGGCCTCGGTCACGACGCCCAGTTGCCCTTCGGATCCGCAGACGGCGGCCAGCAGATCGAGCCCCAGCGCCTCGCCCTCGGGACCCCCAAGCTGCACCACGGTCCCGTCCATCAGCACCATGGTCACGCCCAGAAGGTTGTTGGTCGTGACCCCGTATTTCAGGCAATGCGCGCCCCCGGAGTTCATCGCGATATTCCCCGCGATGGCGCAGGCCAGTTGCGACGACGGGTCGGGCGCGTAGAAGAAGCCCTCGGCCTCCACCTCGGCGCTCACCGACAGGTTGGTGCGCCCCGTCTCCACCCGGATGAAGCGGTCCTCGTAGGAAACCTCCAGCACCCGCGTCAGCCGCGCCACCCCCAGCACCACCGCGTCCGCCGTGGGCAGCGACCCGCCCGCGAGCGAGGTCCCCGCGCCGCGCGGCACCACCGGCACGCCCTCGGCGTGGCAGACCCGCAGCACCGCCGCGACCTCCTCGGTGGAGCGCGGCAGCACCACGCAGAGCGGCGGGCAGCGGTAGGCGGTCAGGGCATCGCATTCATAGGCGCGCGTCTCGGCGGGGTCGTCGATCACGCCCTCGGGCAGCACCGCGCGCAGCCGCGCCACGATGGCCTCCTTGCGGGCCAGGATCGCGGCGTTCGGAACCGGCATCTCCATCTGGGGCCTCCCCTCCAAGGCTTTCCGTGCATAGGACGCGCGCCCCCTCGCTGGCAAGTGACGCGGACGTGACCTAGGCTCGCGCCATGCTCGACGCCCTTCTCCCGCCCGCGCTCCGCGCCGCGCTCGGTCCCGCCGACGCCGTCGCCCTGGCCCTCCTCGTCCTCGCCTGGGCGGGCATCGGCTGGGCGACCGAGAACCCGCCCCGCTCGCGCCCCACGGTCACGGTCCTGATGGGCGAGGTGCGGCGCGAATGGATGCGCCAGTTCGTGGGCCGCGAGAACCGCATCTTCGACGCCCAGATCATCGCGAGCCTCCGGCAGGGCACGGCCTTCTTCGCCTCGACCTCCATCCTCGCGGTGGGCGGCGTGCTGGCGCTGATCGGCAACGTCGCCCCGCTCACCGGCCTCGCGGCCGAGATCGGGCAGGAGACCGACGCCCTTCTCTGGCAGGTCCGGCTGCTGCCCGCGGCCGTCCTGCTCACCCACGCCTTCCTCAAGTTCGTCTGGGCCAACCGGCTCTTCGGCTACGCCTCGGTGACCATGGCGGCGGTGCCCGACGACGCGAGCCATCCCCGCGCCATGCCGCGGGCCATGCGCGCGGCCGAGCTCATCATCCGCGCGGCGCTCAACTTCAACCGGGGCCTGCGCTCGATGTACTTCTCGCTGGCCTCCCTCGCCTGGCTCATCGGGCCGCTGCCGCTGGCGCTGGCCTCGGTGCTGGTCGCGGGCTTCCTCGCGGTGCGCGAATTCGCCTCGGTCCCCCGCGACATCCTCGACCACCACTGAGGGGGGCTAGCGCCGCCCCTCGCGCAGCCAGGCCCCCAGGACCAGCAGGGCCGACAGCAGCAGGAAGGCCCAGGACGGCAGCAGCGGCGTCACGGTGATGTCCGCCGTGGCATAGGCCTCGCGCGGGGTGATCCCGATCCAGCCGCGCCCCACGGCGGGCCGCCCCTCGCGCACGTCGCGCAGGGCGGGCAGGCCTTCCTCGATCCGCACGACGCCGCCGTTGGTGGGCTCGACCACCGGCGCCAGGACCTCGGCCGTGGCGATGGTCTGCTCGAACTCGCGCGGCGCGGCGGGCCCCAGCGCGATGACCGTCTCCTCCACCCCATCCGTCAGGCGGTACAGCCCGATCTCCGGCGCCTCCCACAGGATCTCCCACCGCCCGGGCGAGACCTCCTCCAGCTCCACCACCGTCTCCGTCCCATCGGGCGCGGTGATGGTGACGGGCGGGACCTCCTCGCCCAGCGTCCGGCGGATGATGCGCATGGTCTGCCCCGCGGGCTCGACCCAGAGCGCCTCCTCCTCCAGCTCCGGCTCCTTCATCAGCCAATGGGCGAGCCGGCGCAGCAGCTCGAGCTGCGGCCCGCCGCCCTCGAAGCCCCGGTCCCAGAGCCACGAATGATCGGTCGCGAGCAGCGCCGCGCGCCCCTCGCCCACGCGCTGCAGCAGCAGCAGCGGCCGCCCCTCGGGCCCCTCCATCACGCCCGTCGCCTCGGGCGAGGGCGTCACGTCGATCAGCCGGAACCAGCGGCCCCAGCCGGGCGTGCCGTCCTCGGCCGTGGGCTGGGGCGCCAGATCCTCCAGCCCTTCCGTCACCGGATGGCGCTGCCCCAGCTCGCTCAGGCGCGGCACGAAGCCGTCCTCCACCACCCGCGCGGTCGGCGCGCCGGGCAGCACCTCGCCCAGCGGCGAGCGATGGACCGACTCGGCGCTGGCATATTCGGGCCCGCCCGCCACCAGCACCGCGCCGCCGTTCTCCACGTAGTTGGCGACGTTCAGGAGGTATTCGTTGGGCAGGATGCCCTGCCGCCGGTAGCGGTCGAAGATCACCAGGTCGAAGTCCTGCAGCTTCTCCACGAACAGCTCGTAGGTCGGGAAGGCGATCAGCGACAGCTCCTCGACCGGCACGCCGTCCTGCTTCTCGGGCGGCCGCAGGATGGTGAAATGCACCAGGTCCACGCTCGCGTCCGACTTCAGCAGGTTGCGCCAGGTCCGCTCGCCCGGATGCGGCTCGCCCGACACCAGCAGCACCCGCAGCCGGTCGCGCACGCCGTTGATCTGGATGACGGCGGCGTTGTTGCGGTCCGTGAGCTCCCCCTCGGCGGCGGGCGTCTCGAACTGGAGAATGTTCATTCCCCCATGCGGCAGCACGAAGGGCAGCTCCATGTCCTCGTTCACCGGCACGTCGAAGCGCATGGGCGCGCCGCCGTCCACGGCGATGGTCAGCGGCGCGGTGGCGGCGCCGGGCGCGGCCCCCTGGTCCTCGACCCGCACGGTCAGCGTCAGCTCCTCGTCCAGGATGCCGAAGGCCGGGGCGTTCCGCACCACCACCCGCCGGTCCCAGTCGGCCTCGCGCCCCGTGAGCAGCGTGTGGAGCGGCGCGGGCAGCGAGGGCGCGGCCTCCGGGTCGTGCACCCGCCCGTCGGTGATGAGAACCGCCCCCGCGAGCCGCCCCTGCGGCTCCTCGGCCAAGGCCTCGGCCAGCGCGCCCAGCACCAGGGACCCGCCATCGCCCTCGTCGTCGCCCACGCGCACGACGCGCAGCTCGGTGTTCTCGCGGCCCGCGACCTCGGCTTCCAGATGCGCCAGCGCCTGCGCGCTCTGCTCGGCCCGGTCGGACACGCGCTGCGAGGCGCTCTCGTCCACCACGGCCACCACGATGTCGGTCAGCGGCTCGCGCTCCTCGTCCTGCAGGGACGGGTTGAGCAGCGCCAGCAGCAGCGCGATCCCCGCCAGCCCCCGCAGCCACCAGCCCGACAGCCGGCGGAACGCGGCCAGGATCACCGCCACGTCGAACAGGATCACCGCGATCCAGATCGCGGGCCAGGGCAGGAGCGGGTCGAAGACGATCTGGTCAAAGGTCATGTCACGCCCGTCCCATCAACTTGGCCCAAATACGCATTCCGCCGGTTCCGCCCGACCTACTGCCCGAGCCGCTCGAGCAGCGCCGGCACGTGCACCTGGTCGCTCTTATAGTTCCCCGTCAGCACGTGCATGACGAGGTTGACGCCGAAGCGGTGGGCGAACTCGCGCTGCTCCTCGCCCGCCATCCCCCGCCCGATGCGCAGGAGCGGCGCGCCGCCCTCGTCCACGGCCCAGGCCGAGGCCCAGTCGTTGCCGCCGATCACCACCGGCGTCACCCCGTCGTTGAGGTCGCGGAAGGGCATCCCCTCGGCCAGCGCCGCGTCGGGGGGCGAGGCCTCGACCCAGATCTCCGGCTCGTTGAAGCGGCCGGGGAACTCCTGCAGCAGGTAGAAGGTCCGGGTCAGCACGTGGTCCTGCGGGATGGGCTCCAGCGCCGGGACATCGAGCCCCCGCGCGATGGCCTGCAACCGCTGCCCCTCGGGCGTGGCGGTGCCGAAGCCCCCCAGGTCCGCGTCGCGCGTGTCGAACAGGATCATGCCCCCGGTGGCAAGGTAGCGGTTCAGCTTCTCGTAGGCCTCGCGCGACGGGATCGGCATCTCCGCCGTCACCGGCCAGTAGAGCAGGGGAAAGAACGACAGCTCGTCGGTCTCGACGTCCACGCCCATGGGCGCGGCGGGCTCGATGGCCGTCCGCTGCCACAGCGTGTTGGACAGGCCCCGCAGCCCCGCCTCGGCGATCTCGTCCACGCGCGGGTCGCCCGTCAGCACATGCGCCAGCACCACCTGCTCGGTCGCGGCCAGCGCGAAGTCCTCGTCCACCGGCTCGGCCTCGGGCTCCTCCGCCGCCGGCGCGGCGTCCTGCGCCGCCCCCGGCTGGGGCCAGCCCACGAGAAGCAGCCCCGCCAGCGCCGCCGCGACGCCCGCGCGCGGTCCCCGCAGCCGCCCCGACAGCGCCAGCGAGGCCAGCACGTCCACCAGCAGGAGCATCATCGCCAGCGCCAGCAGCGCCCCCTTGAGCGGCAGCTCCCGCGCCGCCTCCAGCCCTTCGACGCGCACCGAATCCGGCCAGCGCGCGGGCTCCAGCACCGTGCCGTCATTCACCACGTTCACCGCGATCCTCCGGTCCTCGCCGGCGTAAAGCCCCGGCCGCAGGTCCGGCCCCAGGATGCCTTCCGCCAGCCGCTCGCCCGGCACGCCCGGCTGGGTGTCCAGCGCCACCAGCTCGCCCTGCGCGTCCAGCGCCGCCTCGGGCACCCAGACCGTGCCCTCCAGCTCGGCGGCCTCCGGCTCGGCCCCGCCCGAGGACACCGCCAGCCGGTCCATCATGCTCACGAACAGGCCCGACAGCGGCAGGCTCGACCATTCGGCGTTGGCCGTGACGTGGAACAGCACGACCTGCCCCGCGCCCAGCGCCTTGCGCGTCACCAGGGGCGTGCCGTCCTGCAACTGCGCCACCGCCCGCTCGGCCAGCGTCGGGTCGGGCTGCGCCACGACCTGCGCGTTCACCGTCACGTCCGGCGGAATCGACAGCCCGAAGAAGGGCGACTCCTCCGCGAAGGGCGCCAGCGCCTTGGGCTCGCCCCAGCTCATCGCGCCGCCCACGGCCCGCCCGCCCGCGCGCAGCCGCACTGGCAAGAGCGGGTCCTCCTCGGTCCGCGCGAGATCGGACGCGGCCAGCCGAGGCCCCGCGAAGCGCAGGAGCAAGCCCCCGTTCTCGACCCACTCGGTCAGGTCGGCGGCCTCGCCCTCGGGGATCTGCGCCACGTCGGCCAGCACGATCACGTCCGGATTGGCCAGCAGCACGTCCGGCAGCGGCCCCTCGACCAGATCGGCGTTGGGCGCCAGGGCCTCGCGCAGGTAGTGCAGCGGATCGAGCAGCTCCAACTGCTCCCGCTCGCCCGCGCCCATCACCAGCCCCACCTCGCGCCGCCGCAGCGCGTCGTCGGTCAGCGCCACGGCGGCGGCCGACCTCGCGCCCGGCAGCTCGAAGCGCGTCACGCGGTTGCGCAGCTCGGCCGGAAGCTCCAGCGCCACCTCGGCCTCGCCCGACCCGGCCTCGAAGTCCAGCGTCGCGGTCGCCAGCTCCCGCTCGATCCCCGCCGGGTCCGTGCCCACGGCGGCCACGGGCACCTCCAGCGCGGGCCCGGTCGGCGTGCGAATGGCCGACAGCACGATGGCCCCCTCCTCCCAGCGCGGCGGGCGCAGCGCAAAGATCCGGCGCGGCGCCTGCACGACCGTGACGCTGCCCTTGTCCTCCAGCACCCGCAGCAGGTCCTCGCGCCCCTCGCGCGCCAGCCCGTCCGCGATCCAGACCGTGTCGAAGCCGCCCTCGACGCCCTCCAGCGCCTCGGCCCAGGCCGCGTCGGCCTCCGCCGTGGGCTGCCAGGGTTCCGGCGACAGGTTCGGCAGGCCCGTGATGGCCGCCGCGGCGTCCGTGAAGGCCGGCGCGCCCGTGGGCTCGGCCGTCAGCGTCGCCACCGCCGCCGTGCGCCCGTTGCGCCCGGCCTCGTCCAGCAGCGCCTCGGCCCAGTCCATCCGCGCCGGCCAGTCGCGCGCGTCGGCCCAGGTCCCGTCCAGCAGCACCAGCACCGGCCCGGACCCGGCCCTCTCCTCGCGCGGGTTCAGGATCGGTCCCGCAAAGCCCAGGATCACCGCCGCCACCGCCAGCACCCGGATCAGCATCAGCCACCAGGGCGTGCGGTCGGCCTGGCTCTCGCGGTCCTCCAGGCCCAGCAGCAGCGCCACGCCCGGGAACCGCCGCCGGATCGGCGCGGGCGGCACCGCCCGCAGGATGAGCCACAGGATCGGCAGCGCCGCCAGCGCCACCAGCAGCCAGGGGGCGGTGAAGCCCAGGGGTCCGATCGTCCACATCAGGCGCGCCGCTCCAGGGCCGTGTGCAGCCACAGGAGGGCGCCCGTCGCCGCCTCGTCCGTGTGGTGGGTGGAGAACATCCAGCCCGTCGCGCGGGCGAGATCCCGCAGCCGCGCCTTCCGCTCGGCCAGCCGCTCCAGGTAGCGCCCGCGCAGCTCCCCGGCTTTCAGCGTCTCATGGCGGAAGGTGCCGCCCATGCTCTCGAAGATGGTCCGGCCCTCGAAGGGAAAGGCCTCCTCCTGCGGGTCCAGCACCTGCAGCATCGCGCCCTTGATCCCCCGGTCGGCGGCCTCGGCCACCGCGCGCAGGGTGGGGGCGGGGTCGCCCAGGAAGTCTGACACGAAGAGCGCGCGCGACCGCGCGGGCATCCCCGTGGTGTCCGGCGCCACGTAGTCCTCGGCCTGGTCCGTGCCCAGCGCCATCGCCAGCCGGTCCAGCATCATCGGCCCCCGGCGCGGCGGCAGCCCATCCTGCCCGCCCAGACCCACCCGCTCGCCCCCGCGCACCAGCAGGATGGCGCAGGCCAGCGCCAGGACGCGCGCCCGGTGCCCCTTGGCCGGAAGCTGCGGGGTCGAGGCGAAGCCCATGGCCCGCCCCCGGTCCACCCAGACCATGACGGTCTGCGCGGTCTGCCACTCCTTGTCCTGCACGAAGGCCGTGTCCGCGCGCCCCGACCGCCGCCAGTCGATCATCCGGGCGTCGTCCCCCGCCTGCGCCGGCCGGTACTGCCAGAAGTTCGCGCCCATGCCCGCCCGCCGGCGCCCGTGCTCGCCCAGGATCACGGTCGCCGCCAGATGCTGCGCCTCGGCCATCAGCGGGGGCAGGGGGGCGGCCTGCGCCTCGGCCTCGGCCCGCAGCCGGGCGGGGGCCTCGCTCACGCCGCGACCTCGACGCGCGTCGTGTCCGTGGCAACCCGCTCGATCAGGTCCGTCAGCCGCGTCCCCTGCGCCCGCGCGGCAAAGGTCAGCGCCATCCGGTGCTCCAGCACCGGCACCGCGAGCCGGGCCACGTCCTCGGGCGAGGGCGCGAGCCGCCCCGTCAGCAGCGCCTCGGCCCTGACCGCCAGCATCAGCGCCTGCGCCGCGCGCGGCCCCGGCCCCCAGGCCACGTTCTCGTTCACATAGGCGGGCGCCTCGGGCCCCGGACGGCAGACGCGCACGAGGTCGAGGATCATCTCCACGATGCCTTCGCCCACCGGCATCCGCCGCAGCAGCGACTGGGCCTGCAGCAGCTCCCCGCCGTTGAACACCGGCTCGGCCCGCGCCTCCTCGGCCCCGGTCGTGGCCAGCAGGATATCCCGCTCGGTCGCGCGCGTGGGGTAGGGCACGTCGATCTGCACCAGGAAGCGGTCGAGCTGTGCCTCGGGCAGGGGATACGTCCCCTCCTGCTCGATGGGGTTCTGCGTCGCCAGCACGTGGAACGGCACGCCCAGAGGGCGGTGCTGCCCCGCGATGGTCACCTCGCGCTCCTGCATGGCCTGCAGCAGCGCCGACTGCGTGCGGGGAGAGGCGCGGTTGATCTCGTCCGCCATAAGGAGCTGGCAGAAGATCGGCCCCGGGATGAACCGGAACGCCCGGCTCCCGTCCGCCCCCGTCTCCAGAACCTCCGACCCCAGGATGTCCGCCGGCATCAGGTCAGGCGTGAACTGGATGCGCCCGCCCTGCAGCCCCATGACGGTCGCCAGCGTGTCCACCAGCCGCGTCTTGCCCAGCCCCGGCAGCCCCACGAGCAGCGCGTGCCCCCCGCACAAAAGCGCCGTCAGGGTCAGGTCCACCACGCGCTCCTGCCCGATGAAGCGGCGCGCGATGCTGGTCCGCGCCAGCGCCAGCCGCTCCTCGAGGGCCTCGATGCGCGCGACCAGATCCCCGTCCACCATGACAACGCTCCCCTGCGGCCCTATGCTTCTGGCGATAGTGGTAGAGCGCACCCCCCCGATGGGAAAGACAAACAAGAGTGAGAGCGATAACGGCGGGCCTCGCTCCGCCGAGAGCCTGCTGCAGGCGGCGCAGAGCGCATCCCGCAAGGGCCCGCCCCCCGTGCACCTGTGGAACCCGCCGCATTGCGGCGACATCGACATGCGGATCGCCCGCGACGGGACGTGGTTCTACCTCGGCACGCCCATCGGCCGGCCCGCGATGGTGCGCCTGTTCTCGTCCATCCTCCGCAAGGACCCCGAGGGCTACGTCCTCGTGACGCCGGTCGAAAAGGTTGGCATCACCGTCGACGACGCCCCCTTCGTGGCGCAGGACGTGGAGCCCCGCGACGGCGCGCTGGTGTTCCGCACCAACGTGGACGAGGAGGTGACGGCCGGCCCCGCCCACCCCCTCCGCGTGGAGCGCGACGCGCAGACCGGCGAGCCCTCCCCCTACCTCCACGTCCGCGCCGACCTCTGGGCGCTGATCGACCGCAAGACCTTCTACCGCCTCGTGGACCTGGGCGACGTGCACCCGCACGACGGCGAGGACTGGTTCGGCGTGACCTCGCAGGGCGCCTTCTTCCCGATCATCCCGGCGGCCGATTTGGACGAGGCCGGAGCCTAGCCGCCTCTCGGCCGCGATCTAGCTGCGCCACAGGGGAAGGCTCCGCCAGCGAACGGACCCATTCTCCCCGGACGGCCCGACCGGGCCGGGCCAGGACCAGGGACAAGGACCAGCATGACCCGGATGAACCTCCGCGCCCTCGCCGCGACGATCGCGCTCGCGGTCGCGCCCATGGCAGCCACCGCGGCGACCCTCGGCCCCGCCGATCAGGCCGGGCACCGCAGCCTGATCGACGGCTACGCCTCGGCCGGCGGTCAGGCCCGTCTCTCCTATTACGTCCAGAGCGGCGATGCCTCGCAACTCGTAGCCAACGGCCGGAACGAGATCGGCGTCGGCGCGGGCTCCGCCCTCAACGGACAGAACGGCGACAGGGTGAGGGAGCGCTTCACCCTGACCAACCAATCGGCCGAGCCAATGGAGATCCGCCTGGGCGCCGGGATCGGCACCGGAGCCGACCTGGATCTCGAGATCCTCTGGTGGGAGCCTTGGTGGTACCAAGGATTCCCTTACCAGATCCGGGGCGACCTGTCGGCCCACGTCAGCCTCAGCATAGAGATCGTCGGCGGCAGCGCGCGGTCGGACTATTACGAGGACGTCCCGGGAAGCCGGTCGTGGTCCAGTGTGAGCTACTTCAGCGGCGTTTCGCTGCGCTTGCCCTGCGGCGGCGCGGGCACTGACTGCCGCTACAACCAGAACGACAACGGCGACGTCATTGAGTCCGGCCTTCTTGCCCTCGCCCCCGGGGCCTCGCAGGACTTCCTCCTGTCCGGCGCGGCCAGCAGCGAGAGCTTCGCCTACGTCGCCGCCGTGCCGCTCCCGGCGGGGGGCCTTCTGCTGGCGGGGGCCCTCGGCGGCCTGGGCCTCCTGCAGCGGCGCAGGGCCGCCTGACCGGGCCGCGCCTTCGGACGGCCGTTCCCGGCCGTCCCCTCACCTCTGCGCCACCACCACGCCCACCGCCACCACCGCCGCGCCCAGCGCCTGCGCCCAGGACCACTCGCCCCCCAGCGCCACCAGGATCAGCATCACGTAGAAGGGCGCGATGTTGAAGTGAAAGCTCGACAGCGCCACGCCGATCCGGCGCACGGCGCCGATGAACAGGATCTGCGTCACCGCGATGGCCCCCATCCCGTAGACCGCCAAGAGCCCCAGGTCGCGCGCGCCGAAGGCGTCGGGCGGCAGCGACGCGCGTCCCGTCAGGGCCATCGCGGCGAACAGCGCCCCCGTCGCCAGCCCGCCGCCCATCGCCGTCACCGTCGTCTGCGCGATCACCGACTGCCCCGGCAACCGCCGCACCGCCTCGTGGCTCGCCCAGGAATACAGCAGGCACGACGCCACGGTCAGGGCCGCGCCGAACAGCAGGTTCCCGCCGCTCCCGCCGCCCTCGGCCGTCGCGATCACCCCGCCCAGCACCGAGGCCCCGAGCCCCAGCAGGAACGACCCCGACAGCCGCCGCCGCTCCAGCGCCCACTCGACCACCGCCGCGCAGAGCGGCGAGGCCGAGGCGATCACCGCCACCGTCACCGGGTCCGTCACCGCCAGCGCCCAGATCAGCGTCACCGCCGCGCCGCCAAAGCCCACCGCGCCCAGGATCAGCCCCGGCGCCCAGCGGAACCCCTTGGGCACGCCCTCGGTCAGCAGCCACAGCGGCACCAGCAGCAAGAGCCCCATGGCGAAGCGCCCCGCCGCCGCCGCGACCGGGTCCCAGGTGGCTAGCAGGCCCTCCGCCGCCGGAAAGCCCGCCGCCCAGACCAGCGTCGAGCCGGCAGCCAGGAGATTCCCGCCCAGCCGGTCCGGGGCGGGCAGGGACGGGGTCGAGGTGACGGTCATGGAACGGGCTCCTGGCACACGGGCCCGCCGGAGCTAGCATGGGCCGCCGCGCCGGGGAGAGGCCGCGCGCGTCATCGACTGTCGCGTCCGCGACCTCGCCCCCGGTGGCGGCGCCCGCCGCGCCACGCTAGGACGGGCCGAACCCCGAAGGACCCCCATGCCCCGCTTCTGCGCGAACCTGAGCTGGCTCTTCCCCGAGCTCTCCTTCCTCGACCGCTTCGCGGCGGCGCGCGCGGCGGGCTTCGGGGCCGTCGAGGTGCTCTTTCCCTACGACCATCCCGCGCCGCGCATCCTCGAACGGCTCGACGCCACCGGCCTGCCGCTCGCGCTCATCAACGGGCCGCCCCCCAACTACACGGACGGGCCGCGCGGCTTCGCGGCCCTTCCGGGGGGCGAGGTGCGCTTCCGCACCGACTTCCGCCGCGCCGCCCGCGTGGCCGCCACGCTCGGCGCGCGGCACCTCCACCTGATGGCCGGCGCCGCCGAGGGGCCCGAGGCCCGCGCGACCTATGTCGCCAACCTCGCCTGGGCCGCGGCGGCTGCGCCGGACCTGTCGCTCACCATCGAGCCCATCAACCGCCACGACATGCCGGGCTACTTCCTCGCCGACTTCGGCCTCGCCGCCGAGATCCTGGCCGAGGTCGCCGCCCCCAACCTCCGCCTCCAGTTCGACGCCTACCACGCGCACCGGATCACCGGCGACGTGCCCGGCACCTGGGACCGGGTGCGCCCCCTCGTGGCCCATGTGCAGGTCGCGGGCCACCCCGGCCGCCACGAGCCCGACCGGGGCGAGATCGACTATCCCGCCTTGTTCGACCGCCTCGACGCCGACGGCTACGCCGGCTGGGTCGGCGCCGAGTACCAGCCGCGCGGGCGGACCGAGGACGGGCTCGGGTGGATGCGGGGGTAGGGGTCCGGCCCATCGCGTCATCCGGATCGCGCTCCCTGCCTCGGCCCACCCGCCGGGTTCCGCACGTTCCGCGATTGCCTGGGGCCGGTCCGGGGCGATAGGCTCGTCCTGCCAGGAGATTGGAGAGCGCCGATGGGTTCGGATGAGGCATTCGAAAGAGCTGTGGCCGTCATCGCCGACGCTCCTCCGCGACGGGACCTCAGTGCCGCCCTCGACCGACTTCCTGTTTCGGCTGACGCCAAGGCGCTCCTTCATGACCTCGCCAAGGTGACCTTCACGATCGGCCGGCAGGTCCTGGCGATCGGCCGCAAGATCGTGGCCTTTGCCCTGAGCTTGGCGAAGACCTTCCCCAACACGATCTTCGGGATCATCCTGGGCGTGGTGGTCACAATGCTCGTGGGGTCCATTCCCCTCGTTGGGGCCCTCTTGGCCTCAATGGTCGGACCCTTGCTCCTGGCATTCGGGATCACCATGGGGGCGATCAACGACATGCGCAGCGGTGCGATCGGTGCCTGTGTCGCCGAACTTCAGGACGCGCTGCGTGGCCTTCCTCGGACGGTGTGACCATGGACGAGACCAGCCTGGCCGGATTCGACGGCCTCGAGCGCGTCGTGGCCGACGACCTCCGCTTCAAGCTCCGGCTTGGCATCGGTGACGAGGCCTATGCCAGCATCAAGCTGGGCAAGCGCCTTTACAAGCTTTGGGACGTAGGTGGGGTGGCTGCCACGGGTGGGGCGGTTGCGGCCTCCGCTCCAGTGGCCACGACCTTCTTCGCGGGCAGCGGTGTCCTCTCGGCCCTGGGTCTGGGCGCGGCGGCCGTGACCCCGGTGGGCTGGGTCGCCGCCGCTGCCGTGGCCACCGGCGGGGCCTATTACGGCGTGACCCGGCTCCTGAGTTCCTATTCGGGATCCCGGGTGCAGGTCATCCCCACCTTCATCAACACGCCCATCGACGAACTGGGCATGAGCCTGCTCGATCTCATGGGCACGTTGGCGGTGAAGCTTGCCGAGATCGACGGGCGCTTCGACGCGGAGGAGCGCGCGGCCATCAGGGACTACTTCGTCAAGGACTGGGGCTACGACCCGGCCTATGTGGCGAGCGCCCTCGACCTTCTGGCCGCGAATTCGGGGAAACAGAGCCTCAGGGAGGCCACGGCTGCTCTGGCCCGGTTCAAGCGTTCCAACCCGGACTGCAATTACGCCGCCATGCATGCGGAACTGGTCGGCTTCCTGCGCGAGGTGGCCGAGGCCGACGGCACCCTGGACGAACGCGAGGAGATGGCGATCGAAAAGGTCGATGCCGTGCTGGCCGAGGCAGGGGGGCTGGGCCAGACGGTGCGGGAGGCTGCGTCCCTGCCCGGCCGCGCGCTAGGCCTCATCACGGGTTTGGTGCGAAGGAAGGGCAGACCCGAGTGAGGACCCGCGCGGGTCCGGCGGACGCAGCCCGTCCCGCCGGACGCCTGCCGTGCCGGGATCAGGTGCGCTCGGAACGCCCCCTCACCCCTCCGCCCGGCTCACCAGCAGCTTGTCGATCCGCCGCCCGTCGAGGTCCATGACCTCGAATCGCCAGCCCTCGGCCTCCACGGTGTCGCCCAGCTGCGGCAGGCGGTGGAGCTGGTTCAGCACCAGCCCCGCCACCGTCTCGTAGTCCCCCGCGAGGTCGCGCGGCAGCGACAGGCGCTCGCAGAACTCGTCCGCCGCCATCCAGCCCGACACGAGGAAGCTGCCGTCCTCGCGCTCGTGGAAGGCGGGCTCGTCCACGGCGGCCTCGCGGAAGGCCCCGGTGATCGCCTCCAGGATGTCGCCGGTGGTGACGATCCCCTGGAAGCTGCCGTATTCGTCGTAGACCAGCCCCATGTGGTTCCGGGCGTTCCGCAGGATCTGGATCACCGACAGCGCGTCCGCGCTCTCGAAGATGACGGGCACCTCGCGCATCAGGCGGCGCAGGTCCAGCAGCTCCCCGCGTGACAGCGCCGCGAAGGCGTCCACGACGTACAGGACGCCCAGCACCTCGTCGGTCTCGGGGTCCTGCACCGGCAGGCGCGGGCGCCCCGAGACGCGGATCGCCTCCAGCACCGCCTCGGGGCTCGCGTCCACGCGCAGCATCTCCACGTCGCGGCGCGGCGTCATGAGGCCCCGGGCCGAGCGGTCGGCGAGCCGCATGACCCCCGACAGCATCTCGCTCTCGGCGCGCTCGATCACGCCGTCCTGGTGCGCCTCGGTCAGGATGCCGCGCACCTCCTCCTCGGTGACGCCCGACCGCTCGTCGCCGCCCTGTCCCAGGAGGTGCAGCACCCCTTGACCCGAGGTGTCGAGGACCCAGACCACGGGCGAGGCCACGCGGCTCACCACCGCCATGATGGGCGCCACCCGTCGCGCCACGCCTTCGGGGTTCTTCAGGGCGATCTGCTTGGGGACCAGCTCCCCCATGATGAGCGACAGGTAGGTCAGCAGGACCACGACCCCGCCGACCCCCAGCGTGTTGGCCATCTCCGGGTCCAGGCCCCGCGCCGTCAGGAAGGCCGCGAAGCGCACGCCCAGCGTCGCCCCCGAGAAGGCCCCCGACAGCACGCCGACCAGCGTGATGCCGATCTGCACGGTGGACAGGAACCGCCCCGGATCGGCGGCAAGGTCCAGCACCGTCTGCGCGGCGCGGTCCCCTCCCTCGGCCAGGGGCCGCAGCCGCGCGGGCCGGGCCGAGACGATGGCGAGCTCCGACAGGGCCAGCGCCCCGTTGAGCAGGATGAGCACGACGACGATGAGAACTTCCGTCAGCACGGCGCGGTGTCCGGCGGGCAGGGGGGGCGTGGCAGCTTGGGCCTCGGATGGTGGCGCCCGGCCAGCGATGCCGGGCCACCCGACAATTATGGCCCTCCCGCCCGGGGGGCAAGCGTCACGGCTCCTGCAGGCGCCAGGACGCCCAGATGCCCAGCGCCCCCGCCGCGGCGAAGGCGGCCGAGCCCCAGTGCGCCCCCGCCCCCCAGCCCGCCATCAGCCAGCCGAATCCCGCCATGGCCGCCACCGACATCCCCTGCTGGAGCACGACGAACAGCCCCTGCGCCTCGGCGGCGATGTCCTCGTGCGTCCAGTTGGCGATGAACTGCACGCAGGCCAGGAACCCCATCGCATAGGTCAGCCCGTGGGTCGCCTGCAGCAGCCACAGCCAGGGCAGCCCCGGCGCCTGCGCCATCGCGACCCAGCGCAGCACGCTCAGCACCGCCGAGGCCAGCATCAGGTCGCGCGCCCGCCACCCCCGGAACAGCCGCCCGTAGAGGAAGAAGACCAGCGTCTCCGATGCCGCCCCCAGCGCGATCAGCAGGCCCACGGTCCCCAGGCCGATCCCCTGCGCCTGCCACAAGAGCCCCTGGAAGGTGTTGATGAGCAGGTGCGTCGCATAGACCGCCGCCCAGCCCACCAGCGGCAGCAGGAACCAGGGCTTCATCACCTCGCGCATCCGCCGCGCGCCCGGCGCGGGCGGCGTCCCCTCGGGGGCGCGAAAGCGCGGCAGCCCCAGTGCGGCCAGCGCCTTCAGCCCCGCGAGCCCCACCAGCAGCGGCACGTAGGCTCCCTGGCCCAGCGCTTCCATCACCCAGCCCGCCCCCATCAGCACCACGAGGTAGCCGATGGTGCCCCAGGCGCGCAGGGGCCCGAAGGCCGTCCCGCGCCGCGCCGTCAGCCGCATCGTCGCCGCGTCCAGCACGGGGATGGTGGCCATGTGCGGCAGCCCCGCCAGCGTCCAGACCAGCAGGATGCCCCAGAAGCCCTCGGCGGCGAAGAAGCCCAGCGGCGCCAGCGCCGCCAGCCAGGACGCCGCCACGATCACGCCCCGCCAGTCCGCCGCCCGGTCCGCCAGCCGCCCCACCAGCCAGTTGAGCAGCAGCATGAACCCCAGCGGCACGGCGTTGACCGCGCCGATCTCGTCCGGGCTCAGGCCCTGCCGGGCCATCCAGACGCCGGAATAGACGGCGCTCAGCGCGCCGCCCATGAACAGGGTCGAGTAATAGAACGCCGTCCGCGCCTCGGGCGAGAGGTCGCGGGGCCGGGAGATCGCGGTCATGGGAATCGTCCGATTCGGCTCGCGACCCCAGACCTACAGGGGCGCGGGCCCGGACTCCACGGGGGATCGCCTCAGACGGTCGTGGCCCCGAAGCGCCGCTCGTACTGCTGCTCCAGGATCGCCCCCACCACGCGCTCGGCGGTCAGCGCCATGTCCGCCTCCTCGACCGAGGACAGCTGCCGCGGCCGGGAATCGATCAGGCAGAACGAGCCCAGCCGCACGCCGTCCAGATAGATGAGCGGCGCCCCCGCATAGAAGCGGATGTAGGGCGCGCCCGCCACCAGCGGATTGGCCGCGAAGCGGGGGTCCCGCGTCGCGTCGGGCACCACGAGCACCGCGTCGCCCCGGATCGTGTGGTCGCAGAAGGCCACCGTGCGGGACGTCTCGCGCAGGTCGGTCCCGGCGGCGGCCTTGAAGACCTGCCGGTCGGCGTCGACCAGCGTCACCAGCGCGACCTCCACGTCGAAGTAGCTCCGCGCCCGCTCGCACAGCTCGTCAAGCTCGGGCAGGGGGCCGTCATCCAGAAGGCCCGACTCCCGAAGGATATGAAGCCTGTGCGCTTCGCCTTGATCCGTCACGTCCAGCACCACCCGCTCCCTCGTCGACAGCACCATGTCGCCCGCCGCCCTCTATGGCGAAAGTGTGGCTATTTCGAGGCCAAACGTTATCCCTGCGGCGCGATGCCGCCGACCCGGGACGGGCTCGGCCTCCGTCCGCGCTCCTGTCTCGACAGGTCTACTCCCTGGGCCAACCCCCTGCGAAGCGAGCCGGTTCCCGGCGCCACGTCGACCCGGCGCGACTGTGGCCCCGGGGCCTCGATTCCCGGTGCGGGGGGTGTTGCGCGAAGCGGGGGAGGACCGTTCGGTGCTGTCAGACCTCGTTAACCTCTGGCGCGCATCCTGGGGGCAAGTCACCGCTGCCCGGATGCCCCCATGGACCCCGACGCCCTCCTGCGCGACCCCTCGCGCCTGTCCTTTGCCCGCCGCCAGCCGCTCCTGGCGCTGCACGCGCGCCTCGCCCTCCTGGCCCAGGGCCGCCCCGAGGCGCGCGCGCTCGCGGCCCGCGCCTTCCTCGCCGCGCTGGCGCTCGCCGCCTCGCCCGCCACCGACGAGGCGCTCGCGAACGGGGCCCGCCACGAGCTGTCGCGCTTCACGCACGACCTGCTGTCGCTCGACTGGAACAGCTACCGCATGGAGCCCGAGGCCCCGTTCCTGCCCGGCTGGGCCCGCCGCGCCGCGCTCGACGCCGCCCTCCCGCCCGAGCACCGCCGCGACCGCCCGCTGCCCCGGCCAAGGGCGGACCAGCCGGCGCAGGGGCAGGGCCCCCGTTGCCCGTCAGACCTGGGTGCAGATGTACTTCATCTCCAGGTAGTCCTCGATCCCGTGGCGCGATCCCTCGCGCCCCAGGCCCGACTGCTTGACCCCGCCGAAGGGCGCGACCTCCGTGCTGATGATCCCGGTGTTCACGCCGACCATCCCGTATTCCAGCGCCTCCTGCACCCGGATCACCCGGCTCAGGTCGCGGGCGTAGAAGTAGCAGGCGAGCCCGAAGATCGTGTCGTTGGCCTGCGCGATCACATCGGCCTCGTCCTCGAAGCGGAACAGCGGCGCGAAGGGCCCGAAGGTCTCCTCCTTGGCGACCAGCATCTCGGGCGTGGCCCCCGTGACGATGGTGGGCTCGAAGAACTGCCCGCCCAAGGGGTGCCCGTGGCCTCCGGTCAGGACCTTCGCCCCCTTGGCGACGGCGTCCTCGATGTGCTCCCTGACCTTGTCGGCGGCCTTGGGCTCGATCAGCGGCCCGAGGTCGGTCCCGTCCTCCAGCCCGTCGCCCACCTTCATCCGCCCCACGGCGGCGGCCAGCTTGCCAGCAAAGGCGTCATAGACCCCGGCCTGCACGTAGATGCGGTTGGCGCAGACGCAGGTCTGCCCGTTGTTGCGGAACTTGGATACGATGGCGCCCTGCACCGCGGCGTCAAGGTCGGCGTCGTCGAAGACGATGAAGGGCGCGTTGCCCCCCAGCTCCATCGAGCATTTCATCACCTGGTCGGCAGCCTGCTTCAGGAGGATGCGCCCGACCTCGGTGCTGCCGGTGAAGGTGAGCTTGCGGACCTTGGGGTTCTCGCAGAACTCCTTCCCCGCCTCGCTGGAGGACGTGGTGGTGACGACGCTGAACACGCCCGCCGGCACCCCCGCCTCCTCGGCCAGCTTCGCCATGGCAAGGGCGGACAGCGGCGTGAGCGTCGCGGGGCGCGAGACGAAGCTGCACCCGGCGGCGAGCGCGGGCGCCACCTTCCGCGCGATCATGGCATTGGGAAAGTTCCAAGGCGTGATCCCCGCCGCGACCCCGATGGGCTGCTTGATGACGGTGATGCGCTTGTCGGGCATGTGGCCCGGAATGGTCTCGCCATAGACGCGCTTGGCCTCCTCCGCGAACCACTCGACATAGGCGGCGCCGTAGGCGACCTCGCCCCGGCTCTCGCTCAGCGGCTTGCCCTGCTCGGCGGTCATAAGGACGGCGAGGTCCTCCTGGTGCTCCATCATCAGCTCGTACCAGCGGTGCAGGATCTTCGCCCGCTCCTTGCCGGTCCGGGCCGCCCAGGCCTTCTGGCTGTCATGGGCCGCGTCGATGGCCGCCGCGATCTCGGCCCGCGACAGGTCGGGGATGCGGGCGATCACGTCGCCGCGGGCCGGGTTCCTGACCTCGAAGGTCTTGCCATCCCCCGCCTCGACCCATTGCCCGCCCACGAAGGCCCGCTGGCACAGCAGGTCCGGGCGGCTGAGCATCGAGGTGAGGTCCGTGGTGTGGTCGAGCATGATGGCCTCCGTTACGGTCGCCCTGACACATCACGGCGGGCGCGGGACGTCCAGCCTCCAAGCGACGCAAGGGGAGCGCGAATGGACCTCTCGGACGCCTATGCCAACGCCGCCCACATCCCCGGCGGCCCCGGCTTCCCCGCCCGCTGGGCCGAGGCTGCCGCCGCCTTCCGCGCCGCCCACCCGCCTCAGGAGATCCGCACCGGAGAGGGTGCGCGCGACTGGCTCCACCTCTTCCACCCCGAGGGGGAGCCGCGCGGCCTCGCCGTGATCGTGCATGGCGGCTACTGGATGGCCTTTTCGCCCACGGACTTCTCGCACCTCGCGGCGGGCGCGCTGGCGCGGGGCTGGGCGGTGGCGATGCCCTGCTACCCGCTCTGCCCCGAGGCGACCGTCGGCGGCATCGTCCGGTCCGTCGCCCGCGCCGTCGAGCAGGCCGCCGCCGAGGTGCCCGGTCCCATCGCCCTCGCCGGCCACTCCGCCGGGGCACAGGTCGTGGCCCGGCTGGCCGGGGCGGACGTGGCGCTGGCCCCGCGCGACCGCCTCGCCCGCGTCGTCCCGGTCTCGCCGCTCTCCGACCTCGTCCCGCTCCTGCGGACCGGGATGAACGCGACGCTGGGCCTCGACCTCCACGAAGCGGTTGCCGAAAGTCCTCTCCTGCGCCCCCGGCCTGCCATCCCGGTGACCGTCTGGGTCGGCGAAAGCGAGCGCCCCGCCTTCCGCGACCAGGCGCTCTGGCTGTCCCGCGCCTGGGACGTCCCTCTCGTCGTCGAGCCCGGCCGCCGCCACTTCGACGTGATCGCCGGCTTCGAGGACCCGGCCCATCCGCTCACGCAAGCGGTGGTCGGGTCATGAGCTATGCCTGCAGCCGCCGCCCGCCATCGAGCGCCAGCGTCAGGCCCGTGGCCATCCCGGCGCCCAAGAGCCAGAGCGCCGCCTCGGCTACCTCGACGGGCGCGGCCGTTCCCGCCCGCGGCCGCGCGGCCGCGGGCTGGAGAAAGCCCGGCAGCCCACCCCCAGCATCCATGACGGGCGCGAGCCCGTTCACCCGCAGTCCGCGCGCCGCCGTCTCGCGCGCGAGGGCCGCGACCGCCGCCTCCCGCCAGGCGAGCATCGGCATGAGCCAGCCTCCGGTCTCGACCGCGGCCGGAACCGCCGTGACAAGAAGGATCGCGCCCTTGTCCGGCATCCGATCCGCCCGCGCCGCGAGCCGTGCCACCGGACGGTTCGCCCGGATGAAGGTCTCCTCCCAGTCCTCCTCGGAGGTCATGCGGTCGGGCATGGCCGGCAGGGCGCTGGCGTCCACCACGAGGTCAGGCGCGGCGGGCCCCTCGTCATCCGTCGCCAGAAGGCTGGCGTCGAGCCCGGCCGCCAGGGCTTCCACCCGGGGCCGGTCCGCCGAGACGAGGTGGAGCGTGGCTCCCGCCTTCGCCAGGGCCCGCGCGATCGCCGTTCCCGCAGGGCTTTCGACCCCCATCACGATGGCCGTCCTGCCTGCTAGTCGCATCATGGGTCCCCTTCTGGCGCCGGGCCTCTTGCCGCGCGCGTTGAACAACGGCAAGCCGGCCGGCCACTCGGGTCTTCCGGTGCACCTTGCGGTTGTGGTTCCCATGCCAGCCTTCGGTGAATGGCGGCCGGCCTCGTTCGCGGCTCCAGGACTTGGAGCGGCTTCCCCTTGGGACCCCGTATGTCGACTTGCAGGGTTCCGGAACGCCGCGCCCCCGGCCCGGGCCTGAAGCCTGGGCAGGGGGCGGGATGGCCACGAAGGCAGTAATGACTCGGTCTATAGTCGTCGGTGAAAACGAACGTTCGTAAAAGTTCGGTGCGAAAACGATGCCCGCTGATTACCGTCCGTCGATCCTGAGCGACAGTCAGGTTTCCCCTACCTTGCGCCACGATGATCTCAGCGCCGGAAACGGCGCACTTGTCCACAGGGAATGGTCGTTCATGGATTGCGGCATCTTTTCGACATGTTACGCTGCCGCCCGGGCGCGTCTGCCAGAGGTGATCCTTCGCATGTCCCGTTTCCTTTACGGCACCCGGCTCGCCATGCGCGCCTTCGGACTTGGCGCATCCTTGGCGCTCGCCGCCTGTGCCTCGGCTCCGCCACCTCCGCCGGAGCCGGTCATCGACGGCGTCCGCGCATCGCAGATCGTTCCGGGCTATGGGCGGATCGAGGATGGCGATTACGTCCTCCCCGCCGTGCCGCCGGGCTACCTGGAGGGTGTGAACCGCCGGGCCACCGTGGTCTACCGGGGCGACGCCGAACCCGGCACCATCGAGGTCGATCCCTACGCCAAGTTTCTTTACTGGGTCGAGCCCGGAGGCACCGCGATCCGCTATCCCATCGCCGTAGGGCGCGAGGGGCGGGGCATCGGCGGCTCCTTCACCATCCGTCGCAAGGCCGAATGGCCGGGCTGGACTCCCACCGCCAACATGCTCCGCCGCGAGCCCGAGATCTACGGCCCCTACAGGGAAGGCGTCCCCGGTGGCCCGGAAAGCCCCCTCGGCGCCCGGGCGCTCTATCTCTACCGGGGCGGCGCGGACTCCTACTATCGGATCCATGGCACCAACGACCTGAGCTCGATCGGGAACTCGGGCAGCGCGGGCTGCATCCGTCTCTTTAACCACGATGCCGTCGACCTGTTCGAGCGCGTGCCCGAAGGAACGCGCGTGGTGATCCGGTCCCGCGAGGACTCGCTGCGCATCGAAGGTCCGCTCATGGTCGAGCGCGGCGTCCAGCTTCCGCCCTTCTACACCGGCGAGGGCCAGCGCCCTCCGGTTCCGCAGGCCATGGTTCCCGAGGCCTATTACGGCAGCCCGGAGGCACAATCGGGAGTGTCCTACATCCCTGACGCCACCGACATCTACGGCGAGGATGGCTTCGTCACCGGGGTCGCGCCCGCTTCGGTCCCGGCGATTGGTGCGGTCACGCCGATCCTGTCGGACGCCGAGATCCTGGCGCCCCAGGGCGGGGTCGAGATGGTGGGCGCCGGGTTCGCTCCCTCGCCCATCTGAGGGTTCAGAAAGAGACGACGTAATCCTTGAGGGTCGTCTCCAGCACCTCCCAGGTGCCGCGGAAGCCGGGGCGAATGACGAAGCTGTCGCCCGCGCGCACGATCCGGGCGGCGCCCCCATCCTCCGTGATGACCGACAGCCCTTCGAGGATGCGGCAGTACTCCCACTCGTCGTAGTGGATGCGCCACTTGCCGGGCGTGCTCTGCCAGATGCCGCAGTATAGGCTGCCGCGCTCCTCGGCGTTCCATGTGGTGAAGACCGGATCGCCCGCGACGACGCGGTCGGCCGGCGGGCGTGACACCACCGGCGCCGTGGCGTTGCGCGATAGGAAGCGGAACGTCTCGTCGTTCATGAACCCCTCCGAGGCCGGACGATTCGGTGCCCTCGCACCTTTCCAACCGGCGTTCTCCTACCCAGATAACACGGAAACGCGAGTGCAGGAGAAGACGCATGGCCGACTTCGAGACTCAGATCCGCGAAAGCCAGGCCCAAGTGCGCGAGGCGCAGGCCCGGATCTCCGAATTGACCGCACGGATCGAGGGGGCACGCCACACGATGGCCCAAGGCACCGAGGTCCGGCTCGATATCGAGAACGCCACGCTGCAGGACGTGCACAAGCACACCGAGGCCATGAACGCCAACATCGCCGAGCTCATCATGGGCCTCGACGACGTGACGGCGGCCTTCTCGCGCGACTTCGCCGGGATGCGGAACAAGACTGGCTGGGAAACGCTCGTGGGCTGGTTCGCTCCCGCGCGCTCGGAGGCCATGCGGCAGGAGCGGATGCGGCTCGCCACCGTGGACGACAAGCTGCAGGACCTGATCGCCAAATCCGACACGATCGTGAAGCTGCTGGAAGGCCAACTCGCGCTTCTGGAAGAACAGAAGACCCGCGTCGGGGGCAATCTCGCCTCCACCCTGACCGAACGCGAGCAGGTCGTGGCCGAGCTGGAGGACGTGCGCCGCCAGATCGCGGACATGGACCCGAAGATCATCGATCTCGAGAACCGGATCGGTGCCGAGACGGACCCTGCGGCGCGCACCCGGCTCGAGACCGATCTCGCCCAGATGAACGCGCGCCACAACGAGCTGGTGCGGCAGGAGCAGGTGAAACTCGCGCTGTCGCAGACGCTGGAGCGCTACATCGAGTCGGGCAAGACCTGGATGGACTCGCTCCAGAACCAGGCGGCGACGCAGATGGTGCTCATCAACAAGCTGCGGACGGACACCCGGCAGCGGGTGGTGCTCTATGATGCGTTGTCGAAGTCGCTCAAGACCGCGCAGCAGCAGGACGTGGCGCACCGCATCAACGAAATCGGTGTCAAGACCGACCAGGAGGCGCAGACGGCCATGGCCGGCATCGGCGCGGCCACCAACGCCCGCATGGCCGACATGCTGGAAGCGCACGAGGGTCAGATGATCTTCTCGCGCGAGGTGATGGAGGCCAAGGCGCGGGCAGACGAGCGGTTCATGCGCCGCTTCCAAGCCATCGTGGAAAAGCACGACAAGAACCTTTATGGATCGCAGGGCGGCGGAGCATCGTGACCGTCCGAGCCCAGGCCCGACGATCGGCTGGTGGAGGAATGATGCCGGGCGTCCTTGTCGCCTTGACAGGCCTTGGTGCTCTGGTCTGGGTAGAGGCCGTCGCTGCGGCCGCACCAGGCTGGAGCGCCGCCTTATGCGGGCTCGCGATCCTGACTGGGGCCTTGCTGCTCTTCGGGGTTCCGTCTTGGCAGCGGCTCTGCTGGGCGCGCTTCCGGTTGACGCGACCTTGGTCAGATCGTCTCGGTGCACCCCTCCGGCTGGTGTGCCGCCTGCTCACCGGGTCGGTGTTCCATTGGGGTCAGCGCTTCGATGGGGATGGGAAGGACTGCAATGCCCGCCCCTGACCTGATCCTCGATCATCAAGACCTGTCAGGCAGCGTCGAAACCCGGCGCTACTTTCGCAAGTGGGAGCGGATCACCCAGCACCTTGCCAAGGTCGCTGCCGAGGAGGAGGCCGCCGGTCGCATGACCATGGCCGAGGTCGAGGCTCTGGCGCGAAGCCTCGTGTCTCTGACGCTGAGCTTCCGGGCCTTGGCACTGAAGTACCATTTCGCCGGCGTAGCGCGTGAGGCGGGAACGCTGACCTTCGATCGGGTGGAGTCGGGCTTTCCCGTCGCCGCCGAACTCATGGAGATGGCGGCCGACGCCACGCAGGCCCAGCAGCACCTTCAGGGGATGCCCACGGCCGAGAAGCTCAAGGACGAGATGGTCCGGGTGATCCTGTCGGAGCGGGTGACACCCACCCGGCTGCAATACGCCCTGAGCCAGCGCCTCTACTATGAGGAACTGGTGAAGGGTGGGCTCTTCTGGGCCCGCAACGACCCGGAGGCGGTCTGGCTCGGCAACACCGGCGGCGGGCGGGCGGAGCGGCGTCAATACCTGCTTCGCTGGGGTGTCTACGACGTGACGGACAACCTGCCGGTGATCTACCTCATGACGGTGGAGGACACGGGCCACGAGGGATTGCCCAAGGACGGAACGCGCTGGCCGCTCGTGCAGCGGCACCTCATGGCGCAAGCGGTGGGGGGGCTCACGCTCCTGACCATAGCCAAGGGCTTCGATGACGATTTCGCGGACCTGCATCCCAAGCGCCTGCGCCGTATCCGCATCGGCCCCATGTATTCGTCCGCGTTCACGACCCAGACCGGCCCGATCCGCGAAGTTCTGGCCGCTGCCCGCGCGCCCGAGGGCGAGGATTGGGCGCTGGCCTGGGCCGAGGAGGATCTTCTGTCCGAGCGCACGGAGGAGGTTCCCTCCGGGTGGTTCGGGACCCTCGAACGTCAGATCTTTGCGCTGGCCGAGCCCAAGGACCGGGGTATTTCGAGCCTTGAACGGTCCCTTATCCTGCCCACCCGGCCTTATCAGGCATTGGCCGAGCTCGACCCCCCCGCCTTCCGCAGCATCAGGAAGGTGGTAGTGGGCGAGGGCGGGCGCCTCCTCAGCCTGCGGTGACCAGATGAGCCAGACCGCTGATCTCATGGAACTGCGCGAGGAGGATATCCGGCGCCACTATCCGGCGGCGCTGAGCCTCCTGCAGGGATTCGACCATGCGCCGCGGATCGCACAGGCCAGCGCCGTACCGCCGACGGAGCGCTCGCCGGGAATCGGGACGCGCCGCGCCTTTCGACCTACGACGCCCGGACTCGTGGCGCAGCGGACGTCGCCGCTGGGCGCGGTGCATCTGCTGGCCCGGATCGAGGAGGTTCCGGGCTCGGATGGTCTGCCATCGCCGCTGCAGGCCACGGTCGCGCAGGCCATCCGCCGGGCCGTCGCCATTGCTCTGGCCTTGGCCGAGCAGGTCGCCCTGCGCTCGGGCCTGGCCGATCTCAAGCGTTTGAACGCGGCCGGTGGCCTGACGCCCGAGCGCCGCCCCGACTTCACGGAACTGTCGACCACCGAGGCGCTCGTGACGCTTCATGTCTTGGGGGCCGCGCTTTCGGTCCTGCTGGCCCCCCATGCCGGCACGGAGCCCGTGGAGATCGGCCATCTCGATGAGGTGCTGACCGACAACGCCCCTCTCGCGCTCCACGGCGCCCTATGGGAGCTGGATCAGGACATCGCCACGCTGGCCACCTCGGACCGGAAGCTGGCCGCCACGGTCCTGGCCTTTGCCGAGGCGCTGATGGCCCGAGTTGCCGCGCGGGCCGCTCATGCGCCTGGTCTGCAGGCCTTCACTTCGGCCGGTTGGCGGGTGGCAGCGGACGAGTTGACGATCCAGGGCTTCGTGCCGCCCGGCCGGCGGCGGGGGGGCGCTCTGCAGATGGCGTTCAAGCGCCCCGAGGAGGTCGTCGGGAATCACATCGCCAAGCACCAGGCGATGAAGCTGGCGAAGATGCTGATGGCCTACGACTTCCAGCGTCGGCTGAACCCGTTCGTCGAGGAGGGGGGCTTCATCTTCACCTTCCTGGGCGACGGTGCCCCGGGCACGGGCAAGACGACGCTGATCCAGATGATGGCCGGATTGGTCCACGGCTACTGCGAGGTCGCAGGCTATCCGTTCCGTTACCGGAACCTCAGCACGGACAACATCGACTCCTACCAGGGCAAATCCGGCCAGAACGCCAAGGCCTTCGTCACGGAAATCACCGATCCCACGGTGATCGGATTTGGCACCATCGACGACATCGATACCCTTGCCGGAAAGCGGGGCGACCGGCAGGCCTCGGCCGGGCAGCTGGAGATCACGGCCGTCCTGATGGAAAGCTTCGCGGGCGCGAACACGGTCGTACGGGGCAACTGCACCTTCGGCATGTTCTCGAACCACCCCGAGAACGTGGATGACGCGTTGCGGCAGCGCGCGGGCGCGCGGTTCCTCGTGAACGGGCCCCAAACGCGCGAGGACTACATCGACATTCTCGCGCTGCTCTTGGGTCGACATCACCAGATTCCTGTGGGCGAGCATCGGCTGAACGAGGCGCAGGCGATCCAGCGGGCGGTGGCCCAAAGCTATGCTGCGCATTCCCGCCCGCAGGAGGGAAGGCTGATCGAGGTCTGGACCCGTGTGCAGGCGGAAGTCGGTCCGCTTGACACGCTGGCCAAGATCGGCACCTACCTCAAGGCCATCCAGGAGGTGGAGCCGCGCTTCACGGGGCGCGCGGTCAAGAACATCACCGACGCCGTAAAGGTCCGCGCGCTGGACGTGGAGCTTCCCGACGAGTGGATGTCCGACCCCGACCTGTTCTTGCGCAAGGATTACGACACCAAGGCGGGGATGATCCGCGAGTTGCGGCGCCCCATCACACCGGAAATCGTCCTGCAGGAGATCAATCGCTACGCGGACTCCGAGTTCCGCTACGGCGAGACCTCCGACGAGGCAGCCGTATCCGCCGCCGTCCGCGACATGCGCCGGACGGAGGAGGCCAGACACCGGTTTCTGGCCGGGAAGGAGCCAAGGTGATCCAAGACCTCTCATCCGGCCTCGTCGTTCCGGCGCTCGTCCTGGCCATCTTGGGCTGGCTGGTTCCGCGCCTGCTGGCCCGCATCTGGCGCGAGGGGGTGGGACCGCTCCTGCTCCTCGCATTCGTTTCGACGCTGCTCCTGCTGGCGCTGGCAGCCGGCGTCTTCGTGACTCTCTACCTTTGGCAGGGTGCTCCTCTGATGTTGCTCTTCGAGCACGGTACGGCTGCAACTCTCGGGCACTTCATGCGCCTGGGACTCCTGTCGGCGCTACTCTGGGGCCCCATCATGGTGCTGTCGTTGGCGGGCCTGCCTCGTCATTGGAAGGAGGAGACCTGGTGAGGCATCTCGTCGAGAAGGGGCTGGTGTTCGGTGGCCTGATCTTGGTCGACAGCCCCGTGCTGGTCGAGCGCTATCGCAGGGCGCTCAAGCACCTGACCGGCAAGGAGTCGAAGCTGGAGGATTTCCACGTCGACATTTCCGGCTTCTCGCCTGAGATCGGGGACGAATTGGGCGACATGCACTACCTCAACCATCCCGGCTTCAACCGGCAATTCATCCTTCTGACCACCGATCAGAAGAACGCGCCCTTGCTCCACTCCGCCTTCTCCACCTCGCGCAGCGTCCTGCGCCGCTTCATCGAGGCGAACGAGACCGAGCTATTTGCGCTCACCGCGCGCGATGCCGTGGCCGGCGAACTGGTCAACTCGGCCTTCGCGGCCGACGCGCCAGCCCGTCTCTTCGACATCCGCAAGGTCACGGTGGAGGCCGACACCACCCAGGGGACGGTGGCCGCCGCAGACCGGCTCGCCGGCCTGATCGAGCGCTTCAAGACCGAGCCCGATGCCTGGTGGGACGACAAGCTCATTGCTGAGATGATCGAGATGGCCGGGGTGACGGGGGACCTCACCCGCAACCCCGTGCGCCTGCGGGCCATGAGCTTCGAGCAGGACGATTTCTGGACCTCGCACTTCGGCGGGGTCTACCTCTTTCGCTCGGTCCCGCAACCCGCGGCCATTGTCGCCGGCGACAAGCACGACCTGGGTCCGCTGCCTGTCCCCGAGGTGCTCGACCTTCAGGATCGGACCGGCATTGCCCGGTTCCTGGCGGTCAATGAACTGGCCGAGCCGGTCGTAACTGGCCGCAGCTCCGAAACTGTTGCGCTCCTTCGGCAGAAAATGGATTTCATCGCCGCCGATGTGGTGGGCACCGAGGGTACCCTTCCCCAAGAGGTGACGCGACGGGACTTGCGCGTGCTGGCCCGCCGTCATGCGGGTCAGTTGCCGCCGGAATGGGACGGACTGGCCGCGCTGCTGGCTTGGGCCGAAGAAGGAGCCCGCTGGCCACGCATCACATCGGATCACCCGGCATACTTCTACACGCTGAAGGCTCGGCGCACCCCGGCGGCCGAACTCGTGAACATGCTCTTGGCGGAGCTCGCACCGCGCGATGTCCGGCAGGTCTTCCTTTGCCACAAGGAACTCTTCTACCGCCTTTATCGCACTTGGCCCGAGGCCAAGCAGGCCTTCGTCGCCGAGATCCTCTCGAGCGAATACCGGATGGACGAGGCGGGAACACGCGAGACGATCTTCGGCCCCGAGGATGCGATGCAGGAGCCAGCTTCGCTGGCCGAAGGTCCATGGGGGCAAGTGACTCCCTCCGGGGCGGATGAGCGTGACATCATGGACCTCGTGGGTCCTTGGGGAGTTCTGAGGCGCCGCTGATGGGGTTCTTTCGCGTCCTCCTCTTTGGCTTCCTCGGTCTTGTGGTGCTCTATCTGATTCTGTCGGTCGCTCTGCGACTGCGTGAGCGGCGGCGGCTGGCCGAGGAGTGGGAAGCCGGAGACCGGCTGATCGACCGCGATATCCACATGGAGACCGGATTGGCCGACTACGACAGGTCGCTGCGTCGGCGACTCCTGTGGCTCTTGATCGTGGGGCCCATGGCGGGTTTCCTTCTCCTGCTCTATCTCCTCAACGTCTCGTGAGAAGGAAGAGTCGATGCGCGTCGTGAAATGGGTGTTCGGGCTTCTCGTGCTGGCCATCGTGGGGGCCTTCCTCCACTATGTCCTGCCCAAGCATGCAGTGGTCTATGTCACCTCCACCGAGAACCGGATCGTGTCGCCGGACGAGGTGCGGGGCTTCCGCTCATTCGGAGAGGCGACGACCAACGCCCAGGGGCAGGTCGTCACCGACGTGTTCTTCATCAACACCACCGAGACCGACGGCGGCCCGCTGGTGTTCCGAAACGAGGATACGGGCTTCGGCTTCCCGCCTTACTTCAAATTCGACAGCGCCAACCTCCAGGCCGAGGCGCAGGACGCGGTCTCGACCCGGGACACGCCGCGCTGGGTGGTGATGCGCTACTACGGCTGGCGCATCCCGTTCCTGTCGATGTTCCCCAATGCGGTCTCGATGGAGACGGCGGCCAGTTCGGACGTCCGCGTCGTGCCGTGGTTCAACATTATCCTCCTGACGCTGCTCATCGCCGTGGTCTGGGCGATCTGGGCCCGCATCCGCCGCTGGCAGCGCCGCCGGGCCGACCCGATCGCGGCCTCCTGGAAGCAGCCCTGACCGGGACGGAACCGCAGGAGAGGGGGGCTAGCCCTCTCCGTAGGGAATCCAGACCGTCTTCACCTCGGTCGCGGCCTCGATAAAGCTGCGGTCGTCAGGGCGGGTCCAGTCGCGGGCGCGGGTTTCGACCCAGGTGCGCTTCAGATTGCCGGCGGATTTCGCTTCGATCGTCCGAGCTAGCGGCTGCGAGCTGAAGCTCCAGACTGCGTCGATATCGAGATGCGAGGCCAGCACCGGTGCCAGCTCCCCGTGCGAGCCTGTCAGGATGTTCACTACGCCGCTTGGCACGTCCGAGGTCTCCAGAACCTGATAGAAGTCCGTCGCGGCGAGCGGGAAGGGCTCGGAGGCCACAAGGATCGCCCGGTTTCCCAAGGCGATGGCGGGGGCCAGCGTGGCCACGAGGCCGAGGAGCGGCGAACGGTCGTCGCAGAGGACGCCGATGGTGCCCACGGGCTCGCGCATGGCCAGGGCGACGCCCCGGAACGGCGCTCCGGCCGCGCGGCCATCGACCTTGTCGGCCCAGGCGGCCCAGCGGAAGAGGGTGCGGATCGAGGCCTCGACCTCCTCGGCGCCGCCTCGGCTGGTCAGGCCGTCGATGCGGCGGGCGAACTCGGCGGCGCGGGCGGATAGGTTCTCGGCCAGGAAGTAGAGGATCTGGGCGCGGGCGTGGCCGGTGGTGCGGCCCCAGGCCCGGGCGGCGTTGGCGGCTT
Organism: Rubellimicrobium roseum; assembly: GCF_006152145.1. Lineage (GTDB taxonomy): Bacteria > Pseudomonadota > Alphaproteobacteria > Rhodobacterales > Rhodobacteraceae > Rubellimicrobium > Rubellimicrobium roseum. The sequence goes on along the minus strand of NZ_VDFV01000001.1, from coordinate 418,753 downwards.
CGACGGCGTTCCTCAGGTCCTTGCGGTTGGCGAGGCTGGCGTGGCCCAGGAGATCGCCTTCGGGACTCCAGACCGGGCGGGAGTATCCGCCGTCGGGCCGGGCCTGCTTGCCGCCGATGTAGAGCTTGTGGGTGCGGTCGAGCGGATCGACGGGCGCGCCCTCGCCCGCGAAGGGCTCGACCGGCTTCAGAGGTTCACCGACCTCGCGGGCGGGTCGGGTGTAGGCCGTCAGGCCCTCCCATCCGCCCTCGCGCCCGAACCCGCTCTCGCGCACCCCGCCGAAGGGGGCGGCCGCGTCGAACATGTTGGTGCCGTTCACCCAGACCACCCCAGCCATGAGCCTGGGCGCGATGTCGAGCGCGAGGTTCACGTTCTCGGTCCAGACCGTCGCGGCGAGGCCGTAGCGGGTGTTGTTGGCGAGCTCGACCGCTTCGGCGGGGGTGCGGAAGGTGGTAGAGACCAGCACGGGGCCGAAGATCTCCTCCTGCATCAGGGGCGCGGCGGGGGAGAGGCCGGTGATGAACGTGGGCGGGTAGAAGGCGCCCCGGGCCGGGAGGGGGCAGGGAGCGACGTAGCGCTCGCCTTCGGTGTTTGCGTCCACGAGGCGGGTGATGGTGGCAAGCTGCACCGGGTCCACCACCGCGCCGATGTCGATGGCCTTGTCGAGCGGGTCGCCGATCCGCAGCTTGTCCATCCGCGCCTTGAGCTTGCGGTGAAAGGCGTCCGCGACCCCCTCCTGGACGAGGAGGCGGGAGCCCGCGCAGCAGACCTGGCCCTGGTTGAACCAGATGGCGTCCACCAGCCCCTCGACGGCCGAGTCGAGGTCGGCGTCCTCGAAGACGACATACGGGGACTTGCCGCCCAGTTCGAGCGTCAGCGCCTTGCCCGTCCCGGCGGTCGCCTCGCGGATGATGCGGCCCACGGCGGTGCTGCCGGTGAAGGCGACCTTCTCCACGTCCGCCTTCACCACCATCTCACCCACGGCGCCGTCGCCGGTGACGATGTTGACGACGCCCTTGGGCACACCGGCCTGACGGCAGAGGTCGGCGAAGAGGAGGGCGGTGAGCGAGGTGTATTCGGCGGGCTTGAGGACCACCGTGTTGCCCATGGCGAGCGCGGGCGCGACCTTCCACGCGAGCATCAGGAGCGGGAAGTTCCAGGGGATGACCTGCCCGCAGACGCCCAAGGGGGCGCGGTCGGCCAGCTCCGTCTCCATCAGCTCGGCGTAGCCCGCGTGGTGATAGAAGTGGCGGATGGCGAGGGGGACGTCGATGTCGCGGCTTTCGCGAATGGGCTTGCCGTTGTCGAGCGTCTCCAGCACCGCGAAGAGCCGCGACTGCTTCTGCAGGAGGCGGGCGATGGCGTAGAGGACGCGCGCCCGGCCATGACCTCCCAAGGCGGCCCAGCCGGGCTGCGCGGCACGGGCGGCGGCGACGGCGCGGTCGACGTCGGCTTGGGTGGCCCGCGTGACCTCGGCCAGCGCCTCCTCGGTCGCGGGATTGCGGGTAACGAAGGTCTCGCCCGGCTCGGAGAAGGCACCGTCGATGAAGCCGCCGAAGCGGCCCCCGTGCGCGGCAATCCAGGCCAGGGCCTCGGCGGCGCTTTCGGGGGCGGGGCCGTAGTCCATGCTTTGGAAGATTTCCTTGATGCTCATATCACGGTCCCCGTCTGGGCGATTCGGTCTGCTGTCGTGGTCCTGCCTCCGTTGTAGCGAAGGCCGGTAAACGGTTTCCTAGGCCACCGCGCGGTGCATGAACCGGACCTTCATCTTTCGTCCGAACGCATTCGGCGAATCAGGCCAGCGCGTGCCGCCAGGAGGCGGAATAGGCCCCGGTCACGTGATGTTCGAGCTGCCGCTCGATGTCGCCCAGGAGCGAGGAAGCCCCGAAGCGGAAGAGGTCCGGCTGGAGCCAGCGGTCGCCCAGCTCGTCCTTGATGAGGGCGAGATAATTCAGCGCGTCCTTGGCCTTGCTGATCCCGCCCGCGGGCTTGTAGCCCACGCGGATGCCGGCGGCGTCGTGGTAGTCGCGGATGGCGCGCAGCATGGTCAGCGTGACGGGGAGCGTGGCGTTGACGCTTTCCTTGCCGGTCGAGGTCTTGATGAAGTCCGCGCCGCCCATCATGCAGACCAGCGAGGCGCGGGCGACATTGCGCAGCGTGCCCAACTCGCCGGTGGCGAGGATCGCCTTCACATGGGCGTCCCCGCAGGCGGCGCGCATCTCGCGCATCTCGTCGTAGAGCCCCTGCCAGTTGCCCGTCAGCACGTGGCGGCGGGAGATGACGATGTCGATCTCCTGCGCGCCGGCCGCGACGCTTTCGCGGATCTCCTGGATGCGGAGGTGGAAGGGCGACAGTCCCGCCGGGAAGCCGGTGGACACGGCGGCGACCGGGATGCTGGTGCCCCGGAGCGCGGCCACGGCGGCGGGCACCATGTCGTGGTAGACGCAGACCGCGCCGACGGTCAGGCCCGTCATGCCGAGCTTGTCGAGCATCTCGGGCGAGACGGGCTGCTTCGCCTTGGCGCAGAGACGGCGGACGCGACCTTCGGTGTCATCGCCCGCGAGCGTCGTGAGGTCGATCAGCGAGATCGCCTTGAGGAGCCAGGCAGCCTGCCAGTCCTTCTTGACCGAGCGGCGGCCGGGGAGCGTCGCCGCTCGGCGCTCGATGGCCGAGGTGTTGGCCTGCACGCGGCGGACCCAGCCTTCGTCGAAGGGCAGGCCGGGGTTGCGGGGCTCGTGGAGCGCGGGAACGGCCATGGCCTGGCCCTGGGGTCTGTCGATCTGCACGGGCGACCTCCCTTGGTTTGGGGAGATGTCGCATGGGATCGGGCCTGTGGCAAGTTTGACCAGGTGGTCAAATATCTTCCGTTGCGTCCTTGGGATGGCCGGGCTGGGTCACCTCGCGCTGGTGAAGGCGGCGCCAAGCGGCGGGGGTGAGACCATGCGCCTCGCGGAAGAGGCGGTGGAAGTGGCTCAGGTTCTCGATGCCGCAGTCCTGCGCGATCTCTTGAAGGGAGTCTCCGGTGCCGGCGAGGCGGCGCGCGGCGTGGGCCATGCGGCGGGCATTCACGTAATCGGTGGGCGTCTGGCCGAGGAAGCGCTGGACGGTGCGGCTCACATGCGGGTGGGCGCGGCCTGCGGCGCGGACGAAGCCGGCGGCACCCTCCTGAAAGACGCGGGGCGTGGCGGCGGCGGCGCAGGTGGCGCGGAGCCAGTCAGGGGCGTCGGCGGGCAGGGGCACCTCGTCGGCGGTCAGCGAGGCCAGAAGGGGCAGGAGGAAGGCTTCGGCGGCGAGCGCATCGCGGGGACCACGTTCGAGGCGCAGGGCGGCCTGATTCAACTCGGTGCGCTGGCGGATGTCGCGGGGCCGGATCGCGGGGGCCGGTCCCCAGAAGAACTGCCCGGCCAGCGTAGGATGGCGGGCGGAGAGACCGTCGATCAGGTCGGGGTGCAGGGTGACCGAGACGACCAGCGTGTCCGCGCCCCGGCCCTGGAGGGCGTGCGCGTGCTCGGGGCGAAGGAAGAGGAGCGTGCCTTCGGGAAGGTCGCGGCGTCCGTCTGGGGAATGGTGCCTTAGCGTGCCGTTCTGGACCCAGAGCAGCTCGAAGAAGTCGTGGTCGTGGAGGCCCGGGGGGCGGGAGGGCAGGAGGGTCGCGCGGGTCAGCGCGACGGCGTCCGGACCCAGGATCTCGGCGTGTCGGAGGGTGCGCAGGACGGTCGCCATGCTTCGTCTCCTCCGGCCGCGTCAGCTTCCCTTCACCAGCTTGGCCATGCCGGCGACGCCGCTTTCGCCCAACGGCACCGTCGCGAAGGGCCCGCCAAGCCGCATCTGCGCGAGGTTCTGCGGGTCGGGGGTATGCGCCTTGGCCAGGATGTCCTGGGCGAAGACTTCGGCGTTGTCCTTGGGACGGTAGCCCAGGAAGGCGACCTTGGCGTTCGAGACCGGGGCGCGGTCGTTGTTCGAGACCCCGTACACGACGCAGAAGCCGGTGGTCGGCGTGTCCACCGCCCGCTCGACCATGTGGACGAGGTCGCCGCGCGAGAGCCAGGTGCCCAAGGCGCGGGGGGTCTGCGGTTGTTCGGTCGCCGAGAAGATGCGCAGGCAGACGGCTTCCAGGCCCCGCTTCTCCCAGTAGAGGCGGGCGAGGTCCTCGGCGAAGCACTTGGACAGGCCGTAGAAGGTGTCCGGGCGGTGAGGCGCGTCGGTGTCAATGCCGGCGTTCGTTTCGTGCATGCCGACCGCGTGGACGGAGGAGGCGTAGACGATGCGGCGGCAGCCGGCGCGGTGGGCGGCCTCCCAGATCACGTAGGAGGACAGGAAATTGGGACGCAGCAGCTCTTCGAACGGCCGCTCGTCGGGGATGCCGACGAAATGGACGACGATGTCGGCGTCTTCGAGAACGGGGGCGACCTGCTCCATCTCCGCGCAGTCGGCCACGGTCCAGGTCTCGTTGGCTGCAAGCGCGGCGGGTGCTCCCTTGAGGTCCACGGAGACGAGGCGTTCGCACATGCGCGACAGGGGCTCCCGAAGGGCCGAGCCGAGAGCGCCCGCGGCGCCGGTGAGGACGATCTTCTTCAGCATTCCTTCGTCACCTCAGATGATGGCGCGCTCGCGCAGGGGTTCGCCGCGCAGGACGCGGTCGGTGCCCAGGGGGGACAGGTCCAGCGACCGCCAGCCGCCGTGGAGGATCCACTCCGCGAGGCCGCGCCCCACGGCGGGGGCCTGCTGGAAGCCGTGGCCGGAGAAGCCGTTGGCGAAGAGGAAGTTCGGCAGCTCGGGCGCGGGGCCCAGGATCGCGTTCTGGTCGAGCATGTTGTAGTCGTACTGGCCGACCCAAGTGGAGACGACGCGCGCCCGCTCGAAGGTCGGGATGCGGGTGGCCAGGGCGGGCCACATGAAGTCTTCCCACAGCGCGTGGTCCATGACGAAGTCGTCGGGGTCGGCGGCCACGTCGGGGTCGGGAACGCAGCCCGCGAGGTAGTTGGAGCCCGAGGGCAGGACATGGACCCCGGCGGGGTCGATGGTCAGCGGAATGTCCCTGGTCGGCGGCTCGGGCGTGCTGAAGAGGACGGAGTAGCGCTTGCGCGGCTCCACGGGCAGGGGCAGGCCCGCCATCGCGGCGATGCGCGAGGCGCGGGTGCCGGCGGCGTTCACGACCCAGTCGCAGGCGATCTCTTCGCCGGAGGCGAGCCGGACGCCGATGACACGACCGTTGACGATGCGCAGGTCCGCCACCTCGTTCTGGACGTACTCGACGCCCCGCTGGCGGGCCTTGCGGCGGAACCAGTCGAAGACGCTCGCGCCGTCGAAGTAGCCTTCGTCCACCGGGTTGTGGGAGCCGCAGACGAGGTCGTCGACCTCGATCCAGGGCCATTCGGCCTTTATCTCCTCGGGCGTCAGGATGCGCGTCGCGGCGCCCAGGCGGTTCTGCATCGCGGCGTTGTCGCGCAGGACGGCGGCGAAGCCCTCGTCGGTGGCGAGGTAGAGATAGCCGAAGCTTTGCAGCCGGATCGTGGGAGCCTCGGCGTCCTCCATCCAGTCGCGGAAATCGTGGATGAACTCGGCGGCGAAGCGGGAGACGAGGACGTTCACCTCGGAGCCGAACTGCTGGCGGATCGAGGAGTGCGACAGCGTCGAGGCGGCCTGGGCGTAGGTCGGGTCGCGCTCCACCACGAGGATGCGGCCCTTGAACTCGGGGTCGCGCGAGAGCCACCACGCGACCGAGGAGCCGATCATGGCTCCGCCGATGATGACGACATCGTAGGAGGCGTGCTGCGGCGTGGCGCTCATGGCTCCCATCCGTAGTCGCGTTTCGCGGCCGCTTCGGACACGTAGCCCAGGCGCACGTCGCGGGCGACGGCCTGAAGGTCGCGCTCGGAGGCCGGGCCCATGCCGCCGCCGCCGGGGAAGGCGAGGCGGACCGTCTGGCCCTCGGGGACGGGGAAGCGGGCCTTGGCGGGGAAGTCGGTGCCGTCGGAGAGCTGGACCACGGTCGGGCCACCCTCCGCGCCGCCCAGACGGCCACGTGCCGGGTGCTTCTTGCGGTCGAACTGGGCGCGGAACTCCATGGCGAAGCCCTCGCGCGGGCCGACCTCCATGAACTGGCCGAGGCCGCCGCGCGTCCGGCCCGCGCCGCCCGAGTCGGGGCGCAGCTCCTTGCGGTGGATGACGATGGGGCCGGCGTGCTCGGTGGCTTCGACAGGCATGGTCATCACGCCGGAGGGGAAGGCCGTGGCGTTGAGGCCGTCGAGGCCGGGGCGCGCGCCGGTGCCGCCGGAGTTGAAGCACAGGACCTCGGACCGTTCGCCGTTCCGGCCACGCAGGGAGACCTGGAAGTTGCAGAGAGCGCCCGCGCCCTCGGACGGGACGGTGTTCGGCAGGATCTGGTCGAGCGCGCCGAAGACGGTATCGGGGATCAGGTGGCCGATGACGTGACGGAGCGCGACGGGGTGGGGCCGGCGGGCGTTGACGATGGTGTTCTCGGGCGCGGTGACGCGGAAGGGGGCGAGCGATCCGGCGTTGTTCGGCACCTCGGGGGCGAGCGCGATCTTGAGCGCGTAGGCGGCGTAGGCGCAGGTGTAGATGAAGGGGACGTTGATGCCCTTGGGATCGGGCGCGGAGGTGCCCGTGAAGTCCACCAGCACGTGGTCGGGGAAGGTTTCCACGCTGGCCGCGAGGGTGATCGGCGTGGCGTAGCCGTCGGTGGTCATTGTATTGGAGGCGCGGGCCTTGGGGAGCCTGGCGATGGCCGCGACGGTGGCTTCGTGCGAGGCGTCCACGATGAAGTCGGCGAGCGCTTCGATGTCGGACAGGCCGTATTCGTTCAGCATCGCGGAGAGGCGGCGCAGGCCGACCTCGTTGCAGGCTGCGAGGGCGTAAATGTCGCCGATGACCTGATCGGGCTCGCGGGTGTTGACGCGGAGCATCTGGAGGAGGGTGCGGTTGACCTCGCCCTTGTCGGCGAAGCGCAGGATCGGGATCTGGAGCCCTTCCTCGTAGACCGACTCGCCGTCGGCGCCGAAGCCCCGTCCGCCGATGTCGACGACGTGGGCGGTGCATCCGAAGTAGCCCACCAGAGCGCCCTTGTGGAACACGGGCGTGACCACGGTGATGTCGTGGAGGTGGCCGGTGCCCATCCAGGGGTCGTTGGTGATGTAGACGTCGCCGTCCTGCATCGTCTCCGTGCCGATCTCGCGCATGAAATGGGCGACGGCGGCGGCCATGGCGTTGACGTGGCCGGGCGTGCCGGTGACGGCCTGGGCGAGCATCCGGCCGCGCCGGTCGTAGATGCCCGCCGACAGGTCCCCGGCCTCGCGGACGGACGTGCTGAACGCCGTGCGGATGAGGGCCTGGGCCTGCTCCTCCACGATGGAGATCAGGCGGTTCCACATGATCTGGCTTTGGACGCTCATGCCGTCACTCCTGGGTCTGGAGGAAGGATCGCGCGGAGAAGTTAACGAGTCCTTCGACCACCGCGCGGTCCCCTTTCGGAAAGGTTAACGGGCTCATGCGGTCCTCCGGATGTCGAGCACGCCGTCGGCGCGGCCCGTCACTGAGAAGCCGCGCGGGACGATGACGGTGGTCTCGGATTCGGTGATCGCGAGGGGGCCCTGGGCGGTGATGCCGTCGGTGAGGCGGTCGCGCGGGATGGTCGCGCCCTCGGCCCATTGGCCCGCGACGGGGTCGAAGAGGCGGCGGGGGGTGCCGGTGACCATGCCGGATGCTGTTGCGTCGGGGGTGGGCTGCGTGGGCGCGAGGGGGGTCGCGGCGTTGACGGCCCAGACGGTGATCTCGATGGGCAGGCCCTCGACCGCGCGGCCGAAGAGGGCGGCGTAGTCGGCGGCGAAGCGGTGGCCCAGCGCCTCGGCGGTCGGGTTCGCGGCGAGGGTGGCGTCGAGGGGGATGGGGATCTCCCAGCCCTGGCCCTTGTAGCGCATGAAGAGCTTGGCGTCAGTCAGGATCGGGGCGGAGGCGTCGCAGGAGCGGACGAAGGCGCTCGCTTCCCCGGCGAGGTCCTGCAGGATCGTGCGGGCGATGGCGGGGTCGAAGGCGTCGAGGCGCATGTAGACGGAGCGCGTGGCCTCGAAGGCATAAGGGGCACGCAGGAAACCGATGGCGGAGCCCACGCCCGCACCCGGCGGCACGAGGAGGCGGGTGATGCCGAGCTTCTCGCAGAGCCGCCCGGCGTGGAGGGGAGCCGCGCCGCCGAAAGCGATCATGGTGAAGTCGGCCAGATCCTCGCCGTTCTCCACCGCGTGGACCCGGGCGGCGTTGGCCATGTTCTCGTCCACGACCTCGGAGACGCCGAAGGCGGACTGGACGGGGTCCATGCCGAGGCGGTCCCCGACCTCGGCGCGCAAGGCGGCCTCGGAGCGGTCGGGGTGGAGGGGGATGCTGCCCCCGGCGAAGTTGTCGGGGTCGAGGCGGCCGAGGATCAGGTCGGCGTCGGAGACGGCGGGGCGCGTGCCGCCGCGGCCGTAGGCGGCGGGGCCGGGCTCGCTTCCGGCACTTTCGGGGCCCACGCGGATCTGGCGCATGGAGTCAACGTGGGCGAGGGAGCCGCCGCCGGCGCCGATCTCCACCATGTCGATGACGGGGATGCTGATCGGCATCCCGGAGCCCTTCTTGAAGCGGTAGGACCGCGCGACCTCGAAGACGCGGGCGGTCTTGGGGGTGAAGTCGCGGATCAAGCAGATCTTGGCGGTGGTGCCGCCCATGTCGAAGCTGAGGACCCGGTCGAGGCCGTGGCGACGGGCCACGTCGGCGGCGAAGATCGCGCCGCCTGCGGGGCCGGATTCGACGAGGCGGACGGGGAACTGGGCCGCCGTCTCGATGGAGACGATGCCGCCGCCGGAATGCATCAGGAAGATGGGGCAGGTCGCGCCCTCCTGCGCCAGACGCTCGCGGAGGCGGCCGAGATAGGATTCCATCATCGGCTTGACGTAGGCGTTGGCGCAGGTGGTGTTGAAGCGCTCGTATTCCCGCATCTGGGGGGAGACGTCGCTGGAGAGCGACACGGAAAGGTGGGGGAGCCGTTCGGCCAGCACGTCGCGGACGAGGCGCTCGTGATCCGGGCGCAGGTAGCTGTGCAGGAAGCCCACGGCGACGGAGTCGAAGCCGTGGAGATTCTCGGTCAGCGCCTCGATGTCGGCGCGGTTCAGGGGGTGGAGGACATGGCCCCCGGCGTCCACGCGCTCGCGCAGGGTGAAGCGGGCGTCGCGGGGGATCAGGGGGTCGGGCAGGACGAGGTTGAGGTCGTACTGCTCGAAGCGGCTCTCGGTCCGCATCTCGATCACGTCGCGGAAGCCCTCGGTCGTGACGAGGGCGGTGCGGGCGCCGCGCCGCTCGATGAGCGCGTTGGTGGCGAGCGTGGTGCCGTGGATGATCCGGGTGAGCGCGGATGGGGCGAGTCCGGCCTTGGCGCAGACCTGCCGCAGGCCCGTCAGGATCGCGTCTTCGGGGGCGGCGTAGGTCGTCAGGACCTTGGTGGAGAAGAGACGCCCGCCCGTTTCGAGCACAACGTCCGTGAAGGTGCCGCCGATATCGACGCCGAGGTTTGCGCTGTCCGTCATGGTGGCGCGACGCTAGCCGCGCCACCGTGCGAAGGGAACCCCCGTGCGGGGACCGCCGTCAGGACGCGGCGGCGGAGGGCGTCACGCCCAGGGCGGCGGCGGATTCGAGATAGACGTAGCCGTGGGCGGGCAGCGTGACCGCCGTCCCCTGGACCTCGGCGCGCTGCGGTCCCACGGGCGTCGCCCCGGCCGAGAGAGCCAGGGTCTGCGGGCGCTCGCTGAAGTTGAAGAGGCAGGTCAGGACTCGGCCTTCGTGCGAGCGGACGAGGCCCAGCACGGGCTCGGGCAGGTCGAGGAAGTCGGTCGCCCCGAGCGTCAGCGCCGGGTGCGACCGGCGGAAGGCCAAGGAGGCGCGGTAGGCGTGGAGGACGGAGTCGTTCCGCGCCTCCTGCAGGTCCACGGCGCGGGCAGCCTGAGGCGGCTTCACGGGCAGCCAGGGCATGCCCGTCGAGAAGCCCGCATTGGTCTGCTCGTGCTCCCACACCATCGGGGTGCGGCAGCCGTCGCGGCCTTTGATCTCGGGCCAGAAGGCGATGTAGCCCAGGTCCTGCAGCTCCTCGTAGAGGATGTCCGTCTCGGTCTGGCCCAGCTCCTCGCCCTGGTAGATCCCGAGCGTGCCGGGAAAGGACGACAGGAGCGCGATGGACTGGCGCGCGACCGCGTCGGCGTCGCCGCCGGGCTTGGTCCAGCGCGTGACGTGGCGCGTCACGTCGTGGTTCGAGAAGCTCCAGCAGGGCCAGCCGTCCGGAGCCTTGGTCAGGAAGGCCTCGATGCGCGAGCGGAAGTGCCGGGCGGTGTGGTCGGGGCCCAGGAACTCGAAGCTGTAGGCCATGTGCAGCTTGTCGTTGCCCGAGGTGTATTCGGCCATGACCTCGATGGGGCGCCAGTTCTCGCCCACCTCGCCGACCATCATGCGGTCGGGGTATTCGTCGGTGAGCTGGCGCATCCGCCGGAGCACCGCGAGGTTCTGGGGCCGCGTCTTGGAGAAGCGGTGGTCCTGCGCCTCGTAGGGGTTCGCGGGGAAGTCGGTCCAGTCCGAGGGGCCGTTGTCGCGCAGCGACTGGTCATGGACGTAGAAGTTCACGGTGTCGAGCCGGAAGCCGTCTACGCCGCGTTCCAGCCAGAAGCGCATGGAGTCGAGGAGCGCGTCCACGACGTCCGGGTTGTGGAAGTTGAGGTCGGGCTGCTCGGTCAGGAAGTTGTGGAGGTAGTACTGCCGCCGCCGCGCCTCGAAGTGCCAGGCGGAGCCGCCGAAGACCGACAGCCAGTTGTTCGGGGGGCTGCCGTCCGCCTTGGGGTCGGCCCAGACGTACCAGTCGGCCTTGGGGTTGGAGCGGTCGCGCCGCGATTCCTGGAACCAGGGATGCTGGTCCGAGGTGTGGGACAGGACCTGGTCGATGATGACCTTGAGGCCCAGGCGGTGCGCCTCGGCGATCAGGGCGTCGAAGTCGTCGAGCGTGCCGAAGAGCGGATTGACCGCCGTGTAGTCGCTGACGTCATAGCCCATGTCCTTGTCGGGCGAGGCGAAGAAGGGCGACAGCCAGATGGCGTCCGCGCCCAGGGCGGCCACGTGCGGCAGCCGCCGCGTGATGCCGGGCAGGTCGCCCACCCCGTCCCCGTCCGAGTCCTGGAACGACCGGGGATAGACCTGGTAGATCACCGCGTCCCGCCACCATTCGCGCATTCTGTCCGCCTCGCTTTCCGCACCGCAGCGGGATTAGCGCGGATCGGCCGGTCCCGCTAGCGGCAACGAGGCCGCCCCGTCAGTGCAGGGCGGAAGGCCGCCCGCGCGTGGCCAGCGCGCAGGCCAGCGCCAGCCCCGCCATCTGCGCCAGATGCACCAGCGCGGGCGCGAGGTCGTGGCGGACCATACAGCAGGCGAGCATGAGCGCGTCCTCGCGCTCGCCCTCGGTGGCGGTCTGCACGAGGCGGGCGAAGGCGGCCTCGTCGGCGCCCAGGCAGGGGCAGGTTCCGCCGTGGCGCAGGAGCGGCCGGCGGCAGCCCGCAAGACAGTGGCGGCAGAGCGCGTCGAAGGCGCGCGCCGCGCCCTCTCCCCGGTCGCCCAGGGAGCCGGTGAGGTCCTCGGTCAGGGCCTCGGCCCCGCCGTCGCACCAGCGGCGCAGCGCCCGGACGGACAGGCCTTCGAGCGGGGGCAGGGTGTCGAGGCGCCCGACGGGGGCGCCGCCCGGAGACATCGCGCTCATTTCGTGAGGATCAGCTTGCCCGCGCGGGTGATGCGCAGGGTGTAGACCTGATCGTCGAGCGTGATCCGGCCCAGGCCCGACGGCCCCACGAGGTCGCGGGCGTCGTGGATGGGGGCGGCCGTCGGACGTGGGGCGGTCATGGACGCAAGGGACAACGTGGCCACGGGAGAACCTCCTGGGACGGGGAGCATGGGGCTGGCTGTCCCAGGGGAGGCGGGATGGCTGGAGAGGATAGTTGAGTGAAATACTCAGGATGTCAAGCGGGACGACAGGCCTGCGCCGGAGGGGGTTTCCTCACTCCTCCTCCGGCGGGTCCGTCTCCTGAGCCTCCCAGAGGGCGGCGAAGGACTCGGCGGGGATTTCGCGCAGGGTCAGGCCTGGGTCCTCGGCCGCGGCCTCGGGATCGAAGGGGTCGTCGAGCAGGCTGTCGGATTCCTCGCGCCAGGCCTCGCGCGTGCCGGTCCAGCCCAGCTCGAAATGCTCGATCAGCCGGGGGCAGGAGCCGTCCTCCTCGATCTCGAGGGCCATCCAGACGGGCTCGTCGGGGGCGGGTTCGGCCCAGGTGGCGAGGTAGTAGCGCATGGAGTCTATCCCTTCAGCATCCGGAGGCCCTGCGTCACGTCCGTGCGGACGGCGAGGCGCAGCCCCGGCTCGTCGCCGGCCTTGAGCGCGGCGAGGATCAGGCGGTGGTTGCGGGGCGGCTCGGTGCGCTGGAGGCGGCCGTAGAGGGCGCGCATCGTGGGGCCGAGCTGGAGCCAGACGGTTTCCGTGGTGGCCAGGATCGCCGGGGACTGGGCGCGCAGGTAGAGCGTCCGGTGGAATTCGAGGTTGAGGCGGATGTAGCCCGGCGCGTCGTGGCGGGCGACCATCTGCGCCACGCCCTGGTTGATGACCTCCAGCCGGTCGATCAGCGCGAAGTGGGCGCGGGGCAGGGCGCGGGAAGCCAGCTCGGGCTCCAGCAGGGCCCGGAGGGTGGCCAGCTCCTCGATGCGGTCGTTGGAAAGCGCGGGCGTGGAGATGCGGCCCGAGAGGGAGAGCGTGAGCGCCCCTTCGGCGGCGAGGCGCTGCACGGCCTCGCGCGCGGGGGTCATGGAGACGCCGAACTCCTTGCCGATGCCGCGCAGGGTCAGGGCCTGCCCGGGGGCGATCTCGCCGTGCATGATGCGGGCGCGCAGGGAGCGGTAGACGCGGTCGTGGATGCGGGCGCCCGGGTCGCTGGGGCGGTCGGTGAGAAGGGGGCGGGGTTCGGAGGTCATGGCTGGGGTCCGAGGCTCAGCCGAGCCGCAGCCGGTGAAGGGCCGCGCCATGGGCCCGGAGCCAGTTGCGGGGACCCTCGTAGCCGGGGCAGATCCGGCCCACCACCGCCCAGAAGGCGGGGGAATGGTCCATCCGCTCCAGGTGCGCGACCTCGTGGGCGGCGACGTAGTCGAGCACGGGCGGCGGCGCGAGCACGAGTCGCCAGGAGAACATGAGGTGCCCCTCGGTGGTGCAGGAGCCCCAGCGCGAGCGGGTGTCGCGCAGGGTGAGACGGGTGACGCGACGTCCGATCCGGGCCGCGTGGCGGTCGCAGGCCGTGGCCAGCCGGTCGCGGGCGGCCCCCCGCAGGAAGGCGCCGAGCCGGGCGGGAAGACGGTCGGGCTCGGGCGGCAGGAGGAGGCGGTCGCCGTCGAGCCGCACGGCCCGGATCGGGGCGGGGCAGAGGAGGAGGTCGCGGCCTTCAAAGGGAATGGTGCCGCCGAAGGCCGGGTGGATCAGCGAGGGCGCCTGGGCCAGATGGTCGCGCAGCCAGCCCTCGCGCTCCTGCAGGAAGGCCAGGCCGTCGCCCAGGCGGGCGCGCAGGGGCAGCGTCAGCGTCACCCGCCCGTCCGTGCCCGAGATGCGCAGGGAAAGCCGCCGCGCGCGGGCGGAGCGACGGAGCGACACGGCGACCGGCGGGTCGCCGGGAAGGATGTGGTCCTGCACGCGCCGTCCCCCGAACCCCTGGCCCCGAACCTTTGGCCCTTGCCACGCGTTGCCGCTTATGGCAGGGGACCCCGATGCGCCGCAAGGGCGAGGTTCGTTGGCCCTGCCCCCGCGCGATCCGCTGAACCCGAAAGGACCCCCCCGATGCCCAAGGAAGAATGGGGCAAGAAGCGAGTCTGCCCGACCACGGGCAAGCGCTTCTATGACCTCAACCGTTCCCCCGTGGTGAGCCCCTACACCGGCCAAGTCGTCAACATCGACGTCGGCCGGTCGCGCACCATGGTGGCGGATGCCGAGGATGCCGCGACGAAGCGCCTGAAGATGGCGGACGAGGACGATCTGCTGCTCGACGACGACGACGTGGCGGACGACGACGCCGACCTGGGCGACGAGGTGCTGGAGGACGACGAGGACGAGGAAGTGTCCTTCGAGGACCTGGGCGACGTCGCCGGCGACGACGAGTGATTGCCGCGGGGGAACGCGGGGGCTCGGAAAAAGAACCCTTGCGCTCCCCCCCACAGCCCACTAGAGAACGTCTCGCCGGACACGACGACACCCAAGCCGGCGAAACGATGGGGCCATAGCTCAGTTGGGAGAGCGCTTGCATGGCATGCAAGAGGTCAGGGGTTCGACTCCCCTTGGCTCCACCATATCACCAGAACACATGCTTGGCTTGGACGGCGAAGGCGCTGAGCCGTAAGGCCCAAGCCAATATCTGTCCCTTCGGTCCGCCATGAAGTTTTGCTTCGGCCGCCCAAGCCGGTAGACCGCAGTCGCCGCCCGCGAGGCGACGGCCGTGATCCCGACCCGCTCCAACGGTCAACTCTGGAAGGCGCTAGCCCAGGAGTTTACGCCGACAGCGGGCCTCTCCGGGCACGCTGCCGCTATGGCCGGACGATCCGGCGCACCCGGAGCGGCTGGCGCCGACGAAGCCCCATGGAGGCCGGGATGCGAAGTATGAAGGTCCGGGTCGAGCGGCTCATGACCCACTCCGCCCGACCGCTGAGCCTCGGCTTCGTGCCGTTCTCCTCACCTGATTCGCAGCCCTCGGCGCGCCCGAGACGAAACGCGTCGCCCAGGGCGGGCCGGGGTCGGAACGAAGTCGTTTTCGGGTGAATTGCTCAACAGGGCCTGTTGCGGACCTGACCTGTCGTCGCCGTAGAAATGACCTGCGCCGGTCATCGCCTGGCCATGTATCACGTCATGGTTGTGCTTTCGGCTCACTGGCCCCGAGAGGAAGCACATGTCCACGACCGAAGGCACCTGGTCCATCGACCTCGTCCAGATCGGCGAGCCCGCGACCACGGAAAGCTGGCTCGTGTCGGATTGGGCGGCGGGGCAAAGCGCGATCATGGAATGGTCGCCCGACAACGTGGTGGCGCAGGCGGACGGGAGCGTGCAGTTCGCTCTCTCCGCCGCCCCGGCCGGATCCTCCCACGCCTACTGCGGGGGCGAGGTGCAGTCCTGCGAAGCGGCCTCGACCGGCACATGGACATGGACGGCGCAAGCTCCGGTCATGCAGGACGGCGCCGTCTTTGGCATGTTCACCTACCGGGCCGATCACTTCAACGATCCCTGGATCGAGTTCGACTTCGAGTTCGTGGGCAGCGACACGACCCAGGTCCGTCTCAACATCCACATGGAGACCGCGACCGGCGAACACGTCACGCTGGAGCAGGGCAACAACTGGCAACCCGTGATCGTGGACTTGGGCTTCGATGCCGCCCTGGGCTTCCACACCTATGAGATCACCGTCACCGAGACCGAGGCCATCTTCCTCGTCGATGGCCAGGTGGTCGGCCGCTTCGGGGCCGCCGACATGCCCCATGGCACTTGGACCACCGGCGACATGAACGGCTTTGCCAATCTGTGGTGCGTGGATCCGTCGCTCGAAGGCTGGGCGGGCGACTGGGCCTATGCGGGCACGCCCCTCACGGCCACGATGGCTGCCATCGACGTGCGTCCGGGGGACCTGGGCGGCTTCGGCCCCGTCGTGATCGACCCCACGATCAACGGCGACGCGGGCGACGACGTCCTGATCGGCACCGACGGGGACGACACCCTCGATGGTCAGGCCGGCAACGACATGCTCGCGGGCGACCTCGGCAATGATGCCCTCCTTGGCGGGGAGGGCGATGACACCTTGAAGCTGGACGCCGGCAACGATCTCCTGGATGGGGGATCGGGACGCGACTGGATCCTGGTCGGGGGCTCGGAGGCGGCATCCATCGACCTCTCCCTCACGACGGTCCAGAACACCGGCTCCGGAATGGACACGCTCCTGAGCATCGAGAACGCTTTGGGCGGCTCTGGGGCTGACATGCTGTCGGGCAGCGAATCAGCCAACATCCTTCTGGGGGACGGCGGGTCCGACACGCTCCTCGGAGGCGGCGGAGACGACAACCTGTCCGGGGGCGCTGGCGCGGACGACATGGACGGGGGCGCCGGCAACGACCAGGTCCTGGGGGACGACGGGGATGACACGCTTCGCTTGGACGCGGGCGACGACACCCTCGACGGCGGCGCTGGCATGGACTGGATGGCTGTCACCGGCTCCACCGCCGCCGTCATCGACCTGGCGAGGACCGGAGGCCAGGCCACCGGCTACGGAACCGACACGCTGCTGGATCTTGAGAACGTCTCCGGCGGCGCCGGGGCGGACAGGCTCTACGGCGATGCCGCAGACAACATCCTCAAGGGCAACGGCGGCGGCGACCTGCTTCACGGGCGCGCCGGCGCCGACACCCTGATCGCAGGCACCGGCAAGGACACGA
The DNA here is from genome assembly GCF_006152145.1 of Rubellimicrobium roseum. Lineage (GTDB taxonomy): Bacteria > Pseudomonadota > Alphaproteobacteria > Rhodobacterales > Rhodobacteraceae > Rubellimicrobium > Rubellimicrobium roseum. The sequence continues at coordinate 402,241 of NZ_VDFV01000001.1, read as the reverse complement.
TTCATGGCGGGGTGGACGACGTGCGGGATGCGTTCGTCTTCACCGCCATCACCGACAGCGTCGTCGGGAACAACCGCGATGTCGTCCACGACTTCAGGTCCGGTCTCGACGATCTCGACCTGAGCGGGATCGATGGCCGGACCACCCTGGCCGGTGACCAGGCGTTCGGTTTCGGTGGGACCAAGGCCAGCGCCTATTCGGTCTGGTACGCGGCCGGCAGGTCCGAGGTGATCGTGCGGGCTGACGTGAGCGGAGACAGGACAGCGGACGTCGAGATCCGGGTGGTCGGGGTGACCTCGCTGGCCGTCAACGACCTCGTGCTCTGACGGGCAGCCGAGCCGCAGATCCGATGGGTCGCCTCGGGCGTGGATCCTGAACGACGCGCGTGGTTTTCGGACCGGCGTGCCGGGTCGGACCTGTCATATGGGCCCATGCAGGCCCTGATCGGCGGGTCCGAGCGAAACGCCTGAGAGGCCGGGTGCCCGGGTCCCGATCCTGGCCCGTCCGACCCGCCGGACGGATGGAGCCGCCGGTGCGGGTCGAACCGGACCCTCACAGATGCCGCACTTCGCACCGGGTCGCATACCTGATCAGCTCCGCCACGATCCGGCGATGGCAGCCCGTGGCGCAGGCCTCGAAGCACAGGAGCGCCGTGGGCCGTTCGCGGGCGATGGCGTGGGCCAGCGCGTCCTGGGCCTCGGGCGAGGTCATGTGCGTGGCGAAGATTGCCTCCAATTCCGCGATGCGCCCCTTGCGCGCCGCCTCCCGTCCCGGCTTGGGCGTGCCGAGCCCCCGCAGGTGCTCGTAGCCGATGCCTTCGGCCGCGAGCGAGGCCCGCAGCATCGTCTTGGAGAACCCGGCCCGCCGCGAGGCCGCCACCGCGCGGATGTCGACGACGACCTCCACGCCCGCGCTCCGCAGCTTCCCGATCATCTCGGGCAGCGTCGCGGACTCGTAGCCGATGGTGGACAGGATCATGCTCATGTCGCCTCCGTTGCACCGTCGGACCTTGCCGACGGTCCACAAGCTTAGCCCTGCTCCAACGTACATGAACGGTCAGCCAGAGCCGGCAGGCTGAGCGTGTACGCAAGGGATGTCGTTGAACGGACACTCCCAGCCGTGGCGCTAGACGTCGGGCAAGAAGGATGCCCGGGGTTGACTGCCCGCGCGGAACTGCGGCCCCGAGGGCAGATCGTTCGGCATTCGTGACGACAGGTCCGGAAGGCAGGGAGCGGCCCGGCCCGCTGCGACGAAGGACCGCGTGCCCCTGCAGCCATGAAGTCATGGGTGGGGGTCCGACGAATTGGACCTTCCTGAAGGCTTCGCCTACTGAACGCCATGTTCTCGCCGTCGCGCCTCTCAGCCTCCGCCATCGCCGCCCTGTCCCTGGTGGGCGCAGGGCTGACCTGGAGCATCTATGGGATCGAGACGTCGCGCCGCGAGGAGGCTTTCGCCAGGCTTCTCGTGGAGGCCGCCGGTTATGTCGAGACCCGGGTTGAGCAGCACATCGCCCTGCTGAACGCCACTCGGAGCTTTCTGGCCGTCCATGACGAGCCGACCCGCCGGGAGGACTTCGCGGCCTTCGTGGACGGGCTGGAACTGGAGGCGTTCTACTCCGGCCTGCAGGAACTCGGGTTCGCCCGCATCCTGCGTCCCGAGCAAGAGGCCGGGATCGAGGGCATCCTGTCGCGGGCCTATGGAGGCGACCGGCGGGTCTGGCCTGAGCCTGTCCCGGGCCTGCGGACCGCGATCGTGCTGCTGGAGCCCGATCACACCCGCGGCCGCGCGAGCCTCGGCTTCGACATGGCCACCGAGGAGCAACGCCGCGCCGCCATGCTAAAGGCTTCCGAGACGGGAGCGGCCACGGCCACCCCGCCCCTGACGCTTGACCGGGAGGTGGCCATCCGGGACGGGCAGCCCGGCATCCTCGTCTACCTGCCCGTGCGACCGTCAGGGGCTCCGGAAATCGAGGGCTATGCCTTTGCGCCGGTTCGGGTGGGCGATCTCCTGACCGCCGTGCTCGAGAGGTACGATCTGCCGCTGGAGCTGCGCCTTGCCGATGCGGCCGCACCTGACGTGCCACTCTTCGAGTCGGCGGGCTTTGCCTTGGGCGGGGCGGAGGGGGACTTGGAGATGCGCACCTCCCTTTCCGTGGCCGGGCGCGAATGGGTCCTGTCTGCTGCCCCCTCGCCGGAGTTCGGCGCGGCCATCCAGCTGCGCCTGACCCTGTTCAGCGCCATCGTCTTTCCCCTGCTCGTCGTGTTGGCGGGAGTCGCGGTCCATTGGCAGGGCATCTCGATCCGACGGACCCGCGCCCTGAACGAGCTGGTCCAGCACAACGTCGAGCAGAAGGACCTTCTTCTGCGCGAGATGGCGCACCGGATGAAGAACTCGCTCACCCGGGTCAGCGCCATCGCCCGGCAGACCGCACGCGAATCCGTGGACAAGGCGGCGATGGCCGAAAGCCTCAACGCCCGGCTGCAGGCCATGTCGGCCGCGCAGGACCTTCTGGTGATGTCGGGCACCGACAGCGCCGATCTTGCCGAGCTCCTGCGGTTCGAGATCGACCAGATCTCGGCATCTGCCGCGAACCCTGGCCACCTGTCGGGGCCGCCGGTGCGCCTCGACGAGCGCCAGACCCATGCCCTGGCCGTCGTTTTTCATGAGCTTGCCACGAACGCCCTGAAGTATGGTGCGGGAGCAGGGGCGGGTGGCGAGGTTCGCGTCCATTGGACGATGGAGCCCGGCCCCTCGGGGATCCATCTTCGGCTCACCTGGGAGGAGCGGACCCCCGGGCTGCCTTCGTTGGCCGGCGATGCCGCGCCCGGTCAGGTTTCCGGCTTCGGGACACGCCTCCTCGAGGCCATGATCGGAGGCGAGCTTGGCGGGAGTCTCACGCGCCAGTCTCGTCCCGGCGTCCTCACGATCGAGATCCGTTTTCCGCTGAACCCGGACGCGCAGGTGACGGCCGGCTGACGCTCGGGCCGCAGGCGGGAGGAGCGGGTGACCGGCTCCGCACCCCCGGCCCGCTGCGCCGCCCGCGCGCCGGTCTCAGCCAAGGCCTCCGGTCTCACCTGGATGACGGTCAGGGGGCAGAGCAGGCCGGCCAAGGCGATGCCGGACTGATCGGCTACGGTCAGGCGCTCGCTGGGAAACGGTCCGTTGCCGGATCGTCAAGCAACCGGGGCACGCCAGAGCGAGTTATGCTTTCACGTGACCGCATCTGGTGGTGGACCTTCACGGGGGCCATCGCCACACCTCACGGATACCGAGGGGGCGTCTGTTGCGGCCCATGTGCCCCCGAGTGGTCTGCGTCCGGTGGTTAGGCCCGGGCGCATACGCCGTCGGGGGCGCGGCGGCCGCGACGCCCCCGTCCTACCCTTCGGGAGGCTTGCTCCTGTGGCCCAGCATCGTGCCAAGGCCGTTGTAGGTGGCCCGCACCTCCTCCACCCAGTCCAGGCACGCGCGGGCCAGACCCCGGTTCGTCGTGACGCTGATGCCGGCCAGAGTGAGGTCCACTCGGGACCTGCGTGAACACATGGTCAGACGGCAGTTCGCCACGCGGCGCAACTCGTTCGCGAGGTTCATCTCGGCCTCGTAGGAGCGCTCCAAGAACTCGTCCCAACGCTCACCAGCCTGGGGGTTCCAGCGCGGCAGGGCTTTCACCATCTCCTCGAGCCGGTCAGCGGCGGTCAGGAGACGCCCGACTTGTTCAAAGGACATGCCTGGAGACCAATGGCTCGTCTCGCCTGAGAGTTGTTTCGTCCAACGAGCCTATTCATGGACGCACGGCGCCGTTCTGCAAGGGTTCGGGATCTCGGGCGGTCGGTCCCGCGTCCTGGCCGTGGTGCGGCCCCGATCAGGTCGCGGCAAACATGACGGACATGCCGATCATGGCACCTGAGACGAGGCCGCCCAGAATCGCCAGGCCGAGCATCCGCGCGGATGGGCGGGCGTTCTCCCGCCCCGGTCGGGGATCGCTGGCTTCCGCCTGATGCCGGAAGTGCTCCAGGTCGGCCTTGTAGAGGTCGGCCGACGGGAGCCCCGACGCGGTCTGGACCTTGTAGGGCAGGATGGTCCGTCCAGTGCGGGGGCGCGAGGTCATCGGATCTCCGGGTCAGGGAAGCGGCTGGCGACCGTTCACACGGCCGCCCCCTGCGCTGCCTCGGGGACAAGGCGGCGCAGGGCGCTTTGTCGCTGCTGCGGAGAGAACGTGCTCTCCGGCGGCTCGTGGCTTCGGCGGGAGGGAATGCCTGCCGAAGGGTGGGATGCACGCCCCGCCAACTCGGGGCCGATGGGGCCGGTTCCCTGCCAGGCCGATGTTTGCCGGATGCGCTGGAGGTCACCCGACGGAAGGGGCGCCAGACCCCGGGCGGAACGCCGGCGCGGACCGGCGAACGGTCGTGGTGCCTGCCATCAGCGTTGCGGCCATCCCGGTCACGTAGGTCAGCGACGCCGTCCAGTCGGGGCAGCCCAGCAGCGCGCCCGTGGTGGCCAGCGTCACACCCGCGACGACGGCACGCAGAAGTTGAGCCATGACCATCTGAACCTCGTTCTGCTTGGCTTGGTGTGGCGACCACAGCAGCGGCTCTTTCTGGCCGATGCAATCGGCTTCAGGGCTGAAAACCGCCCCGATAACCCTCAGGCAGATGTGTGGTTAGCGGATATTGCGAACCCGGAGCCCACCTTTCGCGCTGAGGGACCGTGCATCTGCAGCGAGAGGAGATCGGCCGTGACGCTTTACGAATCCCTGGAACGGCAGGACCCGCAACCGGCGGTCGCGGCGGAGCGGCCACAACGCCAGCTGCTCGAGATCCGAGGGGTCAGCAGCCTCACCGAGGCCCTCGGCCTGATGCTGGTGAGCCTCCTTCTGATGACCTGGGCCTTGGGCGCCTATGCCGGGATCGTCTACTGGTCGGTCCAGGGCTCCATTTGGGGCGTGGTCCTGTCGGCGATCGTTCCGGGCTTCGGGGCCGCCACGACCCTACCGCTTTACCTCTGGCTGGGAAGCGGGGGCTCCCTGTGAGCCGTCTTCCGTCAGGCCGGTGACCCATCCACGAGCCGTTCCCTGCCATCCTACGTCGTCGCCAGTGGTCATGCGCCTGCGTCCTGCAGCCGCGGCCATACCGCGCGGATACCGAGGGGGCGTCCGCGGCGACTGTCGTGCCTCCGAGTGGTCAGACAGGAGGCGTTGCCACGTGTCCTGTCTCTCGTGCCGTCCGGGGGCGCGGTGGCCGCGCTGCCCCCATACCAGACCCATTGCCTTGATCTCGCCAACCGACCTGTGAGGGGACAGATCGTCGGCTGGATGAAGGGTGGGTCCGCACGCCCGGCCCGCCGGTTCGCCCGCCGCGCCTGACCAAAGGTCATGCTCTCGCGCGATCGATCTGTCCTATCATGGCAGTCGGAACGAGTCCCGGCGATCGCAGGTAAGTGGTGCGGAAGCCCTGCTACGGCAGGGCTTCTGTTCGTGGGGGCTTCGCGGCTGCCGCGCCCCCGGACGGCGATCGCCGGCGGAGGGTGGAGCCCCTCCACAAGCAGCCACTCGGGGGCACGGACGCCGCCACGGACGCCCCCTCGGTATCCGTGCGGTCCGGCAGAGCCCCAGAGGGAAGGGCCAGCCGTTGGCGGCTCGTCAGCATCGGCTCCTCATGTGTCATCGGGGTCGCGCTGGGCGGCCAGCGAGAGCAGTGCGCTGGCCAGCAACGCCAGGCCGCCAGCGAGGGCGTAGGAGCCGAGCGCGCTCCAGACTTGCGGGGCCGTCATAAGTCGCACCATGCCGACAAGGCCACCAGCCAGGAGGCCCACGAGCAGGTGAGCAAGAACCATGAGCAGCGCCCCTCCCTTGGCCCTCTCACGCCTTCTGCGGAGGCGGATTGAAGGGCTTGATCCGATACTGGCAGGAACGGGTGCCCGGCGTCGACCACAGGATCAGGGTTGCCGAGACAGCGAGCCGGACATGGCTGTTTTCCGCTCAGCCTCGCCCTCTGCCGATATCGGGTCAGGGCCGAATGCTCTCCGGGCTTCTAGATGCACGCCGGTTCCACAGGTCGACCGCCCGGTTGAGGTCTGGTGTCCAGACGGTCTGCGGTCCCAGGCAGTTCTCCCAGAAGGGCTCCTTTGCAAAGCGGCTTGGATCGCGCCAGCATCCCACGCTGTAGGTCACCGGCATGTCAGGTGCCGCCCGATGCGGCACGGCCGAAGCAGGACGGCCGCAGAAGGGACAGGGCTTGAGCGGTGCATGATCCGGGATGGGCGGGAGCTGATGGCTCATCCGATCAGCGCCTCGATCCCGCGCGTCTCGTGGGCCAGATCGTTGATCGTCCTCCGCGTCTCGCTCCAGTCCTGCGAGCGCAGGCCGTGAACCCAGCGCGGGTGCGTGGGTCCGGCCGGGTGCCCGCCTCCTGCGCCATGCATGCGGCAGACCTGCCAGCCGGTGACGGCGGGTGCCTGGCAGGGCTCGCCCGTGCGCTTGGAGCGAGCGTGGCAGCGGCGGGCGAGCTTGGTGTCGGCCGTGGTGTGGGCTTCGAGCTGGTTGAGGAGCGTGCAGGTCGCCATGCGCCCGTCCGGACGCGTCAAGCGATCACCGCACCGAGGTCGGCCACCTTTGGGCCCGGGTAGTTCGGGCGGCGGGAGCGGCGTCACGGCGGCCCGGAGGTCGTCGGACATACGGGGCTTGCTCATGGCCCTTAACGCCGAGGTTCCGCTTCTGCCGCACGCTGTCAGTGGCAGCCCGGTTGCTGCTCCGCCACGCCGAGCCGCCTGAGGGCATGTCGTCGGGACTCCGGATCACGGCAGGAAAATGGGGAACCCCGTCCGGCAGGATCGTGGTCCCCCTCGAAGTCGAGGTGCAGATGCCTTCGCCATGATGGCCCGCACCTACCGCCTGACCGCAGCACGGCATGGCTGCGGCCTGTTTTGCCGCGTCCACGACTGGCTGGTCGCGGACGCGGATCGGCAGGGCAAGAGGCTCATGGCGGTGATGCCGCCATGAGCCGAGCGGATTCGAACGATCCGTCAGGACATCCGCGATCAGGCCGCGACGTCGAGTCCCTGGTACTGCGTCACGAAGTCGAAGCGTGCATCCTCGTCGGCCCTGGCGTCCACGGCGTAGTCGAAGTCATGCTCCTGCGCCGTGCTCGCCGTGGCCAGGGTGGTGGTCGCGGATTGGGCCGTATCGCTGTCACCCACGGACAGATCGAATACCGAGATGTCGCCCTTGAAGTTGGCCGAGTTCCAGGGATTGCCGAAGACGAGGTCGTGCGAGCCGAAGGTCTCGCCGCCAACCACTCCGGCGAACGCGGCCTGGCCGGTCATCTTGCCATCGACCCAGACCTGCAGCTTGCCGCCGTCCAGATCGATGACGATGTCGCGGTCCCTGTCGACCGCCGCGTTCAGGGCCGACCCCTTGGTCGTCAGGGTGGTGATCGAGCCGCCTTCCTTGAACATCCGGACCTGCAGCTCGCCCGAGCTGGTCACGCTGGTGATGAAGCTGCCATGCATCCGGAAAAGCTCGCCCGATGCGCCCTTGGCGTCGGCATCCAGCCTGAACGCGATCGTCATGGAGTCCGCGCCGACCACGTCGACCACGTGGTCGCGGTCGACCCGCGCCGAGACGCCCTTGGCCCCGAGCTGCAGTCCGCCAGCCGTCCACTTGGGCACCGCGCCGAGGTCGATGGATCTTCCATCCTCCTGGGCCACGAACCGGCCGTTCGAGATGCTCAGGATGCCGTCCGGCTCCGACGTGTCCGCGACGGGAGTGGACGTCGTGGGCGCGGTCGTTTCAGGGGTGGGAGCGGGAGCAGGCGCAGGCGCAGGGGCCGGGGCCGGGGCCGGGGCAGGAGCCGGGCTGATGGGCTTCGCGACCGCTCCGTCGGTCCCTTGCGTGAGCAGCGACCCGGCGTTGAGCTTGTCGATCGTGCCACCCACGATGGCCAGGAACTCGTGCTGGCCGTCATCGTCGACAAGGGAAGCCGAGGTGAACATCTTGCTGTAGTGGTTGGATTTGGACGCGTCCTGGTCCTGAACGATGACGTTGTCGCTGACCGTCCACCCGGACTGCGTCGAGGGCACGACCGCCGAGATGTTCTTGGTGATCACGACGCCCTTGGAACCGGACGACACGCTGATCCGAGGGATCTCGACCCCCGTGTCGGCTCCGTCGTCAGCGAACCCGTCGGCATGCAGGACCGAGTTGTTGCGGATCGTGAGGCCATTCGTCTCGCCCACGGTGATGCCATGCGCGTGCCCGTTGGTGACCGTATTGTTCTCGATCACGATGTTCTGGTAGGCCATGGAGGCAAAGGTCATGCGCCCGCTGTCGACTTCTTCATTGCGCATGAAGATCGACTGGGTCGGCGATCCGTTTCCGATGTCCAGGATATTGTCGCGAATGATGACGTTCTTGGACGGCTGGGTCGTGCCGGTGGTCCAGAATTGGAGGAAATCGCAATGGTCGCCGGTGATCGCCCGCACGGTCGCGCGGAAATCGTGGATGTAGTTGTCCTCGATCAGGACGTCCTGCACGGCGCAGAAATTGAATCCGTCCATCCGCATCGAATGGAGATCGTTGCCGACGATATCCATGGACGAGTTTTGGTTGAACACCATGCCCTTCCAGAAGCCGAAGGATTCGTTGTTCTCGATCGTGACGCCCGTCGAGCTTTTGACCACCAGACCGATGCCGTAGCCAAAGCCATCTACCGCCGACGAGACACCTTTGGCCACGTCGCCGTCGAAGACGGAATTGCGGATCGTCAGATTCTCGCAGCCGGTGAAGGTGAACGGGCTGATGTTGGTGCTGTCGCCCGACTGGAACGTGTAATCGAACTTGACCGAGTCGAAGGTCAGGTTGTCGGCGCCGCGCACGAGCGCGGATTCGAACACCGCCGGCTTGGCCGGATCCGCCGACTTGATCGTCACGTTCGACGGGAAGGCGAAGTTGAATTTCGTCTGCAGGTCCAGCCGGAAGTCACCGTAGTTGCCCCCCGCCAACAGAATGGTTTCACCGCCCTTGCAGGATGCCATAGCATTGTAGAGCTGTGACAGTGTCGAAACATTGATCGTCGGCATTGCGTCCCTCGTTTTCGTTGCGCTGGCTTTTTCCTCCAGTCTGATCTCCTTCTTGCCGTGAATCGCGGCCTCTTCGCGGCGTGACCGAAGCACGAGCGGGGCCAATTTGTGAGCTTCGCCCAGGTGAGCGATACCCTGCTTGCGGGCTAACGAAGGGCCGCCGATGGGCCCGTTTCCGGGCGCGGGACACCGAGGCGACCAGCTTGGTGCGATGGCGCCCCCGGTGCTCTCTGCCCCAGGCCGAGGTCCTGATCGGTGGCCGGGCCATGATGCCGGCCGGTTCCGTTGGACCTTGGGCAGGCGTGTCGTGGAGCCCTGCATCCCCTTTCGCCGAGGGCGCAGGGCCTTCATCCCGCATGATCTGGCTTTGACCGCGAACTTCACGGGATCGAGGGTCGTTCGCGCGGCTCAAGGGCTGGCCCCTCGTCATGATCGCTGCGTCAAGGTGATCCTGTCCGCCTGCGCCTTGCTGGGTCCGGAGCCCGTGCGGCATGCACGAGGCTCGCCGCGTGGCAGACGACCGGCTCTCCCGTGCGGTGCTCCATCATCGGGGCCTGGTCGACGGCGGCCACAGCCATGGGCCCGAATCAGCCCATGAACAGTGCCTCGGAGGTGTGGCTCTGCCTGGGGTCCAGTCGGAACTGGGGCCCGTGCGGCTGCGATTCGAAAAACAGGTCGTCGCCGGCCTCGTCGTTTCGTCACGGATGTCGGGGCGAACGGCTGCTGCCGGTTCGCAGCGCCTGCATGCGCCTGCGCCGTTCGGAATCTCGTCGTCGCCCGAGTCGGTGAGGGATGGGCCCGGTGGGCCGGGAGGCGAGCTTCGGGCCGCCCTGCGAATCGTGGATGACCGCCCGCCATGAACCCGTTCGCGCTCTGCCGGTTCATGGCGTCCATCCTGCCGCAGCCGGGAGGGGGATGTACGCGGGGTCGCCCGCGCCCTGAGGGTCAAGGGCGCGGGCGGGTCTCCATTTCGGAGTGCTCCCGTCGAGGTTCGACCCCACGAGGGCTGCTCCGCTGTCGTGGTCGAGCCGGGGGCGGAGGAGGGGTCGTCTTGGACGGCCCCTCGAAGGTCTCAGATCAGAAGGATGTCCGCCGAGGTCAGGACCGCCCCGTCCTGCAGGTCCGCGACGAGACTGGCCTCGTTCTCGCCGGTGCCGTCGCGATCGAACCAGAGCGTCTCGTCGGACGAGCGGAAGATGAAGCGGTCGTTGGACTCCTGGGCGACGTTGTCGTTGGCCCGGATTACGAACCGGTCCTTGTCGAGCGTCTGCTGCGCGACCAGCCCCCCGCCGAAGCCGGCGGCTTTGATGTTGAACCGGTCGTTGTCGTCCGCCACGTTGTGGAAGTCGGTGATGATGTCGCCGGCGTGGGAAAGCCGGGCGAAGCTGAAGAAGTCGTTCCCCAGCCCGCCCGTGAGCGTGTCCACCCCGGCACCGCCCGCCATCCCGTCCGCCCCGGCGCCGCCATGGATCTCGTCCTGCCCGGCGTCGCCCTGGAACCGGTCCTTGTCCGCGCCGCCATGCATGACGTCATCCCCGTCGCGGCCATAGAGGCGATCCTGCCCGCTGTCGCCGTCCAGCCGGTCGTTGCCCGCGCCGCCATAGAGCAGGTCCGCGCCCGACAGGCCTTCGAGGAGATCGGCCCCGTCGCGGCCGATGAGGACGTTCCGGCCTTCGTTGCCGGTCATGCGGTTGTCGAGGCCGTTGCCGTTGGCGTTCAGGTTTCCCTGGCCGGTGAGGATCAGGTCCTCGACGTTGTCCCAGAGCGTCAAGCCGACGGAGGACTCGATCCGGTCGCTGCCGCCGCCGGCGGACTCGGTCACGACGTCGCCCGCCTGATCCACGACATAGAGGTCGTCGCCCGCGCCGCCGTTCATCCAGTCGTCGCCCGCGCCCCCATCGAGCCGGTCGCGACCCGCCGCGCCGGACAGGACATCCGCTCCGGCCAGCCCGTCGAGCTGGTCGTCGCCTTCGAGCCCGAGAAGGTTGTTGATGCCGGCGTTGCCGGTCAGGCTGTTGTCGAGGCCATTGCCGGTCCCCGAGAGCGCCCTGGTGCCGGTGAGCTGGAGGTTCTCGACATTCGCGCTGAGCGTCACGTTCACCGATGAGCGGACGAAGTCGGTTCCCGCGTCGGTCGCCTCCGTCACCGCGTCGCGCCGCGAATTGACGTCATAGAAATCGTTGCCCAGCCCGCCGAAGAGCTGGTCCCCGCCGTCCCCGCCAAAAAGCGAGTCGTGGCCCGCCCCGCCGACGAGCGTGTCGTCCCCGCCTCGGCCGTAGAGGGTGTTCGCCACGCCATTGCCGCTGATCCGGTTCGCCAGGGTATTGCCGGAGCCCCGCACGGCCGTGCCGCCTATGAGCACCAGATTCTCGATGTTGTTCCCCAGCGTCCGGTCGATCGACGACCGGATCGTGTCGAGCCCCGCGCCGGCCCGCTCGATGACGACGTCACCCGGCACGCGCACATGATAGATATCGTCGCCCGTGCCTCCGATCAGCCGATCGTTGCCGGTCCCGCCGTGCAGCCAGTCGTTGCCGGCGCCGCCATACAGCAGGTCCTGGCCCTCGGCGCCGCGCAGGCTGTTCGCCCCCCCGTTGCCGCGCAGCGTGTTGCCGAGCCCGTTGCCGATCCCATTGAGGTCGGCCGACCCGGTCAGCTGGAGCCGTTCGACATTCGATCCGAGCGTCAGGCTCACCGAGGAGAGGATGGCGTCGGCTCCCTTGCCGGCGCTCTCGATCACGCGATCGGTGACCGAGTCGACGATGTATCGGTCATTGCCCGCCCCGCCGAGGAGCCGGTCATTGCCCATGCCTCCATCGAGCCGGTCGTTGCCCGCCCCGCCGAGGAGCACGTCGTTCCCGGCGCGGCCGTACAGGCTGTTCGCCTCGCCGGTGCCGCTGATCCGGTTCGCCAGGGCGTTGCCCGAACCCCGCTGGGCCGCGCTGCCCACGAGCGTCAGGTTCTCGACGTCGGCGCCCAATGTCAGGCTCACCGCCGAGCGGATGGTATCGATGCCCGCTCCGGCCCGCTCGATCACCAGGTCGCTGGCCCGGTCCACGAAGTAGAGGTCGTTGCCCGCTCCGCCCTGGAGTGTGTCCTTGCCCGCTCCGCCGTAGAGCTGGTCCCTACCCGTTCCGCCGTCGAGCCGATCGTTGCCCGCGCCGCCGAAAAGCCGGTCGTTGCCGCCCCTGCCATTCAGCGTGTCCCGTCCTCCCTGGCCGTTCAGGCTGTCGGCGGTCGGACCGCCGTTCAGGGTGTCGTTGCCAGGTGTTCCGTCCAGTCTCACGTTCGTGGTGCTCCTTCGGTTCGGCGCAGGTCCTCAAAGGGCTCGCTCCGGGCGTTGGCCCGACAGGTGCCCGTCTCGGCTCGCGCTGGCACATGGCCATGGGGGTTCGATAACCCTCCGTCCGACAGGTCGGAGGCGAAGGGAGATCAGGACCGTTCATGTCGACTGTTCTGCCGTGCGGCCATAAGAAAGGCGAGAAAATTCCTAATTTGGTACCAGTTTGCCAATGAGGCATGACCAATCAGTCAGTTGGCGATAGTACTGTCTCTGTATGGTGCCTCAAGATTGGCAACGTTGCGCGTCTGCATGACATAATTCGGCCTTTGATCTTCCGGTCATGGCCTGCGGACTTGCTGGCAGGGTGCGCATTCTGGGCGAGGGCTCAGGGTCGGCCTGGAGCCGCGTGGGACAGGTAGCATCTGCCTGACCAGATCCCGAATGCCCGGCCCGGCTGTCTCCGGGCCGTTGCTTCCGTCCCGTGGGGCGGGACGGGACCCGGCGGCCAAGGCCTTCACGGAAAAAAGGCCGGCCACGCTGGACGGTATCCCTACCATCCGCAAGGCCGGCCGAGTGACGAATCGCGCGAGAGGACAGGGAGTTGCCGCTCGCAGGCGATGGACAGTGTCCGGGAGGAGCACTGATGCCTTGATGCCGAACGATCACGGCGCTCGATTGACGTCAAAGCGGCAACAATGAGGTGGTTGTCGAAAGAGTGTTAAGGATTGGGGTGGCCGGGCCCGTGGGTGGAGACCCGCGCGGCCTGACAGCGACGGATGCCCGCGCAGGCTTGGAAGCTGACCCAGGCCATGGCCCAGAGGTGGCGATGCCGCGCAGATGCCTTTGGGCCAGAGGTGCAGATCTTTGAGCCGTGGTCCGAGTGCGTCCATCCTGGTCGGGCCGGGCTCGATCCGAGCGCGTGGGTCTGGGCCCGGCGACGTGCGTCAGGCGGCTGCCCGCCGCGGGCGCGCCCGCGCGAGGCGCAGCAGGCCCCACCAGCCGCCCGAGAGCACGCCCACGGCGACGCCGACGGCCAGCGCGGGCAGGGGCGGGCGCGTGACCTCGAAGATCGCGGCAAGGGGCGGCACCAGCAGGATCAGGGCCACGATCGCCGCCGCGCCTGCCGCAATGGCGAAGAACAGGAGGCGGTGGGGGTCGAAGAAGCGCGTGCCGGGTTCGGCCGATTCGGCGAAGGCCAAGGCCAGGTTCGCTGCCACCAGCGCCGAGAAGGCTAGGCCCCGGGCCACGGGTCCGGCAAGGCCGGAGTCGAGCGCGAGGACGTAGATCGCCAGCACGGCCGCGAGGATCACCGCGCCCTGCAGCACCCCGAGCAGGAGCTGGCGGGGGCCGAAGAGCGGCTCGCGCGCGGGGCGGGGTGGGCGTTCCATGGCGTTGCGCTCGGACGGCTCGGCCTCGAAGACCACCGAGCAGACGGGGTCGATGACCAGCTCCAGCAGGACCACGTGCATGGGGAAGAACACTGGCGGCAGGCCGAGGAGGATGGGAACCAGCGCGAGCCCCGCGATGGGCACGTGGATGGCGACGACGTAGGTGAGCGCCTTGCGGAGGTTCGCGAAGATGCGCCGTCCGAGTCGCACGCCCCCCACGATCGAGGCGAAGCGGTCGTCGAGGAGCACGAGGTCGGCGGCCTCGCGGGCGACGTCCGTGCCCCTTTGGCCCATGGCGATGCCGATATGCGCGGCTTCGAGCGCCGGGGCGTCGTTGACGCCGTCGCCGGTCATGGCGACGACCTCCCCGTCGGCCTTCATGGCCTCCACGAGCGCGAGCTTCTGCTCGGGCATGATGCGGGCGTAGACGCGCAGGGTCCGGACCCGGTCGCGGAGCGCCTCGGGGCCCAGACGGGCGACCTCGGCCCCGGTCAGGACGCCCGCGGAGGTGTCGATCCCCGCGGCCCGGGCGATGGCGAGGGCGGTCGCGGGATAGTCGCCAGTGATCATCGCCACCTCGATCCCAGCGCGGCGGGCGAGGGCCACGGCCTCGGGCACGTCGGCGCGCAGCGGGTCCTCGAAGGCGAGAAGACCCTCGAAGGCGAAGGGTATCCCGGAGGGGTCTTGGGTGGCCTCCGGGGCGGGCACGCGGGCCGAGGCCACGGCCAGCACCCGGAGGCCGCGCGCGGCAAGCCGGGCGACCTCGGCCCCCAGGGCGTCGGCGCAGTCGGGGTCGAGGCGGCAGAGCGCAAGGACAGCCTCGGGCGCGCCCTTGGCCGCCACCAGAGCGTCGTCGCCGTCGTTCCAGGCCTGCACGAAGGCGAGGCGGTCGGGGCGCAGCGGATGGGTGGCGAGAGGGGTGCCCTCGGCGTCGCCTGCGACCTCGCGCACGGCGCGGTCCATCGGGTCCACGGGGCGGGGCGCGGAGGCGAGCGCCGCGTGGCGCAGGAGGGAGAGGGCGGCGTCGGGCACGGGGCCGGGCAGGGCGACGTCCCCGTGTCCCTCGCGCCAGAGCCCGGCGAGCCGCATCCGGTTCTCGGTCAGGGTGCCGGTCTTGTCCACGCAGAGCCGGGTCGCGGCGCCCAGGGCCTCGATGACGGCCGAGCGGCGGGCGAGCACCTTCTGCCGCGCGAGCCTCCAGGCGCCCAGCGCGAGGAAGATGGCCAGCACCATCGGGAATTCCTCGGGCAGGAGCGCGATGGCCAAGGTGATGCCGGCGAGGGCCCCCTCGATCCAGTCGCCGCGCAAGGCCCCGTAGGCCAGCACCACGATCCCGCAAAAGCCGAAGGCCAGGAGCCCGAGCCATCCGATCAGCCGCGCGGTGGTCCGCTGGAGCCGGGTGGGTTCGGGCGCGATCGTGGCGAGCGAGAGGCCGATGCGGCCGAGGCGGGTGCCGGTCCCCGTCCGCAGGACCCGCGCGACGCCCTGCCCGCGAGTGACCAGCGTGCCGGAGTAGAGCCATGGGGTGGCGTCGCCGCCGGGCTCCGGGTCGGCCTCGGCTTCCTCGGGGCCGAGGAGCCGCTTGGCCACCGGGACGGATTCGCCCGTCAGGGCGGATTCGTCGACGGTCAGCGCGTCCCCCGCGAGGAGCGTGGAGTCGGCCGGGAGCCGTTCCCCTTCGCCCACCAGCACCACGTCGCCCGGCACGAGGTCGTGCGAGCGCACCCGCCGCTCCGCGCCGTCCCGCAGCACCCGGGCCGTGGGCTCGGCCATCTGGCGCAGCGCGGCAAGCGCGCGCTCGCTCCGGGCCTGCTGAAAGACGACGAGTCCGACGGAAACCGCCGCGCCCAGGGCCAGGAACAGGCCCTCGCCGAGGTCGCCCAACAGCAGATAGAGCAGGGCGGCGACGACCAGGAGCAGGAACATCGGCTCGCGCAGCGTGGCGAGCAGGAGGCCGGGCACGCCCTCGCGGCTCGGCTCGGGCAGGGCGTTGGGGCCATGGGCGTGCAAACGGCGCAGGGCCTCGGCGGAGGTGAGGCCCAGGGTCGGGTTCGGAGGATCCGGCTCGGGCAGGGTCACGCGCGGCAGCCTCGGGCGGCAGAAGGGTCCGCTGCCGACCATAGCCGGCCTGACGAGGGACGGCACGGGCCTTCTCGGGTTGGGCCCGCAAGATGGGAGCCGCATCGGCCCGAGGAGCACAAGGGCAGCATCTTGCCCGCGCTCATGACCAGGACCCGTCCGCAAGCGGTGGCTGGCGCACCCGGTTCGGGAATCGCGGGGCGGTGTCGCCGGGGAAATGGATGCGGGGCCGGGTCGTCGTGGGAGAGAGGGGGTTCCGCTGCGCGGCTTGCGCGCCGGGCTTGGACCGGGACGGCCCGGAGCCGGCCGTCATGGACATGTCATAAACATCCTGTATTCAAGAATAATGGAATCATCACGCGCCGTCCATGCTTTCTCCTGCCTCGGCCATCCGGGCCGCCTTGCGGTGTTCCGTATGCTCATGCGCTTTGCCCCTCGGGGCGTGCGGCCAACGGAGATGGTCGAGGCGCTCGGGTTCAAGCCCAACACGCTGTCCCACCACCTCAACGAATTGATGTCGGCCGGCCTGATCCAGGTCGAGCGGCAGGGCCGCTCCCTTTTCTACTCGGTCGACCTCGGCGCCGCCGAGGATCTGATCGGCTATCTCGCCCTCGACGTCGGACGGGCTCGTCCCGACCTGCTCGCCCCCTTTCACTCCTTGCCCGAGGACACTGCCATGCGCGACACCGACTTCGACGTGCTGTTCATCTGCTCGGGCAACTCCGCCCGATCAATCTTTGCCGAAGCGCTCTTGCGCGACCTCGGGAAGGGCAAGTTCCAGGCCTTCTCCGCCGGGATACGTCCCAACACGCAGCTCAACCCCTTCGCCCTTGATGTCCTGACGCGCAACGGCCATGACGTCTCGACCCTGCGCTCCAAGCACGTCTCGGAGTTCCAGCAGCCGGGCGCCCCGCGGATGGACTTCGTCTTCACCGTCTGCGACACGGCCGCCGCCGAGGAATGCCCGCCCTGGCCGGGCCAGCCCATCACGGGTCACTGGGGCCTGCCCGACCCGGTCAAGGCGCCGGGCACCGACGCGGAGAAGGCCCTCGTCTTCGCGCAGACCTATGGGGCGCTCCGGCGGCGCATCGCCGCCTTCGTGGAGCTGCCCTTCTCGACCCTGGACCGGATGGCGGTTCAGGCGCGGGTCGATCGCCTCGGTTCCCTCGACGACATCGCCCTGCAGGAGTAGGCCCTTGCCCCGCATCGCTCTCAATGGCCTCGGCCGCATCGGCAAGCTCGTGCTGCGCGACCTGATCGACAGCGGGGCGAGGGGCGAGGTCGTCCTGCTCAACGACCCCGCCGGGGACGCCGAGCAGCACGCGCTGCTGCTGGAGTTCGACAGCGTCCATGGCCGGTGGAAGGCCGGGATCGGCCACGAGCCGGGTGCGCTGACGATCAACGGCACCCGCATCCGCCTCACGCACGAAGGAGCCATCGAGGCGCTGCCGCTTGGTGAGCTGGGCGTGGATCTCGTGGTGGACTGCACGGGCGTGTTCAAGACCGGGGCCAAGGTGCAGCCCTACTTCGGGGCGGGCGCGCGCAAGGTCGTGGTCTCGGCGCCCGTGAAGGACGGCGGGGCGCTGAACCTCGTCTACGGGATCAACCACCACCTCTACGACCCCGCCCGGCACGATCTGGTCACGGCGGCGAGCTGCACGACGAACTGCCTCGCCCCGGTGGTGAAGGTGATCCACGAGGGCCTGGGCATCCGGCACGGCTCGATCACCACGATCCATGACGTCACCAACACCCAGACCATCGTGGACCGGCCCGCCAAGGACATGCGGCGCGCCCGCTCGGCGCTCCTCAACCTGATCCCCACGACGACCGGCTCGGCTACCGCGATCACGCTGATCTATCCCGAGCTGAAGGGGCGGCTGAACGGCCACGCCGTGCGGGTGCCGCTGCTGAACGGCTCGCTCACCGACTGCGTCTTCGAAGTGGAGCGGCCCACGACCGCCGAAGAGGTCAACGCCCTGTTCCAAGCCGCCGCCGCAGGCCCGCTCCGGGGCATCCTCGGCTACGAGACGCGGGCGCTGGTGTCGTCGGACTTCACCAACGATCCCCGATCGGCCATCGTGGACGCGCCGAGCACCATGGTCGTGAACGGCACGCAGGTGAAGGTCTACGCCTGGTACGACAACGAGTGGGGCTACGCCTGCCGGCTCGCGGACATCATCCGAATGGTCGCGGGGTCGATGTGACCGACGCGCCGGCCCCTGCGAGCCCGCTCCGGGCCTACGCCGCCGTCACGGCCGCCTACTGGGCCTTCATGCTTACCGACGGCGCGCTGCGGATGCTGGTGCTGCTGCACTTCAACGGCTTGGGCTTCACGCCGGTGCAGCTTGCCTGGCTGTTCCTTCTCTACGAGGTCGCGGGGATCGTCACCAACCTCTACGCGGGCTGGCTCGCGGCGCGCTTCGGCCTCGCGGCGACGCTCTACGCCGGGCTCGGGCTTCAGATCGGGGCGCTCGGGGCGCTGTCGCTGCTCGACCCGGCCTGGGGCGTCGCCGCGTCCGTGGCCTTCGTCATGGCGGTGCAGGGTGTCTCGGGCGTGGCCAAGGACCTTGCCAAGATGTCGTCGAAGTCGGCCGTGAAGCTCCTCGCGCCCGAAGGGGACGGCACGCTCTTCCGATGGGTGGCGGCGCTGACCGGATCGAAGAACGCGGTCAAGGGGCTCGGGTTCTTCCTGGGCGCGGCGCTCCTCGCGCTCGCAGGGTTCGAGACAGCGGTCTGGGGCATGGCGGCGGTGCTGGCGGCCATCCTGGTCGCGGTGGCCCTGTTCCTGCCCGAAGGCTTGCCCACCCGCGACAAGGGTGCGCGGCTGAAGGGCTGGCGTTCGCCCGACCCGCGGGTGAACCGGCTGTCGCTTGCGCGCCTGTTCCTCTTCGGCGCGCGGGACGTGTGGTTCGTCGTGGGCGTGCCGGTCTACTTCCAGGCGGTGCTGTCGGATGGCACGCCCGAGGGGCGGCGCTGGGCCTTTTTCGTCATCGGCGGCTTCCTCGCACTCTGGATCATCGGATACGGCGCCGTGCAGGCCGCCGCACCCCGCATCCTGCGTACCAAGGGCGCACAGGGCCGGGACGTGGTGGACAAGGCGATCCGCTGGGCCGGGCTCCTCGTGCCCATCCCCTTCGCCCTTTCCGCCCTCGTCTGGGCGGCGGGCGAGCCCTCGGCGGGGCTCACCGCCGCGCTGATCGGGGGGCTCCTGCTCTTCGGCGTGGTCTTCGCGGTGAATTCGTCCGTCCACTCCTACCTGATCCTGGCCTTCGGCGAGGCGAGCCGGATCACCCGCGACGTGGGCTTCTACTATATGTCGAACGCTGCCGGGCGATTGCTCGGCACGCTCCTGTCGGGCCTGAGCTACCAGACAGGCGGGCTGGCGCTGTGCCTTGCCACCGCAGGTGCCATGGCCGGCCTGAGCTGGATCGCGGCGCTCAGGCTGGCCGACGACCGGATGCCCGCGCGCGGGCCTTGACCGGGGCCGATCGGGCTGCGCTAGGAAAGGGCAGGGCGGCGGGACCGCAGGGGAGGGCAGGGACATGGCGAACGGCAGGCTCCATCCGGTTGGCGTCCTCGTGGCGGGTGCGCTGCTGG
Organism: Rubellimicrobium roseum; assembly: GCF_006152145.1. Taxonomy (GTDB): domain Bacteria; phylum Pseudomonadota; class Alphaproteobacteria; order Rhodobacterales; family Rhodobacteraceae; genus Rubellimicrobium; species Rubellimicrobium roseum. The sequence continues at coordinate 382,819 of NZ_VDFV01000001.1, read as the reverse complement.
TGTCGGGCGGGCCCGGCACGGCCCAGGAGGCCGCGCCGGTGGCCGAGCTCCTGGGGCGCACCCATGTCCATGGCTTGGCGCTCGATCCGCTCGACGGAGGCCGGCTGCTGCTGGCCACGCATCACGGGCTTTACGCGCTCGACCTTGCGACGGGCGCCGTCGCCCCTTTGGGCGAGAGCCGCCAGGACTTCATGGGCTTCTCGGTCGCGGGCGACGACCGGTTCCTCGCCAGCGGCCATCCCGAAGCGGGCGGCAACAGCGGGGTGCTCCTGTCGACCGACGGGGGCGCAAGCTGGGCGCGGATCGCGGAGGGCGTGGACGGGCCGGTGGACTTCCACCAGATGGCCTCGAGCGCGGCCGACCCCGGCACCGTCTACGGCGCCTATGCCGGCGGGCTCCAGCGGAGCCGGGACGGCGGCGCGACCTGGACGCTGGTCGCGCCCGCGCCCGAGGGGCTGATCGACCTCGCCGCCTCCACGGCCGACCCGGAGCGGCTGTTCGCGGCCACGGAGGCCGGGCTTCTCGTCAGCGGCGATGGCGGCGCGACCTGGGAGCCGGCCGGCCCCTGGACCGCGCCGGTCTCGGTCGTGGAGACCGGGCCCGGTCCGGAGGTCCAGGCCTTCGTGCTGGGCAAGGGCCTCGTGCGCGCGGGGGAGACGGGCGAGGGTCTTGGGCAGTGGACCACGGTCTCGCCGCCTCCGGGCGGCGACTATCTCCTGCACCTCGCGACGGATGGACGCCGGACCTATGCCGTGACCGGCTCGGGCGTCCTGCTGGTTTCGGAGGACGGCGGGGCGAGCTGGGCGCCGTTCGGCGGCTAGTCGACCTGAGAGCCGGCCGTCCTCGCCGACCCGAAGCCGACACGCGTCCCAGAACACGACGGACATTCGACACGTCTCGTTGATAATGATGCTCGATCTTAGTTTTTGTGTCGTGTTGCCGTAGTCCAGACATGGTTGGGCCGGAAGGGGAGGCGGCGGGGCCGGCCGGTTCCGCGCGGGACCGGTGGCGGGGCTGCCGGGCGGATAGAAGGAACGACGCGCATGCGCACGGACATCTCGGGCACCTCGACCATCGCCGGCTTCATCGGCGCGGCTCTCGTGGATGGCGAATCGGGGCTGCTGCTGGCCTCGGAAGGCGGCGGCCGGATGGACCTCGAGGCGGCGGCGGCGGTCAACACGCAGGTGGTCAAGGCCGAGCGCCAGGCCATGGAGGCGCTGGGGCTCGACGACAGCATCGACGACATCCTGATCACGCTTGGCAAGCAGCTCCACCTGATCCGCCCGCTCGAGCAGGCGCCGGAGACGTTCCTTTATGTGGCCCTCGACAAGAAGGGTGCGAATCTCGGCATGGCTCGGCTGCGTGTCCGGCAGATCGAGGCCTCGCTGAGCCTGTAAGGCGCGACGGTGAAGCGGGGCGACCGGCGCGCGGCGCGGCGCGGCGCGGTGGAGCTATTCGATGGAAGCGGGTAGGAATGGCCTAAAGGAGCCCCCGATGGCCGAGACCGCGCCCCCCGACCTGCCAGATCTGACCGATTTCATCTGCTTTGCCGTCTATTCGGCCAACCACGCCTTCGGCCGCGTCTACAAGCCGCTGCTCGACGAACTGGGCCTGACCTATCCGCAATACCTGGTGATGGTGGTCCTTTGGGCCCAGGACGGGCAGACGGTGGGCGCGATCGGGCGCCGGCTCTTCCTGGAAAGCAACACTCTGACGCCGCTCCTCAAGAGGTTGGAGGCGCTGGGCCATGTCTCGCGTCGTCGCGCCGTCGATGACGAACGGCAGGTGATCGTGAGCCTGACGGACAAGGGCCGCGCGCTGCGGGGCAAGGCCCGTGAGGTGCCGCCCTGCATCCTGGATGCTGTGGGGCTCGATCTGGCGACGCTGGGACGCCTTCGCGACGACCTCGTGGCGCTTCGTCACCGGCTCATCGATCCTGAAGCCGAAGACGCTCCGGCTGGGCCAAGCGGGCGTCCGGCTGCCTGAACCGGATCACGGGCCGGCGCCGGGCTCTCCCGCCTGCGGGACTGGAGGGGAAAGGGGGTTTACGGCACGAGGATGTCGCTGGCTTGCAGGGCTGGCCTCGCGTCGAGCCGGAGCAGGAGCGCCTGGGCCGCGCCGCCGCTGCCGTCGTGGAAAAGTCGGCCGAGTGCCTGACTATGGACCAGCCGGTCGTCCGCAGCGTCAGCCTGGGCGCCGCGATGGAGCTGGGTCGCGAGAAGCTGGTCCAGCGGATCGGCACCGAGCAGGGAGAACACGTCCGCCTCAAGGACCAGCCTGTTCTGGCCCAGTCGGACGTCCGCGACGCGGTTCGAGCGGTTTGCCAGCAGCGGGGCTTGGTCGAGGACGAAGTCGTCCCTGCTCGCAGTACCGTAGAGCAGGCCTGTGCCGCCGTCGGCAAGGCTGTCGTCGCCCGCGTCGCCGGAGACGGGGTCGGTGAAGACCGTGATCCTGGGCCGGCCCGCAACGGTGGAGGTGCCGAGATGATGTCCGTGCTGACCATGTCCTGTATGGTGCCGCTGGCGTGGTTGGTGACGAGGTCGGAGGTGCGGACCTCCTGGCCGCCGACGCCCAGGGGCTCGACGTTGAGGACCTCGATCGTGCCCATCTTGCCCTTGCGTCCCGTGAGCGTCAGGTCGCCGGCCGTGCCGGTGACGATCTGATCCGACAGCGGGTCCGTGAGGTTGGCCGGGTCCGTCCCGTCGCCGCCATCCATATGCTCGCCCGCGCCAGCACGGATCAGGTCAGCGCCCCGTCCGCGGAGAAGCAGACGTCGTCGGCGTTGCCCGTCAGCGTGTCGCTGCCGCCGAAGCCCAGCCGCACATCGGCCTGCGCGGGGCCGTCGCCCTGGTTGTCGGCGCCATCGAGCGCATGGGCGGTACCCGAGTTGTAAGCCCCGTCGGCCATGCCGGTGAGCCGGCCGTCCGATCCGATGCGGAACACGGCGGAGCCGTGGTGGTGTAGCGCGGGACGACGAGATATTGCTCGCCACCGGCGCTGGTCACGCCCTTCCGGCTCGCGGGGCAAGCGGTCCCATATTCGGCGCATCGGTGTCTAGGACGGTCTGGACGCGGGCCACGGTGCCGTCGGGGGTCGACGCCACTGTCGCTGAAGAGACAGGTCCGGTCGTTGACGACGGCCGATCCGAAGCCGTTGGCGGCGCTCTGGGCCAGCGAGGCGGTGTCGGCGACGTTGCCGACATGGGTGAGACCTCCGTGCGCGTTCGGCTGAAGATGTTGATGCCGTCGTCCGTGTAGCCCGCCCAGTAGAAGGTGCGCCCCCTGATGGAAGGAGCACGGTGGCCTCCCAAGCCTGCGAGCAGGAGCGTGCCGTTGCCGAAGACGTTGTCGCGGGCGATCTTCGGACCCAGACGAACGGCCGTTCGGTCAACCACCTTTCAGGGAGCGTTGCAGCAGCGGGGGTGGCCCCGTGTCCCGGCGCCGCAAATCCTGGGTCCGCCCACAGTGGGACATGAAGGCTCGGTCGCCCATCGGGGCCGCCGTGCCACCCTGCCGGAATAGGCCAGGACGCGATGGGGGCGGGTCAGCCGGCCGCCGGGCTCGCTGCCGCTCGGCCCAGTGCAGATGGAGACCTGGTCAGGCGGGCCAGCACCGTTCCCGCAGCACGGGCCAGGGGGGGCGCAGCGAGCGCGCCCAAGGCGGCCAGCTGGACCACACCGGCATAGATGGCGAAGGCCATCCAGATCGAGTGACCCAGGGCCAAGCCTGCCGCGGCGGCGGACAGGGCGAACAGAATTACCAGCAAAAGCAAGACGAGCGGCATCTCGGATTTTCCTCATCAACGTTAAGACATTGCTCGGTCGGCTTGTCTGTTTCATGACCATTGCAAGAAGAAGCCGGGGAAGGCTTGGGCGTGCCGGTGGCCGTTGGTCGGACCTCGGCCTAGAGCGGCGCCCTTGGCCGGGCGCTCGGGTGCGGGCAGGGGTGCCTCTGCCCAAAGGCCGCCACGGCGAAGCAAGTTGATGTTATTTCTCGAAGAATGCCAAATCTGTGCAGTGCCGGTCCGTCTTGGGGTGGCCTTGGCTGGGCCGTGGCGCGCCAGCGGATCGGCCAGCCGAAAGCCACGATGTCGTCGAACTGCTGCCCTTCCCGGAGGTCACAACCTGTGCGGGCGCCCTCATTTCCCCAGCCGGGGAGTCGGGCGTGCCCCGACGCGCCGACCGGAGGTCCCATGCGACGACTGCCGCTTGTTCTTCTTGCGCTCTGGCCGGCCTGCGCCTTGGCGGGTCCCGACCTCACCTATGGCATCGCGCTGGATTCGGAGCAGGGCGCGGCCGAGCTGCACCTGAGCCGCTGCGAGGCAGGCTGCTTCGCTCAGGTGGCCTATGTGAACCGCTATCTGCAGGGCGGGGCTTGGACGCGGGAATTCACGCTTGATCTCAACGGATTCGCGGTCATGGTGACGATCGTCGACGGCGACGGGCAGAAGCCCGAGATGGTCCGCGTGACACCGCCACCCGGCTACACGGCTGATCCGGCCGAACTGCCGGTCGAGGAGGGGACGACCGGCGTGGTGGCCATCCACGCCCTGGGCATGTCCTGAGATCCTACCGAGCCGCGCGGCGGGGCAGGCGGATCACGGGTGCGGACCGCGACCCGGTGCGGCGCTGGGCGCATTCCGCCTCGGCGGCATCGAGAAGGCGGCCGAAGTCCTCGGTGCCGATGTTGGCGCTCTGATTCAGCCGGTGCAGAAGGGCCGACAGGTCCTCGGCCGAAAGGCCCGCGTGCGAACGGGGTTCGGCCGGCACCTGGCGGAAGGGGTAGCGCCGCCCGGTGAGCCGGTTGAACACGAGCGCCACGCCCACGAGAGCCACCGTGTCGAGAAGCACGGGGGCAAGGACGAAGCCGAAGCCCATCTCCTGCACCACGGGCGCCGAGAGCACCGTGGCCAGCGCCACGGCGCCCCCCGGCGGGTGCATGGCGCGGAAGGCGGCCATGCCGGCGATGGCCCAGAACACCGCAAGTCCCGCTGCGATCGGCTGGGGCGGGCCCAGGAGCACCACCGTCACGGCCACGACCGCCGAAACGGTGTTCCCCACCACCGCCGACCAAGGCTGCGCAAGGGGCGAGTTTGGCACCGCGAAGAGGAGGAAGGCCGTGGCTCCGAGCGGGGCGATGAGAAAGAGCCCCGCCGCGGCCCCGCCCGTTCCGCCTAGAGACACAAGTGCCCCGCAGGCCAGCAGGGCGAGCCCCGCGCCAAGGGCGGCGCGGAAGGGCTCGCCCCCGGAGGGACGTGGCATGGCGGGGCCCAGGGAGCGGAGGGCGCGGCGCAGGCGGATCGCGCGGCGTTTCGCGGCAGGGGACATGGACGGCCTCGCGTCAGGGCTTGGCCCGCGCGGGGCACATGGGCTGCCTAGATAATGGGCAGCGGCTCCGTGTTCCAGCGTGGGAATTGGATCGCGTGCGATGTTGTTTGTCGCGGTTGAGGCGCTTGGCGCTTCACTTCGTCCCCCGGCTTCGGTCATGAACGGGGCGGAGCAGGAGAAACCTGCCGCCCAAGGAAGGACCCACGACATGAAGACGGCCAAGGACTATCTCGACGAGGCCAACGCCCAAGTGCCGCGCATCCCCGTCGACGAAGCGCTGAAGAAGCACGCCGAGGGCAACGCCCTGTTCGTCGACGTGCGCGATTCGGGTGCCATCGCCAAGACCGGCACCATCGCCGGCGCGGCGCGGGTGCCGCGCGGCTTCATAGAGTTCGCCGCCGACGACAGCTCGCAATACCACAACCCCGTGCTGAAGAAGGACGCCGAGATCTATCTCGTCTGCGGCGCGGGCGGGCAGGCGGCGCTGGCGGGCCGGACGCTCAGGGAGATGGGCTTCGAGAAGGTCCACAACATCGGCGGCATCGGCGACTGGACGGCGGCCGGCGGCCCGATGGAGGACTGAGGGCGCGAGCCCCCTTGGCGCAATCGCGCGATGGGGCTAACACGCCGCCCGCGGGCTGCGCCGTGCGGCCCGCGGGAGCCGAAGACCGAAGGGCGAGAGCCATGGACCTCGTGACCTATGATCCCGCCTTGCCGGAGCTTCCGCTCCTGCGGGGGCTGCGCCTGCCTTCGAGCGACGGTGCGGTTCCGCCCGCGCGCTTCGACTGGGCGGGCTACGTGATCCGCCTCGCGCAGGTCGTGGCCGAGCGCCGGGCCAGTCCCGACGCTGCCTAGCGCCCGAAGGGCGAAAGCCCCCGCGTCGCTTCGGACAGGTCGAGCCCCCCCAGGATCGACGGCGCCGCACGGCTGGGGCAGTTCGCGCGCTCGCACAGGCGGCAGGTCACGCCGATTCCCGTGGGGCGCATCTCGCGCAGGCCGCGGGCGTAGGTGAGCTGGGAGGCGAAGCGCTCCTCGCAGCCCAGCGCCACGGCGAAGGCGGCCTCGGGCTCGCCCCAGGGAGCGGCGAGGCGGCGCACCATCCGGGCGATGGAGAACCAGCGCTTGTCGTCCGGCATCTCGATCAGCTGCGTGAGCGTGCGTCCCGGATGGCGGAAGGCGTCGTGCAGGCTCCAGCGCGGGCAGGTGCCGCCGAAGCGCGAGAAGGGGAAGGCGCCCGAGGAGAAGCGCTTGGACACGTTGCCCGCATTGTCCACGCGGACCATGAAGAAGGGCACGCCGCGCGCCTGCGGGCGCGAGAGCGTGGTGAGGCGGTGGGCCACCTGCTCCCAACTCGCGCCGAAGCGCGCGCCCAGAAGATCCACGTCGTAGCCCAGATCCTGCGCCGCCGCGAGGAAACGGCCATAAGGCATCATCAGGGCCGCGGCGAAGTAGTTGGCCAGCGTGATCCGCCCCAGCTTGCGCGACTGGGAATCGGCCATTTCGGGCGCCGCCGCCAGAACCGCGTTGACGAGGTCCCCGGCTTCCAGCAGCCCGATCTGATAGGCCGCTTGGAAGCAGCGCCCGGCGGGCTCGACCAGTTCGGAGATCATGAGCTTGCGGCGGTGGCGGTCGTAGTGGCGCAGTGTGACGCCCATCTCCTGGTGCGACATCACCTGCACGCGGATGCCATGGCGCGCGCGCAGCCGCAGCGTGAGCGCGTGGAAAAGATCGCCCTCGACCTGGCCTAGTTCGGCCGCCAGCGTCTCGGCCGCTTCCTCGATCGCCGGGAAGTGGTTGTTGGCCTGCTGGAGATAGGCCCGCACGCGTTCCACCGCGTCGACGGCGGGGGGCAGGGGGCCGCCGCGCTCGGCCTCGGCGTGCTCGCCCGCGAGGCCCGAGCCCAGCTCCGCCACGCCCGCATAAGCCGAATGGAGCCGCTTGAGCGCCTGAACGAGCGTCGGCGCCTGCTCCAGCGCCGCCCGGATCTCGGCCTTGGGCACCTGGAGCGGCGCAAGCAGGGGGTCGGCCAGCACCTCCTCGATCTCGGAGGCGCCCTGACCGTCCTCGGCCCCGGCGAAGTCACGCGCGTCGATGGCATAGGTCTCGGACAGGCGGATCAGGAGCTGCGCCGTCAACGGACGCTGGTTGCGCTCCACGAGGTTGAGATAGCTCACCGAGATGCCCAACTCGCCGGCCATGGCGCTCTGCGACAGGCCCAGCGTGGTGCGCAGACGTCGAAGCTGCGCGCCGGCCATGATCTTGCGCCGCTCGTCGAGGCTCATCCTGCACTCCTGTCAAAACCAGTACAGATTTACAAATGACAATTTGTACGACTTTGACAAGTCATCCTTTGGGCGGAGCTGTCCGACTTGTTCCCATGCCGCGCTGCCGCAAAATGGTCCTCAGAACAGACGCACACACAGACGGAAAGCCTCCCCTCATGACCGAACTGACCTTCCAGGATCTCGTCCCCCACGCGCCCGAGGGGCGTTTCGACGGGATCAACCGGCCCTACACGCCCCAGGACGTCCAGAAGCTCCGCGGCTCGCTGACTATCCAGCACACGCTGGCCGAGCGCGGCGCCAACCGTCTCTGGAAGCAGCTCCACGAGGAGCCCTTCATCAACGCCCTCGGCGCCGTCACCGGCAACCAGGCGATGCAGCAGGTCCGCGCGGGCCTCAAGGCCATCTACCTGTCCGGCTGGCAGGTCGCGGCCGACGCGAACACCGCCGGCGCGATGTACCCCGATCAGTCGCTCTACCCTGCGAATGCTGCGCCCGAACTGTGCCGCCGCATCAACCGGACGCTCCGCCGCGCCGACGAGATCGAGGCCTCCGAGGGCAACGTCACCCGCGACTGGTACGTCCCCATCGTCGCCGACGCCGAGGCGGGCTTCGGCGGGCCGCTGAACAGCTTCGAGATCATGAAGGCCTTCATCGAAGCCGGCGCCGCGGGCGTCCACTTCGAGGACCAACTGGCGTCCGAGAAGAAGTGCGGCCACTTGGGCGGCAAGGTCCTGATCCCCACGGCGGCGCATGAGCGCAACCTCGTTGCCGCCCGCCTTGCCGCCGATGTGATGGGCGTGCCCACGATCACCGTCGCCCGGACGGATGCCGAATCGGCCCAGCTCATCACCTCCGACGTGGACGAACGCGACCACCCCTTCATCGACCGCGAGAACCGCACCACCGAGGGGTTCTTCCGCCTCAAGGCGGGCACGGGCCTCGACCACTGCATCGCCCGCGGCATGGCCTATGCGGAGATCGCCGACCTTCTGTGGTGGGAGACCTCGTACCCGGACCTCGACGACGCCCGCAAGTTCGCCGAGGCCGTCCACAAGAAGTACCCGGGCAAGCTCCTGGCCTACAACTGCTCGCCCTCCTTCAACTGGAAGGCCAAGCTCGACGAGGCCACCATCGCCAAGTTCCAGCGCGAGCTGGGCGCCATGGGCTACAAGTTCCAGTTCGTGACGCTGGCGGGCTTCCACTCTCTGAACCTGTCGATGTTCGACCTGGCCGACGGCTACCGCGACCGCGGCATGGCCGCCTACAGCGAGATGCAGCAGCGCGAGTTCGCCGCGACCGAGCGGGGCTTCACCGCCGTCCGCCACCAGCGCGAGGTCGGGACCGGCTACTTCGACCAGGTCGCCACGACCATCACCCAAGGCAAGTCCTCGACCACCGCCATGGGCGAATCGACCGAGACCGCCCAGTTCACCCACGCCTGATCGCCAGACATCCGATCCCCGAGGAGGGCCGACCATGTACGACATGCTTCCCGATGCCCACGAAGGCACCACGTCCCTGTCCGAGCGCCAGACCGCCCACATGGAGGCCGTGGCCGAGCAACTCGGGCGCCTGAACGCCGCCATCCGCGAAGCCGTGGACGCGGGCCTTGCGGTCGAGCTGCACCGCTCGGAGCGCTACCACTGTGGCGGCGGCTGCTGGGGCGACATGATGAAGCCCGTCATCGTGAAGTGCGTCTGACCCTGAGTCGATGACGAGTGACGGGGCCCCTCCTCCGGGGGCCCCGATTTCCGTTGGGTCAGGTCAGTCGCCGTGACTGGCCCCGGCGCTGCCCGCGTCGGCCTGATCGGCGGGCTCCGCGTTCAGGTGCTCGTAGTGCTGTGTACCGATGCGGTCGTAGAGGCCGAGTTGCGTCTCCAGGAAGTCGATGTGCCCTTCCTCGTCTGCGAGGAGGTCTTGGAACAGCTTCTTGGACACGTAGTCGCCCACCTTGTCGCAGTAGCCGTAGGCCTCGCGGTAGAGGGCGGCGGCCTCGTGCTCGGCCGCAAGGTCGGCCTCCAGCGATTCGCGGGCGTTCTGACCGATGCGCAGGGGGTCGAGCTTCTGGAGGTTCGGGTGACCTTCCAGGAAGATGATACGTGTGATGATGCGATCCGCGTGGTGCATCTCCTCGATGCTTTCCTCCCGGCTCTTCTTGGCCAAGTGCCCGAGGCCCCAATCCTCCTGCAGCCGGTAGTGAAGCCAGTACTGGTTCACGGCCGTCAGCTCGCTCCGCAGCGCCCGGTTGAGGTACTCGATGACCTGGGGATCGCCCTTCATCTACGCAGTCTCCTTGTTGTGCACCGGAACCCGCAGGAGCGGGGGCCGGTTCGGCACCTCAAGGTTATCGTTCCGCTGCATCGTGGCAAGGAAAAGGGGTAGGCAGTTGCCGCAGTCGGGGCGCTTGCCGAGCGCCCGGTAGACCTTGCCCGGCGTGATGATCGTCTCAGGGTCCGCGGCGCGCATCCAGTCGATGGCCGCGTGGATGTCGCGATCGGACAGGCCGTTGCAATGGCAGATCATCATGGCGCAGGGCTCTCCTGGGGCGCGTCCCGATATACCTGACCAATTTGCTTGTAGTCGTCAATCCTGAGCGAAATGCTTGCCTGGGGCCGATGCAGCAATGTGAGGGCTGGGGCGGGTCGGAAAACCCGCCTTGGCCTTGCCGGAGCGTCGTGCTTGGCTGCGCGCATGACCCGTAACCTGCACCCCTGGCTCGTTTCCTTCCTGATCTTGGCCGTCGCGGCCGCGTGGCTCCTGGCCGATGGCCGCGCCCCCCTTGCGCCATCCGGTCGCATCCTCCTGTGGTACGACGATCCCTGGGGGGCGGAAGGGTCGCAGCACCTGTTCGACTGGTACTCGCCCAGCCACCTCATCCACGGGCTGCTCTTCTACGCCGGGCTGTGGCTGGTCGCGAGGAGGCTCGCCATCGGTTGGCGCTTCGCCTTGGCCGTGCTGGTGGAATGCACCTGGGAGCTGGTCGAGAACTCGGATGCGGTGATCGAGCGCTACCGCACGGCCACCGTGTCCAAGGACTACCTGGGCGACACGGTCCTGAACTCGGTCGCGGACGTCGTCTGCATGGCCCTGGGTTTCTGGCTCGCGCGGCGGCTGCCCGTCTGGATCTCGGCCGCGCTGATCCTGCTGTTCGAGGTAGTCACCGTCTGGCTCATTCGCGACGGGCTCGCGCTCAACGTGCTGATGCTGCTCTGGCCGGTGGAGGCCGTGCGCGAGTGGCAGGCGGTGGCGGCGGGCTAGGCCGCCGCCATCATGCCCCTGAACAGGTCGTCACGCACGTCGAGCAGAACCTCCTCGCGGTCCCGGTTCGCGGAGGCGCAGAGCCAGGCCAGCACAGTGGCGGGCACGTCCGGGTGCACGAGATCCTTTTGGGGGATCTTCGAGATCGGATTGAGTCCTGCCTCGCGGATCTCGGCCTGCATGGCAGTGTCGGTGGGCGGGATGCCGACGAAGCGGGCGTGCACGCCCCGGGGGCTCAGCTCCAGGTCCTGCATCATCGTGAGCATCCGCGCCGCGGCCTTGGAGGTGCAGTAGGCGGTCCAGCCCTCCATGGCCTTGGTCGCGGCCCCCGTCCCGGCGTTCAGGATCAGGCCGCGCGCCTCTTCCAGCATGGGCAGGCAGGCCATCGTGACGCGGTGGAGGCCCAAGACGTTGACATCGAAGGCCGGGCTCAGCTCATCGGCGGACAGCTCGGCAAGCGGCCGGATGGTCGAGATCAGGCCCGCGTTGTTCACAAGCACGTCGAGGCCGCCCATCGTCTCGCGCACCTGCGCGGCGGCGGCCCGAACGGAGGCGTCGTCGGTGACATCGAGCGGCACGGCGGTCACGTCGTCGGGCAGGGCCTCAGCCTCTCCGTGAACCCCGGCCACCACATGCGCGCCGTGCCGCGTCAGCACGCGCGCCAGCGCCGCCCCGATCCCGCGCCCGGCGCCGGTCACGAAGACGCGCCGTCCCGAGAGGTCCGGCACCGGAACGGGATGCAGATCGAACATTTCGCTTGACCCCTGACGTTAAGGAAAGGCTAATTGGCCTGACCAATTCGTTACGACGCGCCAAGAGACCTGTCAAAGGTTTGCGTCGGGAGGAGGAGAAGATGCGCGGAAACGCCGTCGGTGGCCATCCGGATTTCAGGACTCTGGCATGACCGGGCCCTGGGGCCTGACCCGGCCTACGGAGGGCGACATCGTCCGGGGTGGGTTTTCGACTCCCTGGGACGCGCCCCTGGTCCCGCCATTTCCGTTCCGCTTCCGCAACGCCGAGATCCTGACGCTCTACTGGCGCACCGACCCGGAGGCGCTGGCCTTTCTTCTGCCTCCGCCACTGGAGCCCATCGGAGACGTGGCCTGCGTCCATGTCTACCGGATGCACGACCCCGACCGGCTGGGCCCCTACGGCGAGGCGAACGTGATGGTGGGCGCGCGGCTCGGCGATCGCGAGGGGGCCTATTCCCCCTATCTCGCGCTGTCCTCGGATGGCGGCGTGGCGCATGGGCGCGAGGTGCACGGCCAGCCCAAGAAGCTGGCAAGCCCCACGCTGGAGGTGCGCGGCGACCTCGTGGTGGGGCGGATAGAGCGGAACGGGATCGACGTGCTGACCGGGACGCTGGCCTACAAGCAGCGGGCGGTAGGCCCCGAGGCACTGAAGCCCTTCTTCGATTTCGCGACCAACCTGAACCTCAAGGCTGTCGACCACATCGATGGGCGGCCGGCCATCCGACAGATCACGTCGCGCCGTCTGTCGGAGGTCACGGTCCACGAGGCCTGGGCAGGGCCCTGCACGGTCGAGCTGCGGCCCAACGCCCAGCTTCCCATCTTCCGCCTGCCGGTCGTCGAGCCGCTGGTGGGCTTCCACTGGCGCGCCGACTTCACGCTCGTGCCCGGCGAGATCATCCACGATTACCTGGAGGCCGCATGAGGGTCGCCGTCACAGACTGGACGTTCCCGACCCTCGACCAAGAGGAGCGCGCCGCACGCGAGGGTGGGGCGGACTTCTCCGCACACCAGGCGAAGTCCGCCGAAGATGTGGCCCAGGCCGTCGCGGGCGCTCGGGTCGCGCTCGTCCAGTTCGCGCCCTTCGGCGAAGCGGCGGCGAGGGCCATGGCGCCGGGCGGCACGGTGATCCGCTACGGGGTGGGCTACGACAACATCGACCTTGCGGCGGCACGGGCCTACGGCCTGAAGGTAGGATACGTGCCTGACTACTGCGCCGACGAAGTGGCCGAGCACACGGCGGCCATGGCGCTGGCCCTGCTGCGGAAGCTGCCGCAACTCGACGCCTCGGTGCGTGCGAACGACTGGGCGGCGGTCAAGGTCGCGCGACCGCTCAAACCCTTCTCCGAGACGGTGTTCGGCTTCTTTGGGTTTGGGCAGATCGGGCGGGCGGTCCATGCACGGCTCCGGGGCTTCGGCTTCCGCTTTGCCGCCGCGGACCCCGGCCTGTCGACGCGGGACGCCGAGGCGCTGGGCGTCGCGCTCATGGGCCCTGAGGAGCTGTTGCGCGAGGCGGACGTGATATCGCTCCACGCGCCCGCGACCGCCGAGACGCGCGGCTATTTCAATGCTGCGCGGCTCGCGACCATGAGGCCGCACGCGGTCCTGGTGAACTCGGCGCGCGGGCAGCTCATCGACGAGTACGACCTCGCGGCGGCGCTGCGGGACGGGACCATCGGGGGCGCCGCGCTCGACGTGTTCGGAGCCGAGCCGTTGCCGCCGGGGTCGCCCCTGCGCTCGGCTCCCAACTGCCTGCTCACGCCCCATGCCGCCTGGTACTCGGACGCGGCCATCGGGCGGCTCCAGAGCCTGGTGGCCGAGGACGTGCGGCGGGCGCTGCGGGGGGTGGGGCCGAGAAAGCCCGTGCCCGGCTGACGACCCTTCCCGCGCGGGGCCGTGAGGGGACCCCGCCGCCGGGACCAAGCAAGAACCCCTCGGGAGGAGACGACATGATCCGGACCCTGGGCCTCGCGGCCCTTCTCGCCGGCGGCGCGACGATGGCGCTCGCGCAGGCCAAGACGCTGACCCCGGGCCAGGAGGTGGACATGGTCCTCCTGCCGAAGTTCCTGGGCATCCTCGTCTTCGACCAGGCCCACGAGGGCGCGCAGGAGGCTCATGCCGAGCTGCAGAACCCGGGGGAGCTGCTGTTCCAGGGGCCGACGCCCGAGAACTCGGTCGCGGGCCAGATCGAGATCATGACCACCGCCGGCACGCAAGGCGTGGGCGCGGTCATGCTGTCCAACAACGCGGGCGACCAGATCGTGCCCGCCGCGCAGGCGGCGCAGCAGGCCGGGACCAAGGTCGTGACCTGGGACAGCCCGATCCCGAACGGGCAGGGCGAGGACATCTTCATCGCGCAAGTCGATTTCGAGGAGACCGGGCGCGTGATGGCCGACATGGCGCACGAGATCATGGGTGGCGAGGGCCAGTTCGCGGTCCTTTCGGCCTCGCCGGACGCCGCCAACCAGAACGCCTGGATCGCCTCGCTGGAGGAGGTGCTGGGCGCGGACGAGAAGTACGCCAACCTCGAGCTGGTCGAGACCGTCTACGGCAACGACCAGTCCGAGGAGAGCTACAACCGGGCGCTCGCGCTGGTGGACTCGCACCCGGACCTCAAGCTCATCATGGCGCCCACCACCGTCGGCATCCAGGCCGCCGCCAAGGCCATGCAGGACGAAGGGCTCTGCGAGCAGGTCAAGGTCTCGGGCCTGGGGCTGCCGGCCGAGATGGCGAGCTACACGCTGAACGGCTGCGCGCCGCAGTTCGCGCTCTGGGATTTCCGGGATCTCGGCTACCTCACCTATCAGGTGGCCTACGGGCTCGCGACCGGCCAGCTCACCGGCGAGGAGGGCGAGACCTTCGTCGCGGGCCGGATGGGCGAGTACACGATCGAGGCCGACCCGGGCCGCGAGGGCGCCAAGCGCGTCCTGATGGGGCCCTTCACCGTCTACACCGCCGAGAACGTCGAAGGCGCGGCCAACTGATCCTTGTCGGGGCGGCCCCGTCCGGGGCTGTCCCTCTTCCGCCCGGAGCCCTGCCCATGGCCGCCCCCGTCCTTGCCCTGCGCGATGTCTCCAAGAGCTTCGGCGCCACCCGGGCCCTCTCGGGCATGACGCTGGAGCTGTGGCCCGGCGAGGTCCATGCCGTGGTGGGCGAGAACGGCGCGGGCAAGTCCACCATGATCAAGATCATGACTGGCGTTCACGCGCCCTCGACGGGAGGGGTGGAGGTGGATGGGCGGCCCGTCACGCTGTCTGGCCCCCGCGAGGCGCGGGCGAAAGGCGTTTCGGCCATCTACCAGGAGCCGATGGTATTTCCCGACCTCGACGTGGCCGAGAACATTTTCATCAGCGCCACGGACCTTGGGCTCGTGCAGCGCCGGGGGCTGCTGCGAGAAAGGGCGCGGGAGCTCATTGCGCGCATCGGCATGAGCCTCGACCCCGACCGGGTGGCGAGCGGGCTGACGCTGGCCGAGCAGCAGGCCGTGGAGATCGCCCGCGCCCTGAGCCAGGACGTGCGCGTGCTCATCATGGACGAGCCCACGGCCTCGCTGTCGGCTCACGAGGCGGGCGAGCTGCGCCGCATCGCGCGTGGCCTGGCGGCCGAGGGTGTCGCGGTCGTCTACATCTCGCACCGGCTGGAGGAGATATTCGAGGTCGCGCACCGGGTCACGGTGATCCGCGACGGGAGCCACATCTCGACCCGTCCCATCGCCGAGGTCACGCCCGAGCGCATGATCGCCGAGATGGTGGGGCGCGAGGTCGGCAACTATTTCCGCAAGGACGAAAGCCACGCGACGCCCGAGGTGCTGCTGTCGGTGCGCGGCCTCGGCGTCGAGGACGCTTTCGAGGGCGTCAGCTTCGACATCCACCGGGGCGAGGTCCTGTGCTTGGCGGGCCTGATCGGCGCCCGGCGTACGGACGTGGCGCTGTCCTTGTTCGGCATCCGGCCGGCGACGGCGGGACGGGTCCTGTGGAAGGGGCAAGAGGTCCGCATCGGGTCCCCACGCGCAGCGATGGCGCTGGGGATCGCCTATGTCTCGGAGGACCGGCGCAAGCTCGGCCTAGCCCTGCCGCTGTCGATCCGCTCGAACGTCACGCTCGCCACCCTGGGCAAGGTGCTGACGCGTTGGGGCCTTATGCGCGAGCGGGCCGAGCGCGCCGTGACGCAGGGCTACCGCGAGCGGCTCAACATCCGCATGGCCGACGCGGACACGCCCGTGGGCAAGCTCTCGGGCGGCAACCAGCAGAAGGTGATGCTGGCCAAGTGGCTGGAGACGAACCCGCAGCTTCTGATATTCGACGAGCCCACGAGGGGCATCGACGTGGGCGCCAAGGCCGAGGTGCACGACCTGATCCGCCAGTTCGTGCGACAGGGCGGCGCGGCGCTCGTCATCTCCTCGGACCTGCCCGAGGTGCTGGCGCTGGGCGATCGCATCCTCGTCATGCGCGAGGGGCGGCAGATGGGCGTGATCCCGCATGAGGCGGCCACGCAGGAGGGGGTCATGCGCCTCGCTACCGGACAGGACAGGGACGCCGCATGACCAGGGTCTCGCCCGGCGCGCTGCGCCTCCTCGCGCTCGTCCTCGTGCTGCTGCTGGTAGGGGCGTTCTTCGCGAGCCAGATCGAGAACTACCTGAACGCGCGGCTCTTCAACCGCATCTCCTCCTCGGTCGCCATCGTGGCGCTGATCGCCTGCGCGCAGACCCTGGTGATCCTGACGCGCAACATCGACCTGAGCCTCGGCGCCGTCGTGGGCTTCACCGCCTATGGTACGGGAGCGCTGGTGACGGCCGTCCCCGACCTGCATCCGGCACTGCTCGCCTTGGCGGCGCTCGGGATCGGCGCGGGCTTCGGCCTTGTGAACGGGCTCCTCGTGGCCTACGCGGGCGTGCCCTCGATCATCGTGACGCTCGCCACCATGGCGATCTTCCGGTCGGCGCTGGTGGAGTTCTCGGACGCGCAGAGCATCACCACCGACAGCCTGCCGGACTGGCTCGTGGCGTTCCCGAATCTGCAACTCTTCGCCATCGGGGGTGTGCAGTTCCGCGCGGCCTTCGTGGCGGCCGTGGTCATCGTGATCTTCGTCCACCTCGCCCTGACGCGGCTTCGGCCCGCCCGGGCGCTCTATGCCGTGGGCTCGAACCCCGAGGCGGCCGAGATGGCCGGGATCGACGTCCGGCGCACGGTGCTGGCGGCCTTCGTGGCGGCGGGGGCGCTGGCCGGGCTTGCCGGGCTCTTCTTCCTTGCGCGCTTCGGCAACATCACCGTGGTCGCGGGGCTCGGCTTCGAGCTGAAGAGCATCGCCGCCGCCGTGCTGGGGGGCGTGAACATCTTCGGGGGGGCCGGCACGGTCGTGGGCGCGCTGATCGGCGCGATCCTCGTGGACCTGATCGAGAACAGCCTGGTGCGCTGGGATCTCGTCTCCGAGTTCTGGCGCGAGGCGGTGCTGGGGCTCCTGATCCTGTCGGCCGTGACCGGCGACGCGCTCCTCATGCGGCGCCTCCAGCGCCTGCGCATCCGCCGCGATAAGGCGGCCGCCCCGGTCCCGAAGGAGGCCACGCCATGACCCGCGTCCTCGGCCCCTGGGAGACGTTCCTCCTCGCCGTGCTGGTGCTGGTCTACGCCGCGAATGCCTGGATCAGCCCGCAGTTCCTGACGGTGGGCAACCAGATCAACCTGTTCCAGCTCTCCATCGAGAAGATCATCATCGCGCTGGTCATGGCCTTCGTCATCATCAACGCCGAAATCGACCTGTCGGTGGGATCGATGATGGGGCTCTCGGCCTGCGCCTTTGCCACGCTGGTCGAGGCGGGGACGCCCGCCGCGCTGGCCTGCGCGCTGTGCCTCGGGATCGGACCCGCAGGCGGCTTCCTGAACGGCTGGTTCGTGGCGCGGTTGGGGCTGCCCTCGCTCGTGGTGACGCTCGCCACGCTGATCGGCTTCCGGGGCCTCGCGCGCATCCTGCTGGAGGACCGCAGCATCGGCGGCTTCCCCGACTGGTTCGCGGCGCTGGGGCAGCGCGGCCTGATCGGGCCGGTGCCGCTGGGGCTCCTGTCGTTCCTCGTGCTCTTTGCGCTGCTCTACGTGGTGCTGGAGAAGGGCGGCTTCGGGCGGAAGACCTATGTCATCGGCGTGAGTCGCGACGTGGCCGAGTTCGCGGGCCTCGACACCGCCCGGCACAAGATCCTGATCTTCATGGCCTCCGGCCTCGTGGCGTCCTATGCGGGGCTCCTGTTCGCCGCGCGCGTGGGCGCGGTGCGGGGCGACGTGGGGCAGGGATTTGAATTGGACATCATCACCATGGCCCTGCTGGGCGGGGTCAGCATTTTCGGCGGCTCGGGGACGCTGACCGGCGTGGGACTTGCCATCCTGATCGTGCTGTCCCTGCGCAACGGCATGTCGCTCATGAACGTCACGGGGCACATCCAGACGGGGGTGGTCGGGCTCCTGCTGATCGCCTCGGTGTTGGTGCCGCGCCTGGGCGCGCGCCTCGCCCGGAGGGCGCCGGCATGAGCCTGCCCTCCCTCGACACGCCCATCCAGCGCGAATCCGTCGCCGAGCAGGTCGCGCGCCGCATCCTCGACCTCGTGGTGGCTCGGCAGCTTCGCCCGGGCGACCAGCTTCCGCCCGAACGGGACTTGGCCGAGTCGCTGGGTGTGTCGCGCCCCTCGGTGCGCGAGGCGATCCGGGGTCTGTCGATCCTCGGAGTGGTCCGGTCGCGGCAGGGCGGCGGCTCCACCATCTCCGCACTCGACGCGCAGGCGTTGCTGTCGCCGATCCAGTTCTTCTTGGCGCTGGAGGAAGGCAACATCCGGGCGCTCTACGACGCCCGCAGCCTGATCGAGAGCGACGTGGCCAGGCGCGCCGCCGTCAACATGGACGACGCCTCGCTCGACCGGCTGGAGGGGATCCTGGCCGCGCAGGAAAGCACGCTGCAGGACGCCACCGCCTTCCGCGCCTCGGACTTCGCCTTCCACCAGGCGATCTGGCAGGGCTGCGGCAACCCCTTCCTGCGGCGGATCGGCGAAAGCCTGAACGTCCTGGGGCTGGAGGTGCGCAAGCGCGCCTCCGAGACGGCCGGGGTGCTGGAGCAGTCGCTGCGCGACCACCGCCTCCTGCTGGATGCGCTCCGGGCCCGCGACCCGGAGGCCGCGGCGCGGGCGGCCGAGACTCACATGCAGAACGTCTTTCGCTCGACGGTGGGGCAGGAGGGGACATGACGGCACGGATCGGCGTGGTGGGGATCGGCTGGTGGGCGGTGTTCATGCACATCCCCACGCTCCAGGACTGCGACGGGGTCGAGGTGGTCGCGCTCTGCGACCTCGATCCCGAGCGGCTGCGCATCGCCGGGGATCGCTTCGGGATTGGGGCGCTCTATAGCGACCTCGACCGGATGCTGGCGCAGGAACGGCTCGACGGCCTCGTGGTCGCGACGCCGCACGTGGCCCATGCCGGGCCGGCCATCGCGGGGGTCGAGGCCGGCTGCCATGTGCTCGTCGAGAAACCTATGGCCACCGCCACGCAGGACGCCCGCGCCATCGCCCAGGCCGCCGAGCGCGCGGGACGCGAGGTCATGGTGCCCACAGGGCTCAACTTCACACGTTTCTCGGCCTGGGCTGCCCGCTGGGTCCGGGGCGGGCGGATCGGGGCGCTGCGGCACGTGGCCTGCCAGATGGGCTCGCCGCTCGACGACCTCATGGCGGGCAAGCCCATGGCCGAGACCGCCGACCACATCTTCCGCCCGCCGCCCTCGACCTGGGCCGATCCCCGGCGCGCGGGGGGCTACGGCTGGGGGCAACTCTCGCACGCGTTGGCCTGGGTGGCCTACGTGACGGGCGAGGGCTGGGAGAGCATGGCCTGCCTCGACGTGAAGTCGCCCACGGGGGTGGACTACTACGACGCGGGCATGGGCCGCTTCGCCGGAGGCGCGACGCTGGCGCTGTCAGGAGCCTCGACGGTGCCCAAGCATGTGGGGATGCACACGGACGTGCGGCTATACGGGACGGAAGGCATGGTCACCTTCTCCAACCTGCCCGCCCGGTTGGAGCTGCGCCGCCACGACGGCCACGACGAGGCGCTGCCCCTGACGGATATCGAAGGCGTCTACGACGGCTCGCTGCCCGTCCGGGTCTTCGCGCGGCTTTGCCGGGGCGAGGCGGTCGAGAACGCTTCGGATGCGCGCAACGGACTGAGAGTCACGGCGGCGCTCGACGCGCTCTACCGCTCGGCTGCCTCCGGGCGCATCGAGGCCACGGGGGCGTCCTGATGCGCCTGTCGGTCACCTCTTGGTCCTTTCCGGCGCTGACGCTCCTCGAGGTCGCATGGGTGGCCCGTGCCCTGGGCCTTGATGCCATCGACGTGGGGCTCTTCTACCGCTCGGCGCTGGACAAGGCCGAGATCCTGTCGGACCCCCGCGCGGCGGCGGAGCCGCTCCGGGGCCTCGGGGTCGCCATCGCCAACTACTACCACCTGTTCGGGGACGGCCTTGCCGACCGGAACATCGCCCTCTCCGGGAGCGTGGCCGCCAACCTCCGCGACCTCGAACGGGTGCTGGCCTTCGCCGAAGCCGCCGCCATTCCGACGGTGTTCGTGCTTCCCGGGATCGTGAACCCCGGCCAGTCTCGTGAGGCGGCGGCGCGGGTCGCGGCCCAATCCCTGCGCGTGCTGCTGGAGGTGCCCGGCGCACGCCAGCGGCTCTGCGTCGAGCCGCACGTCCATTCCTGGGCCGAGAGCCCGGCCCTGGTACGCCGGCTGGTCGACGAAACCGGTGTGCGCCTCGCCCTGGACTACGCCCACTTCGCCTGCCTGGGCTATCGGCAGGAGGAGGTGGACCCGCTCGCGCCCCACGCCGCCCATGTCCACCTGCGGCAGGCCCGGCCAGGAGCGCTCCAGGCCAAGTTCGCGCAAGGGACTCTGAACGTCCCCGCGATGCTCGGCACGCTGCGGGACGCGGGCTACGACGGCTACGTGGCGCTCGAAGCGGTGCACCAGGACTACATGGGCACGCTCTTCGACGACGTGCTGACCGAGACGGTCGCGCTGCGCGACGCGTTCAACCACTGGAGGGGATGATGGCCAGCTACGCCTGGGTGCTCGAGGTCCGGCCGGGCTACGAGGAGGAGTACAAGCGCCGGCACGACGCGATCTGGCCCGAGATGACCGAGGCGCTGCGGAAAGCGGGCTTCCGCAACTACAACATCTTCCGGCACGGGCTGACGCTGTTCGGCACCTTCGAGTGCGACGACCTTGCGGCGTTGCAGAAGGCGATCGCCGCCGATCCGGTGAACGCCCGCTGGGCCGAGTGGATGGCCCCGATCATGAAGGTCGAGATCGACCCGGCCACAAGCTTTCCCTTTCTCCTGCCGCAGCAGTTCCACATGGACTGAGCCTGCGGGATGGGCTTCGTCCCGCACCTCCGGGTGCCCTTCATCCGCCTTGCTTGGGCCCGGATCGCGCCGCAGACTGGCGGGAGAAGACGCGTCGGCCAAGACGCGCCATGGTTGGGGACAGGGGGATTCGGAGATGCGGACGTCGTCCGGACTGGTTAGAGGCCTGGGGCTCGCGGCCCTTCTTGTGCTGGCGGCCTGTGGGGGCGGCCCGCGGGCCGCTCAGATGGAGCAGAGCAGTTCCGCTGCTTCGGTCATCGGGCCCCGGTTCGGCGCGCCCCAACTCCCCCGCTTCGGTGACGCCCATCCCGTGGAGTGGAAGGGGCTGTCGCCCATGTTCCACCCCGTCCACGGCATCGACGTGTCGCGCTACCAGACCGCCATCGATTGGCCCATGGCCCGAGCAAACGGCGTGAGCTTCGCCTTCATCAAGGCTACCGAGGGCGGTGACCGCGTCGATCCGGCCTTCGCCGCCCATTGGCGCGCCGCGGGCGAGGCCGGCGTGGCGCGGGGCGCCTACCATTTCCACTACTGGTGCGGCCCTGCCTCGACCCAGGCCGCCTGGTTCATCGCCAACGTGCCCAAGGAGCGTGGTGCGATGCCGCCCGTGCTCGACCTCGAATGGAACACGGCGTCGCCGACCTGCGCCACCTACCGCCCCGCGCCCGAGGTCGTGCGCACCGAGGTGCAGACCTGGCTCAACACCGTCGGCCGGCACTTCGACCAGACCCCCATCATCTACACCACTCCTGACTTCTGGGAACGTAACGAGCTCTGGAAGCTCCAAGGCGCCGAAATGTGGCTGCGTGCCGTCACCCGGCATCCGTCCGAAGCCTATCCGGACGAGGATTGGACGTTCTGGCAGTATTCCGGGACCGGCCTCGTTCCGGGCGTGCAGGGGCCTGTGGACGTGAACGCCTTCGCGGGCTCGGAGGCGAGTTGGGCTCGCTGGCTGGGCGCGCGGGCCCTGTGACGCCTGGCCCCTGCGTCAAGCGCAACCTTTGACGCGCGGCCGCGTTCGGGAGGTATGTCTCTGGAGAGCGCCATCGAAACCGTCGAGGAGGCCGACATCGCCGTAGCCCACAAGGCTGCCGAGGTCCGGCACCATCCCGTCACCCAAGCTCTCGGGCACCTGAGCGAAATCGCAGACCAGCCGCCGATGCTGACGCTGGGCGCGCTGATGCTCGCGGGCGGGCTTGCGGGCTGCCAGCGGTCGGTCGCGGAGGCCGGAGGACGGCTCTTCGCCTCCGTCGCGCTCGCCACAGCCATCAAGAGCGTGGCCAAGGCCATCGTCGTTCGCACCCGGCCCCACGTGCTGGCCGACGAGGGCCGCTATGAAAGGGGTCTGCTAGGGCCGAACGAGGGGCCCTACAACTCCTTCCCTTCAGGGCACACGGCCGATGCGGTCGCGGCGGCGCGCGCGGTGGCCCGGGTGTTCCCCGAAGCCCGCCTTCCCCTTTATGGCGCAGCGGCGGCCATCGGGCTCGCCCAGATTCCCCGCTGCGCGCATTATCCCTCGGATGTCACTGCGGGCGCCTTGGTGGGACTGGCCGCCGAGGCGGTGGTCGACGAGGTCTGGTCCCGGCTGGGCGAGCCGCTGACGACGAACGCTCCTCAGGCTGGCTGACGCAGTCGGCCCACGGCCTGCAGGACCAGGGGCGAGAGCCCTTCGCCGCCTGCGTCTACATGGGCGTAGAGCGCTTGGAGCATGCGCGGTTCCCAGAAGGACTTGAGGTGCCCCGCAACCTCGGCAGCTTGGGTGTCGCCCGGTTGGGAGGCGAAGAAGGTAGCGATCTGGTTCGCCATGCGGACCAGTTTCTGAATGTCAGCGGCCAAAGCGGGGCCCCTCCCGGCGACGTGTGAGGATGCGGCGGGGATGGGTGAAGACCTGCACCTCCCCGCGTGACGTGGAAGCAAGGGTAAGGTTCGCCCCGTCGGCGATCCGCACCGCGCGCGCGGTCGGGGCCGAGACGGCGAGGAGGATCGGGCAGCCGGCCATGACCGTCTTCTGGATCATCTCCACCGACAGGCGCGAGGTCAGCGCGATGGCGCCCAGTGCCGGGTCGATGTTGGCCCGCGCCAGCGCCCCGATCAGCTTGTCGAGCGCGTTGTGCCGGCCCACGTCCTCGCGCGCCAGCAGGATGCCCTGACCCGGTTGCCAGAAGCCGGCGGCGTGGACGGCGCGGGTCTCGTCGTGGAGCGGCTGCCAGTCACGCAGCTCGCCCAGAGCAAACTTCATGTCGGCGACGGTCAGGGCGGCATAGGCTTCGGGCAGGACGGGCAGGGGGCGGAGCGCCTGACCCAGCGAGTCGATGCCGCAAAGGCCGCAGCCCACGGGGCCGACGCTGGCGCGCCTGCGCGCGCGCAGCGCCATCTCGGCCTCGGGCGGGAGCCACATCCGCGCTTCGAGCCCGGGGCCCGAGGGTGTGGCGTGGGCCACCACCTCGACATCGGGGAGAGCGTGACGCGGCGCGATGCCTTCGGTCAGCGTGAAGCCCAGCGCGAAGTCCTCGATGTCGGCGGGCGTGGCCATCATCACGGCCTGCGTGCCGCCGTTGTAGACCAGCGCCACCGGCGTTTCCTCGGGCAGCGTGCGGCCCGAGTCGAAGCCCCCGGGCGTGACCGCGCGCACGCGCGCGGTCGGTGCCGAGGCCGGGATCATGCCGGAGATCACCTCTCCGTCACTCCGCTGCCGGGAGGACCCGGCGGGATCGCTCGGCACGCTGCGCATAGTCCTCCTGCCAGTCCGAGGGGCCGTTGGTCAGCGCCACCTGCACCGCCGTCACCTTGTATTCCGGGCAGTTCGTCGCCCAGTCCGAAAAGTCCGTGGTGATAACGTTAGCCTGCGTGTCCGGGTGGTGGAAAGTGGTGTACACCACGCCGGGGCTGACCCGGTCGGTCAACAACGCGCGAAGCGACGTCTCGCCCGCGCGCGAGGCGAGGCGGACCCAGTCGCCTTCCTTGATTCCCCGCACCTCGGCGTCGTGGGGGTGGATCTCCAGCACGTCCTGGTCGTGCCAGACCACGTTGGCCGTCCGCCGGGTCTGCGCGCCCACGTTGTACTGGGACAGGATGCGGCCCGTCGTCAGCAGCAGCGGGAAGCGCGGGCCGGTCCGTTCATCGGTGGCCACGTACTCGGTCACGATGAAGCGCCCCTTGCCGCGCACAAATCCGTCCACGTGCATGATCGGCGTGCCCTCGGGGTGCAGCTCGTTGCAGGGCCACTGGACCGATCCCTTCTCCTCCAGCATCTCGTAGGAGACGCCCGCGAAGGAGGGCGTGGTCGCCGCGATCTCGTCCATGACCTGCGACGGGTGGGTGTAGGTCCAGCCCGCGCCCATGGCATTCGCGAGCAGCATCGTCACTTCCCAGTCGGCGTAGCCGTTCTTGGGCATCATCACCCGGCGGACGCGGTTGATGCGGCGCTCGGCGTTGGTGAAGGTCCCGTCCTTTTCAAGGAAGGTCGAGCCCGGCAGGAAGACGTGGGCGTAGTTCGCCGTCTCGTTCAGGAAAAGGTCCTGCACGATCACGCAGTCCATCGCGGCAAGGCCGGCCGAGACGTGCCTGGTGTCGGGGTCGGACTGGAGGATGTCCTCGCCCTGGACGTAGAGGCCCTTGAAGGTGCCCTCGACGGCCGCATCCAGCATGTTCGGGATGCGCAGGCCCGGCTCCTTGTCGAGCACCGAGCCCCAGAGCTTCTCGAAGATCTCGCGGGTCGCGTCCTGGCTCACATGCCGGTAGCCGGGCAGCTCGTGCGGGAAGCTACCCATGTCGCAGCTGCCCTGCACGTTATTCTGGCCGCGCAGCGGATTCACGCCCACGCCCGGACGCCCAATGTTCCCCGTCAGCATGGCGAGGTTGGCGATGCCCATGACGGTCGTGGAGCCCTGGCTGTGCTCGGTCACGCCCAGGCCGTAGTAGATCGCCCCGTTGCCGCCCTTGGCGAAGAGGCGGGCCGCCGCGCGAAGCTCGTTCGGGTCCACGCCCGTGAGCATCGCGATGGCCTCGGGCGAGTGGCGGGCGTCCGACACGAACTCGGCGTAGTGCTGGAACTCGTCCCAGTCGCAGCGCTCGCGGATGAAGGCTTCGTCGTAGAGGCCCTCGGTCACGATCACATGCGCGAGCGCCGTGACGACCGCCACGTTGGTGCCGGGGCGCAGCGGCAGGTGATGCGCGGCCTCGATGTGCGGGGAACGCACGAGGTCGGTGCGGCGCGGGTCGATGACGATGAGCTTGGCGCCCTGGCGCAGCCGTTTCTTGAGGCGGGAGGCGAAGACGGGGTGGCCGTCCGTCGGGTTCGCGCCGATGACGATGACGACGTCCGTGTGCTCGACGCTGTCAAAATCCTGCGTGCCGGCCGAGGTGCCGAAGGCGCGACCCAGGCCGTAGCCGGTGGGCGAGTGGCAGACGCGCGCGCAGGTGTCGGTGTTGTTGTTGCCGAAAACCGAGCGGATCATCTTCTGGACGAGGAAGGTCTCCTCGTTGGTGCAGCGCGACGAAGTGATGCCGCCGATGGCGCGCCGGCCGTGCTTGGCCTGGATGTCGCGCAGCTTGGTCGCGGCGAAGGTGATCGCTTCGTCCCAGGTCACGACCTCCCACGGGTCGTTGATCGACTCGCGGATCATCGGGTGCAGGATGCGGTCGTTATGGGTCGCGTAGCCCCAGGCGAAGCGGCCCTTGACGCAGGAATGGCCCCGGTTGGCCTTGCCGTGCTTCCAGGGCGTCATGCGAACGACGGTGTCGCCGCGCATCTCGGCTTCGAAGGAGCAGCCGACGCCGCAATAGGCGCAGGTCGTGACCACCTTGCGGTCGGGGGTGCCGATCTCGATGACCGACTTCTCCTGCAAGGTCGCGGTCGGGCAGGCCTGGACGCAGGCGCCGCAGGACACGCAGTCCGAGGACAGGAACGAGTCGCCCGCCATGCCGGCCGAGACGCGGGAGTCGAAGCCGCGCCCCTCGATCGTCAGGGCGAAGGTGCCCTGCACCTCCTCGCAGGCGCGGACGCAGCGCGAGCAGACGATGCACTTGGCCGGGTCATAGGTGAAGTAGGGGTTCGAGTCGTCCTTGGGCAGCCATTGCGGGTTGGCCGTTCCGTCCGATTCGCGCCGCAGGAAGTGGTTGGCGACGCCGGGCGCGCCCTGGGGCGCCTCGTAGCGGACGTCGCGCAGGCCCACGGCCCCGGCCATGTCCTGAAGCTCGCAGTCGCCGTTGGCCGCGCAGGTCAGGCAGTCGAGCGGGTGGTCCGAGATGTAGAGCTCCATCACGCCCTTGCGGAGCTTGCGGATCTTCTCGCTCTGGGTGTGGACGACCATGCCGGGGGCGACGGGCGTCGTGCAGGAGGCGGGGGTGCCGCGGCGCCCCTCGATCTCCACGGCGCAGAGGCGGCAGGAGCCCCAGGCCTCCATGTTGTCGGTGGCGCAGAGCTTGGGGATCGAGATGCCGAGCGTGTTGGAGGCCCGCATGACCGACGTGCCCTCGGGCACCGAGACCTCGAAGCCGTCGATGGTCAGCGTCACCATCTTCTGCGAGCGGCTTTCGGGCGTGCCGTAGTCGCGGTCGGAGAAGGCCGGGGCGCCGTCGAGGCCGGGGATGATGAAGTCCTTCATGGCTGCGCCTCCTGCTGATGGGTTGCCGTTTGAATCGAGATTCGCACGAAAGAGTTAACGGTTCCTTCGACCACCGCGCGGTGGTCGGTCGATTCGCGCAACACCGGGTGGATCATTCCGCGGCCTCGCGCAGCCGGGCGAAGTCGTCCGGGAACTGGGTCACGGCCGACATCACCGGATACGGGGTGAACCCGCCAAGGGCGCAGAGCGATCCATCCCGCATCGTGTCGCAGAGGTCCACGAGGAGCGGCATCGCCGCCGCGTCGCCCTGGGCGATGCGGTCCAGCGTCTCCACGCCGCGTACCGCGCCGATGCGGCAGGGAGTGCACTTGCCGCAGGATTCGACGGCGCAGAACTCCATGGCGAAGCGGGCCTGCTGGAGCATGTCCACCGAGTCGTCGAAGACCACGATCCCGGCGTGCCCGATGAGGCCGCCCTGTCCGTCGAACTCCTCGTAGCCGAAGGGGGTCGCGAACTTGGAGACCGGGAAGTAGGCGCCGAGGGGACCGCCGACCTGCACGGCCTTGACGGGGCGACCTGTCGCGGTGCCGCCGGCGATGTCGTTGACGATCTCGCCCAGGGACATGCCGAAGGCGGTTTCGAACAGGCCGCCGAATTTCACGTTGCCGGCGATCTGGAGCGGGATCGTGCCGCGCGACCGGCCGAGGCCGAAGTCCTTGTAGGCCTGCGCGCCGTTGGCGAAGATCCACGGCACGGTGGCCAAGGAGATCACGTTGTTGACGACGGTGGGCTTGCCGAAGAGCCCCTGAAGCGCGGGCAGGGGGGGCTTGGCGCGAACGGTGCCGCGCTTGCCTTCGAGCGAGTTCAGGAGCGAGGTCTCCTCGCCGCAGACATAGGCGCCCGCGCCGACGCGCACCTCCATGTCGAAGGCGGGGCCGGTGCCAAGGAGGGACGGCCCGAGCAGCTTGTTCATCCGGGCGATGCGGATGGCCTCGGACATCTGGTGGATGGCGTCGGGGTACTCGGAGCGGATGTAGACGTAGCCTTTGGTCGCGCCGACGGTGACGCCCGCGATGGCCATGCCCTCGATCAGGGTGAAGGGGTCGCCCTCCATCAGCATCCGGTCGGCGAAGGTGCCCGAGTCGCCCTCGTCGGCGTTGCAGACGATGTATTTCTGGTCCGCCTGGGCGAGGCGGACGGTGTCCCACTTGATGCCGGTGGGGAAGCCCGCGCCGCCGCGGCCGCGGAGTCCGGAAAGCTTCATCTCGTCGATGAGGGCGTCGCCATCCATTTCGAGCGCGCGGCGCAGGCCCGCGAGGCCGCCATGGGCCTCGTAGTCCGAGAGCGACAGCGGGTCGATGAGGCCGACGCGGGCGAAGGTCAGGCGGGTCTGCTTCGCGAACCAGGGGATCAGCTCGACCGGGCCCTGGGCCTTGGGATGCGTGTCGGGGGCGTCGAGCAGGGCCGGCACGTCGGCTACGGTCACGGGGCCGAAGGCGGTGCGGCCCTGGGCGGTCTCGATCTCCACGAGGGGTTCGAGCCAGACCATGCCCCGCGAGCCGTTGCGGACGAGTTCGACGGTGACGCCGCGCTTCGTGGCTTCCAGAACGATGGCGTTGGCGACCTTGTCGGCGCCAAGCGAGCGGGCGGCGGCGTCGCGGGGGACGTAGATCTTCACGACAGGACCTCCTCGCCGATGGATTGGGCCGTGGCGCGGCCGAGGAGCCGGTCGCCCACCAGCGCGGCGGGGCCGCAGGCGCAGAGGCCGAGGCAGTAGATGGGCTCGACCGTCACCTTGCCGTCGAGGGTCGTGCCGTAGTCCTTGAGGCCGAAGGCCTTCAGCGTCGCCTGCACGAGGTCGCGGCCGCCCTGGGCCTGGCAGGCCTCGGCGGCGCAGACCTTGACGACCGTGCGGCCGGCGGGGACGTGCCGGAAGTCGTGGTAGAAGGTGACGACGCCATGCACCTCGGCCCGGCCGAGGTTCAGCGCGTTGGCGATGACGGGGACCGCCGCCTCGGGCACATGGCCCCATTCGGCCTGGACGGCGTGAAGGATCGGCAGGAGCGGCCCTTCGAGGGGCAGGTGTTCCGCGATGATCTCGCGCAGGCGCGCGGTGAAGTCGGCTGTGTCGAGCATGAAGCGTCCCGTCTGGCTGGCCACGGTGTGACGCGGTTTCCATGCCGTATCAAGATCAAGCTTCCGTTGATCGATAGGCAAATCCTATCGGACCATTCGCCCCGCCTCGGCCAGGAGGGCGGCCACGAGCGGCAGCTGCGGCTCGCGCGCGGGGGCGATCAGGCCCACGCGATGGCGTGCGTCGGGGTCGGTCAGGGGCAGGGCGCGGAGGGGGCCGTGGGACAGGAAGGCCTCGGCCGCGCCCAACGGCAGGATCGTGGCCCAGCCCCCCGCGAGGACCTGGCCCAGGAGCGCGATCGTGGAGTTCGACTCGATGCGCGGGGCCACCGTGACCCCCGCCTGCGCGAGGAGGCCCGCGACGATGCGGCGGTTCTGCATGTCGGGGGTGAGCAGGCAGAGCGCCACCTCGCCGAGCTCGGCCCAGGCGACGGCGTCGCGGGCGGCGAGCACGTGGTCCTCTCGCACCAGCAGGGCATAGCGCTCCTCGAAGAGGGGGAGGGTGGCCTTGGTGCCCAGAGGCTCGTTGTCGAGGTAGCTGATGCCGGTGTCGAGCGCGAGGGCGTCGAGGTCGTCGAGGATGGCGATGGAGGTGGCGGACAGGATGGTGATGCGGACGTCCGGATGCGCGGCGGCGAAAGCGGCGGTGAGGCGTGCGGCGGCGGCGAGCGCCGTGGGGATGACGCCGAGGCGGAGCGTGCCCGAGAGGCCGGCGCGCGTCACGCGCAGCTCCTCGCGCATGGCGCGGGCGTCGGCGACGATGCGGCGGGCCCATTGCAGGACGCGCTCGCCCTCGGGCGTGAGGCCGCCGTAGCGGCTGCCGCGCAGGACCAGCATGACGCCCAGGCTGTCCTCCAGTTGCCGGATGGCGGCGGAGAGCGAAGGCTGGGTCACGCCCACGGCCTCGGCGGCGCGGCCGAAGTGGCGCGCCTGGGCGAGCGCGATGAACATCTCGAGCTTGTCGATCATGGGGGCAGGCTAGCGCAGCCCGGCCTCGCCGTCGCGCAGGATCACGGGGACGATCAGGTCCTCCTCGTCCGTGAGATGGCGGTCCAGGAAGCGGTCGAGGCGGAGGAGGCCGTCTTGGAAGCGGCCCGCCTGCGTGCGGAAGGCCGGCGCTTGCAGGGCCTGCAGCGCGCCGTTGGCGTCCTGCACGAAGGCGTCGAGATGGGCGTCGAGCGCGTGGTGGTCGGTGTCGAGGATCTCGAACCCGCGTTCGAGCCGGGCGTCGCGGGTCACCAGGATCGGGAAGTAGTGGTTGTCCTCAATGCCGTGATGGCCGTGCAGATGCTCGACGAAGCCGCTGCCCCGGCGCGAGAGCCGCCCGGCCCAGGCACGCGGCTCCATCCGGCGGTCGAGGACCGCCTCGGCCTCCTGCCGCATCGCGGCCAGCTCGTCGCGGAAATGGACGTGCATGCCCAGCCAGAACGAGACGAGCCCGTGGAAGTTCGGGTCGGCCTCCCAGGCCTCGCGCGGGAAGTCGCGCAGGAGGACGCGGAGCGCGTCGGGCAGGCCGGGGCGGGTGGCGAGGTCGAGGTCCATGCGCCGGGTTCTAGGCCGCCGCAGGCCGGGGGGCCAGACGCCTGTGTCGGAATTGTGTCGTGAGGTCACGGCGCGGCGCAGGGGCTTTCCACTTGCCAAGCGCCGGCCATGAGCCTTGGATTTCGCCAGTTTCGCCGCCGGAGCGATCCGGGGGCCGACGCAACTCAACCCGCAGGGGGTCCCAGGGGCCCCCGCCACGATCCAGGGAGAGCCCACATGGCAGTCCGCTCCACATTCCGCGCGGCGTCGCTCCTCGCGCTGCTCGCCACCGGCGCGATGGCGCAGGCCACCCATCCCGAGACCGGCGATCCGCTCGCCGAGAACCAGACCTTCTCCTGGCGCATCCTCGACGAGGTGCCGACGCTCGATCCGGGGCTGATCGAGGACGTGGACAGCGGGTCCATCGCGCGCCAGCTCTTCGAGGGGCTCTACAACCAGGACGCCCAGGGCAACATCGTCCCTGGCGTGGCACTGGATCACACGCTGAGCGAGGACGGCCTGACCTACACCTTCAACCTGCGCCCCGAAGCGCGCTGGTCGAATGGGGAGCCGGTCACGGCGAACGACTTCGTCTATGCCTGGCGGCGCGCGGCCGACCCCGCGACCGCCTCTCCGTATAGCTGGTACATCGATCTCATGAAGGTGGCGGGGGCCGCCGAGGTCGTCGCCGGCGAGGCCGCGCCCGACACGCTGGGCGTGCGGGCCGTGGACGACCACACGCTCGAGGTCACGCTGACGCAGCCCATCCCCTACTTCCCGCAGATGGTGACCCACTACACCACCTATCCGGTGCTCCAGTCCAACATCGAGGAGCACGGCGATGCCTGGACCCAGCCCGGCAACATGGTGTCGAACGGGGCCTATGTCCTGAGCGAGCGCGTCCCGCAGGAGCGCACCGTCGTCACGCGGAACGAGAACTACTGGGACAACGCCAACACTGTCCTGAACGAGGTCAGCTTCCTTATCATCAACGACGAGAACCAGGGCCTGACCCGCTGGATCGCTGGCGAACTGGACGCGACCGACGTGCCGATCGGCCAGTTCCCCCGCCTCAAGGAGGAATACCCCGAGGAGGTCCACGCGGTCCCGAACCTCTGCACCTATTACTACGCCATCAACGTGCGCCCGGACTCGGACCCGGCGCTGCTCGACGTACGGGTGCGCGAGGCGCTGAACCTCGCCATCGACCGGGACGTGATCGTGAACAGCATCCTGGCCGCCGGGCAGCTTCCGGCCTACACGCTGGCGCACCCGGCGACCGCCGGCTACGAGGTCCCCGAGGTGCCGATCGCCACGATGACCCAGGAGGAGCGCAACACGCGCGCCCAGGAGCTGCTGGCCGAGGCGGGCTTTGGCCCCGAGGGCGAGCCACTGACATTCGAAATCATCTACAACACCGACCAGGCCCACCAGCAGCTTGCGGTGGCCATTGGCCAGATGTGGAAGCAGACGCTGGGGGTCGAAACCACGCTCGCCAACCAGGAATGGCAGACGTTTCTCGATACGCGGCGCGAGGGCAACTTCCAGATCGCCCGCGCGGCCTGGTGCGCCGACTACAATGAGGCGTCGACCTTCCTCGACCTGATGACGGCGGACAACGAATCGAACGACCCGCGCTACGAGAACCCCGAGTACGACGCGCTGATGGAGGAGTCGCGCACCGCCGCCGATCCGCAGCCGCTCTATACCCAGGCCGAGGAGATGCTGGCGCGGGACATGCCGATCCTGCCCATCTACTTCTACGCCAAGGACTTCATGCTCGACGCCTCGATCAAGGGGTATGCGT
Organism: Rubellimicrobium roseum; assembly: GCF_006152145.1. GTDB lineage: Bacteria > Pseudomonadota > Alphaproteobacteria > Rhodobacterales > Rhodobacteraceae > Rubellimicrobium > Rubellimicrobium roseum. Next base: position 350,785 of record NZ_VDFV01000001.1, on the reverse strand, counting down.
TCGAGAACGCGCAGGAGAACTGGTACGCCAAGGACATGTACCGGATCGCGCAGGAGTGATCGGCATCTAGTGGCCCTGGGGTCCGCCTTCCTTTAGGAGGGCGGACCCACAGGCATTTCCCGACATTGTCGCTTCGGGCGCCGAGGATCCCCTCATGCTGACCTTCATCCTGCGCCGCCTCCTGGTGGCGATCCCGACGATCCTCATCCTGATCGTCATCTCCTTCGTCCTGATGTTCGCCGCGCCCGGCGGGCCCTTCAACGCCGAGCGGCCGCTGCCGCCCGACGTGATGGCCAACATCGAGGCGCGCTACGGGCTCGACCAGCCCTACGCCGTGCAGATCTTCAACTACGTGAAGAACATCGTCCTGCACTTCGACTTCGGGCCTTCGTTCAAGTACCGGGACCAGACGGTCTCGGGACTGATCGCGCAGGGCTTCCCGGTGACGCTCACCTACGGCACCTGGGCCTTCGCGGTCGCGGTCGTCTTCGGGGTGGCGCTGGGCGTCGTGGCCGCCGTGCGGCAGAACACCTGGGTCGACTACCTCGCCACCGGCTCGGCCATCGGCGCCTCGGTGCTGCCGAATTTCGTCCTGGGGCCGCTCCTGGTGCTGGTCTTCACGCTGTGGCTGGGCTGGCTGCCCGCGGGCGGCTGGTACGGCGGGCAGTGGCAGTACGTGATCCTGCCGGTCGCCGCGCTGGCCACGAGCTACCTGGCCGCCATCGCGCGGATCATGCGGTCGTCGATGCTCGAGGTGATGAACTCGGGCTTCATCCGCACCGCGCGGGCCAAGGGCCTGCCCATGCGCCGGATCATCCTGCGCCACGCGCTCAAGCCCGCGATCCTGCCGGTGCTGAGCTACCTGGGCCCGGCCTTCGTGGCCATGATCACGGGGTCCGTGGTGGTGGACGTGTTCTTCTCCACCGGGGGCATCGGGCAGTACTTCGTGAACGCGGCGCTGAACCGGGACTATTCGGTCATCATGGGCGTGACGATCCTCGTGGGCGTCCTGACCATCGTCTTCAACCTTCTGGTCGACATCCTCTACGCCTGGATCGACCCGAAGATCCGCTACTAGAGGGGGCCCCGCCATGGCGCTCACCGATCCCGCCACCGAGGCCTCGCGGACCGCGACCCGGCCCGAGAAGGGCCGCTCGCTCTGGACCGATGCCCGGCGGCGCTTCCTGCGCAACCGGGCCGCGACGGCGGCGCTGGCCGTCCTCGTCCTCATCGCGATCTTCGCCTTCGGCGGCGGCTTCGTCGCGCAGTACGAGCGCGACTACGTCGACTTCACGCTGATCGGCATCAACGCGTCCAAGGGCGTCCCCTCCTTCGAGACGGGGCATTACTTCGGCACCGACGCCGAAGGGCGCGACCTCTTCGCCCGCACCGTGCAGGGCACGCGGCTGTCGCTTCTCATCGGGATCGTGGGCAGCCTCGTGGCGGTGGTCGTGGGCACGCTCTATGGCGCGATCTCGGGCTACCTGGGCGGCCGGGTGGACAGCGTGATGATGCGGATCGTGGACATCCTGATGTCCATCCCCTTCATGTTCGTGCTGATCCTGCTGCTGGTGATCTTTGGCCGGTCGCTCCTGATGCTCTTCATCGGGATCGGGCTGATCTCGTGGCTGGGCATGGCGCGGATCGCGCGGGGGCAGACCCTGACGATCAAGAACAAGGAATTCGTGGAGGCCGCCATCGCCACGGGCGTGCGGCCCCTGACCATCATCCTGCGCCACATCGTGCCGAACCTCCTGGGCATCGTCGTGGTCTACGCCACGCTGCTGATCCCCGAGATGATCATCTACGAGTCCTTCATCAGCTTCCTGGGCCTGGGCGTGCAGGAGCCCAACACCTCGCTGGGCTCGCTGATCTCGAGCGGGGCGTCGCAGGTGCTCAACGGCGGCGGCGAGCCCTGGCAGCTCTACTTCCCGCTCTTCTTCTTCGTCGCCACGCTCTTCGCCTTCTTCTTCGTGGGCGACGGGCTGCGCGACGCGCTCGACCCGAAGGACCGCTGACATGGACACGAGAACGTCGGGCCCCCTGCTGGAGGTCGAGGATCTCCGCGTGACCTTCCGCACCGGCGACGGCGAGGTGAACGCCGTCAACGGCGTCTCCTTCGCGCTGGCGCCAGGCGAGACGCTGGCCATCGTGGGCGAGAGCGGGTCGGGCAAGTCGCAGACGGCCTATGCGGCGATGGGGCTCCTGGCGGCGAACGGACGCGCGACGGGGACCGTGCGCTACATGGGGCGCAACCTGCTGGAACTGCCGCAGAAAGAGCTGAACCGCATCCGGTCGCAGGAGATCGCCATGATCTTCCAGGACCCGATGACGTCCCTGAACCCCTACATGCGCGTGTCCGACCAGATGGCCGAGGTGCTCCAGCTTCACAAGGGCATGGGCAAGCGCGAGGCGGTGGCGGAGGCCGCGGAGATGCTCGACGCGGTGCGCATCCCCGACGCGAAGGCGCGCATCGGCATGTACCCGCACGAGTTCTCGGGGGGCATGCGCCAGCGCATCATGATCGCCATGGCGCTGCTGTGCCGCCCGAAGCTCCTGATCGCCGACGAGCCCACGACGGCGCTCGACGTCACGGTGCAGGCGCAGATCATGCGGCTCCTGGCCGAGATCCGGCAGGACCTGGGGACGGCCATGATCCTCATCACGCACGACCTGGGCGTGGTGGCGGGATCGAGCGACCGGACGCTGGTGATGTATGGCGGGCAGGTCATGGAGGAGGGCGCGACGGGGCCGCTCTTCGCCCGGCCCACGCATCCTTACACGATGGGGCTGCTGTCGGCCGTGCCGCGCATCGACCGCGAGGACGACGAGCTCCTGACCATCGCGGGCGAGCCCCCGGACATGAGCCGCCTGCCGCCCGGCTGCCCCTTCTTCCCGCGCTGCGCCTTCCGCCGGCCCGAGAACGAGCGGGTCCGGCCGCCGCTCGTGACCCTGCCCGACGGCCGTCGCCGCGCCTGCAACGTCTCCGTCGAGGAGATCCTGGCCGAAAGGGAGGCCGCCCAATGAGCGCCCCGATCCTGCAGGTGAGCGACCTGCGCGTGACCTTCGACGTTCCCGTGCGCGGCGGCTGGCCCTGGACGCCGCCCCGCAAGCTGCAAGCGGTGGGCGGCATCTCGTTCGACCTGCGCCCCGGCGAGGTGCTGGGGGTGGTGGGCGAGAGCGGCTCGGGCAAGTCCACGCTCGCCCGCGCGATCATCGGCACCGTGCCGTCCTCGGGGCGCGTGGTCTTCGACGGGCAGGACCTGGGGAACCTCGTCCCCGGCGCGCGGCGGTCCCGGCGGCGCGACATTCAGATGATCTTCCAGGACCCGCTGGCGGCGCTGAACCCGCGTATGACCGTGGGCGACATCATCGCCGAGCCGCTGGTCACGCACCATCCCAAGACCCCGCGCGCCGAGGTCCGCCGGCGCGTGGCCGAGATCATGGATCGGGTGGGGCTCCTGCCCAACCTCATGAACCGCTACCCTCACGAGTTCTCGGGCGGGCAGTGCCAGCGCATCGGCATCGCGCGGGCGCTGATCCTGCGGCCGAAGCTGCTGATCTGCGACGAGCCGGTCTCGGCGCTGGATGTGTCGGTGCAGGCGCAGGTGGTGAACCTGCTGCGCGAACTGCGGCGCGAACTGGGGATCGCCATGATCTTCATCGCCCACGACCTGTCCGTCGTTCGCCACATCTCGGACCGCGTCATGGTCATGTACCTGGGCCGGCTGATGGAGACGGCGACCGCCAAGGCCATCGTCGAGACGCCGCGACATCCCTACACGCAGTTCCTGATCGCCTCGGTGCCGATCCCCGACCCCGAGCTGGAGCGGGCGCGGCCCCGGCCCGTGCTGGAGGGGGACCTGCCCTCGCCGCTGGCGCCGCCCTCGGGCTGCGTCTTCCGCACCCGCTGCCCCAAGGCGCGCGAGCGCTGCGCGCAGGAGCCGCCGCCGGCCTACGACGTGGGACCGGCGCATCGGGCCACCTGCCACTACTGGGACGAGCCCACGCCCATGCTTGAGGCGGCGGAGTAGGGAAGCGGGCGGAACCCCGGCGTCCCCGACCGGTTGCGACCTAGCAACCGGAAGGAGCCGCCCCATGTCCTACCTGCGCTTCGGCCTGATGATCCTAGCCTCGACCCTCGTGATGTACGTGCTGATGTACCTCAACACGTATCGATGGGACCACATCGCTTGGAGCCAGACGCGCGGCTGGATGGCGTTGGTGATGGGGGGCGCCATGGCTGTGATCATGATGGCCTTCATGTGGGGCATGTACGAGCGCAAGGGTGTCAATTTCGCGATCCTGGTCGGGGGAGTTGCAGTCGCCGCCGTGTCGCTCTGGTTTGTTCGGAGCCAGGCGACGGTGGACGACGTGGCCTACATGAAGGCGATGATCCCGCACCATTCCATCGCCATCCTGACGAGCGAGCGTGCCCATATCCGCGATCCGCGCGTGCGGTCGCTCGCGGACGAGATCATCGAGGCGCAGGTGCGCGAAATCGCCGAAATGCGGGACCTGATCGCCGCGCTGGAGGCCGATCCGGTGCCGGAGGACGCCCCCGACCTGCCCTCCTACCGCGATCTGGGACTTGAGGGGCCCTCAACCTCCCCAGCCGCCGCGACCGGGGGCTGAGCTCCGGCTGCCTAGTAGTCCCGCTCGAAGAAGATGCCCAAGGAGGTTTCCCCCGTCGTGCCCACGCCCGCCCGCACCGTCAGGTCCGGCGTGAGGTCGAGGTTGATCGTGGCCTCGGTGGATTCCTGCGACACCACCACGTCGGTGTAGACGTTCTCGGACACGTAGCGCCCCAGGCGCAACGCGACGTTGCCCCCTTCGGTCGTGGTCACGTCGAGGTCGGCGAGCCCCGCGCCCGCGCGCAGGTCCTGCACGAGCCCGCCGCCCCCGCCCGCGAGCTCTGACACCGCCGCCGCAAGCTGCACCGCCTGGAAGGGCGTGATCGAGGCGATGTCCACCCCGAAGAGGAGCTGCGCCAGAACCTCGTCCTGCGGCAGCTCGGGCGTGGATTCGAAGGTCACCTCGGGCGAGGCGAGGGGACCTTCGAGGATGACCGCGATGTCCGTGCCGCTGCGAGCCCTGGTCCGCGCGACGAGGCGGAGATAGGGGTTGAAGTCGCCCTGGATCGTGGCCGAGCCCTCGGTCAGGTCGAAGCGCTGCCCCAGGATCGAGAGCCGTCCGCGCAGGAGCGAGAACTGCCCGATGGGGATGACCTGGTTCGTGGTCCCGGTGAGGCGCAGCGAGCCCCCGAGCTCGGCGTCGAGGCCGCGCCCGCGCACGAAGACTTGGTTGGGGGCGTTGAGCAGGATATCGAGGCCGAAGCCCCCGGCCGCGCCGCCGTCCGTCCCGGCGCTGGCCGCCGCCGCGGCATCGGCGAGGCCGGCCCGCTCCAGCGTCCGCTGCACGGGGACCGAAGGTTCGATGTGGAAGACGGGCAGGGGCTCTCCCAGGGCGCCGACGGTGGAGGAGGGGACGCGAAGCTCGACGGTGGACAGGTCGACCCCGCCCGAGATCAGCGCCCCGCCCGCGAGCGGGCCCGTGACCGACAGGGCCGCGTCGCCGCGCGCCTCGTAGAGGTTGGGGTCGCGGATTACGAGGCCGGTGCCCAGGATCGACAGGTTCGCCTCGAAGGGCGGCGCCAAGGCCACGGGGCCCGTGATCCCGATGCGGCCGCCGCTGGCGAGGTTGCCGGCCAGGTCCACTGTCGCGGTTCCGCCCGAAAGCGAGGCCGCGCCGGAGATGCCGGTGATCGCCTCGCCGAGCGTCGGGACCGACAGGCGCGCGTCCTGCGTCGTGACGCTGCCCGAGAGCCCGTCGAGCGAGGGAGCCGTGAGCCGGAGGTCGAAGCGGGCGAGGCCTTCGAGGCTGCGCGGGTCGAGGAAGGCGTTGGCGATCTCCAGCGGCGCGGTCCCGGTGATGGCGACGTTGGTGGCCGCGCCGCCGTAGGTGCCCGCGACGGCGGCGTCGATGCCGCCGGGGCCGGTGACATTCGCGTCCACCGCCACCGCGCCGTCGGCGCCCAGGGTCGTGGTGCCTCTCGCCGTGACAGGGCCGGGGAAGCTCGGGACGAAGAGCCCGAGATCAGCGAGCCGGGCGTCGAAGGCCAGGGTGGTCGCGCCATCGGCCGTGCGGCCGTCGCCGGTCACAGTAAAGTTCGGGAAGTTCGCCGCGATCCGGTCCACCCGGATCGTGCCATTCTCGGCCCGGGCCACCTCGGCGGACAGGGTGCCGGTCCCGGCCAGCAGTTGGGCGAGCGTCGGCTGGCCCGGATCGAGGTCCTGCGTGGTGGCCTCCACCGAAAGGTCGAACCGTTCGAAGGAGGGCAGGGCGCTCCCGCTCACCATGGCGTCGAGGCCCCCGTCGAGCGGCACCCCGGCGAGGTTCGACCAGGGGCCGAGGTCGGCCACCGAGAGGTCGGCGGTGCCGGTGATCTCGGAGCCCTGCTCGGGCGGGGCGACGGTCGCATCGACCACGGCCCGCGCGCCGGGGGCGGTGGCACTGGCGTCGATGGCCAGGCTGCCGTCGGCGGCGCGCGTGGCGGTGCCGGTCGCGCTGGCCGGGCCCGAGAGGCCGGGGGCGATCACGCCCACGTCGGGCAGGTTCAGGTCGAAACGGACCTCGCCGGAATCGGGATCGAGCGTGCCCGATCCTTCCGCCCGGACCTGCGGCGTCATAGCGAGGAGCTGCAGGGCGAGGGTGCCGTCCGGGGTCCGCTCCACCCGGCCCGTATGGGCGCCGGCGCCGGCGAGCAGCGGGTCGATCTGCGAAATCCCGACCTGTAGGTCTTGGGTGGTCGCCTCGAAGTCGAGGTCCAGCGCGGACAGGTCGAGCCGGGCGGTGCCCGACAGGTCCGCCGTCACGGCGCCGCCGAGGTCCCGTCCCACGAGCGTGCCGAGCGGTGCGATCTCGGAGAAGTCCGCGAGGAGGTCGCCGGTGAAGGTGGCTCCCTCCTCCGGGGAGGAGAGCACGCCGTCCACTTCGGCCCGCCCTGTGGGCAGCTTCGCCACGAGATCGAGGTCGGTGGTGCCGTCCGCGGCCCGCTCCGCTGTTCCCGTGACACGGCCGGGGCCCGAGAGGCCGCCCAGCACGGGCTCCACGTCGGCGAGCGCAAGGTCGAGGTCCGCCCTGCCCGCGCCGTTCTCGAAGGCGGCCGTCACGGTGCCGTCGAGAAGGTCGGTGTCGATGCGAAGGTCATCCACGCGGAAGCTGTCCGGGCCGCTGCGTCGAGCCTGCCCGGTCAGCGTCCCCGCGCCCCCGAGCACGGCGTCGAGCGGCTCGATCCCGAGCCCGAGGTCCTGCGTGCGCGCCTCCACCGCCACGTCGAAGGTCGAGGCGTCCTGCGCCGTGGTCCCCGAGAGCGTCAGGTCGGCCGCGCCACGTGGCGCGAGGCCGAGATCCGGAGCGAAGGTCGCGAGCAGGTCCTGATAGGAGCCCAGTTCCTCCACGGCGGCGTCGGCGGTGAAGTCGATGAGGCCCGGCACCCGCTCGCCTTCGGTCCCCAGGCTCGCCGCGGCCTGCGTGGCCTCCACCGAGACCTCCGCGCCCGGCAGCGTGGCCTCGGCGTCGAACGTGGCGGCCCCCGAGTCCTCGCGCCGGAACGTGCCCGTCACCGCGCCGGGGCCCGAAAGCTCGGGAAAGGCGAGCCCCAGGTCGGTGACGTCGAGCGCGAAGTCGGCCGTGCTCGCGCCGCTGGTGATATCGGCGGTTCCCGTGAGGTCCAGCGCGGGGGTCGAGATGTCGAGCTGGCGCACGCGCAGGCCTGCCTCGTCGCGCGCCGCGGCCACGGCGATCTCGCCCGTCCCGGACAGGAGCGGGTCGAGCGGCTCGATCCCGAGCGCGAGGTCCTGCGTCGCGCCCTCGATGGTTGCGTCGAAGATGCCGTCCAGCGGACGGACGACCGATCCGATGGTCAGCTCGGCCGAGCCGCCGAGGTCGAGGCCCGACAGTTCGGCGAAACGGCCGAGGTCCTGGGCCTGAAGCCGCGTGATCGTGTCGGCCTGCAGCCCGTCCGACGTGGCGACCGTGCCCTCCACCTGCGCTTCGATGCCGGGACCCGAAAGGGTGAGCGCGTTGATCCGAAGGGGACCGCCGTCGTCGGTGCGAGCCAGGTCGACGCGCCCCGTGAGATCCGCGCCCAGGGCCTCGCCCAGCCCCCCGTCCGCGAAGGCGAGGTCGCGCGCGGCGTAGTCGAGGATGGCGGTGAACTCGCCGGACCCCGTCGCGGTTGCCGGGACGATGGTGCCGCCGCCTTCCAGGGTCAGCGCGGGCAGGGTCAGGCCCGGGCGCGCGAAGTCCTCGATGGCGAAGGTGCCGGTCCAGGCGTCGCCCTGCGCCTGGTCGTAGTTCACGTCCAGCGTCACGCCGGTCACGGTCGTGTCCGCCACGCCGGGCAGCGGGACCGGCGTGGCCTCCTCGTTCCCGACCGTTCCTTGGAGATTGATCCGCGCGGGCCAGCCCTGGGGCGTGATCTCGGCCCGTCCGTTGAGCGCCAGCGCCTCGGCCTGGATGCCGAGCGAGGTCAGCACGATGGAGCCGTCCTCGCGGCGGATGCCTTTGGTGCGCAGTACCACGTCGTCGCCGAAGAAGGCCGCCGTCTCGGGCGCGAGCAGCGGCGTCACGTCGCCGCGCACGTCGAGCCCGAGGGCGCGCGAGGTGACCTCCCCGTTCTCGGTCGCCGTGGTGGTGAGCGTGAAGCCCCCGGCGATGCGCGGCTCTCCGTCGGTGGCCAGAGCGAGGCGGGCCTCGTAATTATCGATGGGGGCCGTGCCCTCGACGGTCAAGGCCACCGAGGGCAGCCCGGGAAGCCCCAACGCCCGCGTCACCAGCCCTTCGGCCTCTTCCTCGACGGCGAGGTCCACGGCGAGGACGCGCGTCTCGTTTGAATAGGAGGCGTCGAGCGCGAGCTGGCCGGCGCTGCCCTCGACGATCCGGGCTACGACGTCGGCCGCGCCCTCGCCCCCCGCGAGGTTCACCGACCCGTCGAGCGTGAGCACCAGCTCCTCGCCCAGGAGCGGCTCGCCCAGCACGATCCGGTCGGTGCTGAGCTCGCCGATCTGGACGGAGACGGGGAGCTCGGGCAGCGCGAAGGGCGTGGCCTCGGGCGTGGGGGCCTGCGGGTCGGGCACGGGCGGACGCAGGATCTCGATGCTGCCCGCTGCCAGTTGCTCCACCTCGATCCGCCCGCCAAACAGGGCGGAGCGGTTCCAGTCGAGCACGAGGTCGGTGGCGCGGAGCCAGACCCCTTCCTGGTCCGAGATGGTGATCGACTCGGCCGTGGCCTGCGACGACAGCGCGCCGGCGAAGCCCTCGACCACCACCTGACGGGCGGTCGAGGACAGCGCGTCCTCGATCAGACCGGTCAGGAAGCCGCGGTCGCGCTCGGTTTCCTCGGACGACTGCGCCAGGGCGGGCAGGGGAAGGGCGAGAAGCGGAAGGAGCGGGAGAAGCCTCAAAACGCCTGTCCTATGCCGATGTAGAGCTGCACCGCGCCGAAGGCGTCGTCGCCCGTCGCGGGGGTCGCCACGTCGAGCCGGATCGGCCCCACGAAGCTGTTGTAGCGCACGCCTAGACCCACGCCGGTCTGATAGGGGCTGTCGGAGTCGACGAAGGAGTCCTCGTCCACCGCACCGAAATCGGCGAAGGCCACGCCGCTGAAGCTTTCGGTGATCCCCACCCGTGCCTCGACCTGCGCGCCCACGAACGAGGCCCCGCCCAGCGTCACCGTCTCGCCGGGCGCGTCGGGGTCGGGGACCTCGACGCCGAGCGACTGGTAGGGCTGTCCGCGCACCGTGCCGCCGCCGCCCGAGAAGAAGAGGAAGTCCTGCGGCACCTCCGTCCGGTCCGCCCCCAGCACGCTGCCCACCTGCCCGCGCGCCGCGAGCGTCACGCGGCCGAAGGTCCGGTAGGCGCGGGCGTCGGCGTAGAGCCGGGCGCCGTTCCCCGCGTTGCCCGCGAGCGAGACAAAGGGCGTCGCCTCGGCGTCGAGGTAGAAGCCCGCCCGGGGATCCCGGTCGTCGTCGCGGCGGTCCCAGGTCGCCGCAACCGGCAGCGTGGCCAGGGTGTAGCGCCGCGTCTCGATGACGGTCTCCTCGCGGGCGGTCACGAGTCCCAGGGCGAAGGACACCGTCAGGTCGTCGCTGGCGTAGCGGGTGATGCCGAAGTCGAAGTCGAACTCGTCGAGGAGGTACTCCTTCTCGTCCTCCCGGCTGAGGCGTGCGTTCACCAGGAGATCGTTATCGGGGCTGAAGGTCGCGGGCCGGGCGAAGCTCGCGCCCAGGGCGTAGTCCACGCCGCCCCCCTGCACGTCGAGAAGGCCGCCCTCGATCCCCGCGACCTCGGCCTCGACCCGGAGCCGCTCGGCCCCGCCCAGGAGATTGCGGTGCAGCCAGAAGGCTGTGGCGGACACCCCGTCGAGCGAGGAGATCTCGGCGCCGAACCCGATGCGCCGGGGCAGCGACTCGACGATTTGCAACTCGATGGGCAGCGTGTCGCCGGGACCGGTGGTCTCGGATTCAACGACGGCGACGCTGTCGAAGGTGCCGGTCCGACGCAGGCGCTGGGCCGCACGGTCGAGCACATCCGGGTCGAAGACCTGGCCCGTAGGGATGCCCGCGATGCGCAGGACGCGGGCGCTACGCACGTCCTCGTTCCCGCTCACCGTCACCGCGCCGAAGCTTAGCCGTGGTCCTGGGTCAAGGCCCACGGCGACGTCGAGGCGGGTCTCGGGATGGATGGCCGTCACCTGCTCGGTGGCGACGACGGCCTTGGCGTTGCCCACCTCGCGCCAGGCGGCGATGGCGGCGGCGACGGCCTCGCGCACCGTCTCGGAGCGGGCGACCTCGCCGGGGGCGAAGCCGGGCGGAAGCTCGGTCGCCGGGGCGAGCGGCGTGATGGCGGTGGTGCCGAAGACAAAGCGGGGGCCGGGCTCCACCGACAGGACGACTTGCGCGATCGACGCGGGGGCCTCGAGCGGCGCAATCGTCGCCGCCTCGCGCCCGTCTACGGTGATGGTGATGACGCCGCCGTAATATCCCTCGGAATAGAGGCCAGCCAGGAGCCGCCGGTAATCCGCCCGGGCCGCCGCGACGTAGTCCTGCGCGGCCGTCAGGCCCTCGGCTTCGAGCGACAGGGTCAGCGAGGCATTTTCCAGCACCGTCCGCAGGTCATCGGGAGCGTCGGACGGCAGGACCAGCGTGGCTTCCTGGGCTTGGGCGGCCAAGGGCAGCAGGGTGGCCAGGGCAAGGGAACACAGGCGGACCATCGAACCTCGCGGAGGGGCAGCGCGACAGGTGCGCCTGCGGTCAGGTTAAGCGTAGCCGTCCGCCCAGGAAAAGCCAGAATGCCGCAGGGAGACGCGTCGTCCTACCGTCCTGTTGCGGCGGAACCGAACGGGTCCGGGTCATAGCTCGCATGGGTGAGGTAGAGCCCTTCGGGCGGTGCCACCGGCCCGCAGGCCGCGCGGTCGCGGGCCGCCAGCGCCTCGGCCATCCGTTCGGGCGCCCAGGCCCCGGCGCCCACGCGCTCCAGGCTGCCCACCAGGGAGCGGACCTGATTATGCAGGAAGCTCCGCGCGCGGGCGATGACATGGATCTCGGTGCCCTCCGGACCCTGGGCACGCCGCACCTCCAGCACGTCCAGCGTCCGCACGGGGCTGTCGGCTTGGCACATGGAGGAGCGGAAGGTCGTGAAGTCGTGCCGCCCGACCAGATGCGCCGCGCCTTCGGCCATCTCGGCCACGTCCAGCGGAAATCCAACGCGCCAGGCCCGTCCTTCTGACAGCACCAATGGCGCGCGGCGCTGGAGGATACGGTAAAGGTAGCCCCGTTCGCGCGCCGAGAAGCGGGCGTGCCAGTCATCGGCCACCCGCGCGCAGGCGGTCACGGCGACGGGATGCGGACGCAGGTGGAAGTTCAGGGCCTCGGACAGGCGGAACGGGTCCCAGTCCTTGCCCATGTCGCAATGGGCGACCTGCCCCCAGGCGTGCACCCCCGCGTCGGTCCGTCCCGCGGCCGCCACGTTGTGCGGGCCCGGGTCGAGCCGGGCGAGCGCCGCCTCGAGCGCGCCCTGCACCGAAGGCTGCCCGGCCTGCCGCTGCCAGCCGGCGAAGGGGGCACCGAAGTATTCGATCCTGAGCGCATAGCGAGGCATGGCAGGGGGGGTAGCCCCGAGACTTCGCGCTGGCAAGCCGCCCGGCCCGGAAAACCCCACCCGCCCGTTGCGTCCCCCCGCTTGCCCCATCCGCCCCGATGCGGCATCACGGACCGCATGACAGCCGCCCAAAAAGCCCTCGCCGTCCACTTCCTGACCGCCACCGGGGCCGTCTGGGCCATCCTCGCCATGCTCGAAGCCGTGCAGGAGGACTGGAGCATGATGTTCCTGTGGCTCCTCGTGGCGCTGTTCGTGGACGGGATCGACGGGCCGCTGGCGCGGAAATACGACGTGAAGACCCACGCGCCCGTCTTCGACGGCGTGCTGATGGATTTGGTGATCGACTACCTCACCTATGTCTTCGTCCCGGCCTATGCGCTGTTCCGGTCGGGGCTCATGGACGGCTGGACCGGGTGGTTCGGGATCATCATCATCACCTTCGCCTCGGCGCTGTATTTCTCCGACACGCGGATGAAGACCAAGGACAACAGCTTCTCGGGTTTTCCGGGCTGCTGGAACATGCTGGTCCTCGTGCTCTTCGCCTGGCAGCCCAACTTCTGGATCATCGTGGCGCTGGTGACGGTGCTGGCCGTGGCCATGTTCCTGCCCGTGAAGTTCGTCCACCCCGTGCGGACCGAGCGCTGGCGCGCCGTGACGCTGCCCATGGCCCTGGCCTGGGTGATCTTCGCGGGCTGGGCGGCCTGGGTGGACTTCCATCCGCAGTCCTGGGCCCAGTGGGGGCTGACGATCAGTTCCTTCTACCTGCTGGGCGCGGGCGCGGTGCAGCAGCTCGTCTACGGCCGGGACGGTTAAAGCCGGGTCAGCGCGACGCCCGCCACGATGAGTGCGACGGCGCTCCATTTGGGGCCGTCCATGCGCTCTCCGAAGGCCAGCCAGCCGATCAGAACGGCAAAAAGGATCGAGGTTTCGCGCAGAGCCGCCACGACGGCGATGGGGGCCAGGGTCATGGCCCAGATCGAGATCCCGTAGGCCCCGTAGGAGGCCGCCGCGCCTCCCGTGCCGAAGATCCAGTCCCGGGGGCGCCGGGGCACGGCGTCGGGCCCCTTCCAGGCCAGGATGGCCAGCGTGTAGAGCGCGCCCCCGCCGACGAAGATCCAGCCCACGTAGCCCACCGGCTCGCCCGACACCCGTGCGCCCAGTCCGTCTATCAGCGTGTAGCTCGCCGTGGCCAGTGCCGAGCCCAGCGCGAAGGGAAGGAGCCGCCGGTCCTCGCGCGAGGTGGCGACGCCCCGTGCCATCAGGAGGATGCCCAGGCCCAGGACGACGATGCCGGCGTATTCGCGTTCCGAGACCGCGTCGGGCAGCGCCGCCGCCCCTACCAGCGCCACCAGCATCGGCGCGGCACCCCGGGCGATGGGGTAGACGCGGCTCAGGTCGCCGCGCTCGTAGGCGAAGGTCAGGAAGCCTTTGTAGCACAGATGCGTGCAGGAGGCGGCGATGACCCAAGGCCAGGCGGCCGGGGCGATCGGCGGCCGCAGGAGGACCACCAGCACGCCGATGGCGACCTCGGCGACGCTGACGATGAGCATCGCCCCGATCTTGGAGGCCCCGACCTTTACCGCGGCGTTCCAGGCCGCGTGGAGAAAGGCGGCGAGGAGGACCGCCGCCAGAAGGCCTGGGCTCAAGACTCAGGCCGGGACGTTCAGCCCGGACAGCGCCTCGTCGCAGCGCGCGCAGGTGTGGGGGTGCGGGTGCGTCCCCACGTCCGGCAGGATCTTCCAGCAGCGCTGGCACTTCTCGCCCCCGGCTTCGGCGAAGATCACGGCCACGTCCGGCACGTCCGGCAGGCGGAAGGCGTCGGCGGGCGCGGGGGCGGTCGTGACCGCGATGCCGGAGGTGATGCAGAGGTCATCGAAGGCGACGCCCTGCAGCGCCTGCCCCAGTGCTTCGGAGACGTGGACGGTCGGTGCGGCCTCCAGCGACGCGCCGATGACCTTGGCGGTGCGCTGCTTTTCCAGGGCGCCGGTGACCACGCGGCGGGCGGCGCGGATCGCGTGCCATTTCCGGGCCAGCGCCTCGTCGCGCCAGTCCTTCGGCGTCTCGGGGAAGTCGCGGAGATGCACCGAGGAGTCCTCGCCCCCGTGACGCTCCAGCCAGACCTCCTCCATCGTGAAGACGAGGATCGGGGCGAGCCAGGTGGTCAGGCGGTCGAAGAGATGGACGAGGACCGTGCGCGCGGCGCGGCGGCGGGGCGTGTCGCCGTCGCAGTAGAGCGTGTCCTTGCGGATGTCGAAGTAGAAGGCCGACAGGTCCACGGTCGCGAACTCGAATACCGCGCGGAAGACGCCCTGGAAGTCGTAGACCGCGTAGCCGCTGCGCACGACCTCGTCCAGCTCGGCCAGGCGGTGCAGGACCCAGCGCTCCAGCTCGGGCATCTGGGCCTGCTCGACCATGTCGGCCTCGGTCACGTCGCCGAGGCTGCCCAGCAGGAAGCGCATCGTGTTGCGCAGGCGGCGGTAGCTGTCCGCGGTGCCCTTGAGGATCTCGGGGCCGATGCGGAGGTCGGCGGTGTAGTCCGACTGCGCGACCCAGAGGCGGAGGATGTCGGCGCCGTAGTCCTTGGTCACCTGACCGGGGGCTACGGTGTTGCCCAGCGACTTGGACATCTTCATGCCCTTCTCGTCGAGCGTGAAGCCGTGGGTCAGGACGCCCCGGTAGGGCGCGCGGCCGATGGTGCCGCAGGCCTGGAGCATGGAGGAGTGGAACCAGCCGCGGTGCTGGTCGGTGCCTTCGAGGTAGAGGTCCGCGAGGCCGTCCTCGCTCCCGTCCGGGCGGTCGCGCAGGACGAAGGCGTGGGTGCTGCCGGAGTCGAACCACACGTCGAGGATGTCGAAGACCTGATCGTAGGCCTCGGCGTCCACAAGGTTGCCCAGGACCCGCTCCTTGAAGCCGTCCGTGTACCAGACGTCCGCGCCCTCGGCCTCGAAGGCGGCGGTGATGCGGGCGTTCACCTCCTCGTTGCGCAGGAGGAAGTCCGGGTCGGTGGGCTTGGACCCCTTCCTGACGAAGCAGGTGAGCGGCACGCCCCAGGCGCGCTGGCGCGACAGCACCCAGTCGGGGCGGGCCTGCATCATGGAATGCAGGCGGTTGCGGCCCGAGACGGGGGTGAAGGTGACGAGCGCCTCGATGGACTTGAGGGCGCGCTGGCGGATCGTGTCGCCGTGCTGGCCCTTGCCGTCCGAGAGCGGCTTGTCGATCGCCGCGAACCACTGGGGGGTGTTGCGGTAGATCAGCGGGGCCTTGGAGCGCCAGCTATGCGGATAGCTGTGCTTGAGCTTGCCCTTGGCGAAGAGGCCGCCGCTCTGTGCCAGCGCCTTGATGACGCTGACGTTGGCGGGGCCTTCCTTGCCTTCGGCCGTGATGATGTGCTGGCCGCCGAAGAAAGGCAGGTCGGCGCGGTAGGAGCCGTCCTCCATGACGTTGTAGGTCATGGGGAGGCCGAACTTCAGCCCGAGCTGGTAGTCGTCGTCGCCGTGGGAGGGCGCGGTGTGGACGAAGCCGGTGCCCGCGTCCTCGGTCACGTGCTCGCCGGGGAGGAGGGGGACGTCATAGTCCCATTCGCCGTTCGCGCCATCGAGGCCCCGGAAGGGGTGGGCGAGGGTCAGGGCCTGAAGCTCCTCGGCCGAGACGTCGCCCTCGCGGCGCACGTTCTCCGGGGCCAGCTTCGCCTGGGCAAAGACGGACCCGGCCAGGGCGTCGGCGACGATCACGCGCTCGGAGGAGGCGGGAGCGGCGTCGGTGGCCGGGCGGGTGACCTCGTAGACGCCATAGGCAATGGAAGGGCCGAAGGCGACCGCCCGGTTTTGCGGGATCGTCCAAGGCGTTGTCGTCCAGATCAGGACGGACGCACCGGAAAGGTTCGTGTTCAGCTCGGCGCCGAACAGGACCCTGGTCGGTCCCTGATTGTGGAAGGGCTGGTCCGGAAGCCGGTACCCGTAGGGAGCGTCCACGACCGGGAACCGCACCCAGATCATGTGCGAGGTCACGTCCTGATACTCGACCTCGGCCTCGGCCAGCGCCGTCTTCTCGACGGGGGACCACATGACCGGCTTGGAGCCCTGGTAGAGGCTGCCGTTCATGAGGAACTTCATGAACTCGCCGGCGATCACCGCCTCGGCGTGGAAGTCCATCGTGAGGTAGGGGTCGGCCCAGTTGCCAGTGATGCCCAGGCGCTTGAACTCCTCGCGCTGGATCTCGACCCAGGACTCGGCGAACTTGCGGCATTCCTGCCGGAAGGCGACCACGTCCACCTCGTCCTTGTCGAGGCCCTTGGCGCGGTACTGCTCCTCGATCTTCCACTCGATGGGGAGGCCGTGGCAGTCCCAGCCGGGGATGTAGCGGGCGTCCTTGCCCATCATCTGCTGGGACCGGACCACCATGTCCTTGAGGACCTTGTTGAGCCCGTGGCCGATGTGCAGGTGGCCGTTCGCGTAGGGCGGGCCGTCGTGCAGCGTGAAGGGGGCGCGGCCCTCGGCCTTGGCCCGCAGCCGGTCGTAGACGCCGATCCTTTCCCAACGGGCGAGCCACTGGGGCTCGCGCTCCGGGAGGCCCGCCCGCATGGGGAAGGCCGTCTCGGGGAGGTTCAGCGTGCCCTTGTAGTCGGGGGCGGGGGTCTCGGTCACGGTGTCGGGGGACATGGGGGGCTCTCCCTGCGGTCGCAGGGTCTTTAGGGGAAGAGACGGCGAGGGTCCAGCATGGCTTGACAGGACGTGATTTTCCGCTTCGCCCGGCGGCGTCTCGGGCGTCTCGGGCGTCTCGGGCGTCTCGGGCGTCTCGGGCGTCTCGGGCGTCTCGGGCGTCGGGGCGGCGTCGGGGATCAGGCCCCGCGCCCGGAGGCGGGCCGCGCGGGCGGGGTCGCGGGCGTCGTCCTCGGCGGCAAGGTCGGGGTGGTCGCGGCGGAGATACCACGGCACGAAGGGCCGCTCGGGGTGGTCGGGGAAGTGGTAGCCCAGGGCCTCCCAGTCCGCGCGCAGGGTCCAGTTGCGGGCGACCTGGGCCTCCCATTCGGGGTCGCGGATGCGGCGCGGGGCGGGGACGGTCGAAAGGGCGTCGAAGGGCATGGGCGGGGTCCGTGGCTGGCTTGCCCCCAGGTTGCCGGACAGAGGTTAACGATTCCTTCGACCACCGAACGGTCCTCCCCCGGTTCGCGCAACACCCCGCGGGCGGGTCCTCGGGGCGGCCGGGCGGGTTGACCCAAGGGGCGGATGGGCTATTCTTGCGGCCTCTGCCGAGGAGTTCCGTGTCGTGGACAAGTCCGCCTGATCGCCTGAATGGCCAGAAGCCGCCGCGCCCCCGACGGGATGCGGCCCGTCCCACGTCCCTCCCGAGGAGTGCCCTGCCGATGGACAGCCTGCGCTAGCCGCCCGTGTGGCGGCTTGCGGGCGTCCGGGCGCGCGACGCCCCACGCCCGCCTTCCCGCTCTCTCCAGCACGAAGGCAGACCCATGACCGACAAGCCCATCTTCCACCCGAAGCCGGGGCGGATCGACTTCGCCCGCCCGCCCGGCCCCAAGGCCACGCCGCCGCGCGGCTTCGACCCCTCGACGCTGGGCCACTGGCACGGCGGTCCCAAGGGGCCCAAGGGCAAGCCCATGCAACTGCCCCGGAAGTCCGGGAGCCGTTGAGCCCTTCGCGCGCCCCGGTTCGCCGGGGCGCATTTCCTCAGGGCACCGGCGCCCAGATCACCTCGTCGATGCGGGGGGCGCCGGTCGCCAGCATCACCAGACGGTCGAAGCCCAGGGCGATGCCACTGGCGGGCGGCATATGGGCGAGGGCGGCGAGGAAGTCCTCGTCGAGGGGGTAGGTCTCGCCGTAGACCCTCTGCTTTTCCGACATCTCGATCTCGAAGCGGCGGCGCTGCTCCTGCGGGTCGGTGAGCTCGCCGAAGCCGTTGGCCAGTTCGACCCCGCAGGCGTAGAGCTCGAAGCGCTCGGCCACGCGGGGGTCGTCGGGGGCCTTGCGGGCGAGCGCGGCCTCGGCGGAGGGGTAGCGGTCGAGGATCGTGGGGCGGCCGTGGCCGAGATGGGGCTCGACGCGGGTGGTCAGGATCTTGGACAGGATGTCGGACCAGGTGTCGTCGGGGGAGGTGGCCTCTCCGGCGGCGTGGGCCTGCTGGCGGAGGCTGTCCGCGTCGGGCGTGCCGTCGGGGCGGAGCGTGGCGAGGAGGTCGATGTTGGCGTGGGCCGCGAAGGCCTCGGCGACCGACAGGCGCTCGGGCTCCTGATGCGGGTCGCAGGTGCGGTCGCGGAAGCGGAGGAGCGTGGCCCCGGCGGTGTCGGCGGCTAGGCGGAGGATCGCGGCGCAGTCGTCCATCAGCGCCTCGTAGGGGGCGCCGGCCCGATACCATTCGAGCATGGTGAACTCGGGGTGGTGGAGGGGGCCGCGCTCGCGGTTGCGCCAGACATGGGCGAAGCTGAACAGGCGCGTCTCGCCGGCGGCGAGGAGCTTCTTGAGCGCGAATTCGGGGGAGGTGTGGAGGTAGCGCGGCGCGGGCTGGCCGTCGTTGCCGATGGCGGTCGTGGCGAAGGCGTGGAGATGCGCCTCGTTGCCCGGCGAGGACTGGAGGCCGGAGGGGTCGGCCTCGACGAAGCCCTGCGCGTCGAACCAGCCGCGCAGGCGCGACTGGAGGCGGTTGCGGGCGAGAAGGAGGGGGCGGCGGGTGTCGTGCCGCGCGGGGGTCCACCAGGGGTCTGTCATGGCGCGCTCCTCTGGCGCAAATGGGCGCGATGCGCTAGGGGGCGGGGCGATTCAGGTCCCCATGCGGCGACCGGACATCCCTGACCTTTGGCGGCCCCCGAGGGGCTGCCCCAACCGCCAAGGACCATATTCGTGAAAGTCATCGCCTCCTCGCTCCGCAAGGGCAACGTTCTCGAGATCGACGGCAAGCTTTACGCCGTGATGACCGTGTCGAACTTCCACCCCGGCAAGGGCACGCCCACGACCTCGGCCGACCTGCGCCGGCTGTCGGACGGCGTGAAGGTCAGCGAGCGCTGGCGCACCGTCGAGCAGGTGGAGCGCGTCAACGTGGACGAGCGGGAGTACGACTTCCTGTACGAGGACGGCGAGGGCTTCCACTTCATGCAGCCCGAATCCTACGAGCAGATCGCCGTGGCCGCCGACATGATCGGCGAGGACAAGGTCTACCTGCAGGAAGGGATGCGCGTGTTCCTCAAGACCTACGAGGGCGTCGCGGTGGGGATCGAGTACCCGCAGAAGATCACCGTCGAGATCACCAAGACGGAGCCGGTCGTGAAGGGCCAGACGGCGTCGTCGTCCTACAAGCCGGCGATGACGGCGAATGGCATCCGCGTCATGGTGCCGCCGCATATCGGCGTGGGGACGCGGGTCGTCATCAACACCGAGGACAACTCGTACCAGGGCCGCGCGCAGGACTGAGCCGCGGTTTCGCCGGGACGAAGGAAAGGGCGCCCCCCGCGGGCGCCCTTCGCCTGTCAGACGATCACGAGGTCGTCGAGGAGCGCGGCCTTGCCGATGCCCCAGAGCGCGAGGCCGCCCCGGTCCCAGTCGAAGACGAGGTGGTCGTCCACCGTCCGGGCCGCCGCGATCACCTGACGCGCTGTGAGGCCGCCGCCCCAGAGCGCGTCGTCGAGCTGGAGCCTGTCCCGGTCGTCCTGGAAGCCCATCACCCGGTCGGTGCCGGGCGCCGCGTCCAGCACGAAGACGTCGGCCCCCGATCCGCCGCGCAGCACGTCCGTCCCGACGCCGCCGATCAGCCGGTCGTCGCCGTCGCCCCCCAGGAGACTGTCGTTGCCGGCCCCGCCGAGCAGGCGGTCCGCCCCCTCGCCGCCGTCGAGGTGGTCGTTACCGGTCCCGGCGAGGAGCTGGTCGCGGCCCACCTGGCCTTCGAGCCGGTCGCCGCCGCGCCCGCCGTCGAGCCGGTCGTCGCCGCCCAGGCCCCGCAGCGTGTCATGGCCCGCGCCGCCCAGGAGCCGGTTGGCGGCGGCGTTGCCCGTCACGCGGTCGTCGCCCGCGCCGGCCACGACGTCCTCGATGACCGTGCCACGGGCGATGGCGAGGTTCTTGCGGCCGTCGCCCACGTCCGAGAACGTTCCGGGCCGGAGGTTGATCCGCTGGTCCTTGACGGCCCAGCCCAAGTCCAGGCGGTCGTGGCCGCCCTCGTCGTAGAAGGTGATGGCGATGTCCGACCCCCAGAGGAGCCGGTCGTCGGGCTGGTCCCCGGTCACGGCGCCCATGAGCCGGCCGAACCAGGTCTCGGTGGCCATGCCCCGGCCCCAGAGGGTGTCGCCGGCGGTGATTCCGCCCCGCGGCGCGCCGTAGAGGCTCTGGATCGCCACGATGTCCGCCAGCATCGGCGTGACCTCGTAGGCCTCGGTCGCGGGGTCGGTCGGGTTGTCGAACCCCCGGAAGAAGTAGGACATGACCGACAGGCTCGTGCTGTCGTTGGCGAAGACGGCGTCGCGGGGATAGACGGCATCGCCGTCGTAGGGGCCCTGGTGGCCCAGGCCCAGGGCGTGGCCGAGCTCGTGCAGGGCGACGAAGTAGGCGTAGCTGTCCAGCGTCGTGCCTTCGTCCAGCGTGTCCGGGCCGATGTTCACCTTGGCGAGGGTCGCGAGGTTCCCCTGAAGTCCGGTCGCCTCGGCCCAGCCGCCGGGCTCGGCGTCGTCGAAGACGATCTGCGCCGCGCCGCGGGCCACCTCGTGGAAGTCGATGTCGGCCACCGTCTCCCAGGCTTCCATCGCGGCGCGGGCGAGGCGCTGGACCGGTCCCGTCAGGCCGGACAGGTCGACCCCGATGACCGTGGTCCCGGCGGAGCCGTCGTCGAAGCTGCGCCAGTCCTCGTCGTAGTCGGCCCAGTGGCCGTGGGTGAGGTAGCGGGCAAGCTGGTCGAGGGTGCCGATGGGCAGCATGGAAGCTCCGGGGCGCGCGGTGGGGATCGGGATCGGGAGTGGGGCGGCCGGCCAGCCGCGCCGCATCGCACGAAGGTCTGGGGAGCCGCGCCCCGCCGGCCACGCCCGCGCGGGGCGCGGGCCGATCGGGCGCGCGGCGGAGCGCCCTAGCGGCGGTCCTTGAGGGCGTAGGCGCCCAGCGTCAGCACCATCCAGCTCAGCGCGGCGAAGAGGAGCGTGAGCAGCGTCGTGCTCCAGCGCTGGGGATACTCGGCGCGCTCGGCCAGCGTGGGCTGCACATGGGCCGCGAGGTAGCGCGACTGCCGGCGCCCCTCGGCCAGGGCCGAGTCGTAGGCCGCCAGCGCCGCGAGATAGGTGCGCTCCGCGAACTCCTGGTCCACGGCCAGCCGCTCGTATTCGCCCACGAGGTCGGCGAAAGCCTCGCCCGAGGGGCCGAGGCCCGGCGCGGCGTCAGAGTCGCGGCCGAGGCCGAGCTTCTGGCGCTCCTCGGCCATGCGCGCCTCGATCACGCCGACGCGGGCCTGGATCTGCTCCACGCGCGGGTCGTCCTCGCTGGCGGAGTCGCGCAGGAGGTCGAGCTCGATCAGGGCCTGGGCGAGCTGGCCTTCGAGCTCGTTGAGGAGGCCCATCTGGCCCTGGAGCGCGGTGGCGGGGTCGACGATCTGCGTCTCGTTGCGGAAGCGGGTCACCGCCTCGCGCGCGATCTTGAGGCGTTCGAGGGCCTCGTCGAGCTCGTCGCGGGCGAAGCGGGTGGTGTCGTCCACCGCGATGTCGCTGAGGCGGTTGATGAGGGCCTGCGATTCCTCGTAGATCGCGTCCGCGATGGCCTGGGCGTCGCGGGGGTCGAAGGCCTGCACCTGCACATCGAGAAGGCCCGTGGCGCTGTCGAGGTAGACCGAGACCATGCGGTTCCAGTGGTCGTGGAGATCCTCGATCGTGCCGGGGGGATGGTAGGCGAAGATCGGGTCCCGCCCGGGGTCGCCCTTGGCCCAGAGCGCGCGGAGGTCGAGCCGGGCGTCCACGGCCGCCACGATCTCGCGCGACTGGATGAAGCGGTAAAGGATGTCGGTGTCCTTGGAGGAGGACGTCGCGCCCAGCGCGGCGAGGCCCCCCAGGAGGTCGGAGGCCGAGGACATGTCCTCGGTGCGGACGGAGAAGCCCACCTCGGAGGCGAAGCGGGGCGCGGCGCGGTCCCACAGGTACCAGCCGGTGACGCCGGTGGGCAGCGCCACGAGGAGCGCGAAGCTGAGGGCCACGCCCCAGTGCCGGCCGCGCACCACGGCGGCGCCCACGGCCGGGCGGGGCGGGGCGGCGGGGGGCGGCTCCGCGGCGGGGGGTACCGGGGGGGCCACCTCGGCAGGGGGAGCGGCGGCGGCCTGCGCCTGGGCGGCGGCCTCCTGCGCGCGGCGGACGCGGCGGGCGCGGCGGGCCTCCAGCTCCTCGGCGGACAGGACGGCGGTCTTGCGGACGGCGGGAGGCGCGTCGGGGACCGCGGGCTGTGGCTGGGGCGAGTCGGAGGAGCCTGGCGGGGTCATGGTCACCTGGTCGGACTGGACGTTCATGGTCCTGCGGGGATCGCCGGGCCGGCCTGGGGCCGCCGGGACGGGATGGATCTCGATATGGGACTCTAACGGGCCGCGGCCAGCTTGACCAGACGGACGCCCCGGCCGCCTCGCGGCGGCGTCATCGCCCCTGTCGCGCACCGTGGCGGGTGCGCTAGGGTGCGGGCAACGAGGGAGGCGCGACGTGGCACAGGCAGGGGTGGCGGTCGTCACCGGGGCGGGGACGGGCGTAGGGCGGGCGGTGGCCCGGACCTTGGCGGGGGCGGGCTGGCGGGTGGCCTTCGTGGGCCGGCGCGGGGCGCTGCTGGAGCAGGCGGTGGCCGAGGCGGGCGGGGGGCTGGCGCTGCCCTGCGACATCACGGACCCCGCGCAGGTGGAGGCGATGGTCGCGCGGGTCGTGGCGGAATGGGGGCGGCTGGACCTGCTGTTCAACAACGCGGGCCGGGGCTTCAAGGCGGCGACCATCGACGAGACGCCGGTGGAGGAATGGCTGGACGTCGTGGCGGTGAACCTGACGGGGAGCTTCCTCTGCGCCCGCGCGGCCTTTGCGCAGATGCGGCGGCAGGAGCCCATGGGCGGGCGGATCGTCAACAACGGATCGGTGAGCGCGCAGGCGCCGCGTCCGGGCTCGGTGGCCTATACGGCGACGAAGCACGCGATCACGGGGCTCACGAAGTCGCTGTCGCTGGACGGGCGGCCCTTTGACATCGCCTGCGGGCAGATCGACATCGGCAACGCCCTGACCGAGATGGCGCAGGCGATGACCGTGGGCGTGCCGCAGGCGGACGGCAGCGTCCGGGCCGAGCCCACCATCGACCCTCAGGCGGTGGCGGACGCGGTGCTCTACATGGCGGGGCTGCCGCTTTCGGCCAACGTGCCGTTCATGACGGTGATGGCGACCAAGATGCCGCTGGTGGGGAGGGGCTGACGATGCGGATTCTGGTGACCGGCGCGGCCGGGATGATCGGGCGGAAGCTCGTGCAGCGGCTGCTGGAGGACGAGGCGCTGGGCGGGCGGGCGCTGGAGGCGCTGGTGCTGCACGACGTGGTGCGGCCGGAGGCCGATTCGCCGATGGTGACGGCGCTGGAGGGGGACCTGTCGGCGCCCGGCGCGGCGGAGGCGCTGGTGGCCCATCGGCCGGACGTGATCGTGCATCTGGCGGGCGTGGTGTCGGGCGAGGCCGAGGCAGACTTCGACAAAGGCTACCGCGTGAACCTCGACGGCACGCGGGCGCTGCTGGACGCGGTGCGGCAGGCGGGGCTGCACCCGCGCGTGGTCTTCGCCTCGTCCGAGGCGGTCTTCGGGGGGCCGTTCCCCGACGTGATCCCCGACGACTTCGCGCCGGTGCCGCTGACCTCCTATGGCGGGCAGAAGCTGATGGGGGAGATCCTCGTCAACGACCTGAGCCGGCGGGGCATGATCGACGGGGTGTCGATCCGCTTTCCGACCATCTGCGTGCGGCCGGGCAAGCCCAACCGGGCGGCCTCGGGCTTCTTCTCGGGCATCATCCGGGAGCCGCTGGTCGGCCTGCCCGCCGTGCTGCCGGTGCCGCGCGGGGTGGTGCACACGATGGCGAGCCCGCGCGCGGCGGTGGGGTTCGTCCTTCATGCGGCGACGATGGACACGGGGCCGCTTGGCGGGCGCCGGGCGGTGATCCCGCCGGGGGTGGCGGTGTCGGTGGGCGAGGAGATCGAGGCGCTGCGGCGGGTCGGGGGCGAGAGGGCGGTAGCGCTGATCGAGGAGCGGCCCGATCCGGCGGTCTGGGCCATCGTGCAGACCTGGGCCAAGGCCTTCGAGGCCCGGCGCGGGCGGGAGCTGGGCTTCGTGGCCGAGGACAGCTTCGACGAGATCCTGCGGGTGCACATCGAGGACGAGCTGGGCGGGCGGGTGCCGGTGGCGGAGGGCTAGGGGAGGCCTCACGAAACCGGGAGAAAAGGGGTCGATCGGGCGGGACGGGCGTTGTCCCCCCATCAGGCGCTGCGGCTTGCCGGCCGCGAGGCGCCATCCGAATTCGTGGAGACCTGTTATGCGGACGATTCAGAACCCCCTTCTCGCCACGGCTGCCGTGGCCCTTCTGCCGACCCTGGCCCTGGCGCAGGATGTGGCGCCGGACGCCGGAGCCGCCGTGGAACTGCCGGTGGACACCGTGGAGACCGAGGAGGCCACCATCTTCGAGACCGATCCGGCGACGGGCGCCGCCGTCGAGGGCGAGGCCGGAATGACGGAGATAGCCCAGGACGACATGTCGATGGACGTGACGGGCGTGGAGGCGACCTCGGCCGCGCAGGAGCCCATGGACCTGTCGACCTGGACCTATGACGACCTCTACGCCACGGGCATCAGCATCAACGAGATGATGGGCACCGACGTCTACGGGCCCGAAGGCGACGACATCGGCGATGTGCAGAACGTGCTGTTCGACATGGACGGGCAGGTGCTGTCGGTGGTCGCCTCGATCGGCGGCTGGCTCAACCTCGGCGACACCCACGTGAACATCCCCTGGGAGATGATCTCGTCCGAGAACTGGAGCGACGGCATCGTCATTCCCTTCACCGAGGATGAGGTGGACGACTACGTCGCGACCACCGAGCAGGTGAACGGCATGGTCGTCGCGAGCGAGGACGTGGCCGAGGTCGGCGGCGACGGGCCGGGCGTGGTGGAGACCGGCCCGAACGTCTGGCGGGCGACGGATCTCCTCAACAACAGCGCGCGGCTGCGCGAGGGGGAGGCCTATGCCGACTACGGCACCATCAGCGACATGGTCGTGATGGACGGGCGGATCGCGGCCGTGCTGGTGAACGCCACGGGCGGCATGGTCGGCACGACGGCGGACGGCACGTCCGGCACGGGGCTCTACGGCTATCCCTATGCCGGTCAGGCGGGCTGGACCCGCGGCGCGGACGGGACGGCGGGCACCTATGACATGCCCTATGACCGCGCGCAGGCCGAGATGATCCAGCCCTTCGATCCGGCGATGCTGGCGGACTGAGCGGGCGTCCCGCGCCCCTTCGGGGGCGCGGGGTCCTAGACCGGGCTGACCAGCGGCCGGCCCGCAAAATGGGCCGCGAGGTTGTCGAGGACCATCCGGGACATCGCGTCCCGGGTGTCCTGCGTGGCGCTGCCGACATGCGGCGTCACGATCAGGTTCGGGCAGGCGAGAAGGCGCGGGTCGGGGCGCGGCTCGTTCCACATCACGTCGAGCGCGGCCCCGCCGAGGCGGCCCGCCGTCAGCGCCTCGATTAGGGCGGGCTCGTCCACCACGGAGCCGCGGGCGACGTTGACGAGGAGGCCCTCGGGGCCCAGCGCGTCCAGCACCTCCCGGTTCACCATGCCCTTCGTCTCGGGGCCGCCGGGGACGATCACGAGAAGGATGTCGCTGCGCCCGGCGAGGCTCGCGAGCGTGGGCTCGTAGGCATGGGGGACGGGCTTCGGGTGCCGCGAATGGTACGCGATGCGGAGGCCGAAGGCTTCGGCGCGCCGCGCGACGGCGGTGCCGATGGTGCCGAGGCCGAGGATGCCCAGCGTCCGGCCCGCGAGCGCGCGGCCCAGGGGGAACTCGGCCTGTCCCCAGGCGCCGGAGCGGACATGGGCGTCCAGGGCGGGGAGCTGCTTCCAGCCGGCGAGGAGGAGCATCATCGCCACGTCCGCGACCTCGTCCGCCAGCGCCGGGGCGGGGTTGGTGAGCGGGATGCCGCGGGCGGCCAGCGCCGCGCGGTCGATGCCTTCGAGGCCCGCCGAGCCGGACGCGACAAGGGCGAGATCGGGCAGGCGCGCGATCTGGTCGGCGGTCAGGCCCTTGTGCCCGTCGGTGACGACCGCCGCGATGCGGGCGCCGACGGAGGCGAGGTCGGCGTCGGGGCCGTGGACCTCGTAGGTCGATTCGAGCTGGGCCTGCCGGGCGGGCGCGAGGGGCTGGAGGCAGAGGATGGCGGGCTTCATGCGGGCTCCTTGAGGCGGCGGACGCGCTCGCGCCAGAGGGTGAAGAGGCCGGCGGCGACCACCAGGGCCGCGCCGACGACGGTGGTGGGGTGCAGCGCCTCGCCGAAGATCGTGACGCCCAGGATCGAGGCGAAGACGAGCTGGAGGTAGGCGAAGGGCTGGACGGTCGAGGCCTCGGCCACGTCGTAGCACTTGATGAGCAGCCAGTGGCCGGTGATGGCCATGCCGCTGAGCAGCACCATCAGCGCCCAGTTGGCGGCGGACATCGGCTCCCAGTGGAACATCCCCACGGCGGTCATGGCGACGGCGCCGGCCACGCCGGTCCAGAAGAAGCTGGTGGCGGCGCTGTCGCGGCGCCCGGCGAAGCGGGTGAGCAGGCTGTAGAGCGCGAACATCAGCGCGCCCGCGAGCGCGATCAGCCCGCGCGGGTCGAAGACGGCGACGCCGGGGCGCAGGATGACGAGGATGCCCAGAAAGCCCACGCCGATGGCGGCCCAGCGCCGCCAGCCGACCTTTTCGCCCAGCACCGGGCCGGAGAGCGCGGCGACGAGGAGCGGGCAGGCGGCGAAGAGCGCGTGGCTCTGCGCGAGGCCCAGGATGGTGAAGGCGTAGACGGTCACGCAGATCTCGGCCACGAGGAGAACGGCGCGGACGATCTGGAGGAGAGGCTGGGAGGTCGCGGCGGCGGCGCGGACCGAGCCCTGCTGGGCGCGGGCCATCGCGACCACGAAGGCCGCGAAGAACCAGAAGCGGACCATGACCACCATGTAGACGTTGGTCGCCTCGGCCAAGTGGCGCGAAAGCCCGTCCTGGAGTGAGAAGATCACGGTGGTGAGGACCATCAGCGCGATGCCCAGGCGCGAATCGTTGCGCTGGGCGGGGACGGCGGTCGTGGCGGTCATGCGGGGGCCCTTCCCACGGTCATGTGGCGCTTGGTGCCGAAGCCGGGGCGGCGCTCGACCTGAAGGCCCGCCTCGGCCAGGGCGCGGCGGACGTGGCCGGCGGCGGTGTAGGTGGCGAGCGTCCCGCCGGGGGCGAGCCGGCCCGCGACGGCCTGGAGGAGCGGGGGCTCCCACATCTCGGGGTTCTTGGCGGGGGAGAAGCCGTCGAGGAAGGCGGCGTCGGCGCGGCCGGGCCAGGCGGGGAGCGTGGCGCGCGCGTCGCCCTCGATGAGGGTCAGGGTGACGGGGCCGAAGGTCCAGGGGCCGGGGGCCGTCAGGGCCCGCGCGAGCTCGGCGGCCTCGGGCGCGATCTCGGGGAAGGCCGCCAGCGCCCGGGCGCGGTCGGGGGCGGCCATGGGGAAGGCCTCGAAGCTGGTGTAGTGGAGGGGGCCCGGAGCCTGCGCCTCGCGGTGGGCGCGCAGCGTCACGAGGAAGTTGAGGCCGGTGCCGAAGCCCAGCTCCAGGATGGAGAATCCGGGGCGGAAGCGTGCGGGCAGGTCGTTGCCCGCGAGGAAGACGTGATGCGTCTCCGCGAGGCCCCCCTGCAGCGAGAAGTAGGGGTCGTCGAAGCGGCGGGAGACGGGGATGCCGTCGCGCCAGTCGAGGGGGGCGGGCTGGTCCGGCATGGCCGTCCGTGGTTTCAGGGTCGGGCGGGACCATGGGCGGAGGGCCGGGGAATGGCAAGGATCGACGTGACCGTGCGGGGGGCGGGGGTGCTTGGCCTGGCGGTGGCGTTCTCCTGCGCCGAGCGGGGCGCGCGGGTGCGGGTGATCGATCCGGGCGGCGTTGGCGCGGGGGCGAGCGGGGGCCTCGTGGGGGCGCTGTCGCCGCACGCGCCCGAGGGCTGGGACGAGGGCAAGGCGCTGCAACTGGAATCCTTGCGGATGCAGGAAGGGTTCTGGGCGCGGGTGCGCGAGGCGGGGGGCGGGGACGCCGGGTTCGCGCGGACCGGGCGGCTGATGCCGGTCGCGGACGAGAAGGGCGCGGAGGTCGCGCGGCGGCGAGGGGAGGCGGCGCGGGAGTTGTGGGGGGGCGCGGGCGCCTGGGAGGTGGTCCCGGCGCCCGAGGACTGGAGGCCGGTGGCGCCGCTGGGCCTCGTGGTGCGCGACACGCTGGCGGCGCGGGTGGCGCCCCGGCGGGGGCTGGCGGCGCTGGTCGCCGCGGTCCGGGCGCAGGGCGGCGAGGTGCTGCGCGAGGGCGAGGAGGAAGGGGCCGTCCTGCGCGCGACCGGCGTGGCCGGGCTGGACGGCGCGGGAGTGAAGGGGCAGGCGGCGCTGCTGGCGTTGCCGGGCGTTGCGGACTGCCCGCAGGTCTATGCGGGGGGCGTCTACGTGGTGCCGCACGCCGACGGGACGGTGGCGGTGGGGTCCACGGCCGAGAAGGAGTGGACGGACCCCACGGGCACGGACGAGAGGCTGGACGCGGTGATCGCCAGGGCCCGCGCGCTGGTCCCGGCGCTGGGGGACGCGCCGGTGGTCGAGCGATGGGCGGCGGTGCGGCCGCGCGCGGGCTCGGGCGCGCTGTGGCTGGGGCGCGATCCGAAGGGAGGGTTCGTGGCGAACGGGGGGTTCCGCACAGGCTTCGGGATGGCGCCGCTGGTGGGGCGGATGATGGCGGATCTGATGCTGGAAGGGCGCGACGCGATCCCGGCAGGGTGGCGGGCCGGCTGAGCGGCCTTGGGCCCTCCGTCCGCGTCCCTTGCGGTCAGAGGGCCCCCTGTCCTGGCGTGGCTCCCGTCCCGGTCTGCCGCCGGGTTCCCCTGTGCGGGCGCCTTTCGCCGTTGCGCCGGGCCCGGGGTGCCTGTCTTCCCCGGGTGCCTTGCCATGACGTGGGGTGATTGTGGCGAATGGTGGGAAGAGGTTCGGCATTTTGCGGATCGCTTCGTCAGGGTGGGGCGGGGCGAGCCGGCTTGCCTCTGTCCGGCGCGCGGACCAAGGTGCCGCCGACCGGACAAAGGGGGCCTTCATGCGGCACGGCGGACGTATCCTGGCGGACCAGTTGAGGGCGCACGGCGTGCGGCGGGTGTTCTCGGTGCCCGGCGAGAGCTTCCTTGCGGTGCTGGACGGGTTGCACGAGGGCGGGATCGCCAATGTCGTCTGCCGGCAGGAGGGCGGCGCGGCCATGATGGCCGAGGCGCAGGGCAAGATGACCGGCGCGCCGGGGATTTGCTTCGTCACGCGGGGCCCGGGGGCGACCAACGCGGCGGCGGGCGTCCATGTGGCGCGGCAGGATTCGACGCCGATGATCCTGTTCATCGGGCAGATCGAGACCGGGCACCGCGACCGCGAGGCGTTCCAGGAGGTGGATTTCCGCGCGATGTTCGGGCCGCTGGCCAAATGGGTGGCCGAGATCGACCGCACCGAGCGCATCCCCGAATACGTGGCCCGCGCCTTTGCCGTGGCGACCTCCGGGCGGCCGGGGCCGGTGGTGCTGGCGCTGCCCGAGGACGTGCTGAGCGCCGAGGCGGAGGTGCCGGACCGGCCGGGGCCCCTGGCCCGCCGCACGGGCGACCTGTCGGAACCCGCCCGCGAGGCGCTGGAGGCGCTGCGGGGGGCCGAGAGGCCGCTCGTGGTCGTGGGCGGGCCGCACTGGTCGGCCGAGGCGGCATCGGACCTCGCCCGCTTTGCGGAGGTGCAGGGGCTGCCCGTCGCCTGCGCCTTCCGGCGGCAGGACTACATGGACAACCGGCACCCCCATTACGTGGGCGACCTGAACGTGGGCATCTCGCCGCGGCTCGCGAAGCGGCTGCGCGAGGCGGACGCCCTTCTGGTGCTGGGATCGCGGCTGGGGGACATCGCGACGGGGGGCTACGCCCTGCTGGACCCGCGGGCGCACGGCAAGCGGCTGGTCCATGTCCATCCCGACCCCGACGAGCCGGGGCGGGTCTGGGCCACGGACCTTGCGGTGACGGCCGAGGCGCCGGCCTTCGTGAAGGCGCTGGCCGCGCTGCCGCCCCTGGGCGAGGGCTGGGCCGAGGGGACGCGGGCGGCGCGGGCCGACTACGAATGGTGGCACAGCCCGCAGGAGACGCCCGGCGCGGTCCGGCAGGAGGAGGTGATCCGCTGGCTGTCGGACAACCTGCCCGAGGACGCCATCCTGACCAACGGGGCGGGCAACTTCGCGGCCTTCCTGCACCGCTACTTCACCTACAAGGGGTATCGCACGCAGCTTGCCCCCACCTCGGGGAGCATGGGCTACGGGTTCCCGGCGGCGGTGGCGGCGTCGCTGGAGCATCCGGGCCGCGCGGTGGTCTGCCTCGCGGGGGACGGCGATTTCCAGATGACGCTGAACGAGATGAGCACCGCTGTGCAGCACGGGGCGACGCCGGTCGTCGTGGTGATGAACAACGGCCGCTACGGCACGATCCGCATGCACCAGGAGCGGACCTATCCGGGGCGGGTGTCGGGGACGGACCTAGTGAACCCGGACTATGCGGCGCTGGCACGGGCCTATGGCGGGCACGGGGAACTGGTGACGCGGGGCGAGGACTTTCCCGGAGCTTTCGAGCGGGCGCGGGCGGCGGGGACGGTGGCGATCATCGAGTGCCGGGTAGATGGGGAGGCGCTGACACCGAGCCAGACGCTGACGGCGGCCCGGGAGCAGGGGATGCGGGCGCGGGCCTGACCGGGGGGCGAGACGCATGGCGCAGCACGGGCACGACCATGGCCATGGCCATGGTCACGGGCATGGGGGCGGCCACGGTCCTTCGCACGCCCATGGGGCGAGCGAGCGGGCGCTGGGGGTGGCGGCGCTGCTGACCGGCACCTTCCTGGTGGCCGAGGTCGTGGGGGGCCTCGTGTCGGGGTCGCTCGCGCTGCTGGCGGACGCGGGGCACATGCTGACGGACGTGGCCTCGCTGGTGCTGGCCTGGGTGGCGCTACGGCTGGCGCGGCGGCCCGCGACGTGGAAGCGGACCTACGGCTTCGACCGGCTGAGCGTGCTCGCGGCCTTCGTCAACGGGCTGGCGCTGTTCGTCATCGCCGTCTGGATCGCCGTCGAGGCCTGGGAGCGGCTGCGGGACCCGGGCCCGGTGCTGGGGGGTGTCATGCTCTGGATCGCGCTGGGGGGCCTGGTGGTCAACATCGCGGCCTTCTGGGTGTTGACGCGGGGCGGGCCGGGCAACCTGAACCTGCGCGCGGCGGCGCTGCACGTGGCGGGGGACCTGCTGGGGTCCGTCGCGGCGCTGGGAGCGGCGCTGGTGATCCTTGGGACTGGCTGGACGCCCATCGACCCGCTGCTGTCGGTCCTGGTGGCGCTGATCCTGCTGCGCTCGGCGTGGCGCGTGGTGGCCGAGAGCGGGCACATCCTGCTGGAAGGCGCGCCCGCCGGGTTCGACGCGCGCGAGGTGGCAGCCGACCTGACGGCGCAGGTGCCCGGCGTCGCGCGCGTCCACCATGTCCACGCCTGGTCCATCACCGAGGAGCGCCCCATGGTGACGCTGGAGGCCGAGGCCGCGCCGGGGGCCGACCCGCGGGCCGTGCGGCGGGCGCTGAAGGCGCGGCTGCGCGACCGCTGGGCCGTGGGCCACGCCACCGTCGAGGTGGACGAGGCCGGGGAGGCCTAGAACTCCACGCCCGCCTGCGCCTTCACGCCCGAGCGGAACGGGTGCTTGACCAGCTCCATCTCGGTCACGAGGTCGGCCTGCTCGATCAGGCGGTCGGCGGCGTTGCGGCCCGTCAGGACGACATGGGTCGTGGGGGGCTTCTCGTCGCGCAGGAAGGTGAGCACCTCGTCGAGCGGGATGTAGTCGTAGCGCAGGGCGATGTTGATCTCGTCGAGGAGAACCATGCGGTTCGCCGGGTCGCGGATCAGCTCCTTGGCCTTGTCCCAGGCCTTGGTCGCGGCGGCGATGTCGCGGGCGCGGTCCTGGGTCTCCCAGGTGAAACCCTCGCCCATGGCGTGGAACTCGCAGAGGTCGGAGAAGTGCGCCTGGATCAGGTCGCGTTCCCCGGTGTGCATCGCGCCCTTGATGAACTGCACGACCGCGCAGTGCATCCCGTGGGCGATGCAGCGGAAGATCATGCCGAAGGCGGCCGAGGACTTGCCCTTGCCCTTGCCGGTGTGGACGATCACGAGGCCGCGCTCCTCGGTCTTGCTGGCCATGATCTTGTCGCGCGCGGCCTTCTTCTTGGCCATCTTCTGCGCGTGGCGGGCGTCGTCGGTCTCGGGGGTGGTGTCGTCCATGGGGGTCGCTCTCTTCTCGAACCAGACGGAGGTGGGGCGGCCGTAGCCGGGATGGGTCTCGCGGTGGGTCTCACGGAAGCCCTCGGAGAGGAAGAGGGCGTGGTTCTCCGCCAGCTCCACCCGGCAGCCGAGGGTGACGCGGGGCAGGCCCCGCGCGCGGGCGCGGGTTAGGGCGAGGCGCAGGAGCGCGCGGGCGTGGCCCCGGCGGCGATGGGCGGGATCGACGGACAGGCGGCCGAGGTAGAGCGCGTCGGGGCGGGGGCTCAGGATCGCGCAGGCCACGAGCGGCTCGCCTAGGGCCCAGACTTCGCCGTCCTCCGCGAGGCGGAGGAGGTCGGCCTCGGTCATGCGGTGGAGCGAGGAGGGCGGGTCGATGCGGCCCGCGATCTCCGCGAAGGCGCGGCGGACCAGGGGAAGGACCTGCGCGAGCGCGGGGTCGGAGGGGAGGAGGCGGCGGGGCTCGGTCATGCCCGGGAGAGGGGGCGGGGGAGGGCGCGGCTTGTCAAAGGGCGGCCATGGCCCGGTGCGGGTGGAGGCCGAGGAGGAGGACGCCGACGCGGCGGCCGGCCTCAGGGCCTGACGGTTGGGCGTGGCGTCCACCGGTCCGCTCGACACGCTGCGGACGAAGGTGGCGTCAGGAGCCGGATGGCGGCCCCGGAGCATGGCCCCTGCCTGCGTGTCCTCTGCGCGAGCCTCGAAAGGAGGGAGCCGCTCAGGCGATGGGCCCCGCGTCTTGGAAACGGGCGAAGGGCTGGGTGCGGGCCGGGAGAAAGTGGGCAGGCGCGGGCTCCGGCGGGGTCGCCCATGCGGGGTCGAAGGCGGGTGAACGGGGCCGCGATCAGGTCGGCCAGGGACTGACGTCCAGCTCGGGCCAGATGGCGGTCTGACGGGCGGCCTTGGCCTCGTGCGTGGCGCGATTGGGCAGCACGGGGTTCGGGGTCAGGCGGAAGGCGAAGAGGTCGCCAAGGCCGAAGGGCGCATGGAGGTCCCAGCCGTCGTCGGGGCGCAGGCGGAGGCCCACGGCATGGGTGCGGGAGGCGAAGCGGTCGATGGCGTCCCGGGCGGATCGCAGCGGCGGATAGGGGTGACCGAACCGGACCTCGTACCAGAGCGGCACGCGGGCCTGATTGCGCGGCTCGACCGGCGGGACGGGCGGGAAGGCGCGGGCCGCGCGGGCGACGACGGCGTCCTCCGCTTCCCAGGAGGTGTCGAGGTCGAAGTAGAAGAGGTCGATGTCCTTGACGCCGGTCATCTCGGGGCGGCTGGTGAGGTGGTTCCAGACCTGGTTGCAGAGGGCGCCGGAGACGATCCACCAGTCGGGCAGGTCGAGGTCGCGGGCGATGCGGAAGCCGCGCATCAGGGTCGGGCTGGCCGCCACGATGGCCAGGAGCGCGTCGCGCTGCGCCTCGGCGCTGACCGTGGCGTAGCGGAGATGGCTCACTCGGGCGGGGCCTGCACGGGACGCCCGTCGAGGCGCTTGGCGAGGAAGATGCGGGCGTGCCCCGGCGGGTAGTCGGGGATGCGGCCCACCTCCTCGTAGCCCAGCCTGGCGTAGAAGCCGGGGGCCTGGAAGCTGTAGGTGTCGAGCCAGATCCCCAGGCAGTCGCGCTTGCGCGCCTCGGTCTCGGCGGCCCGCATCAGCGCGGAGCCCGTGCCCCTGCCCTGCGCCTCGGGGGCGACGGCGAGGAGGTGGAGAAAGAGCCAGCGCTGGGTCAGGCGGGCGGTGAGGCCGCCCAGCCATCGGCTGCCGTCCCAGGCCTCCAGGGCGATCTCCTCGGGCGTGAAGGGGATGCCCTCGGCCTGCGCGCCGTCGAAGATCACCCGGAGGACGCGGTCGCGGACCTCGGGCGTGGGCACGGTGGCGCGGATCTCAGGCGGCATGACGGAGGCTTTCGATGCGGGCGCGGGCGGAGTTGGAGCGGGGGGTCCAGAGGCCGCGGTCGAGGGCCTCCTGCAGGCGGTCCGCGATCTCGCGCAGGGCGGCGGGGTTGTGCTGCTCGATGAAGCCGCGAACCTCCTCGTCTTCGAGGAAGGCCTGGTGGACCGCGTCGAAGTGGTGGTCGCGCACGGCGCGGGTCGTGGCGGCGAAGGCAAAGAGGTAGTCCACCGTCGCCGCGATCTCGAAGGCGCCCTTGTAGCCGTGGCGCATGACGCCGGCGATCCACTTGGGGTTCACGACGCGGGATCGCAGGACTCGGGCCACCTCCTCGTCGAGGGTGCGGATGACGGGGCGCTCGGGGCGGGAGTGGTCGTTGTGGTAGGCGGGGACGGGGGCGCCTTTCAGCGTCTCGATGGCGGCCAGTGCCCCGCCCTCGAACTGGTAATAGTCGTCGGAGTCGAGAAGGTCGTGCTCGCGGTTGTCCTGGTTCTGGACGACGGCATCGGCGGTGCGCAGGCGCGTGGCGAAGCCGTCGCGGTCGGGCCGCCCCTCGGCATGCGCGCCGTAGGCGTAGCCGCCCCAGTCGAGGTAGCTGTTCCCGAGGTCGGCGCGGTCGGACCAGACACGCTCGTCGATGAGGGCCTGGAGACCGGCCCCGTAGGCGCCGGGCTTGGAGCCGTAGACGCGGGACGGGCTGTCGCCCTGGCGCGTCCGGGCGGCGGCGGGGTTCATGTCGTCGGGCTCGGAGAGGGCCTGGACCGCGCGCGCGGCGCTGTCGAACAGCGCCACGAGTTGCGGGAAGGCGTCGCGGAAGAAGCCGGAGATGCGCAGCGTCACGTCCACGCGGGGGCGGCCGAGGAGCGTGAGCGGCAGGATGTCGAAGCCGATGACGCGGCCGGACATGGGCTCCCACTGCGGCTTCACGCCCATCAGCGCGAGGCCCTGCGCGATGTCGTCGCCGCCCGTGCGCATGTTGGCGGTGCCCCAGGCGGTGAGGAGGAGCGCGCGCGGGTAGTCGCCCTGATCCTGGAGGTGACGCTCGACGAGGAGTTCGGCGCTGGCGCGGCCCAGGGTCCAGGCGGCGGCGGTGGGCAGCGCGCGGGCGTCAACGGAGAAGAAGTTGCGGCCCGTGGGGAGGACGTCGGGGCGGCCTCGGGTCGGGGCGCCGGAGGGGCCGGGCGGAATGGCGCGGCCATCGAGGGCGGTGAGGAGGGCCTGCGATTCGGCGGGGCCGCAGGCGGTGATCTTGGGGAGGAGCGTGGTGCGGATCTCCTCTAGCACGGCTGTGCTGGCGGAGCCGGGGGGCGGGGCCGTGCCGTCGAGAAGGGCGATGGAGAGGAGTTCGAGGCGCTCGACCGTGTCGCCCTCGGTGCGCCAGGGGTCGGGGGTGAGGGCCAGCGCGTCGGGGCGCGGACCGTTCCACGGGGCGGCCATGGCGGGGGCAAGGGGGTCGAACGGGAGCGCGAGGTCCTGCGCGAGCGCGCGGAGAAGCGAGGGACGGTCGCCGCGCGGCACGCGGGCGAGGGCGAGGGCGAGGTCGCGGGCAAGGGGGCCCTCGGGCGAGAGGCCGAAGACGTGGAGGCCGTCGCGGATCTGCGCCTCCTTGAGGTCGCAGAGCCAGGCGTCGAGGCGCTGGAGGTCACCGTCGTCCGACAGGCCCAGGTCGGCGGCGATGCCGGTGGCCTGCGCGGTGGTGACGATCTCGCGCCGCAGGTGGTCGGCGCGGCGCGGGTCGGTGGACTGGGCCTGCGCCAGTTCGTCGAGCAGGACCTCGAGGTCGCGCAGGGGGCCGTAGGTCTCGGCGCGGGTCAGGGGGGGCGTCAGGTGGTCGAGGATCACGGCCTGCGCCCGGCGCTTGGCCTGCGTCCCCTCGCCGGGGTCGTTGACGATGAAGGGGTAGAGGTGTGGGAGGGGCCCCAGCGCGATCTCGGGCCAGCACTCGGCCGAGAGCGCCACGGCCTTGCCGGGCAGCCATTCGAGGTTGCCGTGCTTGCCCATGTGGACGAGGGCCGTCGCCCCGAACTCCTCGCGCAGCCATAGGTAGAAGGCGAGGTAGTGGTGCGGGGGGACGAGGTCCGGGGCGTGGTAGGTCGCCTTGGGGTCGATGTCGTAGCCGCGCGAGGGCTGGAGGCCCACGACCGCGTTCCCGAAGCGGTGGATCGACAGGGC
Source organism: Rubellimicrobium roseum (assembly GCF_006152145.1). Lineage (GTDB taxonomy): Bacteria > Pseudomonadota > Alphaproteobacteria > Rhodobacterales > Rhodobacteraceae > Rubellimicrobium > Rubellimicrobium roseum. The sequence continues at coordinate 314,041 of NZ_VDFV01000001.1, read as the reverse complement.
GAAGGCGTCGCCGTCGAGGTAGGGGTCGGCTTCGGGCGGGCCCCAGCGGTCGGTGACCTGGAGCTTGGTTTCCCAGGGCAGGGCGTAGAACCAGCGGCGGTAGGCGGGAAGCGGCAGGCGCTCGCCGCCCTGCTTGTCCTTGCGGTCGGGGAGCCAGTTGGTCGGGCCGGCGAGGAGGCGGGCCATGAGGGCGTCGCTGTCCTCCGGGGCCTCCACGGCGTAGCCCGCGCCCTGCATCAGGCGCAGCGCCTGGACGGTCGAAGCAGGGGTGTCGAGGCCGACGCCGTTGGCGAGGCGACCGTCCTTGTTGGGGTAGTTGGCGAGGACGAGGGCGACCTTGCGGTCAGCCGCAGGCGTGGCGCGGAGACGGGCCCAGTTGGCGGCGAGGTCGGCCACGAAGCGGATGCGGTCGGCCTTGGGGGCGTAGGTGACGATGGGGCACTGGGTGGCCTCGTCGAAATGCGCCTCGTCCTTGAAGCTGACGGCGCGGGCGAGGAGGCGGCCGTCCAGTTCGGGCAGGGCCACGTTCATGGCGAGGTCGGTGGCCGAGAGGCCGCGCGTGCCCGAGGCCCACTGCTCCTCGGACGAGCCGGAGAAGATGATCTGGAGAACGGGGGCGGCGTTGGCCTCGGGCGAGGCCAGGGGGTTGTCGCCCGGCGTCTCGGGCGTGCCCACGGCGAAGGAGGTGGCGTTCAGGATGACCGAGGGCGGGGCCTCCCGGAACAGAGCGGCGAGGGTGGCGCGGCTGAGCGGGTCCTTGAGGGAGGCGACGTAGACGGGGAGCGGGTTGAGGCCCTGCCGCAGCAGCGCGCGGGTCAGGTGCGCGACGGGCGCGGTCGCGCCGGACTGCATCAGGGCGCGGTAGAAGACGAGCGGCACGACTGGGGCGCCGGGCGTCCAGTTGTCGCGGATGGTGGCGAGGTCGGCCTCGCCCAGGCCGGGCCAGAAGGGGGCGGCCTTGAGGAGGGGCTTGGCGGGGGGCGGGGCCTCGGTCCCGTCGAGCATGTGCCGGACATGGAGGAGGAAGCGGCGGGCGTTCTCGGGGCCGCCTTCGACGAAGGCCGACCAGAGCGCGGCGTAGTCGGCGTCGGAGACGGTCGAGAGGGCGCGCAGCTCCGCGTCGGGCCTGTCGTCGCCGGGGAGCGCCACGAAGGGGATGCCGGCGGCGTGGAGCGCGGCGGAATACTGGGCGAGGCCATAGGGCCAGTAGCTCTGGCCGCCCAGGATGCGGGCGACGACGAGGCGGGATTTCCGGGCGCACTGGTCGAGGTGGAGGTCCACCGACAGCGGATGCGCGAGGTGGCGGAGGTTCCAGAGCCGCAGACTCGGGCCCTGGGCCAGGTCGCCGTGGGCGGCGGACAGGAGCGCGAGTTCCGTATCGGCGGACGAGAGCACCACCAGATCGGCGGGCGTCTGGCGGGGATCGACGGGTTGCGCGCCGGTGTCGAGCGCGCCGGGGATGGCGGCGAGGAGATGCATCAGGCGAGGTCTGGACTATATGGGCCGGCTGGGGCAAGCCTTCGGCCCCCGAAGGAGACGCAGCCATGGCCGATTACAGCAAGCAGAAGAGCGGGAAGCCGCAGAAGAACCGTCCGCCCCACCTGGAGCACAACCAGCCCGGCGGGCCGGCGAACCCGTTCGGGGCGAGGAACGACAAGGCGGCGCTGCTGGAGCGGATGAAGGCCAAGGCGCAGGCGGCCAAGGGCGGCGAGCCGGACGAGCCGGCGGTGCGGACCGAAGGCGAGGCCTGAGGGCCGGGCGGTTCCTGCTGGCGCCGTCACAGGCGCTTTTCCATGAAGACGGAATGCGGGCCTTCGGCGTAGTCGCCGAAGGGGCCGCAATCGATGAAGCCGTGGCGGCGGTAGAGCCGGTGCGCCGGGTAGAGGTCGTCGCCGGTCTCCAGCCGGAGGACGGGAAGGCCTGCGGCGCGGGCGCGGGACTCCAAGGCTGCCATCAGCGCGGCGCCCAGGCCCATCCCGCGCGCGGCGGGGTCCACGTACATCGACTTCACCTCGCCATAGCCGTCCAGGCGCGCGAGCGCGATGCAGCCCAGCGCCCGGCCCTCGGCCTCGGCCACCCAGAAGTCGATGTGCGGCCGGGCGAGTTCGTCCACCGAAAGGTAGTGGTTGTGCTCGGCCGGGTAGAGCGAGGCGAGGTAGGCATGGCTCGCGCCCAGGAGGGCGCGGCCCTCCGGGTCGCGGGGGTCGGCGAGCCGGACGACGGCGTCGCGGGCCGTGACGGTCATCCGCGGATCGCCGCCTCGATGGCGGCGCGGTCGAGCCCGGCCTCGCCGATCACCACGAGCTTCGAGGTCCGCGCCTCGGCGCCCCAGGGGCGGTCGAAGTAGGTCTCGATCCGGGGGCCGGCGGCCTGGACCGTCAGGCGCAGGGGCTTGCCCGCGACGGCGACGAAGCCCTTGAGGCGGAGGATGTCGTGCGCCTCGATGGCCGCCTTGAGGCGGGCGGTCAGGGCGGGGACGTCGGACACCTCGGGCAGGTCGAGGACGAAGCTCTCGAACTCGTCGTGGTCGTGGTGGTCCTCTTCCTCGCTGTCGTGGTGGGGCGCGGCGCGGGTGGCCATGTCCGATTCGGCCGCCGCGTTGATGCCCAGGAGCACGTCGAGCGGAAGCGCGCCCTTGTGGGCCTTGAGGATGCGCGCACCGGGGCGGGCCTCGGCGCTGAGGCGGGCCGTCACCTGCTCGGCCTCGCCGTCCCCCAGGAGGTCGGTCTTGTTCAGCACGATCATGTCGGCGCAGGCGAGCTGGTCTTCGAAGAGCTCGGAGAGCGGCGTCTCGTGGTCGATGGAGTCGTCCGATTCGCGCTGGGCCTGCACGGCGGCCTCGTTCTCGGCGAAGCGGCCCTCGGCCACGGCCTTGCCGTCCACCACCGTCACGACGCCATCGACGGTGACCTTGGTGGCGATGCCGGGCCAGGCGAAGGCGCGCACGAGGGGCTGCGGGAGCGCGAGGCCGGAGGTCTCGATCACGATGTGGTCGGGACGGTCGGGGCGGGCGAGGAGCTTCTCCATCGTCGGGAGGAAGTCGTCGGCGACGGTGCAGCAGATGCAGCCGTTGGACAACTCGATGATGTCGTCCTCGGCGCAGCAGCCCTTGAGGAGATCGCCGTCCACCCCGGTCTCGCCGAACTCGTTGATGACGAGGGCGATGCGGCGCCCGTTCGCGTTGTCGAGCAGGTGGCGGATCATCGTCGTCTTGCCGCTGCCGAGGAAGCCGGTGATGACGGTGGCGGGAATCTTCTGGGGCATCGGGTGGCTCCGGGGCTCGGGGGGCTTATGGGCGACCGCATAACAGTCTGCGCGACCTGCCGCGAGGGGGCCGGGCGGGCCTTGGCCGGGAGGCTCGCCGAGGCGGGGGTCGCGGTGCGGCTGGTGGAGTGCCTGAACGCCTGCGGACGGCCGCTGGCGCTGGCGGTGACGGGGGAGGGGAAGGCCACCTACCTGTTCGCGGGGGTGGAGCCCGAGGAACAGGCCGAGGAGGTGGCGGCCTTCGCCCGGCTTTATGCGGAGGCGCCCGGCGGCGAGGTCGCGGACGCCCGAAAGGCCGGGCGCCTGCGGTTCTGCCTTCTGGGGCGGGTGCCGGCCTAGGCCAGCGCCCCGCGGGGCGCGCGCTGCGCGAGCAGGCCCGTGAGCGCGCCGAGGAGCGCCCAGGACAGGGCCGCCACGCCCAGCGAGCGGGTCGCGAAGGCGGCGGCGAGGCCCGGAGGCACCAGGCCGTCGTGCGACGGCGGCTGGGGGGCACCCAGGAGGTGCGGCAGCAGGACGAGCGCCACGCCCAGCGCCGCGACGCCCGCGTTCCGACCGAAGGCCAGCGCCGCGAGACCCGTGGCGGTGGAGGCCGCGCAGAGCGCCCACCACATCTGCCGCGCCGCGAGGTCGGCCGAGGCGGTGCCCGGCAGCTCGGGCGGCAGGCCCACGGCGGGGGCGAGCTGGATCGCCGCGAAGCCGCCGAGGCCCCAGAGGAGCCCGGTCCGAAGGCCCGGCGCGTGCCCCATCCGGGCGGCGGTGGCCATGCCGACGCCCAGCAGCAGCCCGAAGCCCGCATAGGCGACGAGCGTGGTGGCGACCGTGCCGAAGCTGCGCGCGAGGCCCTCGGGCGCGGCCTCGTGCGAGTGGGCCGCCTCGTGGACGTGCTCGGTCCCGTCCTCGTGGACGTGGACGGTGGCGCCCTCGAAGGTCTCGGCCTCCTGGATCAGGGGGGTGAGCGCCCAAAGGTTCAGGGCCGCCGCGAGCAGGCCCGCGACGAGACCGGCGATCAGCGCGCCGGTCAGGGTTCGCGATGTCACTGGAAAATCAGTGGCAGGGGAAGGCGATGGCGTGGCGCTGGTCGTGCGCGGCGTCGTGGACCGCCGAGGCGTTCGCGAAGCCCGCCACGAAGACGAGGCCCAGGCCGAGGACGGCGGCGAAGGCGATGGCGAGGGTTTCGGAGTCGAGGCGCAGGCGCGCGATCGAGAAGGTCATCATGGGCTCCCTGTCCCGTCACACCCGACGGGGTTGGCGTTTCGTCGCGCATGGCAGGTCTCCTGGCTCGCGGGTCACTGCGTCCGGCCGCCTTCCCGGGGAAACCCCAGTGGCATATGGCCGGGCGCTCTCCGCTGACAGTCGCGGGGGCGGCTGCGGGCGGGGGCCCCCGGAATGGGTCGGTCCCTTCCGCATTCCCTGTTCGTCCCCGGCCACCTGGGGCGGCCAAAGGGGGAACCATGCAGGGACCGTTCTGCGCGCGGGGGGGACAGCGGTCAAGCCGGATTGCGACAGGCTGGCTACGGCAGGCGACCGTGCGTCCCGGTTGACACCGGGCGCGCGGGTCCCGAAGGGTTCCCCTACCCCAGCGGGAGCCCCCATGCGCCTGACGCGCCTGCGCCTCAACGGCTTCAAGAGCTTTGCCGACCCTTCGGAGCTGTCCATCGCGCCGGGGCTCACGGGGGTCGTGGGGCCGAACGGCTGCGGCAAGTCGAACCTGCTGGAGGCGCTGCGCTGGGTCATGGGTGAGACGCGCCCTACGCAGATGCGCGGGCAGGGGATGGAGGACGTGATCTTCGCGGGCACGGCGCGGCGGGGCGCGCGGCCCTGGGCGGAGGTGGCGCTTCATTTCGAGCGCGACGGGGCCGAGACCGAGCTGGTGCGACGGATCACGCGCGACGGGGGCTCGGCCTACCGGCTGGCGGGCAGGGAGGCGCGGGCGCGCGACATCCAGGTGATGTTCGCGGACGCCGCCTCGGGCGCGCAGTCGCCGGCGCTGGTGCGGCAGGGGCAGATCGCGGAGCTGATCGGGCAGAAGCCGCAGGCGCGCCGGCGCGTCATCGAGGAGGCGGCCGGCGTCGCGGGGTTGCAGGCGCGACGAGGCGAGGCGGCGGCCAAGCTGGGTGCCGCCGAGGCGAATCTCCAGAAGCTGGGCGAGGTCACGGGGCAACTGGCCGAACGGCTGCGGGCGCTGGAGCGGCAGGCGAAGAACGCCCAGCGCTATCGAGAGGTGGCGGGGGCAATCCGGCTGGCCGAGGGGCGGCTGCTGTGGCGGGCCTGGGCGGCGGCCGAGGAGGCCTTCGTGGCCGCCGAGGGCGAGGCGCGGACACGCACGGGGCTGGCGGCGCGGGCCGAGAGTGAGGCCCAGCGGGCGGTGGCGGCGCGCGAGGCGGCCGAGGCGGGGTTGCCGCCCTTGCGCGCGGCGGTCGCCGCGGCGGCCGAGGCGGCGGCGCGGCTGAAGGCTGAGGCGGCGGCGGAGGGGGAGGCCGCGCGGCGGGCGGCGCGTCGGCTCCAGGACCTCGCGAAGGCGGCCGAGGACGTGGCGCGCGACGCGGCGCGCGAGGCGGGGCTGGGGCGCGAGGCGGCGGAGACGCTGCTGCGGCTGGCCTCGGAGGCGGAACGGCTGGAGGAGGCGGGCGAGGGCGAGGCGGAGCGGATCGCGGAGGCGGGCGAGGCGGTCGAGGCCGCTGGGGAGGCCCTGGAGGCGGCCGAGGAGGCGCTCGGCGCGGCGACCGAGGAGGCGGCGCGGGTGGGCGCCGAGGCGCAGGCGGCCGAGCGGCGGGCGCGCGAGTTGCGCCAGGCGCGGGACCGGGCGGCGGCGGAGGCCGAACGCGCCGAGCGGGCGTTGCGGGAGGCCGAGGTGGCGCTCGCACGCGTGGTGGGGCAAGGCGAGGATGCGGCCGGGGCGGCGGAGGAGGCCGAGGAGGCGCTGGCGGTGGCCGAGGAAGCCTTCGCGCTGGCCGAGGAGGCTCTGCCGGGGCTGCGCGAGGCCGAGGCGCGGGCGCGCAGCGAGGCGGCGGAAGCGCAGGCGCGCGCGGCGGGGCTGGGGGCCGAGGCCAGGGCGCTGGCGCGGCTCGTGGCGGCGGACGGCTTGCGCACGGGGCAGGTGGGCGAAGGGTTGCGGGTGCCGGAGGGACTGGAGGCGGCCGTGGCGGTGGCGCTGGGGCGCGACCTGCGGGCGCCGGTGACGGAGGACGGCTCGGGCTGGACGCGGCTGCCGCCCTACGGGGACGCGGCGGCGTTGCCCGAGGGGGTGACGGCGCTCGGGGATCTTGTGGAGGCGCCGCCGGAACTGGCGCGGCGGCTGTCGCAGGTGGGGCTCGTGGAGGACGGGGCGGCGCTCTGGGACCGCTTGCGGCCGGGGCAGCGGCTGGTATCGCGGGCGGGCGACCTGTGGCGCTGGGACGGGTTCCGGCTGCGGGCCGCCGACGCGGCCGAGGCGGCGGCGGAGGCCGAGGCGATCCGGCGGGCGGCGCGGCTCCCGGTGCTGGAGGCCGAGGCCGAGGCGGCGGCGGGCCGGGCGGGAGAGGCGAAGGCGGCGCAGGACTCCGCGACGCGGGCGCTGGCGCAGGGGACGGCGGCGGCGGAAGCCGGGCGGGGGGCCCGGCGGGCGGCCGAGACTCGCGCGGAGACGGCACGGCGGGCGGCCGGCAAGGCCGAGGCCGAGCGGGCGCTGGGCGAGGCCAAGACAGAGGCCGCGCGTGAGGCCGAGGAGCGCGCGGCGGTAATGCTGGATTCGGCCGAGGTCGCGCTGGAGGAGGCCGAAGCCGCGCGCGAGGGTCTGCCCGATCCGGGTGCGGCGCGGGCGCGGGCCACGGAGGCCGGGACGCGGGCGCAGGCGACGCGGGCGGCGCTGCTGGCGGCGCGGGCCGCCGAGGACGCACTGCGCCGTCAGGCCGAAGCGAGGGCGCGGCGGATGGCGGAGATCGCGCGGGACGAGGGACTGTGGCGCGGGCGGGCCGAGGCGGCCGAGGCGCGGGCGCGGGATCTGGCGGAGCGGCGGGCGCGGCTGGCCGAGGAGATGGCCGAGGCCGCCGAGGAGCCCGAGCGGCTGGCCGAAAGGCAGGCGGAGGTCGCGGAGGCCCTGGAGGAGGCCGAGGCGGCGCGGGAGGAGCAGGCGGCGCGGCTTTCGCGGGCCGAGGCGGCCTTGCGCGGGGCGCAGGAGGCGGAGCGGGCGGCCGAACGGGCGGCGGGCGCGGCGCGCGAGGCGCGGGCAGGGGCCGAGGTCGCGCGCACGGCGGCGCTGGAGGTGGTGCGGGCGGCGACCCTGCGCATCCGCGAGGAGCGGGACGGGGGGCCGCGCGAGCTTCTGGACTCCTTGGGCGACCCGCAGGCGATCCCGCCCGAGGCGGAGCTTCAGGTGGAGCTGGCGACCCTGCGCAAGCGGCGGGATTCGCTGGGCGCGGTGAACCTGCGCGCCGAGGAGGACGCGGCGGCGCTTCGGGCCGAGCAGGAGGGCCTGCTGCGCGAAGCCGCGGACCTGACGGAGGCAGTGGCCGAGCTGCGCCGGGCGCTGGGCGAGCTGAACCGCGAAGGGCGCGAGCGGATGCGCGACGCCTTCGGCCGGGTGAACGCCGAGTTCGGGCGACTCTTCCGGCATCTGTTCGGAGGCGGGGAGGCGCGGCTCGCCTGGGTGGAGGGGGACGACCCGCTGGAGGCGGGCGTCGAGATCATGGCCCAGCCGCCGGGCAAGACGCTGGGGACGCTGAGCCTTTTGTCAGGGGGCGAGCAGACGCTGACGGCGCTGGCGCTGATCTTCGCGGTCTTCCTGGTGGCCCCGGCGCCGGTCTGCGTGCTGGACGAGGTGGATGCCCCCTTGGACGACGCCAACGTGGGCCGCTTTTGCGACATGCTGGAGGCCATGGCCCGCGACACCGAGACCCGTTTCCTGGTCATCACCCACCACGCGGTGACGATGGCGCGCATGGACCGGCTGTTCGGGGTGACGATGGCCGAGCGGGGAGTCAGTCAGTTGGTGAGCGTGGACCTGCGCGCGGCCGAGGCCATGGTGGCCTGACGGTGGCGGATGGTGCGGGAGCGGAGACAATCCTCGGCTGACGGGCGGATCGTGACATTTTGACGGCAAGCGGCGCGGGGGCGGCGGGCGGGGCCGTGCCACGGCAAGCGGAGGGTGCTATGGTCGGTTCCCACCCGACCCCGCCCGAGGAGCCCCCCGATGCCGCTCGAATCCCCGCTGCTCGATCCCCTGGCCGGGCCGGTCGCCCCCGCGGCGCTCGACGCGGGGACGGGGCCCGAGCCTGTGGACGGCGTGTCGGTCGTGGTGCCGATCCACAACGAGGAGGCCAATCTCGCGCGGCTGCACGAGGAGCTGACGGCGGCCCTGGCGCGGCTGGGCAAGCCCTACGAGATCATCCTGGTGGACGACGGATCGCGCGACGCGAGCGCGCGGATCATGGAGGACCTCGCCGCCCGCGACGACCGGGTGAAGCTCGTGCTCCTGCGCCGCAACTACGGGCAGACCTCGGCGCTGCGCGCGGGCATGGATCGGGCGCAGTTCGGGGCCATCGTCACCATCGACGGCGACCTCCAGAACGACCCGGCGGATATCCCGGCGATGGTGGCGACGCTGGAGGCGGGCTTCGACCTCGTGGCGGGCTGGCGGCGGGACCGGCAGGACGCGCAACTGACCCGCAAGCTGCCGTCGCGCATCGCCAACAGCCTGATCCGGCGCGTGACGGGGGTGCGGATGCGCGACCTGGGCTGCACGCTCAAGGTCATCCGGCGCGAGTTCCTGTCGGAGCTGGAGCTTTACGGCGACATGCACCGCTTCGTGTCAATCCTGATGGTGCAGCGGGGCGCGCGCTGGACCGAGGTCCCCACGAGCCACCGCCCGCGCGTGGCGGGGGTCACGAAGTACGGGCTGTGGCGGACGGTGGTGGTGCTTCTGGACCTCATCACGCTCAAGTACCTGCTCGACTATTCGGCGCATCCGATGCGGCTTTTCGGAGGGCTGGGCCTGCTGGCCATGCTCATCAGCCTGACCGCGCTCGTGGGCGTCATCGCGATGAAGGGGCTCTGGAGCGTCGACATGTCGGGGAACCCGCTCCTCCTGCTCACCGTGCTGTCGGGGCTTGCGGCGCTGCAGCTCTTCTCGCTGGGGCTCCTGAGCGAGGTGCTGGTGCGGATCTACTTCGGCCGGGCGGGGGAGCGGACGCACTATTCGGTGCGCCGCGTCGTCAACCTGGAGGGGTGACCGCCGCGCGGCGGGCGGCCTTGCGGATCAGCGCGAGGTTGCGGAGGTAGACGATCAGGCCCAGGCCCTGGCCGAAGATGAACACCGGGTCGCGGCGGTAGAGCGCATAGGCGAGCATCAGGGTCCCTCCCACCACCGAGAGCCACCAGAAGCCCACGGGAACGACCGACTCGCCCGCCTTCTCGGAGTGCCACCACTGGAGGAGGAAGCGGCCGCCGAAGAGGATCTGCGCCAGGAAGCCCAGGCCCACCCAGGCGAGCTCGGCCGCGGTCTCGACGTGGAAGAAGGCGAGGAGGTCCATGGGGCGCGTCCCTTGCAGCGGTGTTGCGCCCCCCTGTGGCGCAAGGGCGACGCCACGTCCAGCGCGGCGGGCCGTCGCGGCCGTTGACCGGGGAACGGCGCGTGCTACGGTCCAGATCGTGAGATCAGGAAAAAGCCCAACCCTGCAAGGGTTTGGGCGCGATGGGAGGGATCATGTCCCCAATGGCCCTTGGCCGTGCCGCCCTGTCGGCGCTGTTGTCGGCGCTGACGCGCCTTGGGACGGGTCCCGTGAGGGCCGAGGTTCCGGTGCCGATCCGGGTGGATCGGCGTCCGCGCCCGCGTCGCCGCTTCTAAGGGCTGCCGCCTAGCTCACGCCTTCGGGCGTGGGCCGGAGGGAGTGCCAGCGGCGGTTGAGGTAGACGATCGAGGATTCCTCGGGCACCTCGTTGACCTGTCCGTCGAGCAGCTCGGCCACGATCAGCGTGGCGCCGGCGACCGAGAGTTCGTGCAGCGGGCGGGCGCGGAACCAGATGCCGACATCGGTGTAGAGCGGCTCGCCCGTGGGCAGGCGCGTCCAGTTGACCTGGGGGCCGAAGCGGTCGGCGCCGCTGGTGGCGCAGAGCCGGGCCAGTTCCAGGTCCTGCAGGCGCAGCATGTGGATGATCATGCTGGGCGCCCGGCGGATGCCATCGGCGCTGGAGGAGGCGGCGGAGAGCGAGAAGGCCACCGTGGGCGGGGCGGCGCTGACGGAGATGAGGGAGCTGACGGTGAGCGCCACCGGCCCGTCGCCCGGATCGGCCGAGACCACCGCCACGCCGGCGGGATGCTGCCGGAAGGCCTGGCGGAAGGCTTCGGGCAACGGGCCGGACAGGGAATCGAGCAGCGTGTCGTCGTTGGTGGGCATGGGCGTCCTCGCACGAGAGGCGCCGGGAGGGCGCCGCGCCCCGACACTTATGGATCGTCGGGCGGAAGTGTAGGGGCGCGGGGCCGGTCCGGGCGAGGGGGCTTGGTCCCGGGGCACCTGCGCCACGGCAAAAGGTTGCCCCCGGCCGGGAAGGGAAGCGGCCGGGGGCGAACCGGCGGGCCGGGGACGCAGCCCGCCGGGTCCGGTCAGGCGGGCGCGGCCGCTTCCCTTGCCGGCCGGGGCCGGCGGTGGCCCAGGGTGGCCAGCGCGCCCAGGCCCAGAGCCAGAAGCGGCGCGGCCGGGGGCAGGGGGATCGGCGCGAGTTCGAAGCTGGCCGAGGCCACGCCCCAGGCGTCGTTGAGCCGGGTCGAGAAGTCGAGCCGGGCCGTCGTCACGGGGGCGTCGAAGCGGACGGTCAGCCAGTGAAGGGCGCCGTTCTCCTCCTGCCCATCGATGGACCATGTGGCGTCGCCTGCGGTGAGGCGGAAGAAGCTGGCGCCCAGGCCATCCGCCGCGTTCTGGTCGAAGGCGTCGGTCAAGGCGAAGGTGAGGCTGGCGAAGGGCCGGTGGTGGGAGACGGTCCAGGCGACCTTGGACAGGTCCTGGCTGTCGATCCAGGGGCCGCCCAGAGCGTCATAGCGGCCATGGGCGGCCGGCTTGCTGGTGCCGTCCGCGAGCACCACCGCGCAGCCGTCATCCACCACGGACAATCCGCTGCCGCAGGGACCGCGTGCGGCGAAATCGGCGGCGGACAGCGCGAGGCGCGCCCCCGAAGCCGGGCCGGAGCCGGCGACGATGGTGGCGGCCGGGACCGCGGTGGCCAGGAACAGGAGCGCCAGGGCAATGACGGTCTTCACGACGGGATCCTCGGTCGGGGTCTTGGGCGAATGGGACCTGTCCTAGAGGCAGGCCGCCTGATCCTTGTAGCGGGCAATGATTAGGATTTTACTAATGGCCTCCGCGTCATGGGTCGGACCGCGCCCGGCGCCGCAGGTGCGAAAGCCCCGTGACGCCGCGCCCCCGCCTTGGTAGAGCCAGCCGGAGAGGCCAGAAGGACGACCGATGCAGATCGACGACACCGCCCTTTCCGGGGTGAAGGTGCTGACTCCCCGCCGCTTCGCCGACGCCCGCGGCTGGTTCACCGAGTCCTGGAACCGCGAAACGCTGCGGGCGCAGGGACTCGACCTCGACTTCGTGCAGGACAACCATTCCCTGAGCCGGGCCGCAGGCACGGTGCGGGGCCTGCACTATCAGCGGCCGCCCCATGCGCAGGCCAAGCTCCTGCGCGTGATCGCGGGCGCGATCCTCGACGTGGCGGTGGACGTGCGGCGCGGATCGCCGACCTATGGCCGCTGGGTGGCCGAGGAGCTTTCGGCCGAGAACGGCAGGCAGCTTCTCGTGCCGGAGGGGTTCCTGCACGGCTTCGTCACGCGGGCTCCCGACACCCAGGTCGTCTACAAGTGCACGGACGTCTACGCCCCCGACTGCGATGGCGCGGTGGCCTGGGACGACCCGGAGATCGGCATCGACTGGGGGATCGACCCCGAGACGGCGGTGCTGTCGGACAAGGACCGCGCCGCGCCGCGCCTGAGCGCATGGCAAAGCCCCTTCGCCTGGGAGGACGCGCAATGACCGAACGCAAGGGCATCATCCTCGCGGGCGGGTCGGGGACGCGGCTGTATCCGATCACCATCGGGCTGTCGAAGCAGCTCCTGCCCATCTACGACAAGCCGATGATCTACTATCCGCTGTCGGTGCTGATGCTGGCCGGCATCCGCGAGATTGCGATCATCACCACCCCCGCCGATCAGGACCAGTTCCGGCGCACGCTGGGTGACGGGGCGCAATGGGGCCTGTCGTTCGAGTACATCGTCCAGCCGTCGCCCGACGGCCTCGCGCAGGCCTACATCCTCGCGGAGGAGTTCCTGGCGGGCGCGCCCTCGGCCATGGTGCTGGGGGACAACATCTTCTTCGGCCACGGCCTGCCCGACCTGATGGCCGAGGCGGACGCCCAGCCGCAGGGCGGCACCGTCTTCGGCTACCATGTCGCCGACCCCGAGCGCTACGGCGTGGTGGCCTTCGACGAGCGGGGACAGGCCCGCGCCATCATCGAGAAGCCCGAGGTGCCGCCGTCGAGCTACGCGGTCACGGGGCTTTACTTCCTCGACGGCTCGGCACCCGAGCGGGCGCGGGCGGTCCGGCCCTCGGCGCGGGGCGAGCTGGAGATCACGACGCTTCTGGAAACCTATCTCCACGAGGGGCGGCTCAACGTGAAGACCATGGGGCGGGGCTATGCCTGGCTCGACACCGGGACCCATGCCTCGCTTCTGGATGCGGGCAACTTCGTGCGGACCCTGCAGGAGCGGCAAGGGCTCCAGACCGGGAGCCCGGACGAGATCGCCTGGCGGCAGGGCTGGATCAGCGACGAGGAGCTGGGCGCGCGGGCGCGGCTGTTCGGCAAGAACGCCTATGGGCGCGACCTGCTGGACCTGATCGCGGAAGGGCGTGGTCCGGGGCGCTGAGGCGCCCCGTCAGGCCGGGGCCAGCGCGTCCAGGTCGCGCAGCACCTCGCGCAGGCCCGCCCGCCAGTCGGGCGGGTCGATGCCGAAGTCCCGCCGGAGCGAGGTCCCGTCCATGCGCGAGTTCGCCGGCCGCGTCGCGGGCGTCGGATAGGCCGAGGACGGGATCGGGTTGATTTGGCAGGGGAGGGCGGCTTCCTCCATGACGGCGGCGGCGAAGTCCGCCCAGCTCACCGCCGGGGCGCCGGCGAGGTGGTGCGTGCCGGACGGCGCCCCACCGACAAGGCCTGCCGCGACAGTCAGGCAGGCGTCGGCGATGGCGGCGGCGGGGGTCGGGCCGCCGATCTGGTCGTCGACCACGTTGATCTCGGCCCGCTCGCGTCCCAGTCGCAGCATGGTCTTCACGAAGTTGGCGCCATGGGACGAGAAGACCCAGGACGTGCGCAGGATGACGTGCGGGCCGCCCGCGGCGCGCACGCCTTCCTCGCCCGAAAGCTTGGTCCGGCCATAGGCGTTCTGGGGGGCGACGGGGTCTTCGGGCCGGAAGGGCCGCGTGCCCGTGCCGTCGAAGACGTAGTCGGTGGAGATATGGACGAAGGGCAGGCCACGCCGGGCGGCGGCGCGGGCCATGGCGGCGGGGGCCTCGCCGTTCACGACGCGGGCGGCGGGTTCCTCGGACTCGGCGCGGTCCACGGCGGTCCAGGCGGCGGCGTTCACCACGGCGTCGCACTCGGCCCGGGTCACGGCGCGGGCGCAGGCCTCGGGGTCCATGAGGTCCGCCTGGTCGCGCCCGAGCGCGGTGACGGTCACGCCCGATGGGGCGCGGCGCAGGATCTCGGTGGCGACCTGGCCGGTGCGGCCAATGAGCAGGAGCCTCACGACGCGCCCTCCGCGACCTTGGTGCCGAGCCGCTGGCCCACGCCCTGCCGGTCGAGGAGCGGGCGCCACCAGTCCTCGTTCCGCAGGTACCAGTCGACGGTGCGGCGCAGGCCCTCCTCCAGCGTCACCGACGGACGCCAGCCCAGCTCCTCTCGGAGGCGCGTGGGGTCGATGGCGTAGCGCAGGTCGTGGCCGGGGCGGTCGGCGACATAGGTGATGAGCCGGTCGTGAGGTGCGCCCTGGGGGCGCATCTCGTCCAGAAGGGCGCAGATGGTCCGCACGAGATCGATGTTGCGGGCCTCGTTCTCGCCGCCGATGTTGTAGCTGCGGCCGACGGCGCCGCGTTCCAGCACGGTCAGGAGCGCGTCGGCGTGGTCCTCGACGTAAAGCCAGTCGCGCACGTTCAGGCCCTGCCCGTAGACGGGGATCGGCTTGCCGTGGAGGGCGTTCAGGATCACCACGGGGACGAGCTTCTCGGGGAAGTGGAAGGGCCCGTAGTTGTTCGAGCAGTTGGTGAGGACCACCGGCAGGCCGTAGGTCTCGTGCCAGGCGCGCACGAGATGGTCGGAGGCGGCCTTGGTGGCGGAATAGGGGGAGTTCGGGGCGTAGGGCGTTTCCTCGGTGAATTGCCCGTCGGCGCCCAGCGTCCCGAAGACCTCGTCGGTGGAGATGTGGTGGAAGCGGAAGCCCTCGGGCTTGCCCTCGCGCAGCCAGTGGGCGCGGGCGGCCTCCAAGAGGTTGAAGGTGCCCGTCACGTTGGTCTCGACGAAGGTGCCGGGGCCGTCGATCGAGCGGTCCACGTGGCTTTCGGCGGCGAGGTGCATCACCGCGTCGGGGCGGTGGGCCGTGAAGATGCGGTCGAGCGCCGCGCGGTCGCGGATATCGGCCTGCTCGAAGCGGTAGAGCGGCGAGTTGGTCACCTGGGCCACGTTGGCGAGGTTGGCGGCGTAGGTGAGCGCATCGAGGTTCACGACCTCGTGGCCCCGCGCCACCGCCAGCCGAACCACCGCCGAGCCGATGAACCCCGCGCCCCCCGTCACGATCAGTTTCATCGGGCGTTTCCTCCTGGCCGACACGCGCCCGGACACCGCCACGATGCGGCTGTCGCGTCAAGGGCACCGTGGCGCGAAGGGTCTGGTTCTTGGCCGGGCTTGGACGCATGATGCCCGGGGGCAGGGGCGAAGGCCCGGGAGAGCAGGCGAGTGGCCGTCGGAGCGGAACCGGGCGAGCGGATGGGCGCGGCAGCGGACGAGAAGGACTCTGCCCTGGCGCTGCCCGGGACGGTCTGGGCCCTGATCGGCGCCTGCGTGCTGGTCGAACTGGTGCTGCTGGGCGCGGACTGGCGGCTCTGGGGCTCGCCCGTGTGGCGGGGCATGGCCTACGGCTACGGCGGCTTCTGGGCCGGGCTCCTGCGCGACTGGGTGCCCAACTATCCTGGCCAGCGCGTGCTGATGTTCGGGACCTATTCGCTGCTTCATGCCGGGCCGGGGCACCTTATGGGCAACGTCCTCGTGATCGCTCTTCTGGGCCGCACGGTCTGGCGCCGGATCGGGTCGCGGCGGCTGCTGGCGGTATGGGCGCTGGCGGTGATGGCCGGCGCGGGGACTTTCGGGCTTCTGTCGGACGCGCCCGCGCCGATGGTGGGCGCCTCGGGCGGAGTCTTCGGGCTCGCGGGGGCGGCCGTGGCGCTCTACTGGGAGGACCGGCGGTCCTGGCGGGGGCTCGGGGGGGTGCTCGGGGCGCTGGTGGCGCTCAACTTCGCCACTTGGGCGCTGTCGGACGGCCAGATGGCCTGGGAGACGCATCTGGGCGGCTTCCTGGCCGGGGCCCTGGCGCTGCGGGCCTCTCAGCCCAGGGTGCCGTAGATCCGGTCGTAGGCGGCAAGGAGCCGGGGCGCGGAGTGCTGCCAGCCCATCCCCTCGCGCACGCGGGCGAGTCCGGTCCGGCCCAGCCGTTCGCGCAGGGCGGGGTCGTCGATCAGCTCGGCCAGCTTCGCGGCGAAGTCCTCGGGGTCGTTGGCGCGGGCGTAGAGCGAGGCCTCGCCGGCCGAGGCGCGGCCCTCGGTCAGGTCGAACTGCACCAGCGGCTTGCCGAGTGCCATGTATTCGATGACCTTGTTCATCGTGCAGATGTCGTTCATCGGGTTCTTGGGGTCGGGCGCCACGCCGATGTCGATGCTGTTGAGCACCTCGACCAGCGCCTCGGCGTAGAGCGCCCCGTGGAAGGTGAACCTGTCGTCCAGCCCCCTCCGGGCCACGTCGGCCTTCATGTCGTCGAGCCCCGAGCCGAAGCCCACGATGGCGAAGTGCACGTCCGCCTTGCCCATCCGGTTCACGAGGTGGTCGGCGGCGGCCACCAGGAGGTCCATCCCCTCCTGCTGGCCGATCACGCCCACGTAGCCCATCACGGTGCCCGCGCCCTTGCGATGCGCGGGGTTGCCGGGGCCTGGGATGAAGGTGTCGAGCTTGGGCGCCGAGCGGACCACGAAGACGTCCTCGGGCGCCATGCCGCCGCGTTCGATGGCGATGCGCTTGAAGCTCTCGTTGGTGGCGATGGAGACGCGGGCGGTGCGGAAGGTCATCCGCTCCCACAGGAGCATGACGTTGTGAAGCATTCCCCGGCGGTTGAACTTGGCCTCGAAGAGCTCGGGCGAGGGGTCGTGGTGGTCGAAGAGATAGGCCACGCCCTTGGACCGGTAGCGGCGGGCGAGCAGGAACACGAGGTCGGGCGGGTTGCAGCCCTGGATGACCTGGAAGGGTCCGCGCTCCTTCCAGACGCGCGCCGCAAGCCGGAACCAGCCCTTCACGGCCGCGCCGTATTCGCGGGCATAGGCCACCGCGCCCTCGTGCGCCTCCAGGGGCAGGGGGTAGCGGTAAATGTGGACGCCGTCGATCTCCTCGTAGGGGGCCGTCCAGTTGCGCATCTGCGGGCAGATCACGGACACCTGGTAGCCCGCCCCGATCAGCGTCGTGGCCTCCAGCCAGACCCGCCGGTCGAGCGGGACGGGGAGGTTCTCCACGACGATCAGGACGTGCCGTCCCTGCCCATTGCCCATCCCAGCCCCCGTTCCGCCATGATCGCCTCCCGGGTGCTAGCCCACCCGACCGGGCGCGGCAAGGCGCCCCGCCGGATCGGGCCGCCTCACTCGGGGACGAAGCTGGGCAGGCGGGGCAGGGCGTCGGCCATCATGCGCTGGAGGCGGGCGTCGGCGTCGGCCTCGGATTCGTTCTCCAGGATGGGGGTCACGAAGCGCACCATGGCGCCGTCGGTGCGGCCCATGGTCAGGCTGTCCCAGACCACGCTGGCCTTGGCCAGGTAGTCGTTGGTCATGCGCTTGCCGCGCTGCTCGAACCAGTAGTAGACGAGCTGCTTGCTCATCCCCTTCTGAATCACGGCGCGGTTCAGCGTGAAGTCGCCATAGACCGTGCCCGGCATCGAGACGGTGTAGGGGTCGATCGAGAAGACCTCCCACCCGCCCACGGGCAGGCAGACCTCGGGCGAGTGGATGCCCGAGCCTTCGGTCTGCTTCTCGTACCAGGCGGAGAAGAGGTTCACGGGCGCCGCCTCGGATTCGGAGACGTAGGTCATGTTGACGTAGTCGGTGGCGCCCAGCACCTGCTCGGTGTCGGCTTCGAGCGCCTCGGCCGATCCGAACCAGGGGCCGACCTCGCGCGGAAAGAGCGCGAAGACGTCGCGGCTGACGGTGGCGCGCTCGGGCGTGGGGGCGGCGACGAAGGCCAGCGCCACGGCGCCTGACAGGAGCGCAGCCGTGGCGAGCCCGCGCGAGGGCTCGATCCCCAGGAACCGTCGCGCCTGCCCACCCAGCCCGTCCACGTCGAGGTCGATGGTCTCGGACAGGGGCAGGGGGTTGGGGGTGAGGCGCTGGAGCGCCACGGCCACGAGGAACAGGATCGCCACGCAGGCGCCGAAGATGACCCAGCCCTCGAAGAAGTGGAGGAAGCCTTCGGCGTGCTCGATCCCGTAGCTGTTGACCATGACGCCGATCACGCCGATGCGGACCGAGTTCATGAAGACCGTGAGCGGCGCGGCCATCAGGAAGAGCACCGCCTTGTGCCAGAAGGGGCCGCGGTAGAGGATGCCGAAGAGGTAGGAGAAGCTCAGGATCGGGAACAGGTAGCGCAGGCCCGAGCAGGCCTCGGCCACCTGGAGCTTGTAGATGCCCAGGTCAATGACGTTGCCTTCGAGGAAGACCGGGACGCCGGCCATGCGCACGAACCACACGCCCAGCTCCGACGACACGAGCTGGAGGAAGATGGTGAGCTGCCAGTAGAGGAACTGCGGCAGCGGCAGCATGAAGACGAGGTGCAGCACCGGCGCCCAGTGGCTGCGCCCCCGCTCCCATCCGAAGCCCACGAGCACGACGCCCATGACCCAGATGATGAAGGCGTAGGTCGTCACGTCGGGGATGCGGACAAGGTTGCCGAAGATGCCGAAGGCCAGCGCGAAGAGGATGACGGCGATCCCCTGCCAGCGCGTGCGCGGCTGGAGAGGGTTCTCGGGCGGGGCGTGGCGCAGCTCGCGCAGGAACAGATAGAGCGAGATCAGCGGGATCAGGGGCCCGTGGCTGTATTCCGGAGTCGACCAGGCGCGCAGCAGCGCGCCGAAGCCCAGCCAGTAGATCGGTAGCGAGGCCAGCACCAAAAGGCCGAACCAGACGAGCCCCGGCGCATTGAGGCCGCCCGGAGGGACCGCGACGCCGACGGCTCGGGATGGTGTAGTGTCGGACATCGGGCACCCTGACGCTGCGGACATGACGGGCCACCCCTCGGGCGAGGGGAGCTTTCGCCGCAATCTAGGTCAGGCGGGTCGGAAAAGCGAGAGGTGCGTCGCCGCCCGCCCGACCCTGAGGCCGGGCGGGGCAGGACGGTTCAGAAGCCGCCGCGGAAGCTGCGGCCGAGGGTCAGGAACAGGTCCTGGCCGCGGGCGGTCTCGGCGCCGGTTTCGTCGCGCTGGCGCGCGCGCAGGCCCAGCGACAGGTCCCAGTCCTCGGTGACCTGACGGCTGAGGGTGGCGCCGACCTCGAGCGTGCGCGTGCTCTCGTCGGAGCCGGTGTCCTGCGACCGGCCGAAGAGCGCGTCGACGCTGAGCGAGGCCACCGGCGTGAGCGCGCGGGCGTAGTTGGCCGAGACGGTGGTGACGACCTTCTCGTCGTTGCCCTCGACGGTCTCGACCGACTGGTCGAGCGCCACGGAGGCCGAGCCGTTCGCCAGCTCGCGCGTGGCCTGCAGGGAGCCGGTCAGCTCCAGGTCACCCGTGCCGTCCCGGGTCACGCCCAGGCTGCCCGAAAGCTGGAGCGTGCGGCGCTCGATAGCGCGGCCGAAGCTGAGCGCCGCACGGGTGCCGTCGTCGGTCTCGTCGAGCGTGAGCTGCGCGGACACCTGCCCGTCGCGGCGCTCGATCGCCCCGGCGAGGTCGAAGCCGTAGCGCGTCACAGGGTCGGCCCCGTCCTCGTCGTAGGTGGAGCCGCGCAGGCCGGCGGTCACCTCGGCCACCTCGGTCAGGCGGAAGCGGAGCGCGGCGCCGAAGGTGGTTTCCTGAAAATCGACGAGGTCGGAGGAGGTCACGTCGCTGTAGTCCGTGACCTCGGTCCCGGCGGACAGGATCACGCCCAGGGGGGCGTTGTCGCGCAGGGACAGGTCGCCATCGAGCCGCAGGTTGCGGCGCGTTCCCTCGCCCCGGAAGTCTGCGAAGTCGTCGGGCAGGTCGATGGTGCCGTCGTCGTCCACGAAGTCGCCCAGCGTCCGCAGGAAGGCCACGTCGGTTTCGGAGGCGCGGCCCGAGAGGCTGAGGCTGGCGCTGGGCACGGTGCGATCGTAGTCGAACCGCAGCTGGGGGCCGCGGACCCGCCGGTCGCCATCCCCGCTCAGCGGCAGGTCGAGCGTCGCGTCGGTGCCGAGCGAGAGGGTCGAGACCGGTGTCCGGGTCTCGAAGGCGAGGGCCACGTCGGTGTTCGACCGCGCCTCGACCTCGTCGCTGCCCGGGTCGAGGTTCGCGTTGCGCTCGGCCCCCAGGCCTTGGGACAGGGTGAAGGTCAGAAGGGGATTGGGGGTTCGCCCGGCCGCGTCCTGCGCCAGCGCCAGCGGCGCGAGGCCAAGGCCGGCCGCCGCCAGGACGGACAGGGACAACGCCCGTGTTCCCGCCGGGCGGGCCCGCCCCGGCCTGACGGGCCGCCGGCAGGTCATTCGAAGAGCCGCCGCTGCGGGATCACGAGCACGTCGCCCTCGGCCAGGGTGACCGAGCCCGCATTGCTGCGCCCCTGCTCGATGGCGCCGTAGTCGATGGCGTAGATCGTCTCCTGCCCCGTGGCCGGGTCGGTGCGGCGGAGCTGGATGCGCTTCGTCGCGGCGAACTCGGAGAAGCCCCCCATCTCGGCGAGGAACTGCAGGAGGGTGGTGCCGGGCTCGACGGTGAGCTTGCCCGACTGCGCGGCCTCGCCCACGACGTAGACGTCGATGGTGGGCTCCTCGGCCGGCACCGCGGGAGGCTCGATCTCATCGGGGGCGAGCTGCGCGATGCCCACGAAGACGTTGGGCGGCGCGGTGAAGTTCGGGGCGAGGCGGGCCGTTAGGTCGGACTGGACCTGCTCGACCGTGCGGCCCCCGGCCTGGATGCCCCCGGCCAGCGGAATGGTGATTCGCCCGTCCGGCGACACCAGGGTGCTGCGGTTGAGCGAGGGGTCCTCGATCACCTCGATCTGGAGCACGTCACCCGGCTGGATCCTGTAGGCCTCCTGCGCGGCGGCCATACCCGAGGCTCCGAGCCCCAGGAGGCAGGCCAGCGCGGCGGCGATCGGGGCGTTCCCGATGGTCATGCGGCATCTCCCTTGCGCAGCGACACGAGCGCCTTGCGCTTTCCATCTCCACGATAACGTGAGCCGACCGGTGCGCAAGGCGCAGAAAGGGGGGCCGCAGCCCCCTGTCTCCTATTCCCGGCAGCCGCGGTGGACCTGCCACACCCGCGTCAGTTCGTTCCGTCCGAAGAATCCGTCTCCGCCGGAGCCGCGACGCCGCCCTCGATCTCGGCCAGGGTCGCGCGCGCCTTCTCGGCCTGGGCGATCGGCCGGTCGCCGGCCAGTTCGACCGCACGGGTCAGGTGCGCCTTGGCATCGTCGAGCCGGCCCAGGGCGTGGTAGGTCATGCCGAGGTGAAACTGCACGACCGGGTCTTCGGCCAGCGCTTCGGCGGCGGGCTCCAGATAGGCTAGCGCCTCGGCAGGCTGGCCGCGCTGGGTCAGGATCCAGCCGTAGGTGTCCTGCGCTGCCGGCTCCTTCGTGTCCTTGAGCCGCTTGGCGATGGAGAAGGCGCGCTCGATCTCCTCAGGGGTCTTGGCGCGCTGGCTCAGCAGGCTCGCCAGGTTGTTGGCGACCACGATGTTGAAGCTGTTGTCCTCGTAGAGGCTCTCGTAGATGGCGATGGCGCCGTCGATGTCGCCCGTCCTCTCGAGCTCGGTCGCCTTGATCCAGCGGAGCTGCTGGGAATGGGGCACGGCCGCGAGGCCGGCGTCGAGCACCTCGGCCGCCTCCAGCCCCCGGCCGGCGCGGGCGAGCAGCAGGTAGAGCTGGTTGGCCGCTGCCTCGAACGCAGGATTCTCGGCCAGGAGCTCGCGCAGCTTGGCCTCGGCCGCCTCGGCCTCGTCCATGGAGGCGAGGAGCCCGGCGTCGAGAAGCCGCAGTTCCGGGTCGTCGGGCCGCTGGGCGAGCCGGGCGTCGAGGTAGGCCCGCGCCTCTCCGGGGCTGCCGGTGCGGAGCATCGCCGCCACCGCGCGCGCCACGTCGTCGGCGCTGCCGCCCTGGTCGGCGAGGCTGCGCAGCATGGCGAGCCCGTCGGCCGTGCGGTCCTGCGCGAAGAGCATCCCCGCCTGGAGCCGCTGGGCGGCCTCGTCGGCCTCGGGCGTCCCGATCTCCTCCAGGTGGCCCACGAGGTCGCGCAGGCGCGAGGTGTCGTTGCGCTCGAGCCAGGCCTGGCCCAGCCGAATCGCCACCTCCACGTTCGTGGGATTCGCGGCCAGCGCGTCCGAGAGCACCGTCTCGACGGCCGCCGCGTTGCCCTGGCGCGCCAGGTAGTCGGCATAGCGCAGCGAGGGCTCCACTGCGCCGTTGGAAACCTCCACCGCCACGGCGAGCCGCTCGCCCACGAGCTCGATGTCGCCGTCGCGCTCGTGCGCCTCGGCCATGAGCGTGAGCACGTCCACGTCGCGGGGGTCCTGCGACAGCGCCGTGCGCAGGTCGACGATGGCCTCGCGCGCCCGGTCCTCGGCGATGGCCCAGGCGGCCCGGAGCTTGAGCGCGTCGACGTTGGTGGCGTCCTCGGCGAGGATTTCCTCCACGTAGCGCCGCGCGCCCACGTCGTCGCCCAGGGACGACAGCATCCGCGCGAGCGTGGCCTTGATCCGGCGGGTCTGGTCCGAGGGCTGGGCCTGGGCGAGCACCGCCTCCAGGGCGGCCACGGCCTCGTCCCGGCGGCCGGCGTCGAAGTCCATCCCCGCCAGGAGCGCCCGGTAGAGGTCGGCGTTGGCCGTGCCCTCGTTGGCGGCGATCAGGGCGTCGAGCTCGGCGCGGGCCGTGTCCTCGCCGCGGGCCTGCTGTATGAACTGCACCAGCGTCACATGGCCGTCGGTCGGACCCTTGGGGTCGCCCGCCATCTCGCGCAGGAGCGCCTCGGCCCCGTCCTTGTCGCCCTGGACGAGATACCAGCGCACGAGCGCGGTGCGCACCTCCTCGTTGTCGGGGAAGCGCGCGTACATGTCCTGCAACTGCGCGCCCGTGCCTTCGGCGTCGCCGCTCCGGGCCAGGATCTCGAACTTCACCATGTGGAACTCGAGCGAGTCGGGCTCCGCGGCCAGGGCCTTGTCGATCTCGGGCAGGGCGTCGGACGGGTTGGGGCCGTGCACCAGCCAATGGATGACCACGCGGCGCGCCACCGACAGATCGTCCTGGCTGGCGAGCATGATGCGCGCCTCGCGGGCGATCTCCTCGCGCTCGGCGTCGTCGGCGGCTATGACCGCGTCCTGGTAGCGCAGGGCCAGCCCGACGGCGCGGACCTGCGGGTCGTCGGGCAGGAGCCGGATCGCCTCGGCGCCGTGCCGCCCGGCCTCCTCCCAGTTGCCTTGGGCGATGGCGACCTCGGCCAGGGTGCGGCGCACCTCGGCGGTGTCGGGATACTGCTCGATCAGGCGAAGGTAGTGGCGATAGGCCTCGGCCGTGTCGCCGCGCCGGAGCATGAGGTCGGCATAGGTCTGGCGCGCTTCCTTGTGGAAGCCGTCGTTGTCGAAGACGTTGCGCAGCTCGACGATGGCGCGCTCCTCGTCCCCCTCCTCCAGGAGGGTGAGCGCGGACTGGTAGAAGCGCTCGGCCCGGTCCTCGCGGCTTTCGCAGCCGGCCAGGAGGAGAACGGAGGACAGGGTGGCGGCCAGGAGGGCGCCGGATCGGAAGGTCATGGCAACTCGCTAGCGACGGAACAAGGAGGGGCCGAGGCGGCACATGGGCCGGCCGGAGCATCCGGGACCCGCTGCCGATATGCGGCAGCGGCTGCGGTCGCGCAAGTCAATAGCCCGTGGCGCGCAGGATCACCCGCACGGTGGCGAAGAGGATGCGCAGGTCGAGCCCGAGCGAAAGGCCGTTGAGATAGGCCGAGTCGTAATAGGCGCGCGCGGCGAAGGAGGTGCTGTTGCGCTCGCTCACCTGCCACGGGCCGGTGATGCCGGGACGCAGCTCGAAATAGGCCGTGCCGGGGTAGAGCGCCGCCTGCGACGGCATCATCGGGCGCGGCCCCACCAGGCTCATATCGCCCTTGAGCACGTTCCAGAGCTGCGGAAGCTCGTCGAGCGACGACTTGCGGAGGAGGCGGCCCAGGCGGGTGATGCGGGGGTCGTCCTTGAGCTTCTGGGTCTCGTCCCACTCGGCGCGCGCCTCGGGGTGGTCGCGCAGGTGGGCCTCGAGCCGGGCGTCGGCGTCCGGGACCATGCTGCGCAGCTTCCACATGCGGAAGAGCCGGCCGCCCCGGCCGATGCGCTGCTGGGTGTAGAAGGGCTGCCCCCCCTCCATCGCCACCGCGATGGCGAGCGTCGCCACGATCGGAAGCACGATCGGGAGGGCCAGGAGGACGGCCAGGATGTCGAGCGTGCGCTTGACGACATGGCGGTAGAAACGGCGCGGACGGGCGGTTGCCATCGACCCCTCGGGGAACGCGGCCGCCACCGAGCGGCGGGACGCGCCGACGACAACGGCCTGGTCTCGATCCTGCGTCGACATCAGCCCCCTCATATCCCGTCCTTCAGGTATCATGCATGCGGCTGAACGCCAACTGGCCCACATGGGTCCTTCTGGCAATCCCCGCACGCGCCGCTGACGCAGCCGTGAAGAGGACAGCAGGAGGGGGCCCTCGGCTCTGCCTATTAGAGAACACAATTGCGCCATAAATGGGGCCGCCGCATATGGCAACAGTCTGGACGCGGAATGGAAACGGTGCGCAAGATCGCGTCGTGCTTGCTTTCCTTGCCTCTCCCGTCCGGAAGGGGCCCGTACGGATTTGGCAGGACTGGGGCGGCCCCACTGGCTTTTTGGTGGCGCCTCGGTTACGAGAGGGCTGGGCCCGAGGCTTCCCACGGTCGGAATGGCAACGAGTTTGGATATATACGTCGACTTCTTCGGCCTCACCGAGCGGCCGTTCTCCCTGGTGCCGGACCCGGCATTCCTCTTCTGGTCCGATCACCATCGGCGTGCCTTCGCCATGCTCGAGTATGGGGTGGTCACCTGCGCGCCCGTGACGCTCATCACCGGCGAGGTGGGGGCGGGCAAGACCACCGTGCTGTTCAAGCTGCTGGCGACGCTGGGCGACGACGTGAAGGTGGGGCTCATCACCAACTCGCACGGCGACCGGGGCGAGCTGCTTCGCTGGGTGCTCATGGCGCTGGACCAGCCGGCGCCGGCCGATGCTTCCTACGTGGACCTCTTCGCCCGCTTCCAGGGGCACCTGATCACCGAGTACGCGGCCGGACGGCGCGTCATCCTGATCTTCGACGAAGCGCAGAACCTGTCGCGCGAGTCGCTCGAGGAAGTGCGGATGTTCACCAACATCAACAACAACAAGGATGTGCTGGTGCAGCTCGTGCTGGTGGGCCAGCCCGAGCTGCGCGACATGATCCGCCGGCCGGACATGATCCAGTTGGCCCAGCGCGTCGCGGCGAGCTTCCACATTCCCGCCATGGACCTCGCCACCGTCCACAACTACGTGGCGCATCGCCTCCGCGTCGCCGGGGCCGGCGAGCCCATCTTCAGTGAGCCGGCCATCGATCTCGTGCACGACGCCTCGCGCGGGATCCCGCGGCTCGTCAACCAGCTCTGCGACTTCGCCATGGTCTACGCCTTCACCAAGGACCAGCGCCACGTGTCGCGCGCCACCGTCGAGGAGGTGCTGGCCGACGGCGTGTTCTTCGCCGGCGGGCAGACCATCAGCGTCACGCCGCGTGCCCGCGCGGTCGGCGACCTGTCCAACCGGGGGGACATCTGACGATGGACACCAAGTTCTACCTGCTGGTCTTCCTGCGCCGGCTTCCCTACGTGCTCCTGCTCACCGTGATGGGCGCGGTGCTGGGCGCCACGGTCGCCGTGCTGCTGCCGCCCGTCTATGTGGCGCAGGCCAAGCTCGTGGTCGAATCGGAGCAGATCCCGGGTGACCTGGCCGCCTCGACCGTCCGCACGGCGGCGACCGAGACGCTCCAGATCATCCAGCAGCGCATCCTGACCCGGGAGACGCTCCTGGAGATGGCCAACCGGCTCGACATCTACGAGGCGCGCCCCGGGCAGGCCGCGCGGCCCATGGAGGCCGACGACCTCGTGGAGGACATGCGCGAGCGAATCGTGATCGCGACCTCGGGTGGCGGTGTGGCCACTAGCCGGAACGCCCCTCCGCAGGCGACGCTCGTGGACGTGAGCTTCACCGCCGGCACGCCGCAACTCGCCGCCACGGTGGCCAACGAGGTGGTCACGCTCATCCTGAGCGAGAACGTGTCGCTGCGGACCCGCGCCGCCGGGCAGACGCTCGAGTTCTTCACGCAGGAAGTGGAGAGGCTCGATCAGGAGGTGGCCCGCAAGGGCGCCGCCGTGTCCGCCTTCCAGGAGGCCAACCGCGATGCCCTGCCTGACAGCCTGGAGTTCCGCCGCAGCCGGCTCGTGACCGATCAGGAGCGCCTGACGCAGATCCAGCGCGACGAGGCCGGCCTGCGCGATCGCCGCGCGCGCCTCGTGGAGCTTTTTGAATCGACGGGCAGCGTGGGCCTGGCCGGGACCGAGCAGGCCCAGCTCACGCCCGAGCAGCGCCAGTTGCAGGATCTGCGCAACCAGCTCGCCTCGCTGCAGGCGGTGCTGTCGCCCACCAACCCCCGCATCAGCGTCCTCCAGAACCAGATCCGGGCCCTGGAAGGCCAGGTCGCCGCCAATCAGGGCACGGCCGTCGCCAACTCGGCCGACAGCGGCCTGACCGCGTACGAGCTCCAGCTCGCCGATCTGGATGCGCAACTGGAGTTCCTGGAGCAGCAGCGCGAGCAGATCCAGACCGTCCTGGCCGAGCTCCAGCAGACCATCGAAGCCACGCCCGGCAACGCCGTGACGCTGGCCGAGCTGCAGCGCGATTACGAGAACACCCGGTCTCAGTACGACCAGGCTGTCCAGCGTCGGGCCGTCGCCGAAACCGGCGAGATGATCGAAACGCTGTCGCGCGGCCAACGGATCTCGGTCATCGAGCAGGCGGTGCCCCCCGCCGCCCCGGAAAGCCCGAACCGTCCCCTGATCGCGGCCGCAGGCCTCGGCTTGGGGGTGGTGCTGGGTCTTGGACTCGTGGCGCTTCTGGAACTGTCCGACCGGACGATCCGCCGCCCCATCGAACTGACAAGCCAGCTTGGCATCCAGCCTTTCGCCGCACTTCCCATGCTGCAGAGCCGCTATGACATCCGCCGGCGGCGGCTCCGCATCGTGACAGCCTTCCTCGTGGTGCTGGTGGTCATCCCGGGCGCATTGTGGCTGATCCACAGCCAGGTGGTGCCGCTCGACATGATGGCGGACCGGCTGCTCGACCGATTGGCAACGAGCCACCCCGTCATCCCCGACACCTTCGGCTGAGGGCCTATCCATGGAACGCATCCAGCACGCGATCGAGAAGGCCCGGATCGCCCGGAAGGAGGCCGCGCCCGCTTCCGAAGGGCGCATTTCCCCCGAACGCGGCGCCGCTCCCACGGCTGCGCCCGAGGCCCTGCAGGTCGCGGCCCACTGGCAGGCGCTGCGGGAAGCGGCGGTGGCGCCCCGCGCGCTCGTGCGCGCGCATATCGTCGCCGCCACGGGCGAGCGCGACGCCGTGCGATTCGACATGATGCGCACCAAGCTTCTCCATGAGGCGCGCACCAATGGCTGGCGCCGGATCGCGATCACGTCGCCGGGACCCGGCTGCGGGAAGAGCACGATCTCGCTCAACCTCGCCTACAGCCTCGCGCGGCAGCCCGAGCGGCGCGTCGTGCTCTTCGAGGCCGACCTGCGCCGTCCGTCGCTGTCCAAGACGATGGGGCTGCGGCCGTCGGCGAACTCGGCCGATTTCCTGGAAGGGCGCGCCACGCTGGAGGAGGTGGCGCTGCGCCTTCGGCCAAATCTGGCGGTGCTGCTGAACCCACAGCCGCGGCGGGACGCGGCCGAGCTGTTCCAGTCGCCGGGTACCCCCGAGGCGCTGGCGGCGATGGAGCAGGCGCTGGAGCCCGACGTCGTGATCTTCGACATGCCGCCAATGCTGACCGGAGACGACGTGATGGCCTTTGCGGCGCACGTGGACGCGGCGCTGATCGTGGCCGGCGCGGGCACAAGCAGCGTGGCCGAGATCGACAACTGCGAGCGCGACCTCGCCTCGCGCACCAACATCATGGGCGTCGTGGTCAACAAGTGCCGCTATCTGGGCAAGGACTACGGTTACAGCGACTACGGCTGACAGGGCGTGCTGATTTAGCGGTCCCTAAGTACTACATGCAGGAGAAAGAAAGCCGGGCCCGAGCCCGGCTTTTTGTAAGGACCCCGTCGGGCACTCAGGCAGTCTTGCGGCGGTGCAGCGCAGCGAAGCCCAGGCCATGCCAGCGAAGACGCGCCCTGCGAAGGGGCGGCCAAAGCCCTGGAGCTACCTGGGCAGCAAAAGGAAGATGCTACGACGATGGCGGTCAGGACTCGCACGATCGGAGGGCGTATCGCCCGTCTCCTGGGCTCGGTGCTCGATCCCATGGTGTGGCTGCATCCGTTCCGTATGCTGCACTACTACGGCTACAGCCATGTCGGGCAGAGGCGGCTCATGACGGTGGGCCGCGACGTCCGCCTCGCGCCCAACACGTCGTTCCGCAACGGGGAGCGCATCGAACTGGGGGACCAGGTCCAACTCGGCGAACATACGGCGCTGTGGGCGGGGAAGACGAGCTCCTGGGTGCGAGTGGGCGCGCGGACGACCTTCGGGCCAGGCTGCTTCGTGACGGCGGCCGACTACGGCTTGGCCGCCGGCTCCCGGATCACGGACCAGCCGATGGTCGAGCGCGACGTCGTCATCGGGCCGGACTGCTGGATCGGCACCAAGTCGGTCATCACCGCCGGCGTCACGCTGGGCGAGGGCTGCGTGATCGGCGCAGGTTCGGTGGTGACGCGCGACGTTCCCGCCGGCGCCATCGCCGCCGGAGTTCCCGCCAAGGTCATCCGCATGCGGTCCTAGAGATCGCGTCCCAGCGCCTGACCCAGCATCCAGCCGCAGCGCCGCAGACGCAGGCGCGCCAGCGTCGCGAGCGCGGCCCGCCGCTCGGGCCCCCGAAGCTCCGTGTGGAGCAGCACCTTGGGGGCGTGCATCGCGATGGAGGCGATCAGAGCAAAGCCGCGTGCCGCCCAGAGCGCGCGGGCGGTGGGGCCCTTGCCTCGCAGCTCCCAGCTCTCGGCGGTCAAGCGAAGCCATTTGCGCTCCAGCGCCGGCCAGTCGGCGCGTGTGGGATGCGCCACCCGCAGGTCGTCGGCATGGACGAGGCGAAAGCCCTTCGACCGGGCGCGGTGGCACCAGTCGAGGTCCTCGGACAGGCCCGGCCGGAACTCGCCCACCGCGTCCCAGACCTCGCGGCGGGTCAGGAGGTTGGCGGTGACCGAGAAGCCCTTTGTCTCCACGTACGAGCGGTTGTTGAAGGCGAAGACGGTCTCGAAGGCCTCGGCGCCCGAGCGGGGGCCGGGCGTCTCGTCGAAGAGGGTAATCGTGCCGCCGACGAGGTCGCCTCGCGTCCGCACCCGGCCGGCAGCGGCCAGCCAGTCGGGGGCGGGGACGCAGTCGCAATCGAGGAAGTAGATCCAGGGCGCCGTCGTCTCGGCCACGCCCCGGTTGCGGGCGAGCGCCGCACCCTTCCGCGTCTCGGTTACGATCCTGACCCCGGGATGGGCCGCGCGCACGCCGGCAAGGCTCTCGGTCGAGGCGTTGTCGACCACGATGACTTCGATGTCGGAGGTCACCTGTGGCATCAGGGCGTCGAGGCAGCGGCCCAGCCGCTGGATGTCGTTGTAGTGCGGGATGATGACAGCCGCGTCAGGCACTCGCCTTCTCCATGAGGCGCCGGAGCGCCGCTTCGTAGGCGTCGAGCTTGGCGAGGCCGCGCTGGAGGCCGTCCCGGGCCTCGGCCCGCACGGTTTCGCGGTCTTCGAAGGCCGAGGCGATCTTGTCCAAGATCACGGAGTTGGCCTCGCTCGTGCAGTCCACGGTGCGATCGTAGCCAAGCGAGCCGAAGAGGCCCGCGAACTTGCGCGAATAGGCCATGGGGATCACGGGGACCCCCGAGGAGAAGGCGGCGATGCAGGCGTGCATTCGCGCGCCCATGAAGAAGTCGAGCGCCGCGATGTAGGTCTTGGCCTCGGATGGCGATCCGAAGGACGGGGCGAGCACGGTGCCGGGGAACTCGGCGGCGAGCGCCTCGCAGGCGCGATAGTCGTCCTCGCCGGTCATGCGGCCCTCGCGCACGATGACGTGGGGCACGAGGTGGACCTCGCAGCCCGATGGATGGGTCTGGAAGTGGCGGATCAGGTCGCGGATCAGGCTTGGATAGTCGGTGGTCAGGCCGAACTCGTTCCGGCCGGTGTAGCCGCCGGCCATCAGGAGGCCTGAGATGTTGAGGCCGATCCGAAGGGGCCCGTCCTCGCGCGGGCCGGGCGGGTCATAAGGCAGGCGAAGCGCCACGTCCGAGGCCTCGATCACCTCGGCACGGCCGAGGTCGCGCGCGGCGCGCGTGGACTGCACGTCGCGGGAGGCGACCACGGCGGCGCGGCGCAGCGCCAGGCGCGCCATGAGGCGCGAGGCGGGCTTGGTGAAGGGGCCGACGGTCTGCGGCGCCATCACCAGCGGCGTGCCGGCCAGATGGGTCAAGCCCTTGAGCAGGAACATCCGGTTGAGCCGGCCCGAGCCGTAGATGTCCGCGAAGCTGTCGCCACCGCCGATGTCCACCACGAAATCCGAGCGGCGGGCGAGCGCGAGATATCCCGATGGCCGCGTCATCGCGCGCCGGTCGAGGGGCACGATGCGGATATCGGACCCGGTGACGTAGGGCTCGCGGGCATCCTTGAAGTCGAGAACCGTGATCTCGACCTCGCGACCGATCTCCTGCGCGATCCGGCGAAGGATGGCGATGTCCGAGACGGTGAGCGCACCGACGCCGAGGTTGTCGGAGCGGGTCGAATGCCCGAGCAGGCAGACGCGGATAGGTCGGGAGGCCATGAAGATTCCTTCGGGGACGGGTCAGGCCCGACGCATGACGGTGCGGCGGATCATGCCCAGGAAGTTGGTCACGTTCTTGCGAACGGAGTTCTGCCGCGCCGCCGCGAGAAGGTGAAGGCCCCGGTAGCGCGGCACCGGCCGGCCCGCGATCCGGAGCGCCAGGAGTCGCGCGGCGAGCGCCCGGCGCCGCTCGCGCTGGCCGGGCTGGATGGCGACGAGGTCGTCCACGTCGAAGGGGCCGGTCTCGACCCGGCCTTTGGCGCACGCCTCGTTCAGGAGGCGCTCACCCAGCGCCGTGCGCGCGATGACGAGGCTGACGCCGGGCTGCTCCTCGAAGAGGGGGTAGCCGTTCTCGTCGCTCTCCCAGGCGTCGGCGCAGACGATGTCCGCCAGCGCGCCATGGCCGTCGGGACAGATCTTGCAGCGGTGCTGGACGTGCTTGCTCAGGATGCGGCCCCAGCTTTCGTGGTAGGTCATGGACCGTTCGGTCCCGTCCTGCAGCACGGCGGTGGCCCGGCCCGGCCAGCCGTTGCCCCGATAACGGAAGCTGCGCGTGCGGGCCTCCTCGGCGCCCAGGGCCGCAAGGACGGCGCGGCCCCCGGCGTGCGAGGGCACGCCCGCGCAGAAGAAGGACAGGATCACGGGGACGGCCCGAGCCACCTGGGGGTCGATCTCGCGCAGGGCGGCCATCGCGGCCGCGTCGCAGGGCTTGCCCACGAAGGCGAAGCGGCGGCCGGTCAGTTGGTGCTCGGCCAGGCGCTCGTGAAGGTCGGCGAGCGGCGCGGAGGGCGCATAGCGCGAGCCGGCCGAAGCCAGGACACCGGCGCGGTCGGTCGTGACCACCGTGGCGTTGCCGAGGGCGAAGTCGCTGGCCGCGGTGGTCTGGATCACCGCGTCCACCGTGCCGCTCTCGACAAGGTGGAGAAGGATGGCCGAGAGAGTGCCGCCCGAGGCTCCGGCATGGCGCATCTCCGGGTCGCTCGCCCAGGCCGTATGCATCGAGACGTAGGGCCCCCATAGGACGTGGTCCTGGCGCCCCTCGGTTTCCACGTTCTCGGTGAGGCCGGGGCAGACGCGCCAGATGGCCTCGTCCTCGGCGGGCGTGAGCGGGGCGGTCTGGAGCGGGCGGAGGAAGCCCGGGTCGGCCACCGTCATGCGCACCTTGCCCGCCGCCAGCGCCGCGCAGGCGCCGCAGCCGGCGCAGGTGTTGCCGCGGGCCACGTGGGCAAGGGACGACGCGAGCGGCGAGGCCGCTGCGGATGGCGCATCGCTGGCGCGGGCAAGGGTGGGCGCCGTGGGGGCGGGCGAGGTCGGCATCGGCGGACAGATCCTTCGGACGTTCGGTGCGAGCGCGAAGCGGGCTTCGACGATCCGGCTACTCGACTGTTTAGTGGCGCAATCGGGGCAGGGCAACTTGACCGCGGCGAAAATTGACGGGAACAAGCGCCTGGTCGCCAGCCGTCCCCCGGCCGGCGCCCGGAAGGAAGGCACTCTCCCCATGCTCCGTTCTGCCCTGTTGATCCTGTCGGGGAACGCCGCGGCCTCGATTCTCCTGCTGGCGCGCAACCTGCTGATCGCCCGCCTGATCCCCGTGGCCGATTACGGCGTGGCCGCGACCTTCGCCATCGCCATGTCGGTGGTCGAGATGGTGTCGGCCTTCGGGCTCCAGCAGCAGATCATCCAGGCCAAGAACGGCGATGACCCGCATTTCCAGGCGGTGCTGCAGGGATTCCAGATCATGCGGGGGGTGGCGTCGGGCCTGCTGCTCTTTGCTTTGGCCGGGCCCATCGCCGACCTCCTGAACGTGCCCGAGGCGGCCTGGGGGCACCGGGTCATGGCGCTCGTGCCCGTGCTGAACGCGCTCGCGCATTTCGACATCCATCGACTCAACCGCCAGAACCGGTTCGGGCCGATGATCGTGTCGAGCACGGTCCCCGCCCTTGCCTCGCTCCTGGCGGTCTGGCCCCTCGTGGCCTGGCTCGAGGACTGGCGGGCGATGCTCTTCGTCATCCTGATCCAGGCCGTGCTGACGACGGCCGTCTCGCATCTCGTGGCCGAGCGGCCCTATCGGATTGCGCTCGACCGGAAGATCATGGCGGGGAGCCTTCGCTTCGGCTGGCCGCTGCTCCTCAATAACGTGCTGCTTTTCCTCGTCTTCAACGGGGACCGCATCATCGTCGGCCGGGTTCTGGGCATGGAGGCGCTGGCCATCTTCTCCATGGGCGTCACGCTCACGCTCACGCCCACGCTGGTCATGGCCAAGAGCCTCCAGAACTTCTTCCTTCCGCGGCTGTCGCAGGCCGCCCATGCCCTGGAGGACGGAGCAGGGCGGCCGCGCTTCGTGGACCTGTCGCAGGCGACCTTCCAGGGGGCGCTTCTCAACGGCAGCCTCTTGGTCTTGGCGGTGCTGATCGCGGGCGGACCTTTCGTGCTCCTGGCGCTTGGGCCCAAGTACGCCGATCTGGTGCCTCTTCTCAATCTCATGGCGGTGCTGCAGGCGGTGCGCGTGGCCAAGGCGGGCAGCTCGATCGTGGCGCTCGCGCTCGGGCGCACCGGGAACGCCGCCATCGCCAACCTGATGCGCCTGCTGTCACTGCCGATCGCCTGGCTCGCGCTGCTTCAGGGGGAAGGCCTCGTCGCGGTGCTTTGGATCGGGATCGCCGGCGAGGCCCTGGGCTACGCGGTCTCGCTCCAACTCGTGCGGCGTCGCCTGCACCTGCCATTGCGGCCGATGCTGGGGCCGCTATTGGCGACAGGGCTTCTGCTAATGACGGCAATCGTCGCGAACAGTTTCGAGGCCATACCCTTCTGGGCGGCCGAGATCGCGGCCGCCCTATTCTTTGCCTTACAGATCGTTAGCATGAAGGAGTTGCGCCAGCGAATCAGCGCGGCGCTGCAACGCAAGCCAAGGTGAACGATGGCCGGCCAACCGCCACCGCTGCTTCTTCACATAGGCTACCACAAGACCGCAACCACATGGATGCAGAACCTGCTGTTCCAGCCGGTTCACGGCTATCGTCAGATCCTGACGCACCGCGAGGTGTTCGAGGGGCTCCTTCGGCCGCACGGCCTGCAGTTCGATCCCGAGGCGATCCGCGAGGCGATCGCCGCCCGGCAGCATGACGTCCCGCCCGGGATGGTCCCGGTCATCTCCTCGGAGCTGATCTCGGGCAATCCGTTCTTCGGCGGACGCGAGAACGACCTATATGCCGAACGCATGCGGCAGACCATGCCCGACGCGCGCGTCCTGATCTCGATCCGCACACAACTGCGCATTCTTCCGTCGGTCTACATGCAGTACATCCGCCGCGGCGGCACCATGACGCCCGAGCGATTCTTCGACGGCGAGGTGGAATGGGGCTACTTCGGGTTCGCCCCCGAGCATTTCGAGTACGACCGGCTCATCGCGCTCTATCAGGAGCTCTTCGGACGCGACAACGTCTATGTCCTGCCGCAA
This sequence comes from Rubellimicrobium roseum, assembly GCF_006152145.1. GTDB lineage: Bacteria > Pseudomonadota > Alphaproteobacteria > Rhodobacterales > Rhodobacteraceae > Rubellimicrobium > Rubellimicrobium roseum. Next base: position 279,783 of record NZ_VDFV01000001.1, on the reverse strand, counting down.
GAGATGCTGCAGGCCGACCTCGACCTGGCTTGCGCCGACCTGGCCCGTTTCGCGGGCCATGCGGAGTGGCGCGGCCTGTCGTCCGACGCGCGACGCGTGCGGGGAGCGAGCGATCCGGAATACGCCGTTCCCGTGCTTCGGCGGGTCAACCACGTGCGGCCCTCGGCGCTCCACCATGAGCCGCTCCTGAACCTGGGCACCGGGGGGGACCACCTCTTCCGGGCGACGAGCTATCTCATGAGGCGGGCCTTCGTGGCGGCCCTCATGAAGAGCAGGACGCCGGTCAGCCAACACGTCCGGGCGCGCTTTGCCGGCTATTTCTCCGAAAGCAACGCACGCCTGCGGCGCATCGTGTCCAACAGCATCGACATGTCCGCCTACACCTGATCGCGCGTGACCTGACCCGGCGGAGCGGCCCCGCAGGTCACGCCGAGCGCGCGACCGAGATGGCTGACCAGCGCCGGCACGATGACGGCCGAAGCCGTTGCCGGATCGGGGTGCAGTCCGTCGGTGTGGAGCCCCCTCTCGCTCGGGGCGCGGGCGAGCCAGCGCGGATGAAAATCGACCAGGCCCAGATCGAGGGACCCGGCCAGAGTGCCATAGGCCGCGTAATGGTCCTCCAGCCGGGGGCGGACCAGGCTACGCAGGCCGGTCACGGGATTCATCGTCATCAGGGTGAGGCCGGTGGACGGGGAAGCGTCGCGCAGGTCGGACACAAGCTGGCGATGCAAGCGGTCGCTTTCGGAGAGCGACAGTCCATCGAGCATGTCCGCGTCGTTGATGGCGAACTCTATCAGGACGATATCAGGCTGGGCCGCCGCGACCTCAGCGACCTGTCCCGCGCCCCAGGAGACGTTCGCGCCGGGCTTGGCCACCTTTGTCACGGTGACCGGCCGATCAAGGCACCGCCCGAGTTCCGCGCCCACCTCTTGTGGCCAATCGTAGCGGGCCGTCAGGCTGGTCCCAAGCGCGACGACCCGCAATGCGCGGCCCGCTTCCAGGGAGATCGCCGGGAGGGCGCGGTCCCGCACCGGCGGGGCTGGACGCTCCCGAGGAAACGCGGCCAGCAGCAGGGCGCCGAGCGCCAGGAGCGCGACTGCGGCCCTCCGGCGCATCTCAGGTCAGCCCGGCCTCGGCCAGGGCCGCCTCGGTGCTGTCAGCTGTGAGGAAGCGGCCATAAGGGCCCACTTCGATGTCGCTCTTCAGGATGCGGGCAGGATTGCCGGCGACAAGGGAGCGCGGCGGCACCGACTTGGTGACGACCGATGCCGCGCCGACGACGCAACCGTCCCCGATCTCGACGCCCGGCAGGATGAGGCTGCGGCCCCCGATGAAGCAGTCGGCACCGATCCGCGTATGCAGATAGAGTCCCCTCGTCATGTCGTGGGTCAGGATGCGTGATTCGAACGCCAGATAGGTGCGCGGTCCCACGTGAACGCCCTTTGGAAAGGTTCGATCAAGCTGAGCCGAAAGCGACATTTGGACGCTGGGGTGGATGTCCATCCTCCAGACATATGTATACGAAAGGCGTCGTATCGTGACGAGAACGTTCCGGATGGCGCGGAGCCGGTTCAGTCCGCGGCGCTTCGCCTTCTTCAGGGGCGCTGCCTGAGCCGCAGGAGATGTGGAAGTTGCAGGAATGGTCATCGACGGTCCTTCGCTGGCGCAATGTGCAGGACGGGGCCCTCGGCCGAGATTATGGGTGTCGTGGTCAAGTTCAAGCTGAGGGATTATTGGGGCACTCTATGCGGGCTTCGTACCCCTTGGGAGAGATCGATGGAATGGACGAGATGTGGACTGCTGGTCGCGCTGCTGTTGGGCGGGGCGCAGGTCGCCCAGGCGCAGGATGCGGTGCTGTCGGATCCATCGGCTCTTGAGGAGGCCGTGGAGGCCCGGCCGGAGGGCGGCGTTCTGCTGCTTGCGGGCGGCGAATGGGGTAGGTTGGACCTCCGCGGCCTGCAGTGGTCCGAGGACCGGCCCCTGGTGATCCGCGCCGCCGATCCCGCCTCTCCGCCCCGCTTCACCGGGGGGCTGATCGCGAACGTTCAGGGACTTGTGATCGAAGGCATCCTGGTCGATTACACCTTCTCTCCGGAGGACAAGGCCAACGACCGGATCTTCCGGATCGAGGGCAGCCGGAACGTCGCCGTTCGGAACTCGGTGTTCGACGGTGACGAGGCCCAGGGGCGTGGGCCTCTGGATGACGGCTTCCCGACCGCTTACGCGGTCAGCGTCCGGAACTCGTCAGGGATCACGATCGAGGCGAACGAGATCCGGACCTTCTACCGTGGCATCGTGGTCTCCGAGAGCGAAGCGCTTGTGGTGCGCGGCAATGACATCCATAGTCTGCGGATGGATGGCATGAACTTTGCCCAGGTCGAGCGTCTGCTCGTCGAGGGAAACCACATCCACGACTTCGACCGTTCGGTGGAGTCCAAGGACCACGCCGACATGATCCAGTTCTGGACCAAGGGCACCGAAGCGCCGTCACGCGACATCGTCATCCGGGGCAACCTCCTGAACTCGGGGCAGGGCTGGTTCACCCAGTCCATCTTCATGCGCAACGAAGAGGTGGACCAGGGCAACGCCGGGCCGGAGATGTACTATCAGGATGTGGTCATCGAGGGCAATTTCATCCTGAACGCCCATCTTCACGGCATCTCGGTGGGTGAATCGGCCGGCCTGGAAATTGCGAACAACACGGTGGTGCGGAACCCGAACTCGGCGGGCACGAAGCCCAACCCAAAGACCTTCATCCCCTTGATCACGGTCGCGTCCGGCTCCACGGATGTTCTCGTCGAGAAGAATGTCGCTGGGGGCATCACTGGCGAGGAAGGGCAGCCGGACTGGTCGGTGCAAGACAATCTCGTGGTACAGGATCAAAGCCGGCTGGCGCCGTACTTCTACGGGCTGGTCTTCGTGGGGGGCGATCCGGGCAATCCCGCATCCTTCCTGCCCAAGCCCGGCGGGCCACTTGATGAAACGGGAATCGGCGCGGACATGAGGGCTCGCGAATTCTAGGCCGGTCGAGGATCCCGTGCGGCGCGTACCAAGGCCTTGGAGGCATCGAGGGCGGACCTGCCCTTGGCCATCCTTCTTTCGAGGATCGTGACTAGTGGTTGCAAGTGGCCTGTACCTGAACCGGCTTCCGCAGGCCCCCGGCCGTTCCCTGCCAGCGAGGGAAGGGGTTCGGGCCGCACGCCTGCCTTGGCCGGTGTCGGCTTACCTGCTGTGCGTGGCGGTCCCTGTCGCCTTCGATCTGGGCCCGCTGACCATGACGGGCCTTCGGGTGCTTCTCCTTGCCCTGACGGTGCCGCTGGCGATCCGTCTCTTCATGGGGCATTTCGGACGGGTCTTCCTGACGGATATCCTCTTCACCCTTCACATCCTCTGGGCCGGCGCTGCCTTGTGGGTCAACAATCCCGACCGCGCGGTCGAGCAGATGGGCTCGGTAGGCGTGGAGTTCCTCGGGGGCTACATGATCGCGCGTGCGTATGTGCGCAGCCCCGAGGTCTTCCTCGCGCTCTGTCGCAGGCTCGTGCTGATCGTCCTCTGCATCCTGCCGTTTTCGCTTTATGAGCTGATGACGGGGCGCCCTATCGTGGTGGAGATGATCTACCGGATCCCCGGGCTCAGCAGCGTCGAGATCGTCACCATTCCCGGGCGGATGGAGCTGGAGCGTGTTCAGGCCACATTCGCTCACCCTATCCATTATGGCCTGTTCTGCTCGGTCGCGTTTTCGCTGGCTTTCGTGGCGCTCAAGGGAGTGTCATCGACGCCCTGGCGCTATCTGAGCAGTGGGCTGGTGGCCTTTTCCGGATTCATGGCTCTCTCGAGCGGCGCCTTGCTGGCCGTCGTCCTGCAAGTCGCCCTCATCGTGTGGGCGTCCATCTTCGTCGGACTGAAGTCGCGCTGGTGGCTGCTCGTCGGTCTTTTCGCCCTGGGCTATGTCGCCATCGATCTGCTTTCGACGCGGTCTCCCATTCGGGTGTTCATGTCCTATGCGACCTTCTCGGCGCACAACGCCTACTGGCGGGGCATCATCTTCGAATGGGGCATGAAGAACGTCTGGGGCAGTCCGCTCTTCGGAATTGGCCTGAATGACTGGGTGCGCCCCTGGTACATGCACTCCGGCAGCATGGACAACTTCTGGCTCGTGATGGCGGTCCGCTACGGCTTGCCCGGGCTGATCCTTCTGGCGGTCGGCTACATGCTGGGCCTGATGCACATCATGCGCCGCAACTTCGAGGGAGACGAGCGTCTGACGCTGATCCGACGCGCTTGGGTCTTCACGTTCCTGGGGCTGAGCTTCACCTTGTGCACGGTCCACGTATGGACAAGCGTCTACTCCTTCGTGTTCTTCATGTTCGGCGCGGGCATGTGGCTGATCCTCGTGGAGCCTGAGAAAACGCAGCCGGCGGCAGCGGAAGGACGGCGTCCGCCAAGTCGCCCGTCGGCTGCGGTCCCGTCCCAGCCGCCGTCGGCCGTGGCGCACAGGCCGTCGCAGCCCTCTTACACTCGCTTCCCGGCCAGCCCTCAGCCGGCCCGCAAGCGAGACTGACGTCACATCCTAATACGGCACCCTGTCCCATGTCCTTTCCCTTCCTCGGAGTTGTCGTCGTCACGTTCAACTCGACCGATGTCATCCTTGATTGCCTGGAAAGCCTCCTCGCAGCCCAGGGCGTGCGCCTCGCCATTGCCGTCGTGGACAATGCCTCGGTCGATGACACGACCGGCTTGATACGCGCTTGGGCGTCAGGCGAGCGGCCATATGTCCCGGCCGATGATCTTCCCTTCGCCCTTCGCCCCGCGCCCAAGCCGCTACGTCTCCTCGCCGAGCGGGACCCGCTCCCGAACGAGGGTCACAGCGTCGCTCTCATCGAGACCGGCCTGAACGGCGGCTTTGCGGCTGGTGTCAATCGCGGCCTGGCCTATCTTGCCGGCTTCCCGGAGATCGAGCGGTTCTGGGTGCTGAACCCCGACAGCGCCGTCCCGCCCGAAACGCCCCGGGCGGTGGTCGAGGCCCCCGGCGGTTTTGGCCTGATGGGAGGGCGTGTCCTTTATCTCGACACGCCGGACCGGATCCAGATCGATGGCGGCACCATCAACCGGCTGACCGGCGTCACCGGCAACTCGGGTTTGGGAAGGTCGCATGCGGCCACGCCGGCGCCCGATCCGGCTGCACTCGACTTCATCACGGGGGCGAGCATGGTGGTCTCGCGGACGTTCTACGAGGCCGCAGGTCCCATGAAGGAGGATTACTTCCTGTACTACGAGGAGGTGGACTGGGCCTTGCGCCGCGGGAACCTGCCACTCGCCTACTGTCCTCAGGCCATCGTCTACCATCGCGCCGGCACGGCCATCGGCTCGCCGACCCTGGGGCGACCGGCTTCGCCGTTCTCTCTTTATTTCAAGCATCGGGGCCGTATGCGCTTCCTGCGCCGCTTCTTCCCCTGGTCGCTTCCGGCGGGCCTGGCCTATTCCCTGGCCAAGGCGGGGCAACTGGCGGCCCGTGGCTATGGACGTGAGGCGTGGACGATCATGGCGGGCTCGCTCGGCCTGCCTCCGCCGGCGTCTGTGCGCGCCCGCCTGGCGCCCGAGGCGCAAGCCTTGGCCTTTGGCCGTCCAAAGGCGCAAATGCGGCCTGAGACTCGCTGACCGTTTCGCTAAGGCGGTTTCTTGCCGCCTATAGGCGGCTTTGTTGAGCGATTGTTCACCGATCCGGGCTGTCGCCCACAGATCGCCTTGAAATCGGCGCAGTTGCCGGCGACCTCTCGTGCCGCTGGGGACGATAGCCAGCTGACAAGAACCAGGGACCAGTGACGCAGCCCATGCCTAGACCCCTCCCGCCCGGAGGGCCGTCGTCGCATGGCTGTGAAGCGCCCCGGTTGCGATGGGACGGGACGATGAACTCGCACTTCACCACCATAACGCCCCAGCCCCGGGCCGTGTTCCTTGCGGCCTGGCGGAATCTGCGACGCACCTGCGTCGCGGTCTTCGGCTTCAGCATCGTGCTCAATGTCCTGATGCTGACGGGCTCGATCTACATGCTGCAGGTCTACGACCGCGTTCTCACGAGCCAGTCGGTCGAAACGCTGCTCGCCCTCTTCGCCATCGTCGTGGTCCTTTACGCCTTCCTGGGCTTCTTCGACTTCCTCAGGGCCCGGATCCTAGGCCTCGCCGCCGTGCGGCTCGACCTCGCGCTGGGAGCGGGGGCCTTCGCCCAGCTCCTGCGGCAGGGACTTCCGGGCGTGCCACGCGCCGGCCAGCCGGTCGCTGCTCCCTCCCAGCCGCTGCAGAACCTCGACACGGTGCGCGGTTTCCTGTCGGGCGGCGCGGTGGGCGCGCTCTTCGATGCGCCGCTGGTGCCCCTCTACCTCGTGGTGCTTTATCTCGTGCATCCGATGCTCTGCGCGGTCACGATCGCCGGCGCCCTGGTCACGGCCGCCCTTGCCTGGGCGAACCATCTGCTGACCCGTGACGCCATCGACCGGACGCTGGCAGGCGAGTCCGCCGAGCGCGAGCTGGCCGAACGGTCCCGCCGCGGCGCCGAGGCGATCTTCGGCATGGGTATGCAGGGTGCCGTGGTCAGCCGCTGGCAGGGTCTCCGCAACGTCGCGCTCGCCGCGGGCCAGCGCTCGGGTCATCCGGCCGAGATGATCGCCGCCACCAGTCGCGCGTTTCGCATGCTCCTCCAGTCGGCGATCCTGTCCGCGGGCGCCTGGCTCGTCATCCAGGGCGAAATCACCGGCGGCATGATCATCGCCTCCTCCATTCTGTCCGGCAAGGCACTGGGGCCCGTGGACCAGATCATCGGCAACTGGCGCGCGATCCAGCGCGCGGCCCGGGCCCGCGACGCCCTGCGCCGCAGCTTTGCCGACGCGCCCGACACGCTGGCCGTGGTCGACCTGCCCGAGCCGCAGGGCCATATCGAGCTGCGCGACGTCACCAAGCTCGCGCCCCCTTCGGCCAACAACAGCGAGCGCCGGCCTCTCCTCGACGAGGTGGGCTTCTCGCTCGAGCCGGGCGACGGCCTGGCCATCGTCGGTCCCTCGGGCAGCGGCAAGTCCACGCTCGCGCGCGTGCTCATGGGGATCGTCACCCCTGATGCGGGCGAGGTCCGGCTGGACGGCGCCACGCTCGACCAATGGGCGCCCGAGCGGCTGGGCCGTCATCTGGGTTACCTGCCGCAGCTTCCCGACCTGCTGCCCGGCACGGCCCGCGACCACATCGCCCGCTTCGATCCCAGCGTGACCGACGAGATGGTGATCGAGGCGGCCAAGGTCGTGGGCATCCATGAATTGATCCTGAGCCTGCCCAAGGGCTATGCCACTGAAGTGGGTGGCGCCGGCGGGGCCACGCTTTCGGGCGGCCAGATGCAGCGGCTGGGTCTCGCGCGCGCCATCTGTGGCCGGCCCAAGGTGGTGGTGCTCGACGAGCCCAACGCCCACCTGGACGCGGCCGGTGACGAGGCGCTGGCGCGGGTGATCACGCTTCTGCGCCGCGCCGGATCGGTGGTGATCGTGGTCACGCACCGCCCCGCCGCCCTGGCTGTGCTCAACAAGGCGCTCGTGCTCAAGGACGGCCGGGTGGAGCGGTTCGGCCCCGTTTCGGACGTGCTGGGCCCGACTGCGGTGCTGCCGGCGAACGACCATATCCCGCTCGCGCCCGCCGCCATGCCGGCACGGCTCGGATGGGAGCCGGTCGTGGTCCAAGCTGCGCCGGCGGCTGAGAACCTGTTCACGCGGCTCGCCAACGTGCTGGAGACAGCGCAGGTGCCCCCCCACGGCGCCGATGTCCCCGAAGCCGATCCCCCCATGCCCCGCCGCGTGGCCCAGGCCATGGCGCGCCTCGGCGACCAGTCGGCCGCCGGCCGCCGCTGAGATCTAGGAGCCTTCCATGACCGCTTCTGCCACCCTCGACTCCGTTCCCGTCACCGACCTGCGCAGGCCGATTCGGCGGGGCGTCGCCGCCTTGGCGCTCTTGGCCGCCGTCTTCGGAGGGTGGGCCGGCCTTGCCCAGATCGAAGGTGCCGTGGTCAGCGGCGGACAGATCGTGGTCGCGGGCAAGCCGCAACTCGTTCAGTCGCTCGACGGAGGCATCGTCCGCGAGATCGCCGTCAGGAGCGGCGATCGCGTGCAGGCAGGCGACGTGCTGGTGCAGCTGGACGCCACCTTGGTCGAGACCAACCTCGGCATCGCCCGCGTGCGGTTGGCGGATGCGCTGGCGCTCCGGGCCCGGCTCGAATCCGAGCAGGCGGGCTTGGCCGAGCCGGTGTTCCGCTATCCCGAGTTGCCCTTCGCGCGTCCCGCCACGGCGGCGCAGGAAGAGGCGCAGCGCCGCATCTTCGCGGCCCGGGCCGAGGTGCTGACCGGTGGTCAGGCGCAGCTTCAGGAGGCGCTTCGGCAATCCGAGGCCCGCATCGATGGCCTGGAAGCCCAGATCGCCGCCAAGCGCGAGCAGGCGGCGCTGCTGGAAGAGGACCTGGCCAATGCCCGCTCACTCAACGAGCAGGGTCTGGTGGCCGGGCGCGAGCTCAATGACATCACTCGGAGCGTGGCGAGCATCGACGGCGAGATCGAGTCGCTGGAGGCCGAGATCGCCTCGGTCCGCATCGAGATGGAGGACGCACGCCTGGCCACTCTTCAGAAGGAGCGTGAGTTCCGCGAGTCCGTGGCGAGCGACCTCCGGGAAGCTTCGGCCCAGGTGGACGAGCTGATGCTCGAGATCGTGACCCGGTCGGCCGAGCTCGAGCGGACGGTGGTGCGCAGCCCGGCCGAGGGGGTCGTGCATGACGTGCAGGTGGCGACGCTGGGCGGCGTGATCGCGCCCGGCGCCACGCTCCTTCAGGTGGTGCCGCTCGGCACTGGGGTCGAGTTCGAGCTGCGGGTCGATCCCCGCGCCATCGACCAGGTGCATCCCGGCCAGCCCGCCGAGATCGTCATCGCGCCTCTCGACCCCGCGACGACCCCGCGTCTTCAAGCCGAGGTGCGCGAGGTGCCGGCGGCGGCCGTGACCGATCCGCAGAGCGGCGAGTCCTTCTACCGGGTCACGCTGTCGGTCACGCCCGAGGAGCTCGACCGGCTGGGCTCCGATATCGCCCTAATTCCGGGTATGCCTGTCGAGGCCTTCCTTCAAACAGGCGGTCATTCGGTCATGGCCTTCCTCCTCCATCCGATATCGAGCCACCTGAACCGCGCGTTCCGCGAGTCGTGAGGCAAGGGGCAGATGCCCCGTCACGCAATGTGCGCCGGCCGTCGGCGGCAGGCCAACCGGTCGGGCCGCCGCAGGGGACGCCATATGGGCCCATTGTCCCTTTCGAAGGGCTGCAATCCGGCGCCAAGCGGGAACATGCGTTCCGCATCAAAGGAGAAAATCCGATGAGCACAATCCGCGGCTCGCAACCTGCGGGCGAAATGGCGGACTATCTTCTCCCCGAGCCGTACGGCCAATTCAGCAGGGATCCGCTCAATTGCGAATGCTGACCTAATTCGGTCTGGACAGGGGTTGGCTTTCTACGACAAGTCACCACTTTGAGGGAAACAAAAGACAGCGACTGTACGCATAAGTCAGCGCGACAAACACGAGGGACACAATGTCGACCATCAACGTTTCTAATCTGTCACAACTCTATACCGCTCTGGGCTCCTGCAAGGGTGGCGAGACGATCCTGCTGAGCAGCGGGAACTACGGTGAGTTCCGCCTGGACAGGCAGACTGATTTCGACATCAATCTACCGCCGAACATCACGATCAAGTCGGCCGACCCGTCGCGCCCAGCGGTCTTCGACTCCGTCATCGCACGGGGCGCGTCGAACCTGACCTTCGATTCGATCAAGTTCGATTATGAGTTCGAAGCCGGCGACCCGATCACCTATCGTCCCTTCACCTTCGACGTTTGCGACAACCTCACGATCCGCAACAGCACGTTCGACGGGGACCTCGCGAGCGGCGTTTCTGCCACCGCGAACGGCTTCGGCTATGGAGTCGGCCTGTTCGTGCGCGGCAGCGCCGGTGTGGTGATCGAGAATAACGAGATCTTCGATTTCTATCGGGGCATGGTCCACACTGGTAACTCCAAGCTGACGGTGCGCGATAACGACATTCATTCGATCCGGATGGATGGGATGAATTTTTCGGCGGTACAGGACGTCCTGATCGAAGGAAATCACATTCACGATTTCAAGCGGTCCTATGCCTCCGTGGATCACGCTGACATGATCCAGTTCTTCACGACCGGCACGGTTGTTCCGTCGAAGAACATAACGATCCGCGACAACGTGCTCGACATTGGCGACGGCGGCTGGACCCAGTCCATCTTCATGCGCAACGAGGAAGTGGATCTTGGGCGCAAGTCCTTTGCCGCCATGGCCTACCAGAACATCCTGATCGAGAACAACACGGTCACGAACAGCCATGCTCACGGCATCACCGTGGGTGAGACGAACGGGCTTACGATCCGCAACAACTCGGTCCTGCGGGCCGATGGTGAGTTTGACGACGGCAAGGACTCCGGCGTGGAGATCCCCCGGATCAGTGTCGCTTCGGGCTCGCAGAACGTCGTCGTGACCAAGAACATCACGGCCTACCTGCCGGATGCCAGGGCTGGCTGGACGGTGGCCGACAACATCGTGGCTCAGGATCAGGACGCCACCAAGGCGAACCACTACAGCAAGCTCTTCACGGCGGCTTCCCTCACCGACGCTGCCGGCGAGCACGTCTTTGTCGCCCTCACGGGCAGCGAGATCGACAAGCTCAATGCGGGCTCGCTGCTCACGCAGGGACTGAGTGGCGCGGTCGCCAAACCTGTTGACCCGACCACGCCCGCGCCTGACGTCGACGTTCCTCAGGTTCCGACAGCTTCGGAAACGGACGTCTTGAAACTCGTGAGCGGTCGTTTCGTGGGCTGGGACGGGACCGAGTCCGTCGATTTGGGCGCGGCCCCCTCGATGACTTCGGACGGGATGCAGCTGACCGCCAAGGGCGTGACGGCCCGGGTGGACCGCCAGCACATGGACGAGGTCGTCGGCACCGACGACATGATGATCGCCTTCAAACTGGATGCGGATGCAGCAGGCGCAGCGGGCGAGCTTTTCCGCATGCATGGTAGTTTCCTGGCCTCGGTCACTTCGACGGGCGAGTTGAACTTCCGCATTCAGCGCGAGGGTGACACCACCGTGAGCCTGACGACCAAGGGGGCCGCGCTCAACGCCACCGCCGGAAAGGACCACTCCATCGTGGTCAACCTCGAGGACGGCAAGCTTCAGATCTGGGTGGACGACAAGCTGGCCGCCCAGACCGACTGCGATGGCGTCGTCGGCGGAAGCCGGTTCGGCTCGCATGACATGGTCTTCGGCAGCCCCTGGGATCGCGCGAACTTCAACGGCGACATCTCGGCATTCGAGATCACGTTGGGTGGCGAGGGGCCCGCAGCCTCGAGCGACGTCCTTTCGGCCAGCTCGGCGCAGGAGCAGGACCTCGACTACGCCGTCGCGGACCTGACCGAGGACGACGCGCGCTTCGACCTCGTGCCGTCGCACCAGGACACTGGCCTGATGGCCTGATCGCCCGTTCCCACGGGCAGCTAGAGACCCCGACGGCCCCCGGTCCTTTCGGCCGGGGGCCTTGCCGTTTCAGCCTTCGCGGATGAAATCCTCGACGGCCTGATAGGCCAGGTCGTCTTGCATCTGCCGGGGTGGGTGCTTGCAGAAAAAGGCGGCCGGCGCCTCGATGGGACCGGCGAGGCCCCGGTCGCGGGCCAGCTTGGCGCAGCGGATCAGGTCGATGGCGACGCCCGCGGAATTCGGCGAGTCCTCGACCGAAAGGCGGAGCTCCATGTGCATGGGCACGCCCCCGAACATGGTGCCCTCAAGCCGGATGAAGGCCACCTTGTTGTCGTTCTGCCAAGGGACGTAGTCCGACGGCCCGACATGGATGTTCTCCCAGTCGAGCCGCTGACCGGCGACGGCCTGCACGGCCTCGGTCTTGGAGATCTTCTTGGAGGCCACCCGGTCGCGGGCCCACATGTTGAGGAAGTCGGTGTTTCCCCCGGTGTTGAGCTGGTAGGTCCGGTCGAGCCGCACGCCGCGCTTGGCGAAGAGGTCCGTGAGCACCCGATGGACGATGGTGGCGCCCACCTGCGCCTTGATGTCGTCACCGATGATGGGCACGCCCGCCGCGGCGAAGCGCTGGGCCCAGGCAGGGTCCGAAGCGATAAAGACGGGAATGTTGTTGACGAAGGCGACACCAGCCTCGATGGCGCATTCGGCGTAGAACTCGGTCGCCTTCTGGCTGCCCACGGGAAGATAGTTCATCAGGACATGAGTCCCCGTCTCGCGCAGGGTGCGAACGACCTCGTCGCGATCGGGCTCGGGCAGGTCGGCCTTCAGGAAGGTGCGATGTTCGGGCTGTTCGGCCATGTGCGGCGCGAAGCCGTCGAGAACCTTGCCCATCCGTACCTTCGCGCCGGTTTCGGGCACATCGGCGCAGAAGATGGCGGTGCAATTGGGCTTCTCGAAGATGGCGCGGGCGACGTCCTGCCCGACCTTGCGCCGGTCGATGTCCCAAGCCGCGACGATACGGATGTCGCTGGGCCGGTAACCGCCGAGGTCCCAGTGCATGAGGCCCGTGTGCTCGTTCCTGTCGTGGTCGCGATACAGGGCGATCCCCTGCACGAGCGAGCTCGCGCAGTTGCCCATGCCCACGATGGCGACGTTGATGCCCTCGCGGGCGAGACTTCCGTCGGGCACCTCAGATCCTCCCTGCGGTGGCGCGCGCGGGCATCGCGGGCGCGTAGCGTTCGATCATGGCCGCGCAGAAGTCCGCGAACTGCTGCGGGTCGTCCGGCGGGCTCGTGTGGTGGCGGCCCTGGCCCAGGTGCTCGGGGGTGAAGCAGAAGGTCACCATCACGTCGAAATCCTGAAGCGCCTCCATCTGGCGGTCGAACCAGTCGAGAGCGTTAGGGCGAAAGCTGTCGGCCCAGGAAAGTCCGGTGCGCAGGTGCCGCACGTCCAGCCGCTTCATCCATTCCACGGCCGTTGGCAGGCGCGGGTCCTCGAAGTGGAACCACTGCATGAGGCCCATCTCGGCTGCATGGGGCGCGTAGGCATCAAGGCCCGGCTTCGGGGTGCCGTCCTCACGGATGAGGCCCATGTAGAAGTGACGGTAGTAGCTCGACCCTTCGGCCTCCTTGTGCCGTGTCGTGGCCCCCCATTCGCGCGGCAGGTCGAAGAGCGAATACCAGTAGACGCGGGGAACGCGGCCGACGAGCAGCTCCGCCGTCTTCTGGACGCCGAAGACCTGCACCTCCTCGGCCCCGAACGAGCCTACGCCCACCTCGCTCACCCAGACGGGGTGATGGGGCGCCACGGCCTCGATCTCGGCGACCTTGGCGGGCCATTCATGAATCTGCCACAGGTTCCAGTCGAGCGGGAACCCATGGACGGCGATCACGTCGACGCTGTCGAGCACGCCCAGGGTCCCCAGATGCCGGATATAGTTGGGGTCGATGGGCGAGATGCCTCCCAGAACCCGCGTCATGCCGGGATTCACGCCCGCGACGGCCGACCCCGCAAGGTTGATCATCGCGGCGAACCGCGACCAGTCGGGATCGAGCGCCGGGTCCCAGTGGGACTTGTTGTTGGGCTCGTTCCAGAACATCACCGAGTCGATCATCGCGCGGCTCCCCTTGCCGGATAGGCCGCGCCCGCGCCCCATTGCGCATAGGGCACCTCGGCGCGGCGGCAGATATAGACGTCCTCGGACGCGCGCGTCTCGATGGAGAAGCCCGAGGCCCGCAGCATGGCCTCGACGCCCGCGCGGTTCGGGACCCACCAGTTGGTCCAGTCGTCGGCATAGAGATGCTCGATGAAGTATGCGGCCGGATAGCCGGCGGTCTCGAACATCGCCTCCTCGGAGAAAGGCGCCTCCTCCGGCACGTCCAGCACCTGCTCCGGGCCGCGCAAGAGGGACTGGAAGACCATCAGGTCGCCGCAGACATGCTCGCGGATGAGGTCGAGCGCCAGAAGGGGGTGACGCAGGTGGTAGAGCACGCCCATGAAGACCACGACGTCGAACGTCTCGCCCAGCGCTCCCACGTCGTAGACTTCGAGTTGCCGGAACTCGATCTCCAAGCCCTCGATCTCGGCCGCGAGCCGCGCCTGTCGAAGATAATGCTCGTCATGGTCGATGCCGAGCACGCGCGAGGCGCCGCGCCGCTTCAACTCCAAGCTGTAGAAGCCGGCGTTGCACCCGATGTCGAGCACGGACTTGCCATCGAGGCGTTCAGGGATCGCATGGGCGAACCGCTCGAACTTGGTGCGGGGAAAGTCGCCCAGGAAATGGCCGGGCGCCGTCTCGATGCCACCGAGCCTCAGGTTATGGAACCAGGGTCCCAGGGCTTCGATGCGGCGGGCGAGGTCGTCGTTGCCGGGTTCAGGCACGTCCTTCATGCGGTCATTCCGATGGATTCGTTGAGGGAAAGCACCCGAGCGCCCCAGCGCCCGGCCTCCAAGCGACTGATCGAGGCGGGTCCGATCTCAAAGCGCAGGAGGTGGTCGAGCGACAGGCCCAGCACGCGGGCCACGAGGGCGCGGATCATGTCGCAGTGGGTGACGAGGGCGATCCGCTCGCTCGAGCGCATCGAGAGCGACGCCACATGGATCTCGATGCGGGCGGCGGCCTCGGCCATGCTCTCGCCGCGCGGGATGCGTGCGCTGGCGCGGCGATTATTCCAGTCATCCCAGGCGGGCTGGCCGGACAGGGTGGCGAACTCGGTGCCCGTCCAGTCGCCGAAGTCGATCTCGTCCAGCGCTTCGACCACCGCGAGAGGTGCGCCAGTCGCTTGGGCTATGGCTTCGGCCGTGGCGCGGGCGCGCTCGCGGGAGCTGGTGTGGATGGCGGTCAGCCCTTCTCCAGAGAGGTGACGGCCCAGCGCAGCGGCCTGCCGCTCGCCCTCGGGCGTGAGGGGCACGCCTGCGGCCCGGCCGGTGAGCCGGTGCCCGAAATCCGCGTGGGTGGCGTGGCGGATCAGATAAAGCCGGACGCTGATGGGACCCCCCGAAGCCTTCTACTTTCGTTCGGCTACAAACGTTCGCGGGCCTGTGAGGTTCCAGTGACCGTCTCGATTGGGCGGAGCCTCGCTGACTTGGCTGCCAAGTCTTCGTACCGGCGCAGATAACCTTCGATCATGCGGTCGGCCCCGAATCGGGCAATGGCGGCGGCGCGGCAGGTTTCGGGGTCCAAGGCGCCAACCTTTCGGATAGCCTCGGCCATCTCGGGGACGTCGCGGACGAGAAAGCCGGTCCGCCCGTGCTCCACGATGTCGGGCAGGGCACCGGTTGGATAGGCGATCACTGGCGTTCCAGCGGCCAGAGCCTCCATGGTGACCAGCGAGGAGGTCTCGCGCGCCTTGCAGGGCAGGAGGACGCAGCGCGCATTTGCGAGCAGCGCCTGCTTGCGCGCGCCCTCGACGGGACCGATCCAGCGCCGTCGCCACGATAGGCGTGGAGCAATGGCCCTGCGGAAGTGCCGCTCGTGGTCGGGGTAGGGGAAGACGGTACCGGCAAGGAGGAGCGGTACGTGGGCCAGTCGCGCGGCATCGAGCGCGTCGTCGAAGCCCTTCTCCGGGCAGATCCGGCCCAGCGCGAAGACGTAGCAGCGGCGCCGCTGCTTGAGGTCGGGGATGTCCACTCCGTTCTCAATGGGCGCCTCGATCCGGGACCCGGGCGGCGCGGTGGCGGCCTGCGCGGCGGAGACGGGGTGCAGGTGCGTGCCGGGCCGCACGGGGGCCAAGGCCTCGGGGGGATACCAGTCGAGCGGCAGATGCAGCGTCACGAGGACCGGCGGCCCCGGGAGCGGCAGGTAGGAGGGAAAATCGATGCCGTGGAGGTGGATCACATCGGGCCGATCGCTCGCGACGACCTCGGCGATGCGCGCGCGGACGGCGGCGCGGACGCGCTCGGCGTCCCAGTCGGTGATCGGGCCCGCGACGGCCGGGATGGGGCGCAAATCGCCCGCGACCCGCGAGCCCTCGCAGGCGATGACCAGCGAGCGGTGCCCGCGAGCCACCAGCGCGCGATCGAGCCGCGCGAGCACCTGCTCGGCACCGCCCACCGGGTCGGCGGTCACAGGGGCCAGCGGGTACGCGACGCTCAGGACCGAAAGCCTCATGCGCCCTCCCGGTCGAGAAGCGCGTTCGCGTGCTCCCGCCAGCGAGCCAGCGTCATGTCCCAGCCGTGCCGGTCATACCAGGCGAGACCCTGCGGCGCCGGTTGACGGAAGTCATAGAGCGGCGCGGGGCGCAACCGTTCCTCCCATTGGCTCGCAAAGCCGAGGACGCCACTTTGGCTGCGGTACTCGGCCAAGGCCGCATCGCGCCGGGCGCGTTCCGCCTCGGTCAGGTGCAACACTGTCTCGGGGGACTTCGGGTCGGGATGGAAGCGACCGAAGACGGGCCGATCGCCCTCTATGGCGTAGATGGGGAATTCGTAGACCCCTGGCACCTCGCGTCCGTCGGCGGACAGGCGGCGCAGCGCCAGCCGCACGCCCAATGCCGCCGTGTCGTGGTCTGGGTGGCCGTGCTCGTAGGCGTGGGTGATGACGACCTGCGCT
Organism: Rubellimicrobium roseum; assembly: GCF_006152145.1. GTDB lineage: Bacteria > Pseudomonadota > Alphaproteobacteria > Rhodobacterales > Rhodobacteraceae > Rubellimicrobium > Rubellimicrobium roseum. Next base: position 263,173 of record NZ_VDFV01000001.1, on the reverse strand, counting down.
TCGCCCAAGTCTTCGACGAGCTGGTCGAGAATGGCCGGTCCGTGCAGGATCGCTTCCTTGTCGGGGTGCCAGTAGCAGAGAAGCTCGGGGTCTGCACCCAGCGCGTCCATGGCGGCGACCACCTCGCGGCGGCGCATGCGTCCGTAGTCGTCGCGGCTGGACAAGCCCAACCGCCGGGCGTCCTCCATGTCGCGGGGGGCACCGTCGGTGAGGTGGATCACCGTCAGGTTCTCCATGCGGTTCATGCGCGAGCCCGCCGCCAGCACTTCGTCGTCGGGATGGGCCACCACCACGACCACGCGCTCGGGGATGCGTTCGCGCCGGGCCAGTCGGTCGAGGAAGCCCGGCACTGGCTCAGGCACCCGCGGCAGCGGCGGGGCCCAGGAGTTCCATCGCCAGGCGATAGCCTTCCAGCGTGCCCACGTCGGCGTAGATGGTCCCGGCGCGGACGCCCACCGCCTCGCCGCCTTGCGCGAGCCAGGCGTTGACCAGCGTGCCGATGTACTCGTCCGGCTCGGGGCGCGATAGCCAGAAATCGCGCAGCTCGTGGAAGACATGCCCAGGCATCTTGAAGGCGCCCCAGACCCAGTCCGAACGGATCTCGGGCGACTTCACGTCGATGGCCAGCACCCGACCTTCCGCGTCCGTCACCACGGCGTCAAAGTGCTGGGGCTGCTCGACGGGGAAGAGGAGAAAGGACAGCCGGTCGTCGGGCAAGGCGCGCAGCGCATCCTCGGGAAACCAGATCGTGTCGGGCAGGCCCACCAGCACCGGCTCGTCCGGGGGGATGACAGGATGGGCGCGGAAGATCGCGTCGCAGAGACCCGCAGGTTCGGGCTGCGTGACATAGGCGATGTCCACGAGGTCGCAGTGGCCGCCGTAGTATTTCAGGATATCACCCTTGTGAGGCGAGATCACGAAGCAGACCTTGGTGGCTCCTGCGAGCGCCATGCGCTCCACGAGGTATTCACTGACCGCCTTGGGTCGGGCGCGTCCGTCGCCCGAGAGCCGCCCGCCCACGGGCAGCAGTTCCTTGGAGAAGGCGAGGGGCTGAATGCGCGTGCCGTTCCCGGCGGCCGGGATCACTCCCCACATGCGACGGTCTCCCCTTGTATGGCGGACAGGCAGGACGACCCGCCAAGATAAGCGACGAGTTCGGCCGCGCGGGCCGCCGAGGTGTGCTGGGCCAGCACCCGCTCGCGGGCGGCGCGGCTGACGCGCTGGAGTTCGGCATCCGTGAGGTCCAGCGCCGCGATGGCTTCGGCGGTGGTGCGGGCGGTCAGTATCTCCGTTCCCGGAGCGAAGAAATCCCCCAGCCCCGCCCAGGTGTCGCTGAGAAGGGGAACGCCGCAGGCCGCCGCCTCGAAAAGCCGTCCCGAAGGGCACCACCCCATTGAGGCCATCGCCTCGCGCGTGACGTTGAGCGTGAGGCGCGAAGAGGCGAAGAAGGCGGAATGCTGCGCTGGGGGCAGATGCTTCACGAAGAAGATGTTGTCCGTCCACGGGAAGTCCCGAGGATACGCAGCGCCGGCCAGCACGAAGCGCTGGCCGGGCCGCGCGCGCGCCACGTCGACGAATAGCCGCTCCAAGGCCGCCTGCCGGTCGCTGGCATAGGTGCCCAGGTAGGACAGGTCCCCTCGAAACGTCGGGTCGGGGGTGGCAGGGCGGTGCACATCGGGGTCCACATGGCCGTAGAGCGCCGCCACCCGCCGTGCGCCCAGCCGCGTGCGCAGGAGATCCAGCGCCACCCCGCCCGTGTAGCTGAGCACGAGGTCGAAGGGCCCGAGACCTTCGGGGGGCAGGAAGTCCACCGCCTCGCCGCTTTCGAGCCGGCGCAGCGTCACCGGCGTGTCCATGTCGTAGAAGGCAGTCGTGCCTCGTGCCTCGTCCCAGGCAAGTCGCGAGGCGGCAGGGCCGTCCGGGCAGAAGGACGTGACCATCACTGCGTCGGCCCCGGCCACCTCGGCGCGCGCGCGGGGCAGGACCAAGGTCCAGTCAGCGTAAAGCACCAGCTCGGCCGCTAGGGGCAACTCTTGGAGATCGCGCGTGTCGGCGTACCAAGGCACATCGCGTTCGAAGAAGACGACCTCGTGCCCCAGCCGGGTCAGCGCACGGATGAGCCCGCGCCACAAGGTCGCGTGGCCGTTGCCCCAAGAGGAGCTGACAGCCAGTCCGAACACCACAAGCTTCATCGTGCCCCTGATCCCGTGACCCGCCGCGCGCCTGCGGCCGCCGACGTCAACAGGAGCGGGCCGTGACGGTTCCCAAGTAGAACACTCATTTGCGAGCGCTCAGGCGGTGGCCTGCCGGACCTGTCCGATGAGGAAGCCGCTTCGGGGGATGGCTGGAATGCGGCTCAGGTCCACCGACAGGTCCTGCGATGGCACCTGATAGTCGAGCGAGGCCAGCATTTGCGCGCCCATCTTCGTCAGCTCCTGCGCGATCCATTCGCCGGGGCAGCGGTGGGTCGTGGCATGGTCACCGGCGCCTTGCGGGATCAGGTCGTAGGGTCCGGGGATGCGGTCCAAGAACCGCTCGGGCCGGAAACCGTCTGGGTCGTCCCAGAGCCTGGGGTCCCGGTCGGTGCCGAAAAGGTCGATCAGTACCCAATCTCCCTTGCTGAAGTGGAAGTCCTTCCACTCGAAATCCCGCAGCGCCCGGCCGCCGATCATCGGGATGAATGGCGTGAGGCGGCGCACTTCCTGCGCGAAGGCCTCGGCAAAGGCCTCGTCGCCCGTGCGCAGGCGCTCGACCATCTCGGGGCGGCGATGGAGCGCCAGGGCCGAGAAGACGATGTAGCGGGCCACGGCGACCGTGGGTCGGATGACGTTGATGAGCTCGACCGCCGCGATCCGGGCGGGCAGCCGCCGCCCCTTCTCGTCGCGGTGCTGCGCAATGCTCTCGAGCGCCGTCCCTTTCGGCATCGAGTGGCCCGCCCGCGCCTCACGGATGATCTGGCGGGCCCAGTGCTCGGTCCGCGCCCGCAGGAGATGAGTGCGCCAGTTGTTTGGTCCCACGCGAGCCGAGGCTTCGACCATCTCCGCGACCTCGTAGAGCCGCTGCGGCGCTTCGGGTCCCAGCGGCACGCCGGCCCAGTCGCAGACCGCGTGGAACAGCAGTTCCCGCATCTCGTCGAACAGCGTGACTGCGCGAAGGCTTTCCCAGTCCGGAAGGCGGCGCTCCCATTCGGCCCGCGCGACCTGGGCCAGCCGATAGGCTGCCTCCGGCCCCAGGATGTCAAGGAACAGGCCCTTGCGGTGCCGGTGGGCGGCACCGTCGAGCGTCATGACGCTGCCCACGTCCTGCAGGAGCGTCAGCGCCGAGAGCGGTAGCCCGCCGCGACGGGTGAAGCGGTCGCCGTCGTAGAACATCTCGGCCCAGTCCGCCCCCTGCACGCAGGAGGCCTCCTTGAGCATGAGACGCGTGCGGAAGGCGTCGGTGCCATGTCGCCGACAGCGGCGCGGGATGAAGTTGTAGCCTTCGCGCCAGAGCGCGAACGAGCTGTCGGGCGCCCCATCGCGGGGCAGGCGGCTGTCGGGCATGGCATCGTTCCTGGCAGGCGCGACCCGATTCCCGGGCCGCCCGCGATGTTCCGGCGCTACTTGTGCCGCGCCGCCGCGTGGTCGCCGTGCTCGCGTTTCTCGGCAGTGTCGCGGCCGATCAGCTTGTTGAACAGGCTGCCTTCGTCGAAGAGGAGCGCGAGCTGCTTGTCTTCGAACTCCTGGAAGAACTCCTCCCAGGCGATCTCCACGAGGTGATCGTGATGCGAGTTGGGTGCATCGGGGAACATGAGGCGTATCAGGCCCACGTCGCCCTCGGAATGGGTCCGGTCCACGGCGGCGGGCTTGCCGCCCTTGCTTTCGGCCCATTTGCGGATGGTGTCGTGATCGGTCGTCGTTTCGGCCATGGTCGGGCTCCCGTCGAGGGTCTGCCCCCGCCAACACGTCCCGCGCGCCGAGGTTCCGGAACGCTCCGACACCCGGTGCGTTGCGAGGGGAATCGGACCGGGGCGCGTCGCGGCCCCGCAGCCAAGGAGTTTTTCCATGACACGTCCCCTCACTATCGTCACCGGCGCTTCGTCGGGCATCGGCTATGAACTGGCCAAGATCGCTGCCCGGGACGGGCATGACCTCGTGATCGCCGCCGATCAACCCGAGATCCAGCAAGCGGCGCAGGACTTCCGTGCCCTGGGAGCCGAGGTCGAAGCGATGGAAGTGGACCTTTCCACGACCGAGGGCGTGGACCAACTTTACGAAACGCTGCGCGGGCGTCCCGTGGAGGTGCTTTGCGCCAACGCCGGGCACGGGCTCGGCCATGGTTTCCTCGACCAGGATTTCGCCGAGGCGCGGCACGTGGTGGACACCAACATCACCGGCACGATCTACCTGATCCAGAAGGTCGGCCGCGACATGCGTGCCCGCAACAAGGGTCGCATCCTGATCACCGGCTCGATCGCGGGCTTCATGCCGGGCTCATTTCAGGCCGTCTACAACGGCACCAAGGCGTTCATCAACTCCTTCGCCTTCGCGCTGCGGAACGAGCTCAAGGACACCGAGGTGACGGTCACGGACCTGATGCCTGGTGCCACCGAGACCGAGTTCTTCGAGCGCGCCCATCTTGAGGATACCAAGGTCGGCACCTCGAAGAAGGACGACCCGGCCATGGTGGCCGAGGTGGGCTGGAAAGCCATGATGAATGGCGAGGGCGACGTGGTCGCGGGCTGGAAGAACAAGATCCAATCGGCCATAGCCAACATCACTCCCGCCGGGATGATGGCCGAGCAGCATCGCAAGATGGCCGAGCCCGGCAGCGGGACCTAAACGGTCTTCGGGCGGGGTTCAGCCCCGCCCGCGATAAGGCGGCACCCCCTGGTCCGGCAGCCAGACTCCCTCGGGCAGGGGGCCGGTCTGGTAGAAGACGTCGATGGGGATGCCCCCGCGCGGATACCAATAGCCGCCGATCCGCAGCCATTGCGGCTGGAGGAGATCCACGAGCCGCTTGCCGACCGAAACCGTGCAATCCTCATGGAACGCGCCGTGGTTGCGGAAGGACCCGAGGAACAGCTTGAGCGACTTGCTCTCCACCAGCCAGTCGCCCGGCACGTAGTCGATCACCAGATGGGCGAAGTCGGGCTGCCCCGTCATCGGGCAGAGCGAAGTGAACTCGGGCGCGGTGAACCGCACCACGTAGGCCGTGCCCTTCTGCGGGTTCTCCACACGTTCGAGGACGGCCTCCTCGGGGTTCTGGGGCAGGCGGGTGGCCGACCCGAGCTGGGTCAGGCCGGAATAGATGTCGTTGGCCATGGCGGGAACCTCGCGAAGGGATCGCGCCACCTAGCAGGCCTCATCCGCAGGCGAAAGGACCGGCAGGTTGCCCCGCCGGTCCTTCACGCCGTCGTGTTGTGCCTCAGGCGGCCCGCTGGTTCACCTTGGCCTCGGCCATGGCGGTCAGCTTCTTGTCAGTCGCATATTCCTCGTCGAGGTTCTGCTGGAGAACGCTCGCGCAGTCCGGGCGACCAAGCTGCTTCGCCCAGGCGATCAGCGTGCCGTAGCGGGTGATCTCGTAATGCTCCACCGCTTGTGCGGCGGCCAGGAGGGCGGCATCCAGCACCTCCTTATCCGAGACCTCGCCCGCGACCTCGTTGGCTTCCTTGATGATGCCGTCGATGGCGGGGCAGTCGACCTGCTTGGGCGACTGGCCATGCATCTGGAACACCTGCTCCAGCCGCTTGATCTGGTTCTGCGTCTCGGCCAGATGCTGCTCGAAGCCCGAGCGGAGCTGCGGGTCCGTGGCCTTGGAGATCATCTTGGGCAGGGCCTTGGTGATCTGGTTTTCGGCGTAGTAGATGTCTTGGAGCTGGTGGACGAAAAGATCGTCCAGCGTCGCGATGTCCTTGCTGAAAAGTCCCATGGGAATCCTCCGGTCATGCGGGGGCGGGACCCCGGAGGTCCACCTTCCCGCTTCGGATCGGGAAACGTCCTGTTGATCGAGCGGTTCCCGTCTCAAGGCGGTGCGTGACGGTCCAGCTCGGCATGACGAAGGCAAGCCCCAGGCGCGCAGGGCCTGCTTGGCACGAAGCAGGCCCATAACAAGGTGGCTGGTAAACTGGCCGGAGGGGGCGATCAGCGGCTCAGCAGCGCCGTCAGTTCGGGTGCGAGGTGGTTCACGATGGCGGCACGGCCCAGACTGTTGAAGTGGCAGGTGTCCCATCGAAACTCGTCACCGAGTTCGTCGGTGTTCATGCCGAGGATGGCGCGGTCGCGTCCCCGAACGGTGTTGGCCTGCACCTCGCGAACGATTTCCACACCTTTTGCCCGCTTCGAGCCGATGCACTTGGAAGCCTGGAAGAGATAGAGTTGGCTTTGGGGCATGTCGGCGAGCAGACGGTCCGCCAACTGACTGAACCGGCGCTCGAGCATTGACATGTCGTGTTCGGCCAAGGCGTCGGTTTCGCCTTGGTGCCAGAGAATCAGATCGGGCTCGAAGCCTGCCTGGCGTGCTGATGCCACCCGTCCAGCGAGCGCGGCGTAGTAGCCAGACCGATCGTCCAACCAGTCGCCGACCTGGGTGCCGCCGATCGCACCGTTGATGAACAGGACCGGCCGGCCAAGCTCGTCCGCGAGTCGCTGGCCGAGTTCCGGCCACAGGCTTCCCCTCTGGCCGCTTGCGCCGAGCATAGGGTCCCCGCCCGGATAGCAGCGACCTTCGAACCACGTAAAGACCGGTGCATCCGCCCTGATCTGGGACATGGAGGTATTGGAGTTCGCCGCATTCGACTGACCGCCCGTCACGAGCACCACCGCATGCGATGGGGCGGGACAGGCCACGGCCTCCAATCCTTCGGCCTGCTCCGGTCCAGGAACGCGGACCCAGTTCTTCTCAAGCCCGAGCGTTTCGCGGATCACATAACTTGATCGGTCCAACGCCTCGCGGGGCTTGTCCGACAGCGTTCCTGCCGCAAGTCCGCCAATTCCTGCCGCTGCAACCAGGACTACGGCAAGAAACCAAGATGGACGCTGCATGCATTCGCTTCCTTGTCAGGAGCGCCGAATTCGGTGCGCTGAGCGAGACCGGAGCGGGCGCTGATGTTCCATGATCTGCTTATGCAGACCTCTCCGGAGGCACAAGGAAGGCTTTGGAGCCAATGCGGGCCATGTGCTGTCCGGTCCTGTTCCTCGGTCCGCCGAGGCTCCTGAAGAGGTTGGCGGGCGTGCCGCTGGGACCCCGAGCTACGGCGGCTTGGACGTTGGCCACGGGTGGTGTGCGTATCCGAATCCTTTATCTAAGCTGGCCGAGCGCTCGAACCGGAATGCCTCGGAGGCGATCCGCATAGCCGGACAAACCGTTTCCGAGCAGGTTCGGGCCGATGCATCGCAGAGCGCAGCTACGCGTCGGCTAGATCCCGAGTGAAAGCCGCTGCGACGCTCTGAAATCGAGGCGGTTGGCTTGAAGACGTCTGCCACTGCCGATGTTGCTCCTCCCTATTCCACTGGGTGGGGTTGGCGTCCGGCCCGGCCCGTCCCTTGGGGGCGGTCGAGGTTCGGCGCCGAGCGGATCATCGGCATCCGGTGTGGGCAGGAGGTCCGAAGCCCCCCGTTCGAGGTGGGCAGCCGGTGCGGGAGCGGCCCGGCCCGGCGGCCCGCCCACGTCGCCGGTCCAGCATCCGCGCGGGCCGCTTCGGCGACAGGGTCACGTGACCGGCCGAAGGACGCACGGGCCCCTCGCGAGGCGAGCCCGGCCCGAGAAGGCCGGGGCGCCCCGTCGCTCCCTCGCGCCCCGACAGCCCGGGCGGACCGAGGTCGGCGCCGCCGTCCACGGCCGGAGATGGGGGGCGCCCTTCCAGGAGCGCAGGCGTTCTCGCGCCGCAGGCCGTTTCCCGGCCGCGCGTCCGCCCGTGACGGTCACGCCCGCCGGCGGGCCGGTCACACCTCCGACCGCCTCCGCCGCGCCCCCAACGCTCCACCCGCGCCCATGCGCCAGTCCCACACCAGAACTCTTGACTGACCTTCCCCTTGGGGTGATCCGGTTGGCCGTCCTGGGGCATGCCGGTTTGGCGGCCATGGCGGGGGTGGCCGCCCTCTGGGGCCAGAGGGCAATGGCCCGGCGCCGAGGGGAGACGCCGGTCGGTGCGGTCTGGTCGTGGGCCTTCGGGGACGCCTCTGGCTGCGGCGAGGCGACAGGCGATCTTGCCGTCCGGGCGCCCGCCGCCACCTGTGGCGTCGGGCTTCTCGCGGCCCCTGTTCACCCCGGGCTGACCCGGCCTCGCGGCCCGGCGGCGGGCGCGCCCCGGGCTACTATCCGGTCCCGCGCTGCGAACTCGGGGCGGGATCTCCTCCGATTGAGGGAATGATTCGACGGCGTCGCGCCGCCGGACGCAGGTCGGACACTGGTCCGACCCGCTGACCGCCAGCGGGGCTTGAGGCCAAGCCGAGGCCGCCCACCGGCGAGGACCAGGTCCTTCCGGCGTCAAGTCCGATCCGGCCGTCCGGAGTCGCCCCCTCGCCGGTGGGCGCGAGCCCATGGCGCTTCCCCAACTCGTTCCGTCGCGAACGCCCCCGGGTCCGTCGCCCGGTCCGTTTTCGGGCCGCTGGCCTCCCTGCGCCAGCGGTGGCGGGCGCAGGGCGTCACACCTGCGGACCATGTCGCCTCGGCCGCCGGATGGCCCAGTATCGCCCGCGGTCCCCCGGCCAGAGCCAGGCCGGAGCCGGGCCGCGACCTCCTGCGGTCCGCGCACGTCCGGAGCCACCCTTCGTCCGCCAACAGGCCCGAACAACAGGCCCGAAAGCCCGCTTAGGGAAGGACCGAGGTTCGGAGGGAAGTCTCGCGTTCTTCTAATATAGTGAAGCGTCTGGGCGGCCGACCAGCGACGACGCCGGCCCTCGTAAGGGCACTCGGCGGCGATGGGTTCAGCATGACATCGCCACGGGCTTCGGCCCATGCCCCCGCCTCTATGGTCCGGCCCAGATCTCCAGGCGAGTTGGTGCCTGTTCGCTGCACGAGTCGAGCGCTCGCCTTGTTTCGTCCCGATCCGTTTTTGCCCACTGACCTTCCCGAGAGGCCCTGGCATGGTCTTGCCGGTCTCCTAGGGAGATGGTTTCTTAGACCGCTTGCTGCGCCTTGATCCGGGTCAAGCTGTGCTTGGTCAACACGACACCCGCGGTTCACGAACGCGTCGGACAGTTCGGTCTCGGCCGCCCACCCCGTAACCTCCCCCCGGCATTCCAGAAGACATCACCGTTGTTGATGATCCCTTCGCTTGCCACGAAATCCACGTCAGCTAGCCTGTGACAATGTGCAGCTTGGAGGCCATCCAGTATCTCTCTTGAGATCGAATGGGACTCGGCTTGCGCTTGCGGCAGAATAATTCCGGTACGGAGAGCACGCATGGACGGCGGATCATCGGATCTTGGGGCGGTTGGCCTCGTACGTGCGGCTTTCGATAGCTTGGTGGCTGCGGCACCCGATCTGCCGGCACGGCGCGCGCATCTTCTGAGCTTGCGCGCAGCGGTCCTTCAGGCAGCCGACGACTTTGCCCGCGCCATCGACGCCGACTTCGTCGGGCGGCCCCGGCCCGAGACCATGCTGGCCGAGGTCGGGCTCGTGCTTTCCAGCATCGATTGGACGCTCCGACGGCTGACGCGGTGGACGCGCCCTCGCCGGGTGCGGCTGCCGGCCGAATATCTGGGTGCGTCGGGGCGGGTGGAGCGGGTGCCATTGGGCCGCGTGGGCATCATCGCGCCCTGGAATTATCCTCTGCAGCTTGCCTTCGTGCCCTTGGTCGCGGCGCTCGCAGGCGGAAACCGGGTTCTCCTCAAGCCCTCCGAGGCCACGCCTCGCACTGCCTCGCTGCTGGCGCAGGTCGTGGAGCGGGCGCTGCCACCCGACCTTGCTCGGGTCGTAGAGGGCGGACCGGAGATCGCGCGCGCGCTGACCGAGTTGCCGCTCGACGGGCTTTTCTTCACCGGCTCCACCGCGACGGGACGGAAGGTGGCCGAAGCAGCGGCGCGGAATCTGATTCCCGTGACTCTAGAACTTGGCGGCAAGTCGCCCGCCATCGTGATGCCGGACGCCGACCTGATGGATGCGGCCAAAGCGGTCATGGCCGGGAAACTCTTCAACGCGGGACAGACTTGCGTCGCGCCAGACTACCTTCTCGTCCCTCGCGACCGGATGGGCGACACCCTGGACGCCTTACGCTCAGCGACGCAGCGGCTCTACCCGGATCCGCAGGGGCCTGACTATGCCGCCATCGCCCGTCCCCAGGACCTCGGCCGACTTGAGGGACTGCTCGAGGGCGCACGCGGGGTGCCGCTCATGGAGCGCATGCCAGCACCGCCCAAGTTCGGCGCCTGGGCCGTGGTCGACCCCGATCCCGACAGCCCGCTCCTGCGCGAGGAGATCTTTGGCCCGATCCTTCCCATCGTCCCCTACGACGATCTGTTGCAGGCCGAGGCCTTCGCCAACGCCCGACCCGTGCCGCTCGCGCTCTACGTGCTGGGCCGGAGTCGGGCGGCTTGCGAAGGTGTCGTAGCGCGGGTGCGGTCGGGCGGGGCTCTGGTCAATGACTGCCTTCTGCACACGGCGGCGCACTCGCTTCCTTTCGGCGGGGCAGGCGAGTCCGGCATGGGCTCGTATCACGGCGAGGAAGGCTTTCTTGCCTTCACCCGCCCGCGCAGCATCATGGTGGCTTCGCGCTGGATGCCTGCGCGCCTGGGGCGCCCGCCCTATGGGTCCTCGGTGGATCGGATCATCCGGTTCCTGCTGCGCTAGGAACGCCGTAGAGCGCCAGTTCCTTGGACCAAGCGGCTTCTAGGCGACCTAGGTCCGTGGCCTCGAGGCGCGCGCCTTCGGGCCGGAATTCAGCGACCTGCCGAAGGTGAGCGTCGATCCTGTCCATGGCGCCTGGCGGGGCAGGCAGGTCTAGCTGACGCCAGAGCTGCTGCAGCACGCGTCTCGGCTCGGTGGTTAGGGACTCGAAGCTCACCTCGGCGAAACGCCCGGGCGGCAGCTGCGCCGACTGCTCGCGCAGCGCCCGCATCACTGGCGGATAGGTGGCCAACACCGCGCTGTCGATCTCGCCTACGGGCACATCCTGCAACGCCAGTTCGCGCATCGTGCGCCGGAGCGCCCGGCGCGAGGAGGCAAAGACCCCGCGCGGGTCGCGATGGATATGGACGATCCGCGCGCCCGGGAAAAGATCGAGGAGCAGGTCTACCTGGGCCGTGTAGGCGGGGTTCTTGAGCAGGAGGGGGCGCTCTCGTGCCCGCCGTCCCAGCGCCGCAACATAGCGGTGGATGGCACGCCTCCGAGCCTCGTCCGTTGGCCCGGCAAGCCCCTCGTGGTAGGTTTGGGAGAAGCGGCGCGGAAAGTAGACGGCGTGAAAGTAGCTGCCGGGCCCGAGATTGGCCAAGCCCACCTCATCCTCGGTCGGCGCCTCGGGGCCCATGGCGACCTTGTCGATCAGCCGGGTGCTCGGCAGGTAGGGGTCGATGAAGGGCTTGGCCAGCGGTGCAAGGCTCCGCGCTTCCCAAGGCATCGCCGCCAGCACCGGGGGAGCGGTGGCGAAGGCTCCCGAGGCGGCCAGGAGATTGTGGAGGTGCGTTGTCCCGCTGCGAGGGTAACCGACGATGAAGACAGGCGGGGCGATGGCGGTCGGGTCCAGGGCTTCAAGCGCGAGATCCGCCGCCGTGAAGGGCAGGCGCACGAGCGAAGTCGCCAGCGCCACAAGATAAGCCGGCGTCCCCCGGACCGAAGGCGGCCCGTGCCTCGCCACCAGCCGCAGAAGCGTCACGGGATCAGCGCCGCAGAGCGGATGGAAGATCCGGTGCCAAGGAAAGCCGCTCATACGTCGTAGGTGCGGCCGCGCCAGACGGCCGGGCTTCGACGCCGCCCGCGCAGCAGCGCGTTCCACTGGATCGCCAGCGTCACCGCTACCCCCACGGGATGAAGGAGCACCGAGACGGAAGAGGCTCCGACACGTCGGGCCGTGGTGGCGGCCGCCGCCCACATGAGTGCCGATGACAACGCAGCGATCCCCCAGGCCACGCCAGAGGCGACGGGCAGCAGCAGGATCGGCAGCAGGTGTCCTCCGCCCAGAAGCAGCGTCCATATGGGAAGGGCGCGAGGGGTGGCCATTCCCTCGCGGGCGTTCTTTGAAAAGCCCGCCCAGAGGTCGCTCCAGTTAGAGTACATCCGGCATGTGGCGAGGTCGCTCAGGTCGCAGAGGTCGGTGGCGAATCCTGCCTCCCGTACCGCCCTTGCAAGGCGCAATCCATCGTGGATAGTTCCGCGGATAGCTGCATGACCCCCGCTCGCGTCATAGGCCGCGCGCGTCACCGCAAGGCACTGACCGCAAGCCGCGGCGAAGCGCGGATCGGTCGCCTGCCACCGCGCCACGGCCAGCGGCAGGTAGCCCAAGAGCACAACGAAGATCTGCGGGATGGCGATCTTCTCTCCCAACGTGACCGTGACCTGCCGGGGAAATCCGCTGGCGAGGCCCAGGCCATTCGCCTCGACGAAGCCGGCGAGCCGCGCAAGGGTCTCGGGATGCAGTCGCACGTCGGCGTCGACATAGATCAGTATCGGCGCCCGTGCGGCCAGCGAAAGCTGCCAGCAGGCGTGCTGCTTGCCAACCCAGCCGCGTGGCAGCGGCGCGCCCGCCACGAGCCGCACTCGCCCGTCCTGCGCCGCCCGCTCCCGGACGATCGTGCCCGTGCGGTCGGCCGAACCGTCGTCCAGCACCACCACGTCCAGATCGACCCCGCGCGAGGCCAGCACGGAGTCGAGCACCGCGCCGATATTGCCCTCCTCGTCCCGGGCGGGGATCAGGACAGACACGGTCGGGCGCCTGGTGGCGAGGGGGGAAGGGGGCCGGTAGGCGCGAAGGTTGGCGAAGGTCATCCCGGAGTAGAGTGCCGCCAGAACCAAGGCGAGAACAGACAGAGGGATCATGGCCGTTCCGCAAGATGATCGGGCACGTGCCGTTCGCCGCGCGCGAGCGCCCGGAGCCGCTGCCAGGTTCCGTAGATGCCGCCCACGCCGGCCTGGCCCGCCAATAGGTTCGTGAAGGCGGCCGGATCGCGCGCTTGGGCGAGCGCAGCCAGCCGATCGCAGGTGTCCGTCAGGGCGATCTCGAGACGCGGAGCCCAATTCGCCGCGTCGCCTTGCCCTTCCAGCGGGGTTCCGAAGGCCGCCAACGCCTCGGGTCGCTTCTCGCTCCAGAACGGGTATTCCAGCGCCAGGGGCACGGCGATAGCCCTGGGTATCCGCGCCATCAGGTGGGCGACGCCCGGCCGGAGCCCCAGAGGCCGCTCGCGCGGGTCGGCGAAGCGGCCCTGCGCCGTGATCCACAGCATCCGGCGCGGGTCGGACAGGATCGCCCGCGATGTAGCGAGGAAACGCAGCGCGCCAGCGCGCCCTTCCTCGACGCCGAAGATGCCGATGCGGCGGAAGAAGCCGTAGCGGCGCAGCATCTCCGCCTCCATCGGTCCATAACCCTCGCGGTCGGGGAACAGGCGAGAATGAAGCACGATGACAAAGGCCGGGTCCCACCAGGAAGGATGGTTCGAGTAGATCACCAGCGGCCTGTCGGACGGCAGCTCCGGCAGCCCTGGCCGTGCCAGCCGGATCGCCCGGAATGAGGCCGCCATCTGACGTGCCATGACCGCCACGAAAAATCGGACCATCGGCGGACGACGCAGGGCCACAGGGTCCTGCGCCGGGTCGTGCCTATAGGCGGCAGCGCTCACTGGGCGGCGACGTGGGCGGCATTGGAAGTGGCGTCCTGATGAAGCGTGTCCGCCGCGATCCATCCGGACATGAGCGCCATCGGCATCCCCGGCCCCGGGTGCGCCGACCCGCCGGCCAAGTAGAGGCCCTTTACCTGCCGCGACCTGTTGCCCGGCTTGAAGGCGCCCAGCACCTTGCCATGGCTCGCGAGCCCGTAGATCGCACCGTTCAGAACCTTGTAGCGGTCATGGATGTCCTGGGGCGTGAGCGTCCTTTCGACCACGATCCGCTCCTCAATGTCGCCCATGCCGGCTGCGCGGGCCAGCTTGTCGAGGATCGTACGCCGGTACGCCGGCAACATCCGGGACCAGTCGTGCCGGTCGCGCAGGTAAGGCGTGTGCACGAGGATATAGAGGGCCTCGCCTCCTTCCGGGGCCACGCCCAGCTCGGTCCGGGCGGGCGCGGCGATGTAGGCGGTCGGGTCGGGCGCGGGCTCGCCCTTGCCGTAGATGCTGCCGAACTCCTCTTCCGGGTCGCGTGAGAAGACGAAGTTGTGGTGCGCCAGATGCTCGTAGGCTCGGTCCAGCCCCAGGTACAGCACCACGCCCGAGCAGGCGGCTTCGCGCTTGCGCCCGCGGGCGAAGCTGTCCCAGGCCGCGCCGCCGATCAGCTCGCGATAGGTTCGCACCGAATCCATGTTCGACACGATGCGATCGAACTCGAACCGTTCACCGTCCGAGGTGACGAGCGCCTTGGCCGACCCGTCCTCCGTGTGGATGCGGGTCACGTCCACGCCGGTGCGGAAGTCGACGCCCAGTTCCTCGGCCAGCCGGGTCAGGGCCACCGGGACCGCGCGCGTGCCGCCCATCGGGTACCACACGCCTTCGCCCAGCTGCATCTGCGCGATCCCGCAGAGCACGGCAGGTGCGCCGAGCGGGCTGCTGCCCACGTACTGGATGAAATGCTCCAACATCTGCCGCACGCGGGGGTCGGCGATGTTCCTCTTGATCTGGCCCGCGACCGTCCGGTGCATCCGAAGGCTCAGCACGTCCGACAGCGTGCCCAGGCTCATGTTGGCCTTCAAGTTCATCGTGTCCTTCAGGTCCTCGACGGACTTCCAGAAGAAGAACTTGTCGGACACCTCCGCCAGCCGCTTGGCCACCGCCATGAAATCATCGAAGCCTTTGGCATCGCCCGGATTCAAAGCTCCGATGGCCGCTCGCGCGTCGGTCTCGGTCTCCCTAAGGTCGAGCACCGTGCCGTCGTCGTAGAAGCAGCGCCACTGCGGGTCGAGCCGCACCAGCGTCAGGTAGTCCGCGATGTTCCGCCCCGCTTCGGAGAAGATCCGCTCCAGCACCCGCGGCATGGTCAGGATCGTGGGGCCCATGTCGAAGCGGAAGCCCGCCTCCTCCAGCACCGCGGCCTTGCCGCCCAGCCAGGGATTCTTCTCGAACAGCGTGACCTTGTGGCCGCGCGCCGCCAGTGTGCAGGCGGCGGCCAAGCCCCCAAGGCCTCCACCGATGATCCCGGTCCCCCCGATCCTCATTCCGCCGCCTCCGCCATTGCGCTTTGGGGCACGCGCCCCGCGTCCAATCCCAGATCCTCGGCCAGAAGCTTGGTCGCGATCCGAGCCGATTCAAAGATGGTAGGGAGACCACTGCCCGGATGGGTGCCGCCGCCCGTCAGATAGACGCCATCCAAGTCCTCGAACCTGTTGCGAGGCCGCAGGTGCAACATCTGGCCCAGATTATGGGCGAGATTGAAGGTGGCGCCCAGATGGATGCCCGTGGCTTCCCAGTCCTGGGGCGTCAGCATCCTTTCGCTGCGGATATGGGACCGTATGTCGCGGCCCACGAACAACGCCAGACGGTCCAGCACCATCTCGCGGTAGGAGGGCGCGAGCGCCGCCCAGTCCACGCCTCCGCGCAGGTTGCCCACCGGTACCAGCACGTAGAGCGCCGAGTGCCCCGGCGGCGCCAGTGTCGGGTCAGAGACACTGGCGTTCTGGACATAGATCGAGGGCTCGGCCGGCGCCTTGCCATCCTCGATTTCCCGGATGTTGCGCTCGTAGTCGCGGCTCAGGCAAATCGTGTGATGCGCGAGCCCGTCGATCTTCGTGTCGAGCCCGAGATAAAGCATGTAGGTCGAGCAGGAGTAGCTTTTGGCGTCGATCCTCTCATCTGTCCAGCGGCGGCGCAGCGCATTCGGCACCATCCGCTTCATCGAATGGGCGAAGTCGGCGTTCACCACCACCGCGTCGGCGGCATAGGTGCCCTGCGCCGTCCGTACGCCGGTGGCACGCCGCCCCGCGAACAGCATCTCCTCGACCGGCTCGGACAGCCGCACCTCAACGCCCATCTCGTCCAGCACCCGCGCCATGGCGCGCGGAATCGCATTGCAGCCCCCGATTGGGTGCCAGACCCCGTGCGCATATTCGATATGCGCAAGGATCGTGAACAGGGATGGACACTTGAACGGCGACATCCCGAGGTACTTTGACTGGAACGAGAAGGCGAGCCGCACCAGCGGGTTCCTGAACCAGCGCGCAAGGTCCCTGTCCACCGTCGCCCAGGGCCGCAACATCGGCAGCGAGCGGACCATGTCCCGGTCTGCGAAGGCGCCCAAGCCCAGGAAGGGTTTCTGCAGGATCGGCCTGAAAGCCTCGAACTTCCGCAGGTTGTCCGCGAAATAAGGCTCGACCCCCGCGGCATCCGCGGGGTCGATCCTTGCCACCTCGGCCTTGAGCCGCTCGATGTCGGCGCTGGCGTCGAAGTCCTGTCCGTTCTCGAACTTCAACCGGTACATCGGGTCGAGACGCACCATCGGCACCTCGACGTCTAGGTCGCGCCCCGTCGCCGCAAAGATCTCGCGCAGGATCTCGGGATAAAGGAAGAAGGTGGGACCGGTATCGAAGACGTAGCCGTCCTGCTCGATGCTGGCGGTGCGACCCCCGACCTTTGCCGCGCGTTCCAGCACCGTCACCTCGGCCCCTGCGGCTCGCGCCAGCATCGCCGCTGCAAGGCCGCCGGGGCCTGCGCCGATCACCACGACCCGACGTGCGTCCGTGCTTCGTTGCCCCCGCATCATGTTCACTGAAAATACCTCATCGTCAGGCGAACGGTCGCGCCCGGCTCTTCAAGCGTGAAGGAGGCGTCCCGCCACTGAGGCGGTCCGAAGCGCATGGGCGCATCGCGCGAGAAGCCCATCCCTTCAGTAGGCAAGAAGCCCGGACGATCGAGTGTCTGATTGTCGTTCTCATCATGCACGACCTGAACGGCGTAGGTGCCCGGCGGCACGCCCGTTACCGTCACCACGCCTTCGGTGGCCGGGGCACGACCGAAATGGGCGCAGGCCGGCTGGAGAAACTCGTTCTCGGTGCAGACCGCCGCATAGACGGTGCCCTCGACGTTCCGCAGGCCCCCGACCTCGATCCGCAGGTCAGCCGCCGTAGCCGGCGAAGCCAAGAGCGCGCCCAGCGCGACATGCAAGGCTCTTTTCATTTGCCAAAACACCGCCGGACCCCAATCTGTATCGCGCGGACCCTACGGCCCGCTTTCCTGCGGATGGAACTAAATCGCGATGCGCCCTCGTCACCAAGAAAAAACGTTCGCGAACGAGCCATTCACATGAGCCAAAGCGAGAATTTTCCCGTTGGCTCCCTCTTGATCCGGCGCGACCTGCGCCCAATGGTCCATGTCTTTTACCGCTTCGCGCGCGATTCCGACGATGTCGCGGACGATCCTGGGCTCGCCGCCGAGGCCAAGCTCCAGCGGCTTGCCTGGTTCGAGGCTGGACTCGACGGTGATTCGGATGGTGCGCCGCAGGGTTTGGCTCTTGCATCTCTCGACCGTCCCGAACCTTCGCATCACGCCCGCCAGCTTCTCGCGGCGTTCCGCTGGGATGCGCGTGGAGGCAGTTGCGCCACCTGGGGCGAACTCTTGGCCTACTGCGAGGATTCGGCCAATCCCGTGGGCCGCTTCCTTCTCAATCTTCATGATGAGGGGCGGGCCGCGCGCGTCTTCAGCGACCAGCTCTGCACCGCGCTGCAGGTTTTGAACCACCTTCAGGACCTCCGGGCCGACCACCTGCGGCTGGGGCGGCACTATCTTCCCGCCGACTGGATCGTGGGGGAGGGCGCCCGGCTCGACGACTTGGGTGCCGACCGGCTGTCGCCGCAGCTGCGGCGTGCGGTGGACCGGGCGCTCGACCAGTGCGACGCGCTCCTCACGGGTGCCGAGAACCTGCCCGGAGTGCTGCGTTCGCGCCGGCTCGCGGCGGAAGCCACGACCATTCTCTGGCTCGCCCGACGCCTGTCGCGGCACCTGCGCGAGCAGGACCCGTTGGCCGGGCGCGTGGCGCTTTCGCGGCTCGACTTCGCTCGGGCGGGCGTCTTGGGAGCCCTGGTCGTGCTGAGAGGACAAACATCGGCTCAGGCACAGCGCTCCGCGTGGGAGGAAGAGGCGTGACCGCGCTGCCCGCCCCCGCCGACTTCGCTCCCCGGCACCAAGTCCAGCGCATCGTAGCCGCCTCGGGCTCCTCCTTCGCCGCCGGAATGCGCCTGCTGCCTCGTCGTCGACGCGAGGCGATCTTCGCCGTTTATGCCTTTTGCCGCATCGTGGATGATATTTCCGACGGCACCAGCTCCCCCCGCGAGAAGGCGGAAGGCCTGGCGCTCTGGGAGGATGAGGTTGGGCGCATCTTCCGCCGCATCCCTCGCACGCCCGTGGGCGAGGAGCTGGTGCGCGCGGCCGAGATCTATGCCCTGCCACGTCGCGAGTTCGACCTGATCCTCGAAGGCATGCGCATGGACGCCGAAGGCATGGTGGCGCCCGATCCTGTCAGACTGGAGCGATACGTGCGATGCGTGGCCGGAGCCGTAGGGCTCCTGTCCATGCGCATCTTCGGGGCCTGGCGCGGCGACGTCTCGCGCCGCTTCGGACTCTCGCTCGCTCGTGCGATGCAGCTCACCAACATCCTGCGCGACGTGGAGGAGGACGCGGGAATGGGCCGCCTCTACCTGCCTGCGCCGCTGCTCGAAGCCGCCGGCATCCCGCCCGATCCCGACTTGGCATGTCGACATCCCGCCCTGCCCGAGGTGCGCCGCCAGCTCGGACTGGTGGCCCGGACGCAGTTCCAGCGTGCCCGCGCCGCGCAGGGTGCCCATTCCTGGCCCAGGATACTTCCGGCTCTGGTCATGATGGGTCCCTACGAGCGGCTACTCGGTCAGATGGAGGCTGACTGGACCCGTCCGCCTGCCCGCCGTTCCGGCTGGCGCAAGGCAGCGGACGGGCTGGCCTGCGCGGCGGGGGGGCTCACCTGGCGGTGACGGGTCACGTCCATGTCATCGGCGCGGGCCTCGCCGGCCTTGCCTGCGCGCTCGACCTTGCCGAGGCAGGCGCCCGGGTAACCCTGCACGAGGGCTCGCCCAAGCCGGGCGGGCGCTGTCGCAGCTACCATGATGCGGTGCTGGACCGCCGCATCGACAACGGCAACCACCTCATGCTGTCGGGGAACGCCGCCGTCCTGTCGCACGCCGTCCGCATCGGCGCGGCGGACCGGTTGGTCATGCTGCCCGACGCCGCCTTTCCCTTCGTGGACCTCGCGAACGGAGCCCGCTGGACGGTGCGGGTGCCTGCGACCCCGCGTGAGGCGCTCCGCCCGGACAGTCGCCCGCCAGGAGCGACGCCCGGTGCAGCGCTTTCGGGCGTCGGCGCCCTCCTCATGGCCGGGCCGGGCCGCACGGTGGCCGAAGCCGTGCGCGACCGCGGCCCCATGTGGCGCACCTTCTGGGAACCCATGACCACCGCCGTTCTCAACATGCCGCCCGAAGTCGGATCGGCCGCCCTCCTGCGGGCGGCGCTCTTGCGCAGCTTCTTCCGCGGCGCCCGCGCCTGCCGCCCGGTCCTGGCCCCGGAAGGTCTGGGCGAGGCGTTGATCGACCCCGCCGTGGCACGCCTGCGGCAGATGGGTGTTGAGATCCGTTTCCGCGCGCCCCTCGCGGGCCTCGCCCTCGACGGGGACCGAGCCGAGGCACTGGCCTTCACCGATGGTACCCGCGTCGCACTCGGTCCGCGCGACCGCCTCGTGCTGGCTGTCCCGCCTGTGGCGTTGAACGACCTCCTGCCCGGCCTGCCGCGGCCATTCCCGGGCCCTTCGATCCTCAATGCGCATTTCCTCGTGTCGCCCGAGCTCGCCTCCGCCGCGCCACCGCTTCTGGGACTCCTGTCCTCGAACGCCCAATGGCTGTTCCGGCGCGGCGACGTGCTTTCCGTCACCGTGTCCGCGGCCGAGGCCACGCCCGTGGGCGCTCTGGGCCGCGAGGAAGCGTTGGATCTCCTCTGGTCCGAGGTCGCCCGTGCCCTCGACCTGCGCGACGTGCCGCCGCTCGCCCGCCGCCTCCTTCGCGAGCGAGCGGCAACCTTCGATCAGTCGCCGGAAGGCGCCGCTCTCCGCCCCGCTACGGTAACGCCCTGGCGCAACCTCGTTCTCGCGGGCGACCATGTGAACACGGGCCTGCCCGCGACGCTGGAGGGGGCGGTGATCTCGGGCCGTCGCGCAGCAGCGCGCGCGCTCGCGGCCTAGGTCGCCTGCAGCTCTGCGCTCCGCAGCGCCGCAAGATTTGCCGACCCCGTGCAGAAGCAGGCCACGCGGAGCTGGTCCATCACCGTGCCGAAGTGATCCACGACCGCCTCGGCCGAACGCGTCGCGGCCTCCAGCAGCCCCGAGGCCTGCCCGACGACGTCGGCCCCCAGCCGAATGGCGCGCGCCACGTCCAGTCCGTCGCGTATGCCGCCCGAGCCGATCACCACTGCTTCGGGGCAAGCCGCACGTACCTCGGCGATGGCCTGCGCCGTGGGGATGCCCCAGCTCGCGAAGGCGCGCGCCACCGCCGCCTGCCGGGAGCTGCGCGCCCGCTCGGCTTCGACAGCGGCCCAGCTCGTGCCACCTGCGCCCGCAACGTCCAGCACCCGCACCCCCACATCCCAGAGCCGCCGCGCCACGGCGCCCGACAGCCCCGCTCCCACCTCCTTGGCCACGACCGGAACGGGCAGCCCCCGCGCCAAGGCCTCGATGCGGGACAGAAGCCCGCGCCAGTCACGGTCCCCCTCGGGCTGAACGGCCTCCTGCAAAGGGTTGAGATGGATGATGAGCGCATCCGCACCGATCATCTCCACCGCCCGCCGTGCCTCCTCGGCCCCGAAGCCGGTGTTGAGTTGCGCCGCCCCGAAGTTCGCCAGAAGCGGCACCCCCGGCGCGATCCGCCGCAGCTCCGCCCCGAGCCCCCCGGCCTCGCCCGCTTCCAGAGCCACGCGCTGCGAGCCCACAGCGAGAGGCAGCCCAAGCGCCTGGCATGCTTCGGCCAGATGACGGTTGATCGCCTCGGCCCGCGCTGGGCCGCCGGTCATGGAGCTCACCAGCAGCGGCGCGGCGATGCGCCGGCCCAGGAACTCGGTGGACAGATCGATCTCGTCCATGTGCAGCTCTGGCAGCGCGACATGGACGAACTCCACCGCGTCGAGGCCCGTGCGCGAGCCGCCGCGCCCCCTGCCACCCAGGACGATGTCGAGATGCTGGTTCTTGCGGTCGCTCAGCACGGGGAAGGGGTCCGGCTCGTTGGAATTGCCGCAGGGATGACCTGCCGCGCGGCCGGGCGCAAGCCGGTCCGGTCTGGCTCAGGCGCGGTCGGGACGCAGCGGCATTTCGATGGCACAGGCCAGCCCCTCGGGCCCGTGCTCGATCCGGGTCCGCGCACCCAGCGAATAGGGAAGCATCCGCTCCAGGAGCTCCGTCCCGAAGCCTTTGCGCCGGGACGCGCGCGCCTGGCCGCTGCCCGACTCGCGCCAGAAGAGCCGAAGGCAGGGCGGCTCGTCCTCCATCACCTCCCAGGTGACCTCGACGCGACCGGCCGGCGTGGCCAGCGCGCCGAACTTGATGGCATTGGTGACCAGCTCATGCAGCGCCAGCGCCATCATTTCCACCATCCGTGCCGGCAGACGCAGCGGCGGTCCGTCAAGCCGCATCCGGCTTTCGTCCACGGCCGCGACCTGCATCTCGTCCCGCAGGATCGTCTCCAGCTCCAGTCCCACCCCGGGCGTCCGCATCATCGCCGCGTGCACCCGCGTCACGGCGGCGATCCGCCCTTCCAGATGGGTGGCGTAACTGTCCTTTCCCGTCGCGGCCTGGGCGCTGCGGCGCACGATGGAGCGGATCACCGACAGGCTGTTGCGCACCTGCCGCTGGAACTCGGCCATGAGCCAGCGCTGGCGCGCCTCGGCCTCCTTGAGCCCTGTCACGTCCTGCATGATCCCTATCATGCGCACCGGCAGGCCCATAGCGTCGCGCTCGAAGCGGCCGGCGGCGCGGCACCAGCGCACCTGGCCCTCCCCGTCGGGCCGTATGCGGAACTCGGCCGCGTAAGGGCCGTGCTCGTCGCGAGCCCGCCTGAGACGCTCTTCGACCTCCGGCAGGTCGTCGGGATGCACGCGTGAGGACCAAGCCTCATAGTCGGGCGTCACCTCGCCTGGCGTGTATCCGTAAAGGCGGAAATGCCCGTCGTTCCAGGCGACCTCGCCCGTGATCAGATTCCAGTCCCAGGTGGACAGGCCGGCGACGTCGATGGCGATGGCCAGCCGCTCGCGGTCCTCGCGCCGGGTGGTCACGTCTTCGGCCGCGCCCAGCCATTCCTCGATCCGACCCTCTCCGTCCGTTACCGGCACCGCACGCGAGCGCATCCAGGCGACTCCACCAGCCGGCTGGTAGACGCGATGCTCGATGTCGATCGCCGTCCCGCGGATCCGCGCTTCCGCCAAAGCCCTCCGCAACGCGTCGTGATCCTCGGCGGGAACGCGTCGCGCGACCCAGTCCGCCAAGGATTCGGGTGCGCCGGACGCGAGCTTTCCACCTGCCAGGATCTCCAGGAGCGACAGGTCGGCGCTGAGCCGGAAAGGTGTCTGCCCGCAGGCGCGCAGGACCGCCCGCAGCCGCTGGTCGCCCGCCCGATCGCGACGTTGCGGGACGTTCATCGCGCGCCTCCGCCTAGAGGGACGGAGCTCACGGTCCGCCGGGGCCCGCCGCCCCTGCCGTGCTCTGCTCGCGTTCCGCCCATCGCTCTCTGCCGACCTTTCCCACGCGGCCAGCGCACACCGGACACGCGCACCGCGCAACCTATGTTAAGGTCGCAAGCCTGGCTTTGGGAAAAGGTTCCGCTCCATGCGAGCCGCCGCCCCGTCTTCACCGCTCAATCCTTTCCTCCGCAAGCTGGAGAACTACACCCGGCTGTCCGCCGAGGACCGTTCCGCGGCGGTGCGCCTGTGGTCTGAGCGGCCCCAGCGCTTCCGCGCCAAGGACGACGTGGTGCGGGAAGGCGAGGACCCCCGCGTGGTGCGCCTGGTCATCGAAGGCTGGGCCTGCCGCTACAAGTACCTGGAGGACGGGCGCCGCCAGGTGCTGGGCCTGTTCCTGCCGGGCGACATCTGTGATCTCAACGTCTTCGTCCTGCGCGAGATGGACCATTTCATCGGCGCGGTGACACCGCTCACCATGGCGCAGATCTCGCGCGAGCTGTTCGAAGAGGTGACGCTCGCCCATCCGCGCCTGCTGCAGGCCCTCTGGTGGGACTCGCTGGTGGGGACGGCCATCCAGCGGGAGTGGCTGATGAATCTCGGCAGCCGCACCGCCTTCGAACGGATCACGCATCTGCTGTGCGAGGTCTTCCTGCGCCTCAGCGCCGCCGGCCGGACGCGGGGGCTGAGTTGCGAGTTCCCCCTGACCCAGACCATGATCGCCGACATCACCGGACTCTCGACGGTCCACGTGAGCCGCACGTTCCAGGCGGTGCGGGACGAGGGGCTTGTGGAGATCCGCGAGCGCGTGATGACGATCCGCGATCTTGACGCGCTCCAGGTGGCCTCGCTCTTCTCCGCCAACTACCTGCATCTCGGACGCGAGGGACGCCACCTCGACGCCAATTGCAGCTCCGAGGACGGCCCCCTTCCGGGCTGATGGGCCGTCCGTCATGGCTCCGACCCGCCCACCAGCGCGGCCAAGGCCATCCGCGCCCGGTTGAGGCGGCTCTTCACGGTCCCGATCGAGCAGTTGCAGACCTCGGCCGCGTCCTCGTAGCCCAAGCCCATGACCGGAATCAGGATCAGGATCTCGCGATGCGCGGGCGAGAGGTCCTTCATCAGCCGTTCCAGCGCCTGTCGCGCCCAGAGGTCGGTGGCCTGCGTCGAGGGCATCACCGCGCCCAACTCGATCACCTCGGAGCCCGGCGTCGTCTCGCGCCGCGACCGGCGCCAGCGCGTGTTGAAGCTGTTGCGCATGATGGTGAAGAGCCAGGCCTTGAGGTTCGTCCCCTCGCGAAAGCGGTGCCGCGCCGCCAGGGCCTTCACGATCGTTTCCTGCACGAGGTCCTCGACATCCGCTTCCTGTCGCAGCAGGCGCCGCGCAAAGGCCACGAGCGCCGGACGCAGGTCCAGCACCTCTTGGTCGAAGCGCGCCGAACAGGCGGGCTGGGCAAGGGACGGGGAGAGACGGGCAGGAATCGTCACGGGCTGCACCTCCGGGAGCACGGCCAGCTTCCGGCCGCCGATGTCCAGAAAAGGCCATGATTCGGCGCCCGCCGCCTTAACCTATGCAACCGAGCCGTTCGTCGGTTTCAGACTCCTCGCGTAACCGCCCCTTCCGCTGGGACGTCGGAGGCGGCCGATGAGAGGGTAACACGATCCGTGGCCATCGCCCGGTTCAGCGCAGCCTTTAGGTAAGGCGGCGCGTGCCTCTCGGCAGTCCTGGGACACATTGCTGTGACCAGCGAAATCCAACCTGTGCCCGACTGCCCCCTGGCGTGATTGCCAGAGTTCGTCACTTGTCAGATGTCGTCCCCAGTTCTCGGAATTGGGACGCTATCGCCACGGCGTTCCTGACAGACTGACGGGTGCGAGACCCGGACGGCATCCCGTGCTGCGCGCCGTTCATCGCCGCGCTGGCCGGACGGACTGGAACCGGAGCAGGGGCTCGCCGTTCGGCCGAAGGCACGTCGCGGGAGTGGCAATGACAGGGCCGAAGCTTCTGGATGACTTCGACCTCGTTCTCGTGCTGGGCGGAGGCAATGCGCTTGGAGCCTACCACCTGGGCGTGTGCGAGGCGCTGCTCTCCTTGCGGGAGCCGGGCCGAGTCATCGGGTGCTCCATCGGAGCGGTCACGGGGGCTATCCTTCTCGGCAATACCTCAAGCACACGGATGGACCGTCTTCGGGAGTTCTGGTCCCATGTAGGCCTGCCCGACGCACCGCTGGCAGACCTCCTGCCGGGGCCCCTGCGTGCGCGCTGGAGCAACGGGCTGGGGCTCCAGACCCTGTTCGGAGGGCGCTCGGGCATCTCGCGGCCGCGCTTTCCCGGTTGGCTGTCTCTCCTGCCGGGAGTGCCTTCGGATGTTTCCCTCCAGGACCACCGTCCGATGGCGGCGCTGCTCGACCGACTGGTCGACTGGGACCGGCTCAACGCCTCGCCGATCCGCTTTTCACTCTTTGCGATCGACCTTGAACGGGGCGAGGAAACCTGGTGGGACAACCGCAGGGACCGCATCGAGCCGCGCCATGTGCTCGCAGCAACCGCGCTGCCGCCGCTCATGCCCCCTGTCGAAATCGAGGGGCGGCTGTTCTGGGACGGAGGTCTGGGCAACAACCTGCCGCTCGACCATGCGCTGGCGGGCCTGCTGGAGCATCCGACACTGGTGATCGCCTCGGACCTTTACGCACCCGAAGGGGGACGGCCGCGCAGCCTCAACGACACGACCCTGCGAGCCCAGGATTTAGGCTTCGCGCTCCAATCCCGCAAGCGGATCGGCGCGCTGCGGACCGAGCGGGCTCTCCGGCGGCAGATCGACCCCGCCACGCCGCCCGCGATCCTGGGTCATCTTGTTCACCGTCCCCCGGGGCACCAGCGCGCACTCAAGGCGCTGGACTTCTCGAGCACCGCCATCCGCGAACGCGCAGCGCAGGGACGTGCCGACATGCAGGGGATCCTTGCGCGCCTGCCCTCGGCGCCGCGGGACGAGCCGCTCGCCGTGCTCACGAGTGCCGCGGCGTGACCTCGCGCATGGCGAGAGCCGTGACGGAACAATAACCCGCTCCGCCTGTTCTCCGGGCATCCGACACCTGGGAGATCACCATGGATCGCAGACAACTCCTCGCCGGCGGCGCCGCCGTCGCAAGCTTCCTGCCAGCGGCCCGGGCCCTTACGGCCCAGGAGACCAACCAGCCGGTTGAAGGTGGCATGGCCGCCGGTGCCATGGACGAGGCCAAGATGCCGGCCCTCGAAGGTGGCATGTTCCTGATGCAGTCGAGCCAGTTGGCCGAGCAGAAGGGCGAGAGCGACAACGTCCGTGCCTTTGCCGCTCTCGAGGTTGCCGAGCAGCAGGCCATCGCGGCGGCTTTCGGCGCCGAGGGTGCCCAGATCCCACTGCGCGAGGACCACGCCGAGATCATGGCCCAGCTTGAGGCGGCTGAGGGCCAAGAGTTCGACATGGCCTACCTTCAGGCCCAGATCACCGCCCACGAGGAGGCTCGGGGCGTCCACGAGAACTACGCCCAGAGCGGCCAGGATCCGATGGCGCGCGGCGCCTCGATGGTGGGCGTGCCCTCCATCGACAGCCATCTCGTGATGCTGCGGAGCTTCGAGCAGCAGATGCAGGGCTGATCGCGCCCGGTGGCCCCCCTCCGTCCGGGTGGGGGCCATCAGACGTCGAGGTTGCGCAGGTGGTGCGCGATGGCCTCCCTGACGTCCTCGTAGTAGTGGAGCTGCCCACCCTCCAGCACGGCGCCCGCTTGGCAGAGATCCTGGATCTGCCGGAGCGAATGGCTCACGAAGAGCGCCCCCGACGTTCGCATCCGGTCCTGGAACACCTGCTGCGACTTCTTCTTGAAGGCGGCGTCGCCGACGGCGGTCACCTCGTCGATCAGATAGGTGTCGAAGTTGATGCCCATCGAAACCCCGAAGGCCAGCCGCGACTTCATGCCCGAGGAGTAGGTCCGCACCGGCAGGTGGAAGCTGGGGCCGAGCTCGGCGAAGTCATCGACGTAGGACATGAGGGCGTCGGTGTCGACGCCGTAGATGCGGGCCGTGAAGCGGGTGTTCTGCGCGCCCGTCAGCTCGGGGTGGAACGAGCCCGCATAGCCTACGGGGAAGGAGATCTGCCCGTCGGTGAGGATCTCGCCCGCGGTGACGTCCATGGCGCCCGAGATCATCTGGAGGAGCGTGCTCTTGCCGGCGCCGTTGCGGCCCAGCAGGGCTACCACGGTGTTGGACGGGAACACGGCGTTGATGCCGCGCAGCACGTGCTTGCGCTGGCCGTCGACCACGAAGGTCTTGGACAGGTTGCGCAGGACGATCATGCCACGCCCGGTTCCCTAGAGGCCACGCGCGCGGCTGGCGATGCCCAGGCTCGTGCCCAGCGCCGCGAGGATCGAATCGGCCGCGGTGAGCGGGCTTTCGGTGGCGTAGACCAGGTCGCCTGAAAGGATGGGGAACTGACCCGCGCTGAAGAGCCCGTCGGCCGTGGTCAGGTCCAGAGTGAAGACCACTCGCTCATGCGTGGGGCCGCCGCCCTCGGCGCCCACCATCGGCAGGGGATAGTTGCGCAGGATCAGGATGCCCTTGGGATTGCCTCGGGCGTCATTCAGGCCACCGATGATCGAGAGGGCCTCGAGCGCGTTCATCTGGTCGGTGGGGAAGGGATGGCGAGCCTCGCGTCCCGCGGCGCCGAGCGACAGGAAGAAGCGCTCGTCGGGCTCGACGATCACCTTGTCGCCGGGGCGCAGCGTGGTGTCGAGACGGGGATCGGAGAACAGGCGGTCGATGGAGGTCCCGTAGATCGCGTCCCCCCGGATCAGCCGAATCTGCGGATTGTTCATCTCCTCGATCACGCCGCCCCCTTCGGCGATCAGCGACAGGACGGTGTAGCTCTGGTTGCGCATGGGATAGGTGCCCGGACTCTGCACCCCGCCCACGAGGCTGACGAGGGTGCCGGTGCTTTCGGCCACCTCGAGCTGGACCTGCGCCGATGGGCTGACCTCCACGAACTGCGCTTCGATGACCTCGCGGGCGCGGTCTGGGCTCATGCCCGAGACCTTGACGTTGCCCACATAGGGCATGAAGACCGACCCCGTGGAGGACACCGTGACGCCATCCATGGCGATGGCCCGCTGTCCCGGCGCCGCGAGAAGCGAGTTCGCCTCGTTGGTCCAGAGCCGGATCGCCAGCACGTCGCCCGGCGCGATCACGCGGTTCGCGGGGCCGTCCTGCCGCTCCAGCCAGCCCATGGGCTCTTCGCCGGGGCGGGGCCAGGCGGCGTAGACGGGCAGCGCCGCGCGCGTGACGGGCTCCACGGCGAAGTCGCGCACGGCCGGGTCGGCCGAGGAGCTGCGCATCCCCAGGACCTCGGATTCGAGGCCCGCGCCCCGCGGCAGGTTGCAGCCCGCCAGCGCCAGGCCCAGGGCCGCACCCAATCCCAGGCGGAGCATCATGATCGGCATTCGCGTCCTCGGGTTCCTGATCCGGCCCGTCGCAGAGGGGCCCTCGCTCTCCCATACCGGCTGGAACCCGGCCGGAAAACCCGTCCCTTGCGGCGCGCCGGGCGAAATCGCGCGCATGTGCGGGCTTTTCAGTACCATCGGCCGATGGCCAGGACGTCGAGGCCGGACGCCACGCGGGAGTTCGACGTGCTCACGACCGCAAGCCCCACCGCGCTGGCCGTCTTGCCGATGGCGCGCGCGCAGAGCGCCGTGGTGCCGGTCGTGCCGGTGACGCCCGTCGTCACCACGAGGCCCGCCGTCGAGGCGAAGGGCTGGGGATAGGTCCAGAGCGTGTCGGCCGCGGTCCCGGTGTTTAGGCTGTGCCAGCAGGTCTGCGTGCCGTCCTGGTGGCGCAGCCAGCGGCCGTTGGCGTTGGAGCCGCTCTCCTGCAGGGAGCCGGCGGCCCAGCCGCTCCAGGCCCCGCCCGAGGGCCGCGCCCGGCCCAGGACAAGGCCGGGGTAGAGGCCGGGGGCGCTGCCCTGCTCGACGATCAGGAGCTGCGTCTCGCTCCCGTCGGCGCGGCGCGAATGGAGAAGCGTGGCGCGCTGGACGCCGGCGGGCGCGCCCGCGCTGCCCGACGCGGCGTCGTAGGCGTGGAGGCCCGCGGCGAGGCTGCCGTCGGTGGCCCCGGCGTTCCCGACCGGGGGCAAGGGGCCGCCCAGCCCGAAGGCGCCGGCGAGGAGGAGCCGGCCGGGCGTGGCGTCCGTGGGACCGGACTGGACGGCCGCCCCCGTCAGCGGCCCGTTCACCACCGCCCCCTGCGGCAGCGTCACGACGCCCGTCGTCCGGTCGGCTGCCAGCGCCGTGCGCCAGGCCGCGCCGTCCCCCACCTTGAGGCTGAAGTCGAGCCCGCCCATGAGCCCCATCTCGGCATGGCCGGTCCAGCCGGACTGGAACAGGAGGCTCGCGGTGTCGGTGGCCTCCGCCTTGTTCACCTTGAGCTGGTGGCCCGCGCCGGCATGGCTTAGCAGAGTGGCCGGCGCCGACACCGCGAGGCGGTTGGTGGCGTCGGACGCCGTGCCCACGCCCAGCCCGTCGAGATCCTGAAGCAGGCCCGCGCCGGTCCCGAGCGCCCGCCAGCCGCCATCGGTCCAGACGCGCAGGGCGCCCGCCGCCGCGTCCCAAGCGCGCCAGCCCTCGCGCGGGAGGAGGAACTGCCAGCCGGTGCCGTCCCAGAGCGCGAGCCGGCCGTCCTGACCGGCCCAGTCGCCTTGCGCCCCGGCCGCCAGCGCGTGGACGTCGCCCGCCTGCGGTGCCGCCGGGGGCTGGGTCGCGCCGAAGGACAGGACCGAAAGCTGCACGGCCGCGTCGAGAAGCTGGAGCGCCTCGTTGTGGGTGACATGCTTCTGGGCTTGGGCGGGCTGGAGATAGGGCAGGGACAGGCGGGGCGAGGTCGAGGGCATGGGGACGATCCTTGGGTCGGGTTGACGCCTTCAGGATCGGCCCGAAAGGTTAACCATTCCTTCGACCACCGAACGGTCCTCCCCCGATTCGCGCAACACCCCGGCCTTGCATCCGGCGCGCCACGCGGGGATTATGCGGACCTCTGGCGGAGGGCCCGCTCCGCGCTGATCCAGGCCTGCCGATGTCGATCCCCGCCGACGCCCCCAAGCTCCGCTCCATCCACCGGCAGATGCGCTTCGCCACCCCTCGGGTGATCACGGCGCTCATGCTGCGGGAGATGACGACGACCTATGGCCGCAAGCCCGGCGGCTACATCTGGAGCATCCTTGAGCCGGTCGCAGGCATCGCGCTGATGAGCTGGATCTTCACCGCGGCCGGGGCGCGGCATCCGGGGCTCGGCACCAACTTCCCGATCTTCTACGCCACGGGCCTGCTGCCGTTGTTCGCCTACCTGCACCTCAACTCCCGCGTGATGCTGGCGCTGAGCTATTCGCGCCAGCTTCTGGCCTATCCGCGCGTGACGGTGACGGATGCGCTGGCCGCGCGTTTCCTTGTGGGGCTCATCACGGAGCTGCTGGTGGCCTACATCGTGCTGGCGGGCATCCTGATGCTGATGGACACGGGGACGCACCTGATCCTGCACCATGTCGTGCTGGGCTTCGCCATGGCGGCGGCTCTCGCGGCGGGGACGGGGGTGCTGAACTGCTTCCTCAACCACGTCTTCCCCGTTTGGGGCAGCGTCTGGGGGCTGTTCATGCGGCCGATGATCTTCGTGTCGGGGGCGCTGATCCTGCTCGACGCCCTGCCTCAGGAGTGGCAGCGCTGGCTGGTCTGGAACCCGCTGGTCCACATCATCGCCGAGGTGCGCAAGGGGTTCTATCACGGCTACACCCCGGCCTATGTGTCGCCGGCCTTCGTGTTCGGCATCGCACTGGTCTGCGGGGTGGTGGGGCTGCTTCTGGTCTGGCGCACCCATCGCGACCTCCTCGAGAACTGAGGAGGCCGCGCCGGGAGGGCGATCAGACGATCGCGAGGTCGTTCAACAGGATGGTGATGTTCGTCCGGTCGCGCAGGACCAGCACGTCGCCGTCGCCGAAGTTGAGCGCGACGTCGCCGTTGTTCAGCTTGGTGCCGAACTCCGTCAGGACCTGACCGACCGTGCGGCCGCCGCCCCAGAGCGCGTCGTTGAGCCGGATGGTGTCATCGTCGTTCTGGAAGCCCAGCACCACGTCGCGCCCGCCGGTGAAGAGGAAGGTGTCGTCGCCGTCGCCGCCGCTCAGGCGGTCGTTGCCCGAGCCGCCGTCCAAGAGGTCGTTGCCCGAGCCGCCGTTCAGGACGTCGTTGCCCGTGCCCCCGCGGAGCGTGTCGGCCCCACGGTCGCCGTTCAGCGTATCGGTGCCGGCCTGGCCCAGCATCCGGTCGCGCCCCACCTGTCCCCAGGCCCGGTCGTCGCCCGCCCCGAGCGTAAGGACGTTGTTCGCGCCATTGCCCGTGACCTTGTCCGCGCCCGAGCCCGCGACATAGTGCTCGATGGTGGTGCCGTGGGCGATGCCGAGATTGTCCCGGAGGCCGTAGACGCTCGAGAACCGGCCGCCGCCGAGGTTCACCGTCTGGGCGCGGGTGTCGTCGCCGAAGTGGATGGTGTCGGCGCCGCCGATGTCGAAGATGGTCATGGCGTTGCGCGACAGGTCGCCCGCCCCCGCGCCGAAGACCCCGTCGAGATAGGTCCCGAGGTCCGAATCCTTGCCCCAGCGGGTGTTGCCGGCGGTGGGGCCCTCGGTCGGGCGTCCGTAGATCTGCTGGATCGCCATGATGTCGGCCATCATCGGCGTGAGGAGGTTGGCCTTGCCGCCGGCGACGTTGGGGTTCTCGTCCTGGTCGAGGTAGGACATGACCGTCTGCTGCCAGCTGTCGTTCTGGAACAGCGCGTTGGCGTAGGTGCTGCCGCCCTCGTAGGTCGAGGGATGCCCCAGGCCCAGGGCGTGGCCGATCTCGTGCATGTAGGTGTGGAAGGCGTAGTCGCCGACCTTGGTGCCGTAGGTGCGGATCCAGTCCTCGCCGATGGTCACGGTGGCGGGGGCTTCGCCGTTCGGTCCCGAGACCATCTGCCCGCTCGAGGGAATGTAGAAGACGTCCGTGTCGGCGCCGGGCTCGACGTCGTTGATGACGATCTGCGCGCCGCTGCCCACCATCGAGAAGCGGACGTCGGCCACCGTCTCCCAGGCCGCGAGCGCGGACTTGGCGAGGGCCTTCTGCGTGTCGTTCAGCCCCACGAGGCTGACGGTGATCGTCGAGGTGTCGAACTGGTGGCGGCCCCCGTTCTTGTCGCCCCAGTAGCCGGTGACGAGATAATCGGAGAGGGTCTTGGTGGTGGCGGGCTGAGGGGCCATGGAGCTGCTTTCCTGCTTGGAGAACCGGGACCTGACTGCGGCGCGATCAGGCGCAGGCAAGTTGGACCCGAGGAAGGCAATCGTCGGGCCAAGAAGGGGCGGACGCGCGGCGCGTCTCCATCAGGGGCCTGTGCGAACCGGTGGGCAAGGGGCAAGGAGGCGTCCGGGTGCGCCCAAGCCGCAGTCCGGCGGAACCTTGCCGGTCAGGCGACGGCCTGACGGACAGCGGCCCGAGGCTCGGCGAAGGCGCGGCCGATCCCGAGGACGATGGGCTGGCGGAGGTCGCTGCGCCCGACCGCCGCCGGCAGCCCGGCCAGCGTCGTCCGCTCGGTCCGCTCGCCGGGGCGGCCCAGGGCCTGGCCCAGCGCCACGGGCGTGTCGGGGCCGAGCCCCCGGGCGAGGAGGCGGGCCGCGAGGTCCCCGGCCGTGCGCGCGCCCATGTAGACGACCGTCGTGGCCGTGGGGTCGGCGAGGGCGGACCAGTCCAGGTCCTCGGGCAGGCCGCCGTGCCGGCTGTGGCCGGTGACGAAGCGCACCGAGCGGGCATGGTCGCGGTGGGTGAGCGAGGTGCCGAGCGTGGCGGCGAGCGCCATGCCGGCGGTGATGCCCGGCACGACGTCGTAGGGCAGGCCATGGGCCCGCAACGCCGCCATCTCCTCGCCCGCGCGGCCGAAGATCATGGGGTCGCCGGACTTGAGCCGGACGACGCGGCGGCCCGCCTTTGCCAGCGTGACCATGAGGTCGTTGATCTCGGTCTGCTGGCAGGAGGGGCGGCCCGCGCGCTTGCCTACGAGGATGCGCTTGGCCTCGCGCCGGGCGAGCTCGAGGACGCCGTCCGAGACGAGGTCGTCGAAGAGGATCACGTCGGCGGACTGGAGGGCGCGGACGGCCTTGAGCGTGAGGTGCTCGGGGTCGCCGGGGCCCGCGCCCACGAAGGTGACGTGGCCGCCGGGGCGGGCGGGGGTGTCGAGGAGCCGCAGGAGGTCGGCCTCGGCCGTGGCCTCGGGCGCGGGGCCGAAGGCGCGGTCCACGACGGCCTCCCAGAAGGCGCGGCGGGCGGGGCCGGGGGCGAGGCGCTGGGCCACCGTGTCACGGAGCCGCTGGGCGAGCGCGCCCCATTGGCCGAGGGAGCGGGGCAGGAGCGTCTCGATCCGGCGGCGGACGGCCTGGCCCAGGATGGGCGCGGCGCCGGTGGTGGAGATGCCGACCACGACCGGCGAGCGGTTCACGACCGAGCCGAACTGGAACTGGCAGAAGGCCGGGTTGTCGATGACGTTGACGGGGACGGCGCTCGCGCGGGCGGCGTCCACGAAGGCCTGGGCGCGGGCGGGGTCCTCCTCGTCGGCGATGGCGAGGGCGCAGCCCGTCAGCAGGTCCGGGCTCCAGTCCCGCGCGAGGTGGCGGACGGCGCCAGCACGGACGAGGCGGGACATCTCCTCGTCGAGATGGGGGGCGGCGACGGTGACCTCGGCTCCGGCGGCGGCGAGAAGCTCGGCCTTCCAAGCCGCCGGGTCCGTGCCGCCCGCGACGAGCGCGCGCTTGCCGCGCAGGTCGAAGAAGACGGGCAGGACCGAGAGCGGTTCGACCCGGGCCGGAGCGTCACTCGGCGGCAAGGCGGCGATGGGCATGGATCAGCTCCCGGATCTCGGAGCGGCAAGAGCCGCAGTTGGTGCCGGCGCGGGTGGCCAGGCCCACCGCCTCGACGGTGGCGGCGCCGTTGCGGACGGCGCCCGCGATGTCGTTGACGCCCACGCCCAGGCAGGCGCAGACGATGCGGCCCCGATCGGGCAGGGGGACGGGCGCGCGGCCCGACAGGAGCGCGCGGCGGTCCAGGGGCGAGAGAGGCTGCCCCCCGGCCAGGAGCGCCAGCAGCCACGTCCGGTCGGGAAGTTGCCCCGGCGGAGCGACGAGCAGCGCCTCGGCAAGCCGCCCCTCGGCGTCGAGGGCCGCCGCGCGCCAGGTGCCCGCGCGCCGGTCGGCGTAGTCGATCAAGCCGTCGCGGGCGGCCGAGGGCAGGAGCGCGCGGGCCAGCATCACGCCCTCCTTGGGCGGCTCGGCCCCGGCCAGCTCGTAGGCCCAGCCACCCTCGACGCGGGCGCGGCTCCAGTGGAGGAGGCCCGTAGGCCGGATGTCGCGGTGCGTGAGCAGGAGGCCCGCCCAGCGGACGGGGGCCTTCGTCACCCGGACGGAGACGTGCTTCAGCTCGGGCTGGCCCGAGAGCGCGTCGGTCGCGGGGTTCGAGACGGAGCCGGCGGAGGCGCGGGCGGCGAAGAGACCGCTCCAGTGCATGGGCAGGAAAGCCTCGCCGGGGCGGAGCGCGTCACTGACGCGGAGGCGGGCGAGGGCCTCGCCGTAGGGGCTTTCCACACGAACGAGGTCGCCGTCCCGAAGGTCCTGCTCCTGCGCCTCGCGGCGGGCGAGATCGAGGACGGGTTCGGGGGCGTGCGTCATCAGGCGCGGGACATGGCCCGTGCGCGTCATCGTGTGCCACTGGTCGCGCAGGCGGCCCGAGTTGAGCGAAACGGGATAGTCGCGGTCCACGGGGCGAGCGGGCCCCTCCTGCCGGACGGCGACGAGGCGGGCGCGGCCGTCGGGCGTGGGAAAATGGTCGGCGAGGAGGCGCCCGCCGGCGGCCGCGTCGCGACGGACCGGCCATTGCAGGGGGGCCAGGGATTCATAGGCCGCGTCCGAGAGGTCCGACACGGACCCGAGGTCGAACAGGCGCTCGCCGTCGTTCTCGAAGGCCGAGAGGGCGGCGTGCTCGCGGAAGATCTCGGCACGGGTCCGATAGGGAAAGGCGTCCGCGTGGCCCAAGCGGCAGGCGACGTCGGTGATGATGTGCCAGTCGGGCCGGGCCTCGCCGGGGAGGGGGAGGAAGGCGCGCTGGCGGGAGATGCGGCGTTCGGAGTTGGTGACGGTGCCGTCCTTCTCGCCCCAGGCGGCGGCGGGGAGGAGGACGTCGGCGTAACGGGTCGTGTCGGTGCGGGTGATGTCCGAGACGACGACGAAGGGGCAGCGGGACAGCGCCTCACGCACCTTGCCGGCGTCGGGCATGGAGACGGCGGGGTTGGTGCCCATGATCCAGAGGGCTTTGATTTGGCCGGTGCGGGCGGCCTCGAAGAAATCCACGGCCTTGAGGCCGGGTTTCTGGGAGAGGCCAGGGGCGTTCCAGAAGCGCGACACGCGGTCGAGTTCGGGCTGCAAAAACCCCATGTGGGCGGCAAGCTGGTTGGCGAGGCCCCCGACCTCGCGCCCGCCCATGGCGTTGGGCTGGCCGGTGATGGAGAAGGGGCCGGTGCCCTCGCGCCCGATGCGGCCCGTGGCGAGGTGGCAGTTGAGGATCGCGTTGACCTTGTCGGTGCCGTGGGCCGACTGGTTCACGCCCTGGCTGTAGACGGTGACGGCTCGGTCCGTCTTGGCGAACCAGTCATAGAAGCGGGCGAGATCGGCGGGATGGACGTCGCAGCCCTTGAAGACGCGGGCGCGGTCGGAGGCGTCGGCCTGCGCGAGAGCGAGGGTCGCGTCGAAGCCGGTGGTGTGGCGGGCGATCCAGTCGGGCTCGGTGGCCCCCTGCGCCGCCAGATGCGCGAGGAGGCCGTTGAAGAGGAGCACGTCCGTGCCGGGGCGGATCGCGAGGTGGAGGTCGGCGTCCTCGGCCGTGGCGGAGCGGCGGGGGTCGACGACGACGATCCGGGTGCCGCGCGTCGCCCGCGCGGCGAGGAGGCGCTGATGCAGGACCGGATGGCACCAGGCGAGGTTGGAGCCTACGAGGACGACGAGGTCGGCCTGCTCCAGGTCCTCGTAGGTGCTGGGGACGATGTCTTCGCCGAAAGCGCGCTTGTGGCCCGCGACCGAGGAGGCCATGCAGAGGCGCGAGTTGGTGTCGATGTTGGCGGTGCCGATGAAGCCCTTCAGGAGCTTGTTGGCGACGTAGTAGTCCTCGGTCAGGAGCTGGCCGGAGACGTAGAAGCCGACGGAGTCGGGGCCGTGCTGCGCGATGGTCTCGGTGAAGCGATGCGCCACGAGGTCGAGGGCGGCGTCCCAGGAGGCGCGCTGGCCCTTGATCTCAGGGTGGAGGAGGCGACCGTCGAGCGCCATGGTCTCGCCCAGGGCCGAGCCCTTGGAGCAGAGGCGCCCGAAGTTCGAGGGGTGGTCCGGGTCGCCCCGGACGTGGACGCGGTCGCCCTCGACCCGGGCGAGGACGCCGCAGCCCACGCCGCAGTAGGGGCAGGTGGTCCGGACCTCTCCGCTCACGCCGCGACCCTCGCGCCGATGGCGGAGCGCAGGAGGAGAACGCGGGTGCCCTCGACCCGGACCGGGATGGTTTCGACCGCGCCCTCGTCGGCGCCCTGGGCCGCGCCGGTCTCCAGCGAGATGACCCAGTTGTGGAGCGGGCAGGTGACGGAGTGGCCGTGCACGATTCCTTCGGTCAGCGGGCCGCCCTTGTGGGGGCATTCGTTGCGGATCGCGAAGATGCGGTCATCGGCGGTGCGGAAGACGCCGATCTTGCCGGTGGGCGTCTGGACGCAGCGCGAACCGCGCAGGGGGAGGTCGTCCAGGGCGCCGATGTCGATCCAGATACTCATTCCGCAGCCTCCTGATAGCCGACAACCGCCATCGGCTTGAATTCGTGCTTGTCCTTGCCCGAGACGCGCTCGGACCAGGGGTCCACCTGGGCGAACTTCTGGGAGAACACGAAGCGGTCGAAGTACGACTTCCGCCGAGGGAGGTCGTCCATGATCTGGCGCCTGATCTCGGGGACGCCGATGCGCTTCGTCCACTTGTAGATGCGTTCGAGGTAGCGGCCCTGCTCGCGGTACATCTGGGTGAGGGCGACGACGATCTCGAGCGCCTCGTCCTCGGTGCTCGCGTGGCCCAGCACTTCGGTGCCCTTGATGTCGAGGCCGGCGGCGCCGGCGAAGTGGATCTCGTAGCCCGAGTCCACGCAGATCACGCCAATATCCTTGCAGGTGGCCTCGGCGCAGTTGCGGGGGCAGCCGGAGACGGCCAGCTTCAGTTTCGCGGGGGTCCAGGAGCCCCACATGAACTTCTCCAGCCGGATGCCGAGGCCGGTGGAGTCCTGCGTGCCGAAGCGGCACCACGTGCTGCCCACGCAGGTCTTCACCGTGCGGAGGCCCTTGGCATAGGCCTGGCCCGAGACGAAGCCCGCCTTGCCGAGGTCGGCC
This sequence comes from Rubellimicrobium roseum, assembly GCF_006152145.1. Taxonomy (GTDB): domain Bacteria; phylum Pseudomonadota; class Alphaproteobacteria; order Rhodobacterales; family Rhodobacteraceae; genus Rubellimicrobium; species Rubellimicrobium roseum. The sequence continues at coordinate 225,896 of NZ_VDFV01000001.1, read as the reverse complement.
CAGACGGCGGGCAGGTCCTCCTTGCGGATGCCCAGCATGTCGATGCGCTGTCCGCCGGTGACCTTGACGGCGGGGATGTCGAACTTGTCCACCACGTCGGCGATGGCGCGAAGCTCATGGGACGAGGTCATGCCGCCCCACATCCGGGGGACCACGGAATAGGTGCCGTCCTTCTGGATGTTGGCGTGGACGCGTTCGTTGACGAAGCGGGACTGGTAGTCGTCGGCGTAGTCGGCGGGCCAGTCGCAGACGAGGTAGTAGTTGAGCGCCGGGCGGCATTTGGCGCAGCCGCAGGAGGTTTGCCACTCCAGTTCCTGCATGACGGCGGGGATGGTCTTGAGGCCCTTGGCGCGGATCAGGCGGCGCACCTCGTCGTGGCCATGGGTCGTGCAGGGGCACATCGGCTGGACGGTGGCGGGGTTGTAGCGGTCGCCCAGCTCCAGCTTCAGGAGCTTTTCGACGAGGCCCGTGCAGGTGCCGCAGGAGGCGGAAGCCTTGGTGTGGGCGCGCACGCCATCAAGGTCGGTCAGGCCCTTGGCGCGGATCGCGCCGGTGATCCTGCCCTTGCAGACGCCGTTGCAGCCGCAGATCTCGGCATCATCCGAGAGGGCCGCAACGGCCGCCAGAGGGTCCGCGGGGGCGCCCCCCTGGAAGGCCTGCCCGAAGATCAGCGTGTCCCGCATGTCGGACACGTCGGTGGCCTTTTTCTTGAGGTCGTTGAACCAGGCGCCGTCGGCGGTCTCTCCGTAAAGGACGGTGCCGACGATCCTGTTGTCCTTGAGGACGATGCGCTTGTAGACGCCCGCGCTCGCGTCGCGGAGGACGATCTCCTCGCGGTCGTCGCCCTCGGCGAAGTCGCCGAGCGAGTAGAGGTCGATGCCGGTCACCTTGAGCTTGGTGGGCGTGTCCTGGTGGACGAAGCGGGGGGTCGTGTCGCCCGCGAGGTGGGCGGCGAGGACGCGGGCCTGCTCGTAGAGCGGGGCCACGAGGCCGTAGACCTGCCCGCCGACCTCGGCGCATTCGCCGAGCGCGAAGACGGCGGGATCAGAGGTCGCCATGGTGTCGGTCGTGACGATGCCGCGCGCGACCTCCAGCCCGGCGTTCTTGGCGATCTGAACGTTGGGGCGGATGCCCACGGCCATGACGACGAGCGAGGCCGGGATCTGCGTGCCGTCGGCCAGCTCGACGCCCTGCACGCGGTCGGTGCCCAGGATGGCCTTGGTGTTGGCCTTGGTGATGACGTGGATGCCGCGGCGCTTCAGCTCCTTCTCCAGCAGGTAGCCCGCGGCGGGATCGAGCTGGCGCTCCATCAGCGTGGGCATGACGTGGAGGACGGTGACCTCCATGCCCCGCGCCTTGAGGCCCGCCGCCGCTTCGAGGCCCAGGAGCCCCCCGCCGATGACCACGGCGCGGCCGCCCCGTTCGGTCGCGTCCAGCATCTTCTCGACGTCGTCGAGGTCGCGGTAGGCCAGAACTCCGGCAAGATCCTTGCCCGGGACGGGGATCATGAAAGGGTTGGAGCCGGTGGCGATCACGAGGCGGTCATAGGCCGCCGTGATGCCCCCATCCGAGGTCACGGTCCTCGCGTCGCGGTCGATTCCCGTGATCCGGTGGCCGCGATGGAGCGTGATGCCGTGGGCGGCGTACCAGGCGTCGTCGTGGATGACGATGTCGTCGTAGGTCTTCTCGCCCGAGAGCACGGGCGACAGCATGATGCGGTCGTAGTTCACCCGGGGCTCGGCGTTGAAGATGGTCACGTCATGGGCGCCGGGCGCGGCCTCGATGAGGTGCTCCAGCATCCGGCCCGGAGCCATGCCGTTGCCGATGATGACGAGGCGTTCGGTCATTGCGGGGGTCCTTGGGTTCGGGACAGGGGCGCGGCGGAGGGGGCCGCCGCGGAACGGGGTCACTCGGCCGGAACGGGGGCGGCTTCCAGGCGCCGGACGGTGGCGGTCATCCAGGCGAAGCAGGCGGCGATCAGGACGAAGAGAAGCATGAAGCAGCTCGACGCGAGGCCGGTCGTGTCCTTCAGCGCGCCGAAGGCCAGCGGCAGGACGAAGCCGCCCAGGCCCCCGATCATGCCGACGAGGCCGCCCACGGCGCCCACGTTGCCGGGATAGTAGGCGGGGATGTGCTTGTAGACGGCGGCCTTGCCGAGCGACATGAAGAAGCCCAGGACAAAGGTCACGGCCATGAACAGGGGCCAGGCGAGCGTGGCGGTGGCGGCGACCGAGCCGTCCGGCGCGGCGAAGGTCGAGGGGGTCGACAGGACCAGCGTGCAGAGGCCCGAGACGGCCAGGGTCCACCACAGCACCTTGCGGGCCCCGATCCGGTCCGACAGCACGCCGCCGTAGGCGCGGAAGATCGAGCCGGGGATCGAGTAGGCGGCGCCGATCAGGCCGGCGGTCGCGATGTCGAAGCCGTAGACGCCCACCAGGTAGCGCGGCAGCCAGAGCGCGAGCGCGACGAAGGCGCCGAAGGTGAAGAAGTAGTAGAGCGAGAAGCGCCAGACGCGAAGGTCCCGGAGCGGCTCGAACTCCTTGAGGAAGGGGCGCGGCGGGGGCACCTCGCCCTTCCGGCGGGCGCGGATCACGGGGTCGTCCTCGGTCGTGAGCCAGAAGACCACGGCCATGACCGCGAGCGCGGCGGCCCAGACGAGCGCGACCGTCTGCCAGCCGTAGGCCACGAGGACGAAGGGCGCGACGAACTTGGTAACGGCGGCGCCCACGTTGCCCACGCCGAAGATGCCCAGCGCCGTGCCCTGCTTGCCCGCGGGGTAGAAGCGCGACACATAGGCCACGCCCACCGCGAAGGAGCCGCCCGCGAGGCCCACGCCCAGCCCGGCGAGGAGCATCTGCGGGTAGGTCTGCGCGAAGGACAGCAGGGCCGTGGCCAGCGCCGCCGAGAGCATGGTCGCCGTGTAGACGATCCGGCCGCCGAAGCGGTCCGTCCAGATGCCGAGGACGAGGCGCACGAGCGAGCCTGAAAGGACGGGAACGCCGATCAGGAGGCCGAAGGCGGTCTCGGACAGGCCCAGGTCCTCCTTTATCCGGATGCCGATGATCGAGAAGATCGTCCAGACCGCGAAACAGACCGTGAAGGCGGTGGTGGACATCGCGAGCGCCCGGTGGGGCGATCCGGGGTCGTGGTGGGCCTGGGCGTCGGACATGCGAACTCCTTGGCGCGGAGAGGCGCGCGGTGCGGGAAAAATGAAAAAGCCGCCGTCAGGGGATCGCGACGCACCCCGGGGGTGGGTGGCGCGAACTCCGGACCGGCGGCTTTGCCAGGCACCCGTCATTGGGCGCCGAAGTGGGAGGATGTGCCCTAGAGGTAGCGCAGGGTGGTCCCGCAGCCAAGGAAAAAATCCATGTAGATCATGTATATAAACTGCCCGTATCTTGTGCGTTCAGCCCTGTGCCGCGCTGCGGCGCCGGGCGGTTCGCGGACTGCCCAGGGAACGGGCGGCCCCTTCACGCTTCGTGGGCAGTCGATGAACCGGCCTGCGTGGCGATGTACGCGTCGAGCGAATCGGGGTCGAATCGCTGGCCGTCGAAGAAGCCGTCGGGGCCTAGCACGAGGCTCGGTCCCGTCGAGCCGACCGGGGTGGGCCGGTCGAGAGCGCCCTCGACCTTGGCGTTGGCGGCGGGCTGCGCCACGCCCAGGGGGCGCAGCGCGCGTCGCCAGAGATCGGGGCGGTAGGATTCGCGGGCGGCGGCGGCGGCCTCGGGGCCGGGTACGACCTGCCCCCAGCGCACCATCTGGCTGTAGAACCAGAGCGCGTGGCTTTTCCAGGGGAAGGTGGCGGCCGAGGCCTGGGGCACGAAGAAGTCCGGCACCCGCGTGGTGAGGCCCGGTCCCGCCAGGATCTCGCCGGCGAGCGCCGGACGGAGCCAATCGGGCGGGCAGCCGATGCGTTCAGCCAGCAGCGCGGCGAGTTCCGCCTGGTTGGCGGGCTCGGCGCACCACAAGGAGGCCCGGTGGAGGGCGCGCAGGAGCGCGTCGAGCGCCTCGGGGTTGCGGTCGGCCCAGGTGGCCTCGGCGGCCAGTACCTTTTCGGGGCTGTTGCGCCAGATGGCGGCCTTGACGGTGGCGATGCGGCCCGCCCCGCGCAGGACGGCGGCCGTGTTCCAGGGCTCGCCCGCGCAGAAGCCGTCGAGCGTGCCCGCGACCAGGGCCTCGGGCATGAACGAGGGCGGCAGGACGGCGATCTCGACGTCGCGGCTCGGATCCAGCCCGCAGGCCGCCAGCCAGTAGCGCAGCTCGTAGTTGTGGCCGGAATGGGGGTGCACGACCCCGAAGCGGAGCCGGGCCCAGCCGTCGCGCGCGCGCCGGGCGACCACCGCGCGCAGGGCCCGGCCGTTGGGTGCGGGCGCGAGGTCGGGGGTGGCGCCCTCGCGGGCCATCAGGGTCCAGAGCGCGTTCGACACGGTGACGGCGTTGCCGCCCAGGCCCAGCGCCATCGGCACGACCGTTCGCGCGGGCAGAGGCCAGAGGCCAAGGTTGCCGGCAATGGGCAGGGGGCCCAGCATGTGGGCGACCTGCATCTGGCCCACGGCCAGCCGGTCGCGCAGGGTGGCCCAGGAGGTCTCGGGCAGCAGGAGGAGGTCGACGCCTTCGGCGGCGGCAAAGCCGCGGGCCTGGGCCGTCACCAGGAGCGCGCTGTCGAGGAGAGGCAGGAAGCCTGCCGCGATGCGATGGGTCACAGGTCGTCTCCCAGAAGGTCCGCGGCGGTCAGGAGGCTTTGCGCGATCTCGACGATCCTGCGGTTCCGGTTCATCGCCGTCCGGCGCAGGAGGGCGTAGGCCTCGTCCTCGGTGATGCGCTTCTGCTTCATCAGGAAGCGCTTGGCGCGGTCCACGACCTTGCGCCCTTCCAGCTCGTCGCGCGCCGCCTCCAGCTCGCGGGTGAGACGGGCGTAGGCGTTGAAGCGGCTGACCGCCATGTCGAGGATGGGCTTGACGCGCTCCTGCCGAAGCCCGTCCACGACATAGGCCGAGACGCCGGCCTCGACGGCCCGCGCGATGGCATCGCTGTCCGATCGGTCCACGAACATCGCCACCGGGCGGCGCACGGCGCGAGAAAGCTGGAACATGTGCTCCAGCATGTCGCGTCCGGGGTTTTCGAGGTCGATGACGATGACGTCGGGCGCCGCCTCCTCGACGCGGCGGGCCAGGCCGGTCAGCGAATGGACGAGCGTCACATGGCTGTGGCCGGCCTCGCGCAGGCCCGCCTCGATGATCGCGGCGCGGGCGCGGTTCTCGTCGATGACGAGGATCGAAAGGGAGGGGTCCGCCATGCCCCGCATCTGTCCCGGCCCGGCCCTTCGGCGCAAGGCTCAGGTCCGGCCGGACGTCCCGGGTTCGGACCGGATCGGGCGGGGTGCCCGATCCTTGGGCGGTCAGGTGGCGGGTGTCGCGGGGTAGCCCGCCTCCTCCAGAGCCCGCAGGAGGGCGGCGGGGTCGGCGGCGCTGTCGACGCGGAGAGCGCGGGCGGGCGCGTCGGCTTCGATCCGGGCCGCGGGATCGATGCCCTGCACGGCCTTGGTCACGCGCCGGACGCAGGCGGCGCAATGCATGTCGAGGACTTGGAACTGCAGCATGGGGCGACTCCTCGGAATGGGGTTCGCCAGGGAGATGGGGGTTCCCACCGTGGCAAGGTCAAGGGGGAGCGGGTCCATCCGTTCCGGCGGCGCAGGCCTTGACCTTCCCATGATGGGAAACTTTATCTGTCCTGACATCGAAGCCGAATCGGGAGAGAACCCATGGCCGAGGTGGCCCAACTGGAACGCCGGATCAGCCTGCCGGTGGAGGGGATGACCTGCGCCTCCTGCGTGGCGCACGTGGAGAAGGCCATCGGCAAGGTGCCGGGCGTGGCCGGGGTGAACGTGAACCTTGCCACCGAGCGGGCGGAGGTGGCCTTTGCCGGCCGCCCCGATCCCGCGGCCGTGGTCCATGCCGTCGAGGAGGCGGGCTACGCGGTGCCGGAGGACACCCTGGAGATCGGCGTCGGGGGCATGACCTGCGCCTCCTGCGTGGCGCACGTGGAGAAGGCGCTGAAGGCGGTGCCGGGAGTGGCGGGGGCCTCGGTGAACCTGGCCACCGAACGGGCGCGGGTGTCCTTCGCCCGGGGCGCGGTGATGGTGTCCGACCTGGAGGCGGCGATCCGCGAGGAGGGCTATGAGCCGCATCGGATCGAGACGGGCGTCGAGGCCGAGGACCGCGAGCGCGCCGCGCGCGAAGGGGAGCGCCTCGCGCTGCGCCGGTCGGTGCTGGTCGCGGGCGTGCTGACGGTGCCCGTGTTCGTGCTGGAGATGGGCTCGCACCTGATCCCGGCGGTCCATGACCTCGTGATGGGCACGATCGGGATGCGGGTGTCGTGGCTGCTCCAGTTCGTCCTGGCGACGGGGGTGCTGTTCGGGCCGGGGCTGCGGTTCTTTCGCAAGGGATTGCCCGCGCTGCGGCGCCTGACCCCCGACATGAACTCTCTGGTGGCGGTGGGGACGTCGGCAGCCTGGGGCTACTCGGTCGTGGCGACCTTCGCGCCGGGGCTGCTGCCCGCCGGCACGGTGAACGTCTACTTTGAAGCCGCGGCGGTGATCGTGACGCTGATCCTGCTGGGCCGCTATCTGGAGGCGCGCGCCAAGGGGCGCACGTCCGAGGCGATCAAGCGGCTCGTGGGGCTTCAGGCGCGCACGGCGCGGGTGCGGCGGGACGGGGCGGCGCAGGACGTGCTGTTGGCGGACGTGCGCGCGGGTGATGTGGTGGAGGTGCGGCCGGGCGAGAAGGTGCCCGTGGACGGCGAGGTGGTCGAGGGCGCGTCCTGGGTGGACGAGTCGATGATCACTGGCGAGCCGGTGCCGGTGGAGAAGCACGCGGGCGCCCGCGTGGTGGGCGGCACGATCAACGGCACGGGGGCCTTCGCCTTCCGCGCGACGGCGGTGGGCGCGGACACGGTGCTGGCGCAGATCATCCGCATGGTCGAGCAGGCGCAGGGGTCCAAGCTGCCGATCCAGGCGCTGGTGGACCGGGTGACGGCCTGGTTCGTGCCGGCGGTGATGGCCGCGGCGGCGCTGACCTTCCTCGTTTGGCTGGTGTTTGGGCCTGACCCGGCGCTAACCTTCGCGCTGGTGAACGCGGTGGCAGTGCTCATCATCGCCTGTCCCTGCGCGATGGGGCTCGCGACGCCGACCTCGATCATGGTGGGTACGGGGCGCGCGGCGGAGCTGGGCGTGCTGTTCCGGCGGGGCGAGGCGCTGCAGACGCTGCGCGACGTGGAGGTGGTGGCGCTCGACAAGACCGGGACGCTGACTGAAGGGCGGCCGGAGCTGACCGATCTGACCCCCGCGCCGGGCTTTGCGGCCGACGAGGTGCTGGCGCTGGTCGCGGCCGTCGAGGCGCGGTCGGAGCATCCCATCGCGCAGGCGATCCTGCGGGCGGCGGAGGTGAAGGGCCTGCGGATCGGGGCCGTGGAGGGCTTCGAGGCGGTCCCCGGCTATGGCGTCGCGGCGCGGGTGGACGGGCGGCGGGTCGAGGTGGGCGCGGACCGCTACATGGTCCGACTCGGGCACGATCTTGGCGCGTTCGGAGCGGAGGCGGCGCGGCTCGGGGCCGAAGCGCGGACGCCGCTTTACGCCGCCGTTGATGGGCGGCTCGCGGCGGTGATCGCCGTGGCGGACCCGATCAAGGCGACCACGCCCGAGGCGATCCGGGCGCTGCATGACATGGGCCTGCGGGTGGCGATGATCACCGGCGACAACCGTGCGACGGCCGAGGCGGTGGCGCGGCGGCTCGGGATCGACGAGGTGGTGCCGGAGGTGCTGCCCGAGGGCAAGGTCCAGGCGCTGGCCAAGCTGCGCCAGGGCGGGCGGCGCGTGGCCTTCGTGGGCGACGGCATCAACGACGCCCCCGCGCTGGCCGAGGCGGACGTGGGCCTGGCTATCGGGACGGGAACGGACGTGGCCATCGAATCGGCCGAGGTGGTGCTGATGGGCGGCGACTTGCGGGGCGTGGTGAACGCCATCGCGCTCAGCCGCGCGACGATCCGCAACATCCGGCAGAACCTGTTCTGGGCCTTCGCCTACAACGCCGGGCTGATCCCGGTGGCGGCGGGGCTGCTGTATCCGGTGAACGGCACCCTGCTGTCGCCGGTGCTGGCGGCGGGGGCCATGGCGCTGTCGAGCGTCTTCGTGCTGTCGAATGCGCTGCGGCTGCGGGCGGTCCGGCCCGTGGCGGCGGCCTGACGGGGAGATACCCATGAACATCGGGGATGCGGCCAAGGCCTCGGGCGTGAGTGCCAAGATGATCCGCTACTACGAGGAGATCGGGCTGGTGCCTAAGGCGGCTCGGCGGGGGAGCGGCTACCGCGACTACGGCGAGGCAGATGTGCACCGGCTCCGCTTCATCCGGCGGGCGCGCGACCTCGGCTTCGCGGTCGAGGAGATCGGGGAACTCCTGGCGCTCTGGAGCGACCGGACGCGGGCGAGCAGCGCCGTCAAGGCGATGGCCCTGTCCCATGTCGAGGACCTGCGCCGGAAGCGCGACGAGATCGACGGGATGATCGCCACGCTGGAAGGGCTGGCGGCCTGCTGCCATGGCGACGACCGGCCCGACTGCCCGATCCTGGAAGAGCTGGCGACCGAGACCGCGCCGGTGGGCCCGCCGCCCGGCCCGCCGCGCTTCGGGCGCCCGGGCGGGCGGGCACCGCAGCGGAGCTGACGGTCAGAGGCGGACGAGGTGGTTGTCCCAGGCCAGTTCGGCTCGGCCCAGCGGGGCGGGGATGCCGTCCTCGACGGACAGAAGCCCGCCCAGGCCGTCGCTGAGCAGGAACCCCCGGCCCAGCGGCGCGATGCCGCAGACCTCGGGGCGCGCGACATGGCCCAGGAAGCTTCCACCCGCGTCGAATCGCTGGACCCGGCCGCCCTTGGGCGAGGTGATGGCGACCTCCGTGCCGTCGCCCGACCACGCGATGCTGCCGGCGTAGCCCTGCATGAGGCGGGCCTCGGGCTCGGGCGCCTCGGCCAGCGTCACCGTGCCGTGCGGGTCGCGGAGCCCGAGAAGCGGGACCAGCGTCTCCGGTTCGCCCTCCCACTGCATCGCGAAGGCCAGGGTGCCATCATCGCGCAGGGAAAGGTGGCGGATCGAGAGCTGGTGGAGGTCGGGGGTGAGTTCCGTCACCTCGGGCGCCCCGCCATTCAGCGGGTCCAGCACCGCGAGGTTCGGGCGCATGGTGGCGAGGTTGAGCCTGGTCCGGTCGGTCGGGTCCGTGGCGATGCCGCCATTGGCCACGATCACGAGGCCCGAGTCGAGGCGCTTGAGGTCGTGCGGTCCCAGGCCTCCTGTGGGCACTTCGCCCAGCCGGCGGAAGCCGTCCGTGGCGTCCCAGAGGCCCATGAAGCCCTCGCTGGTGTCCACGGCCTGCTCGGATGTGGCCAGCACCGCGCCCTCGGCAAGGAAGGTGCCGTGGCCATTGAAATGGCGGCCCTCGGGCGGGCTCAGGCGGTGGCGCACCGTACCGCGCGCGCAGTCGAGGACGAGCGCATAGGTGCCGGGCCGGCGGGCGAAGGCGACGGCCAGCGCCTCGGTCGGATGACCGCAGCCGGCATGGCCGCGTGCGGGAAGAGGAAGGCGGAAGGCCGCCGTGCTGTCCTCGCGCAGGCCATGGAGGGAGTAGCCCCCGTCCGGGTCGCCCGCGCAGGCAAGGACGGCGGGCGAGCCTGCGTCGGCCCAGCCCAGGGCAGGGAGCGAGGCGCAGGCGAGGAGGGACGCCAGGAAACCGCGCCGTGTCGCCATCAGTCTCCGTCCCGGCTGTTGAAGCCAGGCTGGAGCCCGCGCGGGGCGCCGACCTCGGCCTCGACGATGTCGAGCAGCGCGCGGACACGCTGCTGAAGGATCTCGAGCTTCAGGCGGGCCGTCGGGTCCTCGATGTTCTGGAAGGTCGGATCATCGATGGCTGCGGCGGCATGGCGGACCTGATCGAGAGCGGCCTCGGTCAGGGGCAGGGGGATTTCCGCGAGGAGTTGGGCCACCGCGACAGCCGCCTCGGCCGAGGCGAGCGCGTTGGGCAGGGGGCGCCCGGTGCGCCAGAATTCGGCGCGGGTGGGGCGGGGGCGTCCGGGTTCGCCCAGGGGGCGGCCGAGGCGAGTGTCCGCGGTGAACTCCAGCGCCGAGAGGATCTGGGTGTAGAGGGCGCGGAAGGCCTCGTCCTCGGTGAGATACCGGGCATTGCCCGCCTCGCCGGCGCTGGCCAGCGCCTCGGCTTCCGCTTGCCATCCTTCGGCCAGCGCAGCCCCCTGCGCGGCCATGTCGGCGGTGACGGTCTGCACGAGGGTGCAGGTCGGGGAGTTCGTCCCGTAGCCGGACAGCTCCGGGTCGCCCAGCAGGCGGTCGAGCGCCGGGAAGCCGCGCGCCGCAGCCGAAACCTCGGCGAAGGCGGCAGGGTCCCGGAGCGCGGGGGCGTCGGAGGCGAGAAGGCCGCGCAGGGCCTTGGCTCCCGCCCCGCGCTGATCCGGCCAGTAGGCGATGGTGAGCGCGGCCGGTTCGGTCGGGCCGAGCCGGAGGTCGGCGATGGGAGACCAGGCGGTCCAGGCGGCGTCATAGGCGGGCCGCAGCGCTTCGGCCGTGCAGTCGGCCCGGGCCGCCTGCGCGAGAGCCTCAGTCGCCTCGGCGAAGGCGGCCACGCCGGGACGGAGATGCTGCTGGGTGACCTCCTCGACCCCGGCAAGCGCCGGGGTGGCGAGAAGGGCGAGGACCAGGGCCAGGCGCATCAGAGACTCTCCACGAAGCGGATCAGGGCGGCGCGGTCCTCGGGGCTCAGCGCCACGACGGCGTCGCGGTGGGGCTGCGCCTCGCCGCCGTGCCAGAGGACGGCTTCAAGGAGCGTCCGCGCGCGACCGTCATGAAGGAACCCCGCGACCCCCGCCACCTGTTCCGTGAGCCCGATGCCCCAGAGCGGCGCGGTGCGCCATTCGGTCCCCGTTGCGCGCCCTTCGGGCCGGTGGTCGGCCAGACCCTCGCCCATGTCGTGCAGGAGCATGTCGGTGTAGGGCCAGACGAGCTGGAACGACGGCTCGGGCCGGTCCTCCAGGCGGTGCGTGACGAAGGCGGGCTGGTGGCAGGACTGGCAGCCGATGTCGTGGAAGACCTGCTTGCCGCGCAGCACCTGCGCGTCGTCCGCGCCGCGCCGGGCGGGGACGCCGAGGTTCCGGGCGTAGAAGGTCACGAGATCCAGCGAGGCGTCGTCCACCTCGGGCTCGCCCCCGGCGGGCGCGGCGCGGCAGGTGGCTTGTGCCTCGGTGCATTCGCCCCAGGGGTCTGGGAAGAGGCTGGTGGACAGCCCCATGTCGCCCGAGAAGGCGGCGGCCGACTGCTCGCGCACGGTGGCGGTACCGGCCTTGTGGCCGAAGCGGCCGAGCATGGGCTGATCGAACTCGGCCGACCAGACGACGTTCGGGCGTCCCGAGACTCCGTCTCCGTCCGCGTCCTCCTCGTCGGCATGGGACAGGATGTCGGCCTCGGGGATCGCCTCCAGGAGTCCGAGCCCGATCATCTGGGGCGCGACGCGCGGCGAGAGCATCGCGCCGGGGGCGAGGGCGCCCTGCGTCAGGTCGGCGGCCGCGTAGGTCGGGCGGCGCAGGTGCGCGACCTCGCCGCCCGCGAGCGAGACGGCGACCTCCTCGTAGGTGACGGCGAAGCGACCCTCGGCCTCGTGGCCGTGGATGGCGAAGTCTTGGAGCTGCCCGCCGTAGGTCGGGTCGGGGGCGGTGGGGTGGAAACCTTCGATGCCGTGGGTCTCGCCATCCGGGTCGGGGATGGAGAGGCGCAGGAAGATCGACACGGCGTCGTCCTGCGGTCCCTCGGGCGCGTGGCCCCGGCCGTCGCGGGTATGGCAGGACTGGCAGGCGCGGGCGTTGAACAGGGGGCCGATCCCGTCGGCGGCCTGCGTGGAGGAGGGCGAGGACACCCATTCCCGCGTGAAAAGCGCGTTGCCGAGCTTGAAGTCCATCTCGCGCGCGAACTCGATGTTCCCGGACGGGAAGGAGAAGGCGTCGCGACCCGGCCGGGCGCGCACGGTGGCGGCGCCGGCGGGCTTGTCCTCGAACCGCTGCGGCCCCGGATCGAGGGCAGTGACCGCGGCGATGCGCTCCGCTTCCTCGGCCGTGCGGGGCAGGGCGGCGAGGTGCGGCTCGCCCCAGCCGGAAACGCCCAAGGCCCCCGCCGCGGTGGCGAGGGCCAGGGGAAGAACGAGGGCAGGCCGGGCGAGGGCCCGCGTCATGCGATCACTGGAAGACGGCATCCGGGTTGTCCAAGCTGTCCGAGCCCTCGAAGGCGACGGCGTCGAGGCCCAGCGCCGCGATGGCCCGCTCGAAGCTGCGGGTCTGGTCGATGAGGCCGTCCACGCCGGCCATCACGAGGCGCTCGCCCTCGGCGTTGCCCGCCTCGAGCATCGTGTCGTAGGCGGTGCCGTTCTCGGCCGCCGTGCGGATCGCGTCCAGCGCCGCCACCGTGGTGTCGAGCTTGGCCGTGATTTCCTCGGCCAGCGCCGGGTCGGTGTCGGCCACGAGATCGCGCAGGGACGGGCCTTCGACGAGGCCGCCGTCCGGACGGACATAGCGGCCCAGGTAGACGTTCTGCACGCCCAAGCCGTCGTAGTAGTGGCTGTTGTGGGTGTTGTCCGAGAAGCAGTCATGCTCCTCCTCGGGGTCGTTGAGCATGAGGCCGAGGCGCATCCGCTCGCCCGCCTGCTCGCCATAGGAGAGCGAGCCCATGCCGGTCAGCATAGCCTGGAGCCCCGCCTGCGGGTCGGTTGTCACCGCCTCGCGCGCGGCGCCGCCCTCGGCCCATTGCGCGGCCATCCAGGCGAGGTCGTCCACGAGGAGCTGCGTGGCGGCGCGGAGGTAGTCGGCGCGGCGGTCGCAGTTGCCGTTGGTGCAGTCCGCGCCCTGCGCGTAGTCGGTCCAGGGCCGGTCGCCCGCGCCGGGTCCGTGCCCGTTCAGGTCCTGCCCCCAGAGCAGGAACTCGATGGCGTGATAGCCGCGCGCGACGTTCGATTCGACGCCGTCCGCCTGGTCGAGGGTGCCCGCGATCAGCTCGGGCGTGATCGTGGAGGCATCCACCTCCTGCCCGGCGATGGACAGGGTGGGGTTGGCGATGACGTTGAGCGCGGCGAGCTGGTTCTCGTCGGTGGCGCCGCCGTAGGAGGCGTCGACGTAGTCGATCAGTCCCTCGTCCAGCGGCCAGGCGTTCACCTTGCCTTCCCAGTCGTCCACGATGGGGTTGCCGAAGCGGAAGACCTCGGTCTGCTGGTAGGGCGCGCGCGACGCGATCCAGGCGGCGCGGGCGGCGTCGAGTCCCTCGGGCGAGGGCGCGTCGAGGAAGGCCTCGATGGCGGCCTGAAGCTCCTGCGCGGTGGAAAGGCTGTCGGCGTATCCGGCCTCGGCGATGTCGGCATAGGTGTCCACGACCTCGGCCGGGGTGGCGGCCAGGGCGGCGTGGGACAGGGACAGCGCGAGCGCGGTCGTGGCGGCAAAGGGGAGCGGACGCATCGGGGCCTCGTCGGGGGTGATCCGAGCTGGTTCCTGACCGTTCCACTCAACTATGTCAATGCCGCCGAGAGATCCATCGAAAGGCCGGGGATCACTCCCCCGGCACCTCCGAGGGATGGCCGGCCGCGAGGCGGGCGGCGCGGCGGCTGAAGAGGCGGCTCACCAGCACGTAGAAGGCGGGCACGAGGAAGATGCCCAGGAAGGTCGCGGTGACCGTCCCACCCATGACGCCGATGCCGATGGCGTTCTGCGCGCCCGCTCCGGCCCCCGTGGCGGTGGCGAGCGGCAGCACCCCCAGGAGGAAGGCGAAGGAGGTCATCAGGATCGGCCGGAGGCGGAGCCGGGCGGCCTCGATGGCGGCCTCCTGCGGCGTGCGTCCCTCGGCCTCCAGGTCGCGGGCGAACTCCACGATCAGGATGGCGTTCTTGGCCGCGAGCCCGATGGTCGTGAGCAGTCCCACCTTGAAGTAGACGTCATTGGCCTGCCCAAAGATCCAAGCTGCCGCCAAGGCCCCCAACACCCCCACCGGCACTGCGAGCATGACCGAGAAGGGGATCGACCAGCTCTCGTAGAGCGCGGCGAGGCAAAGAAAGACCACCAGCACCGAGAGCGCGTAGAGGTAGGGGGCCTGGTTGCCAGACTGCCGCTCCTGGTAGCTGAGCTCCGTCCAGGCCACGCCCCAGCCACCGGGCACCTGCGCGGTCAGCTCCTCCATGATGTCGAGCGCCTCGCCGGAGCTGATCCCCTCGGCCTCGGAGCCCGAGATCGACAGCGCCCGCTGCCCGTCGATGCGGGTGAGGGACGGTGCCACAGGGGCCCATTCGGTCGACATGAACGAGGCGAAGGGGACCATCTCGCCCGCGCCGTTGCGGGCGTACCAGTCCTCGATGTCCTCGGGCTGCATCCGGTGCTCGGCCTCGGCCTGCACGATGACGGGGCGCAGCTCGGAGCCCAGGGCGAAGTCGTTCACCGTGCGGCCGGCGAAGATCACCGACAGCATGGCGTTGACCTGCGGCAGCGACAGGCCGAAGCTTTCGGCCTTCTGCTGGTCGATGCGGATGCGCAGGGCGCTCTCGTCCTCGGTGCCGGAGGCGCGGGGACTGGAGATGCGGCCGTCGGCCTCGGCGATCGCCACGAGTTCGTCGGCGGCGGCGCGGATCGCGTCCACGCCCGCGCCAGACTGGTCCACGAGGTACATCGAGAAGCCGCGCGAGTTGCCAAGGCCCTGGATCGCCGGGGGCTGGATCATGAAGATCCGCCCCGCGCGATGGGCGCCGAAGCGGGCATTGGCCCGCTCGGCCACGGCCGAGGCGGACAGCTCGGCGTCCTGCCGTTCCTCCCAGTCCTTCAGCTTGACGAAGAGCATGGCGCGGCTCTGCCCGGAGCCCGAGAAGCCGAAGCCCAGCGCGGCGAAGGTGGATTCGACCGCCCCCGTCTCCTCGGTGAGAAGGTACTGCTCGACCTCCTCGACCACGGCCTGAGTCTGGGCGGCGGTGGAGCCCTCGGACAGGTTGATCATGGTCATCAGGACCCCCTGGTCCTCGGAAGGCAGGAAGGATTCGTCGATGCGCCCGTAGAGCGCCCAGGCGCCCGCACTGAGACCCCCGAGGACGAGGAGCGCGAGCACGGGCCAGCGGACGATCCGCGTGACTGCCCCGGCGTAGCCGCGCGTCGTGGCCGCAAAGCCGCGGTTGAAGAGCCGTGCGGGCAGGAAGCGCGCATCGTGCGCGCGGGGCCGCAGGAAGGAGGCGGTGAGCGCCGGCGTCAGGATCAGCGCCACCAGCGCCGAGAGCACCATGGCCGAGATGATCGTCACCGAGAACTGCCGGTAGATCACCCCCGTCGAGCCCGGGAAGAAGGCCATGGGCAGGAACACCGCCGACAGCACCAGCGCGATGCCGATGAGTGCGCCGGTGATCTGGCCCATGCTCTTGACGGTGGCCTCCAGGGGGCCGAGCCCGTCCTCCTCCATCACGCGCTCGACGTTCTCGACCACCACGATGGCGTCGTCCACGAGGAGGCCGATGGCGAGGACCATGGCGAACATGGTGAGCGTGTTGATCGAGTAACCCAGCACCGACAGGACCGCAAAGGTGCCGAGCAGCACCACGGGGATGGCGATGATCGGGATCAGCGTCGCCCGCCAGTTCTGCAGGAAGACGAGGATCACCAGGAACACCAGCGCGATGGCCTCGACCAGCGTATGCTGCACCCGCTCGATGGACAGCTCCACGAACGGCGAGGTGTCGTAGGCGATGCGGATCTCGACGCCCTCGGGCAGGGCGGCTTCCAGGCCTTCCAGCGTCGCGCGCACGGCCTCGGCCGTATCGACGGCGTTGGCCCCGGTGGCGAGGTTCACGCCGAAGCCCGCGGCAGGCAGGCCGTTGAAGCGGGCGTCGCCGCCGTAGCGCTCCTGCCCGATCTCGACCCGCGCCACGTCGCCCAGGTAGACCGCGCCCGTGCCGTCGCCCGACTTGACGGTGATGCCCTCGAACTCCTCGACGGTGGAAAGCTGGCTCTGGGCGGTGATGGTGGCGGTGAACTGCTGGCCCGGGACCACGGGCTGGGTGCCGAGCGCGCCCACCGAGACGGTGGTGTTCTGCGCCTCGACAGCCGCCACGATGTCGGCCGGGGTGAGCTGGTACTGGGCGAGGCTCAGGGGATCGAGCCAGATCCGCATGGCGTAGCCCGAGCCGAAGCTGTTGATCCCGCCCACGCCAGGGGTCCGCTGGACGGGACCCTCGACCGTGGTCGAAAGGATGTCGCCAAGCTGCAGCGTGCTGTAGCGGCCATCGGTGGACACCAGCGCCCCCACCAGCAGGATCGAGGAGGAGGAGCGCGACACCGACACGCCGTTCTGCTGAACGGCGTCGGGAAGCCGCCCCTCGACCTGCTGGACGCGCGCCTGCACCTCGTTCTGGGCGTCGGGGCCGTCGATGCTGCCGTCGAAGGTGAGCGTGACGCCGGCCGAGCCTTCGCGCGAGGAGGACACCATGTAGAGCAGGCCGTCGAGCCCGGTGAGCCCGTCCTCGATCACCTGCGTGACCGAGCCCTCGACCGCCTCGGCGGTGGCGCCGGGGTAGGAGGCCGAGATGCGGATCGTGGTGGGGGCGATGTCGGGATACTGGGACACCGACAGCGTCGTCAGCGCGAAGGCCCCCGCCAGCATGGTGACGATGGCGAGGACCCAGGCGAAGACCGGGCGGAAGATAAAGAAGCGGGCCATGGGGTCACTCCCGGGCGGTGGCGGGCGCGGCGGCAGGGCTCGCGGCGGAGCCCGAGGCCTCGGCGCGGGTCTCGGTCCCTGACGTGGCGGCCCCGGCCGTTTCCGGCGCCGCCTCTCCGCCGTCCGGGGTCTCGGGCGCGAGATCGCGGACCACGCCCTGCTCGTCGATGGTGACGGGGACGGTCGTGATCTCGGCCCCGTCGCGCAGGTTGTTGAGCCCGTCCACGATGAGGAGGTTGCCCGGTTCCACGCCTTCGGTGACGACCCAGGCGTTGCGGTAGGTGCCGGTCGAGGTCAGGGTGACCTCGCGCGCCGTGCCCTCGCCGGCCACGAAGGCCGTCAGATCGCCGTTGGGGGCCCGGCTGGTGGCGCGTTGGGGCACCAGCAGGCCCTCGCTCGTGCCGAGGGTGACCTCCACCCGCAGGAACTGCCCCGGCAGCACGTCGCCCTGGGGGTTGTCGAAGGCGATGCGGATGTCGACCGTTCCCGTGGTGGTCGAGACGCTGGTCCCCGGCGTGACGAGCGTCCCTTCGCCCTCCAGCACCGCGCCGGTCTCCAGCACCAGGCGGAAGTCGATTTCGCCCCCCGGCGACAGGCTGCCCTGGTCGATGCGCTCGCGGATGCGCAGCATGCGGGCGCTCGATTCGGTCACGTCCACGTAGATCGGGTCGAGCCGCGTGACCGTCGCCAGCGCGTCCGCCTGATTGGCGGTGACGAGCTCGCCCGTGGAAACGGCCGGGACACTGGGGATGCCGGCGATGGGGCTGCGGATCGCGGTTCGGTCGAGGTCGAGCCGGGCCGAGGTCAGGCCTGCCTCCGCCGAGGCGAGCTGCGCTTGGGCCTGCGACAGCGCGGCCTCGGCGGTCTCCAGTTCGGCCCGCGTGACGGCCGAGCCTTCGAGACTGCGGTAGCGGTCCACGGTCGCCTGCGCCGTGGCCACGGCAGCCTCGGCCCCGGCCCGCGTCGCCTCGGCGGCGGCCACGGCGGCGGCGTAGCTGTCGTCCTCGATGCGGAACAGGAGTTCCCCGGCCTCCACAGGCTGGCCGGGTCGATAGGCGACCTCCTCGATGCTGCCGTTCACGCGCGGTCGGATGCCGGCCTCCTCGTAGGCCACGGCGCGGCCGGGCAGGGTCAGCGTGTAGGGCACCTGCTCGGAGGCCAGTTCCATGACGCCGACCTCGGTGGGCCCGCTGGGTCCCCCGCCGCCCATCGGCTGCGCCCCGGCCATTGGCGCCAGCAGCGCGAGAAGGACGGCCAGCGCCCAACCCCTCCGTCCGGCTCCGCCGTCCGCCGTCGATGGTTCCCGCCCCATGAGCCGCCCTCCGTTGTGGACCGGTCGCCGCCGGTCCGCTTCCCGGCATCTAACGCATCTCGCGCCACTGTCCGTCGCCTTTGGGCACGAAAGATCGTGAACGGGTTGCGAAGCCGTCGCGCAGCTTTGTTCTTGACTAAATCCGTCAACATTCCTACGCGCGCCAGTGTTCCCTAGCGCGCGGAGCCTGCCGTGATCCCTGACTTCGTTCGCGATCTTCACCGTTACGGCGACCGGCCGGCGCTGCTGGTCTCCGGCCGCGCGCCGGTGAGCTACGCGGACCTCGCCGCGCAGGTCGTGGCCGTCGCGGCGCGGCTTCCCGGCCCGCGGCGGCTGGTGGCGGTCGAGGCCGCTTCGGACCCGCAAGCCATCGCGGCCTATCTGGGGACGCTGCTCGCCGGTCACGCGGTGGCGCTGCTGCCGCCCGGCGACGCCGCCGCGCGCGAGGGGCTGGAGGCGCGGTTCCGGCCCGACTGGACCTTCCGCCGCGACGGCGGGCGTTGGCGGCTCCTGCCCTCGGGCCGTCCGGCAGGCGAGGCGCCGCATCCCGACCTCGCGCTCCTGCTCCAGACCTCGGGCAGCACGGGGCAGGGAAAGGGCGTACGCCTGTCAGGCGGGGCGCTTCAGGCCAACGCCGAGTCCATCGCGGAATATCTTGGCCTCACGCCCGGAGACCGCGCCGCGCTGGTCCTGCCGCTGCACTACTCCTACGGACTTTCGGTGCTTCACTCGCACCTGACCGTCGGGGCGAGCCTTTGGCTGCACCCCTGCTCGGTGCGGACACCCGGCTTCCTCGACGGGCTAACCGAGGCGCGCTGCACCAGCCTTGCGGGCGTGCCGCACACCTATGACCTCCTCGACGGCATTGGCTTCCGCAGCGCCGCGTTGCCCGACCTGCGGCTCCTGACCGTGGCTGGAGGGCGGCTCGACCCTGACCGGGTGCGCCTCTGGGCCCGGCACATGACCGAGCGGGACGGCCGTTTCGTCGTCATGTACGGCCAGACCGAGGCCACGGCCCGCATCGCCTGGTTGCCGCCGCATCTGGCGCAGACGCATCCCGACGCCATCGGAGTGGCGATCCCCGGCGGTCGGCTGTCGTTGCGCGGCCTCGACGGGGCCCGGCTGGACGCGCCCGAAGCCGAGGGCGAGCTGGTCTACGAGGGCCCCAACATCATGATGGGCTATGCGGAGCGTCGCGAGGACCTGTCCCGCCCGTCCGAGGTGACGGAGCTTCGCACCGGCGACCTCGCGCGGCGTGACCAAGACGGGCTTTTCCGCATCGTGGGGCGCCTCAGGCGCATGTCCAAGATCGGCGGCCACCGGATCGGCCACGACGCCGTCGAGGCGGCGCTGGCCGCGAAGGGCGTGGCGGCGGCGGTGACGGGGGACGACCGGCGGCTGCTCGTCGCCTTCGCGGGCACGGCGGTCGAGGACGAGGTCGCGGCGCTGGCCGTTCACGCCACGGGCCTCACCCTGCGCCATGTCACTGTCCTGCGGCTGGCGGAGCTGCCGCGCCTGCCGTCGGGCAAGGTCGACTATGCCGGCCTGCGCGGGCGGCTGGAGGATCGGGGCCCCGATCTCGCCCGCGCCTTCCGCGACTGCTTCGCGCCCGCCCGCGTGGGCTCCGGCCACAGCTTTGCGAGCCTCGGGGGGGATTCGCTGCGCCATGTGGAGCTGAGCTTGGAGCTTCAGCGCACTCTGGGCCACGTGCCAGCGGGCTGGGAAACGATGACCCTGGCCGAGCTCTCGGCGCTCGCGCCGTGCGAAGGCGAGGGAAGCGCGCTGGGCAGCGACCTCGTGCTCCGGGCGCTGGCGATCGTCGCGGTGGTCACGCAGCACCAGACCGGCTGGCCGGTCTACGGGGGCGCGGCGGCCATGGTCGTGCTGGTGGGGCTGGGGCTGGGCCGCTTCGGGCGCGTGGCGCTGGTCGAGGGCGACTTCGCCCGCTTCTTCCGCCCGCTCCTGCGGGTGCTCGGGGCCTATTACCTGATCCTCGCGGGCTACGCGCTCGCCTGGGGGCAAGTGCCCTGGGCATCTGTGGCGCTCGTGGGCAACTTCGGGTTCGCGGACCCCACGGCGCGTGAGATGCTGCCGCACCTCTACTGGTTCGTCGAGGCCTACACGCAGATGCTGCTGGTCGTGGCGCTCCCGTTCCTCTGGCCGGGGGTCCGGGCGCGGGTAGCGCGCGATCCCTTCCCCTTCGGGCTGGCGCTCCTCGCGGCGGCGATGGCCGCGCGGCTCCTGGGGCCCGAGCTCTGGCCCATCGGCGGGCGGCAGATCTTCACGCTGCCCTGGGTCTTCTATCTCTGCGCGCTGGGCTGGTGCGTGGCCACGGCCGACACCGCGCGCCGGCGCTGGATCGTGCTGATGGCGGCGGCGGCCGTCATGCCGACGGTCGCCTACTTGGGCGGCAACTGGTACGGCGCCTGGATCAAGTATTCCGCGCTGCTCGCGGTGGTCGGGTGGCTGCTGTTCCTGCCGCGCCTGCGGCTGCCGGCGGCGCTCCACCGGCCGATCCTCGCGGTGGCGCAGGCGAGCTTCCTCGTCTACCTCCTCCACCGCCTCGTGCCCGAACTGCTGATGCCGGCCTTGGGGCTCGACCTGTCGCCCGGAGTGACGGACGCGGTGGCCGTGGCGGGAGGCGTGGGGGTGGGGCTGCTCGCAGCCTGGGGGCAGGGGGCTCTCCTGCGGCGGGCGGGGCCTTGGCTCGCCGCCCTGGGCCGGGCCATGCCGCTCCGGGGGGCCGCGCCGCGCCGCGCCTGATTCAGACCTGCCGGATGCGGATGCGCCGGATGCGCCCGGAGGTCCAGCGCCGCCCGCGGATCATCAGGGCCGATGTCGTGGGCCGCAGCGCAGGAATATCGACAGCCAGTAGCAGGAGGCCCAGGGGCAACATCCAGACCCCCAGGAACGGCAGGAAGGACAGGAGCCCACCCGCCATCAGAGTGAACGCGATGGGAAGCCGCACCAGTGCCGATCCTTCCCGCAGGAGACGGCGCAGCGGCCTACGGAGCGACGGGATCCGCCGCTCCAGCACGCGGAACTGGCGCAGCAGTCTCTGCTTCTGCCGAAGGCGTTCGCTCCGGTGCGGCATGGGGGGACGACTCCTTCCTGGGGGCTGGGGACGGGCGGGCTGACCGGGACTTGGGCTGCGGAAGCCTTCGGCGCAAGACCCCTTCCCGGGCCGGGCCGGCTCGATGCCCCGATACTGCTCGCCTTTCATCCCTGACCCCTTCCACATCGTCCTGCCGCCTGCCACGCAGGGGTTCAACCGGGCCCCAGGCATCCGAGTTCCCGGCGCTCAGGACAGCGGCCGCTCCGTCCGGTGGAGATGCACCTTGAGGCCCCCGTGCGGCACCGGCGGTCCCAGCGGCGCAAAGGGCAGCCCCGTGGCGCGGGCGAGCGAGGGCTCGCTCGTCACCAGCCCCACGCGCCAGCCCTTGAACCGCTCGCGCAGCACCTCGCCCAAGGAGGCGTGCAGCGCATAGAGGAGCCGCTTGTTGCCGATGCGCGTGCCATAAGGCGGGTTGACGATCACGAGACCCGGCGGGCCCTCGGGCCGTTCGAGCGCGGCGATGGGCTGGCATGCGAACTCGGTCAGACCTTCCACGCCCGCCCGGGCGGCGTTGGCGCGGCTCATGGCGATGGCGCCCGAGTCCCGGTCCCGGCCGAAGAAGCGGACGGAGGTCTCGCGCGGCGCACGCGGCTCGCGCATCCTGACCCAGGCGGCCGGGTCGAAGGGGACCAGTCGCTCGAAGGCAAAGGCGCGCGAGCGGCCGGGGGGCAGGCCCAGGGCGATCTCGGCCGCCTCGATCACGAAGGTCCCCGAGCCGCACATCGGGTCGAGCACCGGTTCCAGACCTGTATAGCCGCATTCGCGCAGGAAGAGCGCGGCCAGCGTCTCGCGCATGGGGGCCTTGTTCACGGCCTCCTTGTGGCCGCGCTTGTGGAGAAGCTCGCCCGAGGTGTCGACGCTGATCGTGCAAAGGTCGTCCTCGACGCGGGCGAGGACCCGCAGCGCATCCTCGCCGCCCAGGATCGCGCCCATCTCCTCGCGCAACGCCGTCTCGATGCGCTGCACCACGGCCCCCGCATGATAGATTCGCGAGCCCGAGCAGGAGGCCTCCACCTTCACGGCCTCGCCGCGGCGAAGGACCTCGGCCCAGGGAAACTTGCGCGCGCGCTTGTCTAGTTGCGCCAGGTGGAGCGCGCGGAAGGCGCCGAGGCGCGCCAGCACGCGCGTCGCGCCGCGCAGTTCGAGGTTCGCGCGCCAGACCTCGGGCCAGCCGCCCCGGAGCGTGACGCCCCCGGGCGAAAGAAGGGGCGTGCCGAAGCCCTCCTCGGCGGCCTCCGCCGCCAGCGCCGCTTCCAGCCCCGGCGGGGCCACGAGAAAGATGTCGAAGGGTTCGTCGCTCATGGACGGTCCCTAGCCGAAGGCGCCGCCCGCTGCGACCCCTGTCAGGACGCGCGTTCCCCGGGCCTCAGGGGCGCTGCGGTGGCGTGCCGAGCGTCAAGGGCCGACGCCAGCCTCGGGCGGGCCGGAGCCGGCCGGGGGCTCGGGCCGCGACCGGCGCCGTCGCCGGGCGGACGGCCAGCGCGATCGCCACCATGATGAGCGCTGCCCCCAGGATCGTGTGCCGTGCCGGCACCTCCCCCAGCAGCCAGATGGCGAGGGCCGCGCCCACCACGGCCTCCCCGCTGCAGATGACGGCGGCCTGGCTGGCCGAGGCCACACGCTGTGCCGCGATCTGGAGCATGAAGGCGAGCCCCGTGGAGACGATCCCTAGGTACAGGAGCTCCGGGCCGGCCTGCATCGTATCCGCCCAGGACGGGCCGCCCTGCGTGGTGCCCAGCGCCAGCGCGACGGCGGCCGTCGCCAGGAACTGCGCGGCGCCCGTCGTGAACGGCCGGCCGAAGCGGCCCGCGTGCCGGCCCAGCGCGACCATCCAGGCCGCGTAGGCCAGCGCCGACAGGAGCGCCGTGCCGTCGCCCGGCCCCAAGGTGGCCGAGAGGCCTCCCGAGAGGCAGAGCACCCCCGCCAGCGTTATTCCCGCGGCCAACATGACCGGCGGTTCGGGCCGCTGCCGCAGAGAGGCCCAGGCCACGAGCGGGGTCATGACTGCGCAGGTGTTCACCAAGAAGCCTGCGTTGGTCACGGTGGTGTCGAGGAAGGCTGCCTGCTGGAGCACCAAGGCGAGGGCGAAAAGGCCCGACAGCTGCAGGAGGCTGCGCGCCTCGCCATCCGCCGGTCGGAGCGCCGCCTCGCGCAGGGCGAGGGGAAGCACGAGCAGACCCGCGATCAGGCAGCGCAGGCCGACCGCGCTGAGGGGGTCGAGGTGGTCGAGCACCGTCTTTTGGGCGACATTGCCCGAGCCCCAGGCCAGGGCAGCCACGAGCAGCAGGAGGTTGGCGTGCAGGCGCGTCATCGGGCCTCTCGGATGCGGGGACGGTCGGGCAGCCCGGTCTCCCGGTGTGTCACCGGGGTCTGGGTCGCGGCCAAGGCGCCTGCGCTTTCCACTTCGCCGCGCCGTCGTGGCTTCCCGGAAACTGGGGTCTTCTCGGCGTTTCCGTCCCGAAACGCAGGCGAAAGGAATCCGAAGACGGCTGAAGGGTCGCGTACGGGACCGGTCCGCGCGAGCCGGGGGGACCGGTCCCACCGCCCGATCGTTGCTACGACCAACGTCGTATTCCGCAGCCGGCACGCTGGCCGCAGCATGAGGGACGTCATCCGGGCAGCGAGGCGGGCGTGCTGGACCGCGACCACATCCGCGAGATCGATGCGGTCCTGAGTGGCGGCCAGGGCAGTCGCGACGCCCTCGTGATGCAGTCATGGCGTCGCTGCGTCGAGCAGTACGGCCTCGATCCCGCGCGCCCCAGCCCGGCCCACATCGTGACCGAAACCCGCCTGCGCGAGCACCGCGAGCAGGCCGAGCGGCTCATCGCCATCGCCCGCAGCGGCCTTGAGGCATTGTTTCGGCAGATCGTGGGCCAGAACTATGTCCTGATGCTCGCGGACGCCCAGGGGGTCACCGTCGACTATTTCGGGGACCCGCGCTTCGAGGAGGACCTGCGCCGGGCGGGGCTCTACCTTGGCGCGGACTGGTCCGAGGACCTGGCCGGCACCTGCGGAATCGGGTCCTGTCTCGTCGCGGGCGAGCCCGTCACCATTCACCAGACCGACCATTTCGACCTGATGCACACGCGGCTGTCCTGCACGGCTGCCCCGATCTTCGACGCCTCGGGCGTGCTGGCGGCGGTACTCGACATCTCGCTCCTGCGCTCGCCCCAGCCCAAGATCAGCCAGAGCCTGGCGATGAACCTGGTGAGGACCTCGGCCCGGCGGATCGAGATGGCGAACCTCATGGCGATGACGCGGGGCGACTGGGTCCTGCGCTTCTCGACCATGCCCGAGTTCCTCGACGTGGACCCCGAGGCCGCGGTCGCCCTGGACGGCACGGGCCACATCATCGGCCTGACGCGCGGCGCGCAGCAGGCGCTCGCGCCCGACGGAGGGCCGGTGCTGGGCGAGCGCCTCGACAGCCTCATGGAACTGTCGGTGGACGACCTGCCCGAGCTGATGCGCGGCCGTCCGACCGAGGACCGGCTGATCCGGCTACGCGACGGGCAGGCGATGTTCGGCCACGCCATCGCACCCCAGCGGGGGCCCCTGCCGCGGTCGGCCCCCGCCCCGGAGCTTCCGGCCGCGCTGCGAAACTTCGGGGGCGAGGACCCGGCGATCCGGCGCCTGCTCGTGCAGGCGGCGCGGCTGGCCCCGACCGGCATCCCTCTCCTGATCCGGGGCGAGACCGGCACGGGCAAGGAGCGGCTCGCCCGAGCGATCCACGACTGCCAGCCGGGGAGCCGGCCCTTCGTCACGGTGAACTGCGCCGCGCTGTCCGGGGCCGACCGGACCCTCCTGGCCGAAACTGCGGACGGCCTGCGGCTCGTCGAGGGCGCACGGGGTGGCACGCTGGTCTTCGACAACCTGGGAGACCTGCCCCCCGAACTTCAGGGGCGCCTGCTTCGGCTGCTGTCCGAGGTGGAGACACAGGCTTTCGGCTCGGGGTCTGCGGGTCGGGTTCGGCTAATCTCGACCACGCGGCAGGACCTCGCGGAGGCGGTGGAGCAGGGACGGTTTCGCGAGGACCTCTTCTTCCGGCTGGCGGGCGCGACGCTGACCGTGGCGCCGTTGCGGTTGCGGCAGGACTTCGACTGGCTCCTCGACCGGCTGCTGCGCCAGCGGACGCATGGCCGCGCGGACAGCTACCGGCTCAGCCCGGCGGCGCGGGCGCAGCTCAAGTCCCGCCCATGGCCGGGCAACGTGCGCGAGCTGATGAACCTTCTCGATGTGGCGGTGGCGCTGGCCGAGGCGCCGGTCATCGACCTGCCTGACCTTCCGCCCGCGCCGATGCCGGAGGGCCACGCCGGCCCGGCGACGGAGGAGAGTCTGGAGGCCATCCTCGCCGCCTGCGGCTGGAACATGTCCTGCGCGGCACGGCGGCTGGGCGTGGACCGCTCGACGATCCTGCGCCGCGCACGCCGGCTGGGCCTGGTCCAACCGCCCCGGCGCTGACGCGCCCTGTTGCAGCGGCGTTGCGCGTGCAACGGACGTGCCGGAAATCTCCGTTCCGGCGTCACTGGCCGCGGGTTCGCGCCTCGCGCCCCGACCGTCCTGGGTCATCCTCCCCCTGCAAAGACAACAAGGGAGGACCACTCATGCTCGATATCGTGGCGAACGACCAAGTGACGGCCCTGCTCGACGAGTTCGGGGCGGCGCTCGAGGCGGGGGACATCGACCGCGCCCTCGCCTGCTTCCAGAACGACTGCTACTGGCGCGACCTGGTGACCTTCACCTGGAACATCAGGACGGTGGAAGGGAAGGACGAGATCGCCGACATGCTGCGCTCGCAGCTCGGGGCGACCCGGCCGCGCGGCTGGCGCGTCGCCGAGGGGGAGGTCGCCACCACCGACGGCGGCGTCGCCACCGCCTGGATCGAGTTCGAGACGGAGGCCGCGCGCGGCTACGGGCTCGTGCGGATCAAGAACGGGCGGATCTGGACGCTGCTCACCTCGATGTCCGAGCTCAAGGGCCACGAGGAGCCGCTTGGCTTCGGCCGCCCCTTGGGTGCCAAGCACGGGGCCGGCAGGAACCGCCCGAGCTGGAAGGAGGAGCGCGAGGCCGAGGCGCGCGAGCTGGGCTATACGCGCCAGCCCTATGTCGTGATCGTGGGCGGCGGGCAGGGCGGCATCGCGCTCGGTGCCCGGCTGCGCCAGCTCGGCGTGCCGACGATCGTCCTAGAGAAGAACGACCGTGCGGGCGACAGCTGGCGCAAGCGCTACAAGTCGCTCTGCCTCCACGACCCGGTCTGGTACGACAACCTGCCTTACCTGCCGTTCCCGCCGAACTGGCCGGTCTTCGCGCCCAAGGACAAGATCGGCGACTGGCTGGAGATGTACACCAAGGTCATGGAGCTGAACTACTGGACCCGGACCACCTGCAAGTCGGCCCGCTACGACGAAGCGACCGGCGAATGGACCGTCGTCGTGGACCGTGACGGCGAGCAGGTCGTCCTTCGGCCCAAGCAGCTCGTCCTTGCCACCGGGATGTCGGGCAAGCCGAACCTGCCCCGGTTCCCCGGCATGGACCGGTTCAAGGGTGACCAGCACCATTCTTCGCAGCATCCGGGGCCCGACGCCTACCGGGGCAAGCGGGCCGTGGTCATCGGCTCGAACAACTCGGCCCACGACATCTGCGCCGCGCTCTTGGAGAACGACGTGGACGTGACGATGGTCCAGCGCTCGCCCACCCACATCGTGCGCTCGGACACGCTGATGGAGGTGGGACTGGGCGCGCTCTATTCCGAGAAGGCGGTGCGGAGCGGCATGACCACGGAGAAGGCGGACCTGATCTTCGCCTCGCTGCCCTACCGCATCCTGCACGAATTCCAGATCCCGCTCTATGACCGGATGCGCGAGATCGACGCCGACTTCTACGCGGGCCTAGAAAAGGCGGGCTTCCGACTCGACTGGGGCGACGACGGCTCGGGCCTGTTCATGAAATACCTGCGGCGTGGCTCGGGCTACTACATCGACGTGGGCGCCTGCCAACTCATCATCGATGGCCAGATCAAGCTTGCGCACGGCAACGTTCGCGAGATCACGGAGGATTCGGTGATCCTGGAGGACGGAACCGAGCTTCCGGCCGACCTCATCGTCTACGCCACGGGCTACGGCTCAATGAACGGCTGGGCGGCGGACCTGATCGGCCGCGACGTCGCGGACAAGGTCGGCAAGTGCTGGGGTCTGGGTTCGGATACCACCAAGGACCCGGGGCCCTGGGTGGGCGAGCAGCGCAACATGTGGAAGCCCACGAAACAGGAGGGGCTTTGGTTCCACGGCGGGAACCTTCACCAGTCGCGGCACTATTCGCAGTTCCTGTCGCTCCAGCTCAAGGCGCGCATGGAGGGCATTCCCACTCCGGTCTACGGCATCCCGGAGACCCATCACCTGGGCTGAATCCGCCCCGTCCGGCCGCCCTTCCTTCAGGGAGGGCGGTATCCGCCTCTCGGACCGTAGTAGTTACGAGGTCGCTCGCTAGGGCTAACAATCGGCCGTTGACCTTTTGGAACGTTCCATATTATACTTGGAACGTTCTAGAGGAGTCACATCGATGCGTTGGGGCCTTGTTGGCGCAAGCACCATCGCGGCCGAGCAAATGATCGGAGCTTTCCGCTCCCTTCCGGGCTCCGAGGTCACCTGGGTCGTGAGTGGGCAGCCTGCCCATGCCGCCGACTTTGCAGGCCGCCACGGCATTCCGTCCTCCACGACCTCGCTCGATGAGATGCTGGCCGACCCGGCCGTGGACGCCGTCTACATCTCGTCCACCAACGAGAAGCATCGCTCCCAAGCGCTGGCCGCCATCGCGGCCGGAAAGCACGTCCTGTGCGAGAAGCCGTTGGCCATGACCGTGGCCGAGGCACGTGAGATGGTCGCGTCTGCCGAGGCCGCGGGCCTTGTCTTCGGTACCAACCACCACCTGCGCAATGCCGCGACGCATCTGGCGATGCGCGACCTCGTGGCGGGCGGGCGGATCGGCCGGGTCCTGTCGGCCCGCGTCCATCACGCGGTCTTTCTGCCGCCGCACCTGCAGGGCTGGCGGATCAACGACGCCGAGGCCGGCGGCGGCGTGATCCCCGACATCACCGTGCACGACGCCGACACCATCCGCTTCCTGCTGGGTGAGGACCCACAGGAGGTCGTGGCGCTCTCCGGCCAGTCCGGGATGGGGCAGGGGGTCGAGGACTCGGTCATGTCCGTCTGGTCGCTGCCCTCGGGCGCGATGGTCACGGCGCACGAGAGCTTTACCCATCACTTCGCCGAGACGGCGGTGGAGATCCACGGGACGGAAGGCTCGATCTACGCCCGGGGCGTGATGACCCAGCGCCCGGTGGGCAAGGTCGAGCTCGTCACCGCTGAAGGGCGAAAGCCCGTGCCGGTGACGCCCCACAATCTTTACGATCGCGCCGTCCGCCTGTTCGCCGAGGCCGTCCAGGGGCACGGTCGACCCTCCGCCGATGGATGGGACGGCGTGGCCTCCCTCGCCGTGGCGCTGGCCGTCCGCGAGGCCGCCCGCCGCGGCGCCCGCACCCAAGTCGACTACGGAGCCTGATCATGTCGAAGCTGACCACCTTTGAGGCCGCCGTGACCCGCATCCCGGACGGAGCCGTGGTGACGGTCTCCTCCTCCTCGGCGCTTGGCTGCCCCGACAAGGTGCTTTGGGCCATGGGCGAGCGTTTCGGCCGAGAAGGGCACCCGCACGGCCTGACCATGCTCCACCCGATCGCCGCCGGCGACATGTACGGGGTCAAGGGTATCGACCACATTGCTCGGGATGGGATGATCTCGACGGTGATCGCCGGGTCCTATCCTTCGGGACCGTCCTCGCTGCCCATGCCCGAGATCTGGCGCATGATCGTCGAGGACCGGGTGGCGGCCTACAATGTGCCCTCGGGCATCCTGTTCGACATGCACCGCGACGTGGCGGCGCGGCGGCCGGGCGTCCTCACCAAGGTCGGGCTCGACACCTTCGTGGACCCGCGCCGCGAAGGCTGTGCGATGAACGGCGCGGGCGCCGCGCGGCCCATTGTCCGGCGGGTCGAACTGGATGGCGAGGAGTGGCTCCACTTCCCCAACATCGCCCCGGACGTCTGCATCCTGCGCGCCACCACCGCGGACGAGCGCGGCAATCTCACCTACGAGCACGAGGGCGCCTACCTGGGCGGGCTGGAGCAGGCCATCGCCACACGCTGCAATGGCGGGCTGGTGATCGCGCAGGTCAAGCGCGTCACCGCGGCCGGCTCCTTGCGTCCCCACGACGTGCGGGTGCCGGGGCATCTCGTGGACCTCGTCGTGGTCGATCCCGACCAGCGCCAGACCACCGAGACGCCGTACGATCCCGCCATTTCGGGCGAGATCATGCGGCCTTGGGGCAGCTTCACCCTGGCCGAGCACGGAGTCGAGAAGGTGATCGCCCGCCGCGCCGCGATGGAACTGCGCGCCGGGCAGACGGCGAACCTGGGCTTCGGCATCTCGGCCATGGTGCCGCGCGTGCTGCTGGAAGAGGGGCTGGCGCAGGACGTGACCTGGGCCATCGAGCAGGGCGCCGTCGGGGGGATGCCTCTCACGGGCTTCGCCTTCGGCTGCGCGTCGAACGCCGATGCCTACGTGCCCTCGCCCCAGCAGTTCACCTACTTCCAGGGTGCTGGCTTCGACATGAGCTTCCTAAGCTTCCTGGAGGTGGATCGGGAGGGAAACGTCAACGTGTCGAAGCTGGGCAAGAAGCCGTACCTGACGGCGGGCTGCGGCGGCTTCGTGGACATCACGGCCCACGCCCGCAAAATCGTCTTCTCGGGCTGGTTCGAGGCCGGGGCCGAGGTGGCGCTGGGGGCGGACGGCGTGAAGGTCCGCAAGCCCGGCAAGTTCGCGAAGATGGTGGACGAGGTGGAGCACGTCACCTTCTCGGGCCGGCGGGCGCGGGCCACGGGGCAGGACGTGATCTACGTCACCGAGCGCTGCGTGATCCGCCTGACGGGTGACGGGCTGGTGGCGACCGAGATCATGCCGGGCATCAAGCCGGAGCGGGACATCGTCGCGGCGTCGCAGGGGCGCGTGACCGTGGCGGGGAACGCCACGACCATGCCGCTGTCGCTCCTCAGCGCGGGATCGATGGGGCTGGTGCTGTGAGCGAGGTTCATCTTCATATCGAGGGCGGGATCGCGGAGATCCGGCTCGACAACCCGGCCAAGATGAACGCGCTGGACGTGGGCATGATCCGGCGGCTGGCCGAGCATTGCGCCTCGATCGAGGCCGATGGGTCCGTGCGAGCGGCGGTGCTGACCTCGGAAGGCGACCGCGCTTTCTGCACTGGAGCCGACATCAAGGCCTGGGGCGAGATCCCGCCGCTGGATTTCGCCCGCGGCTGGGTGCGCGAAGGGCACCGGGTGTTTGATCGGCTGGCGCGGCTGTCGCTGCCCACGGTCGCGGCGCTGCAGGGTCCGGCCTTCGGCGGGGGGCTGGAGTTGGCGTCGACCTGCGACATCCGGGTGATGGCGCCGGGCGCGAAGATCGCGCTGCCCGAGGCGGGCGTCGGCATCGTGCCGGGCTGGTCGGGGACGCAGCGGCTCCTGCGGCTGCTACCCGAGCCGGTGGTGAAGGAGATGGCGCTCTTCGGGCGGCGGCTCGACGCGGAGCGCTGCGTGTCGCTGGGCTTCGCGGCGGAGATCGCGGACGACCCGCGCGCCCGCGCCTTCGAAATCGCTCGGGGACTCGCAACCTTATCGCCGCGCGCCGTGGAGGTGGCCAAGTGGATGATCCACGCCGCCGTGGGCGAAGATCGCGACGCGATGATCGAGGCGCTGGGGGCCGGGATGGTCGGCGCCTCGGACGACCGGGCGGAGGGCGTGGCTGCCTTCCGCGAGAAACGCAAACCCGTCTTTCCGGGGACCTGACATGCTCGATCTCACCCTGATCCCGGCGACCGGGACCGCGCTGCCCCCGCCCTTCGAAGGTCGCCACCTCATCGACGGCGAATGGCGGGCGAGCCGGGACGGGCGGACCTTCGACCGCCTGTCGCCCGCGCATGGAACGCTCGCCAGCCGCTCTGCGCTGGGGTGCGAGGCCGATACCGAGGCCGCTATCGGCGCCGCGCGACGGGCCTTCGACGACGGGCGGTGGAGCCGGCTGTCGGGCAAGGCACGGTCGGCGGTGCTGCTGCGCGTCGCGGACCTGATCGAGGCCAACGTGGAGCGGATCGCCGTCGTCGAGACGCTGGAGTCCGGAAAGCCGATCAGCCAGTCGCGCGGCGAGGTCGGGGGAGCGGCGGACCTGTGGCGCTATGCGGCGGCGCTGGCCCGCACCGTGCAGGGCGACAGCCACAATACGCTCGGCTCGGACATGCTGGGCATGATCCTCAAGGAGCCCATCGGCGTCGTGTCGGTCATCACGCCCTGGAACTTTCCCTTCTGGATCCTGAGCCAGAAGCTGCCCTTCGCGTTGGCGGCCGGATGCACCTGCGTGGTGAAGCCGTCGGAGATGACGCCCTCGACCACCGTGATGATGGGCGAGTTGCTGCTGGAGGCGGGACTGCCGGCCGGCGTGGTCAACATCGTGCTGGGTTACGGGCAGCCGGTGGGCAGCCTCATGTCCACCCATCCCTACGTCGACATGGTGACCTTTACCGGATCGACGGCGGTGGGGAAGGGGATCGTCACGGCGGCCTCGGGAACGCTGAAGAAGGTCGCGCTGGAGCTGGGGGGCAAGAACCCGCAGGCGATCTTCCCCGACGCAGACCTCGACAGCGCGGCGGATGCGGTGACCTTCGGCATCCACTTCAACGTGGGCCAGTGCTGCAATTCCGGGAGCCGCATCCTCGTCCACGAGGATATCGCGCAGGACTTCACGGCGCGGGTGGTGGACTTGTCGAGGCGGGTGGCGTTCGGTGATCCGCTCGATCCGCAGACACAGGTGGGCGCGATCGTGTCCGAGGCCCACCAACGAAAGATCCACGGCTATGTGGAGGCAGCGGCGGGCGCCGGCGCCGAGGTGCGGCTGGGCGGCGGGCCTCTGACGGTGCCGGGGCTCACGGGCCAGTTCTACCAGCCCACAGTGGTCGCGGGCGTCACGCCGTCGATGGCCATCGCGCGCGAGGAGGTCTTTGGGCCGGTCCTGTCCGTCCTGACCTTTCGGACGCTGGACGAGGCGGTCGCGCTTGCCAATGATGCGAGCTACGGCCTCTCGGCGGGGGTGTGGAGCGAGAACGTCCACACCTGCCTCGACTTCGCGCGCCGGGTGCAGGCGGGGACGATCTGGACCAACACCTGGATGGACGGCTTTCCCGAGATGACCTTCGGCGGCTTCAAGCAGTCGGGGCAGGGCCGCGAGATCGGGCGCTACGGGCTGGAGGAGTTCCTGGAGGTCAAGACGGTCGCGATGCGGGTCGGCCGCACGCGCACGCCTTGGGTCAGGACCCGCTGACGGGGAGGTCGGCGGAGAACGAGTTGCGCAGAATAAAAGGGAGGAACCACATGCGTAAGATGAAGACTCTGACAGCGGCGGCCGCGCTGGCCAGCGTGGGTGGCTGGGCCGCCGCGCAGGAGGGCGGGTCGGGCGTCGAGGTCCTGCACTGGTGGACGAGCGGCGGCGAGGCCGCGGCGCTGAACGTGCTCAAGGAGGATCTGTCGGGCCAGAGCATCGGCTGGAACGACATGCCCGTCGCGGGCGGTGGCGGCGAGGCGGCGATGACGGCGCTGCGCGCCCGAGTCACCGCCGGCAACCCGCCGACCGCCGTGCAGATGCTGGGCTTCGACATCCAGGACTGGGCCGCCGAGGGGGCCCTGGGCAACCTCAACGAGGTCGCGGCCGCCGAGGGCTGGGATGCCGTCGTGCCGGCCGCGCTCCAACAGTTCTCCAAGTACGAGGGCAACTGGATCGCCGCCCCGGTAAATGTCCATTCGACCAACTGGGTCTGGGCCAACAAGGCGGTCCTCGACGAGCTCGGGATCGCCCAGCCCACCACCTGGGACGAGCTGGTCGCCGCGATGGAGGCCGTCGAGGCCGCGGGCAAGGTGGCGCTCGCCCATGGCGGGCAGGCCTGGCAGGACGCCACGATCTTCGACGGCGTGGTGCTGTCCACTGGCGGCCCCGAGTTCTACAAGGCCGCCTTCATCGACCTCGATCCCGAGGCTCTGGGCTCGGAGACGATGGTTCAGGCCTTCGATCGCATGTCGCAGCTGCGCGAGTTCGTGGACGACAATTTCTCGGGCCGCGACTGGAACCTCGCCTCGGCCATGGTCGCGAACGGCGAGGCCGCCTTCCAGATCATGGGCGACTGGGCCAAGGGCGAGTTCAAGAACGCGGGGCTCACGCCCGGCGAGGACATCCTCTGCTTCCGCATGCCGGGCACCGAGGGGGCGGTGACCTTCAACTCCGACCAGTTCGCCATGTTCAACGTGACGGACGAGACCGCGGTGACCAACCAGGCGGCGATGGCCTCGGCGATCATGTCGCCCGAGTTCCAGGTGGCCTTCAACACCGTCAAGGGCTCGGTCCCTGCGCGCACGGACGTCGCGGACACCGAGTTCGACGCCTGCGGCAAGCAGGGCATGGCCGACCTCGCGGCGGCGGCTGAGGCGGGGACGCTCATGGGCTCCATGGCTCACGGGCATGCCAACCGCGCCGCGGTGAAGAACGCGATCTACGACGTCGTGACTGCACACTTCAACGGTGAGTACGACAGCCAGACCGCGGCCGAGGAGCTCGTGAACGCCGTCGAAGCGGCGATGTGAGCCCATACCCGGGGACGGCGACCGCGCCGTCCCCTCCACATCCGAGGAGGGGATCATGGCCACCGCGACAGAGGCCGATTTCCGCACGCGCCTGCAGGACTGGCTGCCCAAGCTGGTGCTGTCGCCGTCGCTCGCGGCCATCCTGGTGTTCGTCTACGGCTTCATCGCCTATTCGATCTACCTGAGCTTCACCGATTCCAAGATGATGCCCTCCACCGACTGGGTGGGCTGGGAGAACTACGGCACCCTCTGGGGGCTGAGCCACTGGCACACCGCGCTGGTGAACCTGGCGATCTTCGCCTCGCTCTACATCGTCGCCTGCACCGTCATCGGGCTGGTGCTCGCGATCTTCCTCGACCAGAAGATCCGGGGCGAGGGGATGCTGCGGCCGATTTATCTTTATCCGATGGCGCTCTCGTTCATCGTGACGGGGACCGCCTGGAAATGGTTCCTCGACCCCGGCATCGGGCTCGAGCACACGATGCACCTCTGGGGGTGGGAGAGCTTCAGCTTCGGCTGGATCAAGGACCGCGACATGGCGATCTACACCGTCGTCATCGCCGCCGTCTGGCAGACCTCGGGCTTCGTGATGGCGATGTTCCTGGCGGGCCTGCGGGGGATCGACAACGAGATCCTGAAGGCCGCGCAGATCGACGGGGCGTCGAACTGGAACCTCTACCGGCGGATCGTGATCCCGCTGCTGCGGCCCGCCTTCCTGTCGGCGTTCGTGATCCTGAGCCACCTCGCGATCAAGAGTTACGACCTCGTCATCGCGCTGACCGGCGGCGGCCCCGGGCGCGCGACCGAGCTGCCCGCGACCTTCATGTATTCCTACACCTTCACCCGAAACCAGATGGGCGTGGGCGCGGCCTCGGCGGTCATCATGCTCATGACCATCGCGGCGATCATGGTCCCGTATCTCTACGCCGAGCTGAAGGAGCGCGAGAGATGAGCACGATCTCGCAGGAAGCCGTCGTCGTCCGCCCCGCCGCCCCCGTCCCCAGCCAGGACACCGCCGTCCGCACGAGCCGCGTCGCGCGGACCTTCATCTACCTCGTGCTGCTCCTCTTCGCGCTGTTCTACCTGCTGCCCTTCGCCATCATGGTCATCAACAGCGTGAAGCCCCTGTCCGAGATCACGGGCGGCAACATGCTGGCGCTGCCGCAGGACTGGACGATCGCACCCTGGCTTTCGGCCTGGTCCACCGCGCAGATCGGCGTAGAGCCTACGGGCCTGCGCCCCTACTTCCTGAACTCGATCCTCATGGTCGTGCCCGCCGTGGCGATCTCCACGATCCTCGGCGCGCTGAACGGCTACGTGCTGACCAAGTGGCGGTTCCGGGGCGACACGATCCTCTTCGGGCTCATGCTCTTCGCGTGCTTCATCCCGTTCCAGATCGTGCTGATCCCGATGGCGCGGATGCTGGGTCTCATGGGGCTGGCGGGCTCCACGCCGGGGCTGATCCTCGTGCACGTGGTTTACGGGCTGGGCTTCACCACGCTCTACTTCCGCAACTACTACGCCGCTTTTCCTACCGAGCTGGTGCGCGCCGCTATGATGGACGGGGCGGGGTTCTTCCGCATCTTCTGGCGGATCATGCTGCCGGTGTCGGGGCCGATCGCCGTCGTGTCGGTGATCTGGCAGTTCACCAACATCTGGAACGACTTCCTGTTCGGCGCCTCCTTCGCGGACCTCGACTCCATGCCGATGACCGTGGGGCTCAACAATCTCGTCAACTCCTCGACGGGGGTGAAGGAATACAACGTGCATTTCGCGGGCGCGATCCTGGCGGCGCTGCCCACCCTCCTCGTCTACATCGTCGCGGGCCGGTACTTCGTGCGGGGCCTGATGGCGGGATCCGTGAAAGGCTGACCCGATGGGCTTCCTCGACATCCGCAACGTCACGAAATCCTACGGCTCGGTCGAGGTGCTCCACCGTGTGGACATCTCGGCCGAGGAAGGGGAGTTTCTGGTCCTCGTCGGCCCCTCGGGCTGCGGGAAATCCACGCTCCTCAACATGATCGCGGGGCTGGAGGCCATCTCCTCGGGCGACATCGCGATCAACGGACGCGTGGTGAACGGGGTGCATCCCTCCAAGCGCAACATCGCCATGGTGTTCCAGAGCTACGCGCTTTACCCTAACATGACCGTCGGGCAGAACATCACCTTCGGGCTGGAGATGCACGGGGTGCCCAAGCCCGAGCGGGACAAGGCGCTGGCGCAGGTCGCGAAGCTCCTGCAGATCGACCATCTCCTCGACCGCAAGCCCGCGCAGCTTTCGGGCGGGCAGCGGCAACGGGTCGCGATGGGGCGGGCGCTGGTCCGCAACCCGGACGTCTTCCTCTTCGACGAGCCGCTGTCGAACCTCGATGCCAAGCTGCGCGTCGACATGCGGACCGAGATCAAGAAGCTGCACCAGAGGCTGGGGCGGACCATCGTCTACGTCACCCACGACCAGATCGAGGCGATGACGCTGTCGACCCGCATCGCGGTGATGAACAAGGGCTATGTCCAGCAGTTCGGCACCCCCAAGGAGATCTACGACACGCCGTCGAACCTGTTCGTGGCGTCCTTCATGGGTTCGCCTTCAATGAACCTGATTCCGGCCAAGGTGGCGGTCGAGAACGGCGCACCGCACGTCGTGGTCATGGACGCCGAGGGGCAGGCGCGGCTCCTCCGGCTGTCCCAGCCGGCGCTGTCGGCCTGGTCGGGGCGGGAGATCGTGCTCGGCGTGCGGCCCGAGGCGATCACCGACCCCGAGGGCGCGGATCGCAAGTCGCTGAACGTCCAGCCGCTGAAGAACCGCGTCACCGTCACAGAGCCCGCTGGGTCGGATACCTTTGTGACGACCACGCTGGGTGGCAAGGACATCATTGCCCGGATGCGGGCCGACGCGAGCGTTTCCCCGGGCGAGGTCTTCGACTTCGCCGTCAACATGGACAAGGCCGTGGCCTTCGATCCCGTCACCGAGAACCGTATCGCCTGATGCCGCAACCGGATGTCATCATCATCGGCTCCGGAATGGGCGGGGCCACGCTGGCGGCTGCGCTGGCGCCGACGGGGCGCCGCATCCTGATCCTGGAGCGCGGCCACCGGCTGGAGCATTCGCCCGAGGCGCGCAGCGACGAAGCCATCTTCGGACGCGGCCATTTCCGGCCCCAAGAGGAGTGGCTGGACGGGGAGGGAAAACCGTTCAACCCGGGCAACTACTATCACGCCGGCGGCAACTCCAAATTCTACGGGGCCGTGCTGATCCGCTACCGCCGCGAGGACTTCGCGCCGCTGCGCCACATGGGTGGGACAACGCCGGGCTGGCCGATGAGCTACGACGAGTTGGAGTCCTTCTACCAGGAGGCCGAGCGGATGTTCGAGGTCCGGGGCGCCTTGGGCGAGGACCCGACCGAGCCCCCGCATTCCGGAACCTACCCATATCCGCCCGTGCCCGACGAACCGTCCATCGCGGACCTGCGGGCCCGGTTGAGGCGCGCAGGCGCGCATCCCTCCCCGCTCCCTCTCGGGGTGGATATCGACCACTGGCTTCGGCACGGCCGGACGCCCTGGGACGCATTCCCCGATACCTGCGGCGGCAAGAAGGATGCTGAAACGGTGTCGTTGGCCTACGCGCTCCAGTACCCGAACGTCAGCTTTGTCGAGAACGCACGCGTCCGCCGCCTCCGCGCCGGGGCCGATGGCCGCATCGAAGCCGTCGAATTCGACCGGAACGGCATCCCCGAGACGCTCTCGGCCCCCGTGATCGTGCTGGCGGCGGGAGCGGTGAACTCGGCCGTGCTGCTTCTCGCCTCGGCGGACGAGCGGCACCCCACCGGCCTCGCCAACCGCTCCGACCAGGTCGGCCGGAACTTCATGAACCACAACCTCAGCGCGGTGCTGGGCGTGCACCCGCTTCGGCGCAACGACTCGATCTACCAGAAGACGATCCAGGTGAACGACTGGTACCTGACCGGCGGCCCGAATGGACAGCCGCTCGGCAACATCCAGATGCTGGGCAAGATCTCGGGCACCATTCTCGCCTCGGACACGCCGATCCCGAAACCCATTGCCCGGTGGGTGGCCGACCACTCCGTCCATCTCCTCGCCATGAGCGAGGACCTCCCCAACCCCGAGAGCCGCGTGACGCTGAGGGGCGACCGCATCATGCTGGACTGGAAACGGTCGAACTGGGAGGGGCACCTCGCCCTTGTGGCGAAGATGAAGGCATTGCTGCGGAAGGCGGGTTGGCCCGTGGTGCTGTCCAAAGCCTTCGACCGGCGGACGCCCTCGCACCAGTGCGGGACGGCCCGGATGGGCCGCGACCCCGAGGCGAGCGTCGTGGACCCGTTCTGCCGCACGCATAACCATCCGAACCTTTTCGTCGTCGACGCCTCGGTGTTGCCGACCTCGGCGGCGGTCAATCCGGCGCTCACCATCGCGGC
Organism: Rubellimicrobium roseum; assembly: GCF_006152145.1. Taxonomy (GTDB): domain Bacteria; phylum Pseudomonadota; class Alphaproteobacteria; order Rhodobacterales; family Rhodobacteraceae; genus Rubellimicrobium; species Rubellimicrobium roseum. The sequence continues at coordinate 187,543 of NZ_VDFV01000001.1, read as the reverse complement.
GCTGGCGCTGCGGGCGGGCGCCCACATCGCACAAAGGGACCTCGCGGCATGACGGGCACGGCTCTCATCACCGGCGGCCAGCAGGGCATCGGCTTGGGCATCGCCGGTGCGCTGGCGGACGCGGGCTTCCGCGTGGTCCTCGCCTCGCGGTCCGACCCGGACGCGCCTGCCGTGCGCCAGGCTCTGGAGCGGCTGGGGCCCAACGCTTCCTACTACCGGCATGACCTGTCGGAGGTGGAGGCCATCCCCGCGCTTCTCGACGCCGTGGAGTCCGAGGCGGGGCCGGTGACGGCGCTCGTGCAGAACGCGGGCGTGCCGGCGCGGGTGCGTGGCGACATGCTGGAGATCACGCCCGAGAACTTCGATTTCGTGCTGGACGTGAACCTGCGCGGGGCCTTCTTCCTCGCGCAGGCCGTGGCGCGACGCATGATCGCGCGGCCCGCCGGGCCCTACCGCTCGATCACCTTTGTCACCTCGGTCAGCGCCACGCTTGTGAGCATCGAACGCGCCGAATACTGCATCTCCAAGTCCGGGGCTGCGATGATGGCCAAGTTATTCGCCGTCCGACTCGCCCCCCACAGCATCGGCGTCTTCGAGTTGCGTCCCGGCATCATCGAGACCGGCATGACCGCCGGCGTGAAGGACAAGTACACCGCCCGCATCGAAGGCGGGCTCGTGCCTGCCGGACGCTGGGGCCAGCCATCCGAAATCGGCGAGGTCGTGGTGCCACTCGCGCAGGGGCGCTTCGCCTTCGCCACCGGCGCCGCCATTCCGGTGGACGGCGGCCTCTCCATCCCGAGGCTCTGACATGGGTTACGACTTCATCATCATCGGTGGTGGCTCGGCGGGCTGCGTCCTCGCGGCGCGGCTGTCCGAGAACCCGGCGGCCAAGGTCCTGTTGCTGGAGGCGGGCGGGCGCGACCGCCACCCGTTCTACCACTTGCCCGCGGGCTTCGCGAAGATGACCAAGGGCATCGGAAGCTGGGGCTGGCACACCGTCCCGCAGAAGCACCTGAACGGGCGCGTGCTGAAGTATACCCAAGCCAAGGTGATCGGTGGAGGGTCATCGATCAACGCGCAGATCTACACGCGGGGCAACGCGCTCGATTACGACGAGTGGAGGCAGATGGGCTGCGAAGGCTGGAGCTACGAGGACGTTCTCCCCTATTTCCGCAAGGCCGAGGACAACGATAGTTTCGAGAACCGCTATCATAGCAAGGGCGGTCCCCTGGGCGTGTCCCGCCCTCGCGCGCCACTGCCCATCTGCGACGCCTACTTCGCGGCGGCGGCCGAACTGGGTATTCCGCGCAACCTCGACATGACGGGTGAGCAGCAGGACGGCGTGGGCTATTACCAGCTGACCCAGCGCAACGCGCGGCGCTCCTCGGCGGCGATGGCCTATCTCGGACCTGCGCGGGGCCGGCCCAATCTCACGGTTCGGACGGGCGCGCAGGTCCGCCGCATCGTCGTGGAGAAGGGCCGCGCACAGGGCGTGGAGATGGCCGACGGCACCCGCATCGAGGCGGGGAGGGAGGTGATCCTGTCCTCGGGCGCCATCGGCTCGCCCTGGCTCCTGATGCTCTCAGGGATCGGTCCGGCGAACCACCTGTCCGGGGTGGGCGTGGCCCCGGTCCTCGACCGTCCGGGCGTGGGAGCGAACCTCCAGGACCACCTCGACCTCTTCGTGATCTGCGAGGTCACGGGCCCGCACACCTACGACCGCTACGCCAAGCCGCACTGGTCGGCGTTGGCAGGGCTGCGCTACCTGTTGACCAAGCGGGGACCGGTGGCTTCCAGCCTCTTCGAGACGGGCGGCTTCTGGTACGCCGACCCCGACGCGCGCTCGCCCGACATCCAACTCCACCTGGGCCTGGGCTCGGGCATAGAAGCCGGGGTCGCGGCCATGCCCAACGGAGGCGTCACGCTCAACTCTGCGTATCTTCGGCCCCGTTCGCGCGGGACGGTGCGGCTGGCTTCGGACGATCCGGGTCAGGCGCCGCTGATCAACCCGAACTACTGGGCCGACCCCCACGACCGCGAGATGTCGATCCGGGGGCTGAAGCTCGCGCAGGAGATCATGCGGCAGGCGCCGCTGAAGCCCTATGTCCTGGCCGAGCGGCTGCCCGGTCCCGGGGCGCGGAGCGAGGCCGACTTCATTGACTACGCCTGCCGAAACGCAAAGACAGATCACCACCCGGCGGGCACCTGCCGGATGGGCTCGGACCCCGAGGCTGTCGTGGACCCGCGCCTGCGCCTGAACGGGATCGAGGGGTTGCGCGTTGCCGACGCCTCGATCATGCCGACTGTCGTGTCCTCCAACACTAACGCGCCCACGATCATGATAGGCGAGAAGGCCGCCGACCTGATCCGCGCCGATCATGGGATGTGACCATGCTCAAGACCCTTCCTGCGCTGACCCTGCCCACCGCCGCTGGCACGTTGGAGCCCTACCGCCTCACGGGCGAGCCCTTGGTGGTTCGCGCGCCCCGCGTGCCGCTGACCCGCACGGCCTTCGCCGCCGCCCATGTCGTCTCGGACCCGCTGCGCGAGCGTAATCCCTGGGACACCCGACCCGCCGTGGACTGGGACGCGACGCTGCACTTCCGCGAGGGGCTCTGGGACCAAGGCCTGGGGCTCGCCGAGGCGATGGACACCGCCCAGCGCGGCATGGGCGTGGACTGGCCTACCGCAAGGGAGCTGATCGAGCGCACGATGCGCGCCGCCAAGGCGCACGCCCTCCGTCCATGCGTGGCGAGTGGGGCCGGGACGGACCATGTGCCCTTGCCGGACTTGCGGGATGCCGACGCCATCGTCGCGGCCTATGAGACGCAGATGGAGGCGATCGAGGCGGCAGGAAGCCAGCTTATCCTGATGGCCACCCGCGCGCTGCCGGCCATCGGCGCGGACGGCGCGACCTATGCCGCAGTCTATCGCCGCCTGATCGCGCAGGCCAGGGAGCCCGTCATCCTTCACTGGCTGGGCGACATGTTCGATCCCTTGCTCGCGGGCTACTGGGGCTCGCACGACGTGGCCGAGGCGACCGGGACGGTGCTGGCCATCATCGCGGAGAACCCGTCCAAGGTGGACGGCATCAAGATCAGCCTTCTGGACGAGGCGCACGAGATCGCCTTTCGCGCGCGGCTGCCCGAAGGCGTGCGCCTCTACACGGGCGACGACTTCAACTACGCGCGCCTGATCGCGGGGGACGGGACGCGGCACTCCCACGCGCTCCTCGGCATCTTCGCCGCCATCGCGCCCGCCGCCAGCCAAGCGCTGGAAGCGCTCGCGCAGGGCGACCGCGCCACCTACGACGCGCTCCTCGACCCCACCGTGCCTCTCTCGCGAGAGATATTCCGTGCGCCCACGCGCTTCTACAAGGCCGGTATCGCCTTCCTGGCCTGGCTCAACGGTTACCAGTCTCACTTCATCATGCCGGGGGGCTTCCAGTCCTCCCGCGACATCACACATTATGCCGAGGTGTTTCGGCTTGCCGACCAAGCGCGCCTCCTCGCGAGGCCCGATCGCGCCGAGGCGCGGATGCGCACGCTCCTCGCGCTGCACGGGGTGGAGTGAGCCCATGGCCCGCCGGCCCACGATCATAGACGTGGCGAACTGCGCCGGCGTGTCGAAGTCGACCGTGAGCCTTGTGCTCAAGGAAAGCCCACTCGTGCGCGAGGAGACGCGCGCCCAGGTCCGGCAGGCGATGAACGAGCTGGGCTACGTCTACAACCGTGCGGCCGCGAATTTGCGCAGCACCAACGCCGGCCTCATCGGGCTCGTCATCAACGACCTGCGCAACCCCTTCTTCACCGAGTTCGCCACTTCGGCTCAGATGGCGCTCTCGGGGCGCGGCTACGCGACGGTGGTCGCCAACACCGACGAGGATCCGGGCCTGCAGGCGCAGGTGGTAGGCTCGATGATCGAGCACGGCATCTCGGCCCTGGTCATCTCGCCCACCTACGGGGCCGAGGAGGACACCTTCGGCCCGCTGGCTCGCGCGGGCATCCCGGTGCTGCAGGTCCTGCGCCAGGTCGACCCGTCGGAGCGTTTCCCCTTCGCGTCGCTCGACTACGCCCGGGGCGGGCGCCTCGCGGCCGAGCACCTCCTGAACCTGGGCGCGCGCCGAATCGCTTTCGCGGGCGGCGTTGAAGGCCGGCCCATCACGCTCGAACGGATGGCGGGCTATCTCGACGTGATGCGCGAGCGGGGGCAGGAGCCTCTGCTCCTCGCCGGGCGCAGCTCCCGCGCCTTCGGCCGCGACACCGCCGTCGCCCTATCCGAGGATCGGCCCGAGGTGGACGCCGTGATCTGCTTCAACGACCTCGTGGGGCTCGGGATGTTGTCGGGCTTCCTGTCGGTCGGACGCAGGGTTGGGCGCGATATCCGTATCGTGGGCTTCGACGACATTGAGGAATGCATCATGGCCTATCCGCCGCTGTCCTCCGTGCGCTGCGACATCGCGGGCTTCGGGCGCGGGACCGCCGCGACCCTGCTCGACTGGCTGGAGGAGGGCCGCCGTCCCCCGCCCGAGAGCCGCGCGCCCGTGTCGCTGGTGGCCCGCGCATCTAGCCTCGGCGCATGAGCCGCCCGGCTCCCCGCGCGTTCCTGCGCTCGCTCTTCGATCGCGCGGTCGCCGCGGCCGACCCCATGCGGTCGCTGGCGGCCCACCTTCCGCCCCGTCCCGTGGGACGCGTGGTGGTGGTCGGCGCCGGAAAAGCCTCCGCGCGCATGGCCGAGGCGGTCGAAGCCGCTTGGGGCCCCTGCAATGGGTTGGTCATCACCCGCTACGGCCACGGCCGCCCCCTGCAGGGCATCGAAGTCGTGGAGGCTGCGCATCCCGTGCCGGATGCCGCGGGCGAGGCTGCGACCGCGCGGATGCTGTCTCTGCTGGACGGCTGCGGCGAGGACGATTTTGTGCTGGTCCTGATCTCCGGCGGTGCCTCGTCGCTGCTCGTCGCGCCGGTGCTCGGTCTGAGGCTGTCCGACAAGCAGGCAATCAACGCTGCGCTTCTGGCCTCCGGTGCGCCCATCTCAGCCATGAACACGGTCCGCAAACACCTGAGTCGCGTCAAGGGCGGTCAGCTCGCCGCCGCCGCCCATCCGGCGCGGCTCCTCGCGCTCCTCATCTCGGACGTGCCAGGGGACGACCCCGCAGTGATCGGCTCGGGCCCGACGATAGGCGAGGGTTCCACCCCCGCCGAGGCGCGGGCGATTCTCGATCACTGGGGCGTGGCCGTGCCGGACCCGGTCCGGGCGGCCCTCGCCCGACCCACGGGGGTCGTGCCGCCCGGCGACCCGCGACTCGACCGTACCGAGACACGGGTCATCGCCGCTCCCGCGCAGTCGCTCGCCGCCGCGGCCGCCCTCGCACGCGAGCGTGGCTGCGAGGTGCACGTCCTGGGCGACGCCATCGAGGGCGAAGCGAGCAAGGTGGCGCAGGCCATGGCCACCCAGGCGCTGGCACTGCAGCGGGACCGCGCGTCCGGCGCGCTGCCCATCGTGCTCCTGTCGGGGGGTGAACTCACTGTTACCCGGCGCGGCGACGGAATCGGCGGGCCCAATGCCGAGTTCGCGCTGGCGCTGGCCTTGGCCCTCGATGGTGCTCCTGGCATCCATGCCTTGGCCTGCGACACCGACGGGGTGGACGGCGCGGCCGAGATCGCCGGTTCGATCATCGTTCCCGACACGCTGGCCCGCGCCCGCGCGCAGGGGCTTGACCCGGCCGGGGCGCTCGCCGCCAATGACGCGCACACGTTCTTCGGGCGTTTGGGCGATCAGGTCGTCACCGGCCCTACGCTCACCAACGTCAATGATTTCCGCGCCATCCTGATTACGGGGACCTGACCCATGCTGCTTCATTGCGTCTTCTGCGCCCTACGTCCCGACGCCGAACCGGAGGCGCTCCGGGCGGTTATGGAGGATCTGGCTGCCCTCAGGACCGAGGTCGAGGGCATGCTCGACTTCCGCCACGGCCCGAACCGCGACTACGAGGGCAAGAGTGCCCGTTTCGGCCATGGCTTCGTCATCGCCTTCCGCGACCGCGCCGCGCATCTGGCCTACGACGCGCATCCCCGCCACAAGGACGCGGGTGGCCGCCTCGTCGCTCTCTGTGATGGCGGTCATGAAGGGATCACCGTCTACGACCTGGAAACCGGTCCCGCCGGGCCCTGACCCATGCGCCGGCCCGCGTGGTGTCAGGCCACGGGCCCCGCCGCGTCCCCCCGATTCATCGGCGCTGGAGGCGCCGCACGGGCCGCCGGCAGCAGCGTGATGACGGCGAGGCCCGCGAGCACCAGCGAGGCGCCTGCGACCTTTTGAGCCGTGACCGCCTCGCCCACCACTGCGCTGGCCAGAAGCCACGCCGTCACCGGCTCGGCCAAGGCGAGCGTCACCGCCGTCGAGGCCGCCACGCGGGTGAGGCCCCAGGTGTAGAGCGCATAGGACAGCCCCGTGACGCCCACGCCCAGAAAGCAGATCCAGAACCAGCTCGCCGGCGTGGCCATCCAAACCAGCGGCGTCACGAACAGGACGGGCGCCGTCATGCACGCGGCCACGCCGAAGGTCGCTGCGGCCAGCGTCGCGGGAGGCGCGCGGTGGCCCACCCGGCTCGTGACCATGGAATAGAAGGCGTAGCAGGCCGCCGCCCCCGCCGCGAGAAGGACACCTTCGAGCGAGCCGCCCCCCGTCCCACCCGTGAGAGCCAGAAGCCCGACACCCAGGATGGCGACGGCCTGCCCCAGCAAACGCAGCCAGCCGGGCCTTTCCCGGTTGACGACCACCTCGAAGGCCGTAGCCCAAATCGGCGCGCTGCCGATGGCGATGGCCGTGCCAATGCCCACGCCCGTCTCGGCCACTGCACGGAAGAACAGAAGGTTGTAGCCGCCTATGGCAAGCCCCGCGGGGATCACCCCGGCCCAGGGCAGGCGGGCGAAGCCTTGGCGACCCTCGTGCCGGGCAAGCGCCAGCAGCAGGAGCGTCGCCGCCCCGACCACCAATCGCAGCGCCCCCACGGCCAAGGGTTCACGGCCCTCGGGCAGGAAGGTCTGAACCGTGCCGGTGGTGCCCCATAGGAGCGCAGCGAGAAGAATCGCGCCGATGCCCGGCAGTCTTGACGAACGAAGCATGTCACTCCCCCACGCAGTCTCGGCCGCGACTTATCCGGGAACAGGGCCGCGCTCTTGTCCGGGCGTCCCAGCCTTTGGACCCATCGTCCCGCGGCGCCAAGCCCCCGGCGTGCGGCCGGTCTCTCGGCGCATGGCGCGGGTCAGAGCGGCCTGATCCGAGAAGCCGCAAGCCAGCGCGACCTCGGCTAGGGACAGGCGTGGCTCGGTTATAAGGCCAAGCGCCACCTCCAGCCGGACACGAGTGACGAGCCGGCCCGGCGTCGCCTCCCCTTCATCGGCCAGAAGCCTATAAAGCCCCGATCGGCTGACGCCCGCCTCTCGTGCCAGCCGCGCCACATGCCAGTCCGCCGCAGGATCACGCCGGATGGCCTGGCGCAGGAGGTCGAGCGGCCGAGGTGAGGGCCCAAACCGGCTTAGGGTGCCCGTGAGAAGGCAGGCGAGCGCGGCCCGCTCGTCTTCGCCGATCTCCACCTCCCCCGTGCGCAGGGCCGCAAAGTCGAGCAGGCGCCGCACCCCGGGCGAGGGTGCGAAAAAGCGCCCGTGGCCTAGCCCGTCCCGCACCGCATCAGGCAGCGAGGCCTCGGGCAGGTCAAGGATCAGGGACCGGTTGAAGCTTCGCCCGGCTTGGGCATGGGCCGCACCGGGCGCCACGAAGGCCGAGAGCGCGGGGGACAACCGCGCCCACCGACCTTCGATCTCGATTTCCAATTCGCCGCTCACCGGCAGTACGACCTGCACGAAGTCATGCGCGTGAAGGTCACCGACGCCGTCATAGGAGCGGACATGGAGAGCGGGCAGCATCGGCGACCTCGTCGGGCACGGCATTGGTCCGGCTGGAGGGGCGGTGAGGTCCGTCCTTCCGGATGCCGGACTTGTAGCGCCCCTTGCGTCCGGGCGCACGGGCCCTTGACCCGAACCTTCGGCGCAGAGCCTTGCTTGCCGAACTCCCGCGCAGCCTTGGCGTTCTCTGATCCGGCGGGCCGCCATCGCTCTCCCCTGCCGCCTTGCAATCTCCGGCACGCCTGAAGCGATACCCGTCGCATGGAGCCGAAGAGGGCAGGGGCACTCGAGCTAGGGCCGCGTCGCACTAAGGAGCCGGTCTTGAGCGCAACAATTCCAGTTGCGGCGGCCGGACTCGCCACCGAAGCCCTGCGGCATCCTGACCTGATCCGGACCGGGACAGAAAACTTCACTGGAACTCTCCGGAGGCACCTCCACTTCGTCCGTCAGGATCGCCAGCCCCGCGTCTTGCGCCCGAGCCGGCGGATGGGCGAACTCGCGGCGGCGCTCGCCCATCCGCCGGACGAGCCCGGCGCGGGTCCTCCCGTCGCCGCTGGTCGCCCCCATAGGCCTATCGTCCAGCCAGAGACGTCGTCAACGGCCGAGCAGGCTTGAGGCCACGCCAGGACGATCGGCCAGCATCAAGATGCTGGTACTTTCCATCCCGCGACCTCCTAGCCAAAACCGAGCGTCCGAGCGTCCGAGCGTCCGAGCGTCCAAGCGTCCGGGCGGCCGGCCAGCGGCGGCCTCCGTCGGCCATGATCTCAGCATCAGATATTGCCACGGGCTTGGGCCAACCTCCCGGCCTCCATGGTCCGGCCCAGGCGCCCAGGCGAAATGAGCGCTAGTTCAGGTGGACTCCACCCGATCCTGTGATGGCAGCGGGCCGGAGGGCCGCAGGTTACACAGCATCTGAATGGCGGATCTGCCAAGCCATCAAAGGCACGTGCGCCACTCGGAACTGCCAGTAAGGATGTGGGCCAAAATCTGCCGCCACTTACCAATGTGGCGGGCGGTCGATAGGCACCTCGCGCATTGCCTGCTGCTCCCGCTCGGCCTCGCGCTCCATGAGCATCTGGACGCGGCGCGTGAGGAGGGCGATCTCCCGTTCTTGCCGAGCGATGATGTCGGACATGTCGTCCACGGTGCGGATAAGATGCGCGAGGCGCTCTTCGAGGGGCGTGAGGTCCATGGCGGCAGGACAGCCGACCGCGCGCGCCATGTCCAGCCCCGCCGTTGCCCCTCCCTGCGCCCCGCGCTAAAGCGCGGGCGCAGCCCGGAGGAGCCCGCGTGCCCAAGGATCAAAAGCCCCGTCGCCCCAAGGCCGAGACGCCCAAGGGCTTCCGCGACTACTTCGGCGCCGAGGTGACCGAACGCGGCGCCATGCTCGCACGCATCGCGGAAGTCTACCGGCATTACGGCTTCGATGCGCTGGAGACCTCCGCCGTGGAGACGGTCGAGGCTTTGGGCAAGTTCCTCCCCGACGTGGACCGTCCCAATGAAGGCGTCTTCGCCTGGCAAGAGGAGGATCGCGACTGGCTGGCGCTGCGCTACGACCTGACCGCGCCGCTTGCGCGCGTCTACGCACAGCATCGGGCACAGCTGCCCACGCCTTATCGCCGCTACGCGATGGGCCCCGTCTGGCGCAACGAAAAGCCGGGCCCGGGCCGCTACCGCCAGTTCTATCAGTGCGATGCCGATACGGTGGGAACGCCGACCGTCGCGGCCGACGCCGAGATCTGCAGGATGCTCTGCGACGCGCTCGAGACGCTGGGCATCGCCCGCCGCGACTATGTGGTACGGATCAATAACCGCAAGGTCCTTAACGGCGTCATGGAGGCCGCGGGCGTGCTCGACCCCGCCGACCCGGATCGGTTCATGCACGAGCGCGGCATCGTCCTGCGCGCCATCGACAAGCTGGACCGTCTGGGTACCGAGGGCGTGCGGGCGCTGCTGGGCGAGGGCCGTAAGGACGAGAGCGGCGATTACACCAAGGGCGCCCGGCTCTCCGAGGAGCAGGCGCAGGTGGTGCTGGGCTTCGTCGAGGCACGAGGCGCTACGGGCGCCGAGACGTTGCGCAACCTCACCGACCTCTGTGGCCAAACCCAGACTGGCGCGGTGGGCATCGGGGAGCTCACGCAGATGGCCGAGCTCCTCGAGGCTGGCGCTTATGGTACTGACCGTATCCTGCTTGATCCTGCAACGGTGCGGGGCCTGGGCTACTACACCGGTCCCGTGTTCGAAGCGGAGCTGACCTTCGAGATCCTGGGCGAGGACGGCAAGCCGCGCCAGTTCGGTTCGGTCGCAGGGGGTGGGCGCTATGACGACCTCGTGAAGCGCTTCACCGGCGAGGCGGTCCCAGCCACGGGTGTCTCCATCGGAGTGGACAGGCTGCTCGCGGCGTTGCGCGCCAAAGGCCAGGTTGCCCATGAGGAACCCGGCCCCGTGGTCGTTACCGTCATGGACCGCGATCGCATGGCCGACACCTTCGCCATCGTGGCGGATCTGCGGAACGCGGGCATCCGGGCCGAGGCCTACTTGGGCAATCCCAAGAGCTTCGGCGCGCAGATGAAGTACGCCGACCGTCGCCGCGCTCCCTTTGCGATCATCGAAGGGTCCGACGAGAAGGCGAGGGGGGTCGTGCAGGTCAAGGACCTCGTGGCGGGGGCACAGGCCGCGCAGACCGCGAGCCTGGAGGAGTGGAAGGACCGCCCGGCGCAGCAGGAGGTCACGCGCGCCGATCTCGTGGCGCATCTCCAGCGGCTGCTCGCCAAGTGACGCTGCCCGCGCAGAAGGCCGCCGCCTGGGCCGAGGCGCAGCGCCTGCTCGGGCACCTGCGCGAGCGCGGCGCGGAGGAGGTCGAGGCCGCCATCCTCCAGCCCGCCGCCGAGCTGCTGGACCTTTACGGTGAGGACATCCGCGCCCGCGCCTTCGTCACGCAGGACCCATTGCGCGGCGAGATGATGCTGCGGCCCGATTTCACCGTGCCGGTCGTGCGGATGCACATGGAGGCGGGGCTCGACCCCGCGCGCTACGCCTATGCGGGCGAAGTCTTCCGGCGGCAAGAGGTGGACGATCCCCAGCGCCCCTCCGAATACCTTCAGGTGGGGTTCGAGCTCTTCGGCGGCCGCGACCCGGCCGAGGCGGATGCCGAGGTCTTCGCCGCGCTGGCATCGGCTCTCCCGGACCTGCCCCTGCGGGCGGCCATGGGGGACATCGGGCTGATCCTTGCCGCGGTGGACGGGCTCTCGACCACGCCCACGCGCAAGGCCGCGCTGCGCCGCCACGTCTGGCGGCCCCGGCGTTTTCGGGCGCTGCTCGACCGCCACGCAGGTCGGGTGCCGTTGCCCGAGGGACGCGCGGCGCTGCTGGCCGTGGCCGACCCCTTCATCGACACCGGTCCCGAGATCGGGATGCGGACTCGGGCCGAGATCGAGGCGCGTCTCCAGCAGTTGCGCGAAGAGGCTTTGGCTCCGCCGTTGCCGCCCGAGGAGGTCGCGGTGATCGACGCGCTGCTGTCGCTCGCGGCGCCCGTGCCTGCGGCGCTGGACACGCTGCGTGACTTGGAGCGGGATGCGCCGGGGCTGGGTCCTGCGCTCTATCGGCTGGAGCGGCGCGTCGAGGCGCTGGAGCGGCGCGGGATCGCGCTGGGTGACATTGCCTTCGAAGGCAGCTTTGGTCGTACGACGCTGGAGTATTACGACGGCTTCGTGTTCGGCCTCTTCGCTGCCGCCCGCCCCGATCTGCCTCCGGTGGCCACCGGCGGGCGCTACGATGCGCTGACGCGGGTGCTGGGTCGGGGGCGCGTGGTTCCGGCGGTGGGCGGTGTGATCCGGCCCGAGCTGGTCGTGCAACTGCGGGGTGGAGCATGACGCTGCGGCTGGGTCTGCCGTCCAAGGGGCGACTGATGGAGGACGCCTTCGGCTGGTTCGCTGCTCGCGGGATCAATCTCGGACGTGCGGGCAGCGAGCGGGAATATGCGGCGCAGTCCGACTGGGACGGCCTGGAGCCTGTGCTCCTGTCAGCCGGAGAGATCCCGCGCGAGCTGGAGGCGGGCCGCATCCACCTGGGGGTCACGGGCTCGGACCTCGTGCGCGAGAAGGTCGCGGCCTGGGCCGACCGGGTCGAGGAGTTGGCGCCCATGGGCTTTGGGCAGGCCGACGTGGTGATCGCGGTCCCCCGCTTCTGGGTGGACGTAGAGACGCTGGACGACCTGGACGCGGCCTGCGCGGCGTTCCGGCGGGCGCACGGGCATCGGCTACGCATCGCCACCAAGTATCACCGGTTGACCCGTGACTTCCTGCGCGGCCATGGCGTCGCGGATTACGTGCTGGTGGACAGCCAGGGGGCGACCGAGGGCGTGGTGCGCGGCGAGACCGCCGAGGCGATCTCGGACATCACCTCGACAGGCGAGACTCTTCGGGCGAACGGGCTCAAGGTGCTGGCCGAAGGACTGATCCATGCGAGCCAGGCCACGCTGTTCCTGAGCCGCACCGCGCCCTGGGGCGCGCCGGAGCGAGCGGCGCTGGAGAGACTTCGCGAACGACTGGGGCTTTGAGGAGTCCATTGCCGCGGCGACCGCGACCATCCATCCTGCCGGCAGGGATCGGACAGGAGCCGCCGTGGAACAACAAGCCATCGCGGCGGCGCGGCCGCCGCTGACGGAAGCGCGCGTCGCCCTTCTCGTGGATGGCGACAACATCGCGGCCGACTGGGCCGGCCAGCTTCTGGTGAGGGCGGCCCGCCTGGGTTCGGTGCTCGTGAAGCGCGTCTACTGCGACGTAGGTCATACCCGGAACTGGGAAGCCTCGGCCGGCTTCGGACTACGGGTGGCGCGGATAGGCCCGAACGCGGCCGACATGCTCTTGACCATCGACGCAGTGGAGCTGGCCCATCGAGGCGACCTGTCGGCCTTCGTGCTTGCATCAAGCGACGGCGGCTTCGCCCCGCTCGCGCGGTATCTTGTGGAGCGCGGGACGACGGTGCTGGGGCTCGGAGGGGCAACCGCGCCCCCGGACTGGCGGAAGAGCTGCAGCCGGTTCGAAGTCCTGCAGCGGGGGGCGGCCAAGCCGACACCTCTGACGACCAATGCGACATCAGCGACGCCCCATGCCGCGGCAGCCTCCCGACCCGCTCCGGTCGTACCGGTGCCGAATGATCCTGGGGCAGGCCTTGTCGCAGACATGCCCCGCTTTTCGGATACGGATGCTAGGCTCCGTGCGCTGATCGCGAAGGAAGGCCGGGACGGAGGCTTGGCCATACAGCAAATAGGACCACGCCTGAATGCCCTGCACAAGCTGACCCTGACGTCCATCGGCGCCTCGGGCTAGCGCACCTACATGGCCGGAAGACCAGCTTTCTACCAGTTGGACCCGAAAGGGCCGGATGCTTGTGTCCGTTGGATCGGTCCCCGGCCGAAGACCTAGCCATCCCGTTGGGCGTGTTGCCGTTCCGGCGCTGAGGTCAGGACGTCGCCGGTCGCGAACCCGCTCAGATCCCGCAGGGCACTGGCGGAACGGGCCACCACATTGTGGTCCGCGTTGCCGTGCAGGTTCAACCCCCCAAGCAGCATCGGGCGCCACCAGACGGCGTGGCCCTTCGCCGTGCCATCCGACCAGCCGAACGCTTCGTAGACTCCGGCCGTCGAGGAGGAGGCGTCAATGCCGCGCAGATCGGTGCGGTTCGCGCTCGGGGTACAGTTCGAGATGACATCCATCTGACCGCCGGGGCGGCGGTCGTCCACGCTACCGAACACGAACCTGTCGCCGAGCGAGGCAAGACCGCTCGAAAGCAGGTTGCGGCCCAATCCCACCACGAACCGGTCCGCGCCCGCGCCGCCGTCTAGGCGGTCGGTCCCGGCGTAGCCCAAGGTTCGGGCGGGGCCACCCGAAAGCTCGAATCGATCGTCGTCGCCCAAGGCTCGGCTGAGCGCACCTGCCGGCCTTCGGTGGGCCCAGGCGAGCCCCCAAGCCTCGTGGATGGACTGGATCCCAACTCGATGCCCCGGACGCCGGCCCAGACTTCCAGGCCGACGAGTCGGGGTAAGTCTCTCGACCTCGGCCCGATCGGGGTAGTCGACCCCATTCACGCGGAAGGAGGGGTCCCGGCGTCGAGGCGGCTTCGAGGTCGATTCGATCTCGTTGAGGTTGACGGAAAGCAGGTCATGGGAGCTTCTGGAGAAGCGAAGGCCATGTTGTCGAGCGTTCCTCAATCGGGATGGATCCCTCCACGGTCGAGCATGGCCCACGCAAGGCTGCCGGCGCTGCGGGAGCCAAGGCAGGAAACGCGCTCTCAGCCGCCCGCAGTCCGGCGCTTCGGGGCCGGGCCCCAGACGACGCCGAACTCGGCCAAGGCAATAGACAGTTTGGGCGGAAGCTCCTCCTCGGCGGCGTCCCACTGGCCGAGATCGCGCGGCGCCTCGGCGGCCGGCAGGTACCGCCAGCCCTGGAACGGGCGACGCGGCATCGGGGTCACTCGGACGAGCGCGGGATCGAGGACTAAAGCGCAGCGGGGGATGCCGTCGCCGCCCTGAACTTCGTCGAGCCGGACGATCCGCTGACGGCAGAGCACCACGCCCTTGATCGCCCAATAGATCGAACCGCCGTCGAGCAACTCGGTTTCCCGCTTGGGCCACATCCGGGTGACATGGCGCGGGAGCCCGTCGGGTCCCTGGCCGGGGCCGGCCTGCCAGCGGGCCAGGTCGGCAACGTCCTCAGTCCCCACCGACAATTTGATAAGATGCAGTCCCGTCACTCGGTCCCCCTTCGTGCGGCGCGCAGCATGGGGGTCACGCTCCTTGTCCGCAAGGGGTGGGCCCCCACATCTCGTTGACCGGGGCCCGGCGCGGGGCCAAGATGAAGTTCCCTCTTTGTTCGGGAGTCCTGCATGGCGAACGACCAGACCCCGCTGCGATCGAGCTTCCTTGCTCCAATTTCGGAATCGATCTGGGACATGAAGTACCGGCTCAAGGCACCGGACGGACGGCCCCTGGACAGTCAGGTCGAGGACACCTGGCGGCGGGTGGCGAAGGCGCTGGCCTCGGTCGAGACGGATCCCTCGATTTGGGAGGGACGCTTCTACGGAGCCCTCGATGGGTTCCGCTTCCTGCCGGCGGGTCGGATCGTCGCGGGGGCGGGCACCGCGCGGTCGGTGACGCTGTTCAACTGCTTCGTCATGGGAACCGTCGAGGACTCGATGGGCGGCATCTTCGACGCGCTCAAGGAGGCGGCGCTGACGATGCAGGCCGGGGGCGGAATCGGCTACGACTTCTCGACCCTTCGGCCCCGAGGGGCGCCGGTGAAGGGAGTGGGGGCGGACGCCTCGGGGCCCCTGTCCTTCATGGACGTGTGGGATGCGATGTGCCGGACCATCATGTCGGCTGGAAGCCGTCGCGGCGCGATGATGGCGACCCTGCGCTGCGACCACCCGGACATCGAGGACTTCGTGACCGCCAAGCAGGACCCGGCGCGATTGCGGATGTTCAACGTGAGCGTGCTGATGACGGACGCCTTCATGGAGGCGGTGAGGGCGGACGGCAACTGGGACCTGGTCTTTGACGGCCGGGTGTTTCGCACGATTCGGGCGCGGGAGCTCTGGGACCGGATCGTGCGCTCGACCTACGACTTCGCCGAGCCGGGCGTGATCTTCATTGATCGCATCAACCGCGAGAATAATCTCCGCTACGCCGAGACCATCGCCGCCACGAACCCTTGTGGCGAGCAGCCCCTGCCACCCTACGGGGCGTGCCTCCTGGGCTCGGTCAACCTCGCGCGCCTCGTGCAGGACCCGTTCGGGCCGGGTGCGCGGCTCGATGAAGGCGAGCTGCGGGACTTGGTCGCCGTCGCTGTGCGAATGATGGACAACGTGGTGGACCTGTCGCGCTTCCCGCTGCCCCAGCAGGCCGAGGAGGCGCGGACCAAGCGGCGGATCGGACTGGGCGTCACGGGCCTCGCGGACGCACTGATGACTCTGGGGTTGCGCTACGGCTCCCCGGAGGCGGTTGACTGGACACGAGCCACGATGCGGCAGGTCGCGAGGGCGGCCTATCTGGCCTCGGTGGACCTGGCCAAGGAGAAAGGGCCGTTCCCGCTCTTCGACGCGGATCGTTATCTCGACTCAGGCACAATGCGGCGCATGGACGAGGACGTGCGCGCGGCCGTGCGGGCGCATGGCATCCGAAACGCGCTCCTGACCTCCATCGCGCCGACGGGGACGATCTCGCTTTACGCTGGGAACGTGTCCTCGGGGATCGAGCCGGTCTTCGCCACCTCCTACACGCGCAAGGTGCTGATGCCGGACGGCTCGCGCCGCGAGGAGGAGGTGGTGGACCACGCCGTCGCGCTGTGGCGGAGTCTTCGGGGCGACGCGGACCTGCCGGCGCAGGTCGTGACGGCGCAGGATCTGGCCCCCATGGATCACGTGCGGATGCAGGCGGCGGCGCAGGAATGGGTGGACTCGTCTATCTCCAAGACGATCAACGTGCCCGCGGACATTCCGTTCGAGGATTTCCGTGACGTGTATCAGGCCGCCTGGGACCTTGGCTGCAAGGGCTGCACAACCTATCGACCCAACGCCGTCACCGGGTCGGTCCTGTCCGTGGCCGAGCCGCCCAAACCCGCGCCCATGGCCGAGGACAAGCCGCTGGAGCGGCCCGAGGAACTGGAGGGCGCGACCTACAAGCTGCGCTGGCCAGGTTCCGAGCACGCCATCTACATCACCGTCAACGACATCGTCGTGGACGGGCGGCGCCAGCCCTTCGAGGTCTTCATCAACTCCAAGAACATGGAGCACTACGCCTGGACGGTGGCGCTGACCCGGATGATCTCGGCGGTATTCCGGCGCGGCGGCGACGTGACCTTCGTCGTCGAGGAGTTGAAGGCCGTCTTCGATCCGCGCGGCGGAGCCTGGATGGGCGGGCGCTACGTGCCCTCGATCCTGGCCGCCATAGGAATCGAGATCGAGAAGCACCTTAAGCGGATCGGTTTCATGGAGCAGGCCGACCGGCTCGTCGGCGTGGATGGGACGGCGACCCCCGTGGAGAGGACTGGCAAGTTCGACGATGCCGGCTGGGAGGAGGCTCCGACGGCGGATGCCGTCGCGGCTGCGCCCGGAGCGGCCTGCCCGTCCTGCGGCAGCTATGAGGTCCGCGTCCAGGAGGGCTGCCTGAGTTGCGCGACCTGCGGCTTCTCGCGCTGCGGCTGACAGGAACCCCCCTGCGGCTGCGGCATTGAGCGGGGGAAGGGGCATGGACAGGCACGCCGCCCCAAAGACCAAGGGAAGGAGCGCCCTCATGGCCGACCAGCCGAACCCGCCCGATCCGGACGATGCCCTCACCGAGCGCGCGGTTTCCATGGACCGTCGTCCTGCCGAGCCCGACCGGGGGGCCGGCCGCGCCGTCAACGCGGCCTTCAGCCGGCGCCGGCCCGAAGGAGCGCCGGCACCGCAGGCCGAGACCACCGGCCAGCAGGACCTGCGTATCGAAGGTGCGGGCTATCCGTCCGAGGACATGGACGACGTGGCCCCGGAGGGCGACGACGCGCATGACGACGACGATGGCTATCGCGACGCCGACAACGACCTGGATGACGACGTCGACGGGGAGGAAGACGAGGACGGCTATCGCCCGGCCGACGACACGGACGTGCTCGGGACACGGCCCGAGGCGCTGGAGGAGATGATGGTACCGCCGAGCGGGGACGCGCTTGGCGGCGACCGGGACAGCGACCCCAACCTCAACGGCGGGCACGGCATCCGGATGACCGCGCCGGAGGAAGGGCCCGTGCCGATCGAGGAAGAGGACACCGACCTTTCGATCATCGGCCATGGCCACGAAGACAAGGCGGCCTGGAACCGCGACCGCGTCGCCCATCTGCAGGAGATCGAGGACGACGAGCGCGAGGCGCGCGACGCCACCTCGGAAAGCGCGGGAGTCGGCGGGGCCGTGCTGGCTGGCGCGCTGGAAGGTTGGGAAGGAGGCAATGCCTCGCCCACCATCGCGCAGGGCGTCGACCCGGAGAGGGGCCCCGAACTGGACGAGGAGGAGGAGGTCGTGGGCGACATGGCCATCGACGACATGGCTGACGACGTGCTCGGCGACGACTCGACCCGCGACCCCAACAATGCGCCCTTCCTGCCCGAGCACCGCGACCTGCCGGACGATAACCTGTCGCTGGAGGAGCGGCTGATCGCCACGCCGGGCGAAGATGTGCTGTCCTCGGGTCCCGAGTTCGGAGTGAACGAGGAGTTGGAGGCCGAGGACCTGAACGAGACCGATAACATCGAGCAGGCCTATGAGGACCAGCGGCTCGCGATGGACGACTCGGCCCAGGGGAACGAGCGCCGGGGCGGCGTCGAGGACGACTGATGCGCCCGTCGCGGCGGCTCGTCATCCTTTCCCGATCTGCTAGGACGCGGGAAACGCGCAAGAGGAGCCGCCGATGACCCGTGCCCTTATTCCGGAACTCGTGCTTCGGGATCCCGAAGCCGGATCGCTCTTCCTGGAGCGGGTCTTCGGCTTTGCCCAACAGGACGGCCGACTCGTGCTGGGCTCGCAGGAGGTGATCCTGTCGCAGGGCGAGCCCGACGGCCGACACGGGCGCATCGACCATCTCGCCCTGTCGGTGCCGAGCATCTCGGACGCCTTGGCGGCCTGCACCGCGCGGGGGGGCGTGCTGGGCGAGTCCACGCCGAAGGGGCCGGTCATCATTCCCGAGTTCTGGGAGCGCGGGGTGGAATACGTGTTCCTGGACGGCCCCGAAGGCGCGAAGATCGAGTTGATCGCTCGGCGGCCCCCTGCGGCCATGCGTCCCTGGGGCCACGACCACATCGGCATCTCCTGCGCCGACCTGCGACCGATGCGCGACTTCTTCCTGGGTATCGGGCTCGAAGAACGGGCGGCTGTGACGCTGGAGCGTCTCGAGGGCCGGGTGGACGTGGCCTTTCTTGCCTGGGGCGAGGACGTCGTGGAACTCTACTGCCTGCCCGAGACGCGGGCCGATCCGTCGCTCAATGCGGGCCAGGGTTTCTGGCGCAGGCTCCGCGCCCAAGGGATCGACGGGCGGCAGGTCGGGCCCGAGGGGATCGAGATCCTACCCCTTTGATCCGCGCGGGATCGCCACGCCCGCAAGGATGACGAGCACGCCCAAGGCGCGGAGCGGGGCGCCCTCGACCCCCCGCAACGTGTCGAGGAGAGCCCCCGAGATCATCTGGCCGGCGATCACGAGGAGCGCCGTGTTCGCCGCGCCGATGCGGGCCACGAGCCAGCTTCCGGCGGCCACGAAGATCACCCCCAGCGTGCCGCCCGCCCAGGCCCAGCCCGGAACCTCGGCCAGCCCGACGGGAAAGGGCGGTCCCCCGGCAAGGACCCAGCCGGCGAGCGCGGAGATCCCCAGCGCCAGGGCGCCCACGAGGTGGTTCCAGAAGGAGGCGCCGAGCGCTCCCTTGGTCAGCGCCAGTCGTCCGTTGATCTGCCGGCTGAGTCCGATCAGACCGCCCGCCGCGATCGCCATGGCCACGGCCGCGATCATGCCGGCGCCCCAAAGATGAGAAGGGCGCTGCCTCCGAGGATCAGGGCGATGGCCAGGAGGTCGCGCCGGCTCGCGCGGCGGCGCGGCAGCCCCAGCAGCCCCCAGCGGTCGGCGGCGAGGCCGAAGGCGGCCTGCCCCAGCAGGCCCAGCGCGAGCGTGCCCGACAGCGCCAGCGCCGTATTGGCCGCCACCGAGGACAGCATCACCGTCATCGCGCCCAAGAGCCCGCCGCCATAAGCCCAGAGAGGCGACCGGCCCTCGGCCGCCGCGCGGGTCCGGCGCAGCGCGGCAAGCATCAGGAGCGCCGCGACCGTTCCCGTCGCGTGCGGCGCGAGCGAGCCCCAGAGCGGGCCCGCGTGGGCCGTGACGGTGGCGTTGCAAAGGACCATGAGCGACAGGAGGCAGCCCGTGCCCAGGGCCGCCGCGACGTGCAGTGGATGGGCGCGCGACTCGCGGGTCGTCGCGACTGGCGCGGTCTCGGGGCCGGGCGGCAGGGGCTTGGTCGTCATCGGGCCAGCATCGGGGGGCGGGGCAGGCTTGACAACCCCCGGCCGAGCGGTCATGAGGCGCGCCTGGTGTTGGTGGCCCCCGCAAGGGGATGCCTGTCGCCCGCAAGGGAAAGGACAACGCCCTTCAACCCCGGCCCGCTCCGAATTCTTCGGGGGCCCCATGAAGGAGATCAGCCGTGACGAAGCGCACCGCTGCCAAATACAAGCTCGACCGCCGCATGGGCGAGAACGTCTTCGGCCGTCCGAAGTCGCCCGTCAACAAGCGGGAATACGGCCCCGGCCAGCACGGCCAGCGCCGCAAGAACAAGCTGTCCGACTTCGGCACGCAGCTGCGCGCCAAGCAGAAGCTGAAGGGCTACTACGGCGACCTGACCGAGAAGCAGTTCAAGCGCATCTACGCCGAAGCCGCCCGCGTGAAGGGTGACACCGGCGAGAACCTCGTGGGCTTCCTCGAGCGCCGCCTCGACGCCGTCGTCTACCGCGCCAAGTTCGTGCCCACCATCTGGGCCGCCCGCCAGTTCGTGAACCACGCCCACGTGCTGGTGAATGGCAAGTCGGTGAACATCCCCTCCTACCGCGTGAAGGAAGGCGACGTCATCGAGGTCCGCCAGAAGTCCAAGCAGCTCGGCCTGATCCAGGAAGCGATCGCGCTGACCGAGCGGGACGTGCCCGACTACCTGGAAGTGGACCACAGCAAGCTGACCGCGACCTTCGTGCGCCAGCCGGGTCTGGCCGATGTTCCCTATCCGGTCATCATGCAGCCGAACCTCGTGGTCGAGTTCTACGCCAAGAACGGCTGATCCCAGCCTCTTCGGCCCGGATTTCCAGACCCGTCGCGGAGCCTCCGCGGCGGGTCTTTTCGTTGCCGAATCCGTGATCATGATCCACATGGAGGTCATGGTCCAGACAGCCCCCCGCGGACGCACCGCCCCGAGCCACCCCGTCCATGCCCGCATCGAGGGCGCCATCGTCATCATCGGCTTCGGCTCGATCGGCATGGGGGTCCTGCCCCTGATCGAGCGGCACTTCGAATACGATGCCAGCCGGCTCACGGTGATCGACCCAGATCCCGACATGGCGAACTGGCTGCGCCAGCGGCAGATCAACCACCTCAACCTGGGCCTCACGCGCGAGAATTATCGCGAGGTGCTGGGCGGGCTCTTCGGGCAGGGGCCCGGCTTCTGCGTCAACGTGTCGGTGGACGTGGCCTCGCTGGACGTCATGCGCTTCTGCCGCGAGATCGGCGTGCTTTACATCGACACCGTCGTGGAGCCCTGGGCGGGCTTCTACTTCGAGACGGAGGACAATGCGGCGCGGACGAACTATGCGCTCCGGCAGGCCGTGCGCGACGAGAAGGCGGCGCACCCCGGAGGGTCGACGGCCGTAAGTTGCTGCGGCGCCAATCCGGGCATGGTGTCGTGGTTCGTCAAGGAAGCGCTCCTGCGGCTGGCCGCCGACACCGGGCGGCAAGTCGCGGACCCCACAACCCGCGAGGGCTGGGCGCGGCTCATGCAGGCGCTGGGGGTCAAGGGGCTCCACATCGCCGAGCGCGACACCCAGGCCCGTGCCCGCCCCAAGCCGCGCGGGACCTTCGTCAACACCTGGTCGGTCGAGGGCTTCATCGCCGAAGGCTTTCAGCCGGCCGAGCTGGGCTGGGGCACCTTCGAGCCGTGGTTTCCCGAGAACGCCCACCGCTTCGAGGCGGGCTGCCGGTCGGCGATCTGGCTCGAACGGCCCGGCGCGATCACCCGCGTCCACACCTGGTGCCCGACGCCGGGGCCGCAGTTCGGCTTCCTCGTCACCCATAACGAGGCCATCTCGATCAGCGACTACTACACCGTGGGCGACCCTGGGTCTCCCGAGTTTCGTCCGACCTGCCACTACGCCTATCACCCCTGCGACGAGGCTATCCTGTCGCTTCACGAGATGTTCGGGGGCGGCCGCAAGCAGGCGCGGCAGGAGATCCTGACGGCCGACGAGATCACCGAGGGCGGCGACGAACTGGGCGTGCTGCTGTTCGGGCACGAGCGGAACGCGCTCTGGTACGGCTCGCGCCTGTCGAACGAAGAGGCCCGCCGACTCGCGCCGCTCCAGAACGCGACCGGCCTGCAGGTCGCCTCGGCCATCATTGCGGGCATGGTCTGGGCCTTGGAGAACCCCCTGGCCGGCATCGTCGAGACCGACGAGATGGACCATGCGCGCTGCCTGGAGATCCAGAGGCCCTATCTGGGCCCGGTCGAGGCGCATTACACCGACTGGACGCCGCTCGCCACGCGATGGGATCTCTTTCCCGAGGAGCACGACTTGAAGGAGCCCTGGGCCTTCCTCAACGTGCTGGCGACCTAGACCTCGGCCAGGATGCGGTCCATGCGAGGATCGCCGCGGACATAACCCTGGCGCGGGTCGAGAAAGGTCCGCTCGGTCAGGGCCAACTCATCCATGTCCTCGACATGGAAACTGCGCCAGCCCTTGCGCGACTGCCAGCCCATGAGCCGGAGCCGCCCGCCGTCGAGCCCCAGCCGGTAGGGCTCCACGGTCCGGTGCTCGCCGTGGTAGCGGAACTCGATCACCCGCCGGTCCCGGATCGCCTGTCGGATCAGCCTGTCGTCCATGCGCGCCTCCCGCGGGAAGAAGGCGCGGACGGGCCGTCGCGTTCCCCGAACCGGCTGGGGACGGCGCCCGGAGCGGCCGGGCGCCCGGCCGCGCTCAGAGAATGAAGTCCGAGCGGTCGGGACGGAAGCCGCCGATCGTGTCGACAAGGATCTCCAGCTCGCTGGCCGAGTCGCCGTCGAGGTTCACGCGCACGTCGAAGTAGCCGCTGGTCAGCTCGACGACCCGCACCGTATTCCGGCCGCTGCCGCCGAAGCCGAGCTGACCCAGGATCAGGTCGCCGAAGTCGATGACGTCGAGTTCGGAGAAGTCCTCGATGCGGTCCTGAATGGAGCGATCGCTGGCCGGGGCTTCGCCCGGCAGGAAATGGAACGTGTCGGCGCCGCCCCCGCCATAGAGCAGGTCGAGCCCGAGGCCGCCGCGCAGGAGATCGCTTCCGTCGCCGCCATAGAGGTCGTCGGCCCCGCTGCCGCCCCAAATCGTGTCAGCGCCACGCTCACCGAGAAGAAGGTCGCTTCCGCCGCCGCCCTGGAGGTCGTCCCCGTCGGCCCCGCCATAGAGAAGGTCATTGCCGATCCCGCCCACCAGGGCGTCCTCGCCGGTCTCGCCCCGGAGCCGGTCGTTGCCGCTGCCGCCCACAAGCTCGTCTCCGCCGGATCCGCCCCTCAGCTGGTCATTGCCCGACCCCCCGACCAGGACGTCGTTGCCGCCCCTGCCGTTGATCTCGTCGTTGCCGCCCAAAGCCAGGACCCGCTGCGCGAGGTCGTTGAACGTCCGCTCGTCCCGGGCGCCCGACAGGATGAACTGCTCGGGCTGGAAGGAAGTCGAGACGTTGAAGGCGTAATCGCCCAGATCCGCGGACTGGCCGATGAACCGGAAGCCACCGTTGACGTAGTCGGTCGCGGACTGATGGACGGCCACGAAGAAGACGCCTGTCGAGGCGGCCACGAAGCTGAAGTTGGGGTCCGCTCCGGCGGTGGCTGGGTCGCTGGAGGCCACCCGCCGTCCCGCGCTGTCGATCAGGTCGACCTCCAGATTGACGTCGTTACCGTTTGTGATGTCGTCCGCGTCGAAGTAGTAGCGGCGTCCGGCCGTGAGGGTCATGGCGAAGACGTCGATGTCTCCTCTCGCCTCGATCTTCTGATTGAGGGCCGCCGCCGAGTAGAAGGACGAGTTGTCGACCCCTGCGCCTGCCCCGGTGTTGAAGTTGCCTTGGGTCAGGTAGGTCGGCTCGGCCAGCGAATTGGACGAGAAGGAAAAGCGGAAAGGCATAGTGATCCTCCGGTGCGCGCCATGGGCGCAAAGGTCGAGCCATTCGGAGGCCCGGCCGTGTGAAGCCCCAGCGATGAGCACCTAGCGCGGCATGGCCGGGCGGACAGGGCGGCCTTTCCGAGGGCGGACGCGCGGCGTGCAACGGAGGACGCCCTTGCCGAGGCGCGACAGCGTTGCCATCTGCCGAGAGCGGGAGAGGGAGTCGGGATGCAGGTCAGCGTGTTCGGAGCCCGGGGTCGCACCGGGCGGCTTGTGGTCGAGGAACTCCTGCGGGCCGGCCACACCGTGGTGGCCGCGAGCCGGCGGGGCGAGGCGGTCGGGGGCACGCGCGCGGTCGCAGCGGACCCCGTGGCCGGCACCGGCATCGCCCGGGCCCTGGAAGGCTCGGACGCGGTGATCAATGCCATGGCCAGCCGACCGGGCAATCCGGCCTGTTCGTCGCTGGCCCGCGCGCTCCTGGGGCGGACCGGGCTGCGCTACGTGAGCTTGGGCGGGGCGGCGATCAATCATCCACGGGACCGCAAGGGCCCGATCGACCGCCTCGCCACGGTCGTCGCGCGCCTCGTGGGCGGGGCGGCCGTCACCGACCGGCAGGAGGAGCTCGCGATCCTGATGGGGTCGGGGCTGCGCTGGACCATGCTGCGCGCGCCCTACCTCGTGGACGGTCCGGCGACGGGGGACGTGGAGATCTCGGACGAGCGGGTGCCGGGGCTGCGCCTGCGCCGCGGCGATTTCGCCGCCATCGCCGTCCGGGCGCTGACCGAGGACATGATGGTGGGCCGCGCGCCTTTCCTGGGGGGCTGAGACATGGCGGAACTCATCTACGGCTTCGACCCGCTCTGCGGCTGGTGCTACGGCATCGTCCCGGCGATGCGGCGCGTGGCGGAGGAACATCCCGAACTGCCGATCCGACTGGTGATGGCGGGCCTTGTCACCGACGACCGGGTCGGCCCCTACGCCGAGATGGAGGGCTACATCCGGCGCGCCTCTAGGCGGCTCAAGGAGGTGACGGGTCGAGAGCCTTCCGAGGCCTTCTTCCGGCTCATCACCACGCCGGGCGTCGAGGGCAACTCCGGTCCGCCTTCGGTCGCCATCGCGCATGTGGCCGGGATGAAGCCCGACAAGGCGATGGAGTTCGCCCACAGCGTGATCGAGGCCCACCACGGTGGCGGTCAGGACCTGAACCGCACCGAGACCTATGCCCCGCTCCTCGCGGCGGTGGGGCTCGGGCCTGAGCTGCCCGACCTCCACGATCCGCGGCTCTGGGAGGCCGTGTGGGAGCAGGGGCGACGCATCGGGCTCCAGAGCTTCCCGACCTTGGCGGTGCTCAGGGACGGGCACGCCCGAGTGCTGCCTTCGGAATACGACCCCGAGCGGCTGTCGGCGCTGGTGGGCGAGGCGGCGAAATGACGGTGGAAACCCCGGTCGCGCGCCGCTAGAAGGGCGCCCGACAGGAGGCCCCGACGTGACCCGCATCGCACCCCAGCCAGGCATCATGGACATCGCGCTCTACGAGGCGGGGGTGTCGCATCTGGAGGGCAAGGCGAACGTCCTGAAGCTGTCATCGAACGAGAACCCGCTGGGCGCCCCCGAGCCCGCGCGCGAGGCCTTCGGGCGCGCCGCCCGCGACCTCCACCGTTATCCCAACACCGACCATGCCGCCCTGCGCCGGGCCATCGGCGAGGTCTGGGGGCTCGACCCCCGGCGGATCATCTGCGGCGTGGGCTCGGACGAGATCATCACCTTTCTATGCCAGGCCTATGCCGGCCCGGGCGACGAGGTCATCCACACCGAGCACGGCTTCTCCATGTACCGCATCTCGGCGCTGGCGGTGGGCGCGACGCCCGTCGAGGTGCCCGAGCGCGAGCGGACCACGGACGTGGACGCGATCCTGGCCGCCTGCACCGAGAGGACGAAGCTCGTCTTCATCGCCAACCCCAACAATCCGACCGGCACGATGATCGGCGGATCGGAGCTGCGCCGGCTGGCCGAGGGCCTGCCGGAGCAGGCCATCCTCGTGCTGGACGGCGCCTATGCGGAATATGTCGAGGGCTATGACGCGGGCGCGGCGCTCATCGCGGAGCGCGACAACGTGGTGATGACGCGCACCTTCTCCAAGATCTACGGCCTCGGGGGCCTG
The DNA here is from genome assembly GCF_006152145.1 of Rubellimicrobium roseum. Classification (GTDB taxonomy): domain Bacteria; phylum Pseudomonadota; class Alphaproteobacteria; order Rhodobacterales; family Rhodobacteraceae; genus Rubellimicrobium; species Rubellimicrobium roseum. The sequence continues at coordinate 161,583 of NZ_VDFV01000001.1, read as the reverse complement.
CGGATCGGCTGGGGCTACGGGCCACAACCGATTATCGACGTGCTCAACCGCATCCGGGGGCCGTTCAACCTGTCCACCGCCGCGCTCCTGGCGGCCGAGGCCGCCGTTCGGGACCGGGCCTGGGTCGCGCGATGCCGGGCCGAGAACGCCCGGTGGCGGGACTGGCTGGCGCGCGTGCTGGCCGAGATGGGCGTGCCCTCGGACGTCTCGACGGCGAACTTCATCCTGGCCCGCTTCGCCGATCCGGCCGAGGCCAACGCCTGCGACGAGCATCTGCGGGGGGAGGGCATCATTGTGCGCCGTGTGGCGGGCTACAAGCTGCCCCATTGCCTGCGCATCACCGTGGGGGACGAGGCCTCGTGCCGCCGCGTCGCCCACGCCATCGGACAGTTCAAGGGCCTGCGGTGATCTACGGACGCGTCGCGCTCATCGGCCTGGGGCTGATCGCCTCCTCCATGGCCCATGCCATGCGCCGGGGAGGCTTGGCGGGCGAGATCGTGGGCTATGCCCGGACCGCCGCCACGCGGGACGTGGCGCGCGAGATCGGCCTTTGCGATCGCGTGGTCGACAGCGCCCGCGAAGCGGCCGAGGGCGCGGATCTCGTGGTGCTCTGCGTGCCCGTGGGCGCGATGGGGGTGGTGGCTGCCGAGATCGCGCCGGTGCTGAAGCCCGGAGCGACGGTCAGCGACGTGGGCTCGGTCAAGCGTGCCGTGATCGAGGCCGTGGAGCCCCACATCCCCGCGGGGGTCCACTTCGTCCCCGCCCACCCGCTGGCCGGGACCGAGTATTCGGGGCCGCGCTCGGGCTTCGCCACGCTCTTCGATAACCGCTGGTGCATCGTCGTGCCGAACGGCGCGGACCGGGCGGCGGCGGACCGGCTGGGCGACCTGTGGCGCGGGATGGGCGCGAATGTCGACGAGATGGACGCCGACCACCACGACCAGGTGCTGGCCGTCGTGAGCCACACGCCGCACCTCATCGCCTACACGATGGTGGGGGTCGCGGACCATCTGGAGAACGTGACCGACAGCGAGGTCATCAAGTATTCGGCCTCGGGCTTCCGGGACTTCACGCGGATCGCGGCCTCGGACCCCACGATGTGGCGCGACGTGTTCCTGACGAACCGCGACGCCACGCTCGACATCCTGGGCCGTTTCGCCGAGGAGCTGTTCGTGCTCCAGCGGGCGATCCGCATGGGGGACGGGCAGCACCTCTTCGACTACTTCACCCGCACCCGCGCCATCCGGCGGGGGATCGTCGAGGCCGGGCAGGACACGGCCGCCCCCGACTTCGGCCGCGTGCCGGGGCCGGTCGCGTGAGGGCGCTCCTGCCGCCGCTCCTGGCCCTGCTCGTCGGGGCCGGCGCGGTGGTGGCGGAGGCGCCGGAGAGCGCCCGGCGTCCCGAAGCCCGCGCGGTGGCGGAGCCGCCCGCCCGCCCGGAAGCGCGCTCTGGCGAGGATGGTCGTCCGGTCGTGGAGACCCGTCCCGACAGCTCGCCGGCCGCGCTCGCCGCCCCGCCGGAACTGGAGGTTCCCGACCGGACCCGGCCGGTGCCCGAGCCTGCGGAGGATGTCCGTCCGACGGTTCCGCGCCAGCCGCCGCTCATCGAGACCGAGCCGCCGCCCGCTGTGCTCGACGGGCCGCGCAACGAGGTCCGGGCCGAGGAACTGATGACCGAGCTGCCGCCAGTGCCCGTCCAGTTCGGCTTCGAGGGCGAGGCTCCGCCCGTTCGCCCGCTGCCCGAGCCGCGCCGGGCCGAGCGTCCCGGAGCCGGACGCCCGCGCGCCCGGCCCGAGCCGCCCCTGGACCCCCGGCCGCTGCTGCCTCCCGAACCCGATGCGCCGCCCGCCTATGCGCCGCCTGTGGGGCCCGAGGTGCTGCCGCTGGGGCCCGAGTATTCGCCGCTGGCCGTGGCCCGGTCGCTGCTTCCCAGCCTGCGGCCCGAGGGCATCGTCGAACGGGCCGAGGCGGCGGCGCGGGCGCTGGCGCTCGGGCAGGTCTGCGGCGATCCGCGCCTGCAGGGCGAGGTGATCGCCGCCATCCGCGGCGGCGGGGGCTGCGGCGTCGAGGAGCCGGTGCTGGTGCGGTCGGTCGATGGCGTGACGCTCTCGACGCCCGCGACCATGGACTGCGTCACCGCCGAGGCGCTTCTGGAATGGATCGTCGAGGGCGCGCGGCCGGCCGTGGGCAGCCGGGGCGGGGGCCTTGAAGGCTTCGAGATCATGGGCAGCTATTCCTGCCGGCCCCGCAACAACCAGGCTGGCGCCCGCCTGTCCGAGCACGGGCGCGGCCGCGCCGTCGATATCGGCGCGGTGATCCTTCGGGACGGCTCCCGCCTGAGCGTCGCCGGGGACTGGCCCGACCCGGCCCTGCGGGAGATGCACGACGCTGCCTGCGGCATCTTCAGCACCACCCTCGGGCCCGGCTCGGACGGGTTCCACGAGGATCACCTGCACTACGACACCACCCGCGGGCGCGGGCCCTACTGCCGCTAGAGCCGGGGCGCCTCGAAAAGGGCGAGGCCCAGCGCCTCGACCTGCCCGTCGGCGAAGGTCAGCGGAATGTCGAGGTCGTCGGAACCCTGAGCGAGTTGCTCCAGCGCGGGCTCCACGAAGGCCCGTCGCTCGAAAGGCAGGAGCCCAGCCTCGGCCAGGAGGTCGAGGAGGCCGCGCCAGTTCTCGACGGACAGGCGCAGATCGCCGGCCAGGAAGCCTTCGGCGTCCGGGACGAGGTCTCCTTGAGCCCGCAGCGCCACGGTGCCGCGCCCGAGCCGCGCCTCGCGCAGGGACAGCGCCAGCACCTCGGGACGGTCGTCGAGCCGGCGGTCGAGCGGCGCCCCTAGCGCCACCTGTCCGTCAAGCCGCAGGACGTCGAGCCCGGCTGCGGTCAGGGGGGAGCCGAGATTCGCGCCTTCGAAATAGACGTCGTAGGTGGCCGGCCCGGCCTCGCGGATGGCGGCCAGGAGCCGGTCGAGCGACAGGCTCCAGCCCTGCTCGGAGGTGACGGCGAGAGGCCCGCTTTCGAGCGCCGCATGGTCGAGCGGTAGGTCGGTCGAAAGCCGAGCCGTCCCGCTGGCCCTCAGGCCCTCGGATGTCACGGTGAGCGGCTGGCCCAGCACCGTCACCACCTGCTCGGGCGGCCAGACGGCGATCACCTGATTGGGCCGGTAGGCCAGCGCGAAGACCTGGACGAAGGGCGTCTCCCATTCGACCCGTCCGTCGGGCGAGGCGAGCCGGAGATCCGTCACCGTGGTGTCGAAGCGGGACGGGAAGCCACGGGTGGACAGGTCGGCGTAGTCCACCTCCCAGCCATGGGCCGCGAGATCCGCGAGTGCCGCCTGGGCCCGCGTCTCGACCTGCCACGAGCCCACGAACCAGTAGCCGCCATAGAGCGCCGCCAGAGCCGCCACCACGAAAAAGAGAACGCGCATCCCGTGATCCTCCTGCCGGACGATCTATAGACGAGACGAGCAAGGGAGACAGCCTCGTGACGGATTCTTCGGACCTTTGGGTCTTTGCCTATGGATCGCTGCTCTGGAGCCCCGGCTTCGAGGCCGAGGAGGCGGTTCGCGCCCGTCTGGAGGGCTGGCGGCGCGGCTTCTGCATGTGGTCGCTGCACTATCGCGGGACCGAGGCGGCGCCGGGCCTGGTGCTTGCGCTCGACGAGGACGGGGGTGCCGCCTGCGAGGGGCTGGCGCTGCGGGTAAGCGCCGGCCGCCGCGAGGAGGTGCTGGAGGGCCTTCGCTCGCGCGAGCTGGTGTCGGATGCCTATCAGGAGCGCTGGCTGCCGGTGGTCCTGCGGGACGGGCGGAAGGTCACGACGGTGACCTATGTCGTCCGGCGGGATCATCGTCAGTATGCCTGCGTCGACCTGGACACGCAGGCGCGGACCATCGCCGGGGCGCGGGGCCTGCGCGGGCCCAATATCGATTACCTGACCAGCACCGCCGAGCGGCTGGCCGACCTCGGGATCCAGGACCCGGGGATCGAGGCGCTGCTGCAGCGGACCCGGACGATGCTGGCCTGAGCCGCGCCGCCGCGCTTCGGCCCAAGTTCCGCCGCCTTGGCCCGCTTCAACCGCATTGGCCGGGGCGGGCGGGGCAGGAGGGCCTCCTCGGCGGGAGTTGACCGCGCGGGGCTTGGGTTTCGGGCGGGCGTCCTCTAGCGTGACCCCACAGCCTGCCTGGACGAGGACCTGACCGCAGCATGGATCGACGGGACGCCGAGACGACGCCGCACTTCTCCCAGCCGGTGCGGCAGATCTCCCTGATGCTGATCGCGCTCGCGGTCGTGGGGGCCGGGGCCTACCTGGGCATCCGCACGCTGTCGGCCGTCTTCTTCACCAACGTCTACCTGAACACCGCCATCGCGGCGGTCTTCGCGCTGGGCGTGCTGAGCTGCTTCCGGCAGGTCGTCCTGCTCATGCGATCGGTGTCGTGGATCGAGGGCTTCGCGCATAACGCGCCCGGCTGGGACCAGCGGGCCCCGCCGTCGCTGCTGGCGCCGCTGGCCGCCCTGCTGCGGACGCGGGGCGCGCGGATGCAACTGACTTCGACCTCGACGCGCACCATCCTCGATTCGGTGGCGACGCGCGTGGACGAGGACCAGGAGATCACGCGCTACCTGTCGAACGTCCTGATCTTCCTGGGCCTGCTCGGGACCTTCTACGGCCTTGCCACGACGGTGCCGGCGCTGGTGGACACCATCCGCTCGCTGTCGCCGCAGGAGGGCGAGACGGGCGCCGACATCTTCGGCCGCCTGCAGACCGGGCTGGAAAGCCAGCTGGGCGGCATGGGCACGGCCTTCTCGTCGTCGCTCCTGGGTCTTGCGGGATCGCTGATCGTGGGTCTGCTGGAGCTGTTCGCCGGGCATGGGCAGGGGCGCTTCTACCGCGAGATGGAGGAATGGCTGTCCTCGATGACCCGCGTGGGCCTGTCGGGCGAGGATGGCGTGACCGAGTCCTCGGTCTTCGGGCAGGTCGTGGACACGATGGCCGAGCAGATGGAGGCGCTCCAGCTCATGTTCCAGCAGTCCGACGCCGCGCGTGCCCAGACCGACCGGCGGCTGGGCGAGATCGCCGTGGCGCTGGGCCAGCTCGCGCAGCGGATCGAGGAGCGCGACAGCGCCCCCGCGCTCCTGCGCATCGCCGAGGGGCAGGAGCAGATGGTCGCCGCGCTCGACCGGATGGGCGCCCTGATGGCCGAGGGCGGCGCCGATGCCGAAAGCCGGATGCGGCTGCGGTCGATCGACGTGCAGGTCCTGCGCATCCTCGAGGAGCTGTCGGCCGGGCGGCAGGAAACCTTGGCCGAGCTGCGGGCAGACCTGACCAACCTTGCGCGATCCTTGCGCGGCCCCGCCCGGCTGCGCGACGAGATGAGGTAAGGGGATGCTGCGCGCCCGCCGCCGGATGCAGAACGGGCCGATCTGGCCGGGCTTCGTGGACGCGCTCACGAGCCTCCTGCTCGTGATGATGTTCGTGCTGACCATCTTCACCGTGGTCCAGTTCACGTTGCGCGACCAGATCAGCGGCCAGCAGGATCGCCTGGATGCGCTGTCCGTGCAGGTGGCGCAGCTCACCGAGGCGCTGGGGCTGTCGCAAGGGCGCGAAGCGGATCTGGGCGAGCGCCTGGAGGTGGCGACGCGGGCGGGCGAGGAGCAGGCCTCGGTCATCGACGCGCTTACCCGCGAACGGGACGCGCAGGCCGCCCGCATCACCGACGTCGAGGCGCAGGTCGCGGCCCTTCTTCTGGAGCGGGACGAGGCGCGGGACCGGGTCGCCAGCCTGGAGGGCGAGGCCGCCACGCTGGAGCAGGCCCTGGCGAGCGCGCGCGACGAGATCAGCGAAGGCGAGGAGCAGGCCCGCCTGGCGGCCGCGCGGCGCGAGGCGCTGGAGGCGCTGGTCCGGTCGCTCCAGAACGACACCGCCGAGGGCGGCGAGGCGCTGGCCGAGGCGCGGGCGCAGTTGTCCGAGGCCGAGCGGGCGCGCCTGGTCGAGGCCGCCGCGGCGGAAGCGCTGCGGGAGCGGCTGGCGAACTCGGAGGCCGAGCTGACGGCCATGACGCTCAGCCTGGAGGAGGAGCGCCGGAAAGCCGAGGAGACGCTGACCATGCTCGCCGCCGCCGAGGCGGCGCGGGACGACCTGGACCTGCAACTGGCCGCCGCGATCCTGGCGCGGATCCAGGCCGAGGAGCGGGCCGGGGTGGCCGAGGCGGCGGGCGAGGATCTCGACGCCCGGCTTCTGGCGGCGCTGTCCCTGCAGGACGAGACGGAGGCCGAGCTGGAGGCCGCGCGTGCGGCGCTGGAGGCGGCCGAGGCGGAGGGGGCGTCGCTGTCGACCCGCCTTGCGGCCGCTCTGTCGGCGCGCGATCTCGCGGAAGGGGATCTGGAGGCCGCCCGGCAGGCCCTGGAAGAGGCGCTGGCCACGTCCGAGGCCACGCAGCAGGAAATCGAGGAACGGCTCGCCCGGGCGATCCTCGACCGCGACGCCGCGCAGGCCGAGCGCACGGCGCTGGAAACCGAGGTCGACCGCCTGTCCGGCGAACGCGAGGACCTGTCGGCGCGCCTCGCGGAGGCGGTGCTGCGCCAGAGGCAGGCCGAGGCGGCCGCGCAGTCGGCCGGCACCTCCGACGACCTGCGGGCCCGGCTGGCCGATGCGCTGGGCCGGTTGGCCGATGCCGAGACCCAGTCGGCCGAGGCGATGACAGAGGCCGAGCGGCAGGCGGCTCTCCTGGCCACCGCGCAGGCGGAGCTGGCCCAGGAGGAGGCGATCTCCACGGAGGCGCAGCGCCAGGTGGCGGCGCTGAACCGGCAGGTGGCCGAGCTTCGGACGCAGCTATCGACGTTGCAGGCGCTGCTCGATGTGGCCGAGGAGGCGGACCAGGAGGCGCAGGTCCGCATCGAGTCGCTGGGGACGCAACTCAACACGGCGCTGGCGCGCGTGGCCGACGAACAGCGGCGGCGGGCGGAGCTGGAGGCGGCCGAGCGGCAGCGGGTGGCCGAGGAGGCCGAGCGCGCCCGCGCGGAAGCGGCACGGCTGGCCGAGGAGGCGCGCAACCTGGAGACCTACAAGTCCGAGTTCTTCGGCAACATGCGGCGGCTTCTGGAGGGGCGCGAGGGTATCCAGGTCGTGGGCGACCGCTTCGTCTTCTCCTCGGAGGTGCTGTTCGAGCAGGGCAGCGCGCAGCTTTCGTCCGAGGGCCGGGCGCAGATCGCGCGGGTGGCGGGGCTGCTGAAGGAGATCGCCGGCGAGGTGCCCGCCGGCATCGACTGGGTGATCCAGGTGGACGGCCACACCGACGACGTGCCGCTGACAGGGACGGGCCTCTTCGCCGACAACTGGGAGCTGTCGCAGGCGCGCGCGCTGTCGGTGGTGCGGCAGATGAGCGAGGTCGAGGGCATCCCGCCGGCGCGGCTGTCGGCCAATGGCTATGGCGAGTTCCAGCCGATCGACATCAGCAACACCGAGGAGGGCAAGGCCCGCAATCGGCGCATCGAGATCAAGCTGACCGAGCGGTGAGGGCGAGCCGGCCGCGCGGCGCTTCGATCCCACGGGAGCCTGGCCCGGACGGACGCTTGAGGCGCGTGGTGCTGGGCGGCATTGGCCGCGCCGTGCCTGGAGAATGCGGTCCTGCCGATGCACGCCCCGGGGCAAGGAAGGTCGGAGGTCGTCCCAAACCCGAGGGCGCTCCCCGACACGCCGGGGCTCGACCTCGGGCGCCAGGGCCGGGTCAGGCGCTGGGATGGCCGCGGTCGAAGCGGTCGTCGAGCTCGGCGATCAGGCGGTCGGCCTGCTCGGGGCTCACGGCGCGCAGGATGGCGTCGATCTTCTCCTCCAGCCGGTCGTCCTCTTCGCGCGACTGGGGGCTGCCGACGTTGAGGAGGAGGGCGAGGCCTGCGACCTGCCAGATGAGCTGGAGGAACTCGGACTGCCAGTTCTCCAGCGTGTCGCGGCCCACCTCGGTCAGGTAGTCGGCCAGGCGGGGTAGCTCGCCATGCATCTCCTGCTCGGACGCGTAGGCGTTCCAGGCCAGCCACCAGTGGCCGAGGAGCGAGACGAGGAAGAACAGGCCGGTGACCCAGGCGAAGCCGTACTTCTTCCACGTCGAGGCGTGGCGGAGCGGACGGTGGGAGTCCTTGCGAGCGTCGGCGGACATGGGTTTCTCCTTTCCAACGAGCCTGTTGGAAACAGGAGCGGGGCAGGAATGTTCCCGGTCGCGTGACCGCGTCAGCCGGGCGGCATCTCGGTGGAGGCGGCGAACCGGCCGACCTCGGCGCCGTCGCGCCGAAGCATCACAGTGCCCTCGTAGCGGCCGGGAGGCCAGCCGCCCCGGGGCGGGCGCAGGCCGGCGGCGCGGAACAGCAGCGCCTGCGTGCGGTCGAGCGGCTCGGCATGGGACAGGACGGCGACGCCGTCGGGGCCGGTGATGTCGAGGCTCACCTCGTCGCCCACACGGCCGCCGAAGAGGAGGCCGAAGAGCACCAGCGGCTGGTCCGGCGCGGGCGGGGCGTCGGCGGTGCCGGCGCGGATGATGTCATAGGCGGGCACGGCGGTGGCGAAGCCCGCGTCGGTCACGCCACCCTGCGGGAAGGCCGGGGGATCGGCCCAGAGCGTCCGGTCGGGGAGGGCGCCGCAGGTCCCGGAGGCTTCGGGGGCGAATGGATCGACGGCCGTGTCGCCCTGCCGGACGGTCAGGTGCAGGTGCGGGAACTCGGTGTCGCCCGACAAGCCGATGCGGCCGAGTCTCTGGCCGGCGGCGATGGTCTCGCCCTCCCGCACCGCGACGGAGCCCTGGGCCATGTGGCAGTACTGGGTCTGCCAGCCGTCCTCGTGGGCGAGGACGACGCCGTTGCCGCATTCGACGCCGGTCACGTCCGGCGAGTCGGGGCCGCCCTGGGGGATGTCCGGCATTCCGTCGCGCGTGCCCAGCACCACGCCGGGCGCGGCGGCGAGGACATCCACACCGCGCCGCTGGTCGGCCAGGGTGGGAAGCGCGATGTCGGTGCCGTCGTGGCCGTCATAGGCGAGGGGGCCGCAGGCGGCGTCCCGGGCGCCGGGGCCGGGGTCGTGATCGAAGAGGTTCTGGAGGTAGCAGTCCGTGCCGGGCGTGCAGGCCACGGGGAAGGCCAGATCGACGGCGGCGGCGGGTCCCGCCAGCAGGAGCGGGACGAGCAGGACGACGGGCCTCGGCATGGGATCTCCTCCTGACAGGGGCGGCGTCCGGCCAGACTAGGGCCGTGGCCCCGAGGCGGAAAGGGCATCGAGGCCTGGGCGCATCGGGCCGCGCGGGGTCGTCCCGGCCGCGAGGGCAAGGCGGAGGGATGGGAGGCGGAGCGTTTCCCCGGCCAGGGGACGGCCTCCGCAGGCTGCCCGCGGGACGCCACTCCGGGCGGGCAGGGGGCGCGTCCACGACGCGCGGCGGCTGGGGGTGGTCCCAGTGGTCCGAAGGCACTCTTTCGAAGACCTGCAAAGAGCGAGGCGGGGGTGCCTTCCGAGGACGGGAGAGTCATGCCCCGCCACCGGCCCCGCGATGTGGGACCAGTCTGGCCGGAAAGAGGTTAAGAAAACGTAGCACCACCGAACGGTCCCACCCCGTTTCGCGCAACACCTGTGAGGCCGTGCGGAGAAGGGATCGGGCGAGGCAGGGTGGGGGACTGACGGCGGGCCGGGAAGGGGACGCCGGCGGCGCCCCCTTCCAGTCCTAGCGCTTGCGCAGGAAACGCTTGGCCAGGACGATAGCCGCGAAGGCGAGAAGCCGTTTCATGGGTCCGGTCCTTGCTGGTGGCAGTCAAGGAAAGGACGCGCAGGAGGGCCAGTGGGTTCCGCCCCGCGTGGGCACGGAAACGGGAGCGGGGCCTCCCGAAACGACGGACGCCGCCCCGAAGGGCGGCGTCCGAAGGTCGTGGCAGGGGCTCACTCGGCGGTGAGCAGCGGCGGTTTGTTGTCCGTGAGGCGCGGCGGGGCGGCGGCGTCGATCTGGAGATCGAGCCGGTCGTCCTTGACGCCCACGCGGACCACGCCGCCCTTGGTCAGCTTGCCGAAGAGCAGCTCCTCGGCCAGCGGCTTCTTGAGATGCTCCTGGATCACGCGGCCCAGGGGACGCGCGCCCATGCGGTCGTCGTAGCCCTTCTCGCCCAGCCAGGCGGCGGCCTCGGGCGAGAGCTCGATATGGACGTTGCGGTCCATGAGCTGCGCCTCGAGCTGGAGGACGAACTTCTCGACCACCTGCATGATCGTCTCCTTGGCGAGCGGCGCGAAGGAGATGACGGCGTCGAGGCGGTTGCGGAACTCGGGCGTGAACATCCGCTCGATGGCGGCGGTGTCCTCGCCTTCGCGCCGGTCGCGGCCGAAGCCGATGGCGGCCTTGGCCATGTCCGCGGCGCCCGCGTTCGACGTCATGATCAGGATCACGTTGCGGAAGTCCACCGCCCGGCCGTTATGGTCGGTGAGCTTCCCGTGGTCCATCACCTGCAGGAGGATGTTGTAGACGTCCGGGTGCGCCTTCTCGATCTCGTCCAGCAGCAGCACGCAGTGCGGGTGCTGGTCCACCCCGTCCGTCAGCATCCCGCCCTGGTCGAAGCCCACATAGCCCGGAGGGGCGCCGATGAGCCGCGAGACGGCGTGCTTCTCCATGTATTCCGACATGTCGAAGCGCAGCAGCTCCACGCCCAGCGTGTCGGCGAGCTGCTTGGCCACCTCGGTCTTGCCGACGCCGGTGGGGCCGGCGAAGAGGTAGTTGCCGATGGGCTTCTCGGGCTCGCGCAGGCCGGCGCGGGCGAGCTTGATCGCCGACGACAGCGCCACGATGGCGTCGTCCTGGCCGAACACCACCCGCTTGAGGTTGCCTTCGAGATCCTTGAGCACCTCGGCGTCGTCCTTGGAGACGTTCTTGGGCGGGATGCGGGCGATCTTGGCCACGACGGCCTCGATCTCCTTGGCGCCGATGGTCTTGCGGCGCTTGCTGGAGGGCATCAGGTGCTGCGCGGCGCCCGCCTCGTCGATCACGTCGATCGCCTTGTCGGGCAGCTTGCGGTCGTTGATGTAGCGGGCGGACAGCTCCACCGCGATGCGGATCGCGTCGGAGGTGTACTTGATGTTGTGATGCTCCTCGAAGTAGGGCTTGAGGCCCGTGAGGATCTTCACGGTGTCTTCCACCGACGGCTCGTTCACGTCGATCTTCTGGAAGCGCCGCGACAGGGCGCGGTCCTTCTCGAAGTGCTGGCGGAACTCCTTGTAGGTGGTCGAGCCCATGCAGCGCAGCTTGCCGCCCTGCAGCGCGGGCTTGAGGAGGTTCGAGGCGTCCATCGCGCCGCCCGAGGTCGCCCCCGCGCCGATCACGGTGTGGATCTCGTCGATGAAGAGCACGGCGTCGGGGTGGCCTTCGAGTTCCGACACCACGGCCTTGAGGCGTTCCTCGAAGTCGCCGCGGTAGCGGGTGCCGGCCAGCAGCGCCCCCATGTCGAGGCTGAAGATGGTCGCGCCCGCGAGCACGTCCGGCACCTCGCCGTTGACGATCTTCCAGGCGAGGCCTTCCGCGATGGCGGTCTTGCCCACGCCGGGGTCGCCGACGAGGAGCGGGTTGTTCTTGCGGCGGCGGCAGAGCACCTGGATGCAGCGCTCAACCTCCTCCTCGCGGCCGATGAGGGGGTCCACGTCGCCCTTGCGGGACTTGGCGTTGAGATCGACGCAGTACTTGGACAGGGCGCTCTCCTTGTCATCGGCGGACTCGGACTTGTCGTGCTCCTCGGATTTCGAGGAGGAGCCGGCTCCCGTGATCGGCCGGGATTCCCCGAAAGCGGGGTCCTTGGCCACGCCGTGCGCGATGAAGTTCACGGCGTCGTAGCGGGTCATGTCCTGCTCTTGCAGGAAATACGCGGCGTTCGATTCCCGTTCCGCGAAAATCGCGACAAGGACGTTGGCGCCCGTCACCTCGGTGCGGCCCGAGGACTGGACATGGATGGCGGCGCGCTGGATCACGCGCTGGAAGGCGGCCGTCGGCACGGCCTCGGACCCCTCGACGTCGGTGACGAGGGTGGACAGGTCGTCGTCGATGAAGTCCTCCAGGTTCTTGCGAAGCTCCTTGAGGTCGACCGAGCAGGCGCGCATGACGCGGGCGGCGTCAGGCTCGTCGATGAGGGCGAGGAGCAGGTGCTCAAGCGTCGCGAGCTCGTGGCGCTTGGCGTTGGCGATCGCGAGCGCCTGATGGATGGACTGCTCGAGAGTGGTCGAGAAAGACGGCACTTGGCGTGCTCCTCTGTCGGGGGCCGGGATGGGCGCGGGCCCGTCCCGACCTTGGGCCTCTTGTGTTTAAAGATCGGTGTTTGCGCCCGCGCTTCAAGCGATTTTTTTGGGCAGACCGATCACGATCCCATGCAGTTGGGAGCCGGCGCCATGGCAGGGGCGCGGCGGCGGTCCGGAGAGGGCCCGGGCGTCCCGGAGCGCCCGTTTCCTGGGCGATCCTAGAACCTGTCCTTCGCGGAACGGAGAACGGCGAAGACCTCGGCGTCGGGGCGGCCGTCCATCCGCAGCGCGGACTTAAGAACGGGATCGTCGGCGCGCAAGAAGGGGTTGGTCGCGATCTCGTCCGAAAGGCGCGAGGGCACGGTGGGCTCGCCCCGGTCGCGCGCCTGACGGACGGATTCGGCGCGGGCCTGGAGCGCGGCGTTGCCCCCGTCGACGGACAGCGCGAAGCGGGCGTTGCCCTGCGTGTATTCGTGGCCCGAGCAGACGGTGGTGTCGGGCGGCAGCGCGCGCAGGCGCTTCAGCGAGTCCCACATCTGCGCGGCCGTGCCCTCGAAGAGGCGGCCGCAGCCCAGGGCCATGAGGCTGTCGGCGGTGAAGACGATGCGGGACCGGGGGAAGTGGTAGGCCACGTGGCCCACGGTGTGGCCGGGCACGTCGAGGACCTGCACCTCCTCGCCACAGACGACGAGAGGCTCGCCGGGGGTCACGGCCTGGTCGAGGGGCGGCAGCCGGTTCACGTCGGCGGCGGCGCCGATCACCTCGGCGCCCTCTCGCAGCGCCCCCACGGCCTGGACGTGGTCGTCGTGATGGTGGGTGAGAAGGATGGTGTCGAGTTGCCAGCCGCGGCGCCGGAGTTCGGCCTGGATGGGCGCGGCCTCGGGGGCGTCGACCAGGGCCGTCTCGCCGGTGGATTCGTCGTGCAGCAGGAAGGCGTAGTTGTCCTGAAGGCACGGGACCGTCACGAGCTGAAGCGGAGCGGCGTGGTTGGGCATGGCAGGGGCGCCTTTTCTTGGCTTAAGGTCGGTGCGACCCTGCCCGAGCGGCGGGCGACCCGCAATCCGACCCGGCCCATGCATCTCGACGTGACGGAGCTTCGCGACTTCTATTACCGCAGCGCGCTGGGGCGCGCGGCGCAAAGGGTCATCCGCGACGAACTCCTGGGGCTCTGGCCCGAGGCGAAGGGGCAGACGGTGGCGGGCTACGGCTTCGCGGTGCCGCTGCTGCGGCCCTATCTCCAGCAGGCGCGGCGGGTGCTGGGGCTGATGCCGGGGCCGCAGGGGGTGATGCCCTGGCCCGCGGGGCAGCCCAACGTGTCGCTTCTGTGCGAGGAGACGCTCTGGCCCGTGTCCACGGGCTTCGTGGACAAGCTGGTGGTCATGCACGGGCTGGAGGTGAGCGAGCATCCGGCGGCGCTGCTGGAGGAGTGCTGGCGCGTGCTGGGGCCGGGGGGGCGGGCGGTCTTCGTGGTGCCGAACCGCGCGGGGCTCTGGTCGCGCTCGGACGCCACGCCCTTCGGCTATGGGCGGCCCTATTCGATGGGGCAACTGGAGGTGGTGCTGCGGCGGCACCGCTTCGTCATCGAGGCGGGGCATTCGGCGCTCTACCAGCCGCCCTCGACCCGGCGGATGTGGCGGCGCGTGGGCGGCATGATGGAGCAGGCGGGCCGGCACTGGCCGGTCTTCGCGGCCGGCGGCGTGCTGATGGTCGAGGTCTCCAAGCAGGTGCCGAATCCCACGCGGCCGGGCCTTGCCGAGGCCGTGCGGCGGCCTATCCCCATCCTCGAAGGCTTTCCCGCGCCCGCCGGGCGGCGGCCCGTCCAGTCCTAGGGGCGCTGCGGCGTCCTGTATCCCAAATACACCCTTAGGCGTGTTGCGACCCCCGTGGGGCTCTGCTAGATGCGCCCGCGAACGAACGCTCCGCCGGGGCCGGGCCCTGGGCGGACGCTTGGCGCAGGAATTCTGCGCTGCGGCGACCGGGGGCCAACGACAAAACGGAAGGGTGGACGTGTCCGAACCAGCTTCGATCTCGACCGGCATCGCCAACCGCTATGCCCAGGCCGTCTTCGACCTCGCGCGAGAGGACGGAACGCTGGACGGCGTGGAGGCCGACCTCAATGCGCTCGAGGCCGCGCTGGAGGACAGCGCCGACCTGCGGATGCTCATCTCCTCTCCCATCTACTCGCGGGACGAGCAGGGCGGGGCGATCCTGGCCATCGCCGACCGCATGGGGCTGAGCCCGGTGATGCGCAACGTGCTGGGCCTGATGGCCTCGAAGCGGCGGCTCTTCGTGCTGCCGCAACTCGTCGCCGTCCTGCGCGAGCGGCTGAGCGAGGCGCGCGGCGAGATCATGGCCGAGGTCGTGACCGCCCAGCCGCTGACGGCCGAGCAGGAGCGCAACTTGGGCGAGACGCTGGCCGCCCGCGAGGGCAAGGCCGTGAGACTACGGGTCAGAGTGGACGAGTCGCTGATCGGCGGCCTCGTCGTGAGGGTGGGCTCGCGCATGATCGACACCTCGATCCGCGCGAAGCTCGGCCGTATGCAGAACATGATGAAAGAGGTCGGATAAGATGGCGATCCAAGCGGCCGAGATTTCGGCGATCCTTCGGGACCAGATCAGGAACTTCGGCCGCGAGGCGGAGGTGGCCGAGGTGGGCCGGGTGCTGTCGGTGGGCGACGGCATCGCCCGCGTCTACGGCCTCGACAACATCCAGGCCGGCGAGATGGTCGAGTTCCCCGGCGGCATCCAGGGGATGGCGCTGAACCTCGAGGCCGACAACGTCGGCTGCGTGATCTTCGGCTCGGACCGGGACATCAAGGAAGGCGACGTCGTCAAGCGCACGCAGTCCATCGTGTCCGTGCCCGCCGGTGACGCGCTGCTGGGCCGCGTCGTCGACGCGCTGGGCAACCCGCTCGACGGCAAGGGCCCGATCGCCGCGGCCGAGATGCGCGTGGCCGACGTGAAGGCCCCGGGCATCATCCCGCGCAAGTCGGTGCACGAGCCGATGGCCACCGGCCTCAAGGCCGTGGACGCCATGATCCCGATCGGCCGTGGCCAGCGCGAGCTGATCATCGGCGACCGCCAGACCGGCAAGTCGGCCATCGCGCTCGACACGATCATCAACCAGAAGGTCTACAACGAGGCCGCGGGCGACGACGAGTCGAAGAAGCTCTACTGCGTCTATGTCGCCGTGGGCCAGAAGCGCTCGACCGTGGCGCAGCTCGTCCGCCGTCTCGAGGAGACCGGCGCGATCGCCTACACCATCGTCGTGGCCGCGACCGCCTCGGACCCCGCGCCGATGCAGTTCCTCGCGCCCTACGCCGCGACCGCGATGGCGGAATACTTCCGCGACAACGGCCGCCACGCCGTGATCATCTATGACGACCTGTCCAAGCAGGCCGTGGCCTACCGCCAGATGTCGCTGCTGCTGCGCCGTCCGCCGGGCCGCGAAGCCTATCCGGGCGACGTGTTCTACCTCCACTCGCGCCTGCTGGAGCGTTCGGCCAAGCTGAACGAGGACAACGGCTCGGGCTCGCTCACCGCGCTTCCCATCGTGGAGACGCAGGCCGGCGACATCTCGGCCTACATCCCGACCAACGTGATCTCGATCACCGACGGCCAGATCTTCCTCGAGTCCGAACTGTTCTACCAAGGCATCCGCCCGGCGGTGAACACGGGTCTGTCGGTGTCGCGGGTGGGCTCCTCGGCCCAGACCAAGGCCATGAAGTCGGTCGCCGGTCCCGTGAAGCTGGAGCTCGCGCAGTACCGCGAGATGGCGGCCTTCGCGCAGTTCGGCTCGGATCTCGACGCCTCGACGCAGCAGCTCCTGAACCGGGGCGCGCGCCTGACGGAGCTGATGAAGCAGCCCCAGTACTCGCCGCTGACCAACGCCGAGATCGTGGCGGTCATCTACGCGGGCACCAAGGGCTACCTCGACAAGCTGCCCGTGGCCCAGGTCGGCCGCTTCGAGTCCGGGCTGATCGCGCACCTGCGCAACCGTCGCCGGGACGTGCTCGACTTCCTGACCACCAAGGACCCGAAGATCGCGGGCGAAGCGGAGCAGATGCTGCGCGGCGCGATCGACGAGTTCGCCCGCGACTTCGCGTAAGGGGACGGGACAGGGATGCCCAGCCTTAAGGACCTGAAGAACCGCATCGCATCGGTGAAATCCACGCGGAAGATCACCAAGGCGATGCAGATGGTCGCGGCGGCCAAGCTCCGCCGCGCCCAGGACGCGGCGGAAGCGGCGCGTCCCTACACCGAGCGCTTCAACGCCGTGATGGCGGGGCTCGCGGGCGGAACGGCGGGCTCGCCCTCCGCGCCGGCCCTCCTGGCCGGCACGGGCCGCGACGAGGTGCACCTGCTCGTCGTGATGACCTCGGAGCGCGGGCTCTGCGGCGCGTTCAACTCGTCCATCGCCCGGATGGCGCGGCTCGAGGCGCAGCGGCTGCTGGCCGCCGGCAAGACCGTGAAGATCCTGACCGTGGGCAAGAAGGGCCGGGACGCGCTGCGGCGCGACCTGGGGTCGTACTTCGTGGCTCACGTCGATCTCTCGGGCGAGCGGAAGCTGGGCTACGCGGTCGGCCAGCGGATCGCCCGCGACGTCATCGCCCGCTTCGAGGCGGGCGAGTTCGACGTGGCGACGATCTTCTACAACCGCTTCCAGTCGGTGATCAGCCAGGTCCCGACCGCGAAGCAGGTGATCCCGGCGACCTTCGAGGACACAGGGGCGGCCTCCGCGAGCTACGACTACGAGCCCGGCGAGGAACAGATCCTGGCGGACCTGCTGCCGCGCGGCGTGGCCACGCAGATCTTCGCCGCTCTTCTGGAGAACGCCGCCTCGGAGCAGGGCGCGCGGATGTCCGCCATGGACAACGCGACCCGCAACGCAGGCGACATGATCGACCGGCTGACGATCCAGTACAACCGGAGCCGCCAGGCCGCGATCACCAAGGAACTGATCGAGATCATCTCGGGGGCGGAGGCGGTCTAAGGCCCGCGCCCCCTGGCCGCCCCGGCGGCCGACCAACATATCGGGGGCCCGGGCCCCCGCCCGACACGCAGGAGAGACGCAATGGCATTGGACGCGACCCCCAGCGGCAAGATCACCCAGGTGATCGGCGCCGTCGTGGACGTTCAGTTCGAAGGGCACCTGCCCGCGATTCTGAACGCCCTCGAAACCACCAACAACGGCAGGCGCCTCATCCTTGAGGTCGCGCAGCACCTGGGCGAATCGACTGTCCGCGCCATCGCCATGGACGCGACCGACGGCCTCGTGCGCGGCGCCCGCGTCGCCGACACCGGCTCGCCGATCTCCGTCCCCGTGGGCGTGGGCACGCTGGGCCGCATCCTCAACGTCGTGGGCGAGCCCGTGGACGAGCGTGGCCCCGTCGCCGCGACCGAGACCCGGCCGATCCACGCCGAGGCTCCGGCCTTCGAGGAGCAGTCGACCGAGTCGCAGATCCTCGTGACCGGCATCAAGGTCATCGACCTGCTCGCCCCCTATTCCAAGGGCGGGAAGATCGGCCTCTTCGGCGGCGCCGGCGTGGGCAAGACCGTGCTCATCCAGGAGCTCATCAACAACATCGCCAAGGTGCACTCGGGCTTCTCCGTGTTCGCCGGCGTGGGCGAGCGGACGCGTGAGGGGAACGACCTCTACCACGAGTTCATCGAGTCCGGCGTCATCAACATGGACGACCTGGAGAAGTCCAAGGTGGCCCTGGTGTACGGCCAGATGAACGAGCCGCCGGGCGCGCGCGCCCGCGTGGCCCTGACCGGCCTGACCATCGCCGAGCAGTTCCGCGACGCCTCCGGGACGGACGTGCTGTTCTTCGTGGACAACATCTTCCGCTTCACCCAGGCCGGTTCGGAAGTGTCGGCGCTGCTGGGCCGCATCCCCTCGGCCGTGGGCTATCAGCCGACGCTCGCCACCGACATGGGCGTGCTGCAGGAGCGGATCACCTCGACCAAGAACGGGTCGATCACCTCGGTGCAGGCCATCTACGTGCCGGCCGACGACCTGACCGACCCGGCGCCCGCCGCCTCGTTCGCGCACCTCGACGCCACCACGGTGCTGTCGCGCGCGATCTCGGAACTAGGCATCTACCCGGCCGTGGACCCGCTCGACTCGACCTCGCGCATCCTCGACCCGCAAGTCGTGGGCCGCGAGCACTACGAGACCGCCCGCGCCGTGCAGGGCATCCTGCAGCGCTACAAGTCGCTCCAGGACATCATCGCCATCCTCGGGATGGACGAGTTGTCCGAGGACGACAAGCTGACCGTGTCGCGCGCCCGCAAAATCCAGCGCTTCCTGTCGCAGCCCTTCGACGTGGCGCAGGTCTTCACCGGCTCGCCCGGCGTGCAGGTCCCGATCGAGGAAACCATCGCGTCCTTCAAGGCGGTGGTGGCCGGCGAATACGACCACCTGCCGGAAGCGGCCTTCTACATGGTCGGCGGCATCAAGGAAGTGATCGCCAAGGCCGAGCGTCTGGCGCAGGCGGCCTGACACGATGGCGGACACGCTTGAGTTCAACCTCGTGAGCCCGGAGCGGAGGCTGTCCTCCGTCCAGGCCCGCGAGGTCCAGATCCCCGGCACCGACGGGGACCTCACGGCGATGGCGGGGCATGTCCCCACCATCACCACGCTGCGGCCGGGCGTGCTGCGCGTGATCCATGCGGGCGGGACCGAGGACTTCGTGGTCTCGGGCGGCTTCGCCGAGATCACGGCCGCCGGCGTCTCGGTGCTGGCGGAGCAGGCGCTCCCCCGCGCCGAGGTGACGGCGGACGTCCATGCCCGCATGGTCGCCGAGGCGCGCGAGGCCATGGAGGCCGCCCGCGCGACCGGCGACACGACCCGCGTGGACGAGGCCGCCAAGGCGCTCGCGGATGTCGAGGCGATCGGCGCCCGCTGACGGCGGCGAAGAACGTTGCCCTTCGGGGCGAGCGGGGGCCAGCCGACCAGACGTCGGCTGGCCCCTTGCCATTGGGACGCCGCATGCTAAGGAAGCGGACCGGCCGTGAAGCTCCTGCCGGCAGGTCCGCCGTGCCCCGTGCGGATCTCGGGCCCCGTCCACGGCTGGACCGGGGCGCTTTCGCCCGGAAGGACGGCTCGCCCGTGAAGATCGACGTCACCCCTGAATCCACCGTCGCGCCCCCTGGCCCCCGGGAAGAGCTGGAGCGCCGGCTGGCGCAGCAGGCGCTGGTGGCCGAGTTCGGGCGCTACGCGCTGCGCGATCCGGAACTGGACCGGCTCTTGGGCGAGGTCTGCCGGGTCGCAGCCGAGGGGCTGCGGGTCCGCTTCGCGAAGGTGCTGGAGCGGCGCAAGGGCGAGCCCGACTTCCTGCTGCGCGCGGGCGTCGGCTGGGCGCCCGAGTTGGTCGGGCGCGCGCATGTGGGCGCGGACCTGGAGAGCCCGGCGGGCTACGCCTTCCGCACCGGGGAGCCGGTGATCTCCAACCACTTGGGCCGCGAGACGCGCTTCCGCACGCCCCGGCTCCTCGCCGAGCATGGGGTGGTGCGGGCGATCAACGTCATCGTGCAGGGCGAGGGCGAGCCCTTCGGGGTGCTGGAGGCGGACAGCCGCGATCCCGGGGCCTTTTCGGCCCATGACGCGGACTTCCTGCAGGCGCTGGCGAACACCCTGGGGCTGGCCCTCGAGATCGAGCGCGCCCTGAGCGACCGGCGCCTGATGGCGCGCGAGATCGACCATCGCATCAAGAACAGCCTGATGCTGGTCAGTTCGGTCCTCGCCATGCAGCAGCGCGCGGCCTCGACCCCCGAGGCGAGCACGGCGCTGGCCGAGGCCTCGGACCGGGTGACGACCATCGCGCGCATCCACGACCAGCTCTATCGCAGCTCCACCGCCGATCGCGTGGAGTTCGGCGCCTACCTGCAGGCCCTGGCGGCGGATCTGGTGACCTCGCTGGCGCGGGACGACGTGGCGCTTCAGGTGGAGGCCCAAGGGGTGGAGCTGGCGCCCGACCTCGCGGTGCCGCTGGGGCTGATCGCGGCGGAGCTGCTGATGAACGCCTTCAAGCACGCCCGCCGCGCCGACGGGGGCTCGACGCTGCGGCTCGTGTTCCGGCACGTCGGGGGCGAGCTGGAGCTGGTGGTCGCCGACGACGGGCCGGGGCTGCCGCCCGGCTTCGACCCGGCCCAGAGCCGGGGTCTGGGGATGCGCCTGGTGGTGTCGCTGACCCAGCAGATCGAGGGACAGCTGGAGGCCGGGAACCAAGGCCCCGGTGCGCGCTTCGCCCTGCGGTGCCCGGCCTGACCGGCTCTCCTTCGTTGGACCGCGACCTCCGGAGCCTTCGTCCGCCATTCGGTCAGAAGCTGCAGCCCCGGCTGCGCGGGGCAGGCTGGCCGCGTCAGGGGCCTCAGCCCCGCGTGTACATGCCTTCGTAGATCGGCGCGAGGCTGTCGGCCTCGAAGAGCGACGAGACCGAGGTGCCGTTCCAGATGTTCAGGATCGCCTGGGCGAACATCGGCGCCGTGGGGACGATGCGGATGTTGGGCGCGTTCCGGACCGCGGCGGTGGGCTCGATCGAGTCGGTGATGACGAGGCTCTTGAGCATCGACTTCGACACCCGCTCGACCGCCGGGCCCGACAGCACGCCATGGGTGATGTAGGCGTGGACTTCCTTGGCGCCGTGCTCGCAGAGGAGCTCGGCCGCCTTGCAGAGCGTCCCGGCGGTGTCGCAGATGTCGTCCACGATCACGCAGATCTGGTCCTTCACGTCGCCGATCACCGTCATCTCGGCGATCTCGCCGGGGCGGGCGCGGCGCTTGTCGACGATGGCGAGGCCTGCGCCGATCCGCTGCGCCAGTTCCCGCGCGCGCGCCACGCCGCCCACGTCGGGCGAGACCACCGTCATCTCGCGCATCCGGCCGTTGAAGTGGTGCTCGATGTCGAGAGCGAAGACGGGCGCGGCGTAGAGGTTGTCCACCGGCACGTCGAAGAAGCCCTGGATCTGCGCGGCGTGCAGGTCGAGCGTGAGGACGCGGTCGATGCCCGCCGTCGTCATCAGGTTCGCCACCAGCTTGGCGCTGATGGGCGTGCGGGCCTTGGCGCGGCGGTCCTGGCGGGCGTAGCCGAAATAGGGGATCACGGCCGTGATGCGGTGCGCCGAGGAGCGGCGCAGCGCGTCGGTCATGATGAGCAGCTCCATCAGCGAGTCGTTCGCCGGGTTCGAGGTGCTCTGGATGACGAACATGTCCTCGCCGCGGACGTTCTCGAAGACCTCGACGAAGATCTCCTGATCGTTGAAGCGCTCCACGCGGGCGCCCACCAGCTCCACGGCGACGCCGCGATGGAGCGACATCCGCCGGGCGATCGCCTTGGCGAGCGGGACGTTCGAGTTGCCGGCGATCAGCTTGGGTTCGACATGGACGGGCATCGAGGGGGACTCCTGTGGGCGCGCGCGCGCCCTAGCACGGGCCCGGCGCGGACGGAACAGGGCGCCCCGCGGCGATCGCGAGGAAGCGGTCGACCGTGCCCGGCCCGACCGACCAGTCGCAGACGAGGCGGCAGAGCAGGGGCTCCTCGGGGTCGCCCGCGTCTAGGGGGCCTTCCCAGAGATGGTAGGTCGCGCCCGCCGCGCGCAGTCGCTGGTGCGTCGCGCGGGGCAGGCGGACGAAGACGAGGTTGGCCTCGGGCTCCCATTCAGGGGCGTGGCCCAGGGCGCGCAGCCCCTCGACGAGGAGCGAGAGCGAGGCGTTCGCGGCGCGCGCCATGTCGAGCCAGAGCCCGTCGGTCAGGTAGGCCGCCATCTGCGCGCCGAGGTAGCGGCCCTTGGAGAACAGGTGCGCCGCGCGCTTGCGGCGCAGCTCCAGCTCCCAGGACTGGGCGGGGTCGAAGATCACAACCGCCTCGACGCCCATGAGCCCGTTCTTGGTGCCGCCGAAGCTCACGGCGTCGATGCCGGCCTTCCAGGTCATCTCGGCCGGGGTGCAGCCGAGGTGGACCAGCGCATTGGCGAAGCGCGCGCCGTCGAGATGGGTGCGGACGCCGAACTCGCGTGCCAAGGCCGTGAGGGTGCGGATTTCGTCCAGCGCGTAGACGGTGCCCTTCTCGGTCGCCTGCGTGATCGACACGGGGCCGCGCTGGGGGCCGTGGACGCTGCCCAGCGCCGCCATCGCGGGGCGCAGGACCTCGGGCGTCAGCTTGGCCTGCGGGGCAGGGAGGGCGAGGAGCTTGGCGCCGCCGGAGAAGGCCTCGGGCGCGTTGCACTCGTCCTCGTGGATATGCGCCACCGCGGTGCAGAAGATGGCGTCCCAGGGCCGGGCCAGGGTGGCCAGCGCCAGCGCGTTCGCCGCCGTGCCGGTCGCCACCAGATGCACCGCCGCTTCGGGTGCCTCGAAGGCGTCGCGGATGCGCTCCACGGCGTCGGCGGTCCAGCGGTCGGCGCCGTAGGCGGGCGCGTGGCCCTCGTTGGCGTCGATCAGGGCGGAGATCACGCGCGGGTGGACGGGGCCGGCGTTGTCGGAGGCGAAGTTCACGTGCCGGGCTCCTCGATGATGTGGTCCTCCCATTCGTCGTCCGAGATCTCGACCTCGGAGACGGTGTGGCCCGCAGCCGAGACGCCCGCGCGGTGGACGCTGTCCGGGTCGCCTGACAAAAGCGGGTGCCAGTCCTCCAGGGGCCGGTTCTCGTGGCGAAGGCGGTAGGCGCAGGTCTGGGGCAGCCAGTAGAGGTTCTTGCGGATCGACTTGGGGGTCAGGACGATGCATTCGGGCACATGGTCGTGCCGGGTCTGGTACTTCGTGCAGCGGCAGGTCGTCCCGTCGAGCAGGCGGCAGGCGACGCGGGTCAGCGCCACCTCGCCCGTGTCCTCGTCCTCGAGCTTGTTGAGGCAGCACTTGCCGCAGCCGTCGCAGAGCGCCTCCCATTCGGGGCGGGTGAGGTCCTTGAGCGGCAGATTCCAGAAGCGGGGGCGCAGGTCGTCAGGCATGGGCCAGGATCTCTCGCGCGCGGGCGCAGTCGGCGTCCATCTGGGCGATGAGGCCGGGCAGGCCGTCGAACACCATCTCGGGCCGCAGGAAGTCGACGAGCGCGACGGAGAGGGTCGCGCCGTAGATGTCGGCGGAGAAGTCGAAGAGGAAAGTTTCGCAGTTAGGGGTGTTGACGCCGAACATGGGCCGCACCCCGATGGAGGCCGCGCCGTGGTAGCTGCCGGCGTGGCGCCCGTCGAGGATGTCGGCCCTGACGGCGTAGACGCCGAAGCGGGGCGGGTGGAGGCCCTGGATGCTCATGTTGGCGGTCGGATAGCCCAGCGTCCGGCCGCGCTGGTCGCCCCGGATCACCGGCCCCTCAATGCGGTGCAGGTGGCCGAGCATCCGCGTCGCGTCCCGGGGGCGGCCGTCGGCCAGCGCCTGACGGATGGCGGTCGAGGAGACCTCGTCCGTGCCCACCTCGACCATGGGGGCGATGGAGACGTCGATGCCCGCGTCGGGGCCCAGGTCCCGCAGGGTTTCCGCCGTGCCCGCCCGGCCCTGGCCGAAGCGGAAGTCGGCGCCCACGACCGCGTGCGAGAGTCCCAGGTCGCGGGCCAGCACGTCGCGCACGAAAGCCTCGGGCGAGAGCGACGCCAGCGCGCCGTCGAAGGTCAGTTCGAAGAGGCTGTCGACCCCCAGCATCTGGAGCCGGTGCGCCTTGGCCTGGGCGTTCATCAGCCGGAAGGGCGGGGAGTCCGGGGCGAACCATTCCCGGGGATGCGGCTCGAAGGTGACGACGCCCAGGGGCACGCCCGGACGGCGCGCGCGGTCTATGACGGCTTGGTGGCCCAGGTGCACGCCGTCGAAGTTCCCGATGGCGGCCGAGGCGCCCCGGGCCTCGGGCGGAATGGCGTGACGGTCGCGGAGGATGCGCATGGCGGCTGGTTAGCCCTCAAGCGGCGCAGGCGCAACCCGAGCCGGCTTCACCTTCCTTTGGTCCCAAGTATCCTCGGGAGGTCCGGGAGGGCAGGCAGCCCTCCCGGGGGTCAGCGCAGGAACCCGATCGCGTAGGTCGCGGTCAGCTTCTCGGCGGCCTCGAAGGTCGCGAGCGCCCCCGGGTCGGGCTGCCCGCCGGGGTCGGTTCCGGTCTCGCGCGCGAAGAGCCCGCCGGTCACGAGGAGGCAGTCGAGCCCTTCGCCCACGGCGCCCAGGATGTCGGTGCCGATGCCGTCGCCCACGCAGACGATGCGCTCGTCGGGCGGAAGCTCTCCCAAGGCCGCGAGGCGGCGGCGGGCGAGGTCGTAGATCGGGGGATGCGGCTTTCCGAAGTAGAGGCTTTCGCCCCCCATCTCGTCGTAGAGCTTGGCGAGCGCGCCGGCGCACCATTCGCGGTCCTCGCCCCGGTCCACGATGATGTCGGGGTTGGCGCAAAGGAGCTTCATGCCCTTGGACTTGGCGAGCAGGAAGTCCGGCCGGTTCACGTCCGGATGGGCGTGGGGGTCGAAGGGGCCGCAGCAGACGATCCCCTCGGCCTCGGCCAGGGGAACCTCCTGCACGGGGACCGGGTCCGTCACGATATTGGGCGGCTCCAGGAAGACCCGGTCATGGGGCCCGCCCATGAACCAGACCTTGGACCCGATGGCGCCCTGGAACAGCGCCACGCGCGCGGCGTCGCCCGAGGTGGCGATGGCGTCCCAGGAGTCGCGGGGGATGCCCAGGCGCTCGATCTGGGCCTCCACGCTCGCGCGGGGACGGGGGGCGTTGGTCACGAGGACCACCTTGCCGCCCCGCGCGCGGTAGGCCCGCATGGCCTCCACCGCCTCGGGATGGGCGTGCAGGCCGTTGTGCATGCAGCCCCAGAGGTCCACGAAGGCCGCGTCGTAGCGGTCCGCGATCTCCGCGAAGCTCTGGACGATCTGCGCCACGGGTCAGGCCACCTTCAGAGCCGGGATGATCTGCTTCTTGCGCGACAGGATGCCCGGCAGCACCACGGTGTCGCCCGATACGGTGGCGCCGAACGAGGCCTCGGCCACCTTCCGGGTCAGCTCGTTCGGGACGAGGAGGGTCGCCTCCTCCTTGAGGATGTCGATGACGAACAGCAGGACCTGCTGCGCGCCGTCCTCGGCCGCGACCTTGGGCATGGTCGCCACGAGCGAATCCTTGCGCGACAGGATCGTCTGGGGGGCGACGGTCTCCAGCACCGAGACGCGGAACTCCACGCCGTCGACGTTGTACTCCTTCGAGTCCATGCGCAGCAGCTCCTCGTCCGAGAAGCGCGACACGTCGGACTTGGCCGCGAACATCTCGGCCGCGTAGGAGGGGATCTCGATGCCCAGGTCCTGCGCCAGGTGCTCGGCCAGGCGGCGGTCGAAGTCGGTCGTGGTGGGCGAGCGGAACTCGAGCGTGTCGGACAGGATCGCCGACAGGATCAGGCCCTTGATGCTCTCGGGGGCGTGGCCCGCGTGGCCGCCCATGAGCTGCCACATCAGCGTGGCGGTGCAGGCCAGCGGGCGGATCGTCACCTCGATGGGGTTCTTGGTCTCGATCCCCGGCACCAGCTTGTGGTGGTCGATGATCGCCCTGATGTCGGCGCGGTTGATGTTGGCGGGCAGCTCGGCCGGGTTGTTGGTGTCCACGATGACCACCGGCTGGCCGTCCTCGACGTCGAGCATGTGCTCGGGCTCGTCGAAGCCCCAGCGCTTGAGGACGAACTGCGCCTCGGTGTTGGGGGTGCCCAGCAGCCGGGCCTCGGCTGCGCCGGGCTGGTGGTGCGACAGGAACCAGGCCCAGACGAGGGGCGAGCAGGTCGAGTCGGTGTCGGGCGACTTGTGGCCGAAGACGAAGGTGGTCATGGGGAAGTGTCCGCTGTGGAGGTCGGCTGCGTTCTAGCCCCCCCGGGCGCGCTTGTCACGGCGCGTCCCAGACCCTTGCGCAGCAGTCGGCCGCATCGAGCGGGGTCACCGTCCAGCCGCGGTCCGCGAGAAGCTGGAGGAGGCCCTCCTCGCCGGGCAGGTGCCCGGCGCCGGCGGCCACGACCAGCCGGGGATTCGCGGCGGCCGCCTCCTCGATCACGGGGACCCAGGCGCGGTTGCGGGCAAGGAGAAGGTCTTCCTCGATCGCCTCGGCGCCGGCCAGCGCACCCTCCCGCTCGTCCTCGGGGAGGAACTCGGCCGCGAGGCGGGACATCTCCAGGATCTCGCCCGTCCGTCCGGCGAAGTAGCCGTCCATCATCGCCACCGTGGCTTCCTCGTTGAGGCCGGGATCGGCCAGCGCCGCGCGAAGGGCGTCGATCTGCTCGGCCTCGGGCGTGTCCTCCATGAGGCGGAACACGGTGTCCCAGGGCTCGAGCGCGGCCATGGGCGTGCCGGCCGCCAGGGCGGCGTCGGTCAGGAGTCCGTCGAGCCCTTCGCGGCCGGCCTGCGCGTCGGCCATGGCGCAGGCGGGCAGGGACAGCGACACCAGAAGAAACCAGGGTCGAAACTTCGCGGCGAGGATGGGCGGCATCCCCCGTTCGCGCAGGGCGTCGGACATCGCAGTCCAGTCGTCGCCCAGCAGGTCTGGCAGCGTCGGGCCTTCGGTGATGAGGACGCGCGCGGGCTCCTCGACGATGGCGCGCTCCAGCGCACGTCGCTCCTCGGGCGTGGCTTCGAGGAGGAGCAGGTCGGCCGCCTCGATGGCCGGGCGCAGAGCCTCGGACAGGGGAAGGTGGCGGTCGTCGAAGAGGTGCATGGTGCCCACCACGACCGCCTGCGCCTCGCCCCTGGTCGCGGACCAGAGGAGGCCCTGACCGAAGGGCTGGGCCGCCCCGCGCGCGGCCAGTTCGGCGCGCGCGGTGGCGTCGAGGCGGTCGAGGAGGCTCGGGCCGCCTTCGCAGCCTGCGGCGGCGGCGGTGGCCCCGAGGGCAAGGACGATCGCCGGTACGGCGCGGCGGAGAAGCGAGCGGAGCATGGGCGGCAGACTAGCGCCTGCCGCCCGCGCCGCAAGCTCAGGGCCCCTGCGACGGCATGGCGAGCCGGCGGCCCCAGGCCATCAGCGCGAGCCCGATCCGCACGCGCAGCCGCGATGGGGCTCGCACAGGCGGGGCGGGGGCCAGCGCGCGGGGGGCGACCGGGGTGCCGGGCGCGGGGAGATCGAAGCGCAGCCGCTCGGGGGCCGAACGGCGCAAGGTCCGCCGCTCCTCATAGGGCAGCGACGGGGACGCGATCCGGTGGTCCACCGGAGGCAGGAACGGAGTCATGATGTGGGTCTCGCAATGAGATCCCGGCCCAGCGAAGAGGTCGGTCGATGAGTCCGGGACTGGTTGGAACGACCGCGCGGACGCGGCCGGGGGCTGCGGGCGCCTTCAGCAGGCGGCGGTGAGGGATCCTCGGTGCATGGGGCAGCCTCCGTCATCGGTGGCGAATGGTTTCCGCCACGTCCGGGCACCTAGCATGCGGCATCCCGTCGCGCCAGCGTGATCCTTCGTGAGCGGCAGGTTTTCGCTCTGCCCGGTCGCTGGGCGTCATCCGCGCATCTCTGCTCATGGGGCGGGCGCGCCTGGAACGGATGGAACAGACTTTTGGGAAGAGGGTTTTCGCCCTGCTGAGTCCGCATGGCCCCGCGTCGGGGTCTCCGGGATTCGGGCAGTCAACTCAGGAGGAGAAGATGGCCCAGAATGATCATGACAACGACCGCCGGTACGGCAGCGGTCAGAACCAGCAGGATCACAGCCAGCGCGGCGACTACGACAGCCGCACCGGCTATGGCGGCGGCCCCGGCTCGATGACGGGCGGCCAGCAGCACCAGCACGGGCAGTCGGGTGGCCAGCAGGGCCAAGGCGGCGGCTACAGCATGGGCGGGAGCTACGGGCAGTCGGGCGGCAGCTACGGCGGCTCCTATGGCGGCAGCCAGCCGCACCAGAGCCAGGGCATTGGGGGCATGGGCTCCTCGGGCGGCTACGGCTCGGGCAGCGGGATGGGCTCGGGCTTCGCGGGCTCGCAGGGCGGCGGCTCCTATGGCCAGTCGGGCTATGGCTCGGGCGGCATGGGCGGCTCGCAGAGCTACGCCGACATGGGTTCGGGCAGCTACGGCGGCAGCCAGGGCGGCTACGGCTCGCAGGGCGGGCAGGGCGGCTTCGGCATGGGCGGCTACGGCTACGGCCAGGGCGGCCAGCACAACCAGGGCAGCAGCCAGCACAACTACGGCTACGGCCAGCAGTCGGGCTCGACCTTCGGCCAAGGCGGCTACGGCCAGGGCACGGGCGGCTTCGGCGGCGCGGGGCAGGGCTCGCAGGGCGGCGGGTCCAGCTACGGCGGCCAGGGCGGCTACGGCTCCTCGGGCGGCTACGGCCATGGCGGCCACCAGCAGAGCCAGTACGGCGGCCAAGGGAGCCAGCAGCACGGCGGCTACGGCCAGAGCGGCGTCGGCATGGGCGGCTACGGTCAGGGAAGCCAGTCCCATGGCGGCTACGGGCAGCAGAGCCAGTACGGCGGTGGCTATGGCGGCCAGCAGGGCGGCTATGGCGGTCAAGGCTACGGGTCGCAGGGCGGCTATGGCCAGGGCTACGGCTCGCAGGGCCATGACCAGCAGAGCCAGTTCAGCGGCCAGTCCGGCCAGCAGGGCGGCAACTACGGCGGCGGGCTCGTCGGCGGCCTGATCGGCGCGGCGGCCTCGGCGCTGGGCTTCGGCGGCGAGCAGGGCCAAGGCCAGCAGCGCGGCCGCGGGCCCAAGGGCTACACCCGCTCCGACCAGCGCATCGAGGAGGACGTGAACGAGCGCCTGTCCTACGCGGGCATCGACGCCTCCGAGATCGACGTGTCGGTCAAGGACGGCGAGGTCACGCTCTCGGGCACCGTGAACTCGCGCTACGAGAAGCGCCGGGCCGAGGATGTCGCGGACGACGTCTCGGGCGTGAAGCACGTCCAGAACAACCTGCGCATCGAAAGCCAGTCCTCCGGCTTCGGCGGCTCGTCCGGGTCCCTCTTCGGCTCGTCGGGCAGCGGCTCGTCCGGCTCCTCGACCGGCGGAAGCTCGGGCACGACCTACGGGTCCTCGACCGGCTCGTCGCTGAGCGGCTCGGGCTCGTCGAGCACCGCCTCGTCGGGCACCTCGGGCAGCACCGGCTCCATGTCCGGGTCGACCGGCACCGGGTCGTCGGGAAGCTCGGGCTCGACCAGCCGCACCTGACCCGGCCCTTTCGGGATCGGCATGGACCGGCCGCCTTCGGGCGGCCGGTCGCGTTTCGGTGACCGACCCCGTTGACAGCCGCGAAGCGTTTTCCTATCTCGACGCCGCTAGCACTCCCGGCTGGTGAGTGCTAACACACCAGGGATCGAACACGAAGAACACTGGGAGCTTCACAATGGCCTCGTTCAAGCCGCTTCACGACCGGGTGCTGGTGCGCCGCGTGCAGAGCGAAGAGAAGACCAAGGGGGGGCTCATCATCCCCGACTCCGCCAAGGAAAAGCCGGCCGAGGGCGAAGTGATCGCCGTCGGTGAAGGCGCCCGCAAGGACTCGGGCGAGCTGATCGCGCCCGCCGTCAAGGCCGGCGACCGCATCCTCTTCGGCAAGTGGTCGGGGACCGAGGTCACCATCGATGGCCAGGAATACCTGATCATGAAGGAATCGGACATTCTCGGCATCATCGAGACCTCCGCTTCCCAAGCCGCCGCCGCCTGATTTCAACATCTGACACCCTAGGAGACAGCAGACTATGGCTGCCAAGGACGTCAAGTTCGACACCGATGCCCGCAACCGCATGCTGCGCGGCGTCAACACGCTTGCCAACGCCGTCAAGGTGACGCTGGGCCCGAAGGGCCGCAACGTCGTCATCGACAAGTCGTTCGGCGCCCCCCGGATCACCAAGGACGGCGTCACCGTCGCCAAGGAGATCGAGCTCGAGGACAAGTTCGAGAACATGGGCGCCCAGATGGTCCGCGAAGTTGCTTCGCGCACCAACGACGAGGCGGGTGACGGCACCACCACCGCCACCGTGCTCGCCCAGGCGATCGTGACCGAAGGCATGAAGTCGGTCGCCGCCGGCATGAACCCGATGGACCTCAAGCGCGGCATCGACCTCGCCGTCCAGAAGGTCATCGGCGAGATCAAGTCCGCCTCGCGTCCCGTGAAGGACTCGGACGAGGTCGCCCAGGTCGGCACCATCTCCGCCAACGGCGAAGCCCAGATCGGCCGCTTCATCGCCGACGCGATGCAGAAGGTCGGCAACGAGGGCGTCATCACCGTCGAGGAGAACAAGGGCCTCGAGACGGAAGTCGAAGTCGTCGAAGGCATGCAGTTCGACCGCGGCTACCTGTCGCCCTACTTCGTGACCAACGCCGACAAGATGACCGCCGAGCTCGACGACGCGATCATCCTGCTGCACGAGAAGAAGCTCTCGTCGCTGCAGCCGATGGTCCCGCTGCTCGAGTCCGTGATCCAATCGCAGCGTCCGCTCCTCATCATCGCCGAGGACGTGGAAGGCGAGGCGCTGGCCACGCTCGTGGTCAACAAGCTCCGTGGCGGCCTCAAAGTCGCGGCCGTCAAGGCTCCGGGCTTCGGCGACCGCCGCAAGGCCATGCTCCAGGACATCGCGATCCTCACGGGCGGCCAGGTCATCTCCGAAGACCTCGGCATGAAGCTTGAGAACGTCACGATCGACATGCTGGGCCGCGCCAAGCGGGTCATCATTAAGAAGGATGACACGACCGTCATCGACGGCGCCGGCGAGAAGGCCGAGATCGAAGCCCGCGTGGCCCAGATCCGCAACCAGATCGAGGAAACCACCTCGGACTACGACCGCGAGAAGCTGCAGGAGCGGGTCGCCAAGCTCGCTGGCGGCGTGGCCGTGATCCGCGTGGGCGGCATGACCGAGATCGAGGTCAAGGAGCGCAAGGATCGCGTCGATGACGCGCTCAACGCGACCCGCGCGGCCGTCCAGGAAGGCATCGTGGTCGGCGGCGGCGTGGCCCTCGTGCAGGCCGCGAAGCAGCTCAAGGACCTCAAGGGCGTGAACTCCGACCAGGACGCCGGCATCACCATCGTCCGTCGGGCCCTCGAAGCCCCGATGCGCCAGATCGCCGAGAACGCGGGCGTCGATGGCGCCGTGGTCGCCGGCAAGGTCCGTGAATCGGACGACAAGGCCTTTGGCTTCAACGCCCAGACCGAAGAGTACGGCGACATGTTCGCCTTCGGCGTGATCGACCCCGCCAAGGTGGTCCGCACCGCCCTCGAGGACGCCGCGTCGGTGGCGGGCCTGCTCATCACGACCGAAGCGATGGTCGCGGACAAGCCCAAGGACGACAAGGCCCCGGCGATGCCCGGCGGCGGCATGGGCGGCATGGGCGACTTCTGATCGTCCTCACGACCAGCATCCACGGAAAGGGCGCCTTCGGGCGCCCTTTCTGCATTCGGATGCGCCCGTTAACCTGCTCTTCATCCACTTCTGAGAGGCTTGCGGGAAGAGACATCCCATGAGGCTTCCATGTGGCTTTACCGCCTCTTGTCGCGCGTCTTCCCGCGCAGCTTCGGCGCCAAGATCGCCCTGGTCGCGGCCCTGGGCATCCTCGTTCCGCTCGGCGCCCTCGTGGCCCTTCTCCGTCACGACTCCGGTGCGCTCTCCGATCCCTGGCGAGCGGGCGTCGCGGCCGGGGCGGCGCTGGCCTGGACCGCCGTCGTCCTCGTCCTTCTCCAGGCCCTCCTGCAGCCGCTGCGCCTCCTGGCGGCGCATCTCGACGACTGGCAGGAGGGCTGGCACCCCGGCCACCTGCCCAAGACCTTCGGGGACGAGCCCGGCCGCCTGATGCGGCAGGTCAACCGGCTCATGGACCAGGCCAGCTTCGTCATGGGCGGGGCTCGCTCGGTGTCGGACATCGATCCCCTGACCGGCGCGCTCAACCAGCGGGGACTCGAGGCCGAGATGGCGGGCGGGGCGCCGGGCTGGGTCCTGCGCTTCGGCGTGGACGACCTGGACACGATCCGTCACCGCTGGGGCCGCGATGCCGAGGATGAGGCGCTGCGCACCCTCGTCCGGCAGGCGCGCGCGACGCTCCGTCCCGGCGACGTCCTGGCGCGGCTCGACGACCAGGATTTTGTGGCGCTCCTGCCGGCCCTCGCGCCCGAGACGGTGCGCGGGGTGGCCGAGCGCCTGCGCCGCGCCGTGGAGATGCGGGTGCGCACCAAGGGTGGCCCGGTGACGATCTCGGTGGGCTTGGCCCAGCACATGGGCGGCCCGGATGGTGACCCGGTGCTGCAGCGGGCCAAATCCGCGCTGTCCCAGGCGCGTCTGAGGACCCAGA
Source organism: Rubellimicrobium roseum (assembly GCF_006152145.1). GTDB lineage: Bacteria > Pseudomonadota > Alphaproteobacteria > Rhodobacterales > Rhodobacteraceae > Rubellimicrobium > Rubellimicrobium roseum. The sequence continues at coordinate 129,142 of NZ_VDFV01000001.1, read as the reverse complement.
GCCGTATCTGCGAGGCCTCGACGCTGCTCGACGCGGCCTGATGGCGAGAGTCGGGCGAGGGAGGCGCAGGTTCGCTCAGGCCGGTGTGCCCGATCCTTTGATCCGAGGACCTGTCAGCTTGCCCCAGTCGGACGGCCTGACCTCGAGCGGTTCTCTGGTTTCCAGCTGTCCGACTGGCGGAGAAGAACAGCTCGAGAGGCTTGGGAGAGCCTGACTGGCCGAGCTTGAGTTTCAGATCATCCGCCGCACGTCGCCAGACGCCGGACGAACGCCGCCTCTGCCGCCGGATCAACGAACGATGGGCTCCAAGGGGTCGTAGGTGATGGCATCGGCGCCGTCCCAGGCCACCGCCGCGAGGCTGTCCGGCTTGACCCGGAGCGACGCCATTTCGGCTCGCGTGACCCAGAGCCGGTGCGACACGACCCCCTCGGGATCGACCCAATCGCCGTCGGGAGCGCCGCTGGTGATCCGGCAGCGGAAGTAGATGTCGACCTGATGGAAGGGGCCGTGGGGATCGTGGAACTCGTTGACCAGGCAAGGCTCGCCGACCTCGATCCCCAGGCCGGTCTCTTCGCGCACCTCGCGAGCCAAGGCGTCGGTCAGGGACTGATGCAACTCGACGCCACCTCCCGGCGCGCACCACAGATGGGTGCGCCCCTTCCAGGCGTTCACGACGAGGAGGCGGTCGTCCCGCAGTATGACCGCACGGACAGCAAGGCGGGGTGTCGGCATGCCCGAAGCGTGACCGCTCAGGCCGGGGGAGGCAAGGGGTGCCTGCGACCGGGTCAGGGTTCGTGGAGCCATGACGTCCAGCCCTCAGCGCCCCCGGACTGGCCGCCATGGGGCGGGCCGGAGAGCTGGGCGAGGACAGCCCTATGGAGTGCTCGTCACCGCCGCAGGCGATTCACGTGGCCCATCTTGCGGCCATCGCGCGTCTCGGCCTTGCCATAGAGGTGAAGTCGCGCCCCCTCCTTCAGGAGGTCGGGCAAACGGTCCATGTCGTCACCGATCAGGTTTTCCATCACCACATCGGCGTGACGCGAGCCGTCGCCGAGCGGCAGGCCGCTGACCGCGCGGATGTGCTGCTCGAACTGGTCGACAAGGCAGCCGGCTTCGGTCCAGTGGCCCGAGTTGTGCACGCGCGGCGCGATCTCGTTGACGAGAAGCCCTTGCGGGGCCACGAAGAACTCCACCCCCAGCACACCCACGTAGTCGAGCGCGTTCAGGATGCGCGCCGCCGCCAGAACGGCGTCCGAGCGCATCGTGGGCGAAAGCCGCGCGGGCACGGTCGTCGTCCGCAGGATGCCACCTTCGTGAACGTTCTCACCCGGATCGTAGGCCGCCACGGACCCGTCCAGCCCGCGCGCGGCGATTACCGAGATCTCGCGGTCAAAGGACACGAATCCCTCAAGGATGGCGGGACGGCCGCCCATCTGGGCATAGGCGGAATTGGTCTCACCGGGGGACATGATCCGCGCCTGCCCCTTGCCGTCGTAGCCCAGGGTCCGGGTCTTGAGGATCGACGGGGTACCGATCACGGCCAAGGCCGCGAGGAGGTCGTCCTCGTCGTCCACCGCGGCGAAGCGCGCGGTGCCGAGGCCCAGTTCGTGCAGGAAGGTCTTTTCCGTGAGCCGGTCGCGCGAGGTGGCCAGCGCCCGGCGATTGGGCCTGATCGGCACGACGGCTTCGATCAGGTCGAGCGCTGCGGGCGGGATGTTCTCGAATTCGTAGGTCACCACGTCCACGGACTGCGCGAAGGCGCGCAGCGCATCGGCGTCCTCATAGGTCGCATGCGTCGTGCGCTGCGCCACTTCGGCCGAGGGGCAGCCTTGGTCGGGGTCGTAGATATGGACGTGGAAGCCGAGCCGGGCGGCAGCCATCGCCAGCATCCGGCCGAGCTGCCCGCCCCCGAGGATTCCGATAGTGGCGCCGGGCGCCAAGGCGTCAGTCAACGGGAACCTCCGGAACCGAGGCGGAGAGAGCCTCGCGCCAAGCGTCGAGCCGCTGAGCGAGCGCGTCGTCCGAGACGGCGAGGATGCCGGCCGCCATCAGGGCGGCGTTCACTGCCCCTGCGGCGCCGATGGCCATGGTCGCCACGGGAAAACCGCGCGGCATCTGCACGATGGAGTAGAGAGAATCGAGCCCGCCTAGCGCGCGCGTCTCGATCGGCACGCCCACCACGGGCACGGAGGTCTTGGAGGCCATCATGCCCGGCAGGTGCGCGGCGCCGCCGGCGCCTGCGATGATGACCTTGATCCCGCGCGCGCGGGCCTCCTTGCCGTAGGACCACAGCCGGTCGGGCGTGCGGTGCGCCGAGACGATGCGGACCTCGTGGCCCAGCCCCAGCTCGTCCAGGACGCGCGCGGCCTCGCGCATCGTGGGCCAGTCGGACTGGCTTCCCATGATGATGCCGATGGGAGCCATCAGGCGATGATGTCCGGCAGGAGCCGGTCCTCGATCAGGCGGATGCGATCCTTCAGGACGAGCTTCTCCTTCTTCTTGCGCCGGATCGTCAGCACGTCGCGCGACCCCTCGGCCTCGAGCGCCTGGATCGCCTCGTCGAGATCCCGGTGCTCGCGCCGGAGCACCTCAAGCTCCACGCGCAGCACCTCGGCCTCGTCCATCGCGGTGGTTATGTTCATCGGGTCCTCGCCAGGGTGAGCCGACTTTATCCGTTCAACCCTCCGGGGGCCAGCCCTCGGGAGGCCTTGCTGGACGCCCCCGCCTTCCCCATATTCCCAACGAGCGGCCGCCCATCCAGGGGGCCGCGCATGACGGTCGCTTTCGCGCAAAGGACGTGTCGCAATGACCAAACTCACCTTGGGAACCCATCCGTACCTTCTTGGCTTCGAGCAGCTCGAACGCCTGGTGGAACGGACGGCCAAGACGGGCAACGACGGATACCCCCCCTACAACATCGAGCAGACCTCGGATCGGTCGTACCGGATCACCCTCGCGGTGGCCGGCTTCACCGAAGCCGACCTGTCGATCACCGTCGAGGACCGGCAGCTCGTGATCCGCGGGCGGCAGACCGACGACGAGCAGGGCCGGGTTTTTCTGCACCGGGGCATCGCATCACGGCAATTCCAGCGGAGCTTTGTGCTGGCCGAAGGCGTTGAGGTGGGAGAGGCGGTGATGGAGAACGGACTCCTTCACGTCGACCTGACCCGCCATGTCCCCGAGACGGTCGTCCAGACCGTCCGTATCAAGAGGAGTGGGGTCAAGTGAACTATGACGCACACCGGCCCAAGCCGGACCTTCAGGCGCTAGGCGCCCACATCGTGTATGTGAAGCCCGTGGCGGTCGCCGATCTTCCCGATGAGCTGCGCGAGCAGGCGGGCGAGCTCGAGACGATCTTCGCCGTCCATGACGCGGACGGCCAGCAACTCGCTCTCGTGGCGGACCGCAACCTGGCCTATGTGCTTGCGCGCCAGTACGATCGGGTTCCGGTCACCGTTCACTGAGGAGGCCTGTCCGCGACGCAGCGGGCAGGGGGGATTGATTTAGTGGCCGGTCGTGTCAGGTTTAGCCCGACACAGGGGCGCAGGGACCCCGCCATCCGGACCTAGGCATGACCACGACACCCACGGCACCATCGGAACGAGCCGCCCACGCGCGGCACGGCTATTCCTCCTACCAGATCACGCTGCACTGGACGATCGCCGTGCTCGTGGTGGTGAACTGGCTCCTGGGCCAGGGGATGTCGGAAACCTACGAGGCCTTGGAGGCGGGGCAGTTCGTGTCGAACTACGGCGCCGCCTTCATGCACATCTGCATCGGCATCACGATCTTCCTCATCATGCTCGCGCGGCTGACGGCCCGCCTTCGCCGCCCGGTCGAGACCGCTGCGGACAGCAAGCACCCGCTTCTGGCCAAGCTCGGCATGATCAATCATTGGGCCTTCTACGTGGTGCTTCTGGCCATGCCGCCTCTGGGCCTGCTCGCGTGGTTCGCGGGCGCGGGCTGGGCGGGGGCGCTGCACAGCCTGCTGGCCTGGGTCTGGGTGGCTCTGTTCGTGCTGCACGTGGGCGGCGCGCTCGTCCATCTGGTGCTGGGCGAGAACATCATCCGCCGCATCGTCCGTCCGACCGCCGGCACCTGAGCCAGGGCATCCCGGACGGATGTGGAAAGGGGGCCTCGCGGCCCCCTTCGTCGTTCACTGGCCCTTGATGAGGCCCATGGCTTCGAGCTTCAGGATCACCTGGTGCGCGCAGGTGTCGACATCGAGGCCCTCGGTGTCGACGCGCAGCTCGGGGGCCGCCGGCACGTCGTACGGGTCCGAGATGCCGGTGAACTCCTTGATCTTGCCTTCGCGCGCGAGCTTGTAGAGGCCCTTGCGGTCGCGGCGCTCGCATTCCTCGATGGAGGTCGCGACGTGCACCTCGATGAAGGCGCCGAAGGCCTCGATCATCTCGCGGACCTCGCGGCGGGTGGCCGCGTAGGGGGCGATGGGGGCGCAGATCGCGATGCCGCCGTTCTTGGTGATCTCGCTCGCAACGTAGCCGATCCGCTTGATGTTGATGTCCCGGTGCTCCTTGGAGAAGCCGAGCTCGCTCGACAGATGCTTGCGCACAACGTCGCCGTCCAGCAACGTCACGGGACGGCCGCCCATCTCCATGAGCTTGACCATGAGCGCGTTGGCGATGGTGGATTTCCCGCTGCCCGAGAAGCCGGTGAAGAACACCGTAAAGCCCTGCTTGGACCGCTCCGGCGAGGTCTTGCGGAGTTGCTTGACCACCTCGGGGAAGGAGAACCAGTCGGGGATCTCGAGGCCCTCGCGTAGGCGACGGCGCAGCTCGGTGCCCGAGATGTCGAGCACGGTCGAGCCCTCGGGCACCTCGTCCACGGGGAAGTACTGCGCCTTCTCCTGCACGTAGACCATCTGCTTGAAGTCGACCATCTCGATGCCGACCTCGGCCTGGTGCTGGCGCACCAGCTCTTGGGCGGCATAGGGGTCGTAGAAGTCCTTGCCTTGGCTGTTCTTGCCCGGACCCGCGTGGTCGCGGCCGACGATGAAGTGCGTCAGGCCGTGGTTGCGGCGGATGATGGCGTGCCACAGCGCCTCGCGCGGGCCGCCCATGCGCATGGCGAGGTTCAGGAGCGACAGGTGAGTCGTGGAGGACGGGTACTTGTCGAGCACCGCCTCGTAGCAGCGGACGCGGGTGAAGTGGTCCACGTCGCCCGGCTTGGTCATGCCGACGACCGGGTGGATGAGGAGGTTGGCCTGAGCCTCGCGCGCCGCGCGGAAGGTCAGCTCCTGGTGGGCGCGGTGGAGCGGGTTCCGGGTCTGGAACGCCACGATGCGGCGCCAGCCCATCTTGCGGAAGAAGGCCCGCAGCTCGTTCGGCGTGTCGCGGCGGGCCTTGAAGTCGTAGTGTACGGGCTGCGTGAGGCCGGTGATCGGGCCGCCCAGGTAGACTTTGCCCGCCTTGTTGTGCAGGTAGTTCACCGCCGGATGGGCGAGGTCGTCGGCGCCGAAGACCTTCTCGGCCTCGACCGCCTTGTTGGGCACCCACTTGTCGGTCACGGACAGGATGGCGAGGATCACGCCTTCCTGGTCCCGCAGCGCGATGTCCTGGCCGACCTGGACCTTCTCGGCGAAGGACTCGGACACGTCGAGCGTGATGGGCATCGGCCAGAGCGTGCCATCCGCCAGACGCATCGTCTCCACGACCGAGTCGTAATCGGCTTGGCCCAGGAAACCCTTGAGCGGGGAGAAGCCGCCATTCATCAGGAGTTCGAGGTCGCAGATCTGGCGCGGAGTCAGGTCGTGCGACACGAGGTTCCCCGCCTCGACCTTCAGCTTCTGGGCCGAATCGGCGGACACGTAGAGCTCGGGGATCGGCGCGAGGTTGTGCATCGGGCGGGGGCCTTCGTCGGTCACGGCTTTGGAGGAGTCGAGCATGGAGACGCTTTCAGGAAATGGGGGCTGGCGGCCACGGGCGTTCCCGTAGCCGCCAGCCGGTCGCGTCGCAAGGCCAAATCATACTCGATTGGTAGGAAATTGCCGGCCGCCCCGAGCGGCGCATGATCACCAGTGCGAGAAGGCGGGGCTCGGGTCGCGCGTCTCGGACAGGGTCTCGCCCACATGGCTCATGGGCTGGGCGGCGAGCCAGCGCTCGGCGTCCAGCGCGGCCATGCAGCCCATGCCGGCCGAGGTGACGGCCTGCCGGTAGACATGGTCCGTGAGGTCGCCGGCCGCGAAGACGCCCGGGACGCTGGTCATGGTGCTGCCCGGTTCGACCTTGACGTAGCCGCCGTTGTGCAGGTCCACCTGTCCCGCGACGAGTTCGGAGGCCGGGGCATGGCCGATGGCGACGAAGAAGCCGGTGGCCGGAACGACCCGCGCCTCGCCGGTCTGGACGTGGCGGAGGCGAACGCCGGTCACGCCCTGCTCGCCCAAGACCTCCTCGACCTCGTGGTTCCAGATCACGTCGATCTTGGGGTGGCGGAACAGGCGGTCCTGCATGATCTTCTCGGCCCGCAGGGTGTCGCGGCGATGGACCAGCGTGACCCTGGAGGCGAAGTTCGTCAGGAACAGCGCCTCCTCCACGGCGGTGTTGCCGCCGCCCACGACCACGATCTCCTGGTTCTTGTAGAAGAAGCCGTCACAGGTCGCGCAGGCCGAGACGCCGAAACCCTTGTACTTCTCCTCGGACGGCAGGCCGAGCCACTTGGCCCGCGCGCCCGTGGCCAGGACGATGGCGTCGGCCGTCCAGACCTGTCCCGAGTCGGTCTCGGCCACGAAGGGGCGCCGCGACAGGTCGAGCCGGGTCACGAGGTCGGTGACGATGTCGGCCCCCATGGCGCGGGCGTGCGCCTCCATGCGCATCATCAGCTCGGGGCCCTGCACGCTGGTATCGCCGGGCCAGTTCTCCACCTCGGTCGTGGTGGTGAGCTGGCCGCCGGGCTCCATCCCCTGGATCAGCACGGGCGCAAGCATGGCACGCGCGGCATAGACGGCGGCCGTGTAGCCGGCGGGGCCGGACCCCACGATCAGAAGCCGGACGTGACGCGGATCGGCCATGGGTCATCTCCTTCGGGCGCTTGGAGAATGCATATAGCGTGCCGGACCGGCCTCCGGAACCCTCGCGCCGTGCATCCCGGGACTGTGTTGCGGGAAACATAATTGCGCGCAATCCGGCCCGCCTGTAGGGTCCGCCCGACCAACTCGGAGGACCCATGCCCGGCCAGCGGCTCGACCGGATCGATCGGCGCATCCTGGCGCTCCTGCAGGAGAATGGCCGCATGACCAATGTCGATCTGGCCCAGCGGGTGGGCATCTCGCCGCCGCCTTGCCTGCGGCGCGTGCGCGCGCTGGAGGAGGCAGGCCTGATCCGGGGCTACCACGCGGATCTCGACCCGCAGAAGCTGGGCTTCGAGGTCAAGGTCTTCGCGCAGGTCCGGCTCAAGAGCCAGGCCGAGGCGGACCTTCAGGCCTTCGAAGCGCTGGCCCGCGACCTGCCTTACGTCCGCGAGTGCCACATGCTGAACGGCGAGGTGGACTTCATACTGAAATGCGTGGCCCCCGACCTGCGTGCCTTTCAGCGATTCCTGACCGAGTCGCTCACGCCCGCGCCGAACGTGGCGAGCGTGAAGACCAGCCTTGTCATTCGCAGCGGCAAGGACGAGCCCGGCGTGCCGATCCCGGCCGAGGCCTGACCTCAGGCGACCCCGATCAGGTCGAGGTCGCGCAGCCGCAACCGGGGCAGCGCGGGGGCGCCGAAGCCCGCCAGATCGGTCACGTGCGGAAAGCAGGCCAGGAAGGGCTGCATCGTCTCGCCACGGAGCGGCAGCGCATGGAGCGGGCCGGGATGGTAGCTTTCCACCTCCACGCCATTGGCCAGCAGCCGTTCGTGCCGGTCGAAGGCCAGATGAAAGACCTCAACGGGAGAGGGGGGCGAGACCTCGACGATGCCGACCCCATCGACGAAGTCCGCAGCTGGAATGGCGGCCACCTCCTGCCCGGTCAGGCGCCGCATTCCCGGTCGGCGCATCACCAGCCGCGCGTGGGGGCCCAGAACCAAATCCTGGTAGGGTCGGCCCAGGCCCAGCGCTTCGGCCGGGATGCGGGTCAAGCGGGACATGGCCGGGTCTTGGCCATCCCCCCGCGGCACGATCACGGTTGAGCCGCGCCAGACGACGCGCGCGAGCCGGCCGTCCGCCATGCGCAGCTCGGTCCCCGGCCAAAGGTCCTCGACCGCCACCACCCCGCGCGCGCCGGCGAAGAGCGTGCCGCGAGCGAAGGCGGCAAATGCTTCGTCGAAGGCGGGCAGCGTCGGGACGAAGCGCACGGCGTCATCGACATCGCCGGGCGGCGTCAGCCATGATACGGACACCCGCCGCATCACGGAGGTGCGCCATGCCGCAGGTTCTTCGCCGCCAAGCGTCAGGGCGGGGTCGGGCGTTCCACGAGGCTCGCGGAGCGCGTGGGCCCCGATCGGGGCGCGCGAGGACAGGGTCATGCAATCACCGCCGGTCATATCAGGAGAGCAGCCGGCCCCCACCGACGGCAGCTGATTCCGGTTTCAACCTGTCGAGGTTGCCGGGTCTTCTCGGCGCCGTCAAATTTGGAAGGCGGAAGCGGACGCTCTCCACATTAATCGCTTGAACCCGACGATGATTGTTCCGTGGCAGGGGCCGAACTCGCTCGCAGCGTGTATGGGCGCGAATCGACGGTCAGATGCGGATGACGGCAATCAGGCGGCCATAGTCCGCTTCCTTGGCATGGACCGAACGGCGATAGCTGAAGAACCGGTCGGGCATGGAATAGGTGCAATGCCGCGTCCATTCCGCCTCGGCCACGCCAGCCTGCCGGAGCCGGTGCAGCCCATAGCCCGGAAGGTCGAACAGGAGCCGGTCCCCTTGGCCGTTCGCGAAGAAGCGCGCGGCCCGCGGATCGTCGTCGGTGACCTGTTCCATCAGCTCCGGCCCGACCTCGTAAGCGCGCTGGCTGATCGTGGGGCCGATGACGGCATGGATGCGATCGGCGCGGGCGCCCAGGCGCTCCATGGCGGCGACCGTTTCTTCGAGCACGCCCAGGAGCGTTCCCTTCCAGCCGGCATGGGCCGCACCAATTACTCCGGCCGCGTGGTCCGCCAGCAGCACCGGCTGACAGTCCGCCGTGAGGACCGACAGGGCGAGGCCTGGCCGGTTGGTCACCAGCGCGTCCGCCCGCGGGCGGGGGCTGGTCGCAGGGCCGTCGACGACGACGACCTCCGCCGAGTGGACCTGATGGACCCCCACCAGCGCCTCGGGCGCGACGTCCATCGCTCCGGCGACGCGGGCGCGGTTGATGGTTACGGCCTCGGCCTGGTCCGTCGAGCCCTGCCCGCAGTTGAGCCCTGCGAAGACGCCCGATGAGGCGCCGCCCGAACGGCCGAAGAAGCCGTGGCGCAGCGGATCGAGCAGGGGCGATGTGATGATGTCGAGGCTCATGGGGCGAATCCCGGCAGGGGCGGAGCGGAGGGCGGATGGAGTCCCATGGCCTTGAAGAGCGTTCCCATTTCGTCGGGGTGGGTCAAGCGGCGATAAGCGGCGGCGATCCCGTCGCGTTGCGTCCCCCCATTGGCGCGGGCGAGCACCTGTGCCCGCTGCGCGATCCCCAGACGTTCGAGCAGCGCGCCCTGTGTGGTCATCGGCGTAGCCCGGGCGGGCTGGGCGGCCCGGGCCAGCGCCTCGAAGTCGACATGAGCCGTGAGGTCGGCCGTGCCGGGGGCGTTGAGAGGGTCGGCGTAGGCGTGACGCGCGACGGCCTGGAAGGTATCGCCGGTCAGGTCCCAGCCGCCGTAGTCCACGACCAGCGCCGCGCCGCCATGGCGGGCGATCCGTCGGCCGATCTCGGCGGCGATCCCAGGCAGGGCGGGGCAGATCTCCACGACCTCGCCCTCGGGCGTGTCGGACAGCCGATGGGCCAGCGCCGGGACCTTGCCCAGCGGCCGGAGGCCCCAGGCGAGGCCCCCGTCCGCCAAGCCCACCACCCGCTCGTCCCAGCCGTGGCGGGCGCGAACGAACTGCCGGATGGGCAGGGCGTCGAAAAACTCGTTGGCGACGAGGAGGAGAGGGCCTTCGGGGAGCGCGTCGATCGTGTCGTGCCAGATCGCCCCCGGGACGCGCCGGGCCTGCTCGGCCCGCAGCACGGGCGAGGCCTCGACCAGATGGACCGACAGCGCGGCGTGGAAGCCCGGCACCGACCGGGTGGCGCGCAGGAGGTCGGCCATCAGCGTGCCGCGGCCAGGGCCAAGCTCGGCCAGGATCACCGGGGAGGGCGCGCCCTGGTCGAGCCAGGCCTGCGCGAGGGCGAGGCCCAGAAGCTCGCCGAACATCTGGCTGATCTCCGGGGCGGTGGTGAAGTCGCCGGCCGCGCCCAGGGGATCGCGGGTGGCGTAGTAGCCGTGCTGCGGATGCAGGAGGCATTCGCCCATGAACTCGGCCACGGTCAGCGGCCCCAGGGCCGCGATCCGCTCGGCCAGGAGCCGGGCCAGGGGCGTCATGCCGGCACGGCCCGGCTGCGACGCGCGCGTTCCACAAGCCAGAGACCGACCAGGATCATCGGCAGTGTCAGGACTTGCCCCATGGTAAGGCCCCAGCCGTTCCATTGCAGCGCCAAACCCAGCGGATTGCCGGGGCTGACGAACTGGGCGTCGGGCTGGCGGACGAACTCGACGAGGAAGCGGGCGATGCCGTAGCCGGCGATGAAGGTTCCCGCGAGGACCCAGGGCTGCCGCAGCGCCCCCCAGCGGAAGGCCAGGAGGATCAGAAGGCCTCCGAGGAGGAGCCCTTCGAGCCCCGCCTCATAGAGTTGGGAGGGGTGGCGGGCGCAGGCTCCGACGATGCCGGGGCAGTCCTGCGCCGCCTCGCCGGGGAAGATCACGCCCCAAGGCAGGGTGGTCGGCCGGCCCCAAAGCTCGGCGTTGATGAAGTTGGCGATGCGGCCCAGGAGGATCGCGGGCGGCGAGGCCAGCGCGATGGTGTCGGCGACGCCGCCCAAAGGGAGGCGCTCGCTGCGGCTGAAGAGCAGGATCGCCAGCATCACCCCGATGAAGCCGCCATGGAAGGACATGCCGCCCTGCCAGATCATAGGGATCTCCCACGGGTTCCGCAGGAAGTGACCAGGCTGGTAGAAGAGCACGTAGCCGATCCGCCCGCCCGCGATGATGCCCAGGATGATCCAGGTCAGCAGCGCCTCGAGTTGCGCGGGCGTCATGGGCGCCACGCCCCCGGCCCAGAGATGCGGGCGCCTGAGAGCCGCCACCGAGAGCCGCCATCCGATCAGGATGCCCACGATGTAAGCCAGTGCATACCAGCGCAGGGCGAACTGCATCCCGAAGAGGGAGACCGAAACGAGCTCGGGCGAGATGTCAGGGAAGGGGATGCCGGTCATGCGCCCTTCCTGAAAGGCGCCGCGGGGGGTGTCAACCTTGCGTGGGGGCCCCGGCGGGCGCATATCAGCCGGCAACCCGATCCCGGAAGGACCCTTCCATGCAGACCAAGAACAAGTTCCTGGACGACATCTCGCAGCTCATGACCAACGCCATGGGCGTGGCGCAGGGCGCGAAGGACGAAGCGCAGAACGCCCTCAAGTCCGTGGTGGACCGCATCCTCGCGGACCGCGACCTCGTGACCCGCGAGGAGTTCGAGGCGGTGCGCGCCATGGCCCAGGCCGCCCGCGAGGAGAACGACGCGCTCTCGGCCCGCATCGCCGCACTGGAGGCCAAGCTCGCAGGCGCCGACAAGGAGGTCGAGGCCCGCCCCGAGTGGCCCGGTTCGCCCGGCGCCTGATCCTGCAGCGCCGGCGCCGCGTCCGCGCCGGCGTTTCGGATTGTCCCCAAGAAAGAGCTTTACAGACCAGCCGGGTGCCTCACCATATCTCGTAGGGCTCGGTGGCAAGCCCACCGAACCCTGGAGCAGGCAACGCGCTCCGGACGCATTCCGCTCCGGGGCGCCAGATCAAGGGGCCCGAGCTATGACCATCTCCGAGACCTTCCTCGATGAGGGCGAGATCCACCCGATCGACGTGGTGGAAACCATCGCCACCCATTACGAGTGGGATTTCGATCGCGTGGCCGAGAACCAGATCGCCATGACCCTCGAGGGGCAATGGCGGTCCTATGCCCTGACCCTGGCCTGGTCCCCCGCCGACGAAACGCTCCGGCTCCTGTGCACCTTCGAACTCGACCCGCCCGAGGGGCGGCTGCCGGCGCTCTACGAGCTTCTCAATCGCATGAACGACCTCTGCTGGGCCGGGGCGTTTACCTGGTGGGGCGAGGAGAAGGTCATGGTCTTCCGCTACGGCCTCGTGCTGGCGGGCGACCAGATCGCCAGCCCCGAGCAGATCGACACCATGATCCACGCCGCGCTGATGAGCGCGGAGCGCTTCTACCCGGCCGTGCAACTGGCCGTCTGGGGTGGCCGGTCGCCCAAGGATGCGATGGAGGTCGCCATCGCCGAAGCCTATGGCCGCGCTTGAAGCCGGCCGGGGCGCCCCCTAGGGTCGCGCCGACTTCTGGGGGGATGCCATGGCGATGGACGACGTGGCGGCCCGGGGGCTCGTGCTCCTGGGCTGCGGAAAGATGGGATCGGCGCTGCTGAAAGGCTGGCTGGCCGGAGGGCTGCCGCCCGGCGTCATCCACGTGATTGAGCCCCGGCCGTCGGACTGGCTGCGGGGGACCGGCGTCGCGCTGAACGGGCCGCTTCCCGACGCCCCGGCCGTGGCACTGGTCGCCGTGAAGCCGCAGATGATGGGAGAGGCGCTGCCCGCGATGACGGCCCTGGGTGGCGGGCGGACGCTGGTCCTGTCCATCGCCGCGGGTACGCCACTTTCGGCCTTCGAGGCAGCTTTCGGCGCAGGGACCCCGGTCGTGCGCGCCATGCCCAACACACCGGCCGCGATCGGGCGGGGCATCACTGCGATTGTTGGAAATTCGGAAACGACCAAGCCGCAAATGGCGCTGGCCGAATCGCTGCTTGCGGCCGTGGGGGAGGTAGTGCGGCTGGAGGCCGAGTCGCAGATGGATGCGGTGACAGCCGTGTCGGGCTCGGGGCCGGCCTATGTCTTCCATCTGATCGAAGCGCTGGCCACCGCCGCCGAGACCGAGGGGCTTTCGCCCGACCTCGCACTGCGGCTGGCCCGCGCGACCGTGGGGGGCGCTGGGGCGCTGGCGCAGGAGACGGGAACGGACCCGGCCCAGTTGCGGCGCGACGTGACCTCGCCCAATGGCACGACTCAGGCAGGGCTGGAGGTGCTGATGGCCGAGCTGCCTGACCTCGTGCGCCGCACCGTGCGCGCGGCGGCCGCTCGGAGCGAGGAGCTGGGGCGGGCATGAGCGACACGATCAGCTTCGACGACTTCCTGAAGGTCGATGTCCGCGTGGGCCGGATCGTCCGGGCCGAGCCCTATCCCGAGGCGAGGAAGCCCGCGATCAAGCTCTGGATCGACTTCGGGCCCGGGATCGGTGAGAAGCGCTCCTCGGCCCAGATCACCGTGCATTACGATCCCGCGACGCTGGTGGGCCGGCAGGTGCTGGCCGTGGTCAACTTCCCGCCGCGCCAGATCGGCAGGTTCGTCTCCGAGGTGCTGGTCCTGGGCGTTCCGGACGAGGCCGGCGCCGTGGTGCTGGTCCAGCCGGGCCACGAGGTGCCGGTGGGCGGGAGGCTGCATTGAGGCTCCTCGTCACGCGGCGGCTGCCCGAGGCCAACATGGCCTTTGCGGCGGATCGGTTCGAGACCACCTTCCTTGACGGGGACGCTGGCCTTACCCCGGAGAAGGCAGGGCGGGCGCTGCGTGAGTTCGACGCGATCCTGCCGACGCTGGGAGACCGCTTCACCGCCGAGGCGTTCCTCGGTGAGCCGTTCCGCTGCCGGATCCTCGCCAATTTCGGGGTGGGCGTGAACCACATCGACGTGGCGGCCGCGCGGGCGGCGGGGATCGTCGTGACCAACACGCCGGGCGCGGTGACGGACGCGACCGCCGACATCGCGCTGACACTGATCCTGATGACCTGCCGCAGGGCGGGAGAGGGGGAGCGGCTGCTCCGGGCCGGGCGCTGGACCGGGTGGGAGCCCACGCAGATGCTGGGGACCCATGTCACCGGCCTCACGGTCGGGATCGTCGGCATGGGGCGGATCGGGCAGGCCATCGCGCGGCGCTGCCATTACGGCTTCGGGATGCCGGTGATCTTCCACAACCGCTCGCCCAAGGCGGTGGACCTGCCGGCGCGGCAGGTGAACCACCTGCACGACCTGATGCGCGAGGCCGACGTCGTCGTGCTGGCCGTGCCGGGCGGGACGGAGACGCGGAACCTCATCGGCGCGGCCGAGCTGGAGGCGATGAAGCGGTCCGCGATCCTCGTGAACATCGCGCGCGGCGACGTGGTGGACGAGGCGGCGTTGATCGAGGCGCTGGAGGCGGGGAGAATCGCCGGGGCCGGGCTCGATGTCTACGCCCGCGAGCCCGAGGTGCCGGAGCGGCTGCGCGTCCTGGAGAACGCCGTGCTGCTGCCGCATCTGGGGACGGCGGCGCTGGACGTGCGCGAGGCCATGGGGCGGATGGCGCTGGACAACCTCGTGGCCTTCGCCGAGGGGCGGGAGCCGCCGAACGTCGTTCAGGCGGCGTGACCCGCGTATTTACGCCAAGCTGATGAGAGGCGGCCGGGTGGGCTCAGCGGTCGCCCACGGCCTCGCGGTAATGGAGGCGGCAGAGGCTTTCGTAGCGCTCATTGCCTCCGATCTCGACCTGGGGGCCTTCGCGGAAGGCGCGGCCTTCGGCGTCGCGTCGCACCACCATCGTGGCCTTGCGGCCGCAGTGGCAGATGGTGCGGACCTCGCGCATCTCGTCGGCGAGCGCGAGCAGCGCGGCCGAGCCGGGGAACAGCTCGCCCCGGAAGTCGACGCGGAGGCCATAGGCCATCACCGGGACGTGGAGGTCGTCCACGGCGCGGGCCAGCTGCCAGACCTGCGCGGGGGTGAGGAACTGCGCCTCGTCCACGAAGACGCAGGCGATGGGACCTTCGTCCAAGCGGGCGGCGATCCGCGCGAAGAGGTCGTCGGCAGGGCCGTAGGTGTCGGCCGCGGCCTCGATGCCGATGCGGGAGCGGATGCGCCCCTGGCCGGCGCGGGTGTCGAGCCGCGCGGTCAGCAGGTAGGTCTGCATCCCCCGCTCGTTGTAGTTGTAGGACGCCTGGAGGAGGATCGTGCTCTTCCCCGCGTTCATGGTCGAGTAGTTGAAGTGCAGCTTGGCCATGGCGCCGCCTTAGCCGGGCAAGCCCGCGCGGGCAATCCGGCGGAGAGGCGGCGCCGAGGAGTCCCGCGGCGCACCCTTGGGCCGGAACCGGGGCGGCGCGGCCCGGGTTGGCCTGCCGCCGAAAGGAGGCACGCATGGCCGACGAGCAGACGCACGCGCTGAGCGACGTCCTCGACAAGCTCGAGGAGGCCGCGGACGGGGACAGCATCACGATCGGGAACGTGGTCGAGAAGCTGGGGCACAAGTCCTTTGCCGCTCTCATGCTGATCTTTTCGCTGATCTCGACCTCTCCCGCGAGCGCGATTCCGGGGCTCACGGCGACGGTGGCGGTGATCGTGGGGCTGCTGGTCGCGCAGATGATCTGGGGGCGCAAGTGCGTCTGGCTGCCGGGCTTCGTCACGCGGCGCGAGATGGCGACCGAGAAGCTGTGCAAGGGAATCGGCTGGATCCGCAAGCCCGTGCAGTGGGTCGAGAAGTTCCTGGGCGAACGGATGACCTGGCTGACGCACCGGCCCTGGCTGTACCTGCCGCTGGTGCTGATCCTGGGGCTGACGCTGTTCATGCCGCTGATGGAGGTGATCCCGACCTCGGGCTCCATCGCCTCGGCGGTGATCGCGCTCTTCGCGGCGGGGCTGCTCACGCGCGACGGGGCGGTGATCGCGGGGTCGCTGGTGCTGCTGCTGACGGTGCCGGTCGCGGTGTGGTGGTTCGGCTTCGCGGGATAAGGCGAACCACGAGGCGCCCCTGACGGGGCGCGGCGCGTCCACGACGCGCGGCGGCGGACCCGGGCGCCCGAGGGCGCTGTATCCGTGGGGCGCGGCGCCTGACCGGAAGGCGGGCCGCGCCTCGCGATTCCCGCCTCTCCCGCCCCCTAAAGAGCTGTCCCCGGGGGTGCCGGTCCCGGGCCAGGATGGTCGCCGCCGGAGTCTGATCACATGAGCGGCCGACCATCCGAGGGCCGCCCGGGCCTCCGGACGTGAGGGCAGGATGGCATGGGGAGGTTAAGGAGGCGTTACGGGACCGAACGGCCCACCCCCGATTCGCGCAACACCGGCCGGCCCACCGACTGGCGCCTTCGCCGGCCCGTCACGCAAGGGTCCAGACCTCGTCCGCATCTGTGTTCGCAGAGCGGGAGACGGGCGCCCGACCGACGTGCATCCGGCCGCCGATGATGGAACTAGCCAGATCACCAAGATTGACGCTGGGGAAGCGAATGTCGACAGTTCGACGCATTGAAGCCAAGGGCGCGACGGTCGGCACGGGACGCCGCGCCAGACCCCTGGGGGCGATGAGGGTCCGGGGGGCGTGGCGATGCGTGGCATCCTGCTGGTCTGTCTGGCGGCTGGCCTTTGGGGGACGGTCGGCGTGGCCACTGCCCTGATGACCACGCGGTCGGGTGCGGACCCGGCCGTCTTCGGGCTCATCCGCACCGCCCTGGGGGGCCTGTGCCTGCTGGCGGCAGCCCGTCTGCTGAGGCTGCCGCGGCCCGGCCTGCGGCAGGTTCCGCTCGGCGCTCTCGCCGTCTTCGGCCTTGCGGGGGCCGCCTTCCAGATCTGCCTGTTCGGAGCCTTTCGCGAGGTGGGCGTGACGGTCACCGTGGCCGTGACGGTCTGTGCCCCGGTTCTGATCGTGATTGCGGTCGATGCGGCCCGGACCCGAACGGCGCCCCGGCGCGCGGTGCTACTGGCCGTGACGACGGGCATGGCCGGCGTCGCGCTCGCCCTGCCCGAGGCGGACCGAGCGCCCGCCGCGACGGCTGACCTGCGAGGGATGGCGCTGCTGGTCGGAGCCTCGGGGGCCTTCGCGGCGATCGCCCTGGTCACGCGGACCATCGCCGGGCGGGTCGACCCGTTGCGTGGTGCGGGCTTGGGGCTGATGGCCTCGGCCCTGGCGCTGGCGGCGTTCCTGGGACTGCGGACCGGAGGCGCGGCCGTTGGCGCGCTGGCCGCCCTGCCTTTGCGCGACCTCGCCATCCTTCTCTATGTCGGGGTGATCGCCACCGGGGTCGCCTATCTGGCCTTCGTGCTGGGGATGCACCTGTGCAGCAGCGCGAGCGCCGGGCTGGCCGCGACGATGGTCGAGCCCGGCATCGCTGCGGTCCTGGCGGCGCTCGTGCTGCACGAGCGGTTGACCCCCCCGGAGGTGGGGGGCTGCGCGCTCATGCTGCTAGCGATGCTGATCCTGTCCCGGATCGAGCGCCGCAAGGCGGGGCTCACGCCTGCAGCGCCCTGACCCCGACCTCGCCCTCTTCCCGCGCGCGGATCGCCAATGCCGCCGCGTGGGCGCCCGCCGCCGTGGTGAAGTAGGGGATGCGCTCGGAGAGGGCCGCGGCGCGGATGTCGCGGGAGTCGGTGACCGCCTGCGTGCCCTCGGTGGTGTTCATCACCAGCGCGACCTCGCCGTCCTTCATGCGGTCCACGATGGTCCGGCCGCCCTCGTAGAGCTTGTTGACGAGGCTCCCCTCGATCCCGTGCGAGGTGAGCCAGCCCAGCGTCCCGCGCGTGGCGAGGAGCGAGAAGCCCAGGTCGCGCAGGACGCGGCAGGCCTCCAGCATCTGCGGGCCCTTGTCGGCGTCCTTGATGGACACGAAGACCCGGCCGTCCTGCGGTAGTTGCACGCCCGCGCCCATCTGCGCCTTGAGGAAGGCGCGTTCGAAGCTGCGGTCCCAGCCCATGACCTCGCCCGTGGAGCGCATCTCGGGGCCGAGGATCGTGTCCACGCCGGGGAAGCGGGCGAAGGGGAGCACCGCCTCCTTGACCGAGAACCACGGCATGTCGGGGTCCGCCAGCGTCATCGGGTCGGCGTAGGGCAGGGGTGTGTCGTAGGACACGTTCTGGTAGGGCTCGCGCAGCGGGAAAGCGTCGAGCGTCTCGCCCGCCATCAGCCGGGCGGCGATGGAGGCGATGGCCGAGTCGGTGGCCTTGGCCACGAAGGGCACGGTGCGCGAGGCGCGGGGGTTCACCTCGAGGAGGTAGACCACGTCGTCCTTGACCGCGAACTGCACGTTCATGAGGCCCACGACGTGGAGCGCCAGCGCCAGCGCCTCGGTCTGCTGGCGGATCTCCTCGATCACGGACGGAGAGAGGGAGTGGGGCGGCAGGCAGCAGGCGGAGTCGCCCGAGTGGACGCCGGCCTCCTCGATGTGCTGCATGATGCCCGCGACATGGACGCGGGTGCCGTCGGACAGGGCGTCCACGTCCACCTCGGTCGCGCCGGAGAGATAGGAGTCGAGAAGCACGGGGCTGTCGCCCGAGACGTTCACCGCCTCGCGGATGTAACGGGCGAGCTGGTCTTGGTCGCGCACGATCTCCATCGCGCGGCCGCCGAGAACATAGGAGGGGCGGATCACGAGGGGGAAGCCGATGCGCCCGGCGATCTCGAAGGCCTGCTCGGGCGAGGAGGCGATGCCATTCACGGGCTGCTTGAGGCCCAGCCGCTCCACGAGCTGCTGGAAGCGCTCGCGGTCCTCGGCGAGGTCGATGGCGTCGGGGGTGGTGCCGAGGATGGGGATGCCGGCCTCGTGCAGAGCGTTGGCGAGCTTGAGGGGCGTCTGGCCGCCGAACTGGACGATGACCCCGTGGAGGGTGCCATTCTCCTGCTCGACGCGCAGGATCTCCATGACGTGCTCGAAGGTCACCGGCTCGAAGTAGAGGCGGTCGGAAGTGTCGTAGTCCGTGCTGACTGTCTCGGGGTTGCAGTTGACCATGATGGTCTCGTAGCCCCGTTCGCTCAGCGCGAAGCAGGCGTGGCAGCAGCAGTAGTCGAACTCGATCCCCTGGCCGATGCGGTTGGGGCCGCCGCCGAGGATGACGACCTTCTTCATGTTGGAGGGGCGCGCCTCGTCCTCGACCTCGCCCATCGCGGGGGATTCGTAGGTCGAGTACATGTAGGGGGTCTGGGCCTCGAACTCGGCGCCGCAGGTGTCGATGCGCTTGAAGACGGCACGCACGCCGAGCCGTTCGCGGGCGCGGCGGACCTGGCCTTCGTCGCGGCCCGTGAGCTTGGCGAGGCGGGCGTCGGTGAAGCCCATCATCTTGAGATGGCGCAGGCCATCCTCGGTGACGGGGAGGCCCTCCTTGCGGACGCGTTCCTCGGTGTCGACGATCTCGCGGATGCGGGACAGGAACCAGGGGTCGTACTTGGTCACGGCGTTGATGTCGTCGTCCGACAGGCCGTGCCGCATCGCCTGGGCGATGGTCCGCAGCCGGTCGGGCGTGGCCTTGGAGAGCGCGGCGACGATGGCCGAGTTCTCGGGCGCGCCGGGGATCTGGACCTCGTCGAAGCCGGTGAGGCCCGTCTCCATGGAGGCGAGCGCCTTCTGGAGCGATTCGTGGATCGTGCGGCCGATGGCCATGGCCTCGCCCACCGACTTCATGGCGGTGGTCAGGAGCGGCTGGGCGCCGGGGAACTTCTCGAAGGCGAAGCGGGGGATCTTGGTGACGACGTAGTCGATGGTCGGCTCGAAGGAGGCGGGCGTCACCTTGGTGATGTCGTTGTCGAGCTCGTCCAGCGTGTAGCCCACGGCGAGCTTGGCGGCGACCTTGGCGATGGGGAAGCCCGTGGCCTTGGAGGCGAGCGCGGAGGAGCGCGACACGCGGGGGTTCATCTCGATCACGACCATGCGGCCGTCGGCGGGGTTGATGGCCCACTGGACGTTGGAGCCGCCGGTCTCCACCCCGATCTCGCGCAGGACGGCGATGGAGCCGTTCCGCATCTCCTGGTATTCCTTGTCGGTCAGCGTGAGCGCGGGGGCCACGGTGATCGAGTCGCCGGTGTGGACGCCCATCGGGTCCACGTTCTCGATGGAGCAGACGATGATGGCGTTATCCGCGCGGTCGCGGACCACCTCCATCTCGTACTCCTTCCAGCCGAGGAGCGATTCATCGACGAGGATCTGGCCCACGGGCGAGGCGTCCATGCCGGTGCGGCAGAAGTGCTCGTATTCCGCGCGGTTGTAGGCGACGCCGCCGCCGGTGCCGCCCAGGGTGAAGGCGGGGCGGATGATCGCGGGCAGGCCGATATGCTCCAGCGCCTCCATGGCGAGGCGGACGCCCTCGGCCAGGTCGCGCTTGCCGGACGCCGTCTTGGGGGCGGTGATGATCTCGGCCTTGGGGTTCTCGATGCCGATGCGGTCCATCGCCTCGCGGAAGAGCTTGCGGTCCTCGGCCATCTCGATGGCCTCGCGCTTGGCGCCGATCAGCTCCACGCCGAACTTCTCCAACACGCCCATGTCGGCGAGCGCGAGCGAGGTGTTGAGGCCCGTCTGGCCGCCCATGGTGGGCAGCAGCGCGTCGGGGCGCTCCTTCTCGATGATCTTGGCCACGACCTCGGGGGTGATGGGCTCGATGTAGGTGGCGTCGGCGAGGCCCGGGTCGGTCATGATGGTGGCGGGGTTCGAGTTCACCAGGATGACCCGGTAGCCTTCCTCCCGCAAGGCCTTGCAGGCCTGGGCGCCGGAATAGTCGAACTCGCAGGCCTGCCCGATGACGATGGGGCCTGCTCCGATGATCATGATGCTCTTGATGTCGGTCCGCTTCGGCATAATCCCCACCCCTCGCGCAAATTGACGGCGCTTATAGACGCGGGACGCCGCGCCGCAAGGCCACGCGGGACACGAAACGGGGGGCAGGCCGTCGCAGGCCCGCGCGGCCGCTTGACCTTGGCGGCGCGGCGGGCTTTCACGGCGCGCCCCACGGAATTGGCCAGCCTCATGACCCAGAGCACACGCGTGATCCTTCAGCATGGCCCCGGCGGGCCCGCCGCCTTCGACGCGGCGCAGGAGGTGGTCGTGGCCCGCACCCCCGCCGGGATCGCCCCGGCGCTGGCGCGGCTCGATGCCGCGCGGGCGGCGGGGGCCTGGGTCGCGGGCTGGATCGGCTACGAGGCGGGCGCGGCCTTCGAGCCGCGGCTCGCGGGCATCGCGCGGGGCGACGAGCCGCTGCTCGTCATGGGGATCTTCCCCGAGGGGCCGCGTGCGCCGGACTGGCCCGAGCCGGCGGGCGAGGCCTGGCTCACCCGGCCCGAGCCCGTGGTCACGCGCGCGGCCTATGACGCCGCCATCCGTCGGGTGCTCGACTACATCGCGGCGGGCGACTGCTATCAGGTGAACCTGACCTTCCCGCTGACCTGCCGGCTGACGGGCGATCCGCTCGACCTGTTCCGCCGGCTACGCGGGGCGGGGGGGCCGGGGCACGCGGCCTATGTCGAGCTGGGCGTGGGTCCGACCGTCGTGTCGCTGTCGCCCGAGCTGTTCTTCACGGTGGACGGGGCGGGGCGCATCGCCTCGCGTCCCATGAAGGGGACCGCGCCGCGCGACCCCGATCCCGCGCGCGACGCCGCGCTGGCCGCCGAGCTGCGCGCGAGCGAGAAGGCGCAGGCCGAGAACCTGATGATCGTGGACCTGCTGCGCAACGATATCGGGCGCCTGTCGCGGCCGGGCAGCGTCCGGGTGCCCGCGCTCTACGCCATCGAGCCCTATCCGACGGTGCACCAGATGACCTCGACGGTGGAGGGGAGTCTGGCCTTCCCTGCGTCCCTGTTGCGGCTGATGCCCGCGCTCTTTCCCTGCGGGTCGGTCACGGGGGCGCCCAAGATCCGGGCCATGCAGATCATCCGCGAGATCGAGCCCCATCCCCGTGGCGTCTATTGCGGCGCGGTGGGATGGATGGCCCCGGACGGGTCCTGCGACTTCTCGGTGGCGATCCGCACGCTGCGGATCGAGGGCGAGGCGGTGACGGTCAACGTGGGCGGCGGGGTCGTGGCGGACTCGACGGCGGAGGGCGAGTGGGAGGAGGCGCTGTGGAAGACGCGCTTCCTGGGGCCCGCGCTTCGTGACTGAGCTGCGGCTGATCGAGACGCTGGCCTGGGACGGCGCGGCGCCCGTCCGCGAGGAGCGGCATCTGGCGCGCATGGCGCGGTCGACGGCGGCGCTGGGCTGGGGCTTCGACCCGGCGGCGGCGCGGCGGGCGCTGCGCGAGGGGCGGGGCGCGCCCGCGCGGCTGCGGCTGACACTGGACGCGGAGGGGCGGTTCGAGGCGACGGAAGGGCCGCTGCCCGCGCCTGTCGGGCTCTGGCGCGTGAGGCTGCATCCCCGGCGGCTCGACCCCGACGATTTCTGGCTGCGGCACAAGACCACGAACCGGGCGCTGTACGACGAGGCGCGGGCGAGGCTGCCCCCGGACGTGGACGAGTGGATCTTCGCCAACACGAGGGGCGAGGTCTGCGAAGGGACGATCACGAGCCTGTTCTTCGACCGGGGCGAGGGCTGGCGGACGCCGCCGCTCGGCTGCGGGCTGCTGCCCGGCATCCTGCGCGATGAGATGCTGGAGCGGGGTGCGCGCGAGGAGGTGCTGCGGGTCGAGGACCTGGGGACCGTGCGGCTCGCGGTGGGGAACGCGCTCCGGGGGCTCGTGCCGGCGCGCCTCGACTGAGCGTCGCGGCGTATTTGGGCCAAGTTGAAGCGCATCCCCTCAACTTGGCCCAAATACGCATGGGACCTCGGGGCCAGAGCGCCGCTTGACTTCCCCGCCCCTTTGCGATGGATCGGCCCGACCGCTTCGGAGGACCGCCCATGCATCGCTATCGCACCCACACCTGCGCCGAGCTTCGCGCCTCCGACGTGGGCCAGAATGTCCGGCTTGCCGGCTGGGTCCACCGGGTGCGCGACCACGGGGGCATCCTTTTCGTGGACCTGCGCGACCATTACGGCACGACGCAGGTGCTGGCCGACCCCGACTCGCCCGCCTTCAAGGACGTGGAGAAGCTGCGGTCGGAATGGTGCGTGCGCATCGACGGCGTGGTGAAGGCGCGGGACGCGAGCCTCGTGAACCACAAGCTCGCCACCGGCGAGATCGAGGTCTTCGCGCGCGAGGTCGAGGTGCTGGGTCCCGCCGGGGAGCTGCCGCTGCAAGTGTTCGGGGATCAGGAATACCCGGAGGAGACGCGGCTGCGCTTCCGCTTCCTCGACCTGCGGCGCGAGCAGATGCAGCGCAAGATGACGCTGCGGAGCGACGTGGTGCGGTCCCTGCGCCAGCGGATGTGGGACCAGGACTTCCGCGAGTACCAGACGCCGATCATCACCGCGTCCTCGCCCGAAGGCGCGCGTGACTTCCTCGTGCCGTCGCGGCTCCATCCCGGCAAGTTCTACGCGCTGCCGCAGGCGCCGCAGCAGTTCAAGCAACTCCTGATGGTGTCGGGCTTCGACAAGTACTTCCAGATCGCGCCCTGTTTCCGCGACGAGGACCCGCGCGCCGACCGCTCGCCCACCGATTTCTACCAGCTTGATCTGGAGATGAGCTTCGTCACGCAGGAGGACGTGTTCCGCACCGTCCAGCCGGTGATCCGGGGCGTGTTCGAGGAGTTCGGCGGGGGCCGCAAGGTCGATGCCGACTGGCCGCTGATCTCCTACCGGGACGCCGCGCTCTGGTACGGCACCGACAAGCCGGACCTGCGCAACCCGATCAAGATGCAGGTCGTCTCCGACCACTTCCGGGGCGGTGGCTTCGGCATCTTCGCGAAGCTCCTGGAGCAGGAGGGGACCGAGGTCCGCGCCATCCCCGCGCCCAAGGGCGGGTCGCGCAAGTTCGCGGACCGCATGAACGCCTGGGCGCAGAAGGAAGGGCTGCCGGGGATGGGCTACATCTTCTGGCGCGAGGCCGAGGGCGGGACGGGCACGGAAGCGGCCGGCCCCATCGCCAAGGCTCTGGGTCCCGAGCGGACGGAGGCCATCCGGGAGCAACTGGGCCTCGGGCTCGGCGATGCGGCGTTCTTCCTCGGCGGCAAGCCCGACACCTTCGAGAAGATCGCGGGGCGCGCGCGGACCGTCATCGGGGACGAGCTGGGGCTCACCGACAAGGACCGCTTCGCCTTCTGCTGGATCGTCGACTTCCCGATGTACGAGAAGACCGACGACGGGAAGATCGACTTCTCGCACAACCCCTTCTCCATGCCGCAGGGGGGGCTGGAGGCGCTCAACGGCGATCCCTTGCAGGTCGTCGCCTACCAGTACGATCTCGCCTGCAACGGCTACGAGCTGATCTCGGGCGGCATCCGCAACCACCGGCCGGACATCATGTTCCGGGCCTTCGAGATCGCGGGATACCCGCCCGAGGAGGTCGAGAAGCGGTTCGGCGGCATGGTCAACGCCTTCCGCTATGGCGCCCCTCCGCACGGCGGCTGCGCGGCGGGCATCGACCGGATGGTCATGCTGCTGGCCGACGAGCAGAACATCCGCGAGGTCATCCTCTTCCCGATGAACCAGCGGGCCGAGGACCTGCTCATGGGCGCGCCCTCCGAGCCCACGCCCGCGCAACTGCGCGAACTGGGGCTGCGGGTCGTCGCGGAGACCAAGTAGGACCTCCCAGGCCTGGCGCTCCTCGTCGGGGTAGTGCGCGAGGGCCTGCGTGAGGCGCTGGCGCCGTCCGCAACGGCGGACGGCGAGGAGGAACTCGGCGTCGCAGCCGTAGGCTTCCATCCAGGAGAGGTCGTCGCGGGGCATCGGGCGGGTCCTTCGGGTCGTGTCGAAGGACAGGATGCCGGGCGGAGTTAACGAGTTCTTCGACCACCGAACGGTCCTCCCCCGATTCGCGCAACACCCCCGCGGTGGGCCTTGCCTCCGGGCCGCGCATGGGGATGGTGCGGGCGAGCACGCCATTCCCGAGGCCCCCATGACCGCCCAACCCCGCCGATTCGGCGACCCCGTCCCGAACTGGACCCCGCCGCCCCGGCCGGGGCCGGAGGTGATGGACGGGCATCGGGTGCGGCTCGAACGGCTCGATCCGGTCCGGCACGGGCCGCAGGTCCACGCGGCCAACCGCGCCTCGGACGCGATCTGGGATTACCTGCCCTATGGGCCGTTCCCGTCGGAAGCCGAGTGGATGACCTGGGCCGAGGGCGTGGCGAAGGGGAGCGATCCGTTCTTCTACGCCATCCGGGACCTCGACACGGGCCGGGCGGGTGGCGTGGCGAGCTTCCTGCGGATCGCGCCCGAAGCGGGGTCGATCGAGGTGGGGCACATCAACCTGTCGCCTGCGTTGCAGCAGACGCCCGCCGCTACCGAGGCGATGGCGCTGATGATGGGCTGGGCCTTCGGGGCGGGCTACCGGCGCTACGAATGGAAGTGCGACGCGCTGAATGCGCCCAGTCGCCGGGCGGCGCAAAGGCTGGGGCTGTCCTACGAGGGCGTGTTCCGGCAGGCGACGGTCGTGAAGGGCCGCAACCGCGACACCGCGTGGTTCGCGGCCATCGACAAGGACTGGCCCAAGCTGAAGGCGGCCTTCGACGAGTGGCTCGCGCCCGCGAACTTCGACGGGGGCGGGCGGCAGAAGGTGGCGCTGTCGGCGCTGACGGCCGGGGTGCTCGTGCAGCGGGACCCGAGCCTCTAGAGCGCGGCGGGCCGTGAGAGCCGGTCGTGGAGCGCCTGCGCGAGCGGGCGCGCGCCCAGGTGCGCCGCCTGCGCGAGCGCGCGGTCTCCGGCGCTGCGAGCCACGCCCGTGACGAAGCGCCTGACGTAGTCGAAGGGCGCGGGGTCCTGGCCCAGGAGGGCGGCCGCGTGCTCCAGATCCTCGCGCAGGGCGCGGGGGTCGGGGGAGGGCTCGGCCGCGGGAACGGGGCGGCGGGCGGGTGGCTGGCGGTGGGCGGGCAGGTGGGCCAGCAGCGCCGACTGGAAGGCGGCGAGGCCCAGCGGCTTGAGGAGGACCGCGTCAGCGCCGGCGGCGAGGGCGGCGTCGGCCGAGTCGGGGTCGCCGGTCAGCGCGACCAGCACGTCGAGGCGCGGGCGCGCGGCGGCAAGGCGCGCGAGCAGGTCGAGCCCGGAGCCGTCGGGGAGGTGGAGGTCCACCATCGCCGCGTCGGGCCGGTAGCCGCGCAGGTGGCGTTCGGCCGCCGCCAGCGAATCGGCCCGTCGCAGCCGCGCCCCCGAACGACGGCAGAGGAGGCGCATCCCTTCGGAGGCGAGGCGGCTGTCCTCCACCAGAAGGAGGGTGAGGCCGGCGAGCGGCTGGTCGGCCGTGGGGGTCGCGAGCGGGAGGAGGTCGTCGAGGCTGCCCATGGTGATCCCTGATCTGTCCATTCGCGAGATTCGCGCAGATGGGTGAACAGGGCGTTAATCACGCCGCGCTTGCCTTGGATTTTTTCGCGCGCGACAAGGGCGGCATGATCGGACGTCTGAACCATGTGGCCATCGTCGTGCCCGACCTCCCCGAGGCCGTGGCCCGCTACCGCGACGCGCTGGGGGCCGAGGTCGGCCCGCCCCAGGACCTGCCTGAGCACGGGGTGCGGGTCGTCTTCGTGACGCTGCCCAACACCAAGGTGGAGCTGCTGGAGCCCCTGGGCGAGGGGAGCCCCGTGGAGGGCTTCCTGGGCAGGAACGCGGCGGGCGGCATCCACCATGTCTGCTACGAGGTCGAGGACCTGCTGGCGGCGCGGGACCGGCTGGTGGCGAGCGGCGCGCGGGTGCTGGGGGGCGGGGAGCCCAAGGTCGGCGCGCATGGCAAGCCGGTGCTGTTCCTGCATCCCAAGGACTTCAACGGCACGCTGATCGAGCTGGAGCAGGTCTGAGCCTGCGGCGCCGCGGCGTCTTGGAGCGGCGCGCGCGAGGGCCTATGTGCCGGGCAAGCCCAAGGAGCGCCCCCGCATGACCGTCACCGCCGCCATCGTCCTCTATTCCGTCACCTGGTTCATGGTGTTCTTCGTGGTCCTGCCGCTGCGGATGGTCACGCAGGGCGAGGCGGGCGAGGTGGTGCCGGGGACCCATGCCTCGTCGCCCCATGACCCGCAGCTGAAGCGCAAGGCGGTCATCACGACGATCTGGGCCACCGCGCTCTGGGCCGCGATGGCCGCCGTGATCGTCTGGGGGCCCTGGGGCGTGCGCGACCTCGACTGGTTCGGGCGGATGGCCCCGGTTCAGGCGGACTGAGCCCGCCGGACCCGGTGGTAGAGATGCGTGAAGGCCGCCGCGCCGAGCGTCGGCACCAGAAGGTTCACCACCGGGATCAGGAGCGGCAGCGCCATGAGCGCGCCCGACAGCCAGACGCGGCCCAGGTTGGCGCGCAGGAGGCGCTTGGCCTCGGCCCGGTCGTGGCGGCGCAGCGCGGCCACCAAGAAGTATTCGCGCCCGAGCAGGTAGCCGTTGAGGATCACGAAGATCAGCGGCGCGAGCGGCGCGAGGAGCAGGTAGGCTACCAGCGCCAGCGCGTTGGCGAGCAGCACCACGCCAAAGGCAGAGCCGGCCTCGCGCAGCGCCTCGCCCCAGCCCTGCGGGCGCACGCGGGGCAGGCCCGGGTAGTGGCGGTCCTCGACGGCCTCGGCCACCTCGTCGAGGAAGAGCGAGGTCATGGCCGAGGCGACGGGGACCATCAGGAGCACCGACAGCACCAGGAGGACCGGCACGGCCGCCCAGCTCGCGAGGCTGTCGAGCCAGGCGACGGGGCCCAGCCAGGGGAGCGTCACCACGTCAGGCAGCGCCCAGGCGAGCAGCCACAGCAGCGCCCCCGCCGTGGCCGCCAGCAGCAGGAGCGACAGGCCCACGCCGCGCCGCACGACCCGGCGGAAGCGCGGGTCGGGCATCTGCCCCAGCGCGAGGGCGACGTCGCGGATCACGTCTCGACCCAGGTGACGAGCCGCGCGAGGTCGGGGCGCGGGCGGTCGGGCGTGTCGGCCTTGGGCGTTCCGATGTGGATGACGCCGGCCACGCGCTCGTCCTCGGACAGGCCCAGCCCCTCGCGCCGGAAGGTCTCGTTGTAGACGGGCCAGCCGGTGAGCCAGTTGGCGCCCCAGCCCGAGGCGATGGCGGCGTTCAGGAGCTGGAGGCAGACGGCGCCGGTCGAATAGGTCTGCTCGATCGCGGGGACCTTCTCGGTGGGGCGGGGGACCTGCACGACGACCACGGCGAGGTCGGCCATGGCATACTGCGAGGCGGCCTTGGCGATCTTCTCGGGCTCGATTCCGAGGTTCGGGCCGATCTCCTCGACCAGCCGGGCGAGGCGGTCGGTGGCGGGCCGCGTGAGGACGAGGAAGCGCCAGGGTTCGAGCTTGCCGTGATCGGGCACGCGCGTCGCGGCGGTGAGAAGGCGCGCCAGCTCCTCGGGCGCGGGGACGGGCAGGCCCAGGGTCCGCGCGGGACGCGAGCGGCGCGTGAGGAGGAAGTCGAGCGCGGCGGAGGTCGGGTCGGGCATGAAGTGTCCTTCGGGTGGCGTCCCGGCTAGTTAGGCGTTCGACGCCGCCGATGCCAGCGGCGGCCGGCCGCCGGTCGCGTCCGGGCGTCGGCAGGGAGTCGCCGCTGGCCGTGGGCGGAATCGGACAACCGCCGCCGATGACCTCGGGTCATATAGGGTCGACTTGAAACCGGATCGTGTTCCATTGGAGTTGGTTCGGCGAGGATGGAGGACGGGCATGAACCTGCGTCGGGGCCAGGCGAGACCGGCCCCCGTCGACTCGCTGACCGAGGACCCCCCCTGGGTTCCCGGACCTCGGGCAGGAACTTCGGGCCGCCCGGCCCCGGCGAACCCTCGCCGGGCCGATCTGGCGAGCCTTGATGGCGACCTGATCGCTCCGGCCGCGGAGGTCCGGCCGGCGATGGAGCCCGGTTCGGTTGAGACAGGAGGCGACATGGTCCCCAGGTCCCCGGAGGCCGTCGCCTGGCAGGCCGACGCGCCGGACAGGGCCCGCGCGCGCGATGCGCGCAGCCGCAGCCCGCTCGGTCCGCTGCTCCTGCGGCTTTACAGGGTCCGGCGGATGCGGCGCCTGACGCGGCGGCTCTGCGAGCGGCTGGAAGGCGGGGGCATGTATTCGGCCACCTGGCGCGAGATCCTGCGCGAGCGCCACGGGGTCGAGGTCGGCCGCTACAGCTATGG
The DNA here is from genome assembly GCF_006152145.1 of Rubellimicrobium roseum. Classification (GTDB taxonomy): domain Bacteria; phylum Pseudomonadota; class Alphaproteobacteria; order Rhodobacterales; family Rhodobacteraceae; genus Rubellimicrobium; species Rubellimicrobium roseum. The sequence continues at coordinate 100,051 of NZ_VDFV01000001.1, read as the reverse complement.
CGCCATTCTGGAGCCCGGCGTGCTGCCGCCGGGGACGGTGGTGGGCGGCTACTGCTCGGTGGGGGCGCAGCTCGTGGTGCGCCGACGCGACCATCCGACCGACCGGCCGGTGCTGCATCCGTTCTTCTACAACAGCCGCCTGGGCTTCCTGTCCCGCGACACCATCCCCGCCGATGCGGACAACCCGCTGACCATCGGCCACGACGTCTGGATCGGCGACCGGGTCACCATCCTGAGCGGCTGCAAGCGCATCGGCAACGGCGCGGTGATCGCGGCCGGGGCGGTGGTCACGAAGGACGTGGCGCCCTACACGATCGTGGCGGGGGTGCCGGCGCGGCCCCTCCGCAAGCGGCTGGACGACGAGACCATCGCGCGGCTGGAGAACAGCCGCTGGTGGGAGGAGCCCCTGTCGGAGCTGATCGAGCGGCCCCCCGTCTCCGGCCTTCTGGGCTGAGACGAAGGCGACACGGCATGTCGCCCCTGTGGCGTCCCGGCCCCCGGCCGGGCGCTAGGCAGGGGGCATGGACGGGACCTGGGACATCATCATCGTGGGCGCGGGCTCGGCGGGCTGCGCGCTGGCCTACCGGCTGAGCGAGGACCCGGGCCTTCGGGTTCTGGTGATCGAGGCGGGCAGGCACGACCGGCGGCTCTTCGTGCAGATGCCCTTGGGCTACGGCAAGCTCTTCCACGACCCCCGCGTGAACTGGTGCTTTCGCACCGAGCCCGATCCGGGCCTGAACGGCGTGGCCGACCACTGGCCTCGGGGGAAGCTGCTGGGCGGGTCGTCCTCGATCAACGCGATGGTCTGGGTCCGGGGGCATCCGTCGGACTACGACGACTGGAAGGCGGCCGGGAACCCCGGATGGGGCTGGGAGGACGTGCGGCCCGACTTCCGCGCGCTGGAGGACAACGAGGCGGGCGCAGACGAGTGGCGCGGCACGGGCGGGCCCTTGCACGTGAGCGCGGGGACGCGGGACGTGCATCCGCTGATCCGGCGGGCGCTGAAGGCCTGCGAGATGGCCGGGCTGCCCTTCAACCCCGACTTCAACGGCGCCACGCAGGAGGGGGCGGGGCTTTACCAGATGACGATCCGGGGCGGGCGCCGGAACAGCGCGGCGCGCGCCTTCCTGCGGCCCGCGCAGCGGCGGGGGCAGGTCGAGGTCGTGACGGGGGCGCCGGTCACGCGCGTCCTGCTGGAGGGCCGCCGGGCGGTGGGGGTGGAGGTGTTCCTCAAGGGTCGGCGCCAGGAGCTGCGGGCCGCGCGCGAGGTGGTGCTGTCGGCGGGCGCGGTGGGGACGCCGCAACTCCTGATGCTGTCGGGGATCGGGGACGGGGCGGCGCTGCAGGGGCTGGGCCTGCCCGTGGCGCTGGACAATCCCAATGTGGGGCGGCATCTCTGCGACCACCAGGGCATCAACTACACCTGGCGGATGAAGGAGCCCACCTACAACGACGTGCTGCGGCCCTGGTGGGGCAAGGCCTTCGCGGGCGCGCGATGGCTGCTGACCGGGCGCGGGCCGCTGTCGCTGTCGATCAATCACGGGGGCGGGTTCTTCCGCACCGATCCGGGTCGCAACCGGCCCAACATGCAGCTCTACATGCAGGCGTTCAGCACGCTGATCCCGCGCGAGGGCGAGCGGCCGGTGCTGAACCCCGACCCGTTCCCGGGGATGTCGCTGGGGCTGTCGAACTGCCGGCCCACCAGCCGGGGCGAGATCGGGTTGCGCTCGCCCGATCCCTTTGCGCCGCCCCGGATCGTCGCCAACGCCTATTCGACGCCCGAGGACGTGGCCGAGATGCTGGCGGCGGTGAAGATGCTGCGGAGAATCGCCGCGCAGCCGCCCTTCGCGGAGGTCGCGGCCGAGGAGCTGCGCCCCGGCCCCGAGGTCCGGTCGGACGAGGCGCTGGTCCACGACCTGCGGGCGCGGTCGGGTACCGTCTACCACCCGTCCTGCACGGCGCGGATGGGCCCCGATCCCCGGACGAGCGTGGTGGACGCCCGCCTGCGGGTGCACGGGATGGAGGGGCTGCGCGTCGCGGACGCCAGCGCCTTTCCGACGCTGCCCGGCGGCAACACCAACGCCCCCGCCATCCTGATGGGCTGGCGGGCGGGCGGCTTCCTGCGGGCGGGGGCCTAGAGGCTGCGCACCTTGTAGATGCCCTCGGGCAGGTCCAGGGCCGCGCGAAGGTCGCGGATCTGGGCGAGGGAGAAGGTGACCTTCACCACCTCGTCCCGGCGCTCGTCGTACTGCTCGACGGTGATGCAGTCCTCGAAGAGGTTGATGGCCACGTCCTCCTGGAGGGGGGCGGGGCCGTCGTCCACCAGGGTGATGACGGTGGCGTCGAAGTCGTGCTCGATGGTGACCATGGCGGGAGGGTAGGCCGGAGGCCCGGCGGCGGCAACCGGGCCGTGGGATGCCGATCCCGTGATCGCCGTCCTTTGGTCGCTGGCCCGCCCCGGCCGGGCCGCGTAGGCTGGGCCACGTCCGTCCCTGTCCCGAGCCGACCCGATGCGCCTGCGCCCCCTCGCCGTCCTCGCGGCCTGCCTTCTCCTTGCCGCCTGCGGCGTCCCCGGGGGACGTCCCGTGCCCGTCCGGCCCGATCCGGCCGTCGTGGCGGACGGGCAGGGGCAGGCGCGGGCCTTCCTGGAGGTGGTGGACCGGGTGGAGCCGGTGGCCGAGGCCGAATGCGCCCGGCGCAACCGGTCGGCCAACTGCGACTTCCTGATCCTCGTGGACGACCGGCCGGGGATGCCGCCCAACGCCTTCCAGACGCTCGACCCGCAGGGGCGGCCGGTGCTGGCCTTCACGGTGGCGCTGATCGCGCAGGTGCGGAACGCCGACGAGCTGGCGCTGGTGATGGCGCACGAGGCCTCGCACCACATTGCGGGGCATCTGGCGCGGCAGGACCGCTACGCGAGCGTGGGGGCGGCGGTCTTCGGGCAGCTCGCCAGCCGGCAGGCGGGGGCCACGGCCGAGTCGATCCGGCAGGCGCAGCTCGTCGGGGCGCAGGTCGCGGCGCGGAGCTATTCCAAGGAGTTCGAGCTGGAGGCCGACCGGCTGGGCACCCGCGTCACGGCGCAGGCGGGCTTCGACCCGCTGCGGGGCGCGCTGTTCTTCCTGCGGCTGCCCGATCCGGGGAACCGCTTCCTGGGGACCCACCCCTCGAACGGCGAGCGCATGGCGGTGATCCAGGCCGAGGCGGCGGCGCTGGGGCTCTAGACGAAGGTCCCCATCGCGATGGCGGCGAAGAAGCAGCCCGAGGCCAGGAGCACGAAGGCGTGCCAGATGGCGTTGGAGAACTTGAGCGAGTCCCAGGCGAAGAAGATCACGCCGAAGGTGTAGAGGAGTCCCCCCGCCGCCGTGAGCAGGAGCGCGGGCGGCGGCAGCGTGGCGGCGAGCGGCCACAGGAGCAGCACCCCGAGCCAGCCCAGCGCGAGGTAGAGCGCGAAGCCCCAGCGGCCGGGCTCGCGCCAGAACAGGAGCTTGGCGAAGGCGCCCAGGAGCGCCAGGGCCCAGACGAGCCCGAGCACCGCCCAGGAGAAGGCGCTGCCTTCCAGCACCGCGAGCGGCGTGAAGGTCCCCGCGATCTTGAGGTAGATCGCCGCGTGGTCGATCCGGCGCAGCGTGGGGCGCAGCCCTTCCCAGGGAGTCATGTGGTAGAAGGCCGAGGCCACGAAGGTGCCGGCCAGCGCCGCCCCGTAGACCGCCACCGCGACGGCCCGCGCGCCGTCGGCATGGGAGGCGGCCTGCATCGTCAGCATCGTCGCCCCCGTCAGCGCGAAGGCCACGCCCAGGGCGTGGATCACGCCGTCGGCGATCCGCTCGGAGCGGGCATAGGCGGGGTAGGAGAAGGTCGGACGGTCCATGGCGGGTGGCGGCTCGGGGCAAGGGCTCGCCCTTTCAACGCGCGAGCGGCCCGCTTGGGTCCCTCAGCCGGCCATCGCCACCCGGTCGCGGCCGGCGGCCTTGGCCGCGTAGAGCGCCTCGTCCGCGCGGTCCACGAGGTCGAAGGGCCCAAGCCCCGCCGTGAACTCTGCGGCCGTCGCGGCGGCGACGCCGATGGAGACGGTGACGCGCACGAGCATGGCGTCCTTGGCCCGTTCGACCACGCAGGCGGGGCCGGCGAAGGCCGCTTGGCGCGGCGGGCTGCGGCGGTCGTCGATCCGGCAGGGCCGGGACGCGACGTCACGGCGCAGACGCTCGGCCACCTGCCGCGCCTGGGCGGGCGTGGCGCCGGGCAGGACGGCGCGGAACTCCTCGCCCCCGACGCGGGCGAGCAGGTCGCCGGGCCGCAGGCCGGCCCGGAGCTGGCGCGCCACCTGCACGAGCACCTGATCGCCCGCCGCATGGCCCAGGCGGTCGTTGATCGACTTGAAATGGTCGATGTCCAGCATCAGCACCGCGAGGCCCGTGCCCGCGGCCTGCGCCTCCTCGGCCAGTTGGCGGAGCGCGGGGTTGGCGTGGTGGAGGTTGGCGAGCCCGGTGAGCGGGTCCGTGACCGCCGCCAGCAGCCGCGAGCGGACCTGGACGCGCAGCCGTTCGGCGCGCGCCTTGCGGGCCAGGAGGATCCCGGCGCGGAGGGCCAGCTCCTCGGGCGAGACGGGCCCGGTCACCACGTCGCCCGCGCCCAGGTCGAGCGCGAGGGCCGCCGTCTCGGTCGCGCAGGCGGGCAGGAGGACGAGCGTCGCCGCCTCGCGCGTGAGGTCGTGGCCGCGCAGTTCGGCCAGACGCGCGAGCAGGGCCGCGCCTTCGGCGAGGTCGCCCCGGACCGCCGTGCCATCAAGGATCACGAGGTCGGGCGCGGCCTCGGCTTGGGGGTCGAGCGGGGCGACGGTGGCGCAGGGGCTGAGCCGGCCCGGCAGCGCGGCCAGGGCGGGCGAGGGCGCGCGGCCCGGGTCGCGCAGGACCGCGACGCCCGCGGGGGCGTGCGGCGGGTCGAGCGTCGCGGCGCCGGCCCAGGCCTGGGCGGGTTCCGACAGGCCGGGGAGGGTGGGGTCGCCCTCGGCGCGTGCGGCGAGGTCGGCGGCCTCGACGGCGCGCAGGAGGCTGCGGACCTGGGCCTGGAGGAAGCGGGGCGCCATCCCGCGGGAGGCGACGCCCTGGGCCCCGGCGCGGAGCGCGGCGAGCCGGAGGTCGGGCCGGTCCGGCGCCAGGAGCGCCAGCACGGGCCGCGGCGGTCCGGAGCGCGGATTACGCGCGCCCAGCGCGTCGAGCGCCGGGGCCGTGTCCCCGTCCAGGTCGAGCAGGACGAGGTCGAAGCGCCGCGCCGCCAGTTCCCCGGCGATGCGCTGCGGCGAGTCGCATTCGGCAGTGCGGAACCCCGCCGCGGCGAGGTCGGCCGCAAGCCCCGCCCGCCGCGCAGCGTCCCTATCGACAATCAAGACGTGGCCACCCATGATCCCTCTTCAGACTCTGGCCGCCGCCTGCCCCTCTTTTGGCCAATGTCTCCTACAATCGTTAACAAACCCTTTCCAAGCGGACAGCATCCCCGATGACACCCGACCGTGCCGAGACCGTGGCATTGCAGGCCCTGGCCTGGATCGCCGCCGACGAGGAGCTTCTGCCGCAGCTCGCGGGCGCCACGGGCATGAGCCTGGGCGACGCCAAGGATCGTGCGCAAGATCCTGTTTTCCTTGCCGGAATTCTGGAGTTCCTGTGCATGGAGGATCGCTGGATCCGGCGGTTCTGCGACGACAACGACCTGCCCTACGACCTGCCGATGAAGGCGCTGATGAGCCTGCCGGGCCAGCAGCGGGACGAATGGCCCTAACCAAAGTATAAGGTCGCGGCCAAGGGATGAACGAACAGGGGCAGAACGGAATGCGGCAGATTCGCGGTGTCGTGCTGGACAAGGACGGCACGCTCTTCGACTTCCAGGCGACCTGGGGCGCCTGGAGCCGCGGGATGATCGAGGCCGAGGCGGGGGGCGACGAGGCGCTCGCCGCGCGGTTGGCCGAGGCGCTGGGCTACGACCTGGACTCGGGGCGGTTCCGGCCCGACAGCGTGGTGATCGCCTCGACCGTCGAGACCGTCGCCGAGGCGATGCTGGCCGTCCTTCCGCCCACCGACAGGGCGGCCCTGATCGACCGGATGAACGCCCGCGCGGCCGGGGCGCCGCAGGTCGCGGTGCCGGGGCTGCGCCCCGCGCTGGAGCGGCTTGCGGGGCAGGGCGTCGCCTTGGGGATCGCCACCAACGACACCGAGGCGCCGGCGCGCGTCCACCTGCGCGAGGCGGGGGTGGACGACCTGTTCCCCTTTGTCGCGGGCTATGACAGCGGCTGGGGCGGCAAACCGGAGGCCGGGCAGCTCCTGGCCTTTGCCGAGGCCCAGGGGCTCGATCCCGCGGACTGCGCCATGGTGGGGGACAGCCTGCACGACCTTCATGCCGCGCGGGTGGCGGGGATGCGGGCCGTGGCCGTGCTGACCGGTGTGGCGGATCGCGCCGAGCTGGCGCCCGCGGCCGACGTGGTGCTGGAGAGCCTGGCCGACCTGCCGGACTGGGTGGCGGCTCAGGGCTGAAGGGCCGCGCGGAGGCGCGCGGCGAGCGCTTCGATCTCGGCCCGCGCCTCGATCGGGCGGGACATCAGGACGAGAGGCCGCCGCCGCCCCCGGAGCCGCAGGACGAGCTGGAGCCGGTCGGGGCCGTCGGTGGCCCTGTCGCGGAGGACGGCGACCTCCTCGACGGCGTCGAAGGGCGTGCGGCGGTCGAGGGAGCCCAGCCCGCGCACCCGGCCGCTATCGCGGATCTCGCGCCGGAGGGGGTCGACATGGACCTCGCGCTCGGGTGCGAGGAGGGCCGCGCCGAGGAGCGCCGTCCCGAGGCCCAGGGCCACGAGCCCCATGAGAAGAGCGGGAAGGCCTGCGGCCGTCAGGGCGGCCGGCCAGGGGCGGACCACGAGATCCCACGCGCCCCAGAGCGGCGGAAGGCCGAACAGGCCCATGAGGACGCGCGGCAGGGGTTCGGGGGCCTCGCGGGTCAGGAGCCAGGGGCGGTCGGGGGCGTCGGTCATGGCCCGAGGCTCGCCGGTGGCTGCGGCCGTTGCATGGCCCGAAAGCGACCTTTCCTGTCGCCGCGGGGTCCGACCGGGGGCGTCGGGCGCGGCAGGCTGGCCCCGTGAGGCGACGAGGGGAGGGGTCCATGGCAAACGATCTGGCCGAGGCGGGCGCGCGGCGGAAACGGTCCGGCGGGCGGGCGGGCAATGCGGCCCGGCGCGGGACGGCCGTGATGGAGCAGATGCCCTGGCGCATCCCCCTCAACCACGACCGGCCCACCGAACCCCTGCCGCCCGAGGGCGTGGAGGCGATCCACGACGGGGCCATGCGCATCCTGGAGGAGATCGGGATCGAGTTCCTCAACGAGGAGGCGCTGGGGCTCTTCCGCGAGGCGGGCTGCCGGGTCGAGGGCACCAACGTCCGCATGGGCCGCGACTGGGTGATGGAGATGGTGCGCCGCGCGCCCCATGAGTTCACCATCACCCCGCGCAACCCCGACCGGACCCTGCCCATCGGCGGCAAGGCGATCCTGTTCGGGAACGTGAGTTCGCCGCCCAACTACTGGGACATGGAGACCGGGCGGAAGGTGCCCGGCACGCGGGCGCATTGCGCGAACCTGTTCCGGCTCACGCAGCACTTCAACTGCATCCACTTCGCGGGCGGCTATCCGGTCGAGCCCGTGGACATCCACGCGAGCGTGCGGCACCTCGACGTGCTGTTCGACAAGCTCATGATCACCGACAAGGTCGCGCACGCCTATGCCTTGGGCAAGGAGCGCATCGAGGACGCGATGGAGATGGTGCGGATCGCGGGAAACCTGAGCGAGGAGGAGTTCCGCGCCACGCCCCGGATGTACACCAACATCAACTCGACCTCGCCGCTCAAGCACGACCAGCCGATGATCGACGGCTGCCTGCGGATGATCCGGCGCGGGCAGGCGGTGGTGGTCACGCCCTTCACGCTCGCGGGGGCGATGGCGCCGGTGACGATGGCGGGGGCCGTGGCGCTGTCCATCGCCGAGGCGCTGTCGGCCATCGCGCTGTTCCAGTGGGTCGCGCCCGGCTGCCCCTGCGTGATCGGGACCTTCACCAGCAACGTGGACATGAAGTCGGGGGCGCCGGCCTTCGGCACGCCGGAATACATGCGCGCCACGCAGATGACGGGGCAGATGGCGCGGTTCTACGGGCTGCCGATGCGCGCCTCGGGGGTCTGCGCGGCGAACGTGCCGGATGGGCAGGCGATGTGGGAAACTTCGAACAGCCTGTGGTCGGCGGTGCAGTCGGGCACGAACATGGTCTACCACGCGGCGGGCTGGCTGGAGGGTGGGCTGATCGCCAGCCCCGAGAAGTTCGTCATGGACTGCGAGGTGCTGCAGATGATCCAGCGCTACATGGAGCCCGCCGTCTGGGACACGGGGCCCGACAGCATCGCGCTGGAGGCGATCCGCGAGGTGGGCGCGGGCGGGCACTACTTCGGCATCCCCCACACGCAGGACCGCTACGCCACGGCCTTCTACCAGCCCATCGTGTCCGACTGGCGCAACTACGAGGCCTGGGAGATCGCGGGCGGGGTCTGGACGCAGGAGCGGGCGCACCGCCTGTTCAAGGAGATCGTGGGGAGCTTCGAGGAGCCCCCCATGGACGCGGGCGCGCGCGAGGCGCTGGCAGACTTCGTGGCGCGGAGGAAGCGCGAAGGGGGGGCGCCAACGGACTTCTGACGCGCCATTGGGCGGGTGCTGAGATCACGACCTCGTGATGCGGAAAAATCCGGTGCCCGCTGAAACTTCCGGCTGCCGGCCTTCGTGGCTTTGGGCGTCCCCGGCACGATGCCCGGACCCGAACCAATGCCACGGAGACGACACATGAAGACGCTGTTCGCCGCCACCGCCCTTTCCCTTGTCGCGGGTGCCGCCGCCGCCCAGATGGCCAACCCGATGGTCGGGGGCGCCGAGATGCCCGCGACGAACAACATCGTCGAGAACGCCGTGAACTCGGCCGACCACACCACGCTGGTCGCCGCCGTGCAGGCCGCGGAACTCGTGGAGACGCTGTCGGGCGAAGGGCCCTTCACGGTCTTCGCGCCGACCAACGACGCCTTTGCCGCGCTGCCCGCCGGCACCGTCGAGTCGCTGGTCGAGCCGCAGAACAAGGACCGCCTGACCCAGATCCTGACCTGCCACGTCGTGGCGGGCGAGGTCTTCTCGACCGACCTCGTGGCGATGATCGAGGCCGACGGCGGCAGCCACGCCATCGAGACGGTGGGCGGCTGCACGATCACGGCCAGCGTGCAGGACGGGATGGTGATGCTGACGGACGAGCAGGGCCGGATGTCCACCGTCACCATCGCGGACGTGGACCAGTCGAACGGCGTCATCCATGTCATCGACGACGTGATCCTGCCCGCCGCCGACGCGCAGAACTGACGGGAGGCCGGCCCGTTCCCGTCCCCGCGGGGCGGGCCGCCGGCCGGGACCTGACCCTCGCCCGGCCATGGACGCCGGACCGTTTCCCAACGGTCCGGCGTTTCCTCATGGGGCGAGGCAGGCCTCGATCTCGCGCGAGAGGCCGTCCATCAGCGCCGGGTAGAGGTCGGGGCCGGGCTCCAGGTTGACGCCGTCCGGATCGACGGAGGCGGTGCGCAGGTCGGCGCCTTCGCCCAGGGTGCCGGCCCAGGCGGGGTCGGTCTCGGCGTCCACGAGCAGGCAGCGCAGCTCGCCCGCGAGGACCGCGTCGCGCAGCGCCGTCACGGCCGAGGGCGCAGCGGCGGCGCCGTCGGCGGCCGAGATCGCGCGGCTGGGGCCCAGGCCCAGCGCGCGCTCCAGATAGCGGTAGGCGTCGTGGCCGACCGCGACCGAGGTGCCGGCGTGTGGCGCGAACCGCGTCGAGAGGTCGGCGCGCAAGGCGTCGAGCCTTTGGGCGGCGGCCTCGGCGTTGGCGCGGTAGGTCGCGGCGTTCTCCGGGTCCTGTCCGGCCAGCGCCTCGGCGATGGTGCCGGTCCAGGCGGCGGCCACGGCCGGGTCGAGCCAGGCATGGGGGTCGATGCCCTCCGCGGCGTGCTCGTGGGCGTGATCGTGTTCGTCGGCGTGGTCGTGGTGCGCCCCGGCGTCGAGGAGCAGGGGCTCCCAGCCCTCGCTTTCCAGCAGGCTCACCACCGTCGCCTGCGGAGCGAGCGAGTCGATCGAATCCCCGAGCCAGGGCAGGAGCGCGTCGCCGGTCCAGAGGATCAGGTCGGCCTCGGTCAGCGCCCGCGCCTCGGAGGGCGACAGGCTCGCGTCGTGGGGCGAGGTGCCGGGGGGCACGATCAGGGTGGGCGGCCCGAGATCGCCCATGACCATGCTGACGAGGCTGTGGAGCGGCGCGGTGTCGGCCAGCACCGACGGCACCTCGGCCGAGGCCGGGGCGGCGAGAAGGACAAGGGCGGCGGTGAGGCGGGTCATGCAGGCTCCTTCCGAAGGTTGGGTCGGGTCCTAGCGCGGACGTTATACTATAACAAGAGGGATCGTTATGTTGTAACGAGCCCTTGCGGGGCGGACCTTGCCGGTGCTAGGCCGCGTTACCTTGTAACGGAGGGGACCCATGCCCCAGGCCTTCGAGCGACACGATCACGGGACCTGCATCAGCGCCGCGCTGCGCGCGGCCGAGGACGCCTGCGCGGGGCGGGGGCTCTCGCTCACGCCGCTCCGGCGGCGGACGCTGGAGATCCTGCTCGAATCCCATGCGGCGCTGGGGGCCTACGACGTGCTGGCGCGGCTGGAGGCGGAGGGGTTCGGGTCGAAGCCGCCAGTGGCCTACCGGGCGCTGAACTTCCTTGTGGAGCACGGCTTCGCGCACCGGATCGAGGCGCTGTCGGCCTATGTCGCCTGCGCGCGGCCGGGCGCGGAGCATGCGCCGTCGTTCCTCGTGTGCCGGTCCTGCCGCCGCGTGGCCGAGGAGGCCATCGCCGTGCCGCTGGCCCCCGAGGCCGAGGCCGAGGGCTTCGCCATCGAGCGGACGGTGGTCGAGGCGCAGGGGCTCTGCCCCGCCTGCCGGGGAGCGAGCTGATGGCGCTGATCGCGGCCGAGGGCCTTGGGGTGCGGTTCGGGGCGGTGCAGGTGCTGCACGACGTCTCCCTGCGCATCGAAAAGGGCGAGATCGTCACGCTGGTCGGACCCAACGGGTCGGGCAAGTCGACGCTGCTGCGCTGCCTGATCGGGGTGCAGCGGCCCACGCGGGGGCGCATCCTCAAGGCGGCGGGGCTGCGGGTGGGCTACGTGCCGCAGAAGCTGCATATCGACGCGACACTGCCGCTGACGGTGCGCCGCTTCCTCGACCTGCCCCACCGCGTGCCCGAGGCCGAGGCGCGGGCGGCGCTGGAGGAGGCGGGGGCGGGCCATGTCATGGGGCGGCAGATGGCCGACCTGTCCGGCGGGCAGTTCCAGCGGGTGCTGCTGGCGCGCGCGATCCTGTCCGAGCCCGACATCCTGATGCTGGACGAGCCCACGCAGGGGCTGGACCAGCCCGGCGCGGCGGGATTCTATCAAAGCCTGGAGGCGATCCGGGGGCGGCTGGGCTGCGCGGTCCTGCTGGTGAGCCACGACCTGCATGTGGTGATGAGCGCCTCCGACCGGGTGATCTGCCTGAACGGCCATGTCTGCTGCGAGGGCACGCCCGCCGTCGTCTCGGCCGCGCCCGCCTACCGGGAGCTGTTCGGGACGGGGACCAAGGGAGCGCTGGCGCTGTACCGGCACCAGCACGACCATGCCGATCACGCGGCGCATCCCCATCACCATCATCACGAGGAGGCGTGATGCTCGAGTCGTTCCTGGTCCGCGCGGCGCTGGCCGGCGTGGGCGTGGCGCTGGCGGCGGGGCTCTTGGGCTGCTTCGTCGTCTGGCGGCGCATGGCCTATTTCGGGGACGCGACGGCGCATGCCTCGATCCTGGGAGTGGCGCTGAGCCTTGTCTTCGGGCTGCCGGTGACGCTGGCGATCCTTGTGGTGGCGGGGGCCGTGGCGCTCCTGGTCTTCGTGCTGACGGACCGGAGCCTCGCGGCGGACACGGCGCTGGGGGTGCTGGCGCATGGGGCGCTGGGGCTGGGGCTGTTTGCCGTGGCGCTGACGCCGGGGCCGCGCGTGGACATGGAGGCGTTCCTGTTCGGCGACGTGCTGACGGTGGGGCGGGGGGACCTCCTGCTCATCTGGGGGGGCGCGGTCGTGGTCGCGCTGGTCGTCTGGCGGAACTGGGGGCTTCTCCTGATCTCCACGCTGTCGCCCGACCTGGCGCGGGCGGGGGGGATGGACCCGCGCCGGGCCTCGCTGCTGCTGGCGCTGATGCTGGCGGGGGTGGTGGCAGTGGCGATCCAGGTCGTGGGGGCGCTGCTCATCACCGCGCTCCTCATCATCCCGGCGGCGGCGGCGCGCAACCTGGCCACCACGCCCGAGCGCATGGCGTTCGCGGCCTGCGCGATCGGGGCGGGGGCGGCGCTGGGGGGCTTGGGGCTGGCGGTGGCGGCGGATGCCGGGGTCGGGCCGGCGACCGTGACCGTGGCTCTCGGGGCCTTTGCCGTCCTGACGGCGGCGGGGCGGCTGCGGCGGGGCTGAAGGGCTGCCTGCGGCTCAGACGGGCCAGGCGATCTCGGGCAGGGCGGCGGTGCGGGGCCTGGCGAAGAGATAGCCCTGCTGGAGCGGGATGCCGATCTCCCGCAGGGTGCGCATCTCCTCCGCGGTCTCCACGCCTTCGGCGATGGGGGTGATCGAGAGGGCGCGGCAGACCTGGACGATGGCGGCGACGATGGCCTGCCGAGCGCGATGGCCGTCGATCCCGCGCGTGAGGTTCATGTCGAGCTTGATGATGTCGGGCTGATACTCGGCCAGGAGGTTGAGCCCCGAATAGCCTGCCCCGAAGTCGTCGATGGCGGTGACGAGGCCCGAGCGCTTGTAGGTGTCGAGGATGCGCCGGAGGTGGCCGGCGTCGGCGACGCGCTCGCCCTCGGTCACCTCGAGGATGATGCGGTCGAGCGCCATCCCCGTGCTCCGTGCGGCGGCGAGCGTGGTGCCCAGGCAATGCGCGGGTTCGTACACGGCGTTGGGCATGAAGTTGATGGACACCGCCCCGGGCAAGGACAGGGCGGCGGCGAGTTCCACCGCGCGGACGCGGCAGAGCTGGTCGAAGGCGAAGCGCGTGTCGTCGGTGACGCGGGCGAGGACGGCGCCCGCCCCTTCGCCGTCCGTGCCGCGCACCAGCGCCTCATGGGCGAAGACGTGGCCCCGGTCCAGGTCGAGGATGGGCTGGAAGGCCATGGTGATGTCGAAGCCGAGCGGGGTCCGGCAGCCTGCGCAGGAGGGCGAAAGGGCCGAGGTCATGGGAAAGCCGTGCTCCGTCGTCGTGTTGCGGGACGTGTCATCCTGTAGGCCCGAAACGTTAAGAAGGAGTCACCGGCGCCGGGGTCGGACACCGGGCCTGCGACGTTTCGGACACGCGTGCGGCCCCCCGTGGGGCGGTCCATGTCTTGAACTCCGGGCGCGGGACCGGTATCTCGGTGCGTCACGGATTTCGGAGGGCCCGCAATGTCCTGGGACGACCAGCGCGTCGAGACGCTGAAACGGATGTGGGCGGAGGGCGCCTCGGCGAGCCAGATCGCCAAGGAACTGGGCGGCGTCACGCGCAATGCCGTCATCGGCAAGGTGCATCGCCTGGGCCTGTCGAACCGGGTGGTCCCGGCCGGCCGCGAGGACGGGGCCGAGACGGCCGAGGACCTGATCGTCGAGGCGCCGCCCGTCGAGCCCGAAGAGGCCGAGCCGGAACCGCAGCCCGAGCCGGAGCTGGTCGCCGCCGGCGCCGACGACGAGGAGGGCGACGAGAACGGCTCGTCCTTCCGCCGGCAGATCATTCCTGCGGGCCAGCCCCTGCCGCCGCAGCCTTCGGCCAACGAGATCAGCCCCGAGGCGCAGGCCGCGGCGCTGGCGGTGGAGAAGACCGCCCGCCGGCTGTCGCTGATGGAGCTGACCGAGAAGACCTGCAAGTGGCCGGTGGGCGACCCCGCGACGCCGAACTTCTGGTTCTGCGGGATGCCCGTGCAGCCGGGCAAGCCCTATTGCGAGGCGCATGTGGGCGTGGCGTTCCAGCCCATGAGCGCGCGGCGCGACCGGAGGCGGTGAGGGAAGGGGGCCAACGGGCCCCCTTTTCAGTTCACGCTGACGGGCCTGGACCGGAAGCGCGCGACCGTTTCGCGCTCGGCCCGCTTGCAGACCTGCGGGGGCAGGCCGCGGTCGAGGAGCGCGAGGTCTTCCAGCACCATCTCGCCCATGCGCTTGAAGGCGAGGTCCAGCGCCCCCGCGCGATGGGCGGAGAGCAGGAAGCCGGGCAGCGAGCGGACCGGGTGGTCGGGGGGCAGGGGCTCTTCGGGGAAGACGTCGCTGGCGGCGGTGATGTGGCCGGCGCGGACGGCCTCCATCAGAGCGTCGAAGTCCACCACGCCCGCGCGGGACAGGAGGATCAGCGCCGCGCCGGGGCGCATCTTCAGGAAGGCCTGCGCGCCGAGGAAGCCCTGGTTCTCGGAGGTCACGGCCGCGGTGACGAAGAGCGTCTCGGACTGCGCGAGCAGCGCGTCGAGGTCCACGGGCTCGGCCCCGTGGGCGCGCGTGACGGACGGCGCCTGCCAGGGATCGTGGGCGAGCAGCCGGGGGCGGAAGCCCTGGAGGACCCGCGCGACGGCCTGGCCGAGCGTGCCCAAGCCGAGGATGCCGATGGTGGAGCCGGTCAGGAGCCGCGCGGTCGCGTTCCCCTCGCCGCCCCACTTCTCCTCGCCCTGGCGGAAGTCCGCATCGGCGCCGTGGATGTTGCGGGCGAGCGAGAGCGCGAAGCCCAGGCCGATCTCGGCCACGGGCTCGGCGAAGACGGCGCCGGTGGTGACGACGTGGATGCCGCGGGCGAAGGCCTCCTCGTAGGGCATGTTGGGCAGGAGGTTCGATTCGACGTTGAAGATGCAGCGCAGCGATTCGAGCCGCGCCAGCAGCTCGGGCGTCAGCGGCGGCTGGCCGATGACGTAGCGCGCCTCGCGCAGGGTCTCGTCGGGCAACGAGGGCAGCGTCTCGTCGGTGGTCTCGATGACGTCGTAGCGGTCGAACAGGGCGCGCAGGTGGTCGGGCGCGAAGAGGAGCGGCAGCGTGCGCGGCAGCGGGCAGGCGAGGATCACGGGACGGTCGGTCATGGGGGCTCCCTTGTTGGGGCGCATCTGGCCCGGCGCGGGCGGGCGTGGCAAGGCGCCCCACTTTTCAGGCCGGCGACAAGTCGCTATGTCCGCCCATCCCCGATCCCGAGGCCCGACGCATGACGCTGAACCCGCCGAACCTCCGCCCCGACCTCGCGCCTAAGCCGAAGCTGGCGGACGTCGCCCGTCCCGGCCAGCCGACCATCGGCATGGTGAGCCTCGGTTGCCCCAAGGCGCTGGTGGACAGCGAACGCATCCTGACGCGGCTGCGGGCCGAGGGCTACGCGATCTCGCCCGACTACGCGGGGGCGGACGCGGTGATCGTGAACACCTGCGGCTTCCTCGACAGCGCCAAGGCCGAGAGCTTGGAGGCCATCGGCGAGGCCATCGCGCAGAACGGCAAGGTGGTGGTGACGGGCTGCCTGGGGGCCGAGCCCGAGTACATCACCGGGGCCCATCCCAAGGTGCTGGCCGTCACGGGGCCGCACCAGTACGAGCAGGTGCTGGACGCGGTGCATGCCGCCGTGCCGCCCGCGCCGAACCCGTTCATCGACCTTCTGCCGGCGCAGCAGGTGTCGCTGACCCCCCGGCATTACAGCTACCTCAAGATTTCCGAGGGCTGTAACCACAAGTGCAAGTTCTGCATCATCCCCGACATGCGCGGGCGCCTCGTGTCGCGCCCCGCCTTTGCGGTGGTGAAGGAGGCCGAGCGGCTGGTGGCGGCGGGGGTGAAGGAGCTGCTGGTCATCTCGCAGGACACCTCGGCCTACGGGGTGGACCTGAGGCACGCCGAGGAGCGGGGGCACCGGGCGCACATCACCGACCTCGCGCGCGACCTTGGCAGCTTGGGCGCCTGGGTGCGGCTGCACTACGTCTACCCTTACCCGCACGTGCGCGACCTGATCCCGCTGATGGCCGAGGGGCTGGTGCTGCCCTACCTCGACATCCCGTTCCAGCATGCGCATCCCGACACGCTGAAGCGCATGGCCCGGCCCGCAGCGGCGGCGCGGACGCTGGACGAGATCGCGGCCTGGCGCGCGACCTGCCCGGAGATCGTGCTGCGATCCACCTTCATCGTGGGCTACCCCGGCGAGACGGAGGCGGAGTTCCAGACGCTGCTGGACTGGCTGGACGAGGCGCAATTGGACCGCGTGGGCTGCTTCCAGTACGAGGACGTGAAAGGCGCGCGGTCGAACGACCTGCCGGACCATATCGCGCCCGAGGTGAAGCAGGAGCGCTGGGATCGCTTCATGGAGAAGGCGCAGGCCATTTCGGAAGCGAAGCTCTCGGCCAAGGTCGGCACCCGGATGGAGGTGCTGGTGGACGAGGTGGACGAGGACGGCGCGACCTGCCGCACCAAGGGCGACGCGCCCGAGATCGACGGTAACCTGTTCATCGACGAAGGTTTCGAGGGGCTGAAGGCGGGCGACCTCGTGACGGTGGAGGTCGAGGAGGCGGGGGAATACGACCTCTGGGGCGCGCGGGTGTGATGCGGCTCCTTTCGGGGGTTTGACTGTTCCGGCTCGCTTGTGTCTGGTCCGCGCGACCAAGTCCAAGGAGCCGCCCCATGCAATCCCCCGTTCCCGCGCTGGCCCATTCGCTGCGCGCCCTCGACCGCATCCTCCAGAAGGCCGAGGCCTATTGCGAGGCGCGGAGGATCGACCCGGCCGTGCTGGTCAACGATCGGCTCGCCCCCGACATGCTGCCCCTGCGCCGGCAGGTCGGCATGGCCTGCGACCATGCCAAGTTCGTGGCCGCGCGGCTTTCGGGCCAGGAGGCACCGCGCTTCGAGGACACCGAGCAGACCTTCGCGGAACTCCGGGAGCGGATCGCCAGGACGCTGGCCTTCGTCGAGGCCGTGCCGGAGGCCGCCTTCGAGGGCGCCGAGGCGCGGACGATCACCGTGAAGGCGGGGCCGCGCGAGCTGACTTTCCCGGCGCCGGTCTATCTGGGCAGCTTCGCCCTGCCAAACTTCTATTTCCACATGACGACGGCCTACAACATTCTGCGCCATGACGGCGTGGAACTGGGCAAGCTCGACTTCCTGGGCGGCTGAGGCTCAGGTCCGCTCGCTCACCCCCTGCAGCGCCCCTGCCAGGCCCGGCGGGGCCGAGGCGCGGGCCGCGTCGCGCAGGTGGTCGGGGAGGTTCGACAGCAGAAGCTCGCGTCCGCTCGTGATGTCGCCCGCCATCTGCGCGGCCAGGCGGTCGGCGTCGCGCTTGCGGACCTCCTCCAGAACCTGCTCGACCACCTCGGGCGCCTCGCCCAGGTCGTCGAGCGCGCGGGCGCCGAAGGTCAGGGCGCTCTCGAACATCTCGCGAATCTGGAAGTCCACCCCCGCGCGCACCAGCGCCAGAGCGTGGGCGCGGTCGTAGGCGCGGGCGAGGACGGGGACGAGCGGGAACTCGGCCTTGCAGATCTCGGCGATGCGGGTGGCGGCCTCGGGCCTGTCCACGCAGATCAGGATCGCGCGGGCCTCGGAGGCGCCCGCCGCATGCAGGATGTCGAGCCGCGCGCCGTCGCCAAAATGGACCTTCATCCCCATGAAGCCCGCGACGCGGATCATGTCGGTGTCGGTGTCGATGATGGAGATCGACCAGCCGCGCGTGAGGAGGACCTGGCTCGCGATCTGGCCGAAGCGGCCGTAGCCGATCAGCAGCACCGAGTTCCTGAGGCCATCGGGCGCCTCCATGTCGCTGTCGTCCGCGGCCGCCGCGCCGCTGGCGAAGCGGTCGTGCAGGTAGAGGCCGAGTGGCGTGAGGATCATCGACAGGATGATGATCGCCGTCAGCATCGCCGAGCCGCGGGCGTCGATCAGCCCCACCGCCAGCGCCGCGCCGTAGAGGACGAAGGCGAACTCGCCCCCCTGCGCCATCAGCACCGTGCGCTCCAGCGCCTCGGGGTGGGAGGCGCGGAAGGCGCGGGCGACGACGTAGATGCCGAGCGACTTGAGGAGGATGTAGAGGACCACCGTCAGCAGGATCGCCGGCCATTCCTGGGCGATCACCGACAGGTCGAGCGACATGCCCACGGCGAGGAAGAAGAGGCCGAGGAGAAGGCCCCGGAAGGGCTCGATGTCGGCTTCGAGCTGGTGGCGGAAGGTGGATTCGGACAGGAGCACCCCCGCGAGGAAGGCCCCCATCGCGGCCGAAAGGCCCCCGGCCTGGAGGAGGAGCGCCGAGCCTAGGACCACGAGCAGCGCCCCGGCCGTCATCACCTCGCGCCCGCCGAAGGTGGCGAGACCCCGGAACAGGGGGTTCAGGAGATAGCGTCCCGCGAGGATCAGGAGCGCGATGGCCCCGAGGCCCAGGGCGATGGACCAGGCCCGGTCGGAGCCGCCCACCTCCGCGCCGCCGGGGGCGAGGAAGGCCACCAGCGCCAGGAGCGGCACGATGGCCAGATCCTCGAGCAGCAGGATCGAGACGATGTGCTGCCCCTTGGGCCGATGGAGGTCGCCGCGCTCGTTCAGCATCTGCATGACGATGGCGGTCGAGGTCAGCACGAAGCCCGTGCCGGCGACCAGGGAGGTGGCGAGCGAGTAGCCCAGCGCCACGCCCACCCAGCTCAGGAGTGCCATGCAGAGGAGCACCTGCGCGAGGCCCAGCCCGAAGATGTCGCGGCGCATCGACCAGAGCCGGCGCGGCTCCATTTCCAGGCCGATGATGAAGAGGAAGAGCACCACGCCCAGCTCGGCGACGTGGAGCATCGCCTCGGGGTCCTGGATGACGTGGAAGCCGAAGGGACCCATCACCAGCCCGGCGGCGAGGTAGCCCAGCACGGAGCCCAGCCCCGCGCGGCGGAAGAGCGGCACCGCCACCACCGCCGCGCCCAGGAGCGTCACGGCGGCGGCGAGGTCGGGACCGGCGGCGGCTTCGGTGGCCATGGGCGGCACCTCGCGATTGGGATCGGGAAAGCCTAGCGGGCCGGGAGCCCGGCGTCAAAAGGCGTTCAGGACCAGGAACCAGACCGTGCGGGCGATGGCGTAGACCACGCCCCAGGCGATGACGAGCGCGATCACCCCCACCAGAGTACCGCCGGCGATCCAGACCCCGTCGCGTTCCAGCACGCCCAGCGCGATCAGACAGAGCGCGATGCCTGGAAGCATGTTGCCCAGCGGGATGGGCAGCACGAGGACGATGGAAAGGATCAGGCAGAAGGCGCCGAGCGCCCGCAGCGCCCAGGGGTCGCTGAGCGCGAGGAGCCGCGGCTCGGTGAACTTGTCGGCCCATTCGAGCCAGGGATTCACCCGCTCCACGAGATTGCCGAAGTCGTCGCGGGACATGGAGCGCAGCGCGATCACCTTGGGCAGCCAGACGGGCTTGCCCAGCATCATCTGCGTGGCGAGGAACAGGAGCGGCAGGCCCAGGATGCTTGAGGTGCCGGGGATCGCCGGAAGCGCATTCGGGAAGGCGAAGATCAGCAGGAGCGCCCCGAAGGCCCGGCCGTGCATCGCCAGCACGAGATCGGCGAGCGACACCCGTGCGCGCGAGGCGTCGGCCGCGAGCTCGTCGAGGATCTGCGCGAGCTTCTTGCGCGAGCGGTTCTTGCGCAGGCGACGCCGGGTCGAGCCGGGGAAGTTCTCGGTCTCGTCCCAGAGGGGATCGTCCTGCATCGTCATCCATCCCCCGCGGGCCCGCCCGATGATTAGGGGCGCGGCCGCGGCCCCGCAAGGGCGGGGGCGGTCACAGCAGGCGGTGCAGGTTCCGCAGGATCTCGCGCAGGCCGTCCTCGTCGACCATGCGGGCGGCTTTCTCGGGCGTGACCCAGATCCGGTCGCGGCGATGCGCCTCGGGGTAGTCGTCCACGGCCTGCTGCACCTTGATCGCGTAGACGCGATGCACGCAGGGCAGGTCGTCGCCCGCGCCGGTGCGCTTGATGGCGATGTAGCTGCCGACGGGCTTGCGCGAGGCCTTGCCGCGGCTGACGCCGGCTTCCTCCCAGGCCTCGGTCAGGGCGGCCTCGGCCGGGCTCTTGCCCTGGATGGGCCACCCCTTGGGCAGGATCCAGCGTCCGGTGGAGGAGGTCACGAGGAGAACCTCGGGTCCTTCGGCGCCCTTGCGCCAGCACAGCGCGGCAAGCTGGACGAAGCGGGGTTCGGTGTATCGGCTTCGGTGGTGAGTCGGGAGGAAATTAAGTTTCGGAATTGTCATGAAAAGGAACGCTCGTGACGGAACCCGGTTCCTCGGGTCCTAAAGCCATAAATGGGGCGCAACCGTGACATAGGTTATAGTGCTGCCATCTTTGTGAAGCCTGCGGCCCCGCGGTCACGGCCGGGTGGTTGCCGATACCGCTAGCATGCCGCTAACTGTCGGGACGCGCACCATACGGGAGGACGGGATGCGGGAGATGACGGCGAGCCTTGGGCTCTATGGCCTGGGGGTGATGGGGTCGGCCCTGGCGCTGAACATCCTCGAGAAGGGCTTTCCGCTGCATGTGGCGAACCGGACCGCGGCCAAGGTGCCGCCGTTCCTGGAGGTCGCGGGACCCTTGGCGGCGAAGGCCACGGGGCATGACGGGTTGGCCGCGATGGCGGCTGCGATGACGCCGCCCCGCGCGATCATCCTGATGGTGGACGCAGGCCCCGCCGTGGACGCGGCCATCGAGGCGCTGTTGCCGCATCTGGAGGCTGGCGACACGATCGTGGATTGCGGCAACGCCGACTTCCACGACACGCGCCGCCGCTCGGCCGAGATCGAGGCGCGGGGGCTCACCTATCTGGGCGTGGGCGTCTCGGGCGGCGAGGAGGGGGCGCGCCACGGGCCGGCGATCATGGCGGGCGGGCGGCCGGAGGCCTGGGCGCATCTCGCCCCGGTCTTCGAGGCCATCGCGGCGACCTACGAGGGGCAGCCCTGCGCGGCGCTGATGGGGCCGGACGGGGCGGGGCACTTCGTCAAGACGGTGCACAACGGCATCGAATACGCGGACATGCAGCTCATCGCCGAGGTCTACGGGCTGCTGCGCCACGGGCAGGACAAGTCGCCCGCCGAGATTGGGGCGCTGTTCGGGCGCTGGGACGGGGGGCGGCTCAAGAGCTACCTCGTGGAGATCACGGCGGCGGTGCTGTCGGCGGTGGACCCGGCCACGGGCCTGCCGGTGGTGGACGTGATCCTGGATCAGGCGGGGCAGAAGGGGACGGGCCGCTGGACCGTCGTGGAGGCTCTGGCGCTGGGACAATCGGCATCGACCATCGAGGCCGCCGTGGGCGCGCGCGGCTGGTCGGCCGAGAAGACGACGCGGGAGGTCGGGGAGCGCATCCTCGGAACCGAAAGGAAGCCCGTAGAGCTTTCCGAAGCGGAACTGGAGGGCGCGCTGCTGGCCGGGCGGATCGTGGCCTATGCGCAGGGCTTCCGAATCCTGCAGGCGGCCTCCGAGAGCTACGGCTGGGCCCTCGACCAGGCGCGGGTGGCCGAGACCTGGCGGGCGGGCTGCATCATCCGCTCGGCGCTCCTGGGCGACATCGCGGCGGCGTTCCGGGGGGAGATGCCGGAGGGGCAGCTCATCCTCGCTCCCGCCTTCGCGGCGGACCTGCGGGCGTCGCTCCCGTCGCTCCGGCGCGTGGTCGCGGCGGCGGCTTTGGGCGGGCACCCGGTTCCTGCGCTGTCGGCGGCGCTCGCCTTCGCGGACACCTTCGCGCAGGGGCGGGGGACGACGGACCTCGTGCAGGGGCAGCGGGACTACTTCGGGCGGCACGGCTTCGTGCGGCTCGACACCGGCGCGGTGCACCAGCACGGGCCCTGGGCGGACGCGCCCGTGGACAAGGTGGCCGACCCCGATCCGCGGCTGTCCTGACCTCAGGTGCCGCGGGGCTTGGCGCGGAGCGTGGGCTCCGCCTCCCATGGGCTTTCGGGCCAGGGGTGGCGGGGGTAGCGGCCGCGCATCTCCTTGCGGACCTCGGGGTAGCTGCTCCGCCAGAAGCCCGGCAGGTCGGAGACGACCGCGATGGGCTTCTGGCCGGGCGACAGGAGCGTGACGCGGATGGGCCGGCCCGCCGCCAGGGGGTGCGCGGTCACGCCCAGCATCTCCTGAAGGCGCACCTCGATGGCGGGACCTTCGGAGGCGTAGTCGATGGGGATGCTGCGTCCCAAGGGCGTGGTGAAATGGCCCGGCACGAGGCGGTCGATCTCCTGCATCTGGCCGTGCGAGAGCATGTCGCGCAGGGCGGGCAGCAGGTCCAGCTTTCGCCACTCGCCCTCCGTCCGCACGCCGTCGAGCCAGGGGAGGAGCCAGTCCCCGGCCGTCTCCAGCAGTGCGGCATCCGACAGGTCGGGCAGGTCGCCGCCCGCGCCGCGCGCCAGCGCCACGCGGGCGCGGAACCGCTCGGCGGCGTCGGAGAAGCGGAAGCCCAGGGCGCGCGCGCCGTCGAGCATGGCCTCGGCGATGGCCTCGGGCGGGGTGTTCTCCCAGGGGCGGTCGGACAGGACCAGTGCGCCGAGTCGCTCTTGCCGCCGGGCCTGCACGCGGCCGTCGCGGGGGAACCAGACGGCCTCCTCGACCGTGCGGAGGCGGTCCTTGAGGACGGCGCGGAGGTCGGTTTCGTCGATGGGCAGGGCCGCGCGGATGCGGGCCTCCTCGCCCGCGCCGTCGAGATCGGTGACGACGAGAAGGCGCTGCCCCCCGATGGGGTCGCCGGGCGAGGCGACGGCGCCCCGGCCTCCCGACAGGAGGAAGCGGGACGCGTCGCCGGGGCGGCGCAGCGCGATGCGATCGGGATAGGCGAGCGCCGCCATCGCGCCCACATCCATCGCGGGGCGGTCGGGGGCGAGGCGGGCGAGGCGCTGGGACTCGCGCTTCAGCCGGTCGCGGGACTCGGGGCGGAGCCGGCCGTCCAGCAGCGGCGACAGGTCGCCGGAGCCGGGCGAGGGGCGCTCGCCCTCGGACAGAAGCGCGGCCAGAAGCGCCGCGCCTTTCCCGGCGCGCAGCAGCATGTGGGCGAGGCGGGGATGGACGGCCATCGCCGCCATCTCGCGCCCATGCGGCGTGATGCGGCCGCCGTCCAGCGCGCCCAGGTCGGCCAGGAGGCGGCGGGCCTCGGCCATGGCGCCCTCGGGCGGGCGGGTCAGGAAGGGGAGGTCGTCCGAGCCCCAGAGCGCGAGGTCGAGCGCGAAGGGGGCGAGATCGGCGGCCAGGATCTCGGGCGGGGGGAAGGGCTGGAGGCCGCCTTCCTCGCCCCGCGTCCAGAGGCGGTAGGCGATGCCGGGGGCCACGCGACCGGCGCGGCCGGCGCGCTGGGTGGCCTCGGCCTTGGTGACCCGCTCGGTCACCAGCGCGGACATGCCGGAGCCGGGGTCGAAGCGGGAGCGGCGGGCGCGGCCGGCGTCCACCACCGCGCGGATGCCGGGGATGGTCAGCGAGGTTTCCGCGATGGAGGTGGCCAGCACCACCTTGCGGCCTTGGGCGGGCTCCAGGGCGAGGCGCTGCGCGGGGGCGGGGAGGGCGGAAAAGAGGGGACGGACCTCGGCGGCGAGGCCGAAGAGGAGCGACTCCGTGCGGCGGATCTCGCCCTCGCCGGGAAGGAAGGCGAGGATGTCGCCGTCGGTTTCCTCCAAAGCCTCGCGGATGGCGGCGGCGGTCGCAGTCTCGATCCGGGTGTCGCCCAAGGGGCGGGGCAGCCAGCGAAGGTCGACGGGATAGGCGCGGCCCTCGGCAGTCACGACCGGCGCGCCCATCAGGTCGGCCACGGGCTGGGCGTCGAGCGTCGCCGACATGACGAGAAGGCGCAGGTCGCGGCGCAGCGCGGCGCGGGATTCGATGGCCAGCGCCAACCCGAGGTCGGCGGCGAGGCTGCGCTCGTG
Source organism: Rubellimicrobium roseum (assembly GCF_006152145.1). Taxonomy (GTDB): domain Bacteria; phylum Pseudomonadota; class Alphaproteobacteria; order Rhodobacterales; family Rhodobacteraceae; genus Rubellimicrobium; species Rubellimicrobium roseum. The sequence continues at coordinate 76,078 of NZ_VDFV01000001.1, read as the reverse complement.
GAACTCGTCGAAGAGGAGCGCGCCCACGCCGGGGAGGTCGGGATCGGCCTGGATCATCCGGGAGAGGATGCCCTCGGTCAGGACCTCGATCCGGGTCTCGGGCGAGACCTTGGACTCGCCGCGCATCCGGTAGCCGACGGTGCGGCCCACGGGCTCGCCCAGGGTCTGGGCCATGCGCTCGGCCGCAGCGCGGGCGGCGAGGCGGCGGGGCTCCAGCATGACGATCCGGCCGGGCGTGCCGGCGGCCAGCAGCGCCAGCGGCACGCGCGTCGTCTTGCCGGCGCCGGGCGGGGCCTGGAGCACGGCCTGGCCGTGGCGGTCGAGGGCCGCGAGGAGATCGGGCAGGACGGCGTCGATGGGCAGGGCGTCGGACATGGGGCGCATATGCGGGAACGGCGGGCGGATGTGTAGGGCGGGGCGCATGAGAGGAAGGATGCGCGCGGGAGGTTAACGAATCCTTCGACCACCGAACGGTGGTCCGCGTTTCGCGCAACACCCCCAGGGACGCCCGCCCTACGAGGCCGTGGTCATCCCGAGGGGCGACAGGCAGCGCAGCAGGTTTCCGTCCGGGTCCACCAGCGCGAAGACGCGCCAGCCGAAGGGCTGGTCCTCGGGCGCGGTCAGGCGGGGGATGCCCTCGGCGGGAAGGCCCGTCGCGCTCCAGTCGGCGTGGAGCCGGTCGGCGTCGGCCACGCGGACGCAGGCGCTGGCGGCCGAGGTGGCGGGGTCGAGGCCGGGATGAGGGAAGATTTCCAGCTCCAGCGGGCCCCGGCGCAGGATGAGCCAGCCCTCGTCGCGGAACTCCGTCTCGAACCCGAGCCGGGCGTAGAAGGACTGCGCCGCGTCGAGGCTGCGGGCCGGCAGGTTGGCGGTGATCCGTTCGCGCATGGGACGCCCTCCCCTGGGGGCAGGGGAGCATCGCGCGCGGCCCCGGTCAAGCTGGACAGGCGCCGGGGGTCATTGTCTAAGGACGGCATGGACCTGACCGACCCCCAGACCCTGGCCCGCGCCGTCGCGGAGGGCGACCGCCGCGCGCTGGCCCGCGCCATCACGCTGGTGGAAAGCGCGCGCGAGGACCACCGCCCGCGCGCCGAGGCGCTGCTGACGGCGCTGCCGCGGCGGGAGGCCCTGCGGCTGGGGCTGTCGGGAACCCCGGGCGCCGGAAAATCCACGCTGATCGAGGCGCTGGGGATGCATCTGATCGGGCAGGGGCATCGCGTGGCCGTGCTGGCGGTGGACCCGTCCTCGCAGCGGTCGGGCGGGTCGATCCTAGGGGACAAGACGCGGATGGAGCTTCTGTCGCGCGAGGACGCGGCCTTCATCCGGCCTTCGCCCGCCGGGGGGCAGTTGGGCGGCGTCGCGCGACGCACGCGCGAGGCGATGATGCTCTGCGAAGCGGCGGGCTACGGCGTGGTGATCGTCGAGACGGTGGGCGTGGGGCAATCCGAGACGACGGTGGCCGACATGACCGACGTCTTCGCGCTGGTGCTGGCGCCGCACGGGGGCGACGACCTGCAAGGGGTCAAGCGCGGCGTGATGGAGGCGGCGGACCTGATCCTGGTGAACAAGGCCGACCGCGATCCGACGGCGGCCACGCATACCCAGGCCGACTACGCGGCGGCGCTGCGGCTCATGCGGCGGCGGGCGCAGGACCCGGAGGGATTCCCGCAGGTGTTGAAGGTCTCGGCCCTGACCGGCGAGGGGCTGGGGGAAGCCTGGGTGGCGGTCGAGGCGCTCTGGCGCTGGCGGCGCGAGACGGGGCATCTGGAGCGGACGCGGGCGGCGCAGCGGCTGCGCTGGTTCGAGGAGGAGTTCGTCGCGCAGGCGCTGGCGCGGCTGGGGCACGATCCCCGCCGGGGCGCGCTGCGGGCCGAGGTCGAGGCCGGGCGGCTCTCGCCCCCCGAGGCGGCGCGGCGGGCGCTGGAGGCGTGACGCCCGAGGTCGTGTTCGACGGCGACCGGCTGCGGGCGGTGCTGTTCCGCGGGCGGTCGGACCGGACGATCGTCACCTTCGACTACCGGCAGGACGGGCGCGACGGCTTCACGCCGGACAGCCATTCGACGGGCTTCGCGCGGCAGGGCTTCGGGCAGCTCTGCCTCAAGACGCGGGCCAACGACTGGTACGTGAACGACGAGACGGCGGCGCTGGAAGCCGTGCTGGCGGGGCTGGCGCTGGGCCGGACGCAGGCGCTGGGGTTCTCGATGGGGGGCTACGGGGCGCTGCGCTTCGCCCGCGCGCTGCGGCTGGCGCAGGCGGTGGTCGTGTCGCCGCAGGTCTCGCCGGTGGCGGCCTGGGACGGGCGGTACCGGGCGGAGGTCCCCGGCTGGGACGAGGCGCTGGGGGCGCTCCCGCCCTTGCCGGGGCTGAAGGGGTTGATCGTTTTCGACCCCTTCGTGGCCGAGGATCTGGTCCATGTCCGCGCGATCCGGGCGTCGGCGCCGGGGCTGACGCCGGTGCGGCTGCCCTTCGGGGGGCATCCGGCGATCCGCACGCTCCGGGGCGCGGGCGGGATGCGGGTCGTGCAGGCCGAGGCGGGGGCGCGGACGGCAAGGGGCGCGGCGATCCGGGCGGCGCACCGGGCGGCGCGGGAGGGGTCGCGGGGCTGGTGGCTGCGGCTTGGGGACGCGGCCGGGGCGCGGCATCCGGGCTGCGCGGCGGCGGCGCGGGCAAGGGCCGAGGGGCTGCCTGTCCGGCCGGGCGACCTCGACGGGGCCTGACGGGGGCCGCGCGGGCCCTATCTGGCAGGAAGGGGTAGCCGGGGAGAGCGAGATGGCAAGCAAGATGGGTGGCGATCCGCGCGAGGAGGGCCGGATCGCCTGCGAGACGGGCGGGGCGCGGGGCGACTGCCCCTATCCGGCCGGGACGCCCGAGCACGAGGCCTGGGCCGAAGGCTGGGACGAAGCCGAGGAAATGAAGGTCATCTCGGGCGAGGAGGACGGGGCCGCACCGGCTTGACCCGGGGCGCGATTCCCCATAAAGCCCACGGACCAAATTCCGGCGCCTCCGGGCGGGGCGCCATCCATGACGCGCCGCGGTCCCGCGGCCCTTATGACAAAGGACGATTGCCATGTCGCGCAAGTGCGAACTGACCAGGAAAGGCCCCATGGTGGGCAACAACGTGTCCCATGCCAATAACAAGACCAAGCGCCGCTTCCTGCCGAACCTCCAGGACGTGACGCTCGAGTCCGAGACGCTGGGCCGCTCGTTCCGCCTGCGGATCTCGAACCACGCGCTGCGCTCGGTCGACCACCGCGGCGGGCTCGACGCCTTCCTTGCCAAGGCGAAGGACGAGGAACTGTCCTCGGACGCGCTGGCGATCAAGAAGGACATCGCCAAGGCGCAGGCTGCCGCCTGATCGCCTGACGGGTCGAATGATGCAGGGCCTCGCCGTCGGGCGGGGCCTTCTGCGTTTTGAGGCCGGGCCGGGACCGGATGGCCCTTGGCCTTGGGCATGGGACGGGGGCAGAATGGCGCGACGCCCCGAATTAGGTCGCCCCAAATGTCCGCAGCTCGTCCCTGCCTTGCGCTCTACACCTTCGGCATCTTCTCGCGGCCGGCGGACGACCCGGCCAACGACGGCTTCCGGGAGCGCAACGACCCGATCTTCGCCGCCGTGGACGCCACGCCCGGCCTGATCGCGCGGTCGGGCTACGTCACCGATCCCGGCCCGTTGTCCTGGGGCGAGCAGGTCCATCCCCGCTTCTTCACGGACGAGCATGGGGACGGATGGTCTCCGGCCACGCTGTCGCTCTGGCGCGACCTAGAGGCGGCTTTCGCCTTCACCTACTTCGGTCGACACGCCGAGGCGATGGCGCGCGGGCGGGAGTGGTTCCGGGAGCCCGCCTGGCCTCCGCTCGTGCTGTGGTGGCACGCGGAGGAGGGCTATCCGCAATGGGCCGAAGGTGTCCGGCGGCACCAGCTCCTGCACGACCACGGGCCGGGGCCGGACGCCTTCACCTTCGCGCGGGCCTACGATCCGGCGGGGGCGCGGGTCCGGATCGACAAGACGCGCGTGCGAGCCTCCGCTCCGCCGGGCTGATGCATCAGAGAGCGCGCCAGCCGATGTCGCGGCGGCAGAAAAGGCTCGGGGCCTCAATGCGGTCCACCATCGCATAGGCGCGGTCGCGCGCCTCCTGCAGGGTCGCGCCCCGGGCGGTGACGTTGAGGACGCGCCCGCCGTTCGCGACGATCCGGCCGTCCCGCTCGGCGGTGCCGGCATGGAAGACCATGGCTTCGGAGGTCTCGGGCATGTCGCCCAAGCCGCCGATCACGCCGCCCTTCTCGGGCGTGCCGGGGTAGCCCTGCGCCGCCAGCACCACGGTCAGCGCGTGGTCGTCGGCCCAGTGGGCCTCCATCTCGGAGAGCCGCCCCTCGGCGCAGGCCTGGATGAGGTCGAGCGCCTGGCCGCCCAGCCGCATCATCAGGACCTGGCACTCCGGATCGCCGAAGCGCACGTTGTATTCGATGAGCTTGGGCGCGCCGTCCGCGATTATCAGGCCCGCGTAGAGCACGCCCTGGTAGGGCGCGCCGCGCCGCGCCATCTCGCGCAGGGTAGGTGCCACGATCTCGTCGAGGGCGCGGCGCTGCACGGCCTCGGACAGGACGGGGGCGGGGGAATAGGCGCCCATGCCGCCGGTGTTGGGGCCGGTGTCGCCCTCGCCCACGCGCTTGTGGTCCTGCGCCGTGCCGAGGGGGAGCACCTGCTCTCCGTCACAGAGGAGGAAGAAGGAGGCCTCCTCGCCCTGGAGGCATTCCTCGATGACGACGCTGCCGTTCCCGTCCGCGAAGATCGCGTCGAGTGCGGCCAGCCCCTCGGGGACGGTCTGCGCCACCGTCACGCCCTTGCCGGCGGCAAGGCCGTCGGCCTTGACGACGATGGGGGCACCCTGCGCCTGCACGTAGGCGCGCGCCGGGGCGAGGTCGGAGAAGGCCGCGTAGGCCGCCGTGGGCGCGCCGCAGGCGTCGCAGACCGCCTTGGTGAAGCCCTTGGACGCCTCCAGCCGCGCGGCCTCCTGCGACGGCCCGAAGACCAGCACGCCCGCCCCGCGCAGCCGGTCCGCGACCCCGGCGGCCAGCGGGGCCTCGGGGCCCACGATCACGAGGTCGATCGCGTTCTCGCCCACGAACCCCGCCACCGCGTCGCCATCGAGGATGTCGAGCGCGGCGCATTCGGCCAGTTGCGCGATCCCCGGATTGCCCGGCGCGGCGATGAGCCGGTCGCACTTGGGGTTCTGCTTCACGGCCCAGGCCAGCGCGTGCTCGCGGCCGCCGGAGCCCAGGATCAGGATGTTCATGCGGGCGCCCCCCGTTGGCCTCGTTCGCGGGGCGTTCTAAGGTCAGGTCCCAGGCCGCACAAGGACGCCGCTCCATGGACCTCCTCGACGACGACGACGCCCCGCCGCGCCGCGCCAACGTCCCCGAATACTCGGTCTCCGAGATCTCGGGCGCCGTGAAGCGCATGGTCGAAGGCGAGTTCGCCTTTGTCCGCGTGCGCGGCGAGATCGGGCGCGTGTCGCGGCCCGCCTCGGGGCACCTGTACTTCGACCTCAAGGACGGCAATTCCGTGCTGGCGGCGGTGTCCTGGAAGGGCAATGCCGCGCGGCTGTCGGCGCGGCCCGAGGAGGGGATGGAGATGGTGGCCGTGGGGCGCCTGACGACCTTCCCCGGTCAGTCCAAGTACCAGATGATCGTCGAGGACCTTGCCCCTGCCGGGGTGGGGGCGCTGATGGCGCAACTGGAGGCGCGGCGGAAGGCGCTGGGGGCCGAGGGGCTGTTCGACCCCGCGCGCAAGAAGCCGATCCCCTACCTGCCGGACGTGATCGGCGTCGTGACCTCGCCTTCGGGCGCGGTGATCCGGGACATCCTGCACCGGCTGCGCGACCGATTCCCGCGGCAGGTGCTGGTCTGGCCCGTGGCGGTGCAGGGCGCGGCCTGCGCGCCCGAGGTGGCGCGGGCCGTGAAGGGCTTCAACGCGCTACCCGAGGGCGGGCCGATTCCGCGCCCCGACCTCCTGATCGTCGCGCGGGGCGGCGGCTCCATCGAGGATCTCTGGGGTTTCAACGAGGAGGCCGTGGTCCGCGCGGTGGCGGCGTCGAAGATCCCGGTGATCTCGGCCGTGGGGCACGAGACGGACACGACGCTCTGCGACTTTGCCGCCGACCTGCGCGCGCCCACGCCCACGGCGGCGGCCGAGATGGCGGTGCCTGTGCGGGCCGAGCTGGTGGAGCGCGTGGCGGTGCTGGGCGCGCGCGCGGGCCGGGCGCTGCGCTTCGGCGTGGACCGGCGGCGGCAGCGGCTGGGGGACCTCGCCCGCGCCCTGCCGCGCGGCGAGGCGATCATCGGGCAGGCGCAGCAGCGGGTGGACTTCCTGGGGGCGCGGCTGCCGCTGGCGTTGCGGAGCGTGACCGGGCGGCGGCGGGTGCAGCTTGCCGACCTGCGGATCGGGACGGGGGTGCTGGTGCGGGCGCTTCGCGACGGGCGGCGGCGCGTGGATGTGGCTGGGGAAAGCCTTGCCCCGGCGCTCGCCCGCACGGCGCGGGACGCGCAGCGGGAGCTGGAGGACCTGTCGGCGCGGCTCGACCGGGCGCAGGCGGCGCGGCTGCGATTCCGTAGCGACACGCTCGGGCGGCTCGGGCCCCGGCTCGACCCGGCAGCGCGGCGGGCGCTGGGCGAGAGCGCCACAGACTTCGCGCGCGTCGCGGGGGGGCTGACGCCGGCGCTGCCGCTCGGTCGCATCGCGCGGTTGCGCGAAGGGCTGTCCGCGCTCGATCGCCTGCGCGAGACCTTGGGCTACAAGGAGACGCTGAAGCGCGGCTTCGCGGTGGTGCGGGCCGAGGGGCAGGTGGTCACGAGCGCCGAGGCTGCGGCCAAGGCCGCTGCGCTGGAGATCGAGTTCGCGGATGGGCGGATGACGGTCGGCGGCAAGCCCGCCGCGCCGCCGAAGAAGCGCCCGCCCGAGCCGCCGCCCGAGCAGGGAAGCCTGCTGTAGGCGAAAGCGCCGCCTCAGGGGCGTCTCACACCCCCACGCCCCCGCAGACGAGGCCGCCCTCGGGCTCCTCCAACTGGTAAAGGACGCTGGGGCCGCCTTCGCCGATGAACTCGGCGCGCAGGTCGTCGCCCTCGCGGTAGACGTGCCAGCACTGGGGGCCGAGATCGTCTTGGTACTCGAAGCAGATCGCGGGGCCGGTGGCGGTCGGCTCCTCGCGCCAGGTGCCTTCCCGGCATTCGTCGCTGCCCAGGAAGGCCCAGGTGACGCGGCGGTTCGGGTAGTAATGCTCGATCCCGTAGGGCTCCTGCCCCGGCGCGCCGTAGGTGAGGGTCCGGCCCGTCACCAGGTCCTCGAACTCGGCGGCCCCGATCGGGCCTTCGGCGGCGGCGGGGGTGGCGAGGGCGAGGAGGAGAAGCAGCGTGCGCATGGGCCGGTACGGTGCCAGAGCGCGCGGCCCAAGGCCAGTGGAGGATTTTCGGACCGGCCGTCTGGGCCGAAATCCGTCGCCGGAGGCGGCTACGGGGCGATTGCTCCCCCTGCGCGCTTTGCAAGGCCCGCCGCACGTATTACGTGACGGGGACGCAACGCGAGGGTTTCATGTCCTTCTTCGGCAAGCTCAAGGACCGGCTGTTCAAGACCTCCTCCAGGCTCGACGAAGGGCTATCGGAGATCGTGGGGGAGGGCGAGCCCGCGCCCGCCGCGCCCGAACCCGCCGCCGACCCGGTCCCGAACCTCGTCACGCCCGCGCTCGACTCGCCGGCCCCGGCCGCGCCCCGAACCGGCTTCCTGGGCCGCCTCTTCGGTCGAGAGGAGGTGGAGGTCCCGCGCCGGACGCTCGACGACGCGATGCTGGAGGAGATCGAGGACCTGCTCGTGGCCTCGGACATGGGCGTGGAGACGGCGCTGCGGGTGACGGCGAACCTGGCCGAAGGACGCATGGGCCGCCGCCTGTCCGTGCCCGAGATCAAGGAGATCCTGGCCGGCGAGGTCGCGCGAATCATGGAGGGGGTGGCCCGGCCCATGCCGCTCTATCCCAAGCGGCCGCAGGTCGTGCTGGTCGTGGGCGTGAACGGCTCGGGCAAGACCACGACCATCGGCAAGCTCGCGTCCCAGTTCCGCGCCGCCGGCAAGACGGTGGTGATCGCCGCCGGCGACACCTTCCGCGCCGCGGCCGTGGAGCAGCTCCAGGTCTGGGGGCAGCGGGCAGGGGTGCCGGTGCTGACCGCCGCGCAGGGATCGGACCCCGCGTCGCTCGCCTTCGACGCGATGGAGCGGGCGGGGCGGGACGGGGCGGACCTCCTCCTCATCGACACGGCGGGGCGTTTGCAGAACCGGCAGGACCTGATGGAGGAACTGGCCAAGATCGTCCGCGTGATCCGCAAGAAGGACCCCTCGGCGCCCCACAACACGCTGCTGGTGATCGACGCCACCACGGGCCAGAACGCGCTGAGCCAGGTCGAGATCTTCCAGAAGATCGCGGACGTGTCGGGCCTCGTCATGACCAAGCTCGACGGGACCGCGAAGGGCGGCGTGCTGGTCGCGCTCGCCGACCGCTTCGGCCTGCCCATCCACGCCATCGGCGTGGGCGAGCAGATCGATGACCTCGCCCCCTTCGACCCCCAGGAGTTCGCCCGTGCGCTGACCGGCGCGGCCTGACGCTCAGTCGTCCACGCCTTCCGCGTCCGTCGGCTTCTCCAGGGCGGTCACGACCAGCAGCACCGCCAGCACGACGCCGGTGGCCAGCGCGGCGAGCGCGAGCTGCCCCGCGCCCACGGCCAGCCCGACGGCCCCGGCCAGCCAGAGCGACGCGCCGGTGGTGATGTTGTGGACCCGGCCGCCCGAGGTGATGATGATTCCCGCGACCAGAAAGGCCACGCCGGCCGTCACCGCCTCGATCAGGCGCAGCGGGTCCACCCGCAGGTCCCCTGTGCCGTCGGTGAAGTCGATGGCGCCCAGCTCGCGCCCGACGAGCACGTAGAGGCAGGCCGCGAGCGACACGAGCATGTGCGTCCGCAGCCCCGCGGGCTTCCTGCGCCATTCCCGTTCGGCCCCGATCAGGCCCGCGAGGATCAGGGCGGCCGTGATGCGAAGGAACGCCACATCGAAGGGAACCTCGGTGAAGGAAGCTCTGAACTCTCCGATGATCAGGTCGCGCATGGTCACCCCTTGTTGTCCCGTCGGCGCTTGCCGGTCCGCCGCAAGGGCGGCACAGTGGCCCGACCGTCCAATAAAAAGGCGGTTGTCACAAAACTGTTCCAGAGCCGTCATGAACCAGCGACCCGTCAACCCCTTCCTCAAGCAGGCCCTGGAGCTGGGGCCCACGCTCCTGTTCTTCGTGGTCTACCTGCGGATCAAGGACCGGAGCTTCGAGATCGGCGGGGCCGAGTACTCCGGCTTCATCGTCGCCACCCTGCTGCTGGTGCCGCTGCTCCTGGGCGCGATGGCGGCGCTGTGGTGGCTGACGGGCAAGCTGTCGCGGATGCAGGTCTTCACCGCCGTCACCGTGGTCCTGTTCGGCGGGCTGACGGCCTGGTTCAACGACGAGAGCTTCTTCAAGATGAAGACGACGATCGTCTACGGGCTCTTCGCGACGCTCCTGGGCGGGGGGCTCATCTGGGGCCGCTCGACGCTCGAATGGGTCATGGGCGAGCTGCTGCCGATGCGGCACGAGGGCTGGATGATCCTGACGCGCCGCCTGGCGCTGATGTTCGCGGGGCTTGCCGTCGCCAACGAGGTCATCTGGCGGACCCAGTCGACCGAGCTTTGGGTCACGCTGGAGACCTTCGCCTTCCCGGCGGCGCTGATGGTGTTCCTGTGGCTCCAGATCATGGCGCTGCAGGCCTACATGATCGAGGAGCCCAAGGAGGGCGGCCCGAGCTGAGCCCGCCCTAGCGCTTGCCGAAGAGGACCTTCATCTCCTCGGCGCTCATCTTCGGGGCCCGCGCCTCGGCCGCCACGGCCATGCCGCGCTGGACGCAGGGGCGGCTCGCGCACTCCTCCAGCCAGCGGGCGAAGTGCGGCTTGTCGTCGAGCCTCTGCTCCTGCCGCTCCCACCCCGAGGCCCAGGGATAGATGGCCATGTCGGCGATGGTGAAGTCGTCGGTGGCGGCGAAGCGGCGGGTGGCCAGTTGCCGGTCCAGCACGCCGTAGAGCCGCCCGACCTCGGCCCGGTAGCGGTCCTGCGCGTAGGGCAGCACCTGCGGCGGGTCCATCTGGGGGGCGTAGCGCAGGAAGTGGTTGGCCTGGCCCGCCATGGGCCCCACGCCGCCCATCTGCCACATGAGCCACTGGTCGACCGCGATGCGCTCGCGCTCGGTGCGGCCGCAGAACTGGCCGGTCTTGCGGGCGAGGTATTGGAGGATCGCGCCCGATTCGAAGATGGCCACGGACTGTCCGTCCGGGCCGTCCGGGTCCTCGATGGCGGGCATCCGGTTGTTCGGCGCGATCTTCAGGAAGTCCGGCTGGAACTGGTCGCCCTTGCCGATGTCGACGAGCCGGACCTCATAGGGCAGGCCCATCTCCTCGAGCGCGATGGTGATCTTGTGGCCGTTGGGCGTGGGCCAGTAGTGCAGCACGATGGGCGCGGGCATCGGACCTCTCCTTGTCGCTGCCGCCCAGAATGGCGCAGCGGGCGGCAAGGGCAAGGCCCGCGGGCCCGGCTCAGGTCAGGAGGTGCAGGAGGCCCCAGGCCAGGCCGCCGGTCATCAGGAGGCCGGCGAGGAGCGACGCCCCCAGCATCCGGGCGAGGGCGCGGTCGTCGGCGGGCGGGCCGGGCAGGCGCCCCTGGGCGAGGGCGTCGCGGACGCGCGCGATCTCGGCGAGGTCGGGTCCGGCGGTGGAGGACCCCCGCAGATTGCCTTCGGTCCCTGCGAACCCGATGCTGATGTCGGCCACGATGTCCCCCTGAGAAGTTCCCCCATCGTTCAACGAAGCTAGGGCAAGAAAGTTCCTGGAAAGTTAACGCGACCGGGGAAATAGTTGCCCGCCTTGGGGAACCGCCGCCGCCTTGACCCGAGGGACACGCGGGACTAGAGGCGGCGGGCGTGGCGATTTGGGCGACCCTGATTGCGGGCCACGGTAAACAAGCCGCTAAAGTGGGGACTCTCCCCATGTTCGGGCCGATGGAAGGGGACGAGATGGACCACTGGAAGAAACGCACCCGCGCCGTTCATTCGGGCATCCGCCGCAGCCAATACAACGAAGTGTCCGAGGCCATCTTCCTCACGCAGGGCTTCGTGTACGACACCGCCGAGGACGCCGAGGCGCGCTTCGTCGAATGCGGGCCCGACGAGTTCATCTACGCCCGCTACGGCAACCCGACCACCTCCATGTTCGAGCAGCGGATGGCCGCGCTGGAGGGGGCCGAGGATGGCTTCGCCACGGCCTCCGGGATGGCCGCCGTATCGGGCGCGCTGACGGCGATGCTGCGGGCGGGGGACCATGTCGTGTCCTCGCGCGCGCTGTTCGGCTCCTGCCTCTACATCCTGGAGGAGGTGCTGCGCCGCTACGGGGTGGAGGTCACCTTCGTGGACGGCACCGACCTCGACCAGTGGCGCGCCGCCGTGCGGCCGGGCACCAAGGCCGTGTTCTTCGAGACGGTGTCGAATCCGACGCTGGAGGTCATCGACATTGCCGGCGTGGCCGAGATCGCGCATTCCGTGGGCGCCCTCGTCGTGGCCGACAACGTCTTCGCCACGCCCGTCTTCTCGCGCGCGGTCGAGCTGGGCGCCGACGTGGTGATCTATTCGACGACCAAGCACGTGGACGGGCAGGGACGCGCCCTGGGCGGGATCGTCCTCGGGACGAAGCAGTTCGTCCGCAAGACCCTGGAACCCTACATGAAGCACACGGGCGGGGCGATGTCGCCCTTCACCGCCTGGATCATGCTCAAGGGGCTGGAGACGATGGACCTGCGCGTGCGGGCGCAGGCGGCCTCGGCCCTCGCGGTGGCGCAGGCGCTGGAGGGGCGACTGTCCCGCGTCCTCTATCCCGGGCTCGAATCCCACCCGCAGCACGCGCTGGCCATGGCGCAGACCGGCTCGGGCGGGACGGTGCTGAGCTTCGACGTGGGCAGCCGAGAGGCGGCCTTCGCCTTCCTCAACGCGTTGGAGATCGTCGTCATCTCCAACAACCTCGGGGACGCCAAGTCGATCGCCACGCACCCGGCCTCGACCACGCACCAGCGCCTGCCGGCCGAGCAGAAGGTCACGCTCGGGATCACGCCGGGCCTCATCCGCCTGAGCTGCGGCCTGGAGGATCCCGAGGACCTGGTCGCGGACGTGCTTCGGGCGCTAGAGGCTGCGCAAGCGTCGTATCCCGCCCGCGACGCGGCCGAATAGATCGGCTATCGTTGCAGGAACGTCATGCGGATCCCATATCAGGGGCCGCGTGACGGAGGGGAACCGCCATGAACCTGCACTCGCCCGATCTGGACCGGGACCTGTCGCGCGCCGAGGCCGCCGACGCCCTGGCCGTGCTGCGCCGCTGGGCCAAGGCCGCCACGCCCGAGGAGGTCGCCGACCTCGACCCGGCGGTGGCGCGCCTCCTGCCGGGGCGCGAGGTGTCGAACTATCCCGACCTCGCCCGCGCCTATCCGGACGGCTTCGCGCCCGACGCGCTTTACCGTGCGGGGCTGCCGGACCTTCAGAACGGCCCCGCCTCGCTGATCCGTGGGGCCAAGGCGCCGATCCAGCATGTCGGCATCTCGGGGTTCCGGCTGCCCATCCGCTACCGCCTGCGCGACGGCGGAGAGATCCTGCTCGAAACCTCGGTCACCGGCACGGTGAGCCTGGAGGCGGGCAAGAAGGGCATCAACATGTCCCGCCTGATGCGCAGCTTCTACCTTTACGCCGAGGAGACCTTCTCCTTCGACGTGATGGAGCGGGCGCTCGACAGCTACAAGGCGGACCTCGGCTCCTGCGACGCGCGCATCCAGATGCGCTTCCGCTTCCCGGTCAAGGTGCCCTCCCTGCGCTCGGGCCTCTGGGGTTACCAGTACTACGACATCGCGCTGGAGCTGGTGGACCAGGGCGGCGTGCGCAAGAAGATCTTCCACCTCGACTACGTCTACGCCTCGACCTGCCCCTGCTCCCTGGAGCTGTCCGAGCACGCCCGCCAGACGCGCGGCCAGCTTGCGGTGCCCCATGCGCAGCGGTCGGTCGCGCGCCTTTCGGTCGAGGTGGTGCCGGGCCACCAGCGGCTCTGGTTCGAGGATCTGATCGAGATGGCCCGCCGCGCGGTGCCGACCGAGACGCAGGTCATGGTCAAGCGCGAGGACGAGCAGGCCTTTGCCGAGCTCAACGCCGCGCATCCCATCTTCGTCGAGGACGCCGCGCGGCTCTTCGCGGCGGAGTTCCTGCGGGACGAGCGCATCGGCGACTTCCGCGTGATCGCGAGTCACCAGGAGTCGCTCCACAGCCATGACGCCGTGAGCCTGCTGATCGAGGGCGAGACCTTCAAGGCCGAAAGCCTCGACCCGCGGCTCTTCGCCTCGCTGATCCATACTGGCTAGGGCAGGGAGGCGGCCTGCGCGTGGAACGGCGAAAGGGCGGGCCTGGGCCCGCCCTTGTCACGTCCGGGGCGCGATCACGTGCGCCCCAAGCCCCTCACCAGCAGCTCACCAGCACCGTCAGGCCGCCCGCGTCGCGCACCAGCCCTTCGGCGCCCTTGGCCTCGCCGGCCTGCGCGAGCGTGGGCTCCACCCCGGCCGAGGCCAGCACGCCCCGGATCGCCTCGGCGTCCAGCGCATAGGCTACGTCCTCGGGCAGCACCTGCCGTGTCCCCTCGCGCGGGAGCATCATGCCGATCACCGCGCCGTCCTCGGCCAGCACGGGCCCGCCCGCGTCGCCGGGCTGGGTCGAGATGTCGAGCCGGCGCACCTGCTCCTCGCCGTTCAGGCCCCGGACGTCCGCCAGCGTCCCGAAGGTCACTGCCGGCCGCGACAGCGCCCCGCCATAGGGGTAGCCCGCGACCGCGACCTCGGCCCCGATGCGGGGGGCGCCGGGCAGGAACCCGGCCACCGCGCGGGGCGCGAGCTCGGCCTGCGGCTGCAGCACCGCGAGGTTCAGCGTCGGGTCCGTGGTGACGACCCGCGCCGGGGTCGATTCGTCCAGCGTCACCTCCCGGCACTCGGCCACGGCGTCGGCGGTCGTCACCACCGTCCCCCGCGCGTCCACGTAGAAGCCCGTGGCCGTCCGCTCGGGCACCCGCACCTGAAGCCCCGACACGAGGTCCACCGCCTGATCCTCGCCCGCGTCGGCCGCGGGCTCCAGCACCCCCGGCAGGCGACGGAAGCTCGCCCGCATCGTCTCGATGAGGCGCGCGCGCCGGTCCTCGTCGCCCGCGGGCCAGACCAGCGTGAAGCCCTTGATCTGCCCGTCCACCAACCAGGCATAGGTGGTCGAGTGGATCTCTCCATTCCGGCCCTCGATGGCGAAGGCCTCCTCGGTACGCTGCCGCTCGCCCTCCTCGGGGACGATCTCCAGCGTCTGCAGGATCTCGTAGAGCCCCGCGAGCCGGTCGGCGTCGCCGGGCTGCGAGATCAGCACGACCTGCGGCCCGCCGGGCTCCTGCGCGTCGAAGCGGGCGAAGGGGGGCTCGTAGACCGGGCCCTGCAGCACCGCCATCGGCAGGTCGATCTGGATGCCCGTCCTTTCGTCGCGCACCGTCTCGATCCCCAGCCCGTCGAGGATGGCGTTGAAGGCGCCCAGGAGTTCGGCCCGCTGGCGGGCGGTCAGGATGCCCGTGGGCTCGTGGCCGTTCTGGGCCTGCCACAGCGCCATGGCGTTGCGGGTGCCGGGCCCGAAGGCGCCGTCGATGCCGCCCTCGTAGACGCCCGCCCACTGGAGCGCGGTCTGGAGCTGCTGCTTCTCGCCTAGCGACAGCGCGGCCTCGCTGGCCTGGGCCTGGGCGGGGGTCTCGTCGGGGATCGCGGGGTCGGCGGGTTGTGCGGTCACGTCGGGCTCGACGGGGGCCTGCGGCGCCGCGCCGGCCGGATACACGCGCTCGGCAAACTCCGCGCCGTCCGAGATTACGGAATCGACCGGGATCACGCCCTCGGCCAGGAGGTTCAGGAGCACCGCCTCGGCCTCGGCCTGCGAATAGGGGCCCAGCGCCACGGCGTAGCCGCCCGACTCCAGCTCGTAGCCCGCCACGTCGTCGGGAAGCTGCTCGGAGTAGCCCTGCGCGGCCAGTTGCGCGCCGTCGAGCGTGGGCAGCAGCTCCACGCGGACCCAAAGCCCGCCGTCCTGCGCCAGGGCCGCCCCCGTCATCGCCGCCATCAGGGCGATTCCCGCCACAGTCCGTCTCAGCATTCCGCCACTCCCCTTCCGTCGCGGGCCCGGTTTGCCCCGCCCGCCCGGCCGCCGCATCACAAATCGGCGTGTTGCGCCCCCGCGCCCGCGCCGACCGTGGCCCCCTTGCCCCGCCGGGGGGCGGCGACTAGACGAAGGGCCGACTGTTCCCAGGGGTGCCCCATGGCCGATAGCCCGCGTTCCTTCCAGGAGATCATCCTGCGCCTCCAGAGCTACTGGGGCGCCCAGGGCTGCGCGATCCTCCAGCCCTATGACATGGAGGTGGGGGCGGGGACCTTCCATCCGGCCACCACGCTGCGCGCTCTGGGCTCGCGTCCCTGGGCGGCCGCCTATGTCCAGCCCTCGCGCCGGCCCACCGACGGGCGGTATGGGGAGAACCCGAACCGGCTCCAGCACTACTACCAGTATCAGGTGCTCATCAAACCGAGCCCGCCGAACCTGCAGGAGCTGTATCTCGGCTCCCTCGACGCCATCGGCATCGACACGTCGCTGCACGACATCCGCTTCGTCGAGGACGACTGGGAGAGCCCGACCCTCGGCGCCTGGGGCCTGGGCTGGGAGGTCTGGTGCGACGGCATGGAGGTGTCGCAGTTCACCTATTTCCAGCAGGTCGGCGGCCACGACTGCCGCCCGGTGTCGGGCGAGCTGACCTACGGCCTCGAACGGCTCGCCATGTACGTGCTGGGCGTGGCGCATGTCATGGAGATGCCCTTCAACGACCCGTCATCCCCGATCCCTTTGACCTACGGCGACGTGTTCCGTCAAACCGAGGAGGAGTATTCGCGTCACAATTTCGACGCGGCGGACACCGAGCGCCTGTTCCGCCATTTCGAGGACGCGGAGCGGGAATGCCGCCGTCTCCTCGACAACGAGGATGTCGATCCGAAGACCGGCAAGCGCATCGTCATGGCGCATCCGGCCTATGACCAGTGCATCAAGGCCAGCCACCTCTTCAACCTGCTCGACGCACGCGGCGTGATCTCGGTGACCGAGCGGCAGGCCTTTATCGGCCGGGTCCGCGCGCTTGCCAAGCTTTGCGCCGACGCCTTCGTGCGCACCGAGGCCGGAGGCTTCGCGCCCGCCGCCTGAGCGACGGCCCGAACCGTTCGGGTCACGTCGCCATCACGGCCCGCCGGTCTGCGGCGCGGCCGCCGGTCGCGCGCGCCGAACGACGGGTCTGCTGCGGAAAAGGACGGAATAGCCGGGCTTCCATGATCGGCCACCTGCTCCGAAAAGGGGCGGTCCCGATGCGACCGCATTCCTGAAGCGAGCCTTCACTCAACTTACGCGGTATTATTAGCGCGACGAGCCGCATCCCAGTTGAAAAGGCCGTCCCCTTGCCTGGAAAGACAATCTCTCACGATTGTGTCAGAACTTTGTCCTTTTCGCGGCGCGTCTCTTGTGGTCTCAAGAAGTGCCAGTGGCCCGGCGAATGGCTCGTTTGGAATGGCGAAGGGGAAGTGACCGTCCATGGAAACGTCGGGATGGAAATGCGTCGGAAACGGTCCGTCGCGCTCGTCTCGTTCCGCGCCATGGCTTGGTCGCCATCCCGACGCGACGGACGTCGTTGCCGGCAGGCTGGCCGAAGCCCAGGGCCTGTGGCGCGCAGGTCCAGGACCCTGGCAGGGACGATCGCGGCGGCCCGGCGCGGACCTTTCAGAATGGCCGAAACCCGGCCTTACGGAAGCGCCCCGGGCCTGCATTGGTGAAGCGTGACGGCCGGCCCTGCCGCGCCGAAGTGGTGATGAACGGAGAACGGCATGGCGACGTCCGGTGAAGCCAAGTTGAGCGTGACGCTGAATGGCGGAATTCAGAGCTCCAATTTCAACAACAATGCGTTCCGGATCGAGAACACCGGAATCAAGGCCATTTCCAAGGTCGAGATCGACGTCACCGGCGCCCTGTTCCCCGACGCGGTCTTCGACCCGTTCGGGCTGGCGGGCGACACGGCGTTCAAGAAGCTCACGATCAACACCAACGGGCTGACCGGGGTCGTCGCCCCGTCGGACCAGACCTCCTACATCGGCACGGGGGGCAAGTCCGGCTACGAGACCATCCAGATCCTCTTCGACCCGGCGGTGAACGGGGGATTCCAGCCCGGCGAGGCCCTGGGCTTCTCGATCGACATGGACCCCAATTCCGTCGCGGGCAGCCTCAAGGCTACGTTGGACGCCGGCTCGACGCCCACCTGGGACGTGGGGGGCGTCAGCGGGGCCGAACTCGTCGGCTCGACGTTCACCGTCACCTTCACGGACGGGACGACCGCGCGGGGGCAACTCCAGGCGGTGGCCAACACCGCCACCTCCAACAGCCAAGGCGGCGCGCAGGCGCTGGCGACCGAGGTGGCGCCCGTGGGCTCGGTGACGCTGACCGTCGACGGGCTCGCGCCCGGCGCGGCGGGCACCTACGACGACGCGCCGCAGGTGATCGTGTCCGGGCCCGCCGGGCAAGTGGCGCGGGTCGTCCTGGCCAAGGGCATGGCCCAGCCGCTGGAGAACCTCTTCGATGGCGCCTATGCCGCGCAGTTCGATGCGCAGATGACGGCCCTGCAGGCCTCGGCATTCCCTGCGAACAACGCGGTCTCGTTCCAGGTCCACGACGTCGTGCTGACCGGAGCGCCGCAGAACATCACGTCGCTGTTCAACTTCACCAGCGTGCCCGTCGCCGGGGTCCTGAACGGGGACCGCCTGCCGCTCGGCTTCGTCGCCGGCCTGATCGACAAGGCCAACGGCGATCTTCCGGTCGGGCCGGTCACGGCCCCGATCCACCTTCGCGCGGTGAACGCGGCGCCCCTCGCCGACGACGACACGGTGACCGTCGCGGCGGGCGAGTCCGGCACCCTGGCGGTGCTGGCCGACGACACCGATGCGGACGGCGACACCCTGAGCCTCTGGTCCTTCACCCAGGGCGCCAACGGCAGCGTGGTCCGCAACGCGGACGGCACGCTGACCTACACGCCCCGGGCGGGCTTCAGCGGGACGGACAGCTTCGGCTACACCGCGATCGACGGTCTGGGGGGGCGGGACGCCGGCACGGTCTCCGTCAACGTCCAGGCCGCCGCGGCCGCGGCCGTGGAGATGTGGCTGATCGATCCCCTGACCGACCAGCGCGTCGGCCGGATCGCCGATGGGCAGAGCATCGACCCGGACCTGCTGTCGGGCGGCCAGTACAGCATCGAGGTGGTCCCCGATCCGAGCCTGGGCGCCAGGAGCGTCAAGCTGACGCTGGGAAGCCAGGTCCGCATCGAGGGCGCCGCGCCCTATGCCCTGTTCGGGGACAGCAGCGGCAACTTCGCGGGCGTCGCGCTGCCGAGCGGGCCGCAGACCCTTCTCGTGCAGGTCTACTCCGGCACCAACGCCTCGGGGACGCTCCTGTTCGATCAGGCGCTCGACTACAGCTTCGTGGCGCCCGCCCCCAATGCGGCGCCCGTGGCGGGGGATGACGTGGCGACGGGGGCGGAGGACGCGGCGATCACGGTGTCGGTGCTGGGCAACGACCGCGACTCGGACGGGGGCGTGCTGAGCGTGACGGCGGTGACGCAGGGGGCGAACGGCGCGGTGGCGGTGAACGCCAACGGCACGCTGACCTACACGCCCAAGGCGAACTTCTTCGGCACCGACAGCTTCACCTACACGGTGTCGGACGGGCAGGGCGGCACGGACACGGCCAGCGTGTCGGTGACGGTGAGCCCGGTCAACGACGCGCCGGTGGCGGGGGACGACACGGGCCGCACGGCGGCGGGCCAGGCGGTCACGGTGTCGGTGCTGGGCAACGACAGCGACGTGGACGGGGGCACGCTGAGCGTGGGCTCGGTCACGCAGGGCGCGAACGGCGCGGTGGTGAAGAACGCGGACGGCACGCTGACCTACACGCCCCGGGCGGGCTTCAGCGGCGCCGACAGCTTCACCTACACGGTGTCGGACGGGCAGGGCGGCACGGACACGGCCAGCGTGGCGGTGACGGTCGACCCGGCGGCCGGCGCGACCCTGGTGGCGGCGGTCAACGCGGGCGGGCCGGCCTTCACGGCCGCCGACGGCGACGCGCACGCGGCCGACCAGTTCTTCACGGGCGGCAAGGCCTACAAGAAGGTCGCGGCGATCGCGGGCACGGTGGACGACGCGCTCTACCAGACCGAGCGCTTCGGCAACTTCACCTACGCGGTGCCCGTCGAGAACGGCACCTACGAGGTGACGCTCAAGTTCGCCGAGATCTTCTTCAGCGCCGCCGGGCAGCGGGTGTTCGACGTGGCGGCCGAAGGCCAGGTGGTGATCAACGACCTCGACATCTGGTCGGCGGCGGGGGGCAAGAACATCGCCTACGACGTGCCGGTCACGGTGCAGGTCTCCGACGGCGTGCTCAACCTCCAGTTCATCAACGGCATCGAGAACGCCAAGGTCAACGCCATCGAGATCAACCGCCTCACCGGCCCCGCCCCCAATGCGGCGCCCGTGGCGGGGGCCGATGCCGCCACAACCTCGACGGACACGCCGGTGATGATCGACGTGCTGGCCAACGACCGCGACTCCGATGGCGGCACCCTGCGGATCCAGGGCGCGACGGCGCCGGCCAACGGCACCGCGACCGTGGACGACCGGGGCACGAGCGCCACGACCGACGACCGGATCGTCTACACCCCCAAGGCCGGCTTCACCGGCACCGACACCTTCTCCTACACCGTCGCGGACGGCCAGGGCGGGACGGACACGGAAACGGTTACGGTGTCCGTGGAGTCGCCCGACCAGGTGGCCTTCACGACGGTCTCCCTGACCGGCATCCCGGACAAGAGCTACACCTCGATCCAGTTCGGGCCGGACGGGCGCCTCTACGCATCGAGCCGCTTCGGCGAGATCTTCGCCATCGACGTGGAGCAGCGCGTCGACGCCAGCGGCAAGATCATCGGCTACGCGGCCACGCGGGTCGAGACGATCAACCTCATCAACACCATTCCCAACCACAACGACGACGGGACGCTCAATACCGCCATCACGAACCGGCAGGTGACCGGGATCGTGGTGGCCGGCACCGCCGACCGGCCCGTGATCTACGTGGGGTCGAGCGACCCGCGCGAGGGCGGCGGGAGCGGCGGCGGCAAGGGCGACACCGGGCTCGACACCAACTCGGGCGTCCTGTCGCGGCTGTCGTGGAACGGCGCCTTGTGGGAGAAGGTGGACCTCGTCCGCGGCCTGCCCCGGTCGGAGGAGAACCATTCCACCAACGGCCTCGCGCTGACCACCGACCCCGAGACCGGCCATAAGGTCCTGCTCGTGGCGCAGGGGGGGCACACGAACGCCGGCGCGCCGTCGGTCAACTTCGCCTATTCCAACGAATACGCCCTTTCGGCCGCGATCCTGGAGGTCGACCTGACCGTCCTGGAAAGCGGGACGGGCGCCTACTCGGTCAAGACCGACGGGGCGCACAGGTACGTCTACGACATCCCCACCGTGCTGGGCCCGGTCTTCGGGGGGCAGGACGGCCTCAACCAGGCCCGGCTCGTCGCGGGCGGGCCCGTCCAGGTCTATTCCTCGGGCTACCGGAACCCCTATGACGTCGTGGTCACCGAGGCCGGCGAGGTCTACACCATCGACAACGGCGCCAACCAGGGCTGGGGCGGGCTGCCGGACGGGGAAGGGACGACGAACGTCACCAACAAGATTCCGACCCTCGATCCGAACGGCAGCAAGAGCGTCAACAACCTCGACCATCTCGAATACATCCCCCAGGCCGGCTACTACGCGGGGCACCCGAACCCCGTGCGGGCCAATCCGACCGGCGCGGGCGTGACCTACACCAGCGCCTCCGGGACCGAGACCTGGACCCAGAGGCCGCCGGGAACCTGGCCGCCGGTCGATCCGGGCCTGTCCTTCCCCGAGGACGGCGACTTCCGCCTGCCCGGCGTGGAGGACGACGCCCTCGTTACCTGGGCGGTCTCGACCAACGGCCTCGACGAGTACACCGCCTCCAACTTCGGCGGGGCGCTCAAGGGCAGCCTGATCGCGGCGGCCTTCGATTCGAGCATCTACCGGATCGACGTCGATCCGACCAAGTCCGGCGCGACCAAGGAGGCGATCGCCAGCGGGCTGAGCGGCACGCCGCTCGACGTTATCGCGCAGGGCGACTTCGACCGCTTCCCCGGCACGATCTGGATCGCCTACGTCGCAGGGACGTCGGACATCCAGGTGCTCGTCCCGACCACCGTGAACGGCACCGCCAACGACCTCGACGGCGACGGCTACAGCAACGAGGACGAGCTCGCCAACGGCACCAATCCCAACAGCCCGTCGAGCATCCCGCCGGACAACGACACGGACCGGCTCTCCGACCTGCGCGACCTCAACGACGACAACGACGGCCAGGCCGACCGCCTCGATCACTTCGCGCTCGACGCGGCCAACGGCACGGCGCTCACCGTCACGGGCAGCGAGGGCTTCTTCAACCCGCTGCGCAACGACAATCCGGGCTACGGCTTCAGCGGCCTGGGCTTCACGGGCTGGATGAGCAACGGCACGGCAGACTACCTGAACCAGTACGACGACGACAACCTGATCGCCGGCGGGACCTCGGGCATCTTCACCATCATCCAGACGACCTCGGGGGATGCCCGCGGCAGCCTGAACACGCAGGACAACGGTTTCCAGTTCGGCGTGCGCAGCGACCTGGCGGGGTCGGGCTTCGACTCCTTCCTCGTCAACGCCCGGATGCTCAGCGTCTTCGCGCCGCTGACGGCGGCCCAGCTCGCCAACGGGCAGTCGGCCGGCATCCAGATCGGGACCGGCGACCAGGACAACTACATCAAGCTCGCGGTGGCCTCGAACGGCGGCAAGCTCGCCATCGCGGTGCTGCGCGAGGAGGGCGGGCAGGTTTCCGAGACCTTCATCCCCGCCACGATCCCCATCGGCGCGCAGGTCGACCTGTTCTTCCAGGTCAATCCCACGGCGGGCACCGTGACCCCCGCCTGGCAGGTCGACGGCGGCGAGCTCCAGACCGGGGCGGCCATCACGCTGGCCGCCGACAGCGAGATCCTGTCGGCCATCCGGGGGACCTACCAGAACGGCACCGAGCCCAGCGCCCTGGCGGTGGGGGTGATCGCGACGCATGGCAGCACAGGAACGCCGTTCTCGGCCCAGTACGACCACATCAACGTCTATGCCGGCTCGCTCGCGACGCAGGCGACGACCACGGTCCTCCTGGCCGAGAGCAACCTGGAGGCGCTGACCTTCGACGCCAACGACACCTTCATCTTCGGGGGAGACCTGACCTTCGAGGAGGTCAGCAGGCTCAATCTGGACCGGCCGCTGCCCCCGGGGATCCTGATCAGGGAGGCGCTCCCGCCCGGCCTCGCCAAGAGGGACGTGCTCCCGCCCGGCCTGGACAAGAAGGACGTGCTCCCGCCCGGCCTCCAGAAGCGGGTGACGACCGAGCAGGACGGTCAGGAGACGGGCCCGGACGACCGCCTGTCGGCACCCCTCGACCGTGCCGCTTCGGCCCAGCCCGAGGCGTCGGGCCGCGATCTGGCCGGGGTGCTGGCGGCGCAGGGCGCGGAGGACGGAATCATGGCGTCCGCCGACGACTGGCTGGCCTGGGCCTAGAACGGGCAGGCGGCAGGCCGGGCTGGGCGAGCTTGACTTGCCGATGAGGAGGCCGCCATGGTCGTCCCAGCACCTCGGGGCGGCCTGTGGCGGCCCGGCCCGTCCCCAGGATGCGGGACGGGGACCGGAATCCCTGGGCGGGGGCATCACGCCAACGGCAACCCGGCCCCGCGCATGTCGGCGGGCCTGTGAATTCGGAGCGAGTGAGACTGGGTACCCTGCACATCTGCATCAGCGAGAACCGGCCCGCGGACGAGGTCGGTGTCAAGCTCCTCGTCCTCAGCCTGGCCCGGCACGAGCCGACCGCCATCCTGCATCTCTTCGTCAACGACCTGAGCGACGGGCTGAAGGCGTGGCTTTCGGCGCGCCCGAACGTGATCCAGGACAGCCTGCCGATCGACCCGGATCTGACCTGGAACATCAAGCCCAGGCTCCTGACCAAGCTTCTGGACGATGACCTCGACTCGGTCGTCTGGATCGACTCCGACATCATCGTGACCGCGCCCATCGGCCGCTTCTTCGACGGGCTGGACGACGACACCCTCGTGCTGACCGAGGAATACTTCGGCTACCGGAACCAAGGCGCCGCCGTGCGGACGCAGGGCTGGAAGCTGCCCGCCGGGCGCGATCTGCCCTTCACGCCCAACAGCGCCGTGCTCCGCGTCACCCAGCGTCACCGGCCGCTCCTGTCCGCCTGGCAGGCTCTTCTGGAGCGGCCGGACTACCTCGCGGCCCAAGCCGCGCCGTGGGCGCAGCGCCCCTTCTACATGATGGGGGACCAGGACGCCCTGTCGGCCCTCCTGGGCAGCCGCGACTTCGCCCATGTGCCCGTGCAGCCGCTCCGCCGGGGCAGGGACATCGCCCAGTGCTTCAAGGAGGACGGCTACAGCCCGACCGAGCGGCTGGCCAACCTGCGCAGCCTGCCGCCCTTCATCCACGCCCAGGGCGGAAAGCCCTGGCGTCCGGTGGCCCGGTCGATGGCCTATCAGTCCGTCAGCCCCTTCTGGTATGCCGCGCAGCCCTACCGGGACGAGCTGACCTCCGACGAGCGACGCTGGCTCGACGAACGTCCTGCCTCGGCCCGCGTGCTGCACGCCATGACGCTGGGGCATCCCAGCCTCGCGGGGCTTCCGCCGGCCGTCGGACGCGTCGTGGCCAAGCGGTGGGCCGCGGCGGCTCGACGGGCAAGGAAGCTGATGCAGCGGTAGCATGGTGCCGGCCGCGTCCCGAAGCAGGACGGCAAGGAGGCCGGCCCGTGCGGCTCGGGTCGGCTCGGATCGATCAGGAATGGGTGCGCACGCGTGAAGATCTCGGTCATCATCCCCACCTTCAACAACGAGGACACGCTCGGGGCGACGGTCCGGTCCGTGCTGGCGCAGGATCACGGCGATCTCGAAGCCGTCGTCGTGAACGACGGAGGCCGTTCGCCGTCGGGCTTCCTGGACATTTCCGATCCGCGCCTCAGGGTCATCGACCTGCCAAGCAACGGGGGCGTGTCCCGCGCGCGCAACCGCGGCTTCCACGAGACCTCGGGCGAGCTGGTCCTGTTCCTCGACTCCGACGACGTGGTGGCGCCCGATCTCCTCTCCTTCGCGGCGCGCGTCCTCTCCGACCCCGCCATCGCCGTCCTCGCCGTCGGGCACGAGACCGTCGAGGACGACGTCATCCGGGACAAGGGCCTCGTGCTACCGACGCATCGCTCGGAGGGGCTCCGCACCCTGTCCGCCCGCGACAGCTTCGACCTGATGCGCCGCCGGCCGAGCGCCCTGCTGCCTTCGGGCATGGTCTTCCGCCGCCGGGTCGTGGCCGACGCCGCGGGGCCCGAGCCCTTCCACACCGGGCTCAAGATCGCGCAGGACACGCTCATGATCCTGCTGGTCGCCTGGAAGAACGAGATCCGCCTGTCCGACGACAAGTACTTCATCTACCGGGTCCGTCCCGACAGCCTCAGCCGGAACGAGCGCAGGACCCTGCTGGAGCGGATCGAGGTCATGGACATCTGTGCCGCGACCATCCGGCAGGCCGGGGGCGACCCGGCGCTCGTGGACCTGGCGCGGCGGATGCGCCAGAACTCGGCCCGTCGGGTGGCCCGGCTTCTCCGGCAGGACGGCGACCGCCACGGGGCCCGCCGCATCCTGGCCGCGGACCTGAGGCACCGGTTCAACTGGAAGTCCGCCGTCGAGTACGCGGCCACGCTGGCGCGACGCTGACAGGCCCCGCGCGGCGGCTCCGGCCCGTCACGCCTTGTGCGCAGGGCCGAGCGGGGGTAGGTGCGGGGCGCTAGGCGGCTCTTGGGAAGATCGGTGCTCGGACGGATTATCGTGGTCACGATCCTGGCGCTCGCCGTCCTGGGCGGGGCCCTTCTCTACTACATGCAGGTCTACGCCTTCTACGAGGAGCTGACCCCCGAGCAGGCCGGGCCCATCGCGCTCTCGCTCGCCGACGGCTCGGGCTCCGAGCCCCTGCGCGTCTCGGACCTGCGCGCCATCGACGCCGGATCCTCGCCCATCCGCTTCCGTGCCTGCTTCACGCAGGGCGAGCCGTTCGACAGCCTCGCCGCCCGCGCGCAGCCCTACGAGGACCCCCGGCCGCTCAATGCGCCCGGCTGGTTCGACTGCTTCGACGCCCCCGCCATCGGCGCGGCGCTGGAATCGGGGCAGGCGCGCGCGTTCCTGTCCGCCAAGGACATCCGCTACGGCATCGACCGGGTCGTGGCCCTGTTCCCCGACGGGCGCGGCTATGCCTGGCACCAGATCAACGCCTGCGGCGAGGTCGTCTTCGACGGCGAGCCCCCGCCCGAAGGCTGCCCCCCCGTTCCCGAAAGCGAATGAGATGCCCGACCTCCTGATCGAGCTCCTGTCCGAGGAGATCCCCGCCCGGATGCAGGCCAAGGCCGCCGAGGACCTGCGCCGCCTGATGACCGACGGCCTGGTCGAATCCGGGCTGACCTACGCCCACGCCGCGAGCTTCGCGACGCCCCGCCGCCTCGCGCTGACCGTCGAGGGCCTGTCCGAGCGGTCGCGCCCCGTGCGGGAAGAGCGCAAGGGGCCCGCGACCACCGCGCCCGAGGCCGCGATCCAGGGCTTCCTGCGCTCCACCGGCCTGACGCTCGACCAGTTGGAGACCCGCGCCGACAAGAAGGGTCAGGCCTACTTCGCCGTCATCGAGAAGCCCGGCCGCGAAGCCGCCGCCATCGTCGCCGAGGTGCTGGAACGGACGATCCGCGACTTCCCCTGGCCCAAGTCGATGCGCTGGGGCTCCGGGTCGCTGCGCTGGGTGCGCCCGCTCCAGTCCATCCTTTGCCTGCTGGTCGCCGAGGAGGGCGCCGAGGTCGTCCCCTTCGAGATCGAGGGCATCAGGGCGTCCAACGTCACGCGCGGCCACCGCTTCCACGCGCCCGCCGAGTTCGCCGCCACGTCCTTCGAGGACTACGAGCAGAAGCTCACCCGCGCCCACGTCATCCTGCGCCCCGAGGAGCGCAAGGACCGCATCCGCCACGACGCCGCCACGCTCGCCTTCGCGCGCGGGCTGGAGATCGTCCCCGACGAGGGGCTGCTCTCGGAGGTCGCGGGCCTCGTCGAATGGCCCGTGACGCTGATGGGCCAGATCGAGGAACAGTTCCTGGGCTTGCCGCCCGAGGTGCTGCAAACCTCGATGAAGGAGCACCAGAAGTTCTTCTCCGTGAAGAACCCCGCCACGTCCCGCATCGAGGGCTTCGTGACGGTCGCCAACATCGAGACCGCCGACCGGGGCGAGACGATCCTGGCGGGCAACGCCAAGGTCCTCCGTGCCCGCCTCTCGGACGCGCGCTTCTTCTGGGAGAACGACCTGCGGGTGGCCAAGTCCGGCATGGAGGAGTGGAAGGAGGGCCTGCGCGCCGTCACCTTCCACAACAAGCTGGGCAGCCAGTGGGAACGCATCGAGCGCATCGCGGCGCTCGCCCGCGAGATCGCGCCCCATGTCAGCGCGGACCCGGACCTCGCGGCCCAAGCCGCCGAGGTCGCCAAGCTCGACCTCCGCTCCGCGATGGTGGGCGAGTTCCCCGAGCTTCAGGGCCTCATGGGCCGCTACTACGCCGACGCGGCGGGCCTGCCCGCCGAGGTCGCCGCGGCGGCCGAGGAGCACTACTCCCCCCTCGGCCCCAACGACGAGGTGCCCACCGCCCCGGTGTCGGTGGCCGTCGCACTAGCTGACAAGCTTTTTGCGCTCGTCGGATTCTGGGCCATTGATGAGAAGCCTACAGGAAGCAAAGATCCATATGCTCTCCGTCGGGCAGCACTGGGTGTCATCAGAACCGTTCTCCACAACGGTTCTCGCATCAATCTAAGACGGCCCATCTCTTACGAGTTTGCGGCGTTGCCTTCAGTAGTCGCTCGCGGAGTTTTCAAGGAGATTGCTCCCGGGAAGGTCGATGGCGAACGGCTAATGCGGGCGCTCGATGGTGTTCTTCCTGACGGTAAGACCGTCTCCTTGACCTTGGCCATGATGAGAGACTTCGATCTCTTCTTGTCGCAGTATGAGGATGAAGAGCTTCAGTACCAGATCGTGGAAGCAATCTCGGCAAATCTGATTGGTCGTTCAATTGACGTCGCCCATGATACTGCCGACCTCCTCTCCTTCCTCCACGACCGCCTGAAGGTCCACCTCCGCGACCAGGGCATCCGGCACGACGTCATCGACGCCTGCCTCGCCATGCCGGGGAACGACGATCTCGTCCTCCTCGTGCGCCGGGCCGAGGCGCTGAGCGCCTTTCTCAAGACCGAGGACGGCACCAACCTGCTCCAGGGCTTCAAGCGCGCGGCGAACCTGCTCGCGCAGGCCGAGGCCAAGGACGGCGTGGAATACTCCTACGGCGCCGACCGGAAATGGGCCGAATACCCCGAGGAGGAGGCGATCTTCGATGCGCTCGACGCGGCGGAGCAGCGCATCCGCCCGGCGATGGAGCAGGAGGACTTCGGAGAGGCCATGTCGGCGCTCGCCGCCCTTCGCGCCCCGCTCGACGCCTTCCTGACGGCGGCGCAGGTGAACACGCCGAACCAGGTGATCCGCCGCAACCGCCTCAACCTCCTGAGCCGCATCCGCCGGCTCTGCCTAGAGGTCGCGGACCTCACGCGCGTCGAGGGGTGAGGCGCGACCGGAAACCGTCCCGGGGACGGTTTCCGGCGTCGAACGGCCTACGCCGGGGACGGCGCGAGTCCCCGCCCGGCGGTGCTCGTGCCCTGCGCGAACACCCGCCGATCCCGTTCACGTCTCCTTAACCCCACCGCGCGGTGCCGCAAGGAAGCCTTAATCATCCTGTGGGAGGCTCGGGTCATGGCCAACCCGCGCGATCTCCGTTCCGACCTCCTCGATGGACCTCACCAAAGGTCCGACGACGCGGCCCTTTCCGCAGCCCCGTCCGCGCACTACTCTCGGTCCCGAAAGGATGCCGCAGTGCAGCGACACGTCACCTTCCCGCAGATCACCCTGGTCACCCCGGACGCCCCCATGTCGCCCGAGGTCTACGGCGGCCGTGCGAAGTGCCTCCAGCGGCTCATCCGGCTCGACATGCCGGTGCCGCTCACGGTGGCGCTGTCCTTCGACTGCGTGCGCGACATCGCCAAGGGCCGGATGCCCGACCTGAGCCCGGTCATCGCGCCCTTCGGCTTCGCGCCGCTCCTCTCGGTGCGGCCCTCCTCGCTCGACCCCGACTGGGGCGGGCCGGGGGCGATCCTCAACATCGGCATGAACCACGAACGGCACGAGGCGCTGGCCCTCACGGCCGGCGAACGGGCGGCGACATCGCTCTATCTCCGCTTCATCCAGAGCTACGCGGTGCAGGTCGCGCGCCTCGACCCCGATCCCTTCGACCTGCCGGCCGAGCCCAACCGCGCCACGCTCAAGGCCATGCTCGACGCCTACGAGAACGAGACGGACGAACCCTTCCCGCAGGACCCCGCCACGCAACTGGCCGAGGTGCTGCGCTCCATGGCCCGCGCCTGGGACGGCACCACCGCGCGGCTCCTCCGGCAGGCCAAGGGCGCGCCGGCCGACGCGGGGCTGGGCCTTGTCGTGCAGGCCATGGCGCTGGGCGTCGGCCGGGGCGAGAGCGGGTCCGGCGTCATTCAGTTCGTGGACAGCGAAACGGGCGAGCCCCGCATCACGGGCCGCTACCTGGGCCAGAGCCAGGGGCGCGAGGCCCTGCGCGACAGGCGCGACGCCATCCCGCTGACCAGGGCCGAGGGCTCCCCCTCGCTGGAGGAGGTCGCCCCCTTCGCGCTGCGCGAGCTGCTGGCCCACGGCACCACGGGGCGCGAGCGTCTGCGCGAGGAGATGCAGATGGAGTTCACGCTCGAGAACGGGCGGCTCTGCATCCTCGACTCGGTGCGCGTGCCGCGCAGCCCCCGCGCCGCCATCCGCATCGCGGTCAGCCTGGCCCAGGACGGCGTGATCCCGCGCGAGGAGGCGGTGATGCGGGTCGAGCCCGGCTCGCTGTCCTCGCTCCTCCACCGGCAGGTGGACCCCACGGCCCCCCGCGACCGCATCGTGACGGGGATCGCCGCCAGCCCCGGCGCCGCCTCGGGGCGGATCGTGCTGGCCGCCGCCGACGCCCAGGCCTTCGCCGCGCGGGGCGAGCCCTGCATCCTCGTCCGGCGCGAGACCACGCCCGAGGACATCCGCGGGATGCACGCGGCCTCGGCGGTGCTGACGGTCCGCGGCGGCGTCACCAGCCATGCCGCCGTCATCGGGCGGGGGTTGGGCCTGCCCTGCGTCGTCGGCGCCTCCCACCTCGAGATCGACCGCCGCCGCCGTGCCATCATCGCGCCGGGCGGACGGATCTTCCACGAAGGCGACATCATCACCGTGGACGGCACCGCCGGAGAGGTGCTGGCTGGCGAGGCGCCCACGCTGGACGCCGCGCTCGACGACAGCTTCCGCACGCTCCTGTCCTGGGCGGACGAGTTCCGCGACGTGGGCGTGCGCGCCAACGCCGACACGCCGCAGGACGCCCGCATCGCCCGCGACTTCGACGCGCAGGGCATCGGCCTGTGCCGGACCGAGCACATGTTCTTCGAAGGCGAGCGCATCGGCATGATGCGCGAGATGATCTTCGCCGAAGGGGCGCAGGCCCGGCGCGCCGTTCTGGACCGCCTCCTGCCCATGCAGCGCGCCGACTTCGCCGCGCTCTTCCGCATCATGGCCGGCCAGCCCGTCTGCATCCGGCTCTTCGACCCCCCGCTGCACGAATTCCTGCCCTCCGACCGCCAGTCGCTGCGCGACCTGGCCGAGGGTCTGTCGCGCCCGCTCTCGGACGTGGAGGCCCGCGTCGAGGCCCTGCGCGAGTACAACCCGATGCTCGGCCTGCGCGGCGTGCGCTTGGGCATCACCGTGCCCGAGATCTACGAGATGCAGGCCCGCGCCATCTTCGAGGCGGCGGTCCTGGCGGGCCGCGACGGCGAGCCCGTCGTGCCCGAGGTGATGATCCCCCTCGTCTCCGCCAAGCGCGAGGTGGAGTTGGTGAAGGCCCGCGTCGACGCCGTGGCCTCGGCCGTGCGGGCCGAGACGGGCGTGGCCTTCGCCTACCGCTTGGGCGTGATGGTCGAGACGCCGCGCGCCGCTCTGCGCGCCGCCGAGATCGCGCAGCACTCGGCCTTCCTGTCCTTCGGCACCAACGACCTCACGCAGATGACCTATGGTCTGTCGCGTGACGACGCAGGCCGTTTCCTCGGCTCCTATGTCGAACAGGGCGTCTACGAGGAGGACCCCTTTCATACGCTCGACCTCGACGGGGTAGGGGAACTCCTCCGCATCGGGGCCTCGCGGGGACGGCAGGGACGCCCCGACGTGACGCTCGCCATCTGCGGCGAGCACGCCGGCACGCGCCGCGCCATCGAGTTCTGCCGCCGCGAAGGCTTCGATTACGTCTCCTGTTCGCCCTATCGCGTGCCCATTGCGCGGCTTTCCGCCGCTCAGGTTTCCTTGTGCAACCGTCGCCTTTCTGAAGGTTAGAAGGCGTTCCTAATGTCACTCGCGAAGATGCGCGGGTTTCCTCCCGGTCCGATGGCGACGCCCCGCCGAACCGACTGTGGCCGCATGGACACAGATGATCCGAATTTCGTAACCCCTTTCCGTTGCGGGGCTCACCCGCACGGAACGATGGGACAGCGAAATGACGATCAGGTCCAGGCTTTCCGCCTGCGGTGCGTTCATGACGGTTGCGACGCTGGCGGCCGTCTGGGGCGGGGCGGCCCCGGCGGGCCCGACGGCGCTGGGCGAGCGGCTCGACCCCCTCCTCGGAGCGGCGAGGTCGGGCGCCGAGGTGTCGCTCTCGGCTCGCGAGGGGGAAATGCCCCCGCCTTCCGACCGGGGGGTGGCGACGGCCCCCGCCTCCGACCTTTCGCTGGTCGAGGCGCGCATCGGAACGGCCGACCCTCGCGGGGACGACGAATGGCGCTGCCTCGCGGAAGCGATCTATCACGAGGCGCGGGGCGAATCCTTGACGGGCCAGATCGCCGTGGCCGAGGTGGTGCTGAACCGCCGCGACAGCGGGCGCTATCCCGCCACCGTCTGCGGCGTGGTCGAGCAGGGCTCGGGCCAGCGCAACATGTGCCAGTTCAGCTTCTACTGCGATGGCCTGTCCGATGCGGTGGCCGACGACGGGGCCTGGGACATCGCCGGGCGCATCGCCCGCGCCATGCTGGATGGGGCGCCGCGGCTTCTGACCGACGGGGCGATGTTCTACCACACCCGCACGGTCTCCCCCTACTGGGCCGACGACTTCACCCGCACCGCCGCCATCGGCGCGCATCTCTTCTACCGCGAGGACGAGGCCTCCGTTCTGATGGCCTCCAGCACCGCGAACTGACCCCGGCTTGCCCCGTCCGGCGCCGCGCTGTAGCAACCGGCGCGATCTGGGGCACGGGACCATGACGAACGACGAGATCCGACAGGCCTTCGGGCACCCCCTCGCGCGGAGCGAGGCCACGGCCACCCGGCCGCTCGACCGCATCTCCCTGCGTGACCATGTCGTCGCCGTCGAGATCGGCGCCTTCGAGGTCGAGCGCGGCGTGACCCAGCGGCTCCGCTTCGACATCGTGGTCGAGGTCGCCCCCCAGTCGGATGCCGGCGATGACGTGGACCGCATCCTGTCCTACGACCGTCTGACCGAGGCCGTCGCCGCCGAGCTGTCCCGCGAGCGGCTGGCGCTTCTGGAGACCCTGGCCGAGCGCGTCGCCGCCCGCATCCTGCGCGAGCCGCAGGCCGAGCGTGCCTTCGTCCGCATCCAGAAGCTCGACCGTGGTCCGGGCGACCTGGGGGTGGAGATCGTCCGTATCCGTGACGACCAACTGCAGGAGCACGAGATGCCCAAGGGCCTGAACCCTCGCGTGGTGCTTCTGGGCGAGAGCGAAGCAGCCTCCCCCGGCTTCTCGAGCACGCTGCGCCTCCTGAAGGCCGACGACGTTCCGCTCGTGCTGGTGGCGCCCGCCGCAAAGGCGCCCGGGGCGGCTACCCCCGAGGCGCAGGATCGCATGGACCTGCTCGCCGCCGACCAGGGCGCCTGGCTCTTGGCCGGACGCCATCCGGAACTCGTGGTGGCAGCGACGCGCACCGAGGTGGACTGGAATCTCCGACACGGCCGCACGGTCGTCTGGGCTCCCTTCAAGCTGGCACTCGACCAGGGGTGGCAGGGCAACGATCCGCTTTATCGGACGATCATGTTCGCCTGGTCGCTCGACGCGGCGGAGGTTGTCCTGATCGGCCACCCCCTCAAGGGCCTCATGGAGGCACCGGTCCGCGTGCGGTCCGCCAGCCCCGAGGCCCCGCTCGAATGACCACCTACTGGCGCCCCATCCCCATGACCGATCCCGCCCGGCCTCCGGGCGCCCAGGCGCTTGCGGGCGGCTGGTGCTGGTTCGACCGGGTGGAGCGCCTGTCGCGAACCGAGCCGCCTCGCGTCGTGAACCTTGACGAGGTCCCCGCCGACGTGCTCGCCCGCCTGACCGCGCCGCGCGAGCCCATCGCGGGCCTCACCTTCGACGCCCCCCGGATCATGGGCATCCTCAACGTCACGCCCGACAGCTTCTCGGATGGCGGGCTCTTCGTGGCGGAGGAGGCCGCGCTCGCGCAGGCCCGCGCCATGAAGGCGCAGGGGGCGGACCTGCTCGACCTGGGCGGCGAGAGCACGCGCCCGGGGGCGGCCACCGTCCCGGACACCGAGGAGATCGCCCGCGTCATCCCCGTCCTGGCCGCCCTGCGGCGGGACGGCGCGATGCCGCTGTCCATCGACACCCGCAAGGCCGCCGTCGCCGAGGCCGCGCTCGCCGCCGGGGCGGACATCGTCAACGACGTCTCGGGCCTGGACTACGATCCCGGCATGGCCGCCGTGGCCGCCCGTGCACGCGGCTTTTGCGTGATGCACGCGCAGGGCACCCCCGAGACGATGCAGGCCGACCCGCGCTACCAGGACGTTCTCCTCGACGTCTACGACGCGCTTGAGAGTCGCGTCGCACGGGCCGAGGCCGCGGGCATCCCGCGCGGGCGCCTCCTCGTCGACCCGGGCCTCGGCTTCGGAAAGACGCTGCAACATAACGTGAGCCTCGTGCGCCGCCTCTCGCTTTACCACGGGCTGGGGTGCACGATACTTCTGGGCGCCTCGCGCAAGGGCTTCATTGGCGTCCTCGGCGGCGGCGCCCAGGCGCGGGACCGCATGCCGGGCTCCGTGGCCGTCGCGCTCCATGCGGCGCGGCAGGGGGTGCAGGTGCTGCGGGTGCATGACGTGGCGGAGACAAGACAGGCCTTGAGCCTGCAAGGGGCAGTGGGCGGGACAGCATGACGAGACAGCTTTTCGGAACCGACGGGGTCCGGGGCACGGCCAACACCTGGCCCATGACCGCCGAGATGGCGCTGCGCATCGGCGCGGCCGCCGGGCGCTACTTCCGCAACGACGGCTCCAACGGCCATCGCGTGGTGATCGGCAAGGACACCCGCCTGTCCGGCTACATGTTCGAGAACGCGCTGACCGCCGGCCTCACCTCCACCGGCATGAACGTCCTTCTCCTCGGCCCCGTGCCGACGCCTGCCGTGGGGCTGCTGACCACCTCCATGCGCGCGGACGTGGGGATCATGATCTCGGCGTCCCACAACCCGCACCAGGACAACGGCATCAAGTTCTTCGGCCCCGACGGCTTCAAGCTCTCCGACGAGGCCGAGACCGAGATCGAGGCCCTGGTCGAGCAGGGCGTGGAGCCCGCCAAGGCCGGCAACATCGGCCGCGCCAAGCGCATCGACGACGGCCGCTTCCGCTACATGGAGCGGCTCAAGGGCACCTTCCCGCACGGACGGCGGCTCGACGGGCTCAAGGTCGTGATCGACTGCGCCAACGGCGCGGCCTACAAGGTCGCCCCCGAGGTCCTGTGGGAGCTGGGCGCCAAGGTCGTCCCCATGGGCACCAACCCCAACGGCACCAACATCAACGCGGGCTGCGGCTCGACCCACCCCCAGGCGGCGGCCGAGATGGTGGTGACCCACGGCGCGGACCTGGGCATCTGCCTGGACGGCGACGCCGACCGCGTGATCCTGATCGACGAGAACGGCGACGTCGCCGACGGCGACCAGCTCATGGCGCTGATGGCCGCCCGCTGGGCCGAGCAGGGGCGCCTGCGCGACGGCACGCTCGTCGCCACCGTGATGTCGAACCTCGGGCTCGAGCGGTTCCTGGGCGGGCGCGGGCTCCGGCTCGAACGCACCGCCGTGGGCGACCGCTACGTGGTCGAGGCCATGCGCCAGGGCGGCTGGAACCTGGGCGGCGAGCAGTCGGGCCACATCGTTCTGACCGACTTCGCCACCACCGGCGACGGGCTCCTCGCCGCGCTCCAGGTCCTTGCCGCGATGACCGAGAGCGGCCAGCCTGCCTCCCGGCTCCTGCGCCAGTTCGACACGGTGCCTCAGCTCCTGAAGAACGTGCGCTACGCCGCCGGCCAGCGCCCGCTGGAGGCGCCTTCCGTCGAGAGGGCCATCGCCGGCGCCCAGGCCCGGCTGAACGGCCACGGCCGCCTCCTGATCCGCAAGTCGGGAACCGAGCCCCTGATCCGCGTCATGGCCGAATGCGAGGACGAATCGCTCCTCGCGGAGGTCGTGGGCGACATCGTCGCCGCGGTGGAGGGCGCCGCGATGATCCGCGCCGCCGAGTAGGGGCCCGGCCGAAGGGAGCGGGCCCGTCCCGCCGGTCAGGCCTTGCGGCGGCTCATCCAGCCCAGCAGGCCTAGCCCGGCGGCCAGAAGCGGCATCGAGGCCGGCAGCGGCACCGGCGCGACCGCGACGCTGGTCAGCTTGAACTGGTCGTTGTTGCCGCCACAGGCCCCGGTGGTGCTCGTCAGCCGGCAGGTCTGGTTGGGGTAGCCCGCCATGATGTCGAACGACCGACCCATGAGGGGGGTGCTGGTAAAGGCACTTCCGGGGTTCGAGATGCGGACGCCCGGCTGGCCGGTCACGGCGATGTAGAAGTCGTCGTTGTCGTCCACGAGGCCGAAGGTGAAGCCGCTGATCTTCACGTCCGTTTCGAAGGTGATCCGCAGCAGCTCGTTGCGGTTATAGCCCAGGCCGTCGATGCTGAAGGGGCTGGCCGTCACGGTGTTGCCGTTCGCGTCCCGGCCGCCAGTCCCGGTCAGGGCGGACACGCCGAATCCGCCCGCGTCGAAGCCGACCCTTCTTACCCTTTGATTGGTCAGGTCGTCGTTCAGGGTGTAGCCCTGCATCGTGAAGCGGAAGCCGTTGATGGAGCCCGCGATCACCGCGTAGGTCGTTCCCGAGTTGAAGGACGTGTCGACCGTGATGGTCGCAGCCGAGGCCATGCCCCCTAGTCCGATAGCCGCGATGGCGGCCAGGACGGTCGCCTTGAACAGGTTCATACTCGTCTCCTTTGGGCCTTGGCTTCGTGCCGGGCCCGACGTGCCGGGGTGGCCTTGCAGACCAAGCAGGCAAAAGAATGGAAAAACCGTGAATGCCACCGCCGCCGAGTCCGATGCTCGGCCAGGTGCCCCGATGTTTCCAGGCGCACCACAGTCGGGCGCGTAGGGCCGCCGTGGACGAGGCCGGTCCCCGGCGGCCGGCCGGAAACCGGGGCGCCTTCGGGAACCACAGGCCGGGGCAGGGGTTCGCGTCGCCATTACCCCAGGCGTTCCGACGCCGGCCAGAAACAGGAGTCCCTGACATGTTCTTCCGGACGAACCACCTGCAATTCGACGCCAAGCCCGAGCGCCCCGACCCCGTCTTCGCCAAGATGCTCCAGGAGCCGCTGGGCGGGCAGTGGGGCGAGATCAGCGTCATGATGACCTATCTGTTCCAGGGCTGGAACTGCCGCGGCCCGGCCAAGTACAAGGACATGATCATGGACATCGGGACCGAGGAGATCGCCCATGTCGAGATGCTCGCCACCATGATCGCCCGCCTCCTGGAAACCTCGCCGGTCGAGACGCAGGAGGACGCGGCCAAGAACAGCGCCGTGGCCGCCGTGCTGGGTGGCGCGCGGGTCGAGGACGCCATCCTCGCCGGCATGAACCCGCAGCACGCCATCGTCTCCGGGTCCGGCGCCATGCCGTCGGACAGCGTGGGCTATCCCTGGAACGCCAAGTACACCATCGCGT
The DNA here is from genome assembly GCF_006152145.1 of Rubellimicrobium roseum. GTDB lineage: Bacteria > Pseudomonadota > Alphaproteobacteria > Rhodobacterales > Rhodobacteraceae > Rubellimicrobium > Rubellimicrobium roseum. The sequence goes on along the minus strand of NZ_VDFV01000001.1, from coordinate 39,570 downwards.
CCGGCAACCTGCTCGCGGACTTCCGCTTCAACGTCACCGCCGAGAGCCAGGGGCGGCTGCAGGTCTCGCGCCTCTTCAACCTGACCGAGGACCCGGGCGTGAAGAAGATGCTGGCCTACATGATCGCCCGCGACACCATGCACCAGAACCAGTGGCTCGCCGCCATCCAGGAACTGGAGGCCGACGGGCTGGAAGAGACGCCGTGCCCGTCGAACTTCCCGCAGTCGATGGAGGACCAGCGCGTCAGCTACCAGTTCTGGAACTGCTCGGGCGGGACGGAGAGTGCCGAGGGCCGCTGGGCCTCGGGCACGACGCCCGACGGCAAGGGCCAGTTCGAATATCTTGCCGAGCCCAAGCCCATGACGGACGACATGGGGATGCTGGGCCAGGTCGACCCGCGCCTTTACGGGACGCCCGCCATGCCGGTGCCCAAGGACGCCAAGAAGTGACCGCAGAGGGCCCGGCGACCCCCGCCGGGCCGCTCACCCGCCGGGCCCATCCCGGACATGGTCGAACAGCGCCTGCTGCTGGGCCCGCAGGAAGACGGCGGGCTCGCTCCCGTCGTAGCGTCCCAGCCGCCGGGCCGCCGCGACGAAACCCTTGAGGGTCTCGGGCTCCATCCGGCCCGTCAGAAGATGCATCTTGTTGACCACGATGGCCGACAGGATCGGAAAGCCGTTCCGGTCGCCCCAGACGATCAGGTCCCACAGATGGGCGTTGATCGGCCGCCGCGCCGCCGCCCAGTCCAGCCCGTTCGCCCAGGCCAGTTCCCCGTAGGACAGGAACCGCCGCTGGCGCGCCGCGCCCAGGATGCAGCCGAGCGACCGCTCCAGGCGGAACCCGGCCCGTTCGGCGGGGCTCGGGGCAACCTTGGGCGGCGGGTCCGCGTCGGGACGAGGCATGGTTCACCTCCGGGGCGGCGCGGTGGCCCGGCTTGTCAAGGGTGTTGCGCGAAGCGCCCCCCACCGTTCGCTGCTGTCAGAAACCGTTAATCCTGTCGCGCCATCCTGGAACGCGAAAGGGCGCCGGATGATCCGGCGCCCCCTGCATGAGGAATCCTCGGATGCCGTCAGTTGCGCGCGCGGTCGACCATCTTGCCCTTGGAGATCCAGGGCATCATGGCGCGCAGCTTCTCGCCGACCTGCTCGATCTGGTGCTCGTCGTTCAGGCGGCGGGTGGCCTTGAACATCGGCTGGCCGACAGCGTTCTCCTGCATGAAGTCGCGGACGAACTTGCCGGTCTGGATGTCCCGCAGGACTTCCTTCATGCGCGCCTTGGTTTCCTCGTAGGGGAGGATGCGCGGGCCCGAGACATACTCGCCGTACTCGGCGGTGTTCGAGATCGAATAGTTCATGTTGGCGATGCCGCCTTCGTAGATCAGGTCCACGATCAGCTTCACCTCGTGAAGGCACTCGAAGTAGGCCATCTCGGGCTCGTAGCCCGCCTCGACCAGCGTCTCGAAGCCCATGCGGATCAGCTCCACGAGGCCGCCGCACAGCACCGCCTGCTCGCCGAACAGGTCGGTCTCGCATTCCTGGCGGAAGTTGGTCTCGATGATGCCCGAGCGCCCGCCGCCGATGGCCGAGCAGTAGGACAGCCCGATCTCCATGGCCTTTCCGCTCGCGTCGTTGTGGACGGCCACGAGGCAGGGCACGCCGCCGCCCTTGACGTATTCGCCGCGCACGGTGTGGCCCGGGCCCTTGGGCGCCATCATGATGACGTCCACGCCCTTCTTGGGCTCGATCAGGCCGAAGTGGATGTTCAGGCCGTGGGCGAAGGCGATCGCCGCGCCTTCGCGCAGGTGCTCGTGGACGAAACGGCGGTAGGTATCGGCCTGCAGCTCGTCGGGCATGGTGAACATGATGAGGTCGCACCAGGCGGCGGCCTCGGAGATCCCCATGACCTGAAGGCCCTCGCCTTCGGCCTTGGCGCGGGAGGGCGAGCCCTCGCGCAGCGCCACGACGACATTCTTCGCGCCCGAGTCGCGCAGGTTCAGCGCATGGGCATGGCCTTGGCTGCCATAGCCCAGGATCGCGACCTTCTTGTCCTTGATCAGGTTCACGTCGCAGTCGCGATCGTAATACACGCGCATCGGGGTCCCTCCGTCCGTCCGTTCCGCGGCGTCCTAGCGCAGCGGCAAGGGGAGGGCAATCGCGCAAGGGCCAAGGCGCGCGATCCGCGCCGCGGCCGGTCCTCAGAGCAGCAGGAAGCAGTCCGCGGTCAGCTCGACCGGGGCCGCGAAGGTGGCCATGAGCCGGTTCTCGGTGGCCGCTTCCCCGTCGGCATCGAACAGAAGCCGCGTGCCGTCCGCACTCAGGAGCAGGCGGGCATGGTCGGCGGGCGCCGCGTCCTCCGCGGCCAGCCGGTCGGCCGACAGGGGCCCGGCGAGCAGGTCCAGGGCCCGCGCCGAGAGCCCGATCCGGTCGCCGTCGCCCCAGTCCGCGATCGTATCGGCGCTGCGGCTCGTGAAGGTCGAGAGCACGAAGACATCGGCCCCCGCACCTCCCTCAAGCGCATCCCGGCCCGAGCCGCCGTTCAGCCGGTCGTTGCCCGCGTCGCCCCTCAGGCTGTCGTGGCCGCTGCCGCCCCACAGCCGGTCCTTGCCGTCGCCGCCGGTCATCCTGTCGTCGCCGGTCCCACCCCCGACCGAGTCGGAGCCGAGGCCGCCCCGCAGCACGTCGTCCTCGGTGCCGCCGTGCAGGCGATCCCACCCGCCGCCGCCCCAGATGTTGTCAGCGCCCGCCTCGCCGTGGACGACGTCGTAGCCGAAGCCACCGCTCAGCCGGTCGCTGCCGCCACCACCGGTCAACTGGTCGTTGCCGCCCGAACCGTGCAGCGTATCGGTCCCCTCCGATCCCCGAAGGATCTCGCCCGTCTCCGTGCCCCGGACCACGAGGCCGGTGGGGATCGTGACGACGCCAGCTCCCGTGCCGACGCCAGGTCCCGCATCCGTGCCGGCTCCGGCCCCGCCATCGGTTCCCGAAACCGGGACGCCGGCCGGTTCCCCGACGACGATCGTGGCCGTCGCGGTCGCGGTGGCCATGCTGGAATCGATCAGCGTGTAGTCGAAGCTGTCGGTCCCCGAAAAGCCGGGCGCGGCGGTGTAGATGAAGCTGCCGTCGGTCTGGAGTTGCACCTGCCCGCCGGCGGCCGTCGTCAGGTAGGTGGCCGTGGTCCAGACCGGCATCGTGACGTAGCCGGACTGCACCACCGAGAGGAAGCCCAGCTCGCCGTACGCGAACATCGCGCCCTCGCCGGTGCCCAGCGGCCCCAGGATCCAGCCCAGCGCTCCGCCGTCGGGGTCGCGGTCCGGGCCGCCGCCGTTATCGGCGCCCAGGTGTCCGCTCAGGGTGATCGGCGATCCGGCAGGAACCGTGAAGAGATCGTTCACCGCGACCGGCGCCAAAGCCATGATGAACCTCCGCGAGACGCCGGGCCCGCCTATCGGACGCGGTCATGCCTCAGGACGCATCATAGCAGGCGGAGGCACGCTGGGCTCAGGGGCTCAGGTCTGATGGACTACGGACAAAGGTCCGATGCGGTCTCCCCTTCACCCCCGGCCGACGCCCAATCCCAGGCGCATGAGACCATGGCGAAGAGGCGCAAGGTCGTGCATCGCCCGGAGCCCCAGGGCACGCAGCGGCCCCAGCCCGCCGATGGAGGCGCGGTTGAGCGCGTCGATCCCGAAGGCGCGCAGGCGGATATCGGCCTCCCTCTGGCGCGCATAGCCGTCGAGCCAGGCGTCCGTTCCGATCTCGGCCGGTCGCGCGCGGGCGAGGTCCCGCAGCGCCCGCAGGTCCGCGAGCGACATGTTGAGCCCCTGCGCCCCGATGGGCGGCACCACGTGGGCGGCCTCGGCCATGAGAGCCGTGCGCCGCGCCACGAGGCGGTCTGCGACCTGGGTGATGATGGGCCAGACCTGCCGCCCGCCCACGGGCGCGAGGTGCCCCATCACGCCGGCCGAACGGGCATTGACGGCGGTGGCGAAGGCCTCCTCGGGCAGGGCGCGCAGGTGCAGCGCCTCGGCCCCATCGGTCATCCAGACCACGGCCGAGCAGGGGCGCCCTTCGTGGTCGGGCAGCGGCACCAGCGTGAAGGGGCCACCCTTGGCGTGGACCTCGGTCGAGACGCCGAAATGCGGCTCGTCATGGGTGACCGCGAAGACCAGCGCCTTCTGGCCGTAGCGAGTCGTCCGGACACCGATCCCACAGGCGCGCCGGACGGCCGAGTCGCGCCCGTCTGCCCCCACGAGAAGCCGCGCCGACACGCGCCGTCCGTCCGAGAGCGTCGCCACCACCTCGTCCACCTGAGCGTCGCGACCGGCGAAACCCGTGCCCCGCAGCAACGTGACGTTCGGCATCGTGGCCAGCTGATCGGCCAAGGCGCGCTTCAGGGCGAGGTTCGGGACGTTCCAGCCGAAGGGCTGGTCGCCCAGGTCGCCGGCGTCGAAGTCGCGCCGCACCGGGGCGCCCCGCGCGTCGACGATGCGCATCACCCGCAACGGCGTCGCTTCGGCAGCGATCCTTTCCCAAAGGCCCGCGCCTTCCAGGAGAGTGCGGGCGGGCGAGAGGATCGCGGTGGTCCGCAGGTCGGCGTCGGGGCCGTCCGGCGTCTCGGCGGGGGCGGGGTCCACACAGGTCACGCGGAGCCCGAGGCTCCCGAAAACGGCCGCTGCGGAAAGCCCTGCGGTTCCGCCGCCGGCGATGAGGATGTCGGTGCTGTCCATGTCCTCTCAGATAGGACAAGGCCCGAGGACCGGGAAGGGCGCTCAGACGAGCCGGGCCAGGAACTCCGACAAGTCGTCGGCGTGATGGTGGATATGATCCTGGGCTGCCGCCTCGGGCCCGATCAGCACCGTCCGCATCCCCATCAGATGCGGCACCATCAGGTTGCGCGGGTCGTCCTCGAACATCGCCCCCTCCTGCGGCGACAGGCCATCCAGCGCGAAGACCGCCTCGAAGGCGGCCTGCTCAGGCTTGGGAAGGTAGCCCGCGTGCTCCACGCCGTAGACGGCATCGAAGGCTCCCGTCAGGCCGCGTGCGGCGAGCACGCGCCGGGCGTAGGGCCCGTCGCCGTTCGTGAACACGATCTTGCGGCCCGGCAGCCGCGCGATACGCGCGGCGAGCAGCGGGTCCGGCGTCAGTCCGGACAGGTCGATGTCGTGGACCTCGGCCAGATAAGGGCCGGGCTCGATGCCGTGCTCGGCCATGAGCCCGGCCAGCGTGGTGCCGTAGGTCGCCCAATAATGGGAGCGGAGCCGGTCTGCCTCCGATTCGGATAGACTCAGAGTGCGAACGACAAAGGCCGTCATGCGCACCTCGATCTGCGCGAAGAGCCGGGCGGAGGGCGGATAGAGCGTGTTGTCCAGGTCGAAGACCCAGGCGCGCACATGCGCGAAGGAAGCGGCCACCATGTCGCGGATGCTACGGAAGTCGATCCCCGGCCGCAACCGGGCCGCCTTGCACCCCTGCGGCGGCAGCGTAACATGCCTCTTGAAATGACCGATGTGAAAACCCAGCGCGACGCCTACGACCTGATCCTGGAGGCCATCGACTCCGGGCTCTACAAGCCTGGCGACCGTCTTGTGGAGAGCGAGCTCGCCGAACGCTTCGGCGTGTCGCGCACCCCCATCCGCGAGGCGCTCCAGCGGATGGAGACGCAATCGCTCCTGAGTCGGGACGGACGGTCGTTGATCGTGGCCTCGCTCGACCACAACCAGCTTGCCGAACTCTACATCGTGCGGGGGGAGTTGGAGGGCTTGGCCGCCCGGCTGGCCGCCAAGCATGCCACGCGCGAGGAGGTGCGGGTCCTGCGTGACATGCTGGAGGCTGACCGGCCGCTGGTGAATGACCCGCAGGCGCTGAGCCGCGCGAACCGCCGCTTCCACCGGCAGATCCACTTGGCCTCGCACAACCGCTTCCTCGTGCAGCAGCTCGACATGGTGCACAGGTCCATGGCGCTCCTGGCTTCGACGTCCCTCTCGGCAGAGGGACGCTCGAAGGGTACGCTCGAGGAGCACGAGGCCATCGTCAGCGCCATCGAGGCCGGCGACGAGGACGCCGCCGACGCCGCGCTGCGCGAGCACATCTCGCGTGCCTTCATGACCCGTCTGCGGCTGGATGCGGCGAAGGTGCAGGCAGCGGAGTAAGCGGCGGAGCCCTATCGAAGCCATGGGCGGTCTTGTCCCAATGGAAGGGCCGACGTGCCGCCTCCCAAAGCGCTTTGGCAAGCGCCAGTGTCGCTAATGGGAAATAGATCGCCAGGGTCGGGGCCCAGAGCGCGAGGTCTGCCTTGCCAGCGCGCCGTGCGCCCATCCAGGCATAGGCCAGATCGAGCACGAAGCTCGCCAGGAACAGGGTCGACAGCGCCACGAGAACTACAGGGGACAAGAGGGGGGCCAGCGGATGCGGCAGGCCCAGAGGCACGAGCCAGAAGCTCCACAGGATGGGGGCCAACGCGATCTGGAGCAGGCTGCCTAGGAGCATGACCTGAAAGCCCCAGAACCGACGCGGTCCCAGATCCCGCCAGAGCGCCCATGGATCGCGCATGTGGACCGCCCAGGTGATTGCATATCCCTTCAGCCAGCGCGACCGCTGCCGGACCCAGGGCCAGAGCCGGGCGTTCGCTTCCTCCTGCGTGATGATGGGGATCATCTCGGTCCGAAAGCCATGGCGGGCCAGAAGTATGCCCAGGTCCGCGTCCTCGGTGACGTTGTGGGCGTCCCAGCCGCCGACTGCCTCCAAGGCCCCGCGTCGCAGGAAGAGCGTCGTTCCCCCGAGTGGCAGCGCGAGCTCCAGACGTTCGAGCCCCGGCAGGAGAACCCGGAACCAGCCCGCGTATTCGAGCGTGAAGCAGCGAGCAATCCAGTTGCGCTCTCCGTTGTGGTAATCGAGCGCGCCCTGCAGGCAGGCCGTCGACGGATCCCGGCGCGCGAAGATGGCAGCCACGCAGCGAAGTTGGTCGGGTGCAGGGACATCCTCGGCGTCGTAGATGCCAATGATCGAGCCGCGGGCAAAATTCAGGGCGTAATTCAGCGCCCGCGGCTTGGTCCGGATCGTCCGCCCGGGCACCTCGACGATCCGCGCCCAGTGCGGCAGCCTCGCGGCATCCAGAGCCGCGCGGGTCAGTGCGTCGTCGTCCTCGACCACGAGACAGAGGTCGAGACGGTCACGGGGGTAATCGAGCGCCTCCATGTGCCGGAGGAGCGAGGTGGCGACCTCGCGTTCGCGGTAGAGGGGCACGAGGAGCGAGATCACGGGCAGGCGGGCCGGCACGACCGGCGTGATCTCGACAGGGAGGTCCCGACGCAGCGTGGCCCAGGCGGCTGCGAACTTGAGCGCGGCGGACAGCAGAAGGACCAGGGACCCGGCCAAGGCAAGCGTGGCGAAGACGGCTAGAGGGAACGCCAGGACGAGCGTCAAGAAAACGATTCCCGCGCCTATCGCAAGGCGTCCTAGCCGGAGACCCGGCAGGGACCTGCAACTCAGCGGATTAGGCCTGCGCCGTTCAGCCTCCCCGACGAGCGGGTGCGCCGCAATCGCAGCGAGCGCCCTCTCCAAGGCCTCGGGCGCCGCGCGGGCCAGCCGGACAGGGCCGAGGTGGGATTCGAGGCGCGGCAGGTAACGGTGGGCGGCGCGGGGATCGGCCGCGAGGACCACCGTGACGGCGCCCGTCCTTCGCCAAGGCAGCAGCCCCTGGGTCAATGCGAAGACCGGATCGAGCCCGGCCGCGAGCGAAGGGTCCGGCGCCTGCCGAATCGGATCGATGAAAGTGGGCTCGCCGTCGCTTGCCCATTCGGCCGAGGCTGGCCCTGGCCGTGCGCCTTGGTCCAACGGATCGCTGCGAAGCGGAAGGAACTCCTCGGTCATCGGTCCTGTCCCTCAGGTTCTTGGGGACAGGATGCCTCGGAGTGATTAAGAAGTGATTAACCAACTGTTGGTTCGGTCAGCCGGCCGAGGGCCGTCTCCCGCGCTCGGCCATGGCCTGGGCGAAGCGATCGAACAGGTAGGCGCTGTCCTGAGGGCCGGGGCTCGCCTCCGGGTGGTACTGGACGCTGAACACCGGGCGATCCACGAGCCGCAGCCCGCAGTTCGAGCCGTCGAAGAGGCTTACATGCGTTTCCTTGACGCCCACGGGCAGGGTCTGGCTGTCCACGGTGAAGCCGTGGTTCATCGAGGTGATCTCGACCTTGCCGGTCTCCAGGTCCTTGACCGGGTGGTTGGCGCCGTGGTGGCCGTGGTTCATCTTGACAGTCCGCGCGCCCAGCGCGAGCGCCAGCATCTGATGGCCGAGGCATATTCCGAAGAGGGGCACGTCCGAGCGGTCGAGCACGCCGCGGATCATCGGCACGGCATAGGCGCCGGTCGCGGCTGGGTCGCCGGGGCCGTTCGACAGGAATACCCCGTCGGGGTTGAGTGCAAGCACGTCTTCGGCGGTCGCGGTGGCCGGCAGGACCGTCACTTCGGCGCCGACCGACGCCAGCGAGCGCAGGATGTTGCGCTTGGCGCCGTAGTCGATGGCGACGACGCGGTGGAGGGGTTGCTCCTGCCGGGCATAGCCCTGCGGCCAGGCCCAACGCATCTCGTCCCAGCGGTAGCTCTGTGCGCAGGTCACGTCCTTGGCGAGGTCAAGGCCCACAAGTCCCCGGAAAGCTCTTGCCTTCGCGACGAGCGCCTCAATGTCGAAGTTGCCCGAGGGATCATGCGACAGCGCCACATGCGGCGCGCCCTGTTGGCGAATCGCGCGGGTCAGGCGGCGAGTGTCGACCCCGCCCAGCCCGATGCGGCCACGCTTCTGGAGCCAAGCCGACAGGGACTCGGTCGCCCGCCAGTTCGAGGGCTCGGTCGGGTCCCACTTGACGACCATGCCCTCGGCCACCGGGTCGGCGGCCTCGTCGTCCTCGGGGTTGGCGCCGACGTTGCCCACGTGCGGGAAGGTGAACGTCACGACCTGCCCGGCATAGGAGGGGTCGGTCATGATTTCCTGGTAGCCGGTCATGGCAGTGTTGAAGACCAGTTCGGCCACGGTGGTGCCGGTGGCCCCGAAGCCCTTGCCAAAGAACAGGGTCCCGTCGGCCAAGGCGAGACAGGCGGTCGGACGCGGCGACTGCGGCATGGCGGGCTTTCCTTCTGCGGATCGGCGCACCCCCTACGCGCGCGGGAAAGCCGGGTCAAGCCAAGCGATTGCGCCAAACGGACGCGGCACTTATGACGCGCCCAACTCACGAGGGAGATGCGGCCATGGACCTGCGGGCGAGGATCAACGAAGCCCTGAAGGAGGCGATGCGCGCCAAGGCGGGCGACCGCCTGGGGGCGCTGCGGCTGGTGAACTCGGCCATCAAGGACCGCGACATCGCGGCCCGCGGCGAGGGCCAGCCTTCGCCCGTCCCGGAGGAGGCCGTCGTCGCCGTCCTTGCGAAGATGGTGAAGCAGCGGCAGGAGAGCGCGCGTGCCTATGACGAAGCCGGGCGGGACGATCTCGCAGGGAAGGAGCGCGCCGAGATCCTGGTGATCGAGGAATTCCTGCCGCGGCAACTGTCGGAGACCGAAACCGCGGAGGCCATCGCGGCGGCGATCGCCGAGACGGGGGCGACCTCGGTCAGGGACATGGGCCGGGTGATGGCTGCGCTGAAGGCGCGCCATGCGGGCCAGATGGACTTCGGCAAAGCTGGGGCTCTGGTGAAGGCCAAGCTGGGCTGACCGGAACTGCCGGCTTGCTGAGTCGTGACTTCGCGGCCCGGCAAGCGTCGGATCCTCCTTCCGTTGATGCAGGATCGGATCGCTCTGTCGCGGTGAACGCGGCATGAATTCGGTCCAGGTCCGGCAGCCATGCGAGATCGGCGGGAACAAGGCTCTCCGGAGCAAGGGCAGGTTGGCCTTTCCATCTCAAGGGGAGAGGGGCTGACAGAATGAGCCGTGGAGGCGGCCCAGCCCGCACGGACCGAAGCAGCTTGCCAATCGCGGGCAGGGGCTAGACCTGTGGGTGGATGCCGACGGGGACGCCGGTGCTCGGTTTGTGGTGACCTTCGCGAATGCGAACCGAATTGATCGTGTTGCCCCGATCGTCTGCGGGACGGCGGAACGCCGGCATATGCTGCGCGTTGGCCCGGGCCGACGCAAGGAGGTGACCCATGCCTGCCCAGTCCAAGGCCCAACAGCGCGCCGCCGGCGCGGCCCTGTCCGCCAAGCGGGGAGAGGTCGACCCGGAGGAACTGCAGGGCGCCGCGCGCGCCATGTACGACAGCATGACGGAGGAGGAGCTGGAGGCGCTCGCCGCGACGAAGCTCGACGGCCTGCCCGAGCATGTGGACGACGAGCGCAGCGGCAGCTAGCGAAGCCGCGCGAGGGCATCCTCGATCTCGGGCCGGAGCTCCAGCCGCTCCTCCTCGCTGAGGAAGGCGCCCAGTTCGACCGTGCGGCCGGCCCCTGTCAGGGTCAGGTAGTTCGGCACGGGTCCTCCCGAAACATGGAGGGCGGTGCGGATCCAGTGGGGGTTGGCTTCCCAGAGGCGAGGCGGGCGACGCGGGTCGTGGCGGGTCAGCAGCACACGGTCGGGCCAGAGCCGCAACTCCTCCCGTACCTCTCCGGTCCGATAGGTCGACTGGATCGCGAACCACAGGGCGGCGAAGGTCGCCACCAAGAAGGGCAGGAGCCCCCAGAGCACGGGCGAGCCCAGCACCATCAGCAGGGGCAGCGCCGCCAGGAGCGCCGTGCCGCCGAAGAAGCCCGCGAAGCCGGTGCGGGGCAGTGAGCGGTGCGGCCAGAGCCGGAGTTGCGCCACCGGTGGCATTGCGTCGTCGGGCAGGGGGGTCGGGTCGGTCCACTGATAGGGCATGAAACGGTCGGGTCCTCCTCGTCGGCAGGGCGGGCCGTCGCGGCCGCGGCCTGAAGCGGAGCGGGCCGGCACCATCGAGCAATTTCGACGTAGGCGCGGGCCGGAAAGGTCAAGCCGGGCGGCGAGGTCATCCGGAATGCAAGAAGGCCCCGGTCGTTGCCGGGGCCACCTGTCGTCGTTCGTCCTGCGGGCCCGGTCAGTGGTGGGCGTGGCTGCGGTCCCAGTCGGACTGCTTGGGCAGGATCTCGAAGGTGTGCTCGGGCGGGGGCGAAGGCAGGGTCCACTCGAGCGTGTCGGCCCATTCGTTCCACGGGTTCGCCGGCGCGGTCGCCTTCTGCTTCAGCAGCACGTAGAACAGCGCGCCGATGAAGAAGAGGAACGAGGCGAAGGCGATGTAGGCGCCGACCGACGACACGTAGTTCCAGGTGGCGAAGGCCTCCGGGTAGTCGATGTAGCGGCGCGGCATGCCCTGGCGGCCCAGGAAGTGCTGCGGGAAGAACGTCAGGTTCGCGCCGATGAACATGAGCGTAAAGTGCGTGCGCCCGATCCATTCCGGCATCATCTTGCCCGTGAACTTGGGCAGGTAGAAGTAGATGCCGGCGAAGATCGCGAAGACTGCGCCCAGCGACATCACGTAGTGGAAGTGGGCCACCACGTAGTAGGTGTCGTGATAGTAGCGGTCGATGGCCGCCTGGCTGAGGACGATGCCGGTAACGCCGCCCACGGTGAACAGGAACAGGAAGCCCAGGGCCCAGAGCATGGGCGTCTTGAACTCCACCGAGCCGCCCCACATCGTGGCGATCCACGAGAAGATCTTCACCCCGGTCGGGACCGCGATCACCATCGTGGCGAGCATGAAGTAGGACTGCTGCGTCAGCGACATGCCGGCGGTGTACATGTGGTGCGCCCACACGACGAAGCCCAGCACGCCGATGGCGATCATCGCCCAGACCATCGGCAGATAGCCGAAGATCGGCTTGCGCGAGAAGGTGGCGATGACGTGGCTGATGATCCCGAAGCCCGGGATGATGATGATGTACACTTCCGGGTGGCCGAAGAACCACAGGATGTGCTGGTACAGGACCGGGTCGCCGCCGCCTTCGGGCTGGAAGAAGGTGGTGCCGAAGTTGCGGTCGGTCAGCAGCATGGTGATCGCGCCGGCCAGCACGGGCAGGGCCAGGAGGATCAGCCAGGCGGTGACGAAGATCGACCAGGCGAAGAGCGGCACCTTGAACAGCGTCATGCCGGGGGCGCGCATGTTCAGGAAGGTCGTGATGATGTTGATGGCGCCCAGGATCGACGAGGCGCCCGACAGGTGCACCGCGAAGATCGCGAGGTCCATCGACATGCCGCCGTCCGCGGTCGAGAGCGGCGGGTAGAGCACCCAGCCCACGCCCGCGCCGCGCTGGCCGTCGCCGCCCGGAGAGAGCATGGAGGCCACGCCGAGCGCGACGCCCGCCACGAACATCCAGAACGACAGGTTGTTAAGGCGCGGGAAGGCCATGTCCGGCGCGCCGATCTGGAGCGGCATCAGGTAGTTCCCGAAGCCGCCGAACAGCGCCGGGATCACCACGAAGAACATCATGAGCACCCCGTGATAGGTGATCAAGACGTTCCAGAGATGTCCGTTGGGCGTGCATTCGGCAGGGTCGGCGGGCCAGAACCGTGCCCCTTCGAGGCACATGTACTGCACGCCGGGATGCATCAGCTCCATCCGCATGTAGACGGTGAAGGCGACGGCGATGAAGCCCGCGATCCCCGACACGATGAGGTAAAGGATGCCGATGTCCTTGTGGTTCGTCGACATGAACCAGCGGGTGAAGAAGCCCCGCTCGTCATGGTGGTCGTGATGGATGGCGGCGTCGGCCATGCGGCGGCTCTCCAAAGGAATCGGGAGGGCCGCGGAACTGGCCGGGCCCTAGCAGTCCGGCTTCTAGTGCGATCGGAGCGGACCGACAAGCCGACAGGCGGTCGCAGTTCGGCCCGGAGCCATGCTAGCGGCCCGGCGATCAACCGACTTTGACCTGCGTCAAGCGGACCGTGCGGAACGGGGCGTCAGGCGCGGGCGGGCTCGGCCCCGAGTCGGGCGTCGAAGGTCCGCCTGAGCGCCGCGTCGAGATCGCCCATGTCCACGGGCAGCCCGAGGTCCACGAGGCTCGTGACGCCGTGCTTTGAGATGCCGCAAGGCACGATGCCGTCGAAATGCGTCAGGTCCGGCTCCACGTTGATGCTGATTCCGTGGAAGCTCACCCAGCGGCGCAGGCGGATGCCGATGGCGGCGATCTTGTCCTCGCGCACGGAGCCGTCGGGGTTCGGTGCCTTGTCGGGGCGTGTCACCCAGATGCCCACGCGGCCTTCGCGACGCTCGCCGCGGACCCCGAACTCGGACAGGGCGTCGATCACCCAGCCTTCGAGGGCGCAGACGAAGCGGCGCACGTCCCGACCGCGCCGATCGAGGTCGAGCATGACATAGACGACACGCTGTCCGGGCCCGTGATAGGTGTACTGCCCCCCCCGCCGCGCCTCGAAGACGGGGAAGCGGCCAGGCTCCTTCAGATCCTCCGGCTTCGCCGATGTGCCGGATGTGTAGAGCGGCGGATGCTCCAGGAGCCAGATCATCTCGGGTGCCTCGCCGCGGGCGATCGCCTCGGCGCGCGCTTCCATGACGGCGAGCGCCTCGGGGTAGGGGACCAGCCCCTCGCTGTGTTGCCATTCGACCATCTCCGACAGATGGCCCGGAACGGACGCCACGAAAAGCCCGGAAATCGTGCGGGTCCCCCTTGCGGGTTCCTGATGGGCTCGTCTATACGCCCCCTCACCAAGCCAGAACATGCGGTTGTGGCGGAATTGGTAGACGCGCAGCGTTGAGGTCGCTGTGGGGTAACACCCGTGAAGGTTCGAGTCCTTTCAACCGCACCACTCCTTTCGGGGAGACGCTCAGAAGCCCGCCCTTGTGGCGGGTTTTTGCGTTTTCGGCTGTGGCCCCGAGAGGCGGCGCCAGACTCGGCCGCTCGAGGTCGGAAAGCGTCCGCATCCTCGGCCGATGTTCACGCAGATGCCCGCTTCTTGGGCGAATGCTCGGCCTTTATACTTTCGTGAGTGACCCGACCCGCGGAACGGTCCTCTCTCGGGTTGCCATCGCAGAGTGCTCTCGGCTAGATCGCCGGCACCTAGCGCGGTTCTGCGCGCCAACAAGAGGGAACCCCAGTGCTCCAGGCCTCGCAGACTGCGCCCTTCGTCGAGTTCGACCGCGTGCAGAAGAGCTATGACGGCCAGACGCTCGTGGTGAAGGACCTGAACCTTTCGATTCCGCGGGGCGAGTTCCTGACGATGCTGGGACCCTCGGGCTCGGGCAAGACGACCACGCTGATGATGCTGGCGGGCTTCGAGACGGCCACCCACGGCGAGATCCGGCTGGGGGGGCGCAACATCAACGACGTGCCGCCGCACAAGCGCGGCATCGGCATGGTGTTCCAGAACTACGCGCTGTTCCCGCACATGAGCGTGGCCGAGAACCTGGCCTTCCCGCTCGAGGTCCGGAAGATGGACAAGGCCGAGCGCGACGCCAAGGTGCGGCGAGCGCTCGACATGGTGCAGATGGGCCAGTTCGCCAACCGGCGACCGGCGCAGCTGTCGGGCGGGCAGCAGCAGCGCATCGCGCTGGCGCGCGCCCTGGTGTTCGAGCCCGAGCTGGTGCTGATGGACGAGCCGCTCGGCGCGCTCGACAAGCAGCTGCGCGAGCACATGCAGTTCGAGATCAAGCACCTGCACGACCGGCTTGGCATCACGGTGGTCTACGTGACCCATGACCAGACCGAGGCGCTGACCATGTCGGACCGGGTCGCGGTGTTCAACGACGGGATCGTGCAGCAGCTCGCCCCGCCCGACGAGCTCTACGAGGCCCCGGTGAACAGCTTCGTCGCCCAGTTCATCGGAGAGAACAACACGCTCGAAGGGATCGTGACCGCGCTCGACCGGGAGAAGTGCGTGGTGCGGCTCGATTCGGGGGACGAGATCGACGCCAAGCCCGTGAACGTGAGCCGCGTGGGCGACCGGACGCGGGTCTCGATCCGGCCCGAGCGGGTGGAGTTCAACAAGGCCCGCCTGCGCCCGGACGCCCACACGCTGCGCGCGCGGGTCGAGGAATTCATCTACATGGGCGACATGTTCCGCACCCGCCTTTCGGTCGCGGGCAACGACGAGTTCGTCATCAAGAGCCGCAACGCCCCCGATCAGGTCCGCCTCCAGCCGGGGCAGGAGATCGAGATCGGCTGGTTGCCCGAGGATTGTCGCGCGCTCGACGCGGCATGATAAGCGACAAGGTTCAACAGGGAGAAGAACCGCAATGACGATCACCAAGCTGATGGGGTCCGCGGCGCTGGCGCTGCTGCCGATGGCCGGCGCGGCCCTTGCCCAGGACGCCGCGGCGCCCGAGCTGCCCGCCTGCGAGAACTGCGCGGACTCCATGGTCATCATGTCCTGGGGCGGCGCCTACCAGAACTCGCAGCTCAAGGCCTATGTGGAGCCCTACATCGCCGCCACCGGCATCACCGTGACCTGGGACGAGTCCTCGAACGAGGCCATCGCCAAGCTGCGCGCCGCCCAGGAAGCCGGCAACATGCCCTTCGACCTCGTGGACGTGGAAGGGCCCGACGCCCAGCGCGCCTGCGACGAAGGGCTGGCGGTCGAGATCGACCATGACGAGGTGCTGGCCCCCGGCGACGACGGCTCGGCCCCCACCGAGGACTTCGGCGACTCGATCATCAACGACTGCTACCTGCCGCAGATCTACTTCTCGACCACCTTCGGCTACCGCACCGACGTGGCCGAGTGGAACGGCGCGACGCCCGACGACATCTGCGACGTCTTCGACATCGAGGCCTTCCCGGGCATGCGCTCGCTGCAGGCCTCTCCGAAGAAGAACCTCGAATGGGCGCTGATCTGCGACGGCGTCGCCGCCGAGGACGTCTATGACGTGCTGGACGAGGACGGCGGCGTCGAGCGCGCGCTCGCCAAGCTCGACACGATCAAGGACAGCACGATCTGGTGGACCGCCGGCGCCGAGACGCCGCAGCTGCTCGCCGACAAGGAAGTCGTGATGGGTTCGACCTACAACGGCCGCCTGTTCTCGGTCATCGCCGAGCAGAACCAGCCGGTCGAGATGCTGTGGGACTACCAGAACTTCGACTTCGACGGCTGGATCGTCCCGGCTGGCCTGTCGGAGGACCGGATGAACCGCGTGATGCACTTCGCGCGCTTCGCGACCGACACCCAGCGTCTGGCCGATCAGGCCAAGTACATCGCCTACGGGCCCGCGCGCGCCTCGTCGCAGCCGCTCGTCTCGACCCATGCCGACCTTGGCATCGAGATGGCGCCGCACATGCCGACGAACCCCGACAACATGAAGAACTACCTCGTGAACAACATCGAGTGGTGGGCGGACAACCAGGACGAGGTCGAAGCGACCTTCCAGAACTGGCTGGCCCAATAAGCGGACGCGGCGGGGCCCTGCGGGGCCCCGCCCACCTTCAGAAGGAGTGACGGCATGGCCGACGCAACCATCTCGGGCGGGATGCCCGCGGGACGCGAGGCGCGGCCCGTCGCTTCGGGGCCGGTGCTGGCCGCGGACGGCACGCCGCTGAAGGCGAGCCTCGCGCGCAGCCTGCGGCGGCAGAAGGCGCGGGCGCTGCTGCTGATCGCGCCGCTGCTTCTTTTCATCCTTGCCACCTTCGTGCTGCCGATCGGGGACATGCTGTTCCGCTCGGTCGAGAACCGGATCGTGGGCGATACGCTGCCGCGCACGGTCGCGGCCCTGCGCGAGGACACGGCCCCCGTGCCGGGTGAGCCCGCCTTCGTCGCGCTCTACGAGGATCTGGTGGTCGCCGAGGAGTACAAGCGGCACACGCAGCTCGGCACGCGGCTCAACTACGAATGGGGCGGGGCCTCGTCGCTGTTCCGGGGCACGGGGCGGGCGGTCGCGCGCTTCGGCACCGACGTCTACACCGACCAGTTCCAGGACGCGGACCCGGCCTTCGAGGACGGGGCGCAGTGGGCCGCCTGGATGGCCGACGAGGCGGTGCGCGCCGCGCTGCCCGAGACGGCCGACGCCTACGACGCCTGGGCGCAGTTCACGACCGAGGTGGGCAACGACGACCCCGCCGAAGAGGAGCCCGGCGACATGGTCTATGCCGCGCTCCATCGCGACCTTTCGGCCGGCGCGCAGCCGCCGGGGCTGCCGGCGGTGGACGTGACGGGCTTCGAGACCGTGTCGATCAAGGAGCTCCTGATCGAGGAGGACGACGCCTGGGGCGAGCCGGAGATCTGGAACGTCCTTCGGCTCTATGCGCCCGCCTACACGCCGGGCTACTACCTGAACGCCGTGGACCTGCAGAAGGACCTCGACGGCGTCTCGGTCCGGCCGGAGAACGACCGCATCTACGTGACGCTGTTCGTCCGCACGATGATCATGTCGCTGGTCATCACCGGGACCTGCATCCTTTTGGGCTATCCCATCGCGTACCTGCTGGCGAGCCTGCCGATGCGGACGGCGAACCTGCTGATGATCCTCGTGCTGCTGCCGTTCTGGACCTCGCTCCTCGTGCGGACCTCGGCCTGGAAGGTGCTTCTTCAGCAGCAGGGGGTCATCAACGACATCCTCGTCTGGGCGGGGGTCGTGAGCGACGCGAACCGGCTCGTGATGATCAACAACCAGACCGGCACGATCATCGCGATGACTCACATCCTGCTGCCGTTCATGATCCTGCCGCTCTATTCGGTGATGAAGGGCATTCCGCCTTCGTTCGTGCGCGCGGCCAAGTCGCTGGGCGCGAACGACTGGACAGCCTTCTGGCGGGTCTACTTCCCGCAGTCGGTGCCGGGCATCGGGGCGGGCTCGATCCTCGTCTTCATCCTGTCCATCGGCTACTACATCACACCGGAACTCGTGGGCGGGACCAAGGGCGTCTTCATCTCGAACCGGATCGCCTACCACATCTCGACCTCGCTCAACTGGGGCCTCGCGGCGGCGCTGGGGACGATCCTGCTGGCGGTCGTGCTGCTGCTCTACTGGGTCTACGACCGGCTCGTGGGCATCGACAACGTGAAGCTGGGGGGCTGAACCAATGGCATTGCCGAGCTACGCCACGACGGGCCAGCGGGTCTGGCACTACACCTTCCGCACGATCTGCGGGCTGATCCTCTTCTACCTGATCGCGCCGATCCTGGTCATCATCCCGCTGTCGTTCAACGCCACGGACTTCTTCACCTTCACGCCGGAGATGCTGGCGCTCGACCCGGCGGGGTATTCGCTCAAGCACTACGACGACTTCTTCAACAACATCGACTGGCAGGGACCGCTCTGGAACTCGCTGAAGATCGCGCCCATGGCGACGCTCCTCGCGGTGGCGCTGGGGACGCTGGCGGCGGTGGGGCTGTCTCAGTCCCACGTGCCGTTCAAGGGGGCGATCATGGCGATCCTGATCTCGCCCATGATCGTGCCGCTCATCATCTCGGCGGCCGGCATGTACTTCTTCTACAGCCGGATCGGGCTGCAGGGGACCTATTGGGGCGTGGTGCTGGCGCATGCGGCGCTGGGCATCCCCTTCGTCATCATCACCGTGACGGCGACGCTGGTGGGCTTCGACAAGTCGCTGACGCGGGCCTCGGCCAGCTTGGGGGCGGGGCCGATCCGCACCTTCTTCAAGGTGCAGATGCCGCTGATCCTGCCGGGCGTGGTGTCGGGGGCGCTGTTCGCCTTCATCACCTCGTTCGACGAGGTGGTGGTAGTGATGTTCATGGGCGCGGCCGGGCAGAAGACCCTGCCGTGGCAGATGTTCATCGGCCTGCGCGAGCAGATCTCGCCCACGATCCTGGCCGCGGCGACCGTGCTGATCGCGGTGTCCGTCCTGCTGCTGGCCACGCTGGAGCTGCTGCGGCGGCGGAACGAGCGGATGCGGGGGCTGTCGGCGGCCTGAGGGCGCGAGATCGGAGCGTTTCCGCCGCGCTTGGGCGCGCGTGGCGGACGGCCTCCGGCGCTGCCCGCGGGACGCCACTCCGACGCGGGCAGGGGGCGCGTGTTCGACGCGCGGCGGCTGGGGGGTGGGATCCCCAGATGGTCCGGCGGCACGCGGGCCGGGTTCCTGCAAAGAGCGGGCCACGAAGATGTCGTCCGAGAGCGGGAGAGCAATGTCCCGCAGGCGGTCCCGTGGCGATGCGTGCGCGATCAGGGTGCGGGACAGAGGTTAACAGGTTCCTACAGCACCGAACGGTCCTCCCCCGCTTGACGCAACACCTTGGGCGCGCCGGGCCCTAGGCCAGCAGCGCGAGCCAGACGGCGGCGGTGAGGGTCGATAGCGCGGTGCCGAGAAGGACGCAGGAGGCGGCGACGCGCGTGGCGCGCCCGTACATGGAGGCGAAGAGATAGGCGTTGGCGCCGGGCGCCATGCAGGCCGTCACCACCACCGAACGGAAGGCGTCCGGGGGCAGTTGCATGGCCGTCCCGAGCCCCCAGGCGATGGCCGGGTGGAGGATCAGCGACAGCGCCAGGGTGAAGAGGATCGTGGGCAGGTCGCCCTCGATCCGGTAGCGGGCGATGACGCCGCCCAGGCCGAAGAGCGCGGAAGGCAGGGCCGCGCGCACCAGCATGTCGAGCCCTTCGTCCACCACGGTCGGGATCGGCAGGCCGGTGAGGTTGACGATCAGCCCCAGCGTGATCCCGACGATGAGGGAGTTGGAGAAGATGGCCTTGAGGACCTTGAGCGGCACCGTGCGGGGCGGCTGGCCCTTGGACTTGACGATCTCCATGGCCGTGATGCCCACCGCGTAGCAGAAGGGGGAGTGCACGGCGATGATGGCGAAGTTGGCCGCCGTCGAAGCCGGCCCGAAGGCCCGCTCGGTGATGGGGAGGCCCAGGAGGAGCGAGTTGGAGAAGAGCGCGATGAAGCCGATGGCGACCGCGTCCTCCCAGTCGCGCTTGAAAAGGTAGACCGCCGCCAACATCCCGATCACGAAGCAGGTGAACGAGCCGGTGTAGAAGGTCCCGACGAGCCGGAGGTCGAAGTTCGCGCCCAGGTCGAGGTTCGCGAGCGCCTGGAACAACAGGACGGGGACCGCGAAGCCCTGGGAGAAGCGCATCACGCCGTCGATGCCGGATTCGGTCATCAGGCCGCGCTTGGCCGCGAGGAAGCCGATCCCGATCACCACGAAGACCGGCAGGATGACGGACAGGAGGATGCTCACGGATCGAATGCGAGTTCGAGCCCGTCATGGGCGGGGATCACGCCCGGAGGCAGGTCGCGCGCGAGCGTCGCGTAGTCGAGGTCCACGTGCATGTTGGTCGTCACCGCCTGCCGGGGGCGGGCGCGCGCGATCCATTCGAGCGCCTGGTCGAGATGGGCGTGGGTCGGGTGCGGCTTGTAGCGCAGGGCGTCCACGATGAAGGTGTCGAGGCCCATGAGCGCGGGCCAGGCGGGCTCGGGGATCGCGGAGACGTCGGGGAGATAGGCCAGGGCGCCGACGCGGAAGCCCAGGGCGGGGATGCCCCCATGCTCCACGGTGAAGGGGGTGAAGGTGAGGGGGCCGCCCGCGCCGTCGATGGTGACGGGTCCCTCGATCCGGTGGAGGTCGCAGATCGGCGGGTAGCCCGAGCCGGGGGGCGTCTCGAAGGCGTAGCCGAAGCGGAGCAGGAGCGCCTGCGAGGTGGGCGCGTCGGCCCAGACGGGCAGGCGCGAGCGCAGGTTGAAGACCACCATCCGCAGGTCGTCGATGCCGTGGACATGGTCAGCGTGCGGGTGCGTGTAGAGCACGGCGTCGAGGAGGCCCACGCCCGCCGCGAGGAGCTGGTGGCGCAGGTCCGGCGAGGTGTCGATGAGGACGCGGGTGGTGCCCTGGGGGCCGGTGCGCGTGACGAGGGCCGAGCAGCGGGTGCGGGCGTTGCGCGGGTCGGCGGGGTCGCAGGCGCCCCAGTCGCCGCCCAGGCGCGGCACGCCCCCCGAGGAGCCGCAGCCCAGGATGCGGAAGGTGCCGCTCACGCCGCCCGGCCCTGGGCCGCCTTGGCGAAGAGGCGGTCGAAGTTCGCGGTGGTGGCGCGGGCGAAGTCCTCGGGGCTCTGGTCCCAGAGGTGGGCCACGGCGCGGGCGGTATGGGCGACGTAGCCGGGCTCGTTGCGCTGTCCGCGATGGGGCGGGGGGGCGAGGTAGGGGGAGTCCGTTTCCACCAGGATGCGGTCGAGGGGGGCGTGGCGGAGGATGTCACGCAGCTCGCCCGACTTGGGGAAGGCGGCGATGCCGGAGACGGACAGGTAGAAGCCGAGGTCGAGCGCGGCGCGGGCGAGGTTCTCGCCCGAGGAGAAGCAGTGCATGACGCAGCCGTAGGGCTTCTGGAGGTAGCCCTCGGAGAGGATGCGGGCCATGTCCTCGTCCGCGTCGCGGGCGTGGATGATGAGGGGGAGGCCGGTTTCCTGCGCGGCCTCGATGTGGACGCAGAGCGAGGTCTGCTGGATCGCGGCGCTGTCGGCCGAGTAGTGGTAGTCGAGCCCCGTCTCTCCGATGCCGACCATGAGCGGGTGGCGGGCGAGACCCACGAGCTGCTCGACGGTGGCGAGCGGCTCCTCGGCGGCGCTCATGGGATGGGTGCCCGCGGCGTAGAAGAGGCCGGGGTGGGATTCGGCGAGCGCGCGGACCTGCGGCTCGGTGCGCAGGCGGGTGCAGATGGTGACCATCCGCTCGACGCCCATGGCGCGGGCGCGGGCCAAGACCTCGGGCAGGTCGGCGGCGAGCTGCGGGAAGTCCAGGTGGCAGTGGCTGTCCACGAGGCCGGGAAGGGGGGCTGCGTCGGGCTTCAAGGGCCGCCTCTCAGGCTGCGGCGGCCGTGCGCGCCGTCTGTTCGATCTGGAGGAGCATATCGATGAGGAGCGCGGCAGGGTCAAGGTTGACCGCCTTGCCCTGACGCGCCCGCGCCGAGGCCAGCGCCTGCCGGTCGGCCCAGGCGCGGGCGGCGAGATCGTGGGGCGCGAGGCGCTGGAGGAGGGCGGCTTCGCCCGGCGCGGCCTCGGTCGGGGGGCCCTGGAGGCCCGTGCGGGCGAGGCGGGTGAGGAGGAGGTCGAGAAGGTCGAGGAGGAGGTCGAAGCGGCCCTCGGCGCGACCGGCGGCGGATTCGGCGAGGCGGATCGCGCGGGGGCGGTCGAGGCGGGGGAGAGTGTTCAGGAGCGCGACCAGCTCGGCATAGAGGTCGAGGCCGCCCGCGTGGGCGAGGCGGACGGCGTTGCCGACGGAGCCTGCGGCCAGTTCGGCCAGCGCCTCGGGGGAGTCGGTCGAAAGGCCGATGGCGTCCATGGCGTGGCCGAGGTCGCCGGCGCCGAGCGGGGACAGGCGAAGCGTCCGGCAGCGCGAGCGGATGGTGGGCAGGAGACGCGCGGGCTGGTGCGCGATCAGGAGGAGGGTGGCCTGCGCCGGGGGCTCCTCCAGGAGCTTCAGGATGGCATTGGCGGCGTTGGGGTTCATCTCGTCGGCGGCGTCGACGATGACGACGCGCCGGCCGCCATCGGCGGCGGACAGGCCGAAGAAGCCCCGGAGCTTGCGCGCCTCCTCCACGGTGATGACGGAGCGGAGGTTGCCCTTGTCGTCGGGGCCGCGCCGCAGGACGAAGAGCCGGGGATGGGCGCCCGCGCGCAGGAGCCGGGCGTCGGGGTGGTCGAGTGGCAGGCCCAGCGCGGAGGGCGCGGGATCGCCCGGGCGGTGGGCGAGCAGCGTGGCGGCCATGCGGTAGGCGAGCGTCGCCTTGCCCACGCCCTCGGGGCCCGACAGGAGCCAGCCGGAATGGACCTTGCCGGAGGCGAGCGCCGTCAGGATGTCGCGCTGGGCCGCGTCGTGGCCGACAAGGGCCGTCGCCTCGCGCGGGTGGGGGGCGCCGTCGCGGCGGTCGGGCTCGGGCAAGGGCTCGTCGACGGGGGCGCGGGCCATCAGGCGGGGGCCAGCCGGGACAGGGCGAGCGCGGCCACGTCGGCGGCGACCTCGGCCTCGGGGCGGTCGCCGTCGATGACGGCGATGCGGGCGGGTTGCGCGCGGGCGAGGGCGAGGAAGCCGTCGCGGATGCGCTCCTGGAAGGCGAGGCCGAAGGTCTCGAAGCGGTCCTCGGGCGGCGCGGCGGGCGCGAGCAGGGCGGCCTCCGGGGCCAGGCTGTCCTCGGCGGGCAAGCGCAGGACCTCCAGCACCTCCTGCAGGGCCACCTCGGCGGGCTCGGGCGGGGTGCCGAGGCGCCGCAGGCTGCGGGCCAGGGCGCGGGCCGGGTCCATGTCGATCACGAAGGTCAGGTCGGGCTCTACCCCGATCATCAGCGCGTGGAGCCGGTCCACCGTGGCGCGGAGGTCGCCGCGCGTGGTGCCCTGGTAGAGCCGCGTCGAGTCGGCGAAGCGGTCGGTGATGACCACCGCGCCGCGGTCGAGAGCGGGCCGGATCGTGCGCTCCAGATGGTCGCGGCGGGCGGCGGTGAAGAGGAGGATCTCGGTCTCGGCCGACCAGCGGCCGCGGTCGCCGGTGAGCACCAGGCGGCGGATCTCCTCGGCGCCGGGGCTGCCGCCGGGCTCGCGCGTGAGGACGACCTCGCGGCCCTGCGCGCGCAGGCGCTCGGCCAGGAGCCGCGCCTGCGTGGACTTGCCGCTGCCGTCGATGCCCTCGAAGCTGACGAAGAGGCCGGAAGGCTCAGCCGCCATCCGGCAGGCCCTCGCTCTCCTCGGCCGGGGCGGGCGCGGGCTCCTCGGCGGCTGGCTCTTCCGCCGGGGCCTCGGGGGCCGGTTCCTCGGCGGGCTCGGCCACGGGCGTTTCGACGGCGGGCGCGCCGGCCAGGATGGGGATCGCCCCCGCATTGAGGCCCGCCTTGCCCAGGAGCACCCCCAGCGCCGTCTGCACGCGCGGCATGAAGCCGCCCGTGGGCACGGCCGCCTCGGCCACCAGCGGCAGGCGCATCTCGGGCAGGCCCTCGCGCGTCAGCACCAGCTCGGCGACCTCCTGGCCCGCCTCGATCGGGGCGGGGAGCGGGCCCTGGTAGGAGACCGAGGCTTCCACGCCGTCGCTGCCGGTGATGGGGATGAGGATGGACAGGTCCTCGGGCAGCACGAGGCCCACGGAGGGCTGCGCGCCCATCCAGACCTCGGCCTCGGCGATGCGGTTTCCGGCCTCGCCCACGTCGCGCAGGGCGAACTGCCGGAAGGCCCAGTTGACGATGCGCTCGGATTCGGTGCGCCGGGCCTCCTCGGAGGGAAGGCCCGTGACCACGAAGATCACCCGCCGGTCGTCCTGCACCGCCGAGCCCACGAGGCCGTAGCCCGCCTCTTGCGTGTGGCCGGTCTTGAGCCCGTCCGCGCCGGGAACGAGGCCCAGGATCGGGTTGCGGTTGCGCGTGTTGGCGGGCGCGCGGCCATCGTAGTCGAATTCCTGCTCGGCGAAGATCGTGTAAAGGTCGGGGAAGTCCTCGATCAGGTGCTCGGCCAGGATGCCCAGGTCGCGGGCGGACATGACGTGCCCCTCGGCCGGCCAGCCGTTCGAGTTCTCGAAGTGGGAATGCAGCATCCCCAGCTCCTCGGCCTTGCGGTTCATCAGCTCGGCGAAGCCCGCCTCGGTGCCGTCGGGGCTCAGGGCCTCGGCCAGGACGACGGTCGCGTCGTTGCCCGACAGGATGATGACGCCGCGCAGCAGCTCCTCGACGGTGGGGCGGTCGAGCGTGTTGAGGAACATGGTCGAGCCGCCGTAGCTCATGGCGTGCTCGGAGACGGGCAGGGTCTGGTCGAGCGTGAGCTGGCCCTTCCCGATGGCGTCGAAGGCCATGTAGATGGTCATGAGCTTCGACATCGAGGCCGGAGGGATCTCGGCGTCGGCGTTCTTTTCGAGGAGCACCGTGCCCGTGGTCTCGTCGTAGACCCAGGCGGCGCGGGCGGCGGTCTGGAACTCCTGCGCCACTGCGGGAAGCGCGGAGGCGAGGAGCAGGGCCAGGGCAGGGACGAGACGGGTCATCGGCGGGACCTCCGGGGTCAGCTTCGGACGAGGTAGGCGTCGGCGAAGCCTTCGGCCGCCGCGCGTTCGAGGAGTTCGGTCTGGCCGGACTCGGTGGTGGCCGGGCCGAGGAGGAGGCGCCAGACCTCCTGTCCGGGAACCTGCACGAGGCGCGCGGGCAGGCCCTTGGCCTGGAGACCGTTCGCGGTGTCCTGGGCGAAGGGCTCGACGTTGTACGAGCCGAGCTGGACGTAGGGGAAGTTCAGGGACGAGGCCGGATCGGCCCCCTGCGCGGCCGTGGCCGGGCCCTCCGGCGCGGCCGCGTCGAGCGGGGCGGTGGCAACGGCGGCGGGGGTGGCGCCGGCGGCCTCGGTCTCGGCTGCCGCCGATGCGGCCGGGGTGGCGGCTGGGGCCTCGGTGCGCCGCAGTGCTGTCACCTCCAGTTGCGCGGGGGCGCCCGCCAGCATCCCCAGGGCCTCGGCGGTGTCGGAGGAAACCTGGAGCGCGGGGCCGGGCAGGTCGCGCTCGCGCCGGAAGAGGGCGCCGATGGCGGAGCGTCCGTTGCCCGTGTTGACGATGCGGACGCGCTCGGGGTCGGTCACGTCGGGATGGGCGACCCAGAGGCCGCCCAGGGAGGGGCGCCCGTCCCAGAGACCGGGCTCGGAGACCTGGAAGACCTCGGGCGCGGCGACGTCGGTGGGGTCGAGGTCGGCGGAGGCGGGTGCGGCGTCGGTCTGGGGGGCGGACGCCCCGCCCAGGCCCAGCCCGCCCGAGCATCCCCCGAGCGTCAGCGCGAGCGCGAGCGCGAGACCCGCGCGCCCTCCTGCCGCCCCGGGCCATCCTGCCGGTTCCTGCGTCCTCATCCCGTTTCCGTCCCCTGCCTGCCGGAGCCGTTGGCCGGCCCGCGGTCGTCGTGTCCCGTGTCGTGCCCGCCCCATGAAGCGGTCCGGCGGGCGGCAGGATAGCCGCCGCGCCCGCCCTTGGAAAGGCGAGGCCGCCCCGGACGGAGACGATCCCGCCATCGTGAAGGCGCTTTTCTTCGCGACGCCGGGATCGTATCAGGGCCCGACGGAGGAGTGGCAGAGCGGTCGATTGCTGCGGTCTTGAAAACCGCCGGGGGTGCAAGCCCCCCGTGGGTTCGAATCCCACCTCCTCCGCCAAATAAATTAGTTAACCTACTGAAATTTGTGAGATATCCGCTGATAGATCGGATTTCGCCCCACATTCCAACCCACTTCTCTTCGCGGGTGCTTGTACGGCTTCGTAGCCTCGCCGCGCTGTCTGCTTCGGCACTTTGAATCGCTAGAGTGACCTCCAATCGTCTACGTCTGGCCCCAAGGCGCCCAGTGGCGCCGCGTCCAGCTGCCTAGATCTGAAGCGAACCTGGTCCAAGGGAGCCGCTTCCAGGATGTTGGCTAACGATGACAAGGCGGGGATACTCCGTGCAGAGATCGCCCAGGTGACCGATGATGCATGGGCCTACATGGCCAACGAGATCGAACGGGTGATCGACGAGGAAGTGAATCGCCTTGCAAGCAAGGACGACTAATTTGCCTAGAAGGCCACGCGGAGGGAAGCGGTCGGACTGGCCGTCCACGTGGCCAGTATCACTACGGGCGAGATCGAGAATCCGCCAGTAGCCGACGAGGACAGCAAGTACCCCGCCGCCAGGGCGCTCGGTCGCAAGGGCGAGCGGCGCGCGCGGCCAAGCTGTTGCAGGAGGCGCGGGCGGAGATCGCCAGGAAGGTGGCGGCACAGCGATGGAGCGGCAAGTAGAGCCAACCAACCGCGAAGTCCCCCGTTTTGAATTGCATGATCCACAACTTCAAAAAAACTGTTTGACGTCGACAGTTCTGCTGCTTAGCACATGCTAAGTAGGAGGCTGAACGCATGAGCGCTGCAGACATCGTGATCGGCAAGTTTGGTGGGCCTGCGGCCCTTGCGAAGTTGATCGGCAAGGGGCCGAGCACAATTTCGTACTGGCGTAAGGCGGGGGTGATCCCCGCCAAGTGGCAGCCAGTTCTTTTGAAGCTGGCCGAGGAAATGTCTATCTCGCTTAGCCCATCCGACTTTGTGGGTACCCCTGCAGAAGACTTGAGCCCCACAGAAGCCGCTCAGCCCAGCCTACCCAAGGCAACGCATTGGGGCGACCTTCCCATCGGGTCCGCCGTTCTGCCGGCCTATGTGCTGCAGGACGGGCAGCGTGTCTTCAGTCTCAAGGGCATCATGGTGGGCCTGATTGGGACGGAGGGTGGCCCACTCGCGGAGTACCTTAAGGTCCGTGCGCTTCGTGACTTCCTACCAGACGATTTGAAGCCGGCAGAAGATGGCTCGATCCCCGCTCTGATCCGGTTCGACACTGGCAGGGAAGCGGGGGAGGACGACGGTGGGAAAGATAGCCGCTTCAAGTATGCACTTGGCTTCCCTGTTGAGCGGTTCATGGACCTTTGTTCAGCGTACTCTGACGCCCTGATGCATCACTTAAATGCCGACTCCGACTTTACGCTCACCAAGCGGCAACTTGAGATTGCCCAGAAAGCAGTCGCTTTCCAGCGTGCTTGCGGCAAGGTCGGCATTATCGCGATGGTAGATGAGGTGACGGGGTATCAGTACGAACGAGCCGAAGATGCCCTACGCCTCAAGCTCAACTTGTTTCTCGTGGAGGAGATGAGGAAGTGGGAACGAACGTTCCCGGACCAGCTTTGGGTTGAGTTTGGACGACTTACCAAATGGAAAGGCCCCGTTCACTCTCGGCCGAAGTACTGGGGCAAGCTCGTCATGGAGCTTATCTATGGCTACCTTGACCCCGATGTAGCTAAGTGGCTCAAGGAGCATGCTCCCAAGCCGCTACACGGTCAGAACTATCATCAGTGGTTGACAAGCCAGTACGGCCTTAAGCGCCTCGTGGAGCATATCTGGATGGTAATTGGGATGGCGGCCGCTTGCGAAGACATGGCTGAGCTTCGCAGCCGGATGGCCGAACGATACGGGCGGCATCCCGTACAGTTGACGCTATATCTACCACCCCCTCAGGGCTCCTCGACAAAAGGACCTGCTAGGTTCAAATCTTAGAAACGGGCGGCCTGATCCAAGTAAGCGTCCGGTCTCGCCGCTCTGACGGGCGGAGGTGGCGGGAGATAGTGCCCGCTTGTGAATGATGGGCACTATCGAGTCTCGGGTGGCGCAGGGACGGAAGCGGCGGATCTGGTCGGACGAGGAGAAGCGGGCAATCTGCGCGCAGACGCGGGTGCCCGACGTGTCGGTGAGCCAAGTTCAATTCGACCTACGCCGCGACTCAACGGCGATAATTTGAAGCTCCAAACTGCGGAGGACAGCCTCAGCTTCGATGCAGAAGACATCGAGCCCAAGCAGCTGCTTCTGTCGACTGACACGGCGCAACAGGGCAATTACGCCCTTCAGGCGACCTTGCGCTTGCTTCAGAAGCCCGAGATCACCAGACTTGGCCAACTGATAAAGCGGCGCAGCGATGACCTGAGAGGCATCCTTGCTGAGGTCAACTCCGTCCCTAGCGGCTTCTGCGAGCAGATCAAAAAACCCACTGAAGTCGGCACGGCAGGTCTGGAACAGGCTTGAGGTGGCTCGCTGCAGCCACTCGACTGTTTTACTTCGATCAAGCCCCTCGCCGTCGTCAATGGAGTGCATCGCACGAACATAAGCGATAACGGCCTGACCGAGAATGCGTACACGACTTTCCGGGCTTTCACCCAAGGAGCCTTTCGCTATTGAGCTGAGGCAGTCCCCTAATTTTGAGTAGAATTCCGACTTGTGTCTGTTGCTGAACTTGGCGCCTGAGATCACCAGTTGGCACACGTCCGCAGCTTCTCGGAAGCGATAGCCTGTGTTTCGTTCTGCGTGATACCATGCTCTCATCATAAAGATATCAGAGTGCCCGAAGTTCATCGCTTTTTGGAATAAGTCTCTTGCTGCAGTATAGTCTGGGATGGTTGCCTGCACATAAGCACGACCAAGGGCGGCCATAAAGCGGGGATTAACTTGGAGCGGGTCGGCGGAGCCGATGCCACGCGCAATCACAACGACGTCATCATACCTTCTAGATTTAACTAGCTCCTCCATCTTAATGATGGTCACTGCTTCCGCCGGGGTCGATTTAGCAGTGCTAGTGCGATACTGCTCCACGGCGCGCTTTACGGCTCCATAGTAGGCCAGCCCTTGTGACGCGGTTCTGATGAAAGGTATCGCTGACTGGGACAGCTCATACAATGTGCCCACACCTTCAACATTCCTAACTTTCAAGAAAACACTAACGGTGTCGGTGATGGCTTCTCGCGTCTGCTCTGGCGTAGCAGAGACTACCGTTGATAGTGCGTCGAAGTCCAAGGATCCACCGTACTCGACAAGTGCGGCAAGAACCTGTCGGCTCTTACCGCCAGATTTAAGCTTGTCGTACTCCCGTTGGTAGAGATACTTTCGTGCAGCCTCGCCGCCTCGATCTTTGAAGTCCCTAAGCGCCTGAGCATAGTTGCTCGAGCTCTTTCTTAGTCCAATGATTGTTTCGACTAAGAGCGGAAGGGCACTCGACTCTTTGATGATTTCTTTTTCGTATTCTGCTTCCGGCGGAGGCACTTGGAACATGGCGCAGCAAGCATCTACAAATTGAGGGAACTCTTTGTCAAGCTCCAGACCGGGAACGGATATCGAGGCATTTCTGGCGAACGATGCGTCATTTCTGAGTGTATAGAGGATCTTGGTTATCTTCTTGGACTTCGATGACAGGTAAAATAGCTCTTCCTCTCCGGTGTCAATTCCAGCTCGGCTGAGCGTGTCGATGTCGTCGATAACTATGAAGCCGTTGAAGCTATCGAAAGTCTCTTCGAGCGCATCCAATT
Source organism: Rubellimicrobium roseum (assembly GCF_006152145.1). Taxonomy (GTDB): domain Bacteria; phylum Pseudomonadota; class Alphaproteobacteria; order Rhodobacterales; family Rhodobacteraceae; genus Rubellimicrobium; species Rubellimicrobium roseum. Next base: position 9,887 of record NZ_VDFV01000001.1, on the reverse strand, counting down.
TTTCTTCCGTGGTCATTCCGTTGACTGCGCTTGTTGTATGCAAGCCGGAGTGGACGAGGATCTGGGTAAAAAGTTCCTCAGCTGAAGAGAACTGTCTGAGTACGAAGGGCTGTTCGGTGGCGGTAGTTACGTTAAACTCGGTCTCCTTGGCTGAAACGTAGACGATGTAGTCGAGAGTTCCGCCATTTGTCAGGACGAGATCCTCGGCGGTCACAGCCAAGATTGCTGCAAACTCATGGGCCAGAGTACTCTTGCCAGATCCGCCAGCGCCCGACAGGTACTGTCGGGGATTCTTACCGAACGTGAACCATTCCCAAAGCTTCAGTGATAGATCAGATCTGCTTATGAACTGCTGCATCGTTGCCGGGGACGGGGGCATCGAGACGTGAATAGCGACTGGCCCGGTCGGCGTAGGATCCTCAAAGGCTGTTCGGCTTGAGAATAGGAGTGGGAGGTGACGTTCGTCAGCTCGGATTGCTTGATGTCGATCTCGTAAGAAGATGCTTCCTTTTTTCAGGGATGCAACATCCCTTAAGAGGCGGGCTGGGCTTTTCTTTGTGCGCTTGGGAATGAGGAGAACAACAATCTTCCGGCCTTCCTCTGGAGGTCCGACGGGGTAATCATTCCGAAGCAGCTCCTCCGAAACTCCAAAGAAGTCGGTGAGCAGTGCGTTGAATTTTTCAATATCGAGCGACTCTTTAACTCCGACCGCTTTGAGGTCGGAGTCTCTCACGCCGAAAATGATCAGTCCGCCATAGGTATTGTGAAAGGCTACAATGAGCTTCAATAGTCCATAGACGTAGTTGGGATCATTGTAGGGAAGATGCTCCTTGTAGTCGAGAACTGATGTCTCTTGTGTGGTAAAGCGATGTTCTTCGTAGTCGTAGCAGTCTGCAAATAGTTCGTCGAATGAGACAGGAAGTTCTTTGGCGTGAATAGCTCGAAGGACGCCTGATAATTGTTCTTTCATCACTGCACCGTTTTCGTACGACTGCGTTTGCGGATCCGATTTTTCACGGAGCTAATCGGATGGTGGGTTTCTAGTGGTAGGGCGGACGATCAACGCGTCTCGGTTAGGTCTCTGATCCTCTGGAGCCGCTGGTTGATGTTCGAGCAACTGGGTGATTGTACTTCGTTGTTTGTTCTTGAAAGGTAGGTGTGAGCTGAGGGCAACTTTTGTGTCGCGGAGGTATAAGAAGGCTACGCGCGTGTTGCTTAAAGGTTACCCCGGCGGTCGTGGGTGCGGGTTCCCTAGTGCCTTCCATCAATAGGGTGCGGCGTGCCTCCGAGCACGCGACTTTAATTTGGATCCGATCCGCGAGTACCTGACAGGCCCGCGGCATCTTGAGGCCGCATCGAAGGCCGGACAGATGTCAGCACCCGGCACCGTCATGCCGGTCCAAGATCCCTCTTGCGCTCCGGTCGGTTTCTATTCGCGTCCGCTCCGTCACGCGGTTCTCGTCTGGCCTGCCCTGATGATCGCCCCGGGGTCACGGTTCTCTTCGCGGTCGGCTCTGTGCCGCCGCATCATGTGGTCCAAAGCGCGAGATGTGGCTCATGTCTACACCGGGCTTGCGTCGGCCGAACGCGGCCCACACCCCAGACGCGCAGTGATCTGCACCCTCGCCCGGCAGGGCAGCTGATCACGTCCGGCCAGGAGGGGCAGACGTATCCGAGAGTAGGTGGCTCAAGTCATGGCCGCTCCGACTGCCGGTTCCGGCGCCGACCAGCGGAACGGCTCCCCGAGCGCCAGATCGCATGCAGCAGATCCGACAGCTTGCGCGCGAGGGCCACGCGAGCCTTGGCCGGCCCGGAGCGCCGTGCCACGGCAAGCGCCCAGCTTTTTAAAGCGGGGTCGGGCTTAACCCGACAGAGAAGGATCACCGCCGCCTCGGAGAGCAGCGTCCGGACCAGCGCGTCGCCGCATCGCGAGATGCGGCTTATTAGAGTGGCCGGCCGGCTAGCCAGGATCAATTGCTGAAGCAAGGGCTAAACCTTCTGCTCCGACCAGTAGAACCCGATCCAAACGACCGTTCCGCGCTTCGCAACTCGTCTCTGGCACCAGAAGACAGGCATGACACGCTGCCCCATGCAAGTTGCGGTCGTCACGTGGGTCGTCAGGCTCGTGCTCGAAGCAGACGGGGTCGTTCGAGCATGTAGCAAGGCGCTCAAGCGCGCGGTCAAGAAGCCGAGGGATGTGCTCCGCCATGCCGCACAGGCCGCCAAGGGTTCCCTGTCCGCCGGAGGTGGCCGTGTAAATGAGGATGCCATGCCGTGGAATCGCGCCAGTCTTGCTGGCGTAGATTCGCTCCTTGAGGGAGGAGAGCGGATAGCCAGCCTCAAGCGACAACTCAATCATCAGCGCATGGCTGAGGCCATGGATGGCCCAGTAGGCGGTTCCCAAGTGTTCCGGTTCACGACCACGTCGCTCTGCGTCACGCCGCTCGCCGGCCTTGAGATGCTTGGCACGGTCCCGGGTCACCTCACGACCGCTCCAAGACTGGATTGCGGCGGAGTCGAGACGAATGAAGATCCCTTCGCCGAACTGCTCGACGGTCGGAAACCACGTAGGCTCGCGCTCGAGGGGAGCCCCTTTGGTGGCGAGGGTAATCTCGTCGAGTTCGCTCTCAGTCGCAGAAGGGGCGGCGTCGAGCCGGGTGAACCCGTACAGGCAAGCGACTTCGCGCAGCCGATCCACTCTGACAACCATAGCGAGAAGGGGGGCGATCCGTTTCGGCATAGCCGAAGGATCAAGCGTCAGTCTGCGGCCGAGCAGCCGGGAGTCGGCACCTTCCCGACCGATTATATCGACGTTCGCGGAGAACCGGTCGAACTCCTCTATTCGGGGGTCGGGCGAGCGCTTGGGACTTGTTCCATGGCCCGCGATAGCCGCCAGGATGTCAGCATCGGAGAAGGGCTTCAGGGCTGACGCCGTCGCCGGCAAGGCCCGTAGGATGTCGAGCAGGTTTGGCAGCCCTCGCATCGCTGCGATCGTCGACCAGTGGTCGCTCACCGCCTGCGCGGCGGCGTCGCTCTCTATCGGCATCGAGATTACCGAGACGGTCTGCGGGAAATAGGCGTTCGTTGCAGACCGCGCGAGGAGTCGAAGCTCTTGGTCGCATGCATCTTCGGCTTGGTGGCGCGGCGTCAGCCAGGGGCTGAAAGCATCACAGGTGCCGAGCCGCCCCTGGACATGCAGGTTCGCCAGGGACACGGACTTGGTGCAGGCGCAGCGTACGGTGACATCTGTCGGGTCTGAGCTCGCGCCGCGCTCGGCCCAGTAGAGCGGGCGCGAGCAGGGATCGGCGCCATGCACGACGCGGCGCCAGTTGATGTCCTTGAGATGCCCTTCGGGACAGGCGGCAACAAATCGGACGGGACTCACGCGGACCTTGCGCTTGTCGGCTTGGTACCGGAGGGAGCCGTCGCTCTGGAGGACGAGGTTGCGGAACTCGACCATCCGGCGGCGAGTCTCACCAGAAGGCCCGGCCGCCGCGTCGTCCTCGGCCTCCTCGAGCACGAACCACTCAGGGAAAATCCTCACCTCGACGCCAGGACGGAACCCATTTTGACGGTCGGGATCGTGGAGCGGCGGCGTGCGCAGTACAGGCACGGATCCGGGTGCTAGGCGCGAGGCGTTGAGACCAGCGAGAAGGCGGGTGAGGCGGAACTCCTCGATGATGTGTGAGGTCTCCTCGCCTCCCATCCGCCAGTCCTGCAGCCCTGCAACGATCACGGGGATGTCGGGCAGGTCCATCATGGCGCCCGGCCCATAGGTGTAGAGAAACTGGCTGAAGCCTTGGGTGACGTCGTTCGTCATGGGGTCGCCTTGAATGCGCTGCCGTCCGGGCGACGAGGCAGGAGAAGGGCGGAGGGCTCGGTCTCGCGCATGGACCGGCCCGCGGCGAACCAGGCGCGGCGCGGGTCAGGGTCGGTTGCGAGAGGCTTCAGCGGCTCCTGGAGGAGGCGTTGCGGCGGGGCATGGGAGCCGAAGCGGAAGTCGTCGCCGGACCGGGTCTGCACTGCGGCGATCTCGCCCCAAGCCGCGATTAGAGCGTCCAGCCGGTCCAGCACCGCAGTCCGCTCCGCCTCGGTCAACTCCGACAGGCCAAGCTTCGCCTCGAGGGCGCCTCGCACCGCCTCCAGAGCGTGCGGGTGTGTCTCCAGCGTTCCGGCGGCATCGTCATGTGTGAACCCCGCCTCGACGTGCCGCGCACCGGCTACGAGCGTTGCGGCCAAGGCGCGGTCCAGGGCGCGGGAGGCGAAAGGCGTCACGCTCGTCGCCTCGACGGCGCGGTAGAAGCTCATGTGGAACGCGCGGAACTGCTCATGGTGGGTGCGGTCGCGGGGCTTGTGGAGGTTGAGAAGCGTGACCACGAGTCCCGGCTTGCCTCGCTGACGGCCGACACGCGAACACGAGCCCGAGACGGGCTTGCACCTCGAGGTTGGGGTCCTTGACCACGACGTCGCCGGGCCCGCGCACGAGGCCGACCGGCAGGGTGAGCGCAAGCTCCCCACGGGCGGCCTTGGCCAGCAGCCCGGCCGTGAGACGGCTGCGGATCGTGTGGAGTTCGAGCTCGGAGATCGTGCCCTTGAGCCCGAGCAGCAACCGTCCGTTCGGCGAGCCGGGATCATAGACGCCGTCACGGTCGGCGATCAGGCAGCCCCGGAGTGCGCAGATGTCCAGGAGCGGGTACCAGTCCGAGCAGTTGCGGGCCAGGCGGGTGACGTCGATCGACAGGACGAGACCGACCTCGCCCAAGCCCACGCGCGCGGCCAGCTCCTTGAAGCCATTGCGCCCCGTCGTGGAGGCGCCGCTCAGCCCGAGATCGGCGTCGATGACGTCGACGTAGGAAGAACGCCAGCCGAGTTCACGCGCGCGTTCGACGAGCGCGTATTGCAGCCGCAGGCTCTCCTGATGGCTGACCACCTGGGCGGGCGTGGACTGCCGAATGTAGACGACCGCCCGGCGCGCCAGATGCGTGGGCATGACCAGTTCGGACTTCATGAGGCGCCTCCGCCAGGACCGCGGCGACGTCCTCGACGATGCGCCGGCGCAGCGCCGGTGGCAGCGTCGCCCAGAGATCTTCGGGATCGATTGACATGAGCGTCGAGAGCCTCCGCCAGCGAGACAAGGTCCCGCAGGCCCTCAACGCTCAGCTTAACCTCGGTCGCCCGCGCCGGGTGCGGCTCGCACGCCGCCACCGGGATCAGCAGGGTGCCGCCAGCCTCGTGTTCGACCTCGAAAGAGGGCGCGACGTTGCCGGCCCGGACTGCCAGCCGTCGCAGGACCCGGAAGCGACGTCCGAAGAGCGGATGGCGAGGGTCGCAGACCGTGATCTCCGCCAAACAGGGATCATCAGCCTCACCAGAGGGGACATTCCTGTAGGCCTTCGCAGAGGAGCATTGGTGGGCGTGTCCTCGGTCCCCATGAGGGGTTGGGAGGACAACCCGCAGGGCACCATCGGCGCCACGCTCTGGGTTCTGGGTCCCCATGACGGGCTAGGAAAAGGAGTTGACCGGCGGCGAGCCCATCCAAGCGCGCGCGTCCTCGGTCCCCATGAGGGATCAGGAGGTGCGCGAGCGCGACATCCGCACTCGGTCGTGATCATCGTGGTTCTCGATCCCCCCCGGAGGGGTTAGGAGGCGACTATCGTGGGCACCACTGTCGAGATCGCGCCATCGTTCTTGGATCCCATGAGGAGTTAGGAGTTGTTCGCGTGGGCGGCCATGCCGCACTCACCGGCCGGTCCTCGGTCCCGGAAAGGGGTTAGCAGAAGGAAGACCCACTTTACTGGGCGGGGTTCTTCACGAGTTCTTCGTCCCATGAGAGGTTAGGAGACGCGCGACGACGTCACTCTGCCGGGCTTAATCCGCACCCTTGGTCCCCATGAGAGGTTGGGAGACCCGTCAGGCGATCATCAACGACGACCTTAGCATGGTCCTCGGTCCCTAGGGGTTAGGAACACAGCGGCGGCTCCTTATGCACGCGGCAAGGCGGCGGTCCTCGGTCCCCATGAGGGGTTTAGTAGAGATGTTCCGAGTTGCCGATGTAGCAGCGCACGTCGTCGTGTAACGCCCGCCACTTTGCCCAACGTCGCCGCTGCGCCTCGGCAATGCGAGCACGCCCGTCGGCCGTCCCCGGCCCCGTACTCTTGCCGCCGTGGAACTTGCAGCGTGTGCGGCCGGGCTCAGGCTTGTTGCGGCAGGACAGGCCTTTGCGGGTCCGAGCGCCACAGAGAGCCGGCTGCTGGGTGCTGCCCGGCGCTGAGGATACTGACACAGATACAAACGAGGGGCGCGTTTCAAGAGCTGCGGCCTGCGCTGTGGGGATGATGTCGCCAGGAGTAACACCCCACCCCCGCGCGCGCGCGTTTGGTGTCGAAGAACCCCGCACGCCGAGCACCTCGCAAAACCGTCGCGGGGCCACCTCGCTCGTATCCACGATGGCCTTGCACTCCCAGTACCGAACTGTGTCGCGGGTGAAGCCAGTCTGTTGGGCAAGCTGCTGCTGGGTCAGGCCGACCGCTCTGCGGCGTGTGCGTAGCTCATCTCCAGTCATCGGAACGGCTCCTCGGGTATGTCACTTAGTTCAGGTGCGCCGGTTCTGTTATCCGAGAGGCGTGTGAACCCCGCCGAGCCGCTTCAGCTCATACGCTAGCCCTCGACGGTGCTTAGCCTACTTCGGAACTCGCGGGCGCCCTCCTTCGTGGTTGGCATTCAGCACGTGGCGAACTCTCACGTGCTGCGCCGCTCAGGCTGGAGGGGTAAGGGCATCCACCACTTGGGGTCGTTGGTGATCATACAGCTGTAGCGCGCCCACGGGTCCTCGGGTTTGTCACTTTCGAAGAATAGGCACTCGGCCGCAGGATCCACAAACACTCCCTGCCAGCAACCGTAAGGGTGAGGCTCACCGCTCCATTCGCCTATCATGATAGGGCCCTCGCCATTGCTGAGCAGTACGGGTTGGCCATTACGCGGGGCCGTTTCGATGGGTAGCCAAATATTCATAACTTGAGATCCCTTAAGATGTTTCTGAGTAATACCCCATAGACATATCGCATGCTACGGATGCCCAAGCGGATGAGTTCAAGACTTTGTGCCTGCGCCAGTTATAGGTCCATCCTCAACGCTGGCAGAGCGTGCCGTGCACGGTGAGTCGCGTGCTAGTATGAGCGCCTGTGGCGCCGCTTGTGCCAACAGGGATGTTCCCGCAGGTTTCAGTGCTGGAGAAATGTGTTGTGAGCAACATGTCGGCAGGTTCGCGTGGCATTTCAGCGCTTGGTCGGATCGGACAAGTTCGGCAACCAGACAGGGTCCTCACCCCTTGGCACAGTATGTGCATTAATAGGCGACGGATCTGTACTGGTCTCATCAGGCCTGTTCAGTGCATCGCGGGCCATTGATATCGTGGCCAAGGGATATGGTAGACTAAGGATGTCATCAGAGTGGTGACGTGAGCATTCGCCAAAGCGCCCGAAACGTCACTGCTTCAGCGACAGCCTGTCTACATTTCGGTGACGCCCTTCGGGCTTTCGTCACCATTTCAGAGACAGTGCTGTCATCGTTCTGATGACAGGGTATTGCACTCGAGAGGTATCCAGTCTGTTGTTTTCAGTGCCTGGGGCGGTTGTCATCAGGCGCTGGGCCCGCCTTGGTCGAAGCGCTCTTCGGGTTCTACGATGAGCCTCTCCGCCTCCTAGGGACCCGAAGGTGGGCGGGCGCGCCGGGCTCTGGTAGCCTCGTTCCAGCCAGCCTGGCCTCGGAGACGCTCCATGGACCTGAAGATCCGCCCCGCCATGCCCGACGACGCCCCCTTCATGGCGCCACTTGTCAACGAGGCCGATGGCGGGCTGCCCTTGCAGATCTGGACGAGCCTGGCCCGACCGGGCGAGGACCCCTGGGAGGTGGGCATCCGGCGCATCCAGAACGACGACACGCCCGTGTCCTGGAGCATGGGATGGATCGCGGAGCTGGAGAACCGGCCCGTCGGCCTCGTGATCGTTCACCAGCTCTCGGAAACTCCAGAGGAGCTCCGGGCCACGATCATGTCGCCCCTCTGGGCCCCCATCGTCGAGCTGGAGCTCCTGGCCATCGACACCGCCTATATCGAAGCGGTTTCGGTCATCCCCGAGATGCGGGGCCAGGGCATTGGAGCACGGCTCCTGGCCTTCGCCGAACGCTTCCGAGGCCCCGAAGGCACCAGCGTGATCATGGCGAACCAGGACACGCCGGCCCTCATCCACCTGCAGCGGAACGGCTACCGAGAGATTGCCCGCCGCCCTATGGTCAAGGACGGCTGGGAGACCCCGGGCACCCACTGGGTCCTGCTCCGGAAGCCCTTCGCCGAGTGATGGGTTTTCACCGTAGGAGGGTAGGCTCGGCCAACCCGTCCTGGAGTCCCTCATGAGCCGCGCCCTTTCGCTCCGATCCTGGCCTGCCTCAACGACGCCGACACTTTCCGCAGCTTCAACTTCAGCTTCCGCGACTTGCGCGAGGGCGACTTCGGCCCAGAAGGCGCAGCGCCGCCCGGTCTGGGGACGGCGCAGAGGCCATCCAGCTCTGCTATCAGGCCGCCTCCCACGCGCTCGCTGCTGTGGAGGCTGATGCGGGCCTCGTGGCGCGCACGAAGGGACGCACGCTTCTGTCGCACTGGCAGTCGCTGGAGGCCCAGGGGCATGCGCCCCGGACGGTGCGCGCGATGCGCTCGATCCTGAGCAAGATCGACGAGATCGCCAACCGCACCCATCCCCATACGCCCCGCGCGCCCGCGTTCCAGCTTGGCGACGTGGCGGGCATCTCGGCCCTCACCTCGCGTGTCGTCGAGTTCTTCCGCGCCCCCCTCTAGGTGGAGCCTGCGGCGCGGGAGGCCGAGGTCGAGGCCTAGCACATGTGGTGATCGCGGACGTCCGGCCTCTGGAGGGAGTGCGGCCCTACGACCAGAAGCGCCGGCGGCGGCGCCTGCAGGACGAGCGGCAACTCCAGCTCCGCCACGGTCTCAGCCGTGACGGGCATCAGCCGCATCTCAGTCGCCTCCGGCCCCTGGCCTAACTGGAAGGTGAGGTCGGCCGGGCGCGTCATGCGCCGAAGCGCCTCCTCAAGGCGAACAGTGATGCCAAGCTCAGCGCCCTAGTGATCGGGGACATTTGGGCGTGGCCCCGGCGGGCCTTGCGCGGAGGCCCGCCTGTCTTCCGGCCAGTCAGCCCAGGCTACACGAACACGAAGTCCGCAGCGTCGATCAGGGCGGTCCCGGTGTCCTTCAGCAGGATGGAAGCGTCCGCGAAGCGGATGAGCGTGTCTTCCCCTTTGGCGCGGATCGTCAGGTCCGACAGGTCATCGGCCCCCGACCCGATCTCGAAGAGATCCAAGCCATTCTTAAAATCGATCACGATGTCCCGGCCGCCCTTCGCTCCGAACACAAACACATCGGCCTCGTGGCCGCCGGTCAGACTGTCATGGCCGGCGCCTCCCATGAGGCGGTCCTGCCCTTCGCTTCCGACAAGGACGTCATGGCCCGATCCGCCGTCCAGGAGGTTGCCGGAGCCTCCGATCGCCGTGAGAGTATCGCAACCCTCGCCGCCGCGAAGCTCGCTGGCGCCCCCGCTGCCCGCCGCAATGGTGGACACCAGCCGGTCGTCGCCTGCACCGCCGTCGAGACTATTGCGGGCCAAGCCCACGACGTAGCCGTCCTCTTCGTTGTAGCCGTAATGGTTGGCATCCGTGAAGGCGGTGAGGATGTCCTGGCCAACGCCGCCCGACAGGTGGTTGGTCGCGGTGGCCTGCATGCCATCCTGGGGATAGCCGGCGCCGAGACGGATGGTCGAGGTCAGGACGTCGTTCCCTGTGCCTCCGTCCAGCCGGTGATCGGCACTGGCCAGATACTCCGC
>NZ_VDFV01000021.1 GCF_006152145.1 Rubellimicrobium roseum | reverse complement strand
GTTCCGAAAGCCAGACCAGATGCACCATGGCCCTGCTCCCTGCCGGACACAGTCCAACAGGAGAATGCCAGTGGCCTGCATCGGGTCTCTGCCCAGACTTGGGTTTCGGAAAGCCGACGAGGCTGAGCCCGTCAACTCCAGGGCACTGGCGGTTCATTGGAGGCGAACGGCATCCCCCTCTGACGACCCACCCTCGACCCCCAAGACACGCGCCAAGGCGCGCAGTTCGACAGGGGTAATGGCCAGGAGGGTCCTCGCCCGTGAGCGGCGATATCTCCAGAGCGGGAGGCGCAGCGTCCAGAGGCTGGCAGCGGGATCCTCGCCCTGCGCCTCGGCCAGCCGGCGCGCCAGCCGCTCCACGAGGTCGGGGGTGATATCTGGCAGGTCGGCCAAAGGTGCGCCGTCCACCGAACGCGCAGTGCTGAGATCGCCTGCGACTTGGGGGGAGGTGTCGCGGTCAGACAGGACCTGCAGCAGGTTGAGGGTCAAGATGGCTTTGACTCCGGTTCTGGCAGGCGTCGCCATTCTGGCCGTCGGTGCCATGAAGGTGACGGGAGGTGGATGCGGAAAGGTCGCCCGATGTTCCTGAACCCGAACGTAGGACGGAGCCAACAGGTTCACGCAGAGCCGACAAACCGCGGGTTCGGGTAATTGCGCCACAGGTGGGAAGCGGCTTCGATCCCGACCGGGACCCGCACCCCGCCGTGCGGGTCCCGGTCGGGGAGGACAGCCTTCGCAGGGCGGGAGACACGAGGCGATCCACCGTCCGGCGCCGTCGTGAACGGGGGCGGAGCGGTGTTGGGGACATAGGCCGAGAATGGTGTTCCTCAAGGCACCTTGAGCATGACAGCCTCGATTTCAGGAGCACAACAGATCGCGTCTCAAGCCAGACTTGGTCAGGAGAAGGTCGCGTAAGGTCGAGAGGCCGTGGTATAGCCGGTCGGTGTCGAAGCCCAGGAACTTTCCGTCAGTTCGTGAACTGACGGCTGACCAATATCGCCTCTAGCATGCGGCACGTTGTCGGTGTGGCTCATCGTTCGGGACCGGTTCTCTCCCGGAATCTCTATGGTGCCGATTTACCTGCGCTGCACAGTCGTCGTCTGGGACTTGATCACGGCTTCGGGGTCGATAGTTGTTCGTCGGCACATAGCGGGCGTGCGTCGGAGATGGCCATGTCTCATGCGTTGCGAGCCGGACCTCTGGAGCAGGTGGTGTCGACCGCAGAGCCGAGTGGCGCCGGGAATCGTCAGAGGGGTGCCGCTTAGCTTCGATCGGGATCTGCACTGTGGGCGAGAACCATCTGCGGAGCGTCAAATCGTCTCCAATCTGGTATACGATCTCAGGATCTGGCTTTTCGGGCCCGGCAACCGACCACCTAGGCTGCGATACCATGGCGCGGGCGATCAGAGGTTAGCTGCGCCTTCTGACGCAACGCATCAACTACAGCATGTTGCTAAGCGCTGGCCGTCGCTGTCATTCGCCCGTACGCAGCTCTGGGCAGCCTCGCCACCCTAGTGGAGCGGAGACGGACGGGGCAGGGGGCGGCGGCTAACTTCCACGATCATGAGGGCCACGACCGTTCTAGCTTGACAGGTGCACTCATCGGCTCAGCGAAGGCAAGGTGCTGGGCCTGCGCTCGTACTCCGTAATGTCGCAATCCTACTCTTTCAGTCGCGTTGTCAGGCAGTAGGTAACCTTCGACATGTCGCCGCCGACCAACTTCTGGATCGGGATGCTGGGTGTCGCCGGACAGAAGCATCTGGCAGCAGACTCGCACTTCGCTAACTCGACGGGCCGTAATCGGCACGAAAGTAACGTAACCGATGGTCCGCCAGCGGACTCAGCGTGGCGGCGCGTTTCGCGGCCACATGGGCGAGTGGTGCCGCAGGGGGCATCGCGCGCAAGCCGCTTGGTCGCGAGGGTGGCGGATCCGTATGCGCCGCCCCCGGACGCCGCACGATCGGCGCTGGCGGCTCTGGTGTTCCCCTTGGAGGAGACCGCGGGCGAGTTCCGTGGCCATGAGGCTGCGATCATCCGCCGGGCCGGGGAGGACGAGGTCGCTGGCCGGCCGATGGTCATCCCCGGAGTGGGGCCGCGGACCGCCGCGGCCTTAGCGGCTCCGGCACCTCCGCCCCAGACCTTCGGTCAGGGAGCGACTTCGCGGCTTGGTTGGGGCTGACGCCTTCGCCGCATTCCACCGGCGGCAGGCAGGGCTTGGGCGCCACCATGAGGATGGGGGAGCGCTCATTCCGACGGCTCCTGATCCCCGGGGCCAGCGGCATCGTCAAGCGCCCCGTCCACGCCGCAGCCAAGCCAGGCGGCGGGCCCGCGCGGAGGCTGTCGCGCAAGCCTCCGGTGCCGCTGCGCGTCACTCCGGCCAACAGGACTGGCCGGTGCCGGACCACTCCATCCTGTGCCGGCAGAGGGCCGTATGACGCCACTCGATCCAGTCTATCAAAGCACTCGCAATGAGACGCCACAGACCAGACCCAAAAGGAGCTCCCCATGCGGCAGCACTGATTGGTTCATCTCCTGGAACCTGATCAGCCGAGCCCGCCGGTGCGACCCGCAGATCCAAGACGCGGGCTTGGATCTGTTCAGCTGCCCCAGCTGCGGACGTCGCCGCAGTCCATGTGCACGAAGCCCGAGCCCGAATAGCGTCCGACCCCACCAGCACGGCAAGCCAGAGCGGCGCGGGCGATCTGGTTCACGGAACGGGAGTCGAGATGAAGGTCGGCCGCCTGACCGCGCATGTGCAACGAGTTGCGGGCCACGCCCGAAGAGTTCGACCTCAACATAGCGTTCGTCTGGGGTGAACGATAACCCGACAGCAGCATGTAAGGCTCGTTCACCTCGAGGAGGTTGTGAGCCGCAGTCATGATGTCGATGGTGCGGGTATCCATCGCGACCGCCTGCCCATTGCGCCAGTCGCGCATGAAGAGGCTGACTTCGCGAACCGCTTCGGCGATGTACTCGCCTTCGATCCAGTAGATCGTGTCGATACGTTCCCCGGTTCGTCCGGAATACATGCGGATGCGCCGGATGTCGCCGGCACCCCGCAGGAGACCAGCCGCATTGGAGAAGGTTGGCGCAGCTGAGACCGCTGTCGCCGCGAACGCGCCCAAGAGCGCACGCCGAGAAATACTCGAAGAGCCGATGTTGTTCATGCCGCTAGCGCCTGTCCCGTCGCCAATCTAGTAAGCCCCTGTTTCGGAGCAATTTTTGTCATCTTTGTCCTAGATGCCTCACAACTATGGCATGACTCGCCGGAGCGACCAAGACGAGTCTGACAGGCCAAGCTTAAGGAGTTCTGAACATCGGCGGGAATCTGCTCAGCGGGCGGGCGCTTCGCCGCTGTTGCTGTTGTGCCAGCAGGACGAAGCGGGCGTTGCTGGTCCGGTTGTGGCGTGTCATGGCGATCCCCACTATTGTTGTGGCGCCCATCCTGACCAACCTGCAAACGAGGCTTCGATGATCCTCACGTCCCGCCGCCGTTTCCTTGCCGGCCTGTCCGCAGGAGCTCTGGCCGCCTCGTTGCCGGGGACGGGGGCTTGGGCGCTTTCGGCCGTCACGGGCTTCCGCCAGGGGGTGGCCGAGGCCGCCGCCCGGCACGAGGTCCTCGCCGCCTTCTATCGGATGCGCGGGTTCGAAGGAATCTGGACCGGCAGCGACGACAGGGCCGTGGCGCGGCGAAACGCTCTTCTGACTGCGATGGTCGAGGCGCCGGCCCATGGTCTGGGTGTGCGCCGGCACGACCCGCAGGAACTGGTCCGGACGCTTCAGGACGCGCGGACGCCCTACGAGCAGGGGCAGGCCGAGGTCGCCATGAGCCGTGCCTTTCTGCGCCTCGCCGGCGATCTGAACGCTGGCCTGCTCACCCCGTCCAAGGTGACGGCCCAGATCAAGCGCGAGGTGCTCGCGGCCGATCCCCTGGCCGTCATCACCGTCTTCCCCGACGAAGAGCCCACGGCCTTCCTGCGCGGCCTCGCCCCCGCCACCGCCGAATACGCGCGCCTCCTGCGGGAGAAGATCCGGCTTGAAGCCCTGATCGCTTCCGGCGGCTGGGGTGCCGCAGCGCCGACCGCGGCCATCGGGCCGGGGCAGGGAGGCGCGAGCGTCGTGGCGTTGCGGGATCGGCTCATCGATATGGGCTGGCTGGCCCCCACCGCGACGGCCCGCTACGACGGCCTGGTGGCTGACGCGGTGCGCCGTTTCCAGGCCGCCCATGGCCTCAACCCCGACGGCGTCGCGGGCGAGGGTACGCTGAGCGAGGTCAACCTGTCGGCCACGGACCGGCTGCGTTCGGTTCTGGTCGCCCTGGAGCGCGAGCGTTGGAACGCGGCCCCGCGCGGCGCTCGCCATGTCTGGGTCAACCTGACCGACTTCACGGCCATGGTCGTGGACGACGACGTGCCGACCTTCCGCACGCGTGCCGTCATCGGGGCGCATGATGAGGACCGGGAAACGCCCGAGTTCTCGGACCTCATGCAGTTCATGGTCATAAACCCGAGCTGGTTCGTCCCCCGCTCGATCATCGTGAACGAATACTTGCCGCAGCTTCGCGGGAACCCGAACGCGGCCGGGCACCTCAAGATCACCGACTCGGCCGGACGTGTCATCAACCGGGGGTCGGTCAATTTCGCGTCCTACTCCGCGAGGAGCTTCCCTTACGCGATGCACCAGCCGCCCGGGCCCAGCAACGCGCTGGGCGTCGTCAAATTCATGTTCCCGAACCCCTGGAACATTTACCTGCACGACACGCCGGCCAAGGACCTGTTCCAGCGCGAGGTTCGGGCCTTCAGCCATGGATGCATCCGCCTCGCCGACCCGCGCGGCTTCGCCTATCACCTGCTGGCTCGCCAGTCGCCCGATCCCAAGGGAGTCTTCGACTCGAAGCTCCAGAGCGGCGCGGAAACGCGGGTGAATCTCGACCAGCCGATCCCGGTCCATCTCGAGTACCGGACGGCCTTCACGACCTCTCGAGGCGGCCTGCAGTTCCGGCGCGACGTTTACGGGCGTGACGCCCGCATCTGGGCGGCGCTGGAGGCCGAAGGGGTAGAGGCCGCGCCCCTGCAAGGTTAGACCGGGCCCGAAACGGAGGGACCGCCCATGCCGACCATCGCCGAGATCGCCGAGGCCCTCGGGGCCGAGGCCGCCGGGGACATGACGCTCCGGGTGAGCCATGCTTCCGAGCCCGCCTCGGCCGGGTCCTCGGACCTGGCATTGGCTCTCGCCCCGACGTGGGCGGAGGCGCTCGGACAGGGACGCGCGCGGGCGGCAGTCCTTTGGCCCGGAGCGGACTGGCGCGCGTTGGGACTTCAGGCCGCCATATTTGCACCGCGAGGCCGGCTGGCGATGGCCGGCCTGACCCGGCTTCTCGATGAAGTACCTTTTCCGCCGGGCGTGCATCCGTCGGCCATCGTCGATCCCACTGCCCGGCTGGGCGAGGGGGTAGGCGTCGGGCCGCTGACTGTGGTGGGTCCTGGCGCCGAGATCGGGGACGGAACACGGATCGGGCCTCACGTGACGATCGCCGCCGGCGTGCGCCTCGGCCCCGGGGGAGTCGTCCATTCCGGCGTGCGCCTGGGCCGTCGCGTCGTCATCGGCGCTCGCGCGATCCTCCAGCCCAACGCCGTCATCGGCGGCGACGGCTTCTCCTTTGTCACCCGCGAGCCCGCTTACGTCGAGATCGTGCGCGAGACGATGGGCAAAGGCTCCTTGCCGGCCATCGAGGACCCGACCTGGCACCGCATCCATTCACTGGGCGGCGTGACGATCGGCGATGACGTCGAGGTGGGCGCCGGCACCACCATCGACGCGGGGACGATCCGGCCGACCCGGATCGGTGACGGGACCAAGATCGACAATCTGGTGATGCTGGCGCACAACGTCGTCGTGGGGCGGCACTGTCTTCTCTGCGGTCAGGCCGCCGTGGCCGGGTCCAGCGTGCTGGGCGACCGAGTCGTGATGGGCGGGCGGGCGGCGGTCGGGGACAACATCACGATCGGCGACGACGTGGTTCTGACCGCCAACACCGGAGTCCTGTCTAACGTGCCCGCAGGTCGGGTCATGATGGGCTATCCCGCAACCCGAATGGACCTCCAGATCGAGAGCTACAAGGCTCTGCGCCGGTTGCCGCGGGTCCTGCGGGACCTTGCCGCAGGGGTTCCCAAGCGTTCCAAGGGCGACTAAGTCAGGGGCCTGTCACGCACCGGGGGCTTTTCATGGACACGCGCGAGCGCGTCATCGCGATCATCGCCCAGCAGGCCCTCCTGGATCCGTCCGACGTGCGTGAGGACATGACGCTGGCCGATCTTGGCATCGACTCCCTCGGAATCGTGGAAAGCGTCTTCGCCATAGAAGAGGCCTTCGACATCCGCGTGCCCTTCAACGCCAATGCCCCGGAAACGAGCGACTTCGACATCTCCTCGGTCGGAAGCATCGTGCAGGCGGTCGAGCGACTGGCGGCGGAGCAGGCCTGATGCGCCGCGTCGCCATCACCGGAGCCGGGACGATCAACGCCCTGGGTCACGACGTGCCGTCCACTCTGGAGGCGATGCGCGAAGGCCGCTGCGGGATCGGCCCCCTCGACATCCGGGACATCGATCGTCTGTCGGTGCAGATTGGCGGGCAGGTTCGCGGCTACGACGAGTCGGCGCGATTCACGAGGTCACAACTTGCCTTGCACGACCGCTTCACCCAGTTCGCCCTGATCGCCGCCGAAGAGGCGGTGGACCAGTCCGGCCTGTCCTTCGAGAGCGAGCTGGCCCTGCGCTCTGGCGTCATCCTCGGCAACAGCGGCGGCGGCCTGTCAACGATCGACGACAGCTACCGCGCCGTCTACGCCGAAGGGAAGAACCGGGTCCACCCCTTCGTTGTGCCGCGCCTGATGGGCAACGCGGCGGCCAGCGCGGTCAGCATGGCGCATGGACTACGGGGCCCGACCTTCACCGCGGCCTCAGCCTGCGCGTCATCGAACCACGCGATGGGACTCGCCTTCCAGATGGTCCGGTCAGGGCTGGCCGACGTGATGCTCGCTGGCGGGTCCGAAGCGATGCTGTGCTTTGGCGGTCTCAAGGCCTGGGAGGGTCTTCGCGTCATGTCCCCTGACGCCTGCCGCCCTTTTAGCGCCACTCGCAATGGCATGGTGCAGGGAGAGGGCGCGGCGGTGTTCGTGTTCGAGGATTGGGATCGCGCGCAGGCTCGTGGCGCCGAGATCCTGGCCGAGGTCGCCGGTTTCGGCATGAGCGCCGACGCGGGCGACCTCGTGGCGCCGTCCGTCGATGGCGCCGAGCGTGCCATGCGCGGTGCCCTCGCGGATGCGGGCTTGGACCCGGATGAGGTCGGCTATGTCAATGCCCACGGCACGGGCACGGCCGCGAATGATCGGACGGAATGCGCGGCCGTGGCTGCGGCCTTCGGCAACCATGCCGGTCGGCTCATGGTTTCGTCAACCAAGTCGATGCACGGACATGCCATCGGAGGAACGGGCGCGATCGAGCTGCTGGCCTGCATCTCGGCGCTACGCGACGGGGTCGTGCCGCCGACCATCGGCTGGGAGGCTCCGGACCCCGACTGCCCTCTGGACGTCGTGCCCAACGCGGCGCGTGAGGCGAAGGTCGCGGCCTGCCTGTCCAACGCGTTCGCCTTCGGCGGCCTGAACGCCGTACTGGCGCTTCGGGCGGCGTGAAAGGGGGCGGGCCGGGCCCGCCCCGATCCTGGTCACTCGGCGGGAGCGGCTTCCTCGGCGGGAGCGGCTTCCGGTGCGTTCTCGGCCGGCGGCGGCACGGCGGTG
Organism: Rubellimicrobium roseum; assembly: GCF_006152145.1. Classification (GTDB taxonomy): domain Bacteria; phylum Pseudomonadota; class Alphaproteobacteria; order Rhodobacterales; family Rhodobacteraceae; genus Rubellimicrobium; species Rubellimicrobium roseum. Next base: position 48,275 of record NZ_VDFV01000021.1, on the reverse strand, counting down.
CTGTCGAACCCTGCCGTGAAGCCGGACAGCGAGATCGACAGCGTCACGGTTTGATCCGGTGCAGCAGCCGGCACGATGGCCAGTTGTGCGGCGTTGCCGGACTTGAACTGCGCCAGCTCCTCGGCGGTGAAGCCCACCCGCGCCACGCAGCCCGCACGGTTGCAGAAGGTGAAAGGATAGCGCCGCGCAGCGGTGCCATCCACGGACAGCGTCAGCTCTTCGGTGAGCAGGGTCTCAAGGGGCGCCACGATCGTCGCGCCTGCGGCCGCGCGGCTCCCCTCGGGAAGCGGGAACATGCTGATCTCGGCAACCGCGTTGCCCTCGTCGTCCTGCAGGAGCTGATAGAGCTGGCACGGATCGGGGCCCTCCTCGGCCCGCAGGCAACGCAGCGCCCAGCTGCCGAACTCCTCGCGCGTGTAGGGCTCGCCCACGCGGGGCTCGCCGCCTTCGGCGGGCTCGCCCATGTTCAGGTCGGTCCCGGGCTCGGCCGGAGCGGATGGCTGTTCGTCGGCGGGCGGCTCGGCTGCATCCTGCGCGACCAAGGGGGTCGCCAGGGCCAGCAGGGCGAAGACGGAAATGGGCTTGAGCGAGATCGGCATCTTGGGTGTCCGTTCCGGATGTGGTGTCGGCGCCCGACTAGCACGGGGCGCGGCGGCTGTCAGGGGTCCATGCCTCAACATCAGGCGCACTGCGAAAAGCGGAAAGGGGTGCCCGATGGCACCCCTTTCTCTCTCATCTCCCTGCCGGACTTGGCCAGCTATCGCCCGAACGTTAGGGCAAGGTCAAAAGGCCGTCAACGAATTTTCAAGGCACCTGAAGGCCTCGGCAATCCGGCGCGGACGAGTCCGAGCATACGTCCGAAAAGGCGATCAACACACAGGCGCCATGGCGGAAGTCGATCCCGGCGCGCCCGATCGGAGTCGGGCTGCCCAGGCGATCAGGACGATGTAGTCGGGTCCTGCGACCCCTCGGCAAGCGGGTGGTGCGTCAGGACCAACTCCCTGAGCGCCTCGTCGAGGACATGGGTGTAGATCTCGGTCGTGGCGACGTCCGCATGGCCCAGCATGGCCTGGATGGAGCGGAGGTCGGCGCCATTTGCCAGAAGATGTGTCGCAAAGGCATGGCGCAGACGGTGCGGCGTCACGCGGTCGAGCGGGACCCCCGCCTGGATCGCGAGTTCCTTGAGCAGGCCGAAGAAGCCCTGGCGCGTCAGATGACCCGCCGCTCCGCGCGAAGGAAACAGGAAGCGCGAGGGTGGGGTGCCTTCGGAACGGTCGGCCTCCAGCGCGTCACGCTCGACCAGCCACTCGGCCAAGGCCTCGCGGGCCGGTGGAGACAGGGGCACGAGGCGTTCCTTGCCGCCCTTGCCCTTGACCAGAAGCACTCGCGGATTGCCCCGCGAGGCGGCCACCGGAAGGGTTACAAGCTCGCTGACCCGCAGCCCGGTCGCATAGAGAATCTCGAGAAGGCAGGTGTTGCGCGCCCGGTCGCGCGGCTTGGCGCGGGCCGCCGCGATGAGGGCCTCGATCTCGGGGACGTCCAGGGTACCCGGCAGCCGCCGATCCCGCCCCGGACCGTGCAGCCGGAGCGCAGGGTTGTCTGCCCGATGGCCTTCCTCAAGAAGGAAGCGGAACAACTGTCGAATCGAAGACAGACGCCGCGCCCGCGTGGCCTTGGACAATCCCTCGGCTTCGCAGGCGAGCAGGTAGGCGTCGATGTCGTCGGCACCGGTCGAGGCGAGGTCGCCGCCCCGGCGCGTCAACCACATCTGGAAGTCGGACAGATCCCTCCCATAGGCGAGCCGCGTGTTGCTCGACGCGTCCCGGTCAGCCAGGAGCGCATCGAGGAAGGCGTCGATCCAGCGCGAGTGGCTCACGTCCGGGCGTCCAGCAGAAGGTACTGCAGCGCCGCTCGGCGCGCTGAACTATCAAGCCCCACCGCGCGCAGCGTGGCGATGGCGGCCGTCAGGGCCTGCCGATCCCCGTCGAGACCTTGCTGGAAGGCGGCAATGGCCCGCAACACGGCCTCGCCCGTTCGACCTTCGTCGATCAGTCGCGCCAGATCGATCGGGACGCGGGCCTCGGCGAAGCCTGCGATGACAGCCGCGCTCGCAGGGTCGGTCGTCTCCACCCCGGCCACCGCGCCGGTGGCGATCGCGGTCCAGAGTCGCTCTTTGGCCGAGCCGGCCATGCCCATCCGGGCCGCCGTCTCGTAGTCGGGTGACAGCAGCGCGATCCGCTTGGCAAGCGCCCCTACCTCACCGTCCAGGTCCATTTCAAGCAGCGGCGCGGCGAAGAGCCGGGCGAAGGGAACACCGAGGCCGGCCTCATCCATCGCGGCCCAGGCGACCGGGAGCGCCTCGGCCGCGGCGGCCTCGTCGCCGGACGATACCGCCGCATCGAGCCGCTGGATGCTGGCCGCGCGGTCCCAGATGCCGCCCGAGGCGGCCGGCTCGCGCGCCGTGTAGATGCCGAGGAGGACGTTCTCGGACAGGGCGCCGTAACGGGCGAGCCGTTCGGCGGCCTCGATGCGTGCCCGCCACGCCACGGTGTCGCGCAGGTCCGCGTGTGAGAACGCCAACGGCAGGCCGGTCGTGGGCATCAGGTCGCCCACCGCCTCACGGATGCGGTAGGTCAGCGGGCTGGGACGCGACGGCGGGGCGAGCTCGGCCTCCGGCTCCATGAGCTCCGGGTCGAGGAAGCGACTGAGGAGCTCGTCCTGCTCGGGCGTCACGTCGCCCAAGGCGCGGGCGCTGTTCAGGGTCAGGGCGGCGGCGTTCCAGTCGCCGTTCCGGGCGAGGCAGAATACGCGGGCGTTCAGCGTGGGGGCGAGAGAGGGTTGTTCGGCCAGAAGGCCGCAGGCGTCCGATTCAGTGCCGCGAAGGAGCGACACGTCGAACCAGCGCCGGAAGGTCTCGGGATCGGTGAGGTCAGCCGACTCGAGCAGCGATTGCGCCGCCTCGAGCGCCCCGAGGTCGAGGAGCTTGTCCACCCGGGCCAGGAACAGCGTCGAGCCGGGATCGTCGGCCGGGGGCGCGGCCTCGGCCAGCAACAGCGTGACGAGGAGATCCTGCAGCGCAGGTTGCGTCTCGATCTGCTCGGCGTGGATGAGCCGCACCAGCGTGGCGGTGTCGCTGCGGGACCAGAGGTCGGCCGGAAGGCCCGTCACCTCGGGCGGAAGGATTCCCTGGCCACCCGCCTGCCCCGAGCCCAGCGGCGTCACGGTCACCCCCGGAGCCGCGCCGTCCCGGGTGACGGGCGGCTCGGGCGGGCCGATCACGGTCGAGGCCGGCACCTCCACGCTGCGCGACAGCCAGTCGATGGCCGAGAGCGGGGCGCCGGCCTCTTGCGCGGTCGCAGGCAGCGCGAGCAGCGCGAGCACGCCCAAGGGAAGTCGGCGCATCAGTCCAGGTCCAGGTCGACGGGCTGGGTGACCTCGCGGACCGGGGCGGCGAAATCGCCCGGCAGGACGAGCGGTCCCAGGTAGGCATAGGCCACCAGCGCGATCCCGGCGAGCAACGCCAGGATCAGCAGAACCTTGATGAGTCGCCACATCGTTTCGTCCGATCCCCTCGCGGCGCCCAGGGTGGGCCGCCGGACGGGTTATATATGGCCTTTCTCCGGAGTTCACCCCATTAGGACAGGGATGAGGAAACAGGCCGCGGCCCCCGAGGGCCCGCGCGCCACAGATTGGCCGGACCGCATGACGGGGAGCGATTCGAAAAAGCCGCCGCAGGGAAGCGCGCCCGCGCAGCGGCGGCTGAGGCGCACGGTGGCGCTGGTGGGCATGATGGGCTCGGGCAAGACGGCGGTGGGCAAGGCTCTGGCCGCGCGACTCGGGGCGCAGTTCCTCGACAGCGATGCCGCCATCGAGGAGGCCGCGAAGGCGACCATCCCCGAGATCTTCGCCCGCGACGGCGAGTCCTTCTTCCGCGATCGCGAGGCCGAAGTCATCGCGCGCCTGCTGTCGGGGCCGCCGGTGGTGCTTTCGACCGGCGGCGGCGCCTTCATGGCCGACCGCAACCGGGAGGCCATCGCGCGCGCCGGGGTGGCGCTCTGGCTCGACGCCGATCTCGACACGCTGTGGGAACGGGTGCGGCACAAGGATTCGCGCCCGCTCCTGCGCACGTCCGATCCCAAGGGGACGCTGGCCGAGATCTACGAGCGGCGCGTGCCGGTCTACCGCCTGGCCGGGCTGCACGTCCGGTCCGAGCCCGGCTGCTCGGTCGAGGAAACGGCGAGCCGGGCGCTTTCGGTCCTCGCCACCCGTCCCGATATCCTGGAGAGTCCATGACCGTTCGCGTCGACCTGCCCGGCCGGGCCTATGACATCGAGATCGGGCCAGGCCTGATCGACCGCGCCGCGGACCATCTGCGTCCGCATCTGCGCCGACCTCGCGTGGCGGTGGTGACCGACGCCCATGTGGCGGCGCTCCACTGGCCCGCCTTCCGCGACGCGCTGACCCGCGAAGGCATCGAGGCCGAGGCCCTGGTCCTCCCGCCCGGCGAGGCCACGAAGGGATGGGGACACTTGTCGCGCACCGTCGAGTGGCTGCTGGAGCGGCAGGTCGAGCGCCGGGATCTCGTGGTGGCGCTGGGAGGCGGGGTGATCGGAGACCTCGCGGGCTTCGCGGCGGCGATCCTGCGGCGGGGCGTACGCTTCGTACAGGTGCCGACGACGCTGCTGGCGCAGGTCGATTCGTCCGTGGGGGGCAAGACCGGGATCAACACCGCCCACGGTAAGAACCTCGTCGGATCCTTCCACCAGCCGGTGCTGGTGCTGGCCGACACGGGGCTCCTGGGGACACTCTCCGAGCGGGACTTCCTGTCGGGTTACGGCGAGGTGGTGAAGTACGGTCTTCTGGGGGATGCCGCCTTCTTCGAGTGGCTGGAAGCCAACGGGTCGTCCGTCGCGACCCGTGCGCCGGGTGCGCTCGACCGGATCGTGCGGCGGTCCTGCGAGATGAAGGCCGAAATCGTGGTGCGCGACGAGACGGAGGAGGGGGACCGGGCGCTGCTCAATCTCGGGCACACCTTCGCCCATGCGCTGGAGGCGGCAACGGGGTATTCCGACAGGCTCCTGCATGGAGAGGCGGTGGCGGTCGGTCTCGGTCTGGCCTTCGACCTGTCGGCCCGCCTGGGGCTCTGCCCGCAGGAGGACCCGTCGCGGGTCCGAACGCATCTGCAGGCGATGCGCATGAAGGCGACGCTCTCGGACGTGCCGGGAGACCTGCCGGGGGCCGAGGAACTGGTCCGTCTCATGGGGCAGGACAAGAAGGCGGTCGGAGGCAAGCTTCGCTTCGTCCTCGCGCGCGGGATCGGGCGGGCCTTCGTGGCCGACGACGTGCCGACCGGGGCGGTGCTGGAGGTGCTGCGGAACGGATGAGGGCGGGGACCGGCCCCGCCCGTCGGTCCCGCCTCAGAACGGGATGTCGTCGTCGAGGTCGCTGCCGCCGCCGCTGCGGCCCCCGCCATAGCTGCCGCCCGAGGAGCCGCCGCCAAATCCGCCCCGGCCGCCACCGCCGCCGTAGCCGCCCTGATCGTCGCTCGGGAAGTTGCCGCCGCCCGCGTCACCGCGTCCGCCCAGGAGCGTCAGCTCGCCCCGGAACTGGCGCAGTACGATCTCGGTCGAGTAGCGGTCCTGGCCCGCCTGGTCCTGCCACTTGCGCGTCTCGAGCTGGCCCTCGATGTACACGGTCGAGCCCTTCTTGAGGTACTGCTCGGCGATCCGGGCGAGGTTCTCGTTGTAGATCGCGACCGTGTGCCACTCGGTCCGTTCCTTCCGCTCGCCGCTGTTGCGGTCCTTCCAGTTCTCGGAAGTGGCGATCCGCAGGTTCACCACCTTGCCGCCGTTCTGGAAGCTCCGCACCTCGGGATCGCGGCCGAGATTGCCCACGAGGATCACCTTGTTCACCGAGCCCGCCATGGCCCTGTCTCCTTTGTCACATCGGAAGGTCTTAGAGCATGCCGCGCCCGGGAATGAAAGCGGAACAGACCGGCCGACACGGTGCCCAGGGCTGTGGATATTCTGTGAAATCGGGCTGGTCTTGGGGCGGGAACATTCGTTAGGCTAGCCGGACACGAAGGAAACCGGGACAGGATGGCGATGCGCAATCACGGATCGGCTTTCGCGCTGTGCGCCTGCGTGCTGGGCGCCGCGCTGTCGGGCTCTGCGGGGGCGGACACCCTTTCGACGATGAGCCGTCCGGGGCTGCTGTCCTCGCAACTTCGCGTGCTCGATGGGCGGGCGTCGCAGCAGTACAACAACTCCGACCGGCTCCAGCCGCCCCGCGCCGAGGTGCCGCCGCTGCCGGGCGTCGTCGCCTTCGCGGGCCGCTACGACGGGCCCTGGCTGGAGGTCGCCCGCGGCGCCGCGCGTCGTCATTCCGTGCCCGAGGATCTGTTCCTGCGGCTGGTGCAGCAGGAGTCGGGCTGGCACGCTGGCGCCGTCTCCTCGAAGGGGGCCATCGGGCTCGCGCAGCTCATGCCGGGGACGGCGCAGCTGCTGGGCGTGGACCCGCATGATCCGCAGCAGAACCTGGAGGGCGGCGCGCGTTACCTGCGGGCGCAGTTCGAGCGTTTCGGGACCTGGGACCTTGCGCTCGCCGCCTATAACGCCGGACCCGAGGCGGTGGCGCAGTATGGTGGCATCCCGCCGTACCGGGAGACGCAGGGCTACGTGAAGGCGATCTGGGGGCGGTAGGTCCGCAGGAACGGGCCCCCACAAACGACTTAATCCCGCGCGGCCCCTGCTTCTGTGCCCGTGTCTCGGGTCATCGGCAGGCCGCCCCCTCGGGCGGGCTTGAGTCTGCAGGGGCGCCGGGGAGGATCTCCCGGTCCCGATATGGGGGCGGCTCAACGTCGCGCGCCGATGGACGCCCGTGGGGGCGCAAGCCTGTTCATGCTCTCCGTTCCCCGGTTCCGCACCGTGGTCCTTCGTCCCCTTGTCCATCCGCCCGACGGCGCGAAGGGGCGAGAGGAGCGCGCGGGGGTGGGCCGGCTGTCCTGTGGTCTCGTGGAAGCAGACTGCCGGACAGAGGTTAACGAATCCTCACACCACCGAACGGTCCTCTCCCGGTTCGCGCAACACCCTCGGACGGGTCAGAGCGCGCCGGCCGCCAGACGGCGGACGGCGCGGGACAGCGTCTCGGTCTTGTCGCCTGCCACGCGCGGCACGATCCGCCAGCGCGCGTTGACGAAGCAGAAGAGCGAGAACGCCAGGAGTCCGAGGCAGAGGAGCGCCAGGAGGATACGGCCGTGGGCCTGCTCGCCCAGCCAGTCGAAGACGCCGGCGAGGCCGCCCGCCTCCTGCGGGTTCGCGCGCCAGGCAGCGAGCAGGAACAGGAGCCCGATGACCGCGACCGCCGTTCCGTGGGCCGCGAGGCCGAAGCGGAGCGCGTTGCGCCAGCGCGTCGTGAAGGCGGATGCGGCGAGCGTGCGTTCGTAGCCTGCGGTCCAGCCCTCGACCACGTACTTCACCCCGACGCCCATGACGACGAGCCCCGCGAGGCCGACGAGCCATCGCCCGCCCGGCCAGCCCATGACGGTGCCCACCCATTCGCGGAGGCGCGACTCGCCCTCGGTCCCGCCCGAGGAAACCAGAAGGGTCAGCGCCGCGAGGCCGAGGCTGAGATGGGCCAGGCCGGTGACGACCTGCCCCGCGCGGGCCGCCAGCCCCTTGGCGTCCTGACCGTGTGCGTCGAGGTCAAGCGCCGCGGCGAGGACGCACCAGAGGGCATAGGCGAGGAGGCCCAGGAAGATGAGCGCGAGGACGATCCCGCCGCCCGCCGTCGTCTCCAGCCGCGCGAGGGCTGAGGAGGGGCCCTGCGCCTGCCGGCCCTGCGCCAGCGCCCAGAGCGAGAAGCCCGCGATCACGAGGTAAGTCAGGCCCCGCCCGGCAAAGCCGGCCCGCATTACGGGAACGGTCCAGGCCAAGGCGTCGTCTTGCATGGGTCACCTCCGCCGCACCAACGGTGGTGACTGGGCGGGGTTCCCCAAGGCTCACTCGGCGGCGAGACGGATCACGGGCTGCATCCGGGCGAGCGCGTCTTCGGGGAGGTGGCACTTGAACTGGTGACCGGGGGCGAGAGTCCGCATCGGCGGCACCACCGTCTCGCAGAGGTTGCCCGGCACCTCGGATTTCCAGCGGCAGCGGGTCTGGAAGGGGCATCCGGGCGGCGGGTTCATGGCCGAGGGGATCTCGCCTTCCAGCACGATGTGGGTCTTTTTCACGTTCGGATCGGCGATGGGCACGGCCGACAGGAGCGCCTCGGTGTAGGGGTGGTAGGGGGGCGCGAAGACCTGCTCGGTGGTGCCGATCTCGACCACGTGGCCGAGATACATGACCAGAACGCGATCAGACAGATAGCGGACGATGCTGAGGTCGTGGCTGATGAAGAGGAGGGTCGTGCCCTCCTCGCGCTGGATGTCCATGAGGAGGTCGGTCACGGCAGCCTGCACCGAGACATCGAGCGCGGAGACGGGCTCGTCCGCGATCACCACCTTGGCGCCGCCGGCGAAGGCGCGGGCAATGCCCACGCGCTGCTTCTGCCCGCCCGAAAGCTGGCGCGGCATCCGGTTCGCGAAAGCGCGGGGCAGCTTCACGAGGTCCAGAAGCTTTAGCATCCGGTCGCGTCGGTCGGCGTCGGAGGCGCCCACGCGGAAGATCTCCAGCGCGCGGACGATCTGGCGGCCCACGGTCATCGAGGGGTTCAGCGTGTCGAAGGGGTTCTGGAACACCATCTGCACCTGCGCCACCGTCTTCGGGTCGCGGTCCTCGATCGGGGTCGCCTCGATGGAGTCGTTGAAGAGCGTGATCCGGCCCGAGGTCGCGGTCTCCAGCCCCATCAGCACCTTGGCGAAGGTGGACTTGCCGCAGCCCGACTCACCCACGATGGCCAGAGTCTCGCCCTCGCGCGCCTCGAAGCTCAGCGTCTCGTTGGCCTTGACGACGCGCCGGGCCTTGCCGCCGAACGGGCCGCCGCCGACCTCGTAGTACTTCTTGAGGTCCTCCATTCGCAGGACCACGGGGCCTGGCTCGCGCCGGTCGCGCAGGCCGGCGCTGTCGGGCGGGGCCTCCCAGTCGATCTCCTGGAAGCGCAGGCAGCGCGTGTCGTGGCGCTCGGCCGTCGGGACGTCGAACATCGGGACGTCCCGCGCGTCGCAGCGGCCCTTCTGGAAGTAGTCGCAGCGCGGGCCGAAGTTGCAGCCGGGCGGACGTTCATGCGGCAGGGGAAAGTTGCCCGGTATCGCCTTGAGAGGGCGCGCATTCTTGTCGGCGCCGGGCAGCGGGATCGCACGGAAGAGCGCCTGCGTGTAGGGATGGCGCATGTGCTCGAAGACCTCCGCGACGCGGCCGCGCTCGACCGCCTCGCCCGAGTACATCACGCAGAGACGGTCGCAGACCTCCTGCACCAGCCCCAGGTTGTGGCTGATGAAGAGCATGGAGGTGCCGTACTTGCGGCCTAGGTCCTTGACGAGCTGGACTACGGCGGCCTCGACCGTCACGTCGAGCGCGGTCGTAGGCTCGTCCAGGATGAGGAGCGCGGGGCGGCTCATCAGCGCCATGGCGATGACGATGCGCTGCTGCTGGCCGCCCGAGAGCTGGTGAGGGTAGCTCTTGAGGATGCGCTCGGGGTCGGGGAGCCGAACGTCGGTCACCACCTCCAAAGCGCGGGCGCGGGCCTCGGCGGCGGTCGCGCCCTGGTGGATCATCGGCACTTCCATGAGCTGGCGACCGACCGTCATGGCGGGATTCAGGGAGGCCATAGGCTCCTGGTAGATCATCGCGATCTCGGAGCCGCGGATCTGGCGCAGTTCGGATTCGGAAAGGGTGGCGAGATCGCGGCCCTTGAACAGGATTTGCCCGCCGGTGATCCGCCCGTTCACCCCGAGGTCGCGCATGATGCCCAGCGCCACCGTGGACTTGCCGCAGCCCGATTCGCCCACGAGGCCCACGGCCTCGCCCGGCATCACCGTGCAGGAGAAGGACATCACCGCCGGAATCTCGATGGCGCGGGTGAAGAAGGAGATCGACAGGTCCTGGATGTCGAGCACCGGCTGGCGCTGTCGGTCGAGGAGCGAGGCGGCGGAGTCCAGGGTGCCGACGGTCGGATGCAGGGTCATGGCGTCAGTCCCTCAGGGATTCCTCGCGCAGGCCGTCGGCGAGCAGGTTGAGGCCCAGGACGAGGCTCAGCAGCGCCACGGCGGGCACGAGGGCGGTGTGCGGGAAGACCGACAGGAGTTGGCGGCCGGTGTTGATGGTCGAACCCCAGTCGGGGCTGTCGGGCGGCAGGCCCAGGCCGAAGAAGCCCAGCGTCCCGAGGAGGATCGTCGTGTAGCCGATGCGGAGGCAGAAGTCGACGATGAGCGGGCCGCGGGCGTTGGGCAGGATCTCCCACAGCATGACGTACCAGGACGACTCGCCCCGGGTCTGGGCGGCGGCCACGTAGTCGCGGGTGCGGATGTCCATAGCGAGGCCGCGCACGATGCGGAACACGGTGGGCGCGTTCACGAAGACCACCGAGACGAAGACCACCAGCACGCCCGATGGGATGTCGAAGAGGTCGAGGCCGCCCAGGAAGTTCACGGGCGTGCCGGTCTGGCTGACCAGAGACAGGTACAGCCAGACCAGGGGGACCAGCGTCAGCGCGAGGAGCAGCGCGGCCTTGGAAGGCTGCGTGCGGAAGCGGCTCCAGAGCAGGACGGCCATGAAGAGGATGGGAAAGAGGAAGAGGCCGATGGCCATGAAGCTCGGGATGCCGGTCTGGACGATCTCGGGCGTGACGAGGAGGTAGAAGAGAAGGATCACCGGGAAGGCGAGGATCAGGTTCGCGAGGAACGACAGCACCGTGTCGAACCGGCCGCCGCGGTAGCCCGCGGGCAGGCCCAGGGTGATCCCCACCAGGAAGGCGAAGAGCGTAGCCAGCGGCGCGATCTGCACGACGATCCAGGAGCCGTGGACCATGCGCGAGAACACGTCGCGGGCGAGCGCGTCGCCGCCCAGCAGGTAGTGGGCGCCGGCGACCATCGACTCGGCGCCCGGCACGGGCACGCCCGGCGGCTTGTTCTTGAGACCCGACACGGCCGCCAGCGGATCATGGGTGGCGATCAGGCCGAAGACGCCCACCGCCAGCGCCGTGTAGATCCAGAACAGCACGAGCCCGAGCCCGACCATCCCGATGGGCGAGTCGAAGAGCTTGCCGTAGAGTCCCAGCCTTCGCTTGTAGGCGAGCGACAGGCCGAAGGTGACGACGAGCGCGATCCAGACGGGCAGGAAACGGCGCAGGACGGCGCCGACGATCCCGGCCTCGCCATAGGGCATCAGGAGCCCGCCCAGCAGGTAGGCCAGGAGCGTGAGCAGCAGCAGCCCCCCGGTCGCCCGCACCGCGAGCCCGGCCCAACCGCGCGGGCCTGCCCCGGCGCTCAGCGTGCCGTCGGCGTTGACCCGCACCTGCGGCGCGGGGGCCACGAGCCCCAGGACGGCCGCGACCACGAGCGCGGCGGCGAAAAGGACGGAGGCCGTCATCAGAAGCGGGTCCAGAACCCCTCCGAGGCTGCCGGTCCAGGTCAGGGGCTCCATGCGACGGCCTCCTCAGCTCAGGCGGATGCGGGGATTCAGGACGGCGTATCCCACGTCCGAGATCAGTTGCGTCACGAGCACCACGATCACCGACACCACCGAGACGCCGAGCAGGAGCTCGATGTCGTTGTTGCCGGCGGCCTCGACCAGCGTCCAGCCGAAGCCCTTGTAGTTGAACAGGGTTTCCACGATCACGACACCAGTCAGCAGCCAGGGCACCTGGAGCATGATGACGGTGAAGGGGGCGATGAGCGCGTTCCTCAGCGCGTGGCGGATCACGACCTGCGGGAAGCTCACGCCCTTGAGGCGGGCGGTGCGGATGTATTGGGAGGTCATGACCTCGGCCATCGAGGCGCGGGTCATCCGGGCGATGTAGCCCATGCCGTACAGCGCGATGGTCAGGACGGGCAGGGTGAAGTTCACGAAGGTCGCGTCCTCCATCGCCGAGGTCGCCGATCCGTTGAACCACTTGAGCCCCACGGCCGACGAGGTGAAGACGGCGATGAAGACCACGCCCGAGACGTATTCGGGCGTCGCGGTGGTGGCGATGGCCGCGGTGGATAGGACCCGGTCGGTGCGGGAGCCCTCGCGCATCCCCGCCAGCACACCCAGCAGCAGCGCGCCGGGAACCATGACCACCATGACCCAGAACATCAGCTTGCCGGTGAGCGCGAGGCCGCGGCCGATGACCTCGATCACCTCGGTGCGGAAGACGCGGGAATGGCCCCAATCGCCCTGGAGGATGCCGCAGAAGCGCGGTGGGGCGGCCGGATCGACGCCCTCGGTCAGGCAGCGTCCGCGCACCGTCCCGTCCTCTTCCACCTGAGTCCAGCCGGGCAGCACGCCCAGCCATTCGCCGTAGCGAAGGAGGATGGGACCGCCGAAGCCGTTCTTGTCGAGCCAGCTTTCGACCTCGGCGTCGGTGATGCGGGCGCCGGCCTCGGTCTTCGCGATCTTTTCGAGGTTGGGGGCAAGGTTGGTCAGCCAGAACACCACGAAGGTCAGGCACAGGGCCGTGACTACCATGGCGAGCAGGCGTCGGGCGAAGAAGGTCAGCATCGTGGCATCCCGCGCGGCGCGGTGTCAGGCCCCCGCGCCGGTGGCCGGGGCGACGCCATCAAGCGCCGCCCCCCGTGGTGGCGGGTCAGTTCTCGGAGTCCATCCACCACTTGTAGTGGTGGTGCTCGAAGGTCGGATGCATCTCGGCCCCGTGGACGCGCGCGGTGGAATGGCGATAGAGGGAGCGCCAGTACGGTTGGATCATCACGCCTTCGTCGAGGACCACCTGCTGGAGCTTCGCCATCACCTCGCGCCGCGCGTCGGCGTCGCTGATCGAGTTGGCCTCGGCCAGCAGCGCCTCGAACTCGGGGTTGTTGAAGGCGGTCTCGTTCCAGGCGGCACCGGCCTTGTAGGCGAGGTTCAGCACCTGCACCCCGAGCGGGCGCATGTTCCAGAGCGTGCAGGACCAGGGATACTTGGTCCAGTCGTTCCAGAAGGTCGAGCCCGGCAGCACCGTCCGCTTCACGTTGATGCCCGCGTCGCGGCACTGGGCGGCCACGGCGTCGCAGGTGGCGGCCTCGTACTGGTCGTCCACCGAGATCAGCTCGAACTCGAAGTCCGACAGGCCCGCCGCGTCGATGGCGGCCTTAGCGCCGGCGGGATCGACCGGAAGGCGCGGGACCTCGGCGTATTCGGGATGGATCGGGCAGACGTGATGGTTGTCGGCCACGAGCCCGAGGTTGTTGTAGCCGAGCTCCAGCACCACGCTGTTGTCGACCGCCGCCGTGAGGGCGCGGCGCACGTCGCGGTTGTCGTAGGGCTGGGCCGCCTGGTGGAAGCGCACGGCCACGGTGGTCGCGGTCACGACCTCGGACTTGGTCCAGCCCAGGCCGTCGTAGATCTCCACGAAGTCGGGCGTGGTCTGGTAAATCGCGTCGATCTCGCCAGATTCGGCGGCGGCGAGGACGGCGGCGGGGTCGGTGCCGTAGTCGATGTACTCGATCCGGTCGAGGTAGGGGCCGCCATAGACCGCCGTGCCCCACCAGGTGTGGTTCGGGTTCTTTACGAGAACCTGGCGCACGCCGACCTCGTTGACCTCCGGCAGGTATGCGCCGGTGCCGATCGGGTTCGCGACGGGGTCGCCGTTGTCGTAGCTCTGGTGGACAACGGCGGCCGGGTAGTCGGCCATGTTGGTGACGATGGCGATGTCGGGGGCGCTGAGCCGGAGCCGCACGGTCGCGGGGTCGACGATCTCGACCGCGTCCTCGCGCATCTGGTTGGTGCCGGCGGGGTCGCGGATCGCGTCGAAGCGCGCGGCCATCGAGTTGCCCTCGACGGTGCCGTCGGACCAGCGGCGCAGGTTGTGGACCACGTCATCGGCGGTGAAGTCGTCGCCGTTGTTCCACTTGACGCCCTGGCGGACCTTGAGCGTCCATTCGGTCGCGTCGGCGTTGGCCTCCCAAGACTCGAGCAGCATCGGGCGCAGGGAGCCGTCGGACTGATACTCGACCATGTAGTCGAGCCAGCCGCGGCCGAAGTTGGCGTATTCGGACCAGTCCCAGGTGCGCGGGTCCTTGGTGGGCCGCAGCTCCATGTTCATGCGCAGCGTGCCGCCCTGGACGGGGGTGGCCGCATCCTGGGCGCGGGCCGGGGCGGGCAGGCCGATCAGTCCGTAGGCGGCGGCCGATGCCACGCCCAGCGCGGTGGCGCGCGTCAGGAACTCGCGCCGCGACAGGGTCCCGGCCTTGACCTCTGCGGCGTACATCAGCGCCGCCGGATGCACGGCGCGGCCATGGTCGGTGTGAAGCGTCATCGTCTCTCCCCTTCGGCCGCCTTTTATCTTGTCACGGGCGAAGGGCCCGGCATGGCGTGCGGCTGAATCCATTGGGTACGTGGAACTTCGCGAGGTCAATGGCAAGATTCGACATCCCTTGAACGTGAAGCGACATTCAAGGCAGCGGGACGGGATTCCAGGCCCCCATCCGCGAGCGGAACCACGTGCGCTGGCGCTTGGCATAGGCGCGTGAGCCGATGATAGCGCGCTCGCGCGCGCCCTCCAGCGTCAGGTCGCCCACAAGGTGGGCGCGCAGCTCTCCGGCGCCCAGCGCGCGGAAGGACGGCGCGGCGGCGTTCCAGTGGGGCAGGAGGGCGCGGACCTCCTCAAGGGCGCCGCCCGCCAGCATCGCGTCGAATCGGGCGGCGATGCGGGCGTTGAGCCAGGGGACCTCGGGGCGCAGGACCAGCGGCACGGCGCGCGCCAAAGGCAGGAGCGGGGGCGGGGTGTCGGCCTGCCAGTCCGAAAGCCCCCGGCCCGTGGCGCGCAGGACCTCCCAGGCGCGCTGGACGCGGGCGCGGTTGCGCTGGTCGAGGCCCTCACGCGTGCGGGGGTCGAGATCCGCGAGCAGCGCGTCCAGGGGCCAGGCGTCGGCCTCGGCCCGGATCGGGGGCGGGGTGGGCGGGATCTCGGCAAGACCCTCGGTCAGGGCCGAGAGGTAGAGGCCCGTCCCGCCGACGACGATGGGGCGCAGCGGCCCCGACAGGATCGGCGCCACCTCGCGCAGCCAGTGGCCGACGGAATAGGGCTGATCCATGCCCACATGGCCGAAGAGCGCGTGCGGGGCCTCGCGCTCCTCCTCGGGCAAGGGGCGGGCGGTCAGGACGCGCCAGCCGTCGTAGACCTGCAGCGCGTCGGCGTTCACGACCACGCCGCCGCCCGCCCGCGCGATGGCGAGCGCGAGCGCCGACTTGCCCGAGGCCGTGGGCCCGGCGATCAGGACGGGGCGGTCGGGGGGGATCGCGCGCGGGTCCATCTCGGCCTCCCATTGAACCTCCCGGCTCTTTGGGACATTGGGTCCCCGGATGGAAGCAGGCGGAGGCACGGCATGAGCGAGGCAGTCACACCGGAGGCCCGGCCACGGCCCGCGGAGGCGCAAGCCACCTTCAAGCGCGTGATGCTCAAGATTTCGGGCGAGGCGCTGATGGGGGACCAGGGCTTCGGGCTCCACCCGCCCACCGTCCAGCGCATCGCGCAGGAGGTGAAGAGCGTCCGCGACTTGGGCGTCGAGATCTGCATGGTCATCGGCGGCGGCAACATCTTCCGCGGGCTCCAAGGCTCCGCGCAGGGGATGGAGCGGACCACCGCCGACTACATGGGGATGCTCGCCACGGTCATGAACGCGCTGGCGATGCAGTCGGCGCTGGAGGACCTGGGCGTCTTCACCCGCGTCATCAGCGCGATTCCGATGGATCAGGTCTGCGAGCCCTACATCCGCCGCCGCGCGGTGCGTCACTTGGAGAAGAAGCGCGTCTGCATCTTCGCGGCCGGGACGGGGAACCCCTACTTCACCACCGACACGGCGGCGACGCTGCGGGCCTCCGAGATGGGCTGCGAGGCCATCTTCAAGGGGACGAAGGTGGACGGGGTCTACGACAAGGACCCCAACAAGCACCCGGACGCTAAGCGCTTCGAGCGCGTGGGCTACACCGAGGTGCTGGCCAAGAACCTGGGCGTCATGGATGCCTCGGCCATCGCGCTGGCGCGGGACAACAACCTGCCGATCATCGTCTTCTCGCTGGACGAGCCCGGCGGCTTCCGCGGGGTCCTCGCGGGACGGGGCACCTACACGACCGTCCACGGCTGACGCGGGAACGCCCGGCCGGGTCCTGCCGTTAAGCCATGCTCGGGCGAGGAGGCGGATCATGGCGGAGCAGATACCCGTGGGGGACGAGGCCTCGGCGCTGGACCCCGCGCTGGACGCGGCGAGGGCCGACCACACGCACGAGGTCGCGCCCGACCTCGCCTACCGGCGGCTCGGCATCGTCAACGTGGCCTTCGTCGGCCTCCCCGGCGCGGGCGACCGGCGATGGGTGCTGGTGGACGCGGGGCTTCCCGGGACGGCGGGGCTGATCCGCGAGGCCGCCGCCGCCCGCTTCGGCGCGGGCGCCCGGCCGGCCGCGATCCTGATGACCCACGGGCATTTCGACCATGTGGGAGCTCTGGAGAAATTGGCCGAGGAGTGGGACGCCCCCGTCTGGGCGCATCCGCTGGAGCGGCCCTACCTCGACGGGAGCGCCGCCTATCCGCCGGGCGACCCGAGCGTGGGCGGGGGCCTGATGGCGGCGCTGGCGCGGTTCTATCCGACGAGGCCCGTGGACGTGGGGGGGGCAGCTCCGCGACCTGCCCCCGGACGGCTCGGTGCCGGACCTGCCCGGATGGCGCTGGCTCCACACGCCGGGGCACTCGGTCGGGCACGTGGCCTTCTGGCGCGAGGGGGACCGCACGCTGATCGCCGGGGACGCCTTCGTGACCACGGCGCAGGAATCGGCCTATGCCGTCGCCGTGCAGGAGCCCGAGATGCACGGGCCGCCCATGTACTTCACGATCGACTGGGAGGCCGCGGCCGAGTCGGTCCGGCGGCTCGCGGCGCTCGGGCCCGAGTTGGCGCTGAGCTTCCACGGCCAGCCGCTCCGGGGCGAGCCGCTGCGCGAGAGCCTGCGCCGACTGGCCGCGGATTTCGAGGCGGTCGCCGTGCCCCGGCAGGGACGCTACGTCGCGCAGCCCTTGCGGGCTTCGGACGGCTCGGCCTACAAACGGCCCTAAAGGCTTGGTGGATGCGGCCCCGCCGGGCCGCAAGCCGGGAACAGCCTACCTATACATTCGCGGGCACCTGTGGCTATAGAACGCCGAACCCGCGACGAATAACGGGACGAGCACCCAGATGGCCGACGATTTCGAACTCGACACCGACTCCCTCCAGCGCCGGATGGAAGGGGCCATCGCCTCGCTCCGCACCGAGTTCGCCTCGCTCCGCACGGGCCGTGCCTCGGGCTCGATGCTGGAGCCCATCCAGGTCGAGGCCTATGGCCAGATGACCCCGATCAACCAGCTCGGCACCATCAACGTGCCCGAGCCCCGCATGGTCACCATCAACGTCTGGGACCGCGGCATGGTGAACAAGGTCGAGAAGGCGATCCGCGACTCGGGCCTGGGGATCAACCCGCAGACCAACGGCACCATCATCATGCTGCCGATCCCCGAGTTGAACGAGGAGCGGCGGCGCGAGCTGACCAAGGTCGCCGCGGGCTACGCCGAGCATGCCCGCGTGGCCGTCCGCAACCTGCGCCGGGACGGCATGGACCAGATCAAGAAGGCCAAGGGCAACGGCCTGTCCGAGGACGACGCGAAGTTCTGGGAGTCCGAGGTGCAGGACCTCACCGACCGTTACATCAAGACCGTGGACCAGACGCTCGAGGCCAAGCAGGCCGAGATCATGCAGGTCTGACCAGCCCGGGAGTCCCGACATGGCCTTCGACAGCACGACCCAAGCCCGCCCGGGCCAGCCCCCGGCGGGGGCCCGGCATGTGGCGATCATCATGGACGGCAACGGCCGCTGGGCGCAGATGCGCGGCCGGCCCCGCATCCTGGGCCACCACGCCGGCGCCAAGCGCGTCCGCGAGATCGTGGAGGCCTGCCCGGACCTGGGCGTGAAGTACCTCACGATCTTCGCCTTCTCGACCGAGAACTGGAAGCGTACCCAGTCCGAGGTGGCAGGACTCATGTCGCTGTTCCGCCGCTACATCCAGCGCGAGGCGCGGGACCTGCTGGCCCGCGGCGTGCGCGTGCGCTTCATCGGCGACCGCATCCGGCTCGACCACAAGCTCGTCACGCTGATGGACGAGCTGGAACTGCTGACCAGCGGAAACGACCGCGTGCACCTGACCATCGCGCTGAACTACGGCGGGCGCGACGAGGTGACGCGCGCCGCCAAGCGGCTGGCCTACGAGATCGAGATGGGGCGGCTCTCGCACAAGGACGTGGACGCCGAGACGCTGGCCAAGTTCCTCGACACCCACGTCCTCCCTGATCCGGACCTGGTGATCCGCACCTCCGGCGAGGCGCGCATCTCGAATTTCCTGCTCTGGCAGTCGGCCTACGCAGAGTATGAATTCATCGACACGCTCTGGCCCGACTTCACCCAGGCCGAGTTCGGGCGCATCGTCAGGGGCTTCGCCGCCCGTGACCGCCGCTTCGGCGGAGTCAGGGCCCCGGCGTGAGGGCGCTGTCGGACCCCTCGCGGTGGTCCGACCTGGGCCCTCGGGCGGCTTCGGCCGTGGTGATGATCGCCATCGGCACCGCCGCGGTGATCGCCGGCGGCGTGTGGTTCCAGATGGTCACGGTCTTCGTTACGGCCGTGATGATCTGGGAGCTGTGGACGATGATCGAGCCGCAGGGCCCGACGCGGGGGATGCTCCTCGCCGCCCTGGTGGCCAGCGTTCTGTCGGGCCAGCTCGCGCTGCAGGAAGGCTGGGGGCTCGTCCTGTTTCTCCTGGCGGCCGGCGGAGGCGCGGCGACGCTCCGGCGCGAGCGGCTCACCTTCTTCGGCTTCGCTCTGGCGGTGCAGGTGGCGGGCTGGGGCCTCGTCACCTTCCGGCACGAGTTCGGCTTCTTCTGGCTCCTGTGGCTCATCGGCGTCGTGGTGATCACGGACGTGGCGGGCTACTTCGCCGGCCGGCTGATCGGCGGGCCCAAGTTCTGGCCGCGCGTGAGCCCCAAGAAGACCTGGTCGGGCACGGTCGCCGGCTGGATCGGGGCGGCGGCGGTCGGCCTGACCTTCGATGCCTTCGCCATGACGGGGCTCTGGATCGTGCCGCTGTCGATGGCGCTGAGCCTCGCCTCGCAGATGGGGGACATTGCGGAATCGGCGCTGAAGCGGCGGGTGGGGGTCAAGGACTCCTCGGCGCTGATCCCGGGGCATGGGGGGCTCTTCGACCGCTTCGACGCGCTGCTGGGGGCCTCGCTCTTCATGCTGCTGGTGACGGTCATCCTGGGCGTGCCGGGCGTCCCGGACTGATTCGGGGGACGCGGAGGTCGGGCGACGCGGGACCGGCAACGGTTCGTTTCACCTTCTTGGCACCGAATGAGAGATTTTGACGCCTCGTGCCGGGTGGCGGCGTGGCTCGGTCACGCCTAAGTCGTGGGAACGCCATGCTGTGCCGCGAGGATGCCCCGCGGCCCGGGGCGCCGTTCGCGGCAGAGCGGGATGCTGGCGCACGAAGGGGAGGGACCGGGTGGACGCGACGCAAATCCTGCCACAGTTCGGAGGGGCGGCCTTCACGCTGCTGGCCTTCGTCGTGGCGCTTTCGATCATCGTGGCGATCCACGAATACGGCCATTACATCGTGGGCCGCTGGACGGGCATTAAGGCCGAGGTCTTCTCGCTGGGTTTCGGGCCGGTGCTCTTCTCCCGCACCGACCGGCACGGGACGACCTGGCAGGTCGCGGCGCTGCCCTTCGGCGGGTACGTCAAGTTCCTGGGCGACGCCAACGCCGCTTCGGTGGGGGGAACGGCCGACAGCATCGACCATGCGCGGCGGCGGCAGACGATGCTGGGCGCGCCGCTCTGGGCGCGGGCGGCCACCGTGGCGGCGGGCCCCTTCGCGAACTTCCTCCTGACGGTCGTGATCTTCATGGCGCTGGCGCTGACGCAGGGACGGCCGACCGACCCGCTCACCATCGCCGAGCTGGCGCCGCTGCCCCCGGCCATCGCGCAGGAGCTTCGCCCCGGCGACGAGATCCTGGCCATCGCCGGCCGGCCCGTGACGGTGGAAACGCTGGGCGAGGCGGTCGAAGATCTTTCGCCGACCGATTCGGTGCCCTACGCCATCCGGCGCGACGGGGAGGAGCTGACGGTCGCCGGCCCCCATCCCTTTCCGCCCGTCGCCGCTTCGGTCGCGCCCAACAGCGCCGCCTGGGACGTGGGCATACGGGCCGGCGACGTGATCCTGTCCGTGGACGGCCAGCCCGTGAGCGCCTTCGACGAGCTGGTGGATCTGGTCCGCGAATCGGAAGGGCGGGCTCTCAGCCTTCTCGTCTGGCGCGACGGGGAGGAGATCGAGTTCACGGTCGCGCCCCGCCGGGCGGACCTGCCGCTGCCCGAGGGCGGTTTCGAGACGCGCTGGCTCGTGGGGCTGACCGCAGGGCCGTTCTTCGCCGCCGAAACCGAGTCGCCGGGCCTCGTCGCCGCCTTCGTCGATTCGCTCGCGCAGCTCTGGTTCGTCATCACCTCGTCGCTGTCGGGCTTCGCGCACATGATCACGGGGGCGATTTCGACCTGCAACCTGTCGGGGCCGGTCGGCATCGCCGAGACCTCGGGCGCGATGGCCGAGCAGGGGGCGCTGAGCTTCGTAAGCTTCCTGGCCGTTCTGTCCGCGGCCGTCGGGCTGATGAACCTGTTTCCCATTCCGATCCTCGACGGCGGACACCTCGTGTTCCACGCCTGGGAGGCGGTCACGGGCAGGCCGCCGGGCGGCCGGGCGCTTCGGGTTCTGATGGCCGCGGGGCTGTCGCTGCTCCTGAGCACCATGGTCTGGGCGATCGCCAACGATCTCTTTCTCTGCCCCTGAGCGGCCCCCGGCTCGCCTTTCTTCCGCCCCCTTCGCCGGGCAGCATCCCCCCGAAGGGGGGCCCTGCCATGCAAGCCAGCATCCGATCCAACTCCCGCGGCCTCAGGCTGCTCATCGTCCTTGGGCGCGACCTCGCGCTGGCGGCCGCGTCCGTGGGCGGGGCGCTGCTGGTGGGGGCGTGGCTCCAGTCCCTCGCCCTGGGCTGAGCGGCGCGGGGCCCGGCCCGTTGGTTTTGACAACCGCACGGTATGCCGCTACGCCTCGGACGGAATAACCACAAAGACGCGGGCGGTGGCGATGAGCGGTTGGGGATGGCGCGCGGGCGTGCGCGGACGTGTTCTGGCGGCGCTGCTCCTGTCGGCGGCCCCCCTGGCGCTTGGGGCGCAGACCTACAGCTTCGGCTCGGTCCGGGTCGAGGGGAACCAGCGCATCGAGGAGGGCACGATCCTCGCGCAGGCGGGCATCGCGCAGGGCGAAGCGGTCACGGCGGCCGAGCTGAACGACGCCGCGCAGGCTATCCGAGCCACGGGTCTCTTCGAGACCGTGGACGTGATCCCCGAGGGCGGCACGCTGGTCATCCGCGTCCGCGAATACCCGACGATCGGCCGCATCAACTTCGAGGGCAACACCTCGCTCAACGACGAGGCGCTGGCCAGCCTCGTGGGCTCGATCGAGCGGCGCGTCTACTCGCCGTCGCAGGCCGAGCAGGACACCGCCGCCATCGCGCAGGCTTATGTCCAGTCGGGCCGCGTCAACGCCGTGGTGGTCCCCGCCATCATCCGGCGCGACGACAACTCGGTGGACCTCGTGTTCCAGATTGCCGAGGGCGGCGTCACCGAGATCGAGCGCATCTCCTTCGTCGGCAACCGCGACTTCTCGGACCGGCGGCTGCGCAACGTGCTGGAGACGCGGCAGGCGGGGCTCCTGCGATCGATCATCC
Organism: Rubellimicrobium roseum; assembly: GCF_006152145.1. Classification (GTDB taxonomy): domain Bacteria; phylum Pseudomonadota; class Alphaproteobacteria; order Rhodobacterales; family Rhodobacteraceae; genus Rubellimicrobium; species Rubellimicrobium roseum. The sequence continues at coordinate 26,354 of NZ_VDFV01000021.1, read as the reverse complement.
GCAACGACACCTTCGTGGCGGAGCGGATCGATCTGGATCGCCAACTCCTGACCGACTTCTACCGCTCGCGCGGCTACGCCGACGCCCAAGTGCAGAATGTCGACGCCAATCTCACGCGCGAGCGCGACGCCTATCTCCTGACCTTCAACGTGCTCGAAGGGCGGCGCTACGACTTCGGGACCGTCACGGTCACCAGCGCGCTGCCCGAGGCGGATGCCGCGCTGTTCCAGCAGGTCGTGCAGGTGCAGCGGGGGCAGACCTACTCGCCGGTCGCGATCGACAACGACGTGGCCCGCATCGAGGACGAGGCGCTGCGGCGTGGGATCAACTTCCTGCGCGTCGAGCCGCGCATCACCCGCGACGAGCGGGGGGGACTCCTGAACGTCGAATACGCCCTCGTGCCGGGCGAGCGCATCTTCGTCGAGCGCATCGACATCGAGGGCAACGCCACAACGCTCGACAGGGTGATCCGGTCGCAGTTCCGCACCGTCGAAGGCGACCCGTTCAACCCGCGAGAGATCCGTGCCACGGCCGCGCGCATCCGTGCCCTGGGCTTCTTCTCCGAGGCCGAGGTCGAGGCGCGGCCCGGCTCCGCCCCCGACCAGGTGGTCGTCGACGTCAACGTGACCGAGCAGCCCACGGGCTCGCTCTCCTTCGGCGTCAACTATTCGAGCGACAACGGCCCGGCGCTGATCGGCAGCTTCGCCGAGGACAACTTCCTCGGGCGCGGGCAGTCGCTGGAGTTCCAGCTGTCCACCGGGCGCGACAACCGGCAACTGACGCTCGACTTCACCGAGCCGCAATTCCTGGGGCGCGACCTGGAGGCGGGGCTGGAGCTGACCTATCGCCAGACCGACAACGCCAGCGCCCTCTACGACACCAACCGTTTCCGCATCTCGCCCAACTTCGGCTTCCCGATCAGCGAACGGGGCCGGGTCAGCCTGTTCTACGCCACCGAGTTCACCGAGATCACCGACGTGGACGACGACGCGAGCGCCATCATCAAGTCCGAGGCCGAGGAGGGTGGCATCTGGACCAACTCGGTGGGATTCAACTACAGCTTCGACACCCGGCGCAACAACATCGACACGGCAACGAACTACGTGTTCCGCGCCGGCCAGGAATACGCCTTCGGCGACCGGACCTACGTGCAGACCACGGCGCTCGCCGCTGCCGAGACGCGGGTCTTCGGCGAGGACGTGATGCTGCGGGCCACCATCGAGGGCGGCGTGCTGAACTTCTCGGACGGCGACAGCCGCGTGACCGACCGCTTCTTCCTGGGCAGCCGCGTCATGCGCGGCTTCGAGCGGGGCGGGATCGGGCCGCGCGACGCGGACACTGACGACGCGCTGGGCGGCAACTCCTACGCCGTGGTGCGGCTCGAATCCGAGTTCCCGCTGCCCGTGCCCGAGGAATACGGCATCTCGGGTGGGGCCTTCATCGACTACGGGTCGGTCTGGGACGTGGGCAAGGGCGGCGCGGACATCATTGGCAACGACTTCACCCCGCGGGCCGTCGCCGGGCTGTCGCTGTTCTGGGACACGCCGCTCGGGCCCTTGCGCTTCAACTTCACGGAGCCGCTGATCGCCGAGGACTACGACCGGCCGCAGAACTTCGACCTCACGGTGTCGACGCGGTTCTGATGCGGGGCCGGCTCGTCGCCCTGCTTCTGGCGCTGGCGCCCCTGGGGGCGGTGGCGCAGGACGACTTGGCGCTGGGGCAGGTTCAGAGCCCGGTGCTCGTGATCGACGCGGGCCGTCTCCTGGCCGAGTCGCGCGCCGGCCAGGCGATCGACGCGGACCTCCGGGCGCGGGCCGACGCCCTCGCGGCCGAGAACCGGCAGCTTGAGGCGGAGCTGACCTCCGAGGAGCGGGCCCTGACCGAGCGGCGCCCCACGATGGAGGTCGAGGCCTTCCGGGCCGAGGCCGAGGCCTTCGACGCCCGCGTCCAGGCCATCCGGTCCGAGCAGGATGCCAAGCAGCGCGAGCTTGAGGAGGCCGTGGACCGGAGCCGGGAGGACTTCCTGACCGCCGTGCGGCCCGTGCTGGCGCAACTCATGATCGAAAGCGGCGCGGCCGTGATTCTCGAGAGGCGCGAGGTGTTCCTCAGCGTGGGTCTGGTGGACGTGACCGACGAGGCCATCGCCGCCATCGACGCCGAGATGGGAGAAGGCGCCGCGGCGCCGGACAGGTCCGGCGCGGAGACGGCTCCCTCCGGGGACGCGACCCCGTCCGAGGCGACCGATCCGGCAACGCCTCCGGCCGCCACGGACGGGCCCGAGGCCGTGCCGGGCGACTGACCGGGCGCGACTTGCGAGGTGGGGGGCTTGTTGCTAGGCAGGCCGCAAGCAGCCAGAAGGGAATTTGGGATGGACCAGCCGACGAGCGAAGCGCAAGGCGCGGCCGTGACCGAGGCCGACATCCATCTGATCCAGAAGATCCTGCCCCACCGCTACCCCTTCCTGCTCGTGGACCGCGTGCGCCAGATCGAGGGGACGACGCGGGCGCAAGGGCTCAAGAATGTCACGGTGAACGAGCCGCATTTCCAGGGCCACTTCCCGGACGCGCCGATCATGCCCGGCGTCACGATCATCGAGGCGATGGCGCAGACGGCCGGGGTGATGATCGGGGCCTCGCTGGGCATGACGGCTGGCAACCTGCTGATCTACTTCATGGCGATCGACAACGCCAAGTTCCGCCGCAAGGTGGTGCCGGGCGACCAGCTCCTGATGGACGTGACCACGCTGCGCGGCAAGCCGGGCGGCAAGGTCTGGCGCTTCGCGGGCCGGGCCACGGTGGACGGGGAGCTCGCGGCCGAGGCCGAGTTCACCGCCATGGTCGATCTGGGCGCGGCCGGCTGATGGCCATCCATCCCACGGCGCTCGTCGAGCCCGGGGCGCGGATCGGCGAGGGCGCGCATATTGGCCCCTTCTGCACCGTTGGCCCCGAGGTCGTGCTGGGCGAGGGCGTGGAGCTGAAGTCCCACGTCGTCGTCGCGGGCGACACCGAGATCGGCGCGGGCACGGTCGTCTTTCCCTTCGCCGTGCTGGGCGAGGTGCCGCAGGACCTGAAATATGCGGGCGAGCGCACGCGGCTCCGCATCGGGCCGATGAACCGCATCCGCGAGCACGTCACCATGAACCTTGGCACTGCCGGGGGCGGCGGTGAGACGCGGGTGGGCGCGGGTGGCCTCTTTATGGCGGGCTGCCATGTGGCGCATGACGCGCAGGTCGGTGACCGGGTGGTGGTGGCCAACTGCGCCGCCGTCGCCGGGCATTGCATCATCGGTGACGACGTGGTGATCGGGGGCCTCGCCGGCATCCATCAATGGGTGCGGATCGGGCGCGGCGCCATGATCGGGGCGCTGGCGATGGTGACCCATGACGTCCTGCCGCATGGCCTCGTGCAGGGGCCGCGGGGCGAGTTGGACGGGCTGAACCTCGTAGGGCTCAAGCGCCGGGGCGTCGCGCGGGACGAGATCTCGGCCCTGCGCCATGCCTATCAGGCGCTGCGCGACGGCGAGGGCGCGTTCCAGGAAAGGGCACGCGGGCTCGGGGCCTCGGGGAGCGCGCTGGTGCGCGAATGGGCCGAGTTCGTGGCCGCGGCGACCGACCGCCAGTTCCTGACGCCCCGATGATCGCGCTGATCGGCAGCGAAGGGCCCCTGACGGTCGCCCTGACCCAAGCCCTGCGGCATCGGGGCGAGGCCAGCATGACCTGCGCTCTGGGGGTGGAGACGGTGCTGGAGCCCGCATCCGGGCCCGTCACCTTCCGGCTGGAGCATCTGGGCACGCTGCTGCGCCATCTGCGCGACCGGGGCGTGGAGGCCGTCTGCTTCGCGGGCGGGATCGCCCGTCCTCAGGTGGACCCGTCCCGAATCGATGCCGCGACCATGCCGCTGGTGCCACGCCTTTTGGCAGCGCTGGGCAAGGGCGACGACGGAGCGCTGCGGGTGGCGCTGGGGATCTTCGAGGAGGCGGGCTTCGTCGTGCGCGCTGCGCATGAGATCGCGCCCGACCTGCTGCCCGCTGCCGGTGTTCTGACCGCCGCCCAGCCTACGGCGCAGCACGAATCCGACGCCCGCCGCGCCGAAGAGGTCCACCGGCTGCTCGCCGCCGCCGACGTGGGCCAGGGCGTGATCGTCCGCCGCGGGCAGGTCGTCGCCGTCGAAGCGCAGCCGGGCACCGACTTCATGCTGCGCTCGGTGCGCGGCCATGCGGACGGGGCCCTCTTCCTCAAGGCGCCCAAGCGGGGGCAGGACCGGCGGGCGGACCTGCCGGTGATCGGGGTCCATACCGTCGCGCTGGCGCAGGAGGCCGGACTCGCGGCCATCGTCCTCGAATCGGGCGGCGTCATGGTGATAGACCGCGCGGCCACGGTGGCCGCCGCCGATGCGGCGGGAGTCGTTCTCTGGGTCCGCGAGCCCGACGCATGAGGGTCTTCCTCGTCGCCGGAGAGCCCTCGGGCGACCGGCTGGGCGCAGCCGTCATGGCGGGGCTGCGCGCGCTTCGCCCCGAGGTGGCCTTCGACGGCGTGGGCGGCGAAGCGATGATCGCCGAAGGGCTGAAAAGCCGGTTCCCCATGTCGGACCTGAGCGTGATGGGGCTGGTCGAGGTGCTCCGCCATTACGGCTCGCTCCGCCAGCGGCTCGACGAAACGATCGCCGCCGTGCGGGAGACGCGTCCCGACATCCTCCTGACCATCGACAGTCCCGATTTCGGGCTGCGGGTCGCCCGCGCGGTGCGCGACACGGGCGTGCACTGCGTCCACTACGTCGCGCCCACCATCTGGGCCTGGCGGCCGGGACGAGCCAAGAAGCTGCGCGGCGTCGCAGACCAGCTTCTCGCGCTCTTTCCTTTCGAGCCGCCGCTCTGGGAGGCGCAGGGCATTCCCTGCGACTTCGTGGGCCATCCGGTCGTGTCCGAGGAGCAGGCGACCGAGGCCGAGGCCACCGCCTTCCGCGGCACCTTCGGGATTGGCGACGCGCCGCTGGTGCTGGCGCTGCCCGGCTCGCGCCGCTCGGAGGTGGAGCGCCTGTCGGGCCGCTTCGGCGAGGCGCTGGGGCGGGTGGCCGAGGCCCGGCCGGGAACCCGCGTCGTCCTGCCCGCCGCCGCGCCCGTGGTCGATCTCGTGCGCGACCTGTCCGCCGGCTGGCCCGTGAAGCCGCTGATCCTGACGCCGCGCGCCGATCCCCTGGGGCAGGCCACCAAGCGCGCCGCCTTCCGCGCGGCCGACGTGGCGCTGGCCGCGTCGGGCACCGTGTCGCTGGAACTCGCGGCCAGCCGCACGCCCATGGTCATCGCCTACGACATGGCGTGGCTATCCTGGCAGATCATCAGCCGCATGGTGCGGCTCGACACGGCGACGCTGGTCAACATCGTCTCGGACACCCGCGCGGTCCCCGAGTTCCTGGGCCCGGCCTGCCGCCCCGTCCCCATCTCCGAGGCGCTCCTGCGCGTGATGGACGACCCCGCCGCCCAGCAGGCGGCCATGCGGTTGACGATGGAGCGCCTGGGCGAGGGCGGCGAAGCGCCGGGACTTCGGGCCGCACGGGCGATCCTGAACCGGTGGGATGCGGCTCAGGCCGCCCGGACGATCCAGCCGCCGCCGAGCACCCGCGTCCCCTCGGGCGCGTAGAACACGCAGGCCTGACCGGGCGCCACGCCTTCCTCGGGTGTGAAAAGCGTCACCTCGGCCCCACCCGGCGCAGGACGCAGCGTCGCGGGCACCGGCTGGCGGGTGGAGCGCACGCGGACCAGCACCTCGTGCTCGCCTTCCAGCGGCCCGTCGCCCAGCCAGTTGACCTCCTTGAGCGCGACATTGCGCGAGCGCAGCAGTTCGCGCGGGCCCACGACCACCTGCCTCTTGTCGGCGTCGAGCCGGACGACGAAGAGCGGCTCGTCGAGCCCGCCGATCCCAAGCCCCCGCCGCTGGCCAACGGTGTAGCGGATCACGCCGTCATGGCGGCCCAGCACGCGCCCTTCGTGGTCCACGATCTCGCCGGGCTCGGCCGCGCCGGGGCGCAGCTTCTCGATCACGGCGGCATAGTTGCCGTTGGGCACGAAGCAGATGTCCTGGCTGTCGGGCTTGTCGGCCACCGGCAGGCCATGGCGGGCGGCCAGCGCCCGCGTCTCGGCCTTGGAGGCGAGGCCGCCCAGCGGGAAGCGCAGGAAGGCGAGTTGCTCGGGCGTGGTGGAGAAGAGGAAGTAGGACTGGTCGCGTGCGGCGTCGGCTGCGCGATGCAGCTCGGGCCCGTGGGGGCCGTCGAATCGCCGGATGTAGTGACCGGTCGCCATGCAGTCGGCGTCGAGGTCGCGGGCCACGTTCAGCAGGTCGCGGAACTTCACCCGCTCGTTGCAGCGGATGCAGGGCACGGGCGTGGCTCCGGCCAGATAACTATCCGCGAATTCATCGATTACGGATTCGCGAAACAGCGTTTCGTAATCGAGGACGTAATGCGGGAAGCCCATCGTTTCGGCCACGCGCCGCGCGTCGTGAATGTCGCGGCCAGCGCAGCACGCCCCCTTTTTCGCCAGCGCGGCGCCATGATCGTACAACTGCAGGGTGACCCCCACGACGTCGTAGCCCTCCTCCTTGAGCTGTGCGGCGACCACCGAGCTGTCGACCCCGCCCGACATGGCGACCACCACGCGCGTGTCGGCCGGAGCCTTGGCAAAGCCAAGGGAGTTGAGCCCCGAGGGCATGGCAAGTTGGTCGAGAGGCATGGGAACCGTTTCCAGGACGGGCCGGACAGGGCCCCGGGACGGCGCACAATATAGGAAAATGCGACGGAGCCACAAGGCCCGGGTTCACCCCCCCTTAAGAGTCGCGCGCGATGATGCCCCTGCGAGATGCGTCAGACAGGGGTGAGAGATGTTTCTGCGCAAGGTGGATGGACCGCGGTCGGTGACACTGGCGGATGGCAAGGTGATGACACGGGCGGACCTGCCGCCGCCCGACACAAGGCGCTGGGTGGCCTCACGTAAGGCGGCCGTGGTGCGGGCGGTCGAAACGGGGCTGATCTCGCGCGGGACCGCGCTCAGCACCTACGGGCTGAGCGAGGAGGAACTCGACGAGTGGATCGAGGCCGTGACGGCGCATGGGGTGGGGGGGCTGCGGGCCACATGGCTCCAGAAGTATAGACAACCATAGCGAGCAGTGCGAGGACTCGGGCACATCGTAACGAGCAATTAACTATTTCGCTCGTAGAGTAGGTTGAAGATTCGGCTACGGAGGCCATGGTATGCGAGTCCTGCTCGTCGAAGACGACCCGACAACCTCGCGCAGCATCGAATTGATGCTCACGCACGCGAACCTCAATGTCTATGCGACCGATCTGGGCGAGGAAGGGATCGACCTCGCCAAGCTCTATGACTACGACCTGATCCTTCTGGACCTCAACCTGCCCGACATGAACGGGCACGAGGTCCTTCGCCAGCTTCGCCAGGCGAAGGTGGAAACGCCGATCCTGATCCTGTCGGGGGATGACGACACCGACAGCAAGCTCAAGGGCTTCGGCTTCGGGGCGGACGACTATCTGACCAAGCCTTTCCACCGCGAGGAACTGGTCGCCCGCATCCACGCGATCATCCGCCGATCCAAGGGACACTCGCAGTCGGTGATCCGCACGGGCCGGATCGTCGTGAACCTTGACACCAAGACGGTCGAGGTCGCGGGGCATGCGGTCCACCTGACCGGCAAGGAGTACCAGATGCTGGAGCTCCTCTCGCTGCGCAAAGGGACCACGCTGACCAAGGAGATGTTCCTCAACCATCTGTATGGCGGCATGGACGAACCCGAGCTGAAGATCATCGACGTGTTCATCTGCAAGCTGCGCAAGAAGCTGGCCAACGCCAACAGCGGCGACAGCCACATCGAGACCGTCTGGGGCCGGGGCTACGTCCTGCGGGACCCCGAGCCTGTGACGCGCGATGCCGAGCGATTGGCCGTGGGCGCCTGATCCACCGCCAGGGCGGCGGCACGCCGAAGAGCCTCGGGAGGGACCTCGCGTCACGGATGCGGGGCTCATCGACGCGACGGCAATCGACGGGCAGGAACGGCGCCCGGCTGGACCCGAACGGGCTGGCTGCCTATCACTCCGAACGACAAAGCGGGGAACGCTGGCATGGATGGGCAGGAGTCTGGAATGGCCGAAGGGGACGCGCCGGGCACGGCTCTCGGCCTGGTTGACCGGTTGAACGAAGACGAGGCGCGGCAAGAGCTCGCTCGCCTCGCCGCCGAGATCGCCGCCGCAAACCAAGCCTATCATGCCGAGGACGCACCGATCATGTCGGATGCGACTTATGATATGCTGAAGGCCCGCAACGCCGCCATCGAGGCGCGCTTCCCCGGGCTCAAGCGGACCGACAGCCCGACCGAGCTGGTGGGCGCCGCGCCGGCCGAAGGCTTCGGAAAGGTAGCGCACCGCGTGCCGATGTTGAGCCTTTCCAACGCCTTCGCGCCCGAGGACATCCGTGACTTCGACACCCGCACGCGTCGCTTCCTGAACCTGCCTCCCGAGGCGCCGCTTCGCTACGTCGCCGAGCCCAAGATCGACGGCCTGTCGCTCTCCCTGCGCTATGAGGGCGGGCGGCTCGTGCAGGCGGCGACGAGGGGCGACGGCGAGGTTGGCGAGAACGTCACCGCCAACGCGCTGACGCTGGACGACATTCCCGGGCGGCTGACCGGCGACGCGCCCGTCGTGCTCGAGGTGCGGGGCGAGGTCTACATGACGCACGAGGATTTCGCCGCGCTGAACGCCCGAGCGGCACAGGCGGGCGGCAAGGTCTTCGCCAACCCGCGCAACGCCGCTGCGGGCTCGCTCCGGCAGCTCGACGCCCGCATTACGGCCAGCCGCCCGCTGCGCTTCTTCGCCTACGCCTGGGGCGAGCTGTCCGAGCCCTTGGCGGGCACGCAGTGGGACTCGCTGCAGCGGCTCGCGGCCCTGGGCTTCAAGGTCAATCCCCTGATCCAGCTCTGCGACGGACCCGATGCGCTGCTTGCGACCTATGCCGTGATCGAGGCGCAACGGGCGACGCTGGGCTATGACATCGACGGCGTGGTCTACAAGGTGGACGACCTGGGGCTCCAGCGCCGGCTGGGCTTCCGCTCGACCACGCCACGCTGGGCGGTGGCGCACAAGTTCTCGGCCGAGCGGGCTTGGACCCGTCTTCTGGGCATCGATGTCAACGTGGGGCGAACCGGGGCGCTGGCGCCTCTCGCGCGGCTTCAGCCGGTGACGGTCGGGGGCGTGGTGATCTCGAACGCCACGCTTCACAATGAGGATTACATCGCCGGGCGCTCCGCCTCGACCGGCGAGCCGATCCGCGAAGGCCGGGACCTGCGCGTCGGGGACTGGGTCGAGGTCCGTCGGGCGGGCGACGTGATTCCGCAGATCGTGGACGTGGACCTGTCGAGGCGCCCCGAGGATGCGGCTCCCTTCGCCTTTCCCCACACCTGCCCTCAATGCGGATCGGAGGCTCTGCGCGAGGCCGGCGACGCCGTGCGGCGCTGCACCGGGGGGATCGCCTGTCCGGCGCAGGCGGTCGAGAAGCTGAAGCACTTCGTGTCCCGGAACGCCTTCGACATCGAGGGGTTGGGGATCAAGCAGATCGAGATGTTCTTCAACGATCCGCTCCTGCCGATCCGCGAGCCCGCCGACATCTTCACGCTGGAGGAGCGTGACCAGATCAACCTTGCACGGCTCAGGAACCGGCTGGGCTATGGCGAAAAGTCGGCGCAGAATCTGTTTCGCGCGATCGAGCAGCGTCGCCGGATCCCCCTCGCGCGGCTGATCTTCGCCCTGGGCATCCGGCATCTGGGAGAGGCGGGCTCGCAGCTCTTGGCGCAGCACTACGGCTCGTGGGAGGCCTTCGAGCATGCAATGACCGCCGCGCGGATCGGGGAAGGGTCCGAGTGGTCGGAACTGACCTCCATCGACGGCGTCGGAAAGGTGCTGGCCACCTCGGTCGTGACCGCCTTTCACCAAGAATCGGAGCGGGCCGCCATCGACCGGCTGATCCCGCATCTCAGCATCGAGAACCCGCCGCGGCGCGCGACCGAAAGCCCTGTGGCCGGAAAGACGGTGGTCTTCACCGGCACGCTGGAGCACATGACCCGGGCCGAGGCCAAGGCGCGGGCCGAGGCCATGGGGGCAAAGGTCGCCGGCTCGGTATCCGCAAAAACCGACCTTCTGATTGCCGGGCCCGGTGCGGGATCCAAGGCCCGCGATGCCGAGCGGCTTGGTGTGACTGTCATCGACGAGGCGGCCTGGCTGGCCCTGATCGGAGGCTGAGATGGGTCGCGGCGACCCATCCATCCCTGGTGCCGTGCCGAACGCGGCGGGACCGACGTCGAGCGAGGCGGATCGCCCGCCTTCGCTGGGCAACGTGGAAGAAGGCTCGGACAGCAAACCCGACCCGCAGGCAGGTGCCTCGACCGGGTCGGGGCCGACGTCGCATCGGTTGTCCGGGGGAGGAGGCGCGCCGGCGGCGAGCACCTCCGTCCGGGGCCGACCCGAGATCCTCTGGCCGGTCTTCGGGCCTGTGACCGGCCTTCGGGGGATTGGGCCCAAGACGGCGCAGGTCCTGGATGGCGCGGGGCTCGGACGGCCGCGCGATCTTTTGTTCACCTTGCCGCAGGGTGGCGTCGACCGGCGTCTGCGCGAGAGCATCCGAGAGGTGCCGCTGCCCGCCGTGGTCACGGTCGCCGTTCGGGTGGAGCGTCACCGTCCCCCCCCGGCCAAGGGCCGCCCCCATGTCGTGACCGTCGCCGACGCCCAGACGAGCTTTCAGATCGTGTTCTTCCACGCGCCGGCGGATTGGCCGGCCCGCGCCCTTCCCCTGGGCAGCCGACGGGTCGTCAGCGGCAAGGTCGAGCTCTTCGATGGCGTCGGCCGGATGGCGCATCCTGACCACATCTTGCCCGAGGAGGAGCTTGCCGCCATCCCGGGCTACGAGCCGGTCTATCCGCTAGCGGGGGGCGTTTCGCAGAAGGTGATGGGCAAGGCCGCACAGGGGGCACTGGCGCTCGCGCCCGACCTGCCCGAATGGATCGACCCCGGCCTGCGGGAGCGCGAGGCGTTTCCACCCTGGCGTGAGGCGCTGATGCAGGCTCACGCTCCCGAAGGCGGCCCGGACCTGCGGCCCGACGCGCCGGCCCGGCGCAGGCTCGCCTATGACGAGCTTCTGGCCCATCAACTCACCCTGGCGCTCGCCCGGGCCACGGCGCGGCGTGCCCGCGGGCAGGTGACGCGAGGCGACGGAGACCTGCGGGCTCGGGTGCTTGGAGCCTTGCCCTATGAACCTACGGGCGCGCAGCGGCGTGCGGTGGCCGAGATCGAGGCGGACATGGCTTCGACCCGGCGGATGAACCGGCTCCTGCAGGGTGACGTGGGTGCGGGCAAGACGCTGGTCGCTCTCTTGGCGCTGCTGATCGCGGTCGAGGCGGGCGGGCAGGGCGCGCTGATGGCGCCGACCGGCATCCTGGCCCAGCAGCATTACGAGGGGATCCGGCCGCTGGCCGAGGCGGCGGGCGTGACCGTCGAGCTGTTCACTGGCCGCGACAAGGGGGCCGAGCGCGCGGCCAAGCTCGCCGCCCTGGCCGAGGGGCGCATCCACGTTCTGGTGGGCACCCATGCTCTGTTCCAGAAGGACGTGGAGTTCCGCGACCTGCGCCTGGCCGTGGTGGACGAGCAGCACCGCTTCGGCGTCGCGCAGCGGATGGAGCTGGGCGCCAAAGGCGCATCGGCGGACGTGCTGGTGATGACCGCGACGCCGATCCCACGCAGCCTTGCGCTGGCGCAGTACGGCGACATGGACCTGTCGGTGCTCGACGAGAAGCCTCCGGGTCGCAAGCCCGTCACGACCGTGCTCGCCTCGACGGAACGGCTCGATGAGGTCGTGGGGCGGCTCCGCGCCGCTATCGCCGAGGGACGGCAGGCCTACTGGGTCTGTCCCCTGGTCGAGGAATCGGACCAGAGCGACCTGACCGCCGCAGAGGTGAGGTTTCGCCAGCTCCAGTCCATCCTCGGGGAACGGGTGGGCCTTGTCCACGGGCGGCTGGCGCCGGCCGAGAAGGACGCGGCGATGCAGGCCTTCGTCGAGGGGCGGACGGCGCTTCTTGTGGCGACCACGGTCATCGAGGTGGGGGTGAACGTCCCCAACGCCTCGATCATGGTCATCGAGCGGGCCGAGACCTTCGGGCTCGCGCAGCTTCATCAGCTTCGCGGGCGGGTGGGACGCGGCTCGGCCCAGTCCACCTGCGTCCTGCTCTACGAGCCTCCCCTAGGCGAGACGGCCAGGCGGCGGCTGACCCTGCTGCGCGAGAGCGAGGACGGCTTCCGCATCGCCGAAGAGGATCTTGCTATCCGCGGGGCGGGCGACGTGATCGGCACGGCGCAGTCGGGCCTGCCGCGATTCCGCATCGCCGACCTGGAACGGCAGACGGGGCTCATGGCTATCGCCCAGAGCGACGCGCGCAAGCTTCTTCATGACGACCCGCGCCTCGAATCGCCCCGGGGGCAGGCGGCGCGGCTCCTGCTGTGGCTGATGGAGCAGGACCGGGCCATCCGTCTGATCGGGGTCGGCTAGTCCGAACCCCGTCATGGGCCCGGCTCCTGGGCTTCCTCCCTGATCCTGCTTCATTGCATCTGGCCCTTCTTTGCCGATGGCGACGATGTTCTCATAAAGTTCTTTACAGAAGGTAAAGCTCGTGAGAACAAAGGGGCAACGGATGAGAACAGAAGGAGGACAGTATGAACGGCGACGATGAACTGACCACCGGCTTCGATTGGGGGCTCCTGTCCGATCTCCTTGGGGCGCTGTCGCTGGGCGTGCTGCTCGTGGCGGGACTTGCCTTGCCCGGCTTTTTCTAGATCTGCCCGCGCCCCCGCAGCGGCGTCGCCTCGTCCTTCGTGGAGGTCCGTCCGGTTGCCCGCCGGCGGATCGCGGCCCGCGTCCCGGCGGGGGTGCTTTCCTGGCCGCCGCGTGCCCTTCAGGTCGCGGCGGCTTTTTTCTGCCCCACAGCCTGCTCCAGCGCCTCGATCGTGGCCTCGAAGGCCAGCAGGATGGAGCCGTGCCGGTTCGGATGGTCCCGCGCGGGGATCAAGACGGCGAGAGCCTCCCAAGGGGCGCCCGGCGGCTCGGCCCCGTCGCGCAGCATGGCGCGCAGGCCGTCGCGGCCCTGTCGCACCTCGTCGGGCGTAAGGCCCACGACCGTCGCGCCAAGGACCGAGGCCGCCGCCTGCCCAAGCGCGCAGGCCCGCACATCCTGCGCGAAGCCGGCGATGCGGCCGTTCTCCAGCGTCACCTCCACGCCGATCGTGGAGCCGCAGAGCGGAGCGCGCTTCCGGGCGGTGCCCTGCGGCGCGTCGAGCCGGCCCAGTCGCGGGATGTCGGCCGCGAGCGCCAGGATGCGAGTTGAATAGAGTTGGAGAAGGTCCTGGTCCGACATGGTTTGCCCTTCGGTGGCGTGCCGCCTAGATAGGCGCGTTCCCCGCGCTTGCCAAAGGACTTCCGCCATGGCCTTCGATCCTGCGACACTGACGTACAACTCGGCGGGCCTGATTCCCGCCATCGCGCAGGACCATGCCACGGGCGAGGTGCTGATGCTGGCTTGGATGAACGCCGACGCCGTGGCGCGCACGCTGGAGACGCGCCGCGTCACCTACTGGTCGCGTTCGCGCCAATCGTTCTGGATCAAGGGCGAGACGAGCGGGCATGTGCAGGAACTCGTGGAGATGAAAGTCGACTGCGACCGGGACGCGATTCTCGTGACCGTGAAGCAGACGGGTCCGGCCTGCCATACCGGTGCCCGGAGCTGCTTCTTCACTTCGGTCGCGGAGGTTGCGGTCCCCTGAGGGCGATCCCGTCCGTCCTGTCCCGGAGCTATGGCTCGGCGGATCTGGCCTACAGATCGACCATGCGTCGGATGTCGGCGGGCGTCGCTCCTTCGGCGCGGTAGCGCGCGATCGCCCTGGCGTCCTCGCGCTTGGCCAGCCGCCGTCCGGTCTCGTCCCGGATCAGGCGGTGGTGGTGATAGACCGGCGTCGGCAGGCCGAGAAGTCGCTGGAGAAGCACATGGATCGGCGTCGCCTCGGCCAGATCCTCGCCGCGGGTGACGAGCGTGATGCCTTGCGCCGCGTCGTCCACGGTCACCGCGAGATGGTAGGACGTTCCGAAGTCACGTCGCGCCAGCACCACGTCGCCCACCGAACGGATCAGGTGCCCGGCCGAGACATGAACCATGCCGTCACGGGTGCCGGTTTCCGAGTAGGCAATCTCGCCAAGGTCTTGCAGGGCCTTCCTCATGTCCAGCCGCAAGGCGGCGCCCGAGGGCAGGGGGCCGCTCCGTGGGTTGTCCCGGCAGGTGCCCGGATAGACCACGCCATCGGGCCCGATCAGTGGCGCGCCACCTTCCTGTGGGGCCGAGGCGGCCTCGAGGATGTCGCGACGCTGGCAGGTGCAGGGATAAAGCAGACCGCGTGACCAGAGCTCGGCCAGCGCCGCCCGGTGGGCCGGAAGACGCTCGGACTGGCGCAGGGGGGGCTCGTCCCAGGTCAGGCCCAGCCAAGCGAGGTCGTCGAGGGCCTGCGCCTCCCACTCCGGCTTGGAGCGTTGCCGGTCGATGTCCTCGATCCGCAGGAGGAACTGGCCGCCGGCCGCGCGGGCGAGGTCGTGCGCCGTGATCGCCGCAAAGGCGTGCCCCAGATGCAGCGGCCCCGTGGGGGATGGCGCGAACCGGGTCCTCACTCGGCCGCCCGCGCCACCATCCCCGACAGCCACGCCGACCAGTCCGCCTTGGCGCGGTCGGTGTAGCCCTTGTAGCGTTCGGCCCGGCCTCGCCGCCCGCCGCGGGCCTCGGGCAAGGGCGGGAACAGGCCGAAGTTGACGTTCATCGGCTGGAACGACTTCGCGTCCGCCCCGCCGGTGATGTGCGACACGAGCGCCCCCACGGCGGTCGTGGCGGGCACCGGCGGCAGCGCCTCGCCCCGTGCCTCCGCGGCGGCGAGGCGGCCGGCCAGCATCCCCATGGCGGCCGATTCCACATAGCCCTCGACCCCCGTGATCTGACCGGCAAAACGCAGCCACGGGTGCGCCTTGAGCCGCATCTGGCTGTCCAGAAGCGTCGGCGAGTTGATGAAGGTGTTGCGATGGATGCCGCCCAGGCGCGCGAAGCTTGCGTTCTCGAGTCCTGGGATCATCTTGAAAACAGAGGTTTGCGCGCCGTACTTCATCTTGGTCTGGAAGCCCACGATGTTGTAGAGCGTCCCGAGCGCGTTGTCGCGGCGAAGCTGGACGACGGCATGGGGCTTGACGTCCGGCTGGTGCGCGTTGGTCAGACCCACGGGCTTCATGGGCCCGAAACGCAGCGTCTCGCGTCCCCGCTCGGCCATGACCTCCACGGGAAGGCAGCCGTCGAAGTAGCCGGCCGTCTCGCCCTCGTGGAACTCGGTCTTCTCGGCCGCAAGCATCGCGTCGATGAAGGCCTCGTACTGCTCCTTGGTCATGGGGCAGTTGATGTAGGCCGTCCGCTCCTCCTCGGTCTCGCCCTTGTCATAGCGGGACTGGCGCCAGGCCACGCTCATGTCGATCGTGTCGGCATGGACGATGGGTGCGATCGCGTCGAAAAAGGCAAGCTGCTCGGCCCCCGTGGCGGCCCTGATGGACTCGGCCAGCGCACCCGAGGTCAGCGGCCCGGTGGCGACGATCCAGGAGCCATCCTTAGGCAGCGTGGTCATTTCGCCCTCGACCACGCTGATGAGCGGATTGGACCGGATCGCCGCCGTCACGTCGCGCGAGAAGGCGTCGCGGTCCACGGCCAGCGCGCCGCCGGCCGGCAGGCGATGCCGCGCCGCCATCTCCATGACCAGCGAGCCCGCCGCGCGCATCTCCCAATGGAGGAGGCCCACGGCGTTCTGTTCGTGATCGTCCGAGCGGAAGGAGTTGGAGCAGACCATCTCGGCCAGGTCGCCCGTCCGATGGGCGAAGGTCCCGACCTTGGGTCGCATCTCGTGAATGACGGCCGGCACGCCGGCGCGGGCGCAGGCCCAGGCCGCTTCCACTCCCGCCATGCCGCCGCCGATGATGTGGATCGCGTTGCTCATGACGGGGGAATAGGACGACGGACCACGGATGGAAAGCCCGGCCCCGGTCAGATGAGCGCGATCCGTTCGCGGAAGGCGGGATCGGGGAAGGGACGATAGAGCCCGACCTCGGCCCGCGCGATCATGTGATGCACCTGCTCGTAGCGGCGCTCGTCGTCGTCCTCGGCCGTCGAGAGCGCGGCGAAGGCGCCGTCGAGTTGCGCCAGGCCCTCGACCTCGATTTCCAGCAGGAAGTCGGTGTGCGATCCCGAGGCGAGTCCGAGCTTGCGCCGCAGGAGCCGCCAGCCGCCGATGACCCCCCGGGCCTGAAGGCGCGAGAGCCATGCGTCCACGGCCGACGCGAAGGCCAGCGCCTTGGCGTCCTGCTTGAGCTCGATCAGGCAGTGATACAGATTCATCCGTGGTCTCCTTTCGACGCAGGAGACCACGGAAGCCTTAAGATCCGGTGAAGGTCAGCGGCCCGGCAGGATCTCCCACAGGCTGCGCGAATCGAAGGTGGTGCCGCCCTTGGGCCCGATGGCCAGCCGCGCGCCCAGCGCGACATAGGTGTCGGCCTCGTCCTCCAGGCTGCGGCGGCCCAGTTCGGCATACAGCGTGGGTCCGGCCATGAGCTGGTATTCGCCCCCGAGCGCGAGCCGGCTGCCCTCCAGGTCGCCCGACAGGCCCCCGGCGAAGGCCGTGCCCGCGAAGTTGCCGAAGCCGTAGCGCAGGTCGGCCGACAGCATCGCGCCGTCGCCCTCGTCCCCGTCGTAGCGGCCCAGGGCGCCTTCGATCTCGGCCCCCATGAGGTCGGCCGCCGCCTCGATGCCATAAAGACTCGTCGAGCCGTCATCGTCGTCCGAGTCGCGGCCATAGAACACGCCGGCGGTCGTAGTGCCCAGCCGGTCGTAGAGGCCGTGGAGCGTCGCATTGCGCCCGCCCAGCCCGATCTCGCGCGAGCTGTGGTAGCCCAGGTCCGCCGCGACGCCGAAGCCGCCGAACAGGCTGAACTCGAAGGCGCCGCGATATTCCTTCTCGCCCAGGCTGAAATCGTCGGTGAAACCCAGAAGCTCGGCCGAGATCTCGGCCCCTTCGAAGCCCTGCGCCGAAAGGCCGGCCGGAACGGCAAGAAGGACCGCCGCGGCGGCCAGGTGTCGGATGCTCATGCTCGTGCCCTCATGTGGTGCGGACCGTGCGGCGGTCACGTCGTCTTGAAGGCCATCCTGCGGCGGGAGCGGGCCGTGGGCAAGGGGGAGAGGGGGACCCGGCAGAGAACCGCCGGGCCCGAAAATGTCAGATCGCGTCGGCCTCGGCCTGCTCGGCGACCTTGGCGACCGAGACGACCTCCTCGCCGTCCACGTCGAAGACCCGGACGCCCCCGCGCGAGCGCGAGCGGAACGAGATTCCCTCGACCGGCACCCGGATCGACTGGCCGCCCGAGGTCACGAGCATGATCTGGTCGCCCATGTCCACCGGGAAGGCCGCGACGATGACGCCGGTTTCTCGCCCGCGCCGGTCCGACAGGTCCATGGCGACCACGCCCTGGCCCCCGCGTCCGCGCACCGGGTAGTCGTGGCTCGACGACAGCTTGCCCATGCCCCGCGAGGTGATGGTCAGGATCAGGTCCTCGGCCGCCGACATCTGGGCGTAGCGGTCCTGGTTGATGGACGCGGCCACGGCCTCCTCGTCCTCCTGCCCGTTCTCGCCGTTGCCATTCTCCTCGTCGGTGACGCCCAGCACGGCGCGCCGCATCTTGAGGTAGGCCACGCGCTCCTCGGGGCTGGCCTCGAAGTGGCGCACGGTAGCCATGCTCACCACGTGGTCGGTCTCGTCCCGGAGCGTGATGCCCCGGACCCCGGTCGAGTCGCGGCCCTTGAACACCCGCACGTCCGTGGACGGGAAGCGGATCGCCCGGCCGTGGTCGGTGACCAGCAGCACGTCATCGTCCCCGGAGCAGATCTGCGCGTTCACGAGGCGCGTGCCTTCGGGCAGCTTCATCGCGATCTTGCCGGCGCGGTTGACGTTGGTGAAGTCCGACAGCGCGTTGCGGCGCACGTCGCCCGTGGAGGTGGCGAAGACGATCTGAAGCTCGTCCCAGTGGTCCTCGGGCCGGTCCACGGGGACGATGGCGGCGATGGTCACGCCCGCGTCGATGGGCAGGAGGTTCACCAGCGGCTTGCCCTTGGCCGTCCGGCCGCCGTAGGGCAGGCGCCAGCACTTGAGCTTGTAGACCATCCCGTCCGTCGTGAAGAACAGGAGCGGCGTGTGCGTGTTGGCCACGAAGAGACGCGTCACCACGTCCTCTTCCTTCGTCGCCATCGACGACAGCCCCTTGCCGCCGCGCCGCTGCGCGCGGAAGTCGGACAGCGGCGTGCGCTTGATCCAGCCGCCCTGCGTCACGGTCACGACCATGTCCTCGCGCTCGATCAGGTCCTCGTCCTCGAGGTCGGCGGCCCATTCGGTGATCTCGGTCCGGCGCGGCAC
This sequence comes from Rubellimicrobium roseum, assembly GCF_006152145.1. Classification (GTDB taxonomy): domain Bacteria; phylum Pseudomonadota; class Alphaproteobacteria; order Rhodobacterales; family Rhodobacteraceae; genus Rubellimicrobium; species Rubellimicrobium roseum. The sequence goes on along the minus strand of NZ_VDFV01000021.1, from coordinate 7,788 downwards.
GGCGAAGAGCTGGCGCACCTCGCGCAGCTCGTCCGAGATGATCCCCATGATCCGCTCGCGCGAGCCCAGGATCTCCAGATATTCCTTGATCTTGCCCGACAGCTCCTGAAGCTCGTTGGTGACCTCCTCGACGCCCAGCTGCGTCAGCCGCTGGAGCCGCAGGTCGAGGATCGCGCGCGCCTGCGCGTCGGACAGGTTGTAGGTCCCGTCCTCGTTCATCGGGTGAAGGGGATCGTCGATCAGCCGGATGAAGGGCGCGATCTCGTGGGCGGGCCAGCGCCGCTCCATCAGTCGCTCGCGCGCCTCGGGGGCGTCGCGCGACGACCGGATGGTCTGCACGACCTCGTCCACGTTCGACACCGCCACCGCGAGGCCGCAGAGGATGTGCGCCCGCTCGCGCGCCTTGCGCAGCTCGAACGCGGTGCGCCGCGCCACGACCTCCTCGCGGAAGTCGACAAAGGCCGTGAGGAACCCGCGCAGGGTCAGCGTCTCGGGCTTGCCGCCGTTCAGCGCCAGCATGTTGCAGCCGAACGAGGTCTGCATCGGCGTGAAGCGCCAGAGCTGGTTCAGCACCACGTCCGCCGTCGCGTCGCGCTTGAGCTCGATCACCACCCGCACGCCATTGCGGTCGGATTCGTCCTGGACGTGGGCGATCCCCTCGATCCGCTTGTCGCGGGCGGCCTCGGCGATGCGGTCGATCATCGTGGCCTTGTTCACTTGGTAGGGGATCTCGTCCACGATGATGGCCTGCCGGCCGCGGATCTCCTCCATGTGGGTCTTGGCGCGGATGATGACCGAGCCGCGCCCTTCGAGGTAGGCCTTGCGCGCGCCCGAGCGGCCCAGCATCTGCCCGCCCGTGGGAAAGTCGGGGCCGGGGACGAACTGGATCAGGTCCTCGGTCGACAGGTCCGGATCGTCGATCAGCGCGAGCGTGGCGTCCACCACCTCGCCCAGGTTGTGCGGCGGGATGTTGGTCGCCATGCCGACGGCGATGCCGCCCGCGCCGTTGACCAGCATGTTCGGGAAGCGCGAGGGCAGGACCGTCGGCTCGCGGTCCTTGCCGTCGTAGTTGTCCTGGAAGTCGACCGTGTCCTTGTCGATATCCGCCAGCACGAAGGCCGCGGCCTTGTCCATGCGCACCTCGGTGTAGCGCATGGCCGCCGCCGGGTCGCCGTCCATCGAGCCGAAGTTGCCCTGCCCATCCAGCAGGGTCAACGACATGGAGAAATCCTGCGCCATCCGCACCAGCGCTTCGTAGATCGCCGAGTCGCCGTGGGGGTGATATTTACCCATCACGTCGCCCACGGGCCGCGCGCTCTTGCGGTAGGACTTGTCGTGCGTGTTCCCCGTCTCGTGCATCGCATAGAGGATGCGCCGGTGCACGGGCTTGAGGCCGTCGCGGATGTCGGGAATCGCCCGGCTCACGATCACGCTCATCGCATAGTCGAGGTAGGAGGCCTTCATCTCCTCCTCGATCGACACGGTCGGTCCGTGCGCGCCTTTCGGGCTTGCGCCAAAGGTCTCGTCGGGAACGTCGGGCGTGTCGGACATGCGCGGCCTTCAATATCTAGTTCTGTGGGGGTCCATATACCCGCAGGATATAGGGTGAAAAGCCAGCCATAACAAGGGTGGCAGCCATCCAAGTCGATTGCTAACAGACTGTGATCGTTGACTTTTCAGGGAACCGTGATCGACCATGCCCCGTAGGTGGTGGGAACCGCCTGTTTTGGGGAGACGACATGACGAAACGACCCGTCTCGGAGACCGAGCTGATGCTCAAGGGCTATGGCCTGACCACGGCCGAGTTCTTCTACCGGATGCCGGATTACCGCCACGTCCTGAACAGCTACATCTGGCAGGACTACGACCTGGCCCCCGATCATCCCCGGCTCTTCGAGTTCATCGAGTTCTGGCAAAGGGAGATCGAGGGGCCGCTCCATTCGGTCCGCTTCACGCACCGCAAGCTCATCGCGCCGGGCGAGTGGCGGAACGTCGTGGGCGAGTTCAGGTATCACTGACCCCGTTCGCGCGGGCCACGTAGTCGACAAGGTGGGGCACGTAGTCCTCGGGCCCTGCGCCGCCCGTGGCGACCGCGTTGGCGTAGGCGTTCTTGGCCGCCGAGGCCATCGGCGTCGCCACCGTCGCGTCGTTGGCCATCGATTCGAGGTAGCGCAGGTCCTTGTAGGCGTTGGACAGCGTGAAGCGGTGCGCCTCGCGGTTGCCTTCCAGGGCATAGCCCATGAACGTCTGGTAGAAGCCGCAGTCCATCCGGCCGCCCCGGATCACGCCGTCGAACTGCTCGACGGAGATGCCGACCTTGCGCGACAGCGCCAGCGCCTCGGCATAGAGCGCCCCGTAGCCCAGCGACAGGAAGTTGTTGAGGAGCTTCATCCGGTGCCCGTCGCCGGGCCCGCCCACGCGCAGCACGCGGCCCGCGAAGGTCTTCAGGATCGGCTCGACGCGGGCGTAGTCGCTGTCCACCGCGCCCACCATCACGTCGAGGTTGCCCTCCCAGGCGTCCTTGGGCGTGCGCCCCAGCGGCGCGTCCACGAGGCCCACTTTGCGGTCGTGCAGCAGCGCCCCGAGCTTCATCGTCGAGACCGGGTCCGCCGTGGAACAGTCCACGACGATGTGCCCCTTGCGCAGGGCTGGCAGCATCGCCTGCACCACCTCCTCGACCTGCGGCGAAGCGGTCAGGCACAGCACGATCACGTCCGTGGCCTCGGCCAGCGCGGCGGGCGAGGGCGCCTCGGACGCGCCCTTGGCCTTCAGGTCCTCGACGGCCTCGCGTTTGCGGTGACCCAGCACGGTCAGGGGATAGCCCTTGGTCAGGATGTTGTGCGCCATCCCGTGGCCCATCCAGCCCACGCCCACGAAGCCCACGCGTTCGGTCATTTCCGGCCCTCCCTGTGACGGGGGCACCTTGGCCGAACCGCCCCGGAGGGTCCAGAGCGGCGCGGCAAGGTTCCATTAACCCGACCGCGCGGTGCTCGAAGAAACCGTTAACCTCTGCGGGCGAGACTGGTCGCGAGCCGCAACAAAGGACCCGCGCCCATGTTCCATCCTACCCTTGGCCCGTTAGGGCTTGGCGCGCATCAGCATCCCGAACAGGTCGCGCGGGTCGTCCGGGTCCGCGATCATGTCGAGCAGGTCGTAAAGCCCCGTCTCCCGGGCCTTGGCCAGCACGTAGGTCAGCGCCGAGAAGTCCTCGATGGCGAAGCCCACCGAATCGAACAGCGTGATCTGCGCGGCATCGGTCCGGCCCGGCTTGCGGCCCGCGATGACCTCCCACAGCTCCGTCACCGGATGGTCGGGGGAAAGCTGCTGGATTTCGCCCTCGATGCGGGTCTGGGGCGGGAACTCCACGAAGATGTCCGAGCGCAGAAGGATGTCGCGCGCCAGCTCCGTCTTGCCGGGGCTGTCGCCCCCCACGGCGTTCAGGTGGACGCCCGCGCCCACCATGTTGTCGGTCAGGATCGTGGCCAGCCGCTTGTCGGCGGTCGCGGTGGTGATGACCTGCGCGCCCAGGATCGCCTCCTCGGCGGTCGCGCAGGGCACCACGGTCAGGCCATGGCCCTGGAGGTTACGGGCGCACTTCGCCGTGGCGCGCGGGTCGATGTCCCAGAGCCGCACCTCCTCGATCCCGCAGATCGCCTTGAAGGCCACGGCCTGGAACTCGGACTGCGCGCCGTTGCCGATCATCGCCATGACGCGGGCGCCCTTGGGCGCGAGGTGCTTCGCCGCCAGAGCCGACATGGCGGCGGTGCGCAGCGCCGTCAGCATCGTCATCTCGGACAGCAGGACCGGATAGCCCGTGTGCATGTCCGCCAGGAGCCCGAAGGCGGTGACCGTCTGCAGCCCCTCGCGCATGTTCTTCGGGTGCCCGTTGACGTACTTGAATCCATAGGTGTCGCGGTCGGCGGTCGGCATCAGCTCGATCACGCCGTCGGCCGAATGGGCCGGGATGCGCGCGGTCTTGTCGAAGCTCTCCCAGCGCAGGAAGTTGCCCTCGATCACCTCGGCGATCTCGCGCAGCATCTGCTCGAGGCCCACGCGATGCACGAGACGCATCATGTTCTCGACCGAGACGAAGGGCATGAGGGCCTTCTCGGACGGCACGGCGTTGAAGGTCGCGGTCAGGGGCAGGCTGGCGTTCATGCAAGGCTCCGGGTCGGTCGGTCGAAGATTCGGCGCCCCAGCAGGGACGCGGTGAGGTCCACCATCAGGCCGGCGGTGCGGCCCCGTTCGTCGAGGAACGGATTGAGCTCCACGAGGTCGAGCGAGGACACGAGCCCCGAGTCGAACAGCATCTCCATCACGAGATGCGCCTCGCGGAACGTGGTCCCCCCCGGCGAGGTCGTGCCCACGGCGGGCGCGATGGAGGGGTCGAGGAAGTCCACGTCGAAGGACACGTGCAGCAGGCCCCCGGCCGCATCGACGCGGGCCAGGAACTCGGCGAGGGGCGCCTTGATGCTGTTCTCGTCGATGAAGCGCATGTCGGCCACATGGATCTCGGTCCCGGCCAGCGCCTCGCGCTCGGCGGGATCGACCGAGCGCAGGCCGATCATGCAGATGTTCTTGGCCGGGATCGGCGCGGGCACCGGCGGGAACGCGTCGAACCCCTCGCGTCCCGCCAGATACGCGACCGAGACGCCATGGAGGTTGCCCGTCTCGGTCGAGGCCAGCGTGTGGAAGTCGCTGTGCGCGTCGAGCCAGAGCAGGAACAGCGGCTTGCCCAGCCGTTGCGCATGCGCGGCCACGCCCGCCACGGTCCCCATGGAAAGCGCATGGTCCCCGCCCAGGAAGATCGGCATCCCCTGTCCGGCGGCCTCCTCGGCCGCGCGTATGAGCGCCGCCGTCCAGCCCACCGTCTCCGCCAGCGCCCAGAGCCGCGGGTCGCCCGCCGCCTCGATCGGGTCGGGGGTCAGGTTGCCCCGGTCGGTGACGCGGTGGCCCAGGCCCTCCAGCGCCTCCCGCAGCCCGGCGACCCGGTACGAGTCCGGCCCCATGAGGCAGCCGCGCCGCCGCTTGCCGCTGTCCACCGGGCAGCCGATGAGAATGATGTCACGCATGTCCATGGCCTATAGCTCGTGTCGGTAAGTGGCAGACAGAAGGGGTGATCCTGTGCGATACGTATGTTCCTTGGCCGGAATGGACAGTCATAGTGGACGAACTGGATCAGCGGCTCATCTCCGCGCTGCGTCGCGACGGACGGGCCAGCCTGTCGGACCTTGCGCACGAGCTGGACGTGACGCGCACCACCGTGCGGTCTCGGCTTGCGCGACTCATCGCGTCGGGCGAGATCGCGGGCTTCACGGTGCTGACCCGCGCCGACGTGGCGACGGCGCCGGTGCGCGGCCTGATGATGCTTCAGGTCGAGGGGCGGGGGACGGATCGGGTGATGGCGCGGCTCTCGGGCCTGACCGAGGTCACGGCCTTCCACACGACGAACGGCACCTGGGACCTGATCGTGGAGATCGGGACGGACACGCTGGAACACTTCGACGAGGTGCTGTTTGCCATCCGGCGCATCCCCGGCGTGACGCGCAGCGAAACGAACCTGCTCCTGTCGTCGCGCCGGCCGGTCAGGCGGCCCGTGTGACGCCGCGCGACGTGGCGGAGGCGCGGGCGGCCAGGACCCAGAGGACCACGAGGACCGCCGAGAAGATCGCGTTCCAGGACGCCATCGAGATGCCGAACAGCGACCAGGCCACCTGGTCGCACATGACGATGCGCGGCGCCTCGGTCGAGAGCAGGTCCGCGCCGCTGAGCGAGCCGAGGTCGCCGCCGCCCGTGCAGGAGGTCTGGATCGTCCACCAGCCGCGCTCCACCCCGGTGTGCATCACGCCGATGGCAGAGGTGGTGAGCGCCGCCATCGCCCCGAGCCAGGGCAGCGCCGGTCCCCGTGCGACCAGCGCCAAGGCCCCGATCGCCACCGCCACGAAATGGGGGTAGCGCTGCCACCAGCACATCGGGCAGGGCGGATAGCCCAGCGCCTGGAAGAGGTAGGCCCCCGCAAGAAGCGCGGCCGAGCCGCCGGCGGCGGCGAGAATCAGGCTGGTGCGGGTCATGCGCGTCTCCGGTCTTGGCGGGGCGCACCCTTTCCGAGCCGCAGCGCGGAGGCAAGCCGGAATCGCGGACCTTTGGACCGTCTCCTCGCGTTGTGAGGAACGCTTCGGTGAAGAGGGAAGACGGATCATGAAATGGCGTGGGCGGCGCGGCAGCAGCAACATCGAGGATCGTCGCCGGATGGGCGGAGGGGGAGGGGTCGCGGTCGGCGGCGGCGGCCTCGGGCTCCTGGCGGTGGTGCTGATCGGCTACTTCCTGGGCGTGGACCTGACGCCGATCCTGGGCGGCGCGGGCGCGACCGGCATCGGCGCGGGTGGCTCGGCCGATATCACGCAGGCCGACGAGGAGGCGGCGCAGTTCGTGTCCGTCACGCTGGCCGACACCGAGGAGGTCTGGGCCGGCATCTTCAGCGACCAGCTTGGCCAGAGCTACGAGCCGGTGACGCTGGTGCTCTTCAAGGGGGCCACCCAGTCGGGCTGCGGCGGGGCCAGCGCGCAGACCGGTCCGTTCTACTGCCCGGTGGACCAGCGGGTCTACCTCGACACCGACTTCTTCGTCACCCTCGAGAGACAGTTGGGTGCGGGAGGCGACTTCGCGGCGGCCTATGTGGTGGCGCACGAGGTGGGGCACTATGTGCAGGACCTTCTGGGCATCCTGGGCGAGGCGCAGCGGGGTCGCCAGCAGGGCGCCGAAAGTGCAGCGGTCCGGGTGGAGTTGCAGGCCGACTGCTTCTCGGGCGTCTGGGCCTATCATGCCCAGGCGCAGCTCGGCACGCTCGAGCGGGGCGACATCGAGGAAGCCCTGAACGCCGCGGCGCAGATCGGGGACGACACGCTCCAGCAGGAATCCGGCGGCGCCGTCCGGCCCGAGACCTTCACCCACGGCACGAGCGAGCAGCGGCAGCGCTGGTTCTACACGGGCTTCGAGTCGGGTGACATCGGCAGCTGTGACACGTTCAGCGTGCAGAACCTCTGAGTGTTTGACGGCCGGGTCCGGGGCAGCTAGATCGGACCGGCCGGCCGGTGTGGCGGAATGGTAGACGCAGCGGATTCAAAATCCGCCGGGGCAACCCCCCGTGAAGGTTCGAGTCCTTTCACCGGCACCACATTTCTTCTGGGTTTTCGGCCCAACTTTGGCTTGCGAGCCGTGGCCGAAGATCTTTGTGGTTCACACTGGCTTCGAGAGATCGCATCTATGAGCTAGGAAAATCTGGCGCACACGCGACCAGGCACCAGGATTGCGCCGAGGCATCGGTTGCCCTGGGCGGGGTAGCATAGGCAGGCGAGTACGGCACCGTACTTGGGCTCAGGCCAAGATCTCGATCCTGTTCAGTCGATCGCGCGTGCCCATAAAGAATCATGCATGAGGCGCTGATTTGGTGGCTTCGATGCGGACCAGATGAGCTTTATGCTGGCGAAGCAGATCCTCGAACTCCGCCAGAAGCGCGATCGCGACGTCGGTGGGGTGGCCCCGTTCCCGCAGCTCGGCCACGATCTCGCGCTGCCGTTTCACATGCGCCTCGCCCTCGCGCACGTGCCGCTGCACCATCTCCAGCTCCGTTTCGTGGTCAGCCATCCGTCGTGCCTCCTTGAGCAGGACATGTACCCGAACGTGGCGCCTTGATCTCTCTCCGGCATGAACCCGGGAGCTACGCTCAGGACCCATAAGCCGACTGGCCTGGAGCGCTTGGCTGTGATTCACAGCCCTTCGCGAAAGGAG
>NZ_VDFV01000020.1 GCF_006152145.1 Rubellimicrobium roseum | reverse complement strand
ACACCACGGTGATGGAGAAGGCCATCGCCCACCCGACCGACTCCCGGCTGCTGGAGCGGGCACGGGCGCAGCTGGTGAACCTTGCCCGGGAGGCCGGGATCGAGCTGCGGCAGAGCTACGCACGCTTGGCGCCGCGGCTGGCCGCACAGGTCGGCCGCTATGCCCACGCGAGGCAGTTCAAGCGCATGCGCAAGGCCTTGCGCAAGCTTAAGGGCTACACCGGGCGTGTGCTACGCGACCTGCGCCGCCAGCTCGACGAAATCCCTGCCGGATCGCTGCGGGAACGGGTGCTTGACAAGCTGGTCCTTGTCTCCCGGCTGCTGCACCAGACGCCGAAGAGCAGCGGCAAGATCTACTCGCTGCACGAGCCGGAGGTCGACTGCATCTCCAAGGGCAAGGCCCGGGTACGATACGAGTTCGGCTGCAAGGTCAGCGTGGCCACGACCCTCCAGGGCGGGTTCGTCGTCGGTATGCGGTCGCTGCCGGGCAACCCTTACGACGGACACACCTTGGTCGAGGCGCTGGAGCAGGTGGCGATCCTCACCGACTGCCGTCCCCACCTGGCCGTCGTCGATCGCGGCACCCGCGGCCACGGCATCGAGGGCACACAGGTCCTGATCAGCGGCACCCGCCGCGGCCTGACCCCCGCCCTGGCCAGGCTCCTTCGACGCCGCAGCAGTATCGAGCCGGAGATCGGACACATGAAGACCGACGGCCGGCTCGCCCGCTGCGGCCTCAAAGGCACCATGGGCGACGCGCTCTTTGCCGTGCTCTGCGGCTGCGGCCACAACCTCCGCAAGATCCTCACCCACCTCCGGGCTTGGCTTGCCCAGATCATCGCCGTGATCCGGAGCCTCGTCAGGTCCATGCAGGACCGCCAATTCGGCTACACGACCGCCTGAGCACGTTGTTCAGGGTGAACTACCAAGCAGCAGCAAATACAAACGTGAGATTGTTAACTTGGGTGCAGTTTCAAGAGGTCTTTGAGGACCAGTGGTACTGGGAGTCTCTCATAAACTGGGTCCATGAAAACCTCGATCCGCTCTGTAGCTACCTAGAGCCGTTGCCCGCGATGATACACTGGGATGAGCATCTCGACCCAGAGGACGTTGAAAGATTGAAGGTGATGCATCGTGACTACATGCCACTTCTGCCGATGCTGATGTCAATGATGCCCTATATGAGCATGTTGCCGGGTCAGCGGCAGAAAGTACTGCTTCCTATTGGAGATCGCATGCGGGAGCACATCGAACTGCCAGAGAGCCTAACTTCGAGAACAGGTTATCGAGAGTTTCTGGTGGAGTTGGAGAGGTTTTGCCGCCCCATACTCTCCGAGTTTCAGGCGTATCGTGACAAGGCGTTGGCTCGGAAAGCGGCGAAGAACGTAAAAAGCAGTTGAGACTCACCTCCCTCGCCCCTTCCTCTTCACATTCCCCCCACGCTGCCCCGGCCGCCCGGCGGTGCTCCGCCCGCTCGCCTTCTCCACGTCCTCGACCGCCTTCTCCACGGCCTGCTGCCTTGCGAGAGGGTCGTCGTGGAGGACGAGGTCGACGGTCTCGAGGCGCTTGACCTCGTCGCGGAGGCGGGCGGCTTCCTCGAACTCGAGGTTCTCGGCGGCCTTGCGCATGTCGGCGCGGAGGCCATCCAGCACCGCCTGGAGATTCGAGCCGGAAGTGATGCGGTCCACCTTGGCGGTGATGCGGCTCTGGTCGGTGTCGCCCTTCCAGAGGCCGGCCAGCACGTCCTCGACGTTCTTCCTGACCGTCTGCGGCGTGATGCCGTGTTCGAGGTTGTAGGCCATCTGCTTCTCGCGACGCCGCTCGGTCTCGCGCATCGCGCGCTCCATGGAGCCGGTGATGCGGTCGGCGTACATGATGACCTTGCCTTCGGCGTTGCGCGCGGCGCGGCCGATGGTCTGGATGAGCGAGGTCTCGCTGCGCAGGAAGCCCTCCTTGTCGGCATCCAGAATGGCCACGAGGCCGCATTCGGGGATGTCGAGCCCCTCGCGCAGGAGGTTGATGCCCACGAGGACGTCGAAGGCGCCTAGGCGGAGGTCGCGCAGGATCTCGATCCGCTCGATCGTGTCGATGTCGCTGTGCATGTAGCGGACCTTGATGCCCTGCTCGTGCAGGTATTCGGTCAGGTCCTCGGCCATGCGTTTCGTCAGCACGGTGGCGAGGGTGCGGTAGCCGGCGCTCGCGACCTTGCGGATCTCGTCCAAGAGGTCGTCCACCTGCATGGAGACGGGGCGAACCTCGATCTGCGGGTCGATGAGGCCGGTGGGGCGGATCACCTGCTCGGTGAAGACTCCGCCGGCCTGCTCCAGCTCCCACGCCGCGGGGGTGGCGGAGACGAAGACGGATTGGGGGCGCATGGCGTCCCATTCCTCGAATTTAAGGGGGCGGTTGTCCATGCAGGAGGGGAGGCGGAAGCCGTGCTCGGCCAGGGTGAACTTGCGCCGGTAGTCGCCCCGGTACATGCCGCCGATCTGAGGGACGGAGACGTGGCTCTCGTCCGCGAAGACGATGGCGTTGTCGGGGATGAACTCGAAGAGGGTGGGGGGCGGCTCGCCGGGGGCGCGGCCGGTGAGGTAGCGGGAGTAGTTCTCGATGCCGTTGCAGACGCCCGTGGCCTCCAGCATCTCGAGGTCGAACTGGGTGCGCTGCTCAAGGCGCTGGGCCTCGAGGAGCTTGCCCTCACCGACCAGTTGGGCGAGGCGGACGCGGAGCTCTTCCTTGATGCCCTTGATGGCCTGGGCCATGGTCGGGCGCGGGGTCACGTAGTGGGAGTTGGCGTAGACGCGGATGCGGTCGAAACTGCCCTCCTTGTGGCCGGTCAGGGGGTCGAACTCGGTGATCGACTCGAGCTCGTCGCCGAAGAACGACAGGCGCCAGGCGCGGTCCTCCAGGTGGGCGGGCCAGATCTCCAAGGCGTCGCCGCGGACGCGGAAGGAGCCGCGGGCGAAGGCCGCGTCGTTGCGGCGGTACTGCTGGGCGATGAGGTCCGCGAGGACCTTGCGCTGCTCGTAGGGCTGGCCGACGTGGAAATCCTGCGTCATGGCCGAATAGGTCTCCACGGAGCCGATGCCGTAGATGCAGGACACCGAGGCCACGATGATGACGTCGTCGCGTTCGAGCAGGGCGCGGGTGGCCGAGTGGCGCATCCGGTCGATCTGCTCGTTGATCTGCGATTCCTTCTCGATGTAGGTGTCCGACCGGGGCACGTAGGCCTCGGGCTGGTAGTAGTCGTAGTACGACACGAAGTACTCGACGGCGTTGTCGGGGAAGAACCCCTTGAACTCGCCGTAAAGCTGCGCCGCGAGCGTCTTGTTGGGGGCGAGGATGATCGCGGGGCGCTGGGTTTCCTCGATGATCTTAGCCATCGTGAAGGTCTTGCCCGTGCCCGTCGCGCCCAGGAGGACCTGGTTGCGCTCGCCCTCCCGCACGCCTCCCGCGAGTTCGCGGATCGCGGTGGGCTGGTCACCCGCAGGCTCAAAGTCGGTCTTGAGCCTGAAGCGCTTGCCGCCCTCCAGTTTCTCGCGCTGCGCGCGCGGGGGCTTCGACGGGGCGAAGAGAACCGGCATCTGCTCGGGCGAGTTGTTGTGCATAGGGGCTGTCCTGACGGAAGGGGCCCCTCTATTTGGTCTGTCTTTGTTCTCGAAACAAGCCTGCCGCTTGCGCCGCGACGACCCATCCGGCACAAGGCGCCGGACCGGATACGAGGAGCCATGCCATGCGCGGACGCATCACGCAGATGCCCCGGAACAACACCCAGATCGGGGACCTCTACACCTCCGACTGGGTGCTCGACTTTGAGCCCGCGACCGAGCGGGTCATCGACCCGCTGATGGGCTGGACCGGCAGCGGCGACACTCAGGCCCAGGTGCGCATCACCTTCAACTCGAAGGAGGAGGCGCTGGCCTTCGCGCTCAAGCGCGGGATCGAGGTGGTGGTGGTGCCCGCGACGCCACGCAAGGCCAACATCCGGCCGGCGGGCTACGGCGAGAACTTCTCGCCTTCACGCCGCCAGCCCTGGACCCACTGAACGCGTGGCGGCGGGGCTGCCCCCGCCGCCCTCAGGGCGTCAGCCGCCCGAGTTTTCCTCGGTCTCCACGGCGTTCTGCGATTCGTCGGCGGGCTCGGCTTGGCCACCCTGGTCGCTCTGCTCCGGCGACTGTGCGGCGGCTTCCTCCTCGCTGACGTTCGCGTCCTGCGTCTCGTCCGACATCGTGCCGGGTGCGGGCTCGATGACCGCGCAGGCGATGCGGTCGCCCGAATTGCCGCCGGGTTGGGTCGTGTAGTCGTCGGGCTCGGCATGGACGATGAGCGCCGAGCCGTCCTCGTCGAAGACCATGTCCATCGTCAGGCCAATGGCGAAGGCCTCGAGCGCGATCTGCTCGTCCGGGCCGACATGGGCGTTTGGCAGGTCGCCCGGATGTGGGCCGGTATCCGCCATCACGCCGTGCTCGTCGCCGCCGCCGATGTGCTCGCCGGCCGACTCGAAGCTTGGGCCCTCGCACTGGCCGACCATGTGGAGGTGGATGCCATAGATCCCCTCGCGGAGGCCCTCGGCGTTGATGAGCACGAGGGCGTGGCCCGAGGCGGTGGCGGACACCGAGACGTTGCCGAGTTCGGTCCCGTCTCCTGCCACGAGGCCGCCCGTGCCACCCTGGCTGTCCGTGGTCGTCGGCATGGCGTCCTCGGGCTGGTCGGCCTGAGCCTCCTGCTCGGTCAGGCCTTCCGTGGTCTGTTGGCTGGTCTGATTGGTGGGGCGCGTCTCCTCGCTCTCGGTCTGAGGCTGCTCCTCGGCGGGGCGGGCGGCCTCCTGCGCGAGGGCGGGGACGGACAGCGCGGCGAGCGCCAAGGCGAGGATCGGAGTTCGGGTCATGGGGGCCTCCCTGTGGAGTGGTCCCGCTCCAACCCCCGGCACGGCCCCGGCGTTCCCAGCGCTTCCCCTTCGGCTCGATCCGGGCTAGGTGAAGGCGCAGCGGTCCCGTAGCTCAACCGGATAGAGCAGCCGCCTTCTAAGCGGCTGGTTGGGGGTTCGAGTCCTCCCGGGATCGCCAGTCTTCGGGCCGGTCGTCGTGGGCTTGCTGGTCCGCACCCTGAACCGAGCTGAAGTTATGATGGGATGAGCCTGCAGATGCTCTCGATGTCGCACGCCGGGGCCGCCTTCATCCCTGCTGGCCTTGTCGGACACTCGGGATTTGAGGGAGCAACGGCCGAAACGGAGCGCGGCGTCGAGAGTGCAGCCTCGTCCGTTATGATGTCCAAAATGCACAATCGGCTGCGGGCGTGACGGTGCGCTCGATCCTTGCCCGGCCGGGATCGGCGCGGGTTGCGAAAGCCGCACTTAATGCCCGACAGCAACTCTTGACCGCATCCCGGATGGTCCACGGTTGCCATGCAACGAGCCGCGATGCATCGTGGCCCTTGCTCACGATCGCGTGTTGTGTCCCATAGGTTGATCGAAATCAAGCCGTCCGTCATTGAGTCGGATAGAAGAGCCATCCGCCGGCCCGTTTGGGCGGTCGCAGCCTAGAGGGTCGCCCGAACATGACAAAGCCACCTGAGCGGCTGATGTACATGCTCGCACTCCGGCAGATGGAGGCCCGCTCGGACGTGGCCCGTGAAGCCTATGGCCGCCTGGAGGCGTCCGTGGCGGCGGCGACCAAGGTGCACCCCCGGACAGTCATCCTGGACTGGCTCGAGGCCGAGCTGGCCCGGTTGCCTGAGGCCGGGGAGGAGAGGGAAGGATGGGCCTCGCTGCTGCTTCGGGAGGCCGTGGCCTTCGGCAACGCCGTCCGCGGCTGAGCGTGTCTCAGGGCTCCGGCACGAAGCGATAGCGACGGTAAGGGGGAAGAGGCCGGGCGGTCGGTCGGTGCGTCGCGTGCATGATCCGGGCGTGGTCACGCTCGAAGCGCTCGACAGAGGCCGCGACCTCGGGGAGGCCAGCCCAGTTATCGCAGAGGGCGCAGCCGAGACGGCTGGCGGGGTCGTGCTCGACGCGATGGCCGATCGGCCCCCAGCAGAAGCCGCAACGGATCGTCGGGTGGTAGCGGCTGCCCATGCTTCCCATTCGTTTAGTTGGGTCTAGTTCGTCTCCCGGTCGACCAAGTCGCTGTCGGGACACCGAAACACTATACGAACTGAATGATTGCAATGAGTATGGCCGGCTTGAAGCTGAGGAGCTCTGGATCATGTCGGCCATCAGAAACGGTTTGGGTGCGTCAATTGCGCTAACGTATTATATGAGAAGAAAGTACACCTAGGGCCGGGACGGGTCGAGACTGCAATTCGGTGGCGTTCACTGGGCCGGCGGCCTTCCGCTTTGGGCCGGTGCTCCGATTGGCAACTGTCCGCGCGACCATCCGGCGCTGTTGTGGCCAGAGTTCAGTTCCAACCGTAGCTGGCGAGGTTATAGACGAGAAAGGCCGCGAAGAGGACGCCGCCCAACTGGTCGATTACGCCCCTTCAGCCGGGGATCTGGCGGCTCCAGTCCCTCTCGCGCTTGACAGCGGCCAGCACAAAGGTGCCGGCCAGCCCAGCTATCGCCGCGGCCATCCCTATCCCGGCGGTTCCGGCAAGTCCGAAGGGCGTGAGCCAAGATAGCCCCGCCCCGAGCAGCACTTCCGCCCCGACTTCCGCGCCTGCCCCGCACTAGGAACGCGGCGACAGCGCAGGGGCAATGGGTCGGACTCCGAGCCGCCGGCCCGCCACGGCGTCGGTGATCGCGGCTCCTTGTACGGTGAAGATTAGGAAGGCGATGAGCGGTGCGCCCCCAAGCGGCAGGGTGACCAGCGCGGGGGTGTGGCTCGCGCCATAATCGCAGGTCATGAGGGCCCATTGCGTTTCCGCCACGCGGGGCAGGGAGCGGTCGGGGCTGTCGCGGAACGCCTAGAGCACGGCAGAGAGCGAACACATAGACAGGGATGAGGATCGTGCAGCTGATAGGCTAGCTCAGAGTGGCGCGTGGCGGGCGTGCTTGGAAGCGGGAAGCCCCCGGGCGCCCCCCGCTTGGGCCACCCCTGCACGACCGCGGTCTGCGGCCGGGTCACTCCCGCGGCGCGCCACCTCCGAAGACCGTCCTGCCCCGGTAGTCGACCTCGGCTTCCTGCATTTCGAGATGCAACCCCGTCCCTGTGAACGGATGAGCGCGAACAAGAGCCTCGTCCACCTCAAGCCCTAGGCCCGGCTCGGTCGGGATCCGGACGAACCCCTCCTCGACGCGGATGGCGCCGCGGATGAGCGCGTTGTGGAAGGGGGTCTCGATGGTCTCGGCCATGAGGCCATTGGGGATCGCGGCGCAAAGGTGAATGTTGGCCGCCCATTCGACGGGGCCGGCATAGAGATGGGGCGCGACCTGAGCGTTCGCGGCCTCGGCCAGGGCGGCGATCTTGCGCGTTTCCCAGATCCCGCCAGAGCGGCCGAGGGCGGGCTGGAGGATCGTTGCCCCGGCCGCGAGCGCCTGGGCGAACTCTCGCTTCGTCGTCAGGCGCTCGCCGGTGGCGACGGGAATGGGAAGCGCCGCCGCGACCCGGGCCAGGCTGTCCATGTCGTCCGGGGGCACCGGTTCCTCGAACCAGAGCGGGTTGAAGGGCGCGATGGCGGCGCCCATGCGCAGCGCGCCGGCGGTCGAGAACTGGCCGTGGGTGCCGAAGAGGAGGTCGGCGCGCGGCCCCACTGCCTCGCGGATCGCGTGGCAGAAGGCGACGGAGCGGTCGATATCGTGGAGCGAGGGCATGTGCCCCGAGCGGATCGTGTAGGGACCCGCAGGGTCGAACTTCACCGCCGTGTAGCCGCGCGCCACGGTGTCGAGAGCGGCCTCGGCGGCTTGGTCCGCGTCGCCCCAGAAGGCGGGGAGCGCGTGGTGCGGTCGCGTCGGGTAGAGATAGGTGTAGGCGCGGATGTGGTCGCTCACACGCCCGCCGATCAGGGCGTGGACGGGTCGGCCCCGGTCCTTGCCGACCATGTCCCAGCAGGCGATCTCCAGCCCCGAGAAGGCGCCCATCACCGTGGGGTCAGGGCGCTGGGTGAAGCCCGAGGAGTAGGCGCGGCGGAACATAAGCTCCACGTTCTCGGGGTTCTCGCCCTCCATGTGGCGGGCGAATACGTCGCGGATCACGGCTCCCATCGCCTCGGAGCCCACGGCGGCGGCGTACACCTCCCCCCAGCCGGTGACGCCCGTGTCGGAGGTGAGCTTGACAAGTATCCAGTATCGTCCGCCCCAGCCGGGGGCGGGGGGCGCGGTCACGAGGATGTCGAGTTCGCGGAGCTTCATGCGGCCATCCTGCGCGGTCCCGGCCTGCGCCGCAGGCCGGAAACCGACCTCAGGAAGTCGCAGGCGCGGGCTCGGTCGCGTTGGTCCGGCGGAAGAGAAGCCAGCAGGCGACCATCAGCACCGCGCCCAGGTAGTAGGGGGCGCCGTAGAGATAGCCTCCGGGCACCGAGGCGCCCCAGGCAAAGATACCCGTCATGACGAGCGGGCCGATCACCTGCGCACCCGAACGCACCGAAGCCACGACACCCAGCGCCTCGCCCTGCGCGTCGGCGTGCACAAGCCGCGAGATGCGGCCCTGAAGCGCAGGCATCACAACCTCGCCCAAGGCGGAGATCGGGCACAGGATGATGGCCAGGAGGCCGCCCCAAGGGGTAGGCGGCAGCGCCGCGAAGACGACGAAGGTGACGATCCCCCAGACGAAGCCCCACAGGATCGTGCCCCGCTCGCCCAGCCAGCGCAGATAGAGCCGGATGCCCCATCCCTGGACCACGACCGCCGCGATGCCGAAGGCGGCCAGCGACAGGCCCGTCTGGGTCGGGGTCCAGCCGAAGGCCGCCTTGCCCCAGTAGGCCCAGATCGTCCCGTAGGACAGGAAGGCCAACTCCGTCAGCCCCAGGACAACGAGGAGCGGGGCCACGCCCCGCAGTTGCGCAACCGCCCGCAGCGCGCCCAGGGGATTGGTGCGGGACGGGTCGAAGGGACGCCGCGTGGCATCGGTCACGGTCTCGGGCAGGGTGAAGCAACCGAAGACGAAACCCGCCGCTGCCAGCGCCGCCGCCGCCCAAAAGGGCGCGCGAGGGCCGATCTCGCCCAAGAGGCCGCCGATCACCGGGCCCAAGATGAAGCCCCCCATGAAAGCCGCACCCAGGAGGCCGAAGGTCTGGGACCGCTTCTCGGGCGGGGTGACGTCGGCCATGGCGGCGTTGCAGGTGGCGTGGGTGGCGGCGGTGATCCCGGCGATCACGCGCAGGACGAGCAGCATCTCCATCGACTGGGCGAGCGCGCTGCCTGCGTGGTCGATTGCCAGGACGGCCAGCGCCACCAGCAGGACCGGACGCCGCCCCCAGCGGTCCGAGAGCGCCCCGATCACGGGGGCGCAGAGGAACTGCATGAGCGCATAGACGGTGGCGAGCAGCCCGCCCCAGAGCGCGGCGTCGGCCAGGCTGCCGCCCTCGATCTGGGCTATGAGGTCGGGCATCACGGGATAGACGAGGCCGATCCCGACCGCGTCGAGGAACAGGATGGCCATGATGAGGGGCAGGGGCGAGCGCATGGCCCCGGAGCTAGTCCGCCCCGAGGAGGACGGCCAGCACGCCAGCGCCCCCGGATGTCGCGGACGCGTCAGGCCCGAGCGCGGCAGAGGTCGAGCCAGGCGCGCAGCGTGGCGAGCGCCTCGGGCTCATCGAGGAAGGGGACATGGCCGCGTCCCGCGATCTCGGCCGAGAGGAGGTCGGGGCGACGCTGCCGCATCTCGTCCAGCGTGGCTCGCGACAGGATATCCGAGGTCTCGCCTCGCAGGACTGCGAGGGGGAGCCCGTCGAGGAGGTCGAAATAGGGCCAAAGGTCCGGCACCGGCGCATCGCCCGGAGGCAGGAAGGCCTCGCGCAGGCGGGGGTCGTAACGAAGATGGAGCCCCTCGGGCGTCTCCTCGTAGTGGTTGCGCACTTCATGGACCCAGCGCTCGTGCGGGACCTCCGCGAACCCGGTCCAGAGCCGGGCGCGGGCCCGGGCGGCCTCCTCCCAGGTCGCTTGCGCGGGGCGACGGCCAAGATAGCCTTCGATCACGCCCAGGCCCTTGCGCTCGATCACGGGGCCGATGTCGTTGAATGCGACGCCGAGGAGGCGGTCCTTGGCCATCGCGCCCAGCGCCAAGGCCACGAGACCCCCGCGCGAGGTGCCCAGGATCGCCGCTTGGGGCAGGTCCAAGTGGTCAAGGAGAGCCATGGCATCGGCCGCTTCCTGTGGGAGCGTGTAGGTCGCGGGACCTGTCCAATCGGAGCGCCCGCGCCCGCGTGCGTCGAGGCGGAGGAGGCGGACCCCGGCGAGGTGCGGCGCCACATGGTCGAAGTCGCCGCCGTTGCGGGTGAGGCCCGCCAGAGCGAGGACAGGCAGGCCCTCGCCGTCGTCGGCATAGAACAGCCGTGCGCCGTCGGCGACGGTGACATGGGGCATCAGATCAGCTCCGGCAGTGTGTCCAGGGAGGGAAGGGTCCAGTTGGGCCGCGCCCAGAGCGGGTCCGGCGGCGCGCCCTCGCGGTTGATCCAGGCGGTGCGGAAGCCGAAGCCCGCCGCGCCTGCAGCGTCCCATGCATTGGCGGAGACGAAGAGCACCTCCTCGGGGAGAACCCCGAAGCGGGCAGTTGCAAGGGCGTAGACGGAGGGATGTGGCTTGTAGACCCCGGCCTCTTCCACTGTCAGAACCGCATCGAAGAGGGGGGCGAAGCCCGAGGCATCGAGAAGGCCCGCGATCATGCCCGGCGTGGCGTTGGTCAAGATCGCACAGGTCAGACCTTTAGCACGCAGGGCCTCTACCGCCGCGCGGGCTTCGGGATAGGCCGGCAACGCCGCATAGAGTTCCAAGAGCAGTTCGCGCAGGTCAGGCTCCGAAAGGCCCGCCCGTGCCAGCGTCCAGTCGAGCGCGTCGGCGGTGACGGTGGCGAAGTCGGAATGCCGCCCGGCTGCCGCCCGAAGCCAGGTGATCTCAAGCTGCTTCTGCCGCCAGAGGCGCGCGAGTCCCTGCCAATCGGCAGCCCAGGAAGCGCCGGGATCGCCCTCGGCCACGTGACGTAGCGCGCCCGCCACGTCGAAGAGCGTGCCATAGGCGTCGAAGACCGCTGCCTTCGGCTCGAGGCCCATCAGGCGTCCACCGCGGCGGCGATCTCTTGGCCCAGCGTGCCTTCGTAGGCGCCGACATCCATCCACATCGGCTCCAGCACGTTTCCGTCGGGGTCGGAGATCGAGCGCGCATACATGAATCCGAAGTCCTGGAAGGAGCCGTTGTCGGTGCCCCCCGCGCCAAGGCCCGCCGTCATGAAAGCATCCACCTCCTTGCGCGAGGCCCGCGAGAGCGCCACGAGGACCGAGCAGGCACTGGCTGGATCGCCTACCGGTCGGGGCGCAAAGGCCGCGAACTTCTCGCGCGTGAGGAGCATCATGTTGATCTGTTCCGATACCACTACGCAGGCGGCGGTGTCGTCCGAGAAGCGCTCGTCGAAGCCAAAACCGAGCGCCGCGTAGAACGCGCGGGCCCGAGGCAGGTCGGTGACAGGCAGGTTGACGAAGACGAGCTGCGGCATGGGAACTCCTCCGGAGGGTCGACTAAGCCTAGCGGTGGACCAGCCGCCGGCCAAGCGCCTCGCTGGTCAGTCCCGCTCAGCCTCGGTGACGAGATGCAGCAATCGCAGCACCGTGTTCCAGTTGCGCGCAGTGTTGGGGACGCCCAGGCCCTTGTCGAAGCGGGCGGCCAGCTTGGAGCGGCCGAAGCCTCTTGGAGTGTGAAGATAGGCGACTCGGCCCAGCACAAGGAGTTCGTCCCCGTTCTCGGCCACGGCCTGGAGGGCGGCGATGCGGGCGGGATCGGGGTCCTGCGCCAGCACGGCCGCGTGGAGCGACGTAGGAGCGGCGGTGGCAGCTGGAAACGGGCTCCGTGCGACGAGTTCGACCCATTCCGCGCGGCTGCGGACGTGGATGTCCTTGCAAAAGCTGAAGCGAACGGCGCATAGGGCTGCGACCTGCGCCAAGATCTCCTCGCGCGGCCGACCGCTAGCGAGGACTGCATTGCCGCTATTGATGTATGTCGCGACGTTCCCGAAACCCGCCTCTGTCAACGCAGCGCGTAGGGGCGCCGTAGGAAGCTGCGTTGCTCCGCCCACGCCTCGGAACAGGAGGACGTAGGCGGTCACGTCTATAAGTTCTCGGCCTGCGGCATGCCCAGGACGTGGAAGCCGCCGTCCACGCGCACGACCTCGCCGGTGGTGCAGCGGCCCGCGTCCGAGCAGAGCCAGACGGCGGTGCCGCCGATGGCGTCGAGTGCGGCGTTGGACCGCAGGGGCGCATTGGCCTCGGTATGCCGGAAGGTGGCCCGCGCGCCGCCGATGGCCGCGCCCGCCAGCGTCTTCATGGGGCCAGGAGAGATGACATTGACCCTGATCTGCTCGGGTCCGAGATCGTTCGCCAGATAGCGTACCGCCGATTCCAGCGCCGCCTTGGCCACGCCCATGACGTTGTAGTGGGGCGTCACGCGATTGGAGCCTTGGTAGGTCAGCGTCAGGATCGTCCCGCCGTTCGGCATGAGCGGTCGTGCGCGGCGCGCCACCTCGATCAGGGAGTAGCAGGAGATGGTCAGCGCGGTCTGGAATCCGTCGCGCGAAGTGTCCACGAAACGGCCTTGGAGTTCGTCCTTCCTGGCGAAGGCAATGGCGTGGACAAGGATGTCGAGGGTGCCCCACCGGTCGGCTATGCCCCCGAAGGCGCGGTCGAGCGAGGCGTCGTCGGTCACGTCGGCGTCCACCAGGAAATCCGAGCCCACCGAGGCGGCAAGCGGGGCGACGCGCCGGCCGAAAGCCTCGCCCTGGTAGGTGAAGGCCAGTTCCGCCCCGGCCCCGTGCAGCGCCTTGGCGATGCCCCAGGCGATCGAGTGGTCGTTGGCGACGCCCATGACGAGCGCGCGTTTGCCAGACAGGTTCATGAAGTCGCGTCCGCTCAATCGAGGTGCCGGGACAGGAGCATCGACCCGTTCGTGCCGCCGAAGCCAAAGGAATTCGTCATCACCGTGTCGAGGCCGGCGTTTTCCACGAGGGCTGTGGCGATCTCGCCTTCCCGCAGCGCTGGGTCGAGGTTCTCGACATTTATCGACGGCGCTATGAAGTCGTCCTGAAGCATCAGCAGGCAGTAGACCGCCTCCTGTGCGCCGGTCGCGCCTTGGCTGTGGCCGGTCATGGACTTGGTGGAGGAGATGGGCGGATGCTCGTCGCCGAACACGCGGCGCACAGCTTCCACCTCGCCCACGTCGCCCACGGGGGTCGAGGTGCCATGGGCGTTTATGTAGCCGACCTTGCGGCCCTGCGGCAACGTCTGGAGCGCAAGGCGCATGGCCCGCTCGCCACCCTCGCCCGAGGGGGCGACCATGTCGTGCCCGTCCGAGGTCGCGGCAAAGCCTGCGACCTCGGCGTAGATCCTGGCCCCACGGGCGAGCGCCCGGTCCCGATCCTCCAGCACGACGATGGCGCCGCCCGCCGCGATCACGAAGCCGTCGCGGTCGCGGTCGAAGGCGCGCGAGGCGCGGGTGGGATCATCGTTGAACTTGGAGGACATCGCCCCCATCGCGTCGAAGAGGCAGGACAGCGTCCAATCCAGCTCCTCGCCGCCACCCGCGAACATGACGTCCTGCTTGCCCATCTGGATCTGCTCGGCCGCCGCGCCGATGCAGTGAAGCGAAGTCGAGCAGGCGGAGGTGATCGAGTAGTTGATCCCCTTGATCCGGAAGGCCGTCGAAAGATTCGCCGAGACGGTCGAGGACATGCCCCGCGGCACCATAAGCGGCCCGATCTTCTTGGGGCTGCCGGTCTTGAGCACGATCTGGTGGGCAGCGAAGAGATTCGAGGTGGAGGGCCCGCCCGATCCGGCAATCAGGCCGGTGCGGTCGTGGCTCACCTCGGCGTCGGTCAGGCCCGCGTCGGCGATGGCCTGTTCCATGGCGATGTAGGCATAGGCCGCGCCAGGGCCCATGAAGCGCATCTTGCGCTTCTCGATGTGCTGGGCCGGGTCGAGCTTGATGGTGCCCGCGACCTGGGAACGAAAGCCGTGCTCGGCCATCTCCTCCGAGCGTTCGACGCCCGAGTGGCCGGCCTTCAAGGCTTCCAGCACCTCGGCCGCGCTGTTTCCGATGGGCGAGACGATCCCGATCCCGGTGACGACGACTCGACGCATGCCTCAGCCTCCCTGCGCCACGGCCAGGCCCACCCGCATGTCCTTGACCTCGGCCACCACCTCGCCGTCGGCCTCCACGCGGCCGTCAGCCACGCCCATCTTGAGACGGCGGTCGATCACCCGGGTGAAATCCACGACATAGCGAACGAGCTTGCGGTCCGGCCGGATCATCCCTGACAGCTTCACCTCGCCCACGCCCAGCGCGAAGCCCTGGCCCTGCCAGCCCCGCCAGCCCAGGTTGAAGCCGGTGAGCTGCCAGAGCCCGTCGAGCATCAGGCAGCCGGGCATGACCGGGTTGCCGGGAAAGTGGCAGGGGAAGAACCAGAGGTCCGGCTGGATGTCGAGTTCGGCCACGACGTGGCCCTTGCCGTTCGCGCCGCCGTCGCCCGAGATGTCGGTGATGCGGTCCATCATCAGCATGGGAGGCTCGGGCAGCTGGGCGTTGCCGGGGCCGAAAAGCTCGCCCCGGGCGCAGGCGAGCAGCGCCTCCCTGTCGAAGTGTCGCGGGAAGTCGGCCATGTGTCGCTGGTCCATCCGGTTGTTGCGCGCCGGGGGATGCCTTATCACCCGCCCGGCGACGGGGGCAAGGGCGGGGCCAGGCCCCGGTTGAATCCGACCCCTTGGGCGACATATGCTTAGGATGCTTGGGATAAAGGGCGCACGAGGCCGATGCACGACGACATGACGACCGGAGCGGCGACCGAAGGGCGCGGCAAGGCGTGGCTCGCGCGCGGAGGTCTGCGGCCGACGCGGCAGAGGGTGGCCCTGGCTCAACTCCTCGTGGGCGATGGCCGCGACCGGCATGTGACCGCCGAAAGCCTGCACCACGCCGCTGTCCGGGCCGGGGAGCCCGTGAGCCTCGCCACCGTCTACAACACGCTGCGCGCCTTCTGCGAGGCGGGCCTGATGCGTGAGATCACGGTGGACGGGTCCAAGAGCTACTTCGACACCAACATGACGGACCACCCGCACTTCTTCTGGGAGGACGAGTGTCGGCTGACCGACGCGCCCGCGTCCGAACTGGAGATCCGTCGCCTGCCCGAGGCCCCCGAGGGCGCCGAGATCGCGGCCGTGGATGTGGTGATTCGGCTGAGAAAGGTTTGAAGGCGTTTCAGCCCTTCGTCTGGCCGTAGTGAGGCACCCGGGACGCCAAGGCCTTGGGCTTTGCCGTTGCAACCCCGCCCCTGACCGCCTATCCCCGTCCCGCCCCAGCGCGAGGTCCCTTCCATGACCAAGAAGCTCTTCGTCAAGACCTACGGCTGCCAGATGAACGTCCATGACGGCGAGCGCATGGCCGAGCTTCTGGCCGGGCAGGGCTACGAGCAGACCGACAAGCAGGAGGAGGCCGACATGGTGCTCCTCAACACCTGCCACATCCGCGAGAAGGCGGCCGAGAAGGTCTATTCCGACATCGGGCGCCTGAAGCCCCTGCGCGCCGTCAAGCCCGACCTGCGCATCGCGGTCGCGGGCTGCGTGGCACAGGCGGAGGGGCCGGAGATCATCGCCCGCGCGCCAATGGTGGACCTCGTGGTGGGGCCGCAGAGCTATCACAACCTGCCCCGGCTCATGCAGCGCATGGAGGCGGGCGAGAAGGTCGTGGAGACCGAGTTCCCGCCCGAGGACAAGTTCGCCCATCTGCCGCCGCGCAAGCCGCGCGCGCCCACGGCCTTCCTCACGGTGCAGGAGGGCTGCGACAAGTTCTGCGCCTTCTGCGTCGTGCCCTACACGCGCGGCGCCGAGGTCAGCCGTCCGGCCGCGCGCATCCTGTCCGAGGCCCGCGCGCTGGTGGGGCAAGGAGTGCGCGAGATCACGCTCCTGGGTCAGAACGTCAACGCTTGGCACGGGGCCGAGGGGGGACTGGCGGTGCTGGTGCGGGAACTGGCGCGGATCGAGGGGCTCGACCGCATCCGCTACACGACCTCGCATCCCAACGACATGGACGAGGCCCTGATCGCCGCCCATGGCGGGGAGCCGAAGCTGATGCCCTTCCTGCACCTGCCGGTGCAGTCGGGGTCGGATCGCATCCTCAAGGCCATGAACCGCAAGCACAAGGCCGAGAGCTATCTGCGGCTCGTGGAGCGGCTGCGGGTGGCGCGGCCCGACCTCGCGCTGTCCTCGGACTTCATCGTGGGCTTTCCCGGCGAGACGGAGCAGGATTTCCAGGCGACGCTCGACCTCGTGGAGGCCGTGCGGTTCGCCTCGGCCTTCACCTTCGCCTATTCCTCCCGTCCCGGAACCCCGGCTGCCGAGAGGACGCCGGTTTTGGCGGAGGAGGCTCATGACCGGCTCCTGCGGCTTCAGGCCGTGATCGCGCGGCAGCAGGGAGAGGCGCAGGCCGCGATGGTGGGGCAGGTGATTCCCGTGCTTTTCGAGAAGCCGGGGCGGCTGCCCGGCCAGATGGCCGGCAAGTCCGAGCACCTCATGGCGGTGAGCGTTGTCGGCTCCGAATCCCTGCGCGGCGAGATTCGCCCAGTGCGGGTCACGGCTGCCTTCCAGAACTCCCTCGGAGGCGAGCTTGTGGCGCCCTGATGATCGCCCGACCGGGAAATGTGCTGGTCGGGGCCGGGGACAGGGAAACTTGCGCTCTCTCGGGCGTTCCATCGCCAGCGGTCGTCGCGACGCTTGCGCGAGAGCCTCGGCCGCGCCACCATGGCCCCACGAGGCGCCTGCCAAAGGAGAGCGACCCTGCCCGTGACCGCGCTGAACGCGTCCGCCGCTGCCCCCGCCAATGGCGAGACCCTGCTCGAGTTCCCCGACAACTACCTGCTGATCGACCTGTGCGGAGAGCATGACCGCAACCTCGCCGTGCTGGAGGATCGCATCGGCGTGCAGATCCTGCGTCGGGGCAACCGCCTGGCGGTGATGGGCGACGCCGAGGCCCGCGCCCGCGCGGCCGAGGTGCTGCGCGCGCTCTACCAGCGGCTCGAATCGGGCAAGGGGCTCGATCTGGGCGACATCGACCGTGAGCTTCGCATGGGCCCCGCGGGCCGCGAGGCCGGCCCGCAGGAGGGCGACCAGACGGAGATGTTCGGGAAAGGCGGCCCCGCGGACCGCGTCGAGATCCGCACCCGCCGCAAGGTGGTGGAACCCCGGACCGAGGCGCAGAAGGCCTATGTCCGCGCGCTCTTCGATCACGAGCTGGCCTTCGGCATCGGGCCTGCAGGGACGGGCAAGACCTACCTCGCCGTGGCCGTGGGCGTCAGCATGTTCCTGGGCGGCCATGTGGACAAGATCATCCTGTCGCGCCCCGCCGTCGAGGCGGGGGAACGCCTGGGCTTCCTGCCCGGCGACGCGAAGGAGAAGGTCGATCCCTACATGCAGCCGCTCTATGACGCGCTGAACGACTTCCTGCCGCAGAAGCAGGTGCAGAAGATGATCGAGGAGAAGATCATCGAGATCGCGCCGCTTGCCTTCATGCGCGGCCGGACGCTGAGCAACGCCTTCATCGTGCTGGACGAGGCGCAGAACGCGACGTCGATGCAGATGAAGATGTTCCTGACGCGGCTGGGCGAAGGGTCGCGCATGGTCATCACGGGGGACCGGACGCAGATCGACTTGCCGCGCGGCGTGCCCTCGGGCCTGATCGAGGCCGAGCGGCTGCTGCATAACGTGCCGAAGATCAGCTTCACCCGCTTCACGGCCCGCGACGTGGTGCGCCACCCGCTGGTCGCCGCCATCATCGAGGCCTATGACGCCGATGCGCGTGCCCGCGAACGGCTCGAGGACCCTGGCTGACCGATGACGGACGACCCACTCGTCGAGACCCTGACCGAGGACCACCGCTGGGAGGGGCTCGATCTCGAAACCCTGGCCGAGAGCGCCGCGCGCGCGACTCTCGAACGGCTGGGTCTCGATCCCGCGGCTTATGAGATCAGCCTCCTGGCCTGCAACGACACGCGCATCGCCGAACTGAACGAGGACTTCCGCGGCAAGCCGCAGCCCACCAACGTCCTGAGCTGGCCCTCGGAGGAGCGGGGCGCCGAGAAGGCGGGCGAGATGCCGCACCTTCCCGCGCCCGAGCCGCCGATGCCGGTGGGCCTGGGCGACATCGCCATTGCCTGGGAGACCTGCGCCCGCGAGGCCAAGGAAGCGGGCAAGTCCCTGGAACATCACGCAACGCACCTTCTGGTGCACGGCACCTTGCACCTTCTGGGCTTCGATCACGAGAGGGACGCCGACGCCCTGCTGATGGAGGGGCTGGAGACCGAGATCCTGCTCGGGCTCGGGCTTGCGGACCCCTATGCTCCTGGGGCAGAAGGGGCCGCCATGACGAGGATCACCGATGTCTGACGCGAGCAACCCCGCGCCGCGCCGCGACGAGGGAGGCGAGGACGCTGGCGAAGGCCAGAGTCGCGGCTTCTTTTCCCGCATCATCGAAGCGCTGAGTCCCCCTGACGAGGAGCGCCCTGCCACCCGGACGGCGCCCGCGACGGTATCCTCGCACACGCTGGTCAACCTGAGGCGCATGCGCGCCGAGGACGTGGCCATCCCGAAATCCGAGATCGTCGCCGTGCCGGTGACCATCTCGCTCGCGGATCTGGTCGAGGAGTTCCGCGAGTCGGGGCGCACGCGCATCCCGGTCTTTGAGGAAACCTTGGACCAGCCGATCGGCATGGTGAACCTCAAGGACGTGGCGCTGCGGCACGGCTTCGGCCGGGGCGCGGATTTCAATCTGCGCGAGATGCTGCGGCCGTTGCTGTACGTGCCGCCCTCCATGCCGCTGGCGACCCTTCTGCAGAAGATGCAGCAGGAGCGAATCCACATGGCGCTCATCATCGACGAGTACGGCGGGACCGACGGGCTCTGCACCATCGAGGACCTGCTGGAGACCGTGGTGGGCGAGATCGACGACGAGCACGACATCGCCGAGCCCGAGCACGTCCTTCGCGAGGGAGAAGGCGTCTGGGTCGTGGACGGAACCACCCCCATCGAGGAACTCGAGCGCGAGATCGGGCTCGACCTCACGGCGCACGAGGAGATCGACGCCGAGGAGGTCGATACCCTGGGCGGGCTCGTCTTCCTGCTGGCGGGCCACGTGGCGAAGAAGGGCGAGGTGATCGTCCATCCCGAAGGTCCGCTGTTCGAGGTGCTCGACGCCGACAGGCGCCGGGTCCGGCGGCTGCGCGTGCGGCTGCCTGCCGAGGCCCGGTGACCGTCACCGCCGTCCTGTTCCGGCGCGGTCTCGGGGCCTCCGTCCTGCGGATGGCGGGGCTCGGGGCGCTGGGCGCGGTCGCGGGGCTGGGGCAGGTGCCGACCGGCTGGCCGTTTGTGACGCTCTTGGCGCTGACGCTGGTCCTGGCGCTCGCGCGGCGAGAGGGGGCGGGCTTCCGTGAGGGCTGGGCCTTCGGGGCGGGCTACTTCGCGCTGACCCTGCGCTGGATCACCGAGCCCTTCCTCGTGGACCCCGCGCGCACCGGCTGGATGGCGCCCTTCGCGCTCCTTCTCATGGCGGGGGGACTGGCGCTCTTCTGGGGCGCGGCCTTTGGACTGACGAGGCGGCTGCGGCTGGGGCTGCTGGGACTCGTCGTGCTGTGGGCGGGGGTCGAGGCGCTGCGGTCCCTGGCCTTCACCGGATTTCCCTGGGTCCTGATCGGCCAGGTCTGGAGCCCGACGCCGCTCGTGCAGCTCGCGGCCTTCGTCGGCGTGCACGGACTCACGCTGCTCACGCTGGGCGGGGCGGCGCTGCTGGCGGCGGGCGGCTGGGCAGGGCGTACGGCGGTTGTCGGAGCCATCGCCCTGGGCTGGGTCGGGCTCGACCCCGGACCTGCGCCCGTGCCGGACCCGCAGGCGCCGGTCGTCCGGGTCGTCCAGCCCAACGTACCCCAGCAGGAGAAGTGGGACCCGGTGCTCCAGCCCATGCATCTGCGCCGTCTGCTGGAGCTGTCGGGCGGCGAGGCGCCCGTCGATCTCGTGGTATGGCCCGAGACGGCGCTGACCGAGCCGCTCGACTGGGCGGGACCCACGCTCGCGGCGGGGTCCCAGGCCGCAGGAGGCGCGCCGCTCGCCACCGGCGTCGTGCGGGTGGACGGGGACGGGGGCTACCGCAACAGCCTCGTGGTGGCCGACGGGACGGGGGCGGTGACGGCGCTCTACGACAAGGTCCACCTCGTGCCGTTCGGGGAGTACATCCCGTTCCGCGGCCTCCTGTCGCGGATCGGCCTGCGGGCGCTGGCGGACATCCAGGGCGAGGGCTTCACGCCGGGGCCGGGGCCGAGCCTGATCGACATTCCCGGCCTGGGGACGGCGCGGCCGCTCATCTGCTACGAAGGCATCTTCGCGGAGGAGATCGGGCCCGAACGGCCGCGCTTCCTCCTGCTCGTCACCAACGACGCCTGGTTCGGACGGCGGGCGGGGCCCGAGCAGCACTTCGCCTGGGGCCGCCTGCGCGCGGTCGAGCTGGGCCTGCCCATGGTGCGGGCCGCGAACACGGGGATCTCGGCCGTGATCGACGGGAAGGGGCGGGTGCTGGCGGCGCTGCCGCTCCACGAGGCCGGGGTCATCGACATGCCGCTGCCGCAGGCCCTGCCGCCCACCGTCTACGCCCGGCTTGGGGATGCGCCCGTGCTTCTGTTGCTCCTGCTCCTGCTGGCTGCGGCATGGGGACGCCGGGGGATTGACCCGAGGGGGCGTGGCGCTTAGCGATGTCCGAACCCCCGTCACAACGGCTTCCTGGCGTGACGGGCTGACCTCAATGGAGCGCTCCCCATGTCCCGCCTCGACTATGTGTTCACCTCGGAATCCGTCTCCGAGGGGCACCCCGACAAGCTGTGCGACCGCATCTCGGACGCCGTCCTCGACGCCTTCCTGGCCGAGGACCCGCGCGCGCGTGTCGCCTGCGAAACCTTCGCCACCACGAACCGGGTGGTAATCGGCGGCGAGGTGGGGTTGTCGGACCAGGCCCGCCTGCGGGAGTTCAAGGCGGGCGTCGAGGACATCGCCCGCGCCTGCATCCGCGACATCGGCTACGAGCAGGACAAGTTCCACTGGAACACCTGCGAGGTGACCAATCTCCTGCACGAGCAGTCCGCCCACATCGCCCAGGGCGTCACCGGCGAGCGGGGCGAGGAGGGCGCGGGCGACCAGGGCATCATGTTCGGCTACGCCACGCGCGAGACGCCCGAGCTCATGCCCGCTCCGATCCAGTACGCCCATGCCATCCTGCGGCGGCTGGCCGAGGTGCGGAAGTCCGGGCAGGAGCCGCTGCTGCGTCCCGACGCCAAGTCGCAGGTCTCGCTCCGCTACGCGGGCGGGCGCCCGGTGGAGGTGACCTCCATCGTGCTGTCCACCCAGCACGAGAGCGAGGCGCAGACCAGCGCCGACATCCGCGCCATCGTCGAGCCCTACGTGCGCGAAGTGCTGCCCGAGGGCTGGATCACCGACGCGACCAGGTGGTGGGTGAACCCCACGGGGACCTTCGTGATTGGCGGCCCTGACGGGGATGCGGGCCTCACGGGGCGCAAGATCATCGTCGACACCTACGGCGGCGCGGCTCCGCACGGGGGCGGCGCCTTCAGCGGCAAGGACCCGTCCAAGGTCGACCGCTCGGCCGCCTATGCGGCGCGCTACCTTGCCAAGAACGTCGTGGCGGCGGGGCTGGGGGAGCGGTGCACGATCCAGCTCTCCTACGCCATCGGCGTCGCGCGGCCCCTGACGATCTACGCCGACCTGCACGGCACGGGTGTCGTGGACGCCGCCGCCATCGAGCGGGCGATCCCCGAGGTCATGGACCTCACGCCCCGTGGCATCCGCGAGCATCTGAGCCTGAACCGCCCGATCTATGCCCGCACCGCCGCCTATGGCCATTTCGGCCGCACGCCCGAGGCCGACGGCGGCTTCTCGTGGGAACGGACCGATCTGGCCGAGGCGCTGCGGCGCTCGGTGGCGATCGCCGCCTGAGATCGGCCGTTTCACGCTGGCGTGAGTTGCCCTCGCGCCGGCCCGCCCTTGTTCACCGCTGTCACCGACACGGGAGCACGAGCGATGGCGCATCAGAACTGGACCGCGGACGTTTCGCGCCGCGGCTTCATGGCCGGGGCGAGCGGCCTGGCTGCCGGGGCCGTGCTGGCCGGAGCGGCCGGACGGGCCCAGGCGCAGGAGGCTGCCGGCGGGGTCGTGCGCGATGCGGACGTCCCCAACGAACTGGTGGGTCGGCCCGCCGAGATCGAGAACGAGCTGCGCCAGCCCGAGGCGCGCCGTCTGGGCTGGGCCGTGGCGGGACTGGGCCACTTCGCCACCTCCTACCAGATCCCGGCGCTGGGCAGGGCGCGCTACTCGGAGCTGAAGGGCCTTGTCTCGGGCAATCCCGAGAAGGCGGCCGAGATCGCCCAGCGCACGGGCGTCGCCGAGGGAAGCGTCTACAGCTACGACGATTTCGACCGGATCGCCGAGAACCCGGAGATCGACGTCGTCTACGTCATCACACCGAACTCGCTGCACCGCGACCTCGTGGTCCGGGCTTTCGAGGCCGGCAAGCACGTCATGGTCGAGAAGCCCATGGCGACGACCCCTGCGGACTGCGAGGCGATGATCGCGGCGCGCGACGCGGCCGGGAAGAAGCTCATGGTCGCGTATCGCGCGCATTTCGAGCCCGTGAACCTGATGGCCGGGACCATGATCCGCGAAGGGCAGATCGGCGACCTGACCTTCTTCTCCTCGGATCACCACCGGCCGCTCGATCCCTCCACGCCCAAGGACCAGTGGCGCATGAAGCGCGCGCTGTCCGGCGGCGGCTCGTTCATCGACATCGGCATCTATGCCCTGAACGGCGCGCTCTGGTATCTGCGCGAGACGCCCGCCGCGCTGTCGGCCCGGACCTGGAGCCCGGAGGGGGACTCGCGCTTCGCCGAGGTGGAGGCCGTCTGCACGGTGCAGCTCCGCTTTTCCTCGGGGCGGCTCGCCACGCTGTCCTCGGGCTACATCGCGGACAAGAAGCGCATCGATGCCTGGGGCTCGGAGGCGGTGGCGGTGCTCGACCCCGCGACCGAGTACATGGGCAACCGGCTCATGGTGTCGTCCAGCGAAGGGACCGAGGAACGGCAGTCCGAGTTCGGCAGCCAAGTCCAGTTCGACCGGGAGATCGACCACCTGTCGCGGGCGATCCTGAACGACACGGAGGTCCTGACCCCGGGCGAGATGGGGCTGCGCGACGTGCGGCTGATCGAGGCGATCTACCGGTCGGCCGGAGAGGCGGGACGCTGGATCGAGCTGAACGAGGACGGCTCGGCCCGGAGCTGACTTGACGCGGGACCGGGTGGCTCCCATACGCCCGGTCCCATGACCGAAGACATGCCTGACCGCCAGTGGCGCAACTTCTATGGCCGCACCCGGGGCAAGACGCTCCGCCCGCTCCAGCGCGAGCGGCTGGAGGGGCTGCTGCCCCGGCTGACCCTGGGCGGCGTCACCCGCGAGGAGAATCCGGGACGCGAGGTGCTGGACGTCTCGGCCCTGGACGGGCCGCTCTGGCTGGAGATCGGCTTTGGGGGCGGCGAGCATCTCGTCCACATGGCGAAGGCCTACCCGGACGTGACGCTGATTGGGGCCGAGCCCTTCGTGAACGGGATCGCGCAGTTCCTGGGCAAGCTGGAGGCCGAGGGAGTGGGGAACGTCCGCGTCCATCCGGGCGACGCGCGCGACCTGCTGGAGGTGCTGCCCGCCGGCTGCCTGGACAAGGCCTTCCTCAACTACCCCGACCCCTGGCCCAAGGCGCGGCATCACCGGCGACGCTTCGTGACGCCCGAGCCCTTGCGGCTCCTCGCCCGCGCCATGGCGCCGGGGGCCGAGCTGCGGGTCGCCACCGATATCGAGGACTACGTGCGCCAGACGCTGGAGGAGGTGCCGCCGGCGGGCTTCGCGCTGGAGCGAGGGCCCACGGACGAGGCCTGGCCCGACTGGACGCGCACCCGCTATGAGGCCAAGGCGCTGCGCGAGGGGCGGTCGCCGCATTACATGACCTTCCGTCGCCTCTGACAGCGGGCTAGAAGGCCCCCCGAACAAGGAGGCGCCATGTCCGGCCACGGCCAACCCATCCCGATGACCGCCCGTCCGGGGCATCCGCTGAACGGCGTCGCGAACGTCCCCGGCGACAAGTCCATCTCGCACCGCTCCCTGATCCTGGGCGCGCTCTCGGTGGGCGAGACGCGCGTGACGGGCCTCCTCGAAGGGGAGGACGTGCTCGACACCGCCAAGGCGATGCGGGCCTTCGGGGCGCAGGTCGAGCGGCAGAATGGGACTTGGGTCGTTCACGGCGTGGGCGTGGGGGGCTTCGCGGAGCCGTCGGACGTCATCGACTGCGGCAACTCGGGGACAGGCGTGCGGCTCATCATGGGGTGCATGGCCACGAGCCCGATCACCGCGACCTTCACCGGGGACGCGAGCCTGCGGGGCCGCCCCATGGGACGCGTGACCGATCCGCTTTCGCTGTTCGGGGCGCAGAGCTTCGGCCGGCAGGGCGGGCGCCTGCCCATGACGGTCGTGGGCGCGAGGGAGCCCGTGCCGGTGCGTTATGCCTTGCCCGTGCCGTCGGCGCAGGTGAAGTCGGCGATCCTGCTCGCGGGGCTGAACGCCCCCGGCGAGACGGTCGTGATCGAGAAAGAGGCCACGCGCGACCATACCGAGCGGATGCTCGCGGGCTTTGGTGCCGAGGTCCGGGTCGAGGACGGGGCCGAGGGGCGCGTCATCACGCTGGTGGGCCAGCCGGAGCTGCGGGCCCAGACCATCACCGTGCCGCGCGACCCCAGTTCCGCCGCCTTTCCGGTCTGCGCGGGGATCGTCGTGCCGGGGTCGGACGTGCTGGTGCCGAACATCGGGCTCAACCCGACGCGGGCGGGGCTGTTCACGACGCTGCGCGAGATGGGCGCGGATCTGTCCTACGAGAACCTGCGCGACGAGGGAGGCGAGCCCGTGGCCGACCTGCGCGCCCGGTTCGGGGGCAACCTCAAGGGCCTCGAGGTGCCGCCCGAGCGCGCGGCCAGCATGATCGACGAATATCCCATCCTGTCCGTGGTCGCGGCCTTTGCCGAGGGGCCCACGGTCATGCGCGGGGTCAAGGAGCTGCGCGTCAAGGAAAGCGACCGGATCGACGCGATGGCCAAGCTCCTGCGTGCGGCGGGCGTGGAGGTCGAGGAAGGGCCGGACTGGTGGATCGTCCACGGGCGCGGCGCGGACGGGGTCGGGGGCGGGGCGGTGGCCGAAAGCCGGCTCGACCACCGGATCGCCATGTCGGGGCTGATTCTGGGGATGGCGGCGAGGAAGGGGATGAGCGTCGATGACGGCTCGCCCATCGCGACCTCGTTCCCGATCTTCGAGGCGCTGATGCGCGACCTTGGCGCCGATCTGTCGCGGGGCTGACATGAGCGCGGAGCCGAGCCGGGACGAGCTTCTGGACAACACGCCCGAGGCGGTGGCGATGCGGCGGATGCGGGCGGCGCGGGCCGAGGCGCTGGCGCGGCTTGCCGAGGCCGAGGCGAAACCCGCCGCCCCGCGGTCGCGGCGCCGGCTGCTGCTGGGTGTGGCCCTGGGCGGGATCGGGGCGGCGCGGCTGCTGTCG
The DNA here is from genome assembly GCF_006152145.1 of Rubellimicrobium roseum. Lineage (GTDB taxonomy): Bacteria > Pseudomonadota > Alphaproteobacteria > Rhodobacterales > Rhodobacteraceae > Rubellimicrobium > Rubellimicrobium roseum. The sequence continues at coordinate 33,067 of NZ_VDFV01000020.1, read as the reverse complement.
CAGCTGACGCGCGGGCGGCAGGTCCCATGATCTTCACGGTCGCCATCGACGGGCCGGCCGCCTCGGGCAAGGGGACGATCGCCAAGGCGCTCGCCCGCGAGCTGGGTTTCCGGCATCTCGACACCGGGAGCCTTTACCGAGCGGTCGCGCTGCGGAGCCTGGAGGGCGAGGACCCCGTGGCGGCGGCGCGGAGCCTCGACCCCGAGCGGCTGGGCGATCCTCGGCTGCGCGAGCCACGGGTCGCGCAGGAGGCGAGCCGCATCGCCGCCATCCCCGAGGTGCGGGCGGCGCTCCTCGATTTCCAGAAGGGCTTTGCCCGGCGCGACGGCGGCGCGGTGCTGGACGGGCGCGACATCGGCACGGTGGTCTGCCCCGAGGCCGAAGCCAAGCTGTTCGTCACCGCGACCGCCGAGGCCCGCGCGGGACGGCGCCACGCCGAGCAGGTCGCGGCGGGGCTCGACTCGACCCTGGAGGGCACGCTGGCCGAGGTCCGGGCGCGCGACGCGCGGGACGCCGGGCGCGACGTGGCCCCGCTGCGCCCCGCGGAGGACGCGGTGCTGATCGACACCTCGGGCCTGAGCATCGAGCAGGCGGTCTCCGCCGCGCTGGCGGTGGTGCGGAGCCGGATCGGGCGCTGAGCGCCCGAGGCCGCCCGGGCGGGGCGCGTCGGCAGGGGCAAGGCGGTGGGCGGCGGGCATGGGCTCTCCCTGGGTCTGAGGGAGAGGATCGCCGGCAGAGGTTAACGAAACCTTGGGGCACCGAACGGTCCCCGGCCGATTCGCGCAGCATCCCCCGGCGGACCCGGGCGGGCCGGGCGGCGTTGGGGCGCGACGAGGCAGGACCCGAGGACGGATGCTTGAACGGCTGCGGACCATCCCCCGCGAGGACTGGCGCGACGCGATCCGGCGCGGCCTGCAGGCGGCCCTGGCGGGGGTCGGCACCTATGCGGCGGTGCGCGCGCTGGGGCTGGGACACGAGTTCCTGGCCGTCCTGGGCGCGGCGCTGATCCTGACGACGAGCATCGGCGGGACCATGGGCGCGGCGCTGACGCGCATTCAGGCGACGGTGGTGGGCAGCCTTCTGGGGCTCGCCTGCCTTCTGGTGCTGCCGGATGGCTGGGGCACCATGGGGGCGCTGGCGCTGTCGCTCCTGGTCGTGGGTGGCGTGTCGGGGCTGCGGTCGGACTGGAGCTACGGCATGGTGGCGGCCGTAGGGATCGCGCTGGCCAGCCAGGACCAGGCAGTCGAGGAGGCGGTCGAGCGGACCCTGGCGCTGGCCATCGGCGCGGGAATCGGGGTGCTGGTGTCGCTGCTGGCCTGGCCCGACCGGGCGGAGGCGCGCTTCGACCGCCACCTGCGCGAGGCGCTGCGCGCCACGGCGACCCGGCTGTCGGACGCCATCGAGGCCACGATGGAGCCCAGCCGCGAGGCCGCGCCGGCCGACCATGTCTCGGCCTATCACCGGGCGGTCGGGCGGGCGCAGGACGCGCTGGACGCGGCCAAGCTGGTGGAGCGCGACGGGATGCGGCGGCGGCTGGAGGCGCTGCGGCGGCTCTACAACTCGGTCATCATCCTGGACCGCGCGGCCGAGAGCGACGAGCCGCCGGTGGCCGGGGCGCGGCGGATGCGGGAGGAGGTCGAGCACCTTCGGCGCGAGGCCTGCCGGGTGCTGACGTCGCTGGCCCGCGGCGAGCGGAGCCCCGATCCGGGGGACCTCGATCCGGCGCTGGAGAGGCTGGAGAAGCATCTGGCCGGAGAGGACCCGGCGACCCTGCTGCACGGGGGGCGGGGGGCGCTGGACTTCGGCCTGCGCGAGGTGCGCCGGACCCTGGCCGATCTGATCGCGGCCGAGAGCGCGCGCTAGAGGGTCACGCGGCGCATGGGCATCCGGACCGCGAGGCGCTAGGGCAGGGGCGAAACGTCGGCAGGGGGGCGGCACGATGGCGGGACGGGTGGTGGATCTGGCGGCCTGGCCGCGCGCGGACCAGTTCCGGTTCTTCCGCGGCTTCGGCAGGCCGCACTATGCGATCACGGCGCGGGTGGACGTGACGCGGCTCAAGGCGGGGCGGCGCGAGGGGGTCTCGCCCTTCCGGGCCTGTATCTGGGCCATCGGAGCGGGGGTCCATGCGGTGCCCGAACTGCGGATGCGGTTCCGGGAAGACGTCGTGACCGAATACGACCGGATCGAGCTGTCGGCCACGGTGCCGCTGGCGGACGGAAACTTCAACTACGTCTACCTGCCCTGGGAGCCGGACTTCGCGGCCTTCGACGCCGGGGCCGCGCGGCGGATCGAGGCGGTGCGGGCGGGGCAGCCTCTTGCGGCGAATGACGGGTCGCGCGACGACCTGGCCTATCTGAGCTGCCTGCCTTGGCTCGACTACACGAGCCTCGACAACGCGCTGCCCCATGCGGACGACTGCATCCCCCGCATCTCCTGGGGGCGGTTCGTCGAGGCGGGCGGGCGCTGGACCTGCGCGATGACGCTTCAAGTGCATCACGCCCTGGTGGACGGCCGGCAGGTGGGCGACTTCTTCGCGGCCGTGCAGGGGGCGCTTGGGGAGGTGTGAGCGCCGCGCTGCCGCGCAGGCGGTGGCCGGAGCGGGCACGGAGGCCCGCCTGATCGGGCGGCGACGGGCGCGCGGCAAGGCCGTCCGTCGGGGTTTTGCGCCTTTTGCTTGCCCCGAAAGCTCTTGTGATGTAGAGGGGCGTGTCCCATATGGGGCGAATCCCCCACAGACCGGCGGAGACAACCGCCAGGCCCGAAAACCGAGAAAAGGATAAGCATTTGGCTGGCAACAGCATGGCGGAGTTCGAGGAACTCCTCAAGGAAAGCTACGAGATCGACACCCCGTCCGAAGGGACCGTGGTGCGCGGCAAGGTCATCGCCGTCGAGGCGGGCCAAGCCATCATCGACGTCGGCTACAAGATGGAAGGCCGCGTCGACCTCAAGGAATTCGCCGCTCCGGGTGAAGCCCCCGCCGTGAAGGTCGGCGACGACGTGGAGGTCTTCCTCCGCAACGTCGAGAACGCCCGTGGCGAGGCCGTGCTGTCCCGCGAGATGGCCAAGCGCGAAGAAGCCTGGGATCGCCTGGAGAAGGCCTACGAGCGCGAGGAGCGCGTCGAGGGCGCGATCTTCGGCCGCGTCAAGGGCGGCTTCACCGTGGACCTGGGCGGCGCCGTGGCGTTCCTGCCGGGCTCGCAGGTGGACGTGCGCCCCGTGCGCGACGCGGGCCCGCTCATGGGCCTCAAGCAGCCGTTCCAGATCCTCAAGATGGACCGTCGCCGCGGCAACATCGTCGTGTCGCGCCGCGCCATCCTGGAAGAGTCGCGCGCCGAGCAGCGCGCCGAGGTCATCGGCAACCTCTACGAGGGCCAGGTGGTCGAGGGCGTGGTCAAGAACATCACCGAATACGGTGCGTTCGTGGACCTGGGCGGCGTGGACGGCCTGCTGCACGTGACCGACATGGCCTGGCGCCGGGTGAACCACCCGAGCGAGATCCTGTCGATCGGCGAGTCGATCAAGGTGCAGGTCATCAAGATCAACAAGGAAACCCACCGCATCAGCCTGGGCATGAAGCAGCTCCAGGAAGATCCGTGGGACACCGTCGAGCGGAAGTACCCGATCGAGTCGGTCCACACCGGCCGCGTCACCAACATCACCGACTACGGCGCCTTCGTGGAGCTGGAGCCGGGGATCGAGGGCCTCGTCCACGTGTCCGAGATGTCCTGGACCAAGAAGAACGTGCACCCCGGCAAGATCGTCTCCACCTCGCAAGAGGTCGAGGTCATGGTGCTCGAAATCGACAGCCAGAAGCGCCGCGTGTCCCTGGGCCTCAAGCAGACCCAGCGCAACCCGTGGGAAGTGTTCGCCGAACAGTATCCCGAGGGCGCGTCCGTCGAGGGCGAGGTCAAGAACATCACCGAGTTCGGCCTGTTCGTCGGCCTGCCCGGCGACATCGACGGCATGGTGCATCTGTCGGACCTGTCCTGGGACCAGCGTGGCGAGGACGCCATCCAGTCCTTCCGCAAGGGCGACCACGTCAAGGCCAAGGTCATCGAGGTCGACGTCGAGAAGGAGCGCATCTCGCTCTCCATCAAGGCGCTCGAGAACGATCCCTATGCCGAGGCCCTGGGCGGCGTGAAGCGCGGTGACGTCATCACCGTGGCCGTCTCGAAGATCGAGGACGGCGGCATCGAGGTGGACTACGAGGGCATGAAGTCCTTCATCCGCCGTTCGGACCTGTCGCGCGACCGCTCCGAGCAGCGCCCCGAGCGCTTCCAGCCCGGCGACAAGGTCGACGTGCGCGTGGTGTCGGTCGAGACCAAGGCCCGCAAGCTGGGCCTGTCGATCAAGGCCCGCGAGATCGCGGAAGAGAAGGAAGCCGTGGAGCAGTACGGCTCGTCCGACTCGGGCGCCTCGCTCGGCGACATCCTGGGCGCGGCGCTGCGCGGCGGCGACCGCTGAGTCGGGACCGTCCGGCCTCAAGGCCAGAACGATGACATCAGAAGGGCCCCGCCATTGGCGGGGCCCTTTTGCGTTGTCCAGGAGCCGGGGCGCAGCGGGCGCCTCAGAACGGCGTCGGCTGCGGCGTTTCCGCGGTCCGGGGCGGCAGCACCGGATGCTCGACCTTCGGGGCCTCGCCCGTGAGGCTGTGAAGGAAGGCGGTGATGGCCGCGATCTCGGGCTCGCCCAGGTCGGCGCCGAGTTGCGACGTGCCCATGATGTGCACCGCCTCCTCGAGTGACCAGACCGCGCCCGAGTGGAAGTAGGGCGGCGTCAGCGCCACGTTGCGCAGGGGGGCGGCGCGGAACACGTAATCGTCCCCGGCCGTGGCCGTCACCGCGAAGCGGCCGCGGTCGCCTTCGGGCAGGACGTCGGCGCCGGGCCTCTCGACCACGCCGAAGGGATGATAGTCCTGACCGCCGAAGTTGACGCCCGAATGGCAGGCCGAGCAGCCCGAGTCCATGAAGAGCGCGAGGCCCCGCTTCTGCTCGTGGGTCATGGCGTCGGCGTCGCCCGCCAGCCAGCGGTCGAAATCCGCGCCGGGCGTGACGAGCGTTTCCTCGAACTCGGCGATGGCGGTGGCGAAGTTGGCGAAGCTCACCGGCTCGGCCTCGTCGGGGAAGGAGGCGACGAAGGCCTCGCGGTAGGCGTCCATTGAATTGAGCGTGGCCACCACCTGCTCGGGGGTGTTGTTCATCTCGACGGCGGCCTGGACGGGGCCCATGGCCTGCTCGGCCAGGTCGGCGGCGCGGCCGTCCCAGAACTGGGCGGCGTTGAAGAGCGCGTTGTAGACGGTGGGGGCGTTGCGCGGGCCCTTCTGCCAGCCGTGGCCGATGGAGGTGGGCAGCGCGTCCACCCCGCCCATGCCGACATTGTGGCAGGTCTGGCAGGAGAAGAGGCCCGAGGAGGACATGCGCGGATCGAAGAAGAGCATGGCGCCGAGCTCGCGGCGGGCGGCCTCGATCCCGTCGGCGGCGGGGGCGGGCGGCAGGATGACGTCGAAGCTGTCCTGCGCGGCCTGTCGAAGCGCCGCGTCCGTGTAGCCCGGCGCGACCTCGGCCTCCTGCGCGGAGGTGGCCCCGGCCGTCAGCGCCAGGGCCGCTGCCAGGGGAATGAGTCGTCTCATGATGATCCCTCGTGATTGGTTCCGGCCGAAGGATCGGAGCCGGCCGCTCTCGGCGCCTTGATCTGGCGCAAGCCGCAGGCGGGGACCGGCCATGCGCCCGGCGAATGGCCGCACAGGGCGGGGTGACGTGGCGACGATGTGCGAAAGCCTTTGTCGCAGAACGGGAAACCCCTATAGTCCACGAACAAAGCAGGGCGCGCCTGCACGACGTTCACTGTCCCTGGGGGTGAGATGATCCGGTCCGAACTGATCCAGAAGATCGCGGAAGAGAACCCGCATCTGTACCAGAAGGATGTGGAGAAGATCGTGAACGTGATCTTCGACCGGATCGTCGAGGCCATGGCGCAGGGCAACCGGGTGGAGCTGCGGGGCTTCGGCGCCTTCTCCGTCAAGAAGCGCGACGGGCGCACGGGTCGCAACCCCCGGACCGGCGAGTCGGTTGAGGTCACCGAGAAGCACGTTCCCTTCTTCAAGACCGGCAAGCTGCTGCGCGAGAGGCTGAACGGCCAGGGCATCGGCATCGACGAGAACGGCGAGGACTGACGCGCCCCGTTGCGGATGGGGCAGGGCCGGCGCTATAGGTCGGCCGCCAGAGCCGGGAGCCCGCTGCATGAGACTGCTCAAGACCGCCTTCTGGGCGATCGTCGCCATCGCCCTCGTGACCATGGGGCTCGCCAACCGCGACATCGTGCGGCTCCGTGTGCTGCCCGAGGCGCTCAGCGACTGGCTGGGGGTGGCGCCGGACCTGCAGCTTCCGCAGTTCCTGGTGATCCTGGCGGGCGTGGCGCTGGGCCTGTTCATCGGCTTCATCTGGGAATGGATCCGCGAGATCCCCGAGCGGGCGCAGCTGCGCGCGACGCAGCGCGAGCTGGAGCGGCTGCGCCGCGAGGTCGCGCGCCAGCGCGAGGCCGCCGCGCCCAAGGATGGGGTGCTGGCCGCCATCGAGGCGCCGGTCGTCCCGGCCCGGCGGGCCTGATGGCCTTTCGCGTCACCGGGCCGGAGGCCGCGGGTTCGCGGGCGGCCGGGCGGGCTGGCGGCCCGGTGCGGGTCAAGGTCTGTGGGCTGACCACCCCCGCGCAGGTCGAGTCCGCGGCCGAGGCCGGGGCGGGCTATGTGGGGCTCGTGTTCTTTCCGCCCTCGCCGCGCGCCTTGGGCATCGATGCGGCGCGCGAGATCGCCTGGGCGGCTCCGGTCGGGCTGGCCAAGGTCGGGCTGTTCGTGGACGCCACCGACGAGGAACTGGAGGCGGTGATCGACCGCGTGCCGCTGGACATGGTGCAGCTCCATGGCCGCGAGACCCCGGAGCGGGTGCGCGAGGTGCGCGAGCGCTGGGGCCTGCCGGTGATGAAGGCCGTGGGCATCGCCGGGCCGGAGGACGTGGAGCGGGCGCGAGGCTACGAGGGGGCGGCGGACCAGCTTCTCCTCGACGCCAAGGCGCCGGCGCGGGCGCCGCTGCCCGGAGGCAACGGGGTGGCCTTCGACTGGGGGCTGGTCGCCGGGGCGCGCTGGGGCGTGCCGTGGATGCTGGCCGGGGGGCTCCGGCCTGACAACGTGGCCCAGGCGCTGGCCGCGAGCGGCGCGCGGCAGGTGGACGTCTCCTCGGGCGTCGAGAGCGCGCCGGGGGTGAAGGACGCGGGGCTCGTGCGCGCCTTCGTGAAGGCGGCAGGGAGCGGTCATTCCTGAGGGAGGACGCCGGCCTTGGGAGTAGGGGACTGGCCAAGGCCGGCCGGCAGCCCCTTAGCCGAAAGGGCTACGGACTAGCTCGTCTTGCCCGCCGTCTCTGGGGGTGGCCCAAGGGCGCCCGATCCTGCTCGGTCTGACGGCCGCATGGCCTAGGCGGCTTCCCGGAGATCCGCGGTCCCCGGCATCGGCTCGGCATTGGGAAACGTGCGGCGAAGAGGCAGCGTCGATCTGCTCCGGCGATCTTGGCGGATCCTGCTTCGGCGCAGCCTCTTGCGGATTTCGGCGCGGGCCTGGTGCCGGCGACGCAGCGCCAAGACCAGCCACAGAAGGAGTGACAGAAGGACCAGGCTCCCACCGATCAGGAGCCACCGGGCGAGCGGATTCAGCGGCTTGGGCAGCGGCAGGGAACCATCCGGGATCAGGGATGGACGTCCTTGGGCGGTCGGCGGACCTTCGGCAGTCGGCACGACCATTGGTAGTGTCGCCGCGATGCCGTCCAGACGCCGATATGGGATCGCACGTTCGGTTGGCGCGAACGGAGTGCCCGCGGCCGAAGGCAGCCCCATCCCGAGATCAGACAGGGCGGCGTCGGGCTGCGCGCCTGCCATGACGGCTTCTCCGCTGGACGTGGGCGCTCCGGGGACCATCGCCGGGACCGGACCAGCCGACAGGAGAGCGGAGATCAGGAGAAGGGCCGTGAGACAGGGGAGGAGAAGGCGGGCAACGGGTCTGTTCGAAGGGCCAGTCATTCGGCGCTCTCATCATGCGCTTACAAGGTTCCATTAGATCACCCATGGGTTGAGTCAAGTGCCGACATTGCCCTTTCAATCGGCCTGTGGCGGAACCGACGGACCATGGGTTCCGCCGCACCTCGGATCGCGCTAGACACGCCCGGACACGAGGGGAGGGCGCGCGATGCCGGATACGCGACAGAACAGCTACATGACCGGGCCGGACGAGCGCGGCCGCTTCGGGGAGTTCGGGGGGCGCTTCGTCTCGGAGACTCTGATGCCTCTGATCCTCGACTTGGAGGCGGAGTACGAGAGGGCCAAGACGGATGCGTCCTTCTGGGCCGAGATGGACGATCTCTGGACTCATTACGTGGGGCGGCCCTCGCCGCTCTATTACGCGCCGCGGCTGACCGAGCACCTCGGCGGGGCGAAGATCTACCTCAAGCGCGACGAGTTGAATCACACGGGCGCGCACAAGATCAACAACGTGCTGGGGCAGATCCTGCTCGCCCGCCGCATGGGCAAGACGCGCATCATCGCCGAGACCGGGGCGGGGCAGCATGGGGTGGCGACCGCCACGGTCTGCGCGAAGTTCGGGCTCCAGTGCATCGTTTACATGGGCGCGCACGACGTGGAGCGGCAGGCGCCGAACGTGTTCCGGATGCGGCTGCTGGGCGCGACGGTCGTGCCGGTGACCTCGGGGCGCGGCACGCTCAAGGATGCGATGAACGACGCGCTGCGGGACTGGGTGACCAACGTGCGCGACACCTTCTACTGCATCGGCACGGTGGCGGGGCCGCATCCCTATCCGGCGATGGTGCGCGACTTCCAGTCGATCATCGGCAAGGAGGCCAAGGCGCAGATGATGGAGGCCGAGGGGCGGCTGCCGGACACCATCATCGCGGCCATCGGTGGCGGCTCGAACGCCATGGGGCTGTTCTATCCGTTCCTGGACGATCCCACGGTCCGGATCATCGGCGTGGAGGCCGGCGGCAAGGGCGTGGACGAGAAGATGGAGCATTGCGCCTCGCTGACCGGCGGGCGGCCGGGGGTGCTGCACGGGAACAAGACCTACCTGCTGCAGGACGAGGACGGGCAGATCCTGGAAGGCTACTCGATCTCGGCGGGGCTCGACTATCCGGGGATCGGGCCGGAACACGCTTGGCTGCATGACATCGGGCGGGCCGAGTACGTGGCGATCACCGACAAGGAGGCCTTGGAGGCGTTCCAGCTCTGCTGCGCGATGGAGGGGATCATTCCGGCGCTGGAGCCGAGCCACGCGCTCGCGCATGTCATGAAGATCGCGCCGACGCTGCCCAAGGACCACCTGATCGTGATGAACATGTGCGGGCGGGGCGACAAGGACATCTTCACGGTGGCCAAGCACCTGGGCGTCGAAGTCCGCACCTAGGGCGGGGGACCGCGAGTCGTGCGACGGGCCGGGGCCCGGAGGGACACCTCCGGGCCCGTCTCTTTGGGGTGACAATGGGGCAGAGGTGTGGTGACGGGGTGGCGTCCGGATTGGCGGGCGGGCCAAACCGCCCTTAAACTTTCCGCCATAACCCATGTTACTGCGTTCGGTTGGGGCGCGCTATGCAGGCGGAGTATGGATCGGTGGAGCGCGGCGTGCATGGTCGGGGCAGCCGCAGGCGCAGACTGCCCTGCCAAACCGGAGGTTCGAGATGACGCGCATGTTCCTGGCCACCACGGCCGTCATGGCCCTGAGCACCGGCGCCGCGCTGGCGCAGTCGGCCGCCGAGGAGGTGATTGCGGGCCTTCAGGCCCAGGGCTACACCCGCATCGAGGTCAAGGAAGGCCCGACCCAGATGAAGGTCGAGGCGATCCAGGGCGACACCAAGCTCGAATACGTCTATGACCGGGCGACCGGCCAGGTCCTGAGCCGCGAGGTCGAGCGGGTCGACGGCGACGACGATACCGCCCCCGGCGTGGAGATCGACCGCGAGGACGAGGACTTCGTGCGCAGCGGGTCGCGCGGGGACGGCAGGGACGATCGCAACGGCCGGGACGATGACGGCGACGGGCTGGTGGACGAGGCCGACGAGGACGACAACCCGGATCGCGACCACGACGTCGATGACCGCAACGGCGTGGACGACGACGGTGACGGGCGCGTGGACGAGGATGACGAGGACGACAACGGCGGGGACCGGGACCGCGACGACGACGAGGATGACGACCGGGGCCACGGCAACGACGACGACCGCGACGACGATGACAATCCGGGCCGCGGCGGTGACGATGATGACGATGACCGCGGTGGTCGCGACGACGACGACGACGACGACGACCGGAGCGACCGGGACGACGATGACGAGGACGACAACCGCGGGCGCGGGCGTGGCCGGGGCCGCGGCGGCGATGACGACAGCGACGACTGAGCGCCGACGTCCGGCGTGACACGGGACCCGGCCTCCGCATCCGAGCGATGCGGGGGCCTTGGGCCGGAGAGGGGGATGGGAATGGGATCTTGGCGCGGACGGCTCCTGGCGGCGGCGCTGGTGCTGGGGGCGGGCGCGGCGCTGGCGCAGTCGGCTGCCGACAGCGTGGTGGAGCAGCTCCGGGCGCAGGGCTACGAGGAGTTCACGGTCACGCGGACCCTGCTGGGCCGAATCCGCGTGGTGGCCGAAAATCCGCAGGAGCGGCGGGAGATCGTCTTCAATCCCGGCACGGGCGAGATCCTGCGCGACTACATCGAGCGGCGGGACGGCAGCGCCGTGCCTCGGATCTTCGACCCCGTCGAGGAGGACGATGACGAGGGCCGAAACGGGACAGCGGGCGGTGGCGCGGTGGTCGCGGGTGACGATGAGGGCGACGGCCAAGGGCGCGGGCGCGGCCGGGGTGGCGACGATGCCTCGGACGACGACTCGGATGATGCGGGCAGCGGATCGGGCGATGGCTCCGGTGCCGACGACGATGAGGATGAGGACGATGGCGGCCAGGGGCGGGGACGCGGTCGGGGCGGCGACGATTCTGACGACGGCCCGGGCCGCGGCAACGGTAATGGCAACGGCAACGGTAATGGCAACGGCTCCGGAGCCGACGACGATGACGATGATGATGGCGGCCAGGGGCGCGGGCGCGGCCGGGGCGGCGACGACCCGCGCGGGAATGGCGGGTCCGGGTCGGACGACGATGACGACAATGGCGGCGGCCAAGGGCGCGGTCGGGGCGGAGATGACGACGACGACAGCGATGACGGTGACGACTGAGACGCTTTCCCCTACATAGAGGCTTCGGGGGAGGGACCTTTGTGAATCGGACGGGCGTGATCGTCGCCATCCTTGCGGTGCAGGCGGTGTCGGCGGTGCTCTTCATCGCCAACATCGTCTTCTCGGTGCTCGGCGTGGCTCCTGTGGCCTGGGTGGTGTATGAGCTGACCGAGATCGGCGCCGCGCTGGGGCTGATCCTGGGCACGGTGCTGGGCGGCGTCGCGCTGCGCCGCAGCCTGATCCGCACCCGCGAGGCCGAGGCGCGGCTGCGCGCGGCCTCGGGGGCCTTCATGGACCTGCTGGAGGAGCGGTTCGCCGCCTGGGGTCTGACGCCCGCCGAAAGGGACGTGGCCCTGTTCGCCATCAAGGGGATGTCGACGCCCGAGATCGCGAAGATGCGGCAGACGAGCGAAGGGACCGTGAAGGCGCAGACGGCCGCGATCTACCGCAAGGCGGGCGTGTCGGGCCGGCCTCAGCTTCTGTCGCTGTTCATCGAGGACCTGATGGACGGGCCCCTGGAGAAGAGCCGCGTGCCGGTCAAGGCCTGAGGCTCAGCTCTCGGCGGCCTGGGCGCGCAGGATCTCCAGCGGCACGATCTCGAGCGCGCGGCGGTGCGTGGCCTCCAGGTGCACGCGGGGGGCGCATCCTTCCTCGTGCGCCTGAAGGAAGCGGCCGGCGCAGAGGCACCAGGAGTCGCCAGGCTTGAGGCCGGGAAAGCCGAACTCGGGACGCGGGGTGGAGAGATCGTTGCCCACGTACTTCGAGTAGGCGAGGAACTCGGCCGTCATCACCGCGCAGACGGTGTGCGAGCCGCGGTCCTCGCGGCACGTGTCGCAGGCGCCATTGCGGAAGAAGCCGGTGAGAGGATCGCGCGAGCAGGGGGCGAGGGCGCCGCCCAGCACGTTGAGCGAGGGATCCTTGTCCATGCTGTCCTCCGGTGCGTTGCGGTCTTTCGGAACATTGGGTCGGGTCGCCCGGCGGACAAGGCGCGACGCCTCAGCGGAAGCGGTCGGCGAGCTTCTGGAGGGGGCTGCGGGTGTCCGAGGTCGTCTTCGGGGGCTCGGCGGAAGCGGCCGGAGCCTTGGCATCAGGTGCGGGCCTGGAGGAGCGCGGCGGGTTGAGGCGCAGGGCCACCTTGTTCTGGAAGGTGGCGACGTCGCCCTGCGCCAGCGCGGCGGCGCCGTCCTCGACGCCCCGCAGCAGATCCTCCAGCCACCCCTCGCGGTCGGCCTTGGCGAAGTCGTGGAGCACGTAGCCCGGCACCGCGTCCTTGTGGCCCGGATGGCCCACGCCCATCCGCACGCGGTGGTAGGCGTCGCCGACATGGGCGTGGAGCGAGCGCAGGCCGTTGTGCCCGGCATGGCCGCCCCCGGTCTTGACCTTGAGCCGGGCGGGAGGCAGGTCGATCTCGTCGTGGAAGACCGTCACCTCGGGCAGGGCGATCTTGAGGAAGCGCATCGCCTCGCCCACCGAGCGACCGGATTCGTTCATGTAGGTCTGGGGCTTGAGGAGCAGGACCTTCTCGCCGCCGAGCGTGCCTTCGGAGGTCTGGCCCTGGAAGCGCGACCGCCAGGGGCCGAAGCCGTGCGCCTCGGCGATGCGGTCCACGGCCATGAAGCCGATGTTGTGACGGTTGAGCGCGTACTTCGCGCCGGGGTTGCCGAGGCCGACGAAGAGTTTCATGGCTTGGGTTGTAGTGCGCGGGCCCTCCGAAGGGAACGGGGGAGGTCGCGGGCGGGCGCGGCCGTGTCGCGGAGGCCGCCGCGCGCGGCGGGGCGGCGTGGCACGACTTGGGAACAGGGAGGTACGCCATGGGCCGAATCGAGATCTACGCCGTCTTGGCCGTGGCCATCGCGGCCGAGGTGGTGGCAACGACCGCGCTGGCCCGCTCGGCGAGTTTCACGAAGCTCGTCCCCAGCTTGGTGGCGATCGGGGGGTATGCGGTGGCCTTCTGGCTCCTGTCGCTCGCGCTTCAGGTCATCCCGACGGGGATCGTCTATGCGATCTGGTCGGGGCTGGGGATCGTGCTGATCGCCGCCGTGGCCTGGCTGCGCTACGGGCAGGCGCTGGACGGCCCGGCGCTGTTCGGCATGGGGCTGATCCTCGCGGGGGTGCTGGTCGTGAACCTGTTCTCCAAGTCCGTGGGGCATTGAGGGCCCCGAACGCAAACGGGACCCCGAAGGGCCCCGTCCGGTCGAACGTCAGGTGCGATCCGCTCAGGCTTCGGCCGAGGGCTCGTCCACCGCGTCGGAGGCGCGCAGGCCCGAGGGGGCCGAGATGTTGGCGACGACGAAGTTCCGCTCGATGGTCGGCTTGACGCCGGCGGGGAGCGAGATGTCGTTGATGTGGATGACGTCGCCGATCTGGCGGCCGGTCAGGTCCACGGTGATGTGGTCGGGGATGTCGCCGGCGGTGACTTCCAGCTCGACCTGCGGGCGGACGACCACGAGGGTGCCGCCGCGCTTGATGCCGGGGGCGGCGGCGTGGTTCTCGAACACCACGTCGATGCGGAGGTTGATCCGCGTCGTGGGCGAGATGCGCAGGAAGTCGACGTGCGTCGGCAGGTCCTTGACCACGTGGCGCTGGACGCCGCGGCAGACGACGCGCTGGTCGGCCTGACCCTCGACCTTGAGGTTGAACATGGTCGACAGGAAGTGCCCGGCCTTCAGGCGCTTCATCAACGCGTTGAATTCGAGGTTGATCGGAAGCGGCTCTTGCCCGCCGCCGTAGACGATCCCAGGAACCGCGCCGTCACGGCGAGCGGCGCGGGCGGCCCCCTTGCCTGTCCCCGCGCGGACCTGGGCCACGAGATCGATGACCTCACCAGCCATGGTAGTCTCCAATATGAAAAAAGGGGCCGCCCTCCAAGGGTGTGCGGCCCGGCTTCGAGGCGGCCCCCTTAGCGCAGGTCGCGGCGGAAGGGAAGGACCCTCTTGCCGCGCCGGCCGGACCGGACCATATGTCCCGCGCGGGGACGGCCCCGCCCATTCCTTGGCACCATCGTCCGGGACGGCCCGGCCCTTTTCGCGGAGGGCCGCATGGCCTGGATGTCGCTCCTTGTCGCCGGACTGCTGGAAGTGGTCTGGGCCTTCTCCATGAAGCAGTCGGCGGGGTTCACCCGGCTTGGGCCGACCGTCGTCACGCTCGTCGCGATGCTGGCGAGCGTCGCGCTCCTGGCCTGGTCGATGCGGGTGCTGCCGCTGGGGACCGCCTACACGGTCTGGACCGGCATCGGCGCGGTCGGGGCCTTCGCCGTGGGCGTGATCGTCCTAGGGGAGCCGCTGAATCCGGGGCGGGTCGTGGCGGCCGGGCTGATCGTCGCGGGGCTGGTCCTGATGAAGCTGTCCTCGGCGGGCTGAAATGTCCTGCCGCTGGAGTAACAATCGGTGAAGCCGGAGTTGTTGCGGGGGGCGGGCGGGGCTGCGAGAAGCGCCTCATTCCGAACACGAACAGGTTGATCCCATGTCCATCCTGACCGCCGTCCGGCTATCGGCCCGGCCGAGCGCCGCCTTCTTCTCGCTGGGGCTCTTCTGGGGCTGCTGGGCCGCCTACGTTCCCGTCGTGAAGGGGGGGCTCGGGGTCTCGGACGGGACCTTCGGGCTTCTGCTGCTGGGCTCGGCCTGCGGGCTCGTGTCCGCGATGTGGATTGCGCCGCGGACCGACCGGGCGCTGGGCGCGCGGGCGATGCAGGTGCTGGCCGCCTGCTTCGCGCTGGCTTGGCTTCTGCCGACGCTGGCGCCCTCGGAGGCGGCGTTCTTCGCGGCGCTCGTCGTCGTGGGGCTCTGCTCGGGGCTTCTGGACGTCACCATGAACTCGCGCGTGTCCGAACTGGAGGCGCAGACGGGGCGCAGCCTGATGAACGGGGCGCACGGGATGTTCTCGGTGGGCTACACGCTGGGGGCGGTCTTCGCGGGCTTCGCGCGCGAAGCGGGGCTGCCCCCGGTGGGGGCGCTCCTGTGCGTGGCGGTGGTCGTGGTCGTGGGCCTCGTGCCCCGGATGCGGCAGGAGCCCCATGTCGTGCCGCACCCGGAGGGCGGGCGGGGGCGCTATCCGCTGGTGCCGATCCTGCTCTGCGGCGGCGTGGTGCTGGCGGCCTTCATGACCGAGGCCGCGACCGAGGCCTGGTCGGCGCTCCACATCGAGCGGACGCTGGGCGGGCGGGCTGCCGAGGGCGCGCTGGGACCGGCGATGCTGGGGCTCACGATGAGCATCGGGCGCTTCGGCGGGCAGGTGGTGGCCGAGCGGCTGCGCGAGGTGCAGGTGGTCGTGGCGGCCTCGGCGCTGGCGGCGGCGGGCGCGCTGGTCGCCGCCTGGGCGCCTGCGCCCGTGGTGGCCTACCTGGGCTTCGGCATGTTCGGGCTGGGCGTGTCGGTGATCGGGCCCATGGGCCTCGCGCTCGTGGGAAAGATGGTGCCCGCGCATTTCCGCACGGAGGCCATCAGCCGGGCGGCAGTCATGGGCTTCTCGGGCTTCTTCTTCGCCCCTGTCATCATGGGGCTTGTGAGCCAGGCGGCGGGTCTGCGCTGGGCCTTCACCGCCATGGCGGTGCTGGTGGCCTGCGCGGTGCCGCTGGCGCTGGCGCTGGCGCGACGCCCTGTCGTCAGCCAGCCCGCCTGAGCCAGAGCGCAGCGTAGGGGGCGACGCGCAGCGTGTCGCCCTCCCAGTCCAGGGGATGGCCCGAGAGCGCGTCCACGACGGGGCCCTCCAGTCGCAGCGCCCAGGCGGCGATGCGCTGCTCGCGTTCCGTGAAATTGAAGACGCAGGTGACCGGGTCCTGCTCGTCGGCGCGAAGGAACGCGAAAAGCGCCGGGTGGCCCGTGTCGAGGATGCGGGTGCGGATCTGGCCCGCCAGCGCGTCGAGCCGCTTGCGCGCGGCCAAGATCGCCTTGGTCCCAGCAAGGATACGGGCGGAGGGGCCGGCGGGGCTCTGGGCCAGGTCCCAGGGCATCCGGGGCCGGTGCATCCAGCGCCCATCGGGGGCGAGGTCGGGGTCCTCCCGGTAGCTGGGATCGTTCAGGAGCCCCAACTCGTCGCCCATGTAAAGGAGTGGCAGGCCGCCGAAGCTGGCGATCAGCGCATGGCCCAGAAGGACGCGCGCCACGGCGTGGTCGATCAGGCCGGGGTCGCCGGCCTCCAGCGCCTGCTCCAGCCCGGCGAGGCTGGCGAAGCTGCCGTTGGTGCGACGGTCGCCCGTTTCCGCGTTGGACTGGAAATCGGCCCCGCGCGCGAAGCTGCCGGGGAAGCTGCCGTTGTAGAAGTCCGCGAGGAAGTTGCGGTGGGCGTGGGCCAGCAGGTGAGGGACCTGGGCCGCGTCCTCCTCGGTAATGGCCCAGCCGATGTCGTCGTGGCAGCGGATGTAGGTGGCAAAGGACGCGCGCGAGAAGCGTTCGGGGAAGTGGGTCTGGAGGACGTGGGTCATCAGCCGCGTGTCGCGGGACGCGAGCGACGACCAGAACTGGACCATGAGGTTGTTGTGGTAGGCAAGCTGGGCAACCTTGCCGGATTTCCCGCCCTGGCCCAGGTAGGGGACGAGGTCGCGGGGGCCGACGATGGCCTCGGCCTTGTGGATCACCGCCGGGGCGCTCGCGCGGGTGGCCTGCACGATGGCCTGCAGGATGTCGTGCACCTCGGGCAGGTTCTGGCAGGGCGTGCCGAGCCGTTTCCACATGAAGGCCACGGCGTCGAGCCGGAACACCTCCACGCCCTTGTTGGCGAGGTGGAGGATGGTGTCGAGGACGGCGAGGAAGACCTCGGGGTTGGCCCAGTTCAGGTCCCACTGGTATTCGTTGAAAGTGGTCCAGACCCATTTGTTCAGGTCGGGATAGAAGGTGAAGCTTCCCGGCGCCTGGTCGGGAAAGATGTCGATCAGCGTTTCCTCGTAGGCGCGGGGCAGGCGGTCGTCGTCGAACATCAGGTAGAAGGCCTGATGGAACGGGTCGCCGGCCTTCGCCTTTTCGGCCCAGCTATGCTCCTTTGCGGTGTGGTTGAGGACGAGGTCGAGGCAGACCGAGATCCCCTCCTGCCGGAGGGCGCGGGCGGCCTGCTCGAAGTCCTCCATCGTGCCCACCTTCGGGTCGATCCGGCGGTAGTCCATCACCGCATAGCCGCCGTCGGACTGGCCGGGACGGGGCAGCAGGCAGGGCATCAGGTGGAGATAGGTGACGCCCAGATCCCGGAGGTAGGGGATGGTCCGAGGCAGGTCGGCCAAGGTCCCGCAGAAGCGGTCGGGGTAGGCGACGTAGGCCACCATCTCCTGGCTCAGGAACCATTCGGGGTCCACGTCGCGGCGCAGGTCCAAAGCGCGCAGGTCCTCGGGCCGCGCGACCGAGGCGGCCTCGGCGATCCGCCGGATGCGGTCCAGGAGAGCCGGGACGTCGTGCGCCTCGCCATAGAGTCGGGCGAGGGGACCGCGCAGGTCGCGGAGCGCCCGGCGCCAGCGCAGGGGGAAGAGCGGGTCAGGGGCCGGACCTGCCGCCCGGCGCGGGGTGGCGGGGCCATGGGGGGCGGTCGTTGATCTGGCCATGGGGCGTCCTCCGGGACTCGCGGAACCCTTGGCGGGTTAGGGCAGGATGGCGGTTCGGGCAAGCGCCCGGTGCCGGCCCCGCCGTTGCGCGACTTCACCGCGGAGGCGACCTGAATTCGGCCGGATTTCCGGTTCGTTTCGGGACGGGGCATGGTCCCGTGCGCAGGCTTTCGCCTGCGTCGGGCGTCCGACGCAATGTGGAAAGGGGTTTCCTGTCATGATCGAACTGGCATTCGTGGTGTGTCTCGGCACGGAGCCGATGCGCTGCGAGCAGAAGGCGATGCAGTTCGCCGACGTGTCACTGATGGCCTGCCTCATGGGCGCGCAGCCGCAACTGGCCGAATGGCTGAACGATCATCCAGGATGGGAGGTCCGGCGCTGGACCTGCCAGCCGCTGGAGGCCGGGCGCCGGACCTGAGCCGTCAGGCGTTCTGCGCCCACTCGCCCTCGAAATCCTTGGGGACCAGCAGGATGTCGCGGTCGACCTCCTGAAGGTTCCTGCGCCCGCACAAGGCCATGGTGACGTCCATCTCCTTTTGCAGGATCTCGAGGGCGCGGGTCACCCCGGCCTCGCCCATCGCGCCCAGTCCGTAGACGTAGGAGCGGCCCACGAGCGTGGCGTCGGCACCCAGGGCCACGGCCTTGAGGATGTCCTGGCCCGAGCGGATGCCCGAGTCGAGCCAGATCTCGGTCTCGCCCTTCACTGCGCGCACGATGGAGGGCAGGACGCGGATCGAGGACAGCGCCCCGTCGAGCTGCCGGCCGCCGTGGTTCGACACCACGATGGCGTCGGCCCCGGCCTTGACGGCTAGGCGCGCGTCCTCGGCATCGAGGATGCCCTTCAGGATGATCTTGCCGCCCCACTTGGCCCGGATGCGCTCGACCTTGGCCCAATCGAGGCGGGGGTCGAACTGCTCGGCCGTCCAGGAATGGAGCGAGGCGAGGTTGCCCACGTTCTTGGCATGGCCCACGATGTTGCGGAAGGTGCGTCGCCTGGTGCCCGCCATGGCGAAGGACCAGCGCCACTTGGTGGCGAAGTCGAAGGCGTTCTGGGGCGTGATCTTGGGCGGCGCGGAGAGGCCGTTTTTGATGTCCTTGTGCCGCTGCCCGAGGATCTGGAGATCGAGCGTCAGCACGAGGGCCGAGCAATTCGCGGCGCGGGCGCGCTCGATGATCTCGTCCGTGAAGCCCGTGTCCTGCATGACGTAGAGCTGGAACCAGAAGGGCGCCTGGGGCACCGCTTCGGCTACGTCCTCGATGGAGCAGATCGACATCGTGGACAGCGTGAAGGGCACGCCGAACCGCGCGGCGGCGCGGGCGGCCAGGATCTCGCCATCGGCGCGCTGCATCCCGAGCGAGCCCACGGGCGCGAGCGCCACGGGCATCGTCACCGGCTCGCCCAGCATCGTGGAGCGCAGAGTGCGCCCCGACATGTCCACCGCCACGCGCTGGCGGAAACGCAGACGGTCGAAGTCGGTGGTGTTCTCGCGGAACGTCTGCTCGGACCACGAGCCCGACTCGCAGTAGTCGAAGAACATCTTGGGCGTGCGCCGACGATGCAGGCGCTTGAGGTCGTCGATGCAGGTGATGACGGGCATGGGGTTCTCGCAGGTGATCGGAGGGATTTAGCGTTCTTTCCCCCGCCGATGAAAGAACCGTTCGCGGCCTTAACCGGGTCTTTCCGTTTGCCCTTTAGAACTGATCCCGACTCAAATGTGAGATCGGAATGAGGAACCTGTTGCAACGTGCGCTTCAGCCAGCGGCGCTCCTGTGGCTGGCCGCCTCGGCCGGGGCTGTCCTCCTGGCCATGCGCCTGGAGCTTCTGGAGGGACTCTATCAGTTCTCCAGGCTGCACGAGGACTGGGAGATCGACGAGTTCTTCGCGATCTCCATCGTGGCCGGGGTGACGTTGCCGCTGTTCCAGTGGCGCTGGAACCGCAGGCTGGCGATGGCCCAGCGCCAGACCCGCGAGGCCCAGGACGAAGCGCAGCGGGTCGCCCTGCAGGACCCGCTGACCGGGCTGCCGAACCGCCGCGCCGTTCACGAGTACGCCATGCGAGCGGCCGAACGGGAGGGGCCGGGCGGCGTGACGCTGCTGCTTCTCGACCTCGACCGGTTCAAGCCGGTGAACGACCTGCGTGGCCACGACGCGGGGGACCTGCTGCTGCGCGCGGTCGCACAGAGGCTACGACAAACCTGCCCCGAGGACGCCATGGTCGCCCGGCTGGGCGGAGACGAATTCGTGGTCGTGCTTGCGCGCGCCGACGCCTCCGGAATGGGGGAGACGCTGGCCCAGCACATCCTGCAGGCCCTGACGGAGCCGTTCGATTTCGACGGGTGGTCGGCGGGCATTTCCTGCTCCATCGGCGTGGCTGACTGGATGCCGGGACTGGGGTCGGCGGACCTGCTGCGGATGGCCGATCAGGCCATGTACCGCGCCAAGCAGTCCGGTCGCGACGGCTGGTCCCGCTTCGACGGTCCCTTGGGCGATCGTCAGCGGGAGCGAGCCGCGCTGGAGCAGGATCTGCGCGTCGCGCTGGCCATCGGGGCGATCAC
Organism: Rubellimicrobium roseum; assembly: GCF_006152145.1. GTDB lineage: Bacteria > Pseudomonadota > Alphaproteobacteria > Rhodobacterales > Rhodobacteraceae > Rubellimicrobium > Rubellimicrobium roseum. Next base: position 12,715 of record NZ_VDFV01000020.1, on the reverse strand, counting down.
GCCCTGGTTCCAGCCGATCTGGGCCATAGGCGGCCGGTCGCTGCGCGGCGTCGAGGTGCTGGCGCGCTGGATCGACCCCCGCCGCGGCTTCGTGCCTCCCGATGTCTTCATCCCCCTGGCCGAGGAGCTGGGGCAGATCGAGCGCCTGTCGGAGCTGGTGCTGGACCGGGCCTGCGCGGCGGCGGCGGCCTGGCCTTTGCCGCTGCCGTTCTCGTTCAATCTCTCGCCCCGGCAGTTCGCCGATCCGAATCTTCCCCGCCGCATCCTGGAGATCCTGGGGCGGCACGGGCTGCCGGGCTCGCGGCTGGAGATCGAAATCACCGAACGGGCCGTCCTGGCCGATATCGACGTGGCACGGCGGATCGTGCGGGATCTCGCGGAGGCCGGCGTGCGGGTGTCGCTGGACGACTTCGGGACCGGGACTTCGAGCCTCGCCATCCTGACCCAGCTCCCCATCGACCATATCAAAATCGACCGGAGCTTCATCGCCGGCGTGGATCGGCTTCCCGAGCGGGGCAAGATCGTCACGGGCGTCCTGGCCTTGGCCGAGTCGCTGGGGCTGTCCGTCACCGCCGAAGGGATCGAACGCGACGAGGAGTTGCGCTTCCTGCAGCAAAGACACTGCGCCCGGGGACAGGGCTTTCTTCTGGGGCGCCCGCAACCGGCCGAGGGCATTGCGCAGCTGCTGGCCGACGAGCCAGGAATTCTGCAAGACGCCGGCTGACGTGGCCTGCCGTGGAGGATCGGCCGCTGCCACAGGTCAGGCTTGTGAACGGGAGCCGAACACCAAGCTCAACTTAACGGCGTTGCCTTTAGTATCATATCGTACTATATAGTGCGATGTGAAACTATGGAGGCGGCCATGACCCTGACGCGGCGTCGAATGCTGGGCCTTGTCGGCGGAGGCATGATTCTTGCGGCGGGAGGCGGAGCCGGATGGGCGGCAACGCGCGAGCCACAACTGGCGGGGCGTCCATGGCAACTCGCCGGAACCTACGAGGGCCCGCGGGAACGGGCCCTGTCCTGGGCGCTGCTGGCGCCCAACCCCCACAATCGCCAGCCTTGGATCGCGGATCTGCGCGAGGAGGGCATCGTGACGCTGCGCGCCGATCTTGGTCGGCTGCTGCCGGAAACGGATCCGTACAGCCGCCAGATCACCATCGGGCTCGGCGCCTTTCTGGAACTGATGCGGATGGCGGCCGCCGCGGACGGATACCGTGTGGAGATCGTTCCGTTCCCGGACGGGGAAGACCCCAGTGAACTCGATGGTCGGCCGGTTGCGCGCGCGGTGTTCCTCAAGGAGCCTGATGTCGCACGAGAGCCGCTGTTCGCGCAGGCGCTGGCCAGGAGATCGAACAAGGAGCCTTTCGACATGACCCGTCCCGTGCCCGCTGCGTCCTTGGAGCGGATCGGTGACGTGGTTCGAGGAACACGCTTCGGAAACACGGTGACGGAGGCCGAAGTCGTGGCTCTCCGCGCGCTCACGCGCGAAGCGCTGCGGATCGAGGTCGAAACGCCCCGGACTTTTCAGGAAAGCGTGGACCTGTTCCGCATCGGCTGGCGCGAGGTGGATGCGAACCCCGACGGAATCGACTTCACCGGACCGCTGTTCGAATCACTGCGGATGGCGGGCCTCTTCACGCGCGAGGCGGCGGCGGATCCTTCGTCGCAGGTCTACCGGGCCGGGCTTGATGCGGTCTTTGCCAATGCCGACAGCGCGATGGGACATCTGTGGCTGGTGTCGCGGGACAACTCGCGCGTCGGGCAGTTGGCGGCGGGAGTTGACTGGCTGCGGGTGAACCTTGCGGTGACCACCGAGGGGTTGGGCGTGCAGCCGCTGAGCCAGGCGCTGCAGGAATATCCCGAGATGGATGGACTCTACCGGGAGATCCATGCGCGGCTTGCCCCCGAGGGCGGGACGGTCCAGATGTTCGCGCGGGTGGGCTTCGGCGCGGTTGTCCCCCCGAGCCCCCGCTGGTCGCTGGAGTCGAAGATTCGGAATGCCTGACACCACCACGGACCTGTGGTTCCGCGTGCTCAACGAAGTGGCGATCATCGACCAGCTCGCCCGCGCGTTATTCGAGGCGCGGCTGCCGTCCGGGTTCCTCGTGTCCCATTTCTCGGTGCTGAACCATCTGATCCGCGTAGGGGACGGGCGCACGCCGCTGGAACTGGCGCGCGCCTTCCAAGTGCCCAAGACCACGATGACGCACACGCTGGGCGGGCTGGAACGGGCGCACCTCGTCGAGATGCGGCCCAACCCGGAAGACGGTCGATCCAAACGCGTCTGGATCACGGAAGAGGGCCGCGCCTTCCGGGAGGAGGCCATCGCCGGGCTGGGGCCCGATGTGGCGCGGCTTGCGGCGCTTGTGCCCGAGGAAACCATGGCGGCCTTGGTGCCGGGACTCGAGGCGCTGCGCCGGGCGCTCGATGCCGACCGGGACCGTCCTGGTCCGCCGTGAGCACGGCTGGCTGGCCGTGACGTCCGGGGCTCGGTGACTGGCCCTTGGCAGGTCGGGCCCGGACCCATGGGCGCGGAGACCGGAGGTCCCGCCCCCCGTGTCAGGCGGTGTGAGCGCCCTCGGCCAAGGAGCGGACGAAGGCCAGGACCTCGGCCGGGCTGCGTCCCTGCGCCATCTCGGCGACGATGGCCGAGCCCACCACCGCACCATCGGCGACGGAGGCAATCTCGCGGGCGGCCTCGGGGGTGCGGATGCCGAAGCCCACGATCACGGGCAGGTCGGTCGCGGCCTTGATGCGCGCGACCTCGGGGCCCACGTCCGTGGCCTGCGCGGCGGCCGCGCCGGTGATACCGGTGATCGAGACGTAATAGACGAAGCCCGAGGTGTTCTGCAGCACCTTGGGCAGGCGGCGGTCATCCGTGGTCGGCGTGGCGAGGCGGATGAAGTTCAGGCCTGCCTTCTGGGCGGGGATGCAGAGCTCGTCGTCCTCCTCGGGCGGAAGGTCCACCACGATCAGGCCGTCGATCCCGGCCTCCTTGGCCTGCGCGAGAAAAGTGTCCACGCCGCGCGAGTGGATCGGGTTGTAGTAGCCCATCATGACGATCGGTGTCTGGTCGCCGGTCGCGCGCAGGTCGCGGGCGATCTGGAGCGTGCGGTCCAGCGTCTGGCCGTTGGCCAGCGCCCGCTGTCCGGCGAGCTGGATCGTCGGGCCGTCGGCCATGGGGTCGGTGAAGGGAAGCCCGAGCTCGATGATGTCGACGCCGGCGGCGGGCAGGCCCAGGACGATCTCGCGCGAGGTCTCGAAGTCGGGGTCGCCGGCCATGATGTAGGAGACGAAAGCCTTGCGGCCCTGTTCCTTCAGCCGCGCGAAGGTGTCGTCGATGCGTGTCATGCCAAGCTCCCCCGTGACGGTCCGGGGATGCGACAGGACGCGGGGAAAGGCAAGGACCCCGGCCCGCCGGGCAGCATGCGGGCCGGGGCGGGCGGGCCGGGGGAGGAGAAACCGGCCCGCCCTGTCGGGGGCGCCCTCAGGTCGGGTGCGCCTCGGTCTCGGCCACGGCGGCGGGGTCGGCGGACTGTGACGCCGCCTCGGGTGCCGTGGAGATGATCCAATGGGTGCCGAAGCGGTCGCGGACCATGCCGAAGCCGCGCGAGAAGAAGGTCGGCGCGAAGGGCTGGATGACCGTGCCGCCATCGGTCAGGCGATCAAAGGCCTGATGTGCTGCCGCGGGTTCCGGAAAGGTCTGCATGACCGAGACGCCCTGCTGCGGGTGGCCTTCCATCCCCGGAGGGACGTCGGAGGCCATGAGCATTCCGTCGCCCAGGCGAAGCTGGCCGTGCATGACGCGATCGGAGCCCTTGGCCGCCTCGGAGGCGTTGGGGCTGTCGGCGTAGCGCAAGAGGGCGAGGTCGGTGCCGCCCAGCGCGCCTGCGTAGAAGGCCAGCGCCTCGGCGCAGTCGCCCCGGAAGTGGAGATAGGGGATCGTGGGCATGGGAGCCTCGGGTCCTTGGCCGGGCAGGGGTGCCCGGCCTTGGGCAAGATGGGGCGCGGCGCCGCTCAGGCCATGGCAAAGGCCGGATCGGCCATGGCCTGTTGCGGTTCGGTATCAATCATCCAGCGGGTGCCGAAGCGGTCGGTGAAGGCGCCGAAGCCGGGGGACCAGAAGGTGGGCTCGTAGGGCATCTCGATCGCGCCGCCGTCGGCGAGGGCGTCGAACAGACGGCGGCCCTCGGCCGTGTCGCGGACGGTGAGGCAGATGGAATTGCCTGCCATCGGCTGCGCCTGCGACCAGTCGGAGGCGTAGAGCAGGCCGTCGCCGATCTTCACCGAGCCATGCATGACGTGATCGGGGTGGCCGCCCATCGACTGCCCTTCGGGGGCATCGCGCTCGCGCATCAGCTCGGGCTCGGGCGAGCCGAAGATGCGGGCGTAGGCGCGCAGCGCTTCTTCGCAGGTGCCCTTGAAGAAGAGATAAGGAATCGGGGTCATGGCGTCGTCCTCCGGGTTGGGTGGCGTCAGGTTACCATGTTCATGTTTCGTTCCAAAGCGCCGAGTTGCCCTTAGGTCATTTTCTGCCGATGCCGGGTGAAGGAGGACCGTCGCGCACCTAGATGGTGGGACATGAACTACCTGCTCGCCCTTCTCCTCCCGCCCTTGTCGATCCTGCTTGCAGGTCGGCCCTTTCTGGCCGTCGTGGTGTTCCTGTTCTGGGTGCCCGCCATCATCTTCTCTGGCGGGTTGGGACATCCGATCTTCGTGCTGCTCGCCTGGATCATCATCTGGCAGCGGCAGGAGGACCGGCGTGCCCGGCGATACGACCGTTAGGCCCCGCCACGCGGCGCCGGCATCGCATCCACCATCCAGCGCGTGCCCCAGCGATCGATGAGGCGTCCGAAGCCCGGCGACCAGACCGTGGGCTGGTAAGGCGTCTCGACGCGCCCCCCAATGGCTAGGGCGTCGAACACGCGCCGCCCTTCACCCGGGTCGGAGAGCGTGAGCGCCACGGCGTGACCGGGTTCGGTTCGCGCGGGATCGGCGAGGCGGCGCCAGCCCGAGCGGGTCCGTATGGCCGTGTAAAGGACGCGGGAGCGGGCCGGGGGGCGAAAGATCGCGGCATAGGAGCGCCGCGCCTCGTCCAGGCCCTCGATGCGGATGCGGGGAATGGTCATGACCGATTCCTTTCCCTTGGGGCGACTCATAAACTACCACGTTCCTGTTTTGTTCCCAAGCCTTGCTTGCGGTGGGGCCAAGGTCGCCCTAGAAGCGCGGCGTTTCGGCCACGGAGGGGATCATGGGCTTTCGCATGGGGATCGTGGGGCTGCCCAACGTGGGCAAATCCACCCTGTTCAACGCGCTGACGCGCACGGCCGCCGCGCAGGCCGCCAACTTCCCGTTCTGCACCATCGAGCCCAACGTGGGTGAGGTGGCGGTGCCCGACCCCCGGCTGGACAGGCTGGCGGAACTGGCCAAGTCGCGCCAGATCATCCCGACGCGGATGACCTTCGTGGACATCGCGGGGCTGGTGAAGGGCGCGTCCAAAGGGGAGGGGTTGGGGAACCAGTTCCTCGCGAACATCCGTGAGACGGATGCCATCGCCCATGTGCTGCGCTGCTTCGAGGATGGGGACATCACCCACGTCGAAGGCCGCGTCGATCCCGTTGCGGACGCCCAGACCATCGAGACCGAGCTGATGCTGGCGGACCTCGAGTCGGTCGAGCGGCGGCTCCAGAACATCCAGCGCAAGATCAAGGGCGGCGACAAGGAGGCGGTGGAGCAGGAGGTGCTGCTCAAGCGCGCCCAAGCCGCGCTGTCCGATGGCAAACCCGCGCGAACGGTGCAGGTCAGCGACGACGAGCGGCGGGCGTGGCGGCTGCTGCAGCTCCTGACCTCCAAGCCCGTGCTCTACGTCTGCAACGTCAACGAAGACGATGCGGCCGAGGGAAACGCCTACTCGGCCCGCGTGGCCGAGATGGCCCGCGCCGAGGGCAACAGCCATGTCGTGATCTCGGCCCGGATCGAGGAGGAGATCGCCCAGCTTCCGCCCGAGGAGCAGACGGAGTTCCTAGAGACGATGGGGCTGGAGGAGGCCGGGCTCGACCGGCTGATCCGCGCGGGCTACGAACTCCTGCACCTCCAGACCTACTTCACGGTCGGACCCAAGGAGGCGCGGGCCTGGACGATCGGGCAGGGGACGCTGGCCCCGCAGGCGGCTGGGGTGATCCACGGCGACTTCGAGAAGGGCTTCATCCGGGCCGAGACCATCGCCTACGACGACTACGTGACTTATGGCGGCGAGGCCGGGGCGCGGGACGCGGGCAAGCTGCGCGCCGAGGGCAAGAGCTACGTCGTCAAGGACGGCGACGTGATGCACTTCCTGTTCAACACCTGAGGCGCGTCGGTCCCGATCCCGGACCGGCGGACAGGCTGACGTAAGGGCGCCGTATGCTTGTCGCTCCTGTTTCAAGGACGGGTGCGGGAGGGTCTTGAGGCCGGCTTGCCTGCCTGGGGACCCTTGGCCTGTTTGCCTGGACGGGTCAGCCCGCGTTCGCTCAGGCGCCTTAGGACTGGGCCGCCGCGCTCGCCACCGATCAGGGGCGGCGGTGGGAGGAGCCGGCGGAGCCGTTCCGCATCGTGGGACCCATCAGCTTCGTCGGGACGCGCGGGCTTGGCATCTGCCTGATCGAGACGGGCGACGGGCTGATCTTGATGAACACGGGGATGCCCGGCTCGGGCCCGATGATCGAGGAGCCGATCCGGGCCCTGGGGCACGATCCGGCGGAGATCGAGATCCTGCTGGCCGGGCACGCCCATGTCGATCACGTGGGCGGCCATGCCTAGATGAAAGATCTGTCCGCCGCGCAGATGATCATGCTGGATACCGAGGTGCCGCTGATCGAGAGCGGGGGCAAGCTGGACTTCCATTACGCCGACGGGCCCGCAACACGGCCTTCAATCCCGTCGAAGTAAACCGCGTGCTGAGGGGCGGGGACCGCGTAACGCTGGGCTAGGTCGTTTTGGAGATCATCGCGACTCCGGGGCACACGATGGGCTCCGCGACCTTCGCGATGGGCGGCGGACGGGTCTACCGCGTCGTGTTCCCGGACGGTACGAAGATCGATCCCGGCACCCGCGTCGAGGTCGATCCCTCCTATCCGGGGATCGGCGGCGACCTGCGGGAGACCTGTCACCGGCTGGAGATGCTGCACCCGGACACCTGGCTGCCGCCCCACAACCCGGTCGTCGATCTTTGGGGCAAGCGCGGGCGCGCCGCGACCGGGGGCACGGCGGCCTGGTTGGACCCGGACGGGTATCGGCGCTTCATCCGGCTGTGGCGCGAAGCTCTTGAAGCGGAGTTCAAGGCGGAACGGGCCGTCGCCGGGCTCACGCGATGAAGGGGGGCGTCACTCCTCCCGCTCGGTCGTGAAGGCCAGCGGGTAGCCGGCCTGGCTGCCCATATCGGTAGCCTGCCGGGCCTTGGTCTCGGCCACCTCCTGCGTGTAGACGGCGACCACGCAGGCGCCCTTGCGGTGGGCGGTCAGCATGACGCCCAGCGCTTCGGCTTCGGTCATTCGGAACACCGCCTTGAGCACCTTCACCACGAAGTCGCGCGGCGTGAAATCGTCGTTGAGCAGGATGACCTTGTAGAGGCGCGGCCGTTCGGTCCGCGTCTTGGGCTTGGGCAGGAGGACGAGGTCGGGCATGGCCGAGGCGGGTGTCCTGTGTCCGGTCGCCTGCAAGATAGCATTCGCTCCCGATCCCGGAAGGGGCGGTCAGGCGGCGAGCAGGCGCTCCAGATGCTCGCGGGCGGCGGCGAGGTCATCGCGGAAGCGCTCGGTCTCCATCTCGCGCGCCACGGGGTCGGGCAGGCGGAGGAGAAAGCTCGGGTGCACGGTCAGGAAGACGGGCAGGCCCTCGGGCCCGTCCTCGATCTGGCCCCGCCGCTTCAGGATGCCATCGCGTGATCCGGTGAGGCTTTCGGCGGCGGAGGCCCCCAAGGCCACGAGAAGCCGGGGCTTCACGAGGTCGATCTCCTGCCGGAGCCACCATTGGCAGGCCGAGATCTCGCTGCCGTTGGGGCTTTGGTGCAGTCGATGGCGGCCCTTGAGCGTGTACTTGAAGTGCTTGACGGCGTTGGTGAGGAACACGCGGCGCCGGTCGATGCCGGCCTGGACCATGATGTCGTCGAGAAGCTGGCCCGCGGGACCCACGAAGGGACGGCCTGCAAGGTCCTCCTGGTCGCCCGGCTGCTCGCCCACCAGCATCAGGGGCGCATCGGGCGGCCCCTCGCCGGGGACGACCTGCGTGGCCTCGCTGAACAGGGGGCAGCGTGTGCAGGCGGCCTCCTCGGCGCGCAGGCCGGCGAGCGAGCCCGAGTCGGGCGGAGGCGCGGCAGGCTGCTTGGGGCGGGCGGCGATGGCTTTGGCGTAGAAGGGCGCACGGGTCGGCGCGGCCTCGGCCATGGCGCGGACGCGGGATTCGGCCGTCTGGAGGAGATCGGGAATCGCGGCGGTCTCGGGGAGGTTCTTCCAGTACTTCTTGGGCATTTCCGCGAGCATCCGGTCGACCTTGACGCGCGCCGGATTGAAGATGTGGCGGAAGTAGGTGAGCCACAGGTCCTCGGCTGCGTCGTCGGGGAGGTCGGGACGCTCGGCGCCCTCCTCGAATGTCACTACGCCATCCTCAAAGCGGGCCACGAGGTCGGGAGTGGCGATGAGCCAGTCCATGTCCGCGAAGCGTCTGGCGAAGAAGGGGGCCGCGGGTTCGAGCGTATGGTGCGCGGGCTCGAACCAGGCGGCGAACTTGCGGCGGGAGGCTGCGCGCTCGCCGACCTCGCGGAAGCGCACGAATGCCTTGAGCTTGTGAAGATCGCGATGGACGGCCCGCTCCATCTGCCGGAGCGCCACGAGATCGCGGTCGGCGGCGTCCTGCATGAGCTGGGGCTCGGTCCGCAGTCGCCAAAGGACGGCGTAAAGGCGGGCGAACCGCTCGGGGTGGCTGTGCCAGACGACCTGAGATGCGAGGTGGACGAAGCTCTCGGGCACGCGGATGGCGCCGACCTTGGCCGCGGGCGGCGCCTCGTCCTCGGTGAAGAGCACGGCCTCGGTCGGGCCGCGGCTCCAGGTGATCCCTTCGGGCGGGATGCGGGCCGAAAGGCAGGCGCGCGCGGCCTCGCGCCAGGCCTCGGCCGTGCCGACCTTGGGAAGCGTCACATGGGGCATGGAGTTCATGTATTGTTCGCGCATCCGAGTCGCAACGTGAGAGCAACGCCCGAGTCTGGCAAGGGGTCCCGGAGCGTGGCGGGATCAGAACAGGGACAGCTGCCGTGGCTCGGGCGCGAAGCGGGCACGCAGATCCTTGTGGTCGGTGAGTGCGCCAGGGCTCCAATCGGTAAGCGCGATGAAAGGCCGGGCCTTCTTCAGCGTCGTCCCCATGCGCAGGAGGTCATCGTAACGGAGCGTCCGGTGGCGGCGTGTGCGCAGGATGCGGTCCACCGACTTGGTTCCAAAGCCCGGCACGCGCAGCAGCATCTCGCGGTCGGCCCGCTGCACGTCCACCGGAAAGCGGTCGCGGTGCTGCAAGGCCCAGGCAAGCTTGGGGTCGAGGTCGAGGTCGAGATTGCCTTGCGAGGCGATCTCCTCGGGCGCGAACTCGTAGAATCGCATGAGCCAGTCCGCCTGATACAGCCGATGCTCGCGCAGGAGGGGAGGCTGCACCAGCGGCAGCTTGGCCGTGGCGTCGGGGATGGGCGAGAAGGCAGAATAGTAGACGCGCTTGAGCCCGTAGGAGCCGTAAAGGCGCGCGGACTGCTTCAGGATCGTGGCGTCGTCGGTCGGATCGGCGCCGACGATCATCTGCGTGGACTGCCCGGCGGGAATGAACTTGGGCGCCGGGGTGCCCTTCAGCGTCGTATCCGAGGCGGCCTCCTTGCGCAGGCGAAGGTCGGCCATGTGCCGGCGGATCTCGGCGGGGTCCTTCTCGGGCGCAAAGGCGGCGAGGCTGGCCTCCGTTGGCAGCTCGATGTTGACCGAAAGGCGGTCGGCGTGGAGCCCCGCCTCGGCGACGAGTTCCGGCGATGCGCCAGGAATCGTCTTGAGGTGGATGTAGCCGCGGAAATCGTGCTCCACCCGCAGCGTGCGGACGATGCGGACCATGTCGCGCATGGTGTCGTCCGGGCTCTTGATGATGCCCGAGGACAGGAACAGCCCCTCGATGTAGTTGCGCCGATAGAACTCGAGCGTGAGTTCCACGACCTCCTCGGGCGTGAAGCGGGCGCGCTGCACGTTCGACGACACCCGGTTCACGCAATAGGCGCAGTCGAAGATGCAGAAGTTGGTCATCAGGATCTTGAGGAGCGACACGCAGCGGCCGTCCGGTGTGAAGCTGTGGCAGATGCCGTTGCCGTCCGTCGACCCCAGGCCCTTGCCATCGCGCGAATCGCGCTTGGCTGTGCCCGAGGAGGCGCAGGAGGCATCGTAGCGCGCCGCGTCCGACAGGATCGCGAGCTTCTCTTGGAGGGTCAGGGCTGTCATAACGTTCAGGTAATGTTCATGCCGCTTTCGTGCAACGCCTGCGACAGTCTGCCCACATTCCGGGCAGGCAGGAACGACTGCTTCATTGGTGATCGGGCGACGGATCTTACGGATCGGGGCCACCACGAACGGGGATCACGATCTTAGAAGCTTGCTGCCATGGGGGGGCGTTTTCGCCTTGTTTTCCCCGGCCCGTCCCCCTACACACGCCCCCGGAAACGTGGACGAGTGGTCGAAGGCACACCCCTGCTAAGGGTTTTTAGGCCTCTGATCCATAAGGGTTTTTCGGCCCAAATCGACGAATTGACCGAAAGTTGCCAAGGTAGTGCTCCGCGCCGAGAACCGGCCTGACGAGTCCTCGCAGCACGCCCAGCAGCCTCAGTTATCGATCATTCGCCGTTGGTCTTGAGCCACCTCAGGAGCGCCTCCCCCGCCGTCCGCTTCCGCGAGGTGGCGAAGTTGACAAACGGCTTGATGGAGGCGGAGCCGTTCGCGAAAGGGATCAACCGCTCTGTGCCGAACGCCGCCGAGGTCACGCAGACGACCAAGGGCGAGACAAACGGCTGTCCGTTCTCCTTCACCTTGTAGCCCAGAATCTCCTCCCAGTGTGGGCCCGGTGCGAGCTCCTTCCGCCACCCCGTGAGATGCTTTGGACCCACGGAGGCGATGATGATGTCAGGCTCGAGGGCTTGGACGGCGAGTTCGAAGAGTGCCCGGCCCGGTCCCCTCAAGCTCTCCCGGGTAGCCGCGTCGAGCTTGGACCAGGTGGGATTGGTGGCGATAGGCGAGCACAGGTCGAGGTGGAGGGCGGTCCGGCGGTTGTCACGGCCCCGCATGTGGCCGCCGTAGGTCGCTCCCATCCCGTTCAGGACATGCTCGAAGTTGCCGAACCATCTCGTGTAGGGTTTATGCTTGAAGTAGTTGGACAGCTGGGTTTCGAGCCCCTCCTGCCCGGACAGCCCCTCCTTAAGGTCGAAGCGCGCCGGGCCGCCGACCGGGAACTCTTCGCGCGAGGGGTTCAGGGCGGCTGTCACGATGCGGAGGTCGGAGGCATCGTAGGCCTCCACATCCCCGAAGTAGGGGATCGGGAGGGAGTTGGTGACGACATGGGGCAGATCCCGCACTTCCGCATGGTGCACGAGGTTGCGCTCGTAAAGAGCCCCGCGTATCGGCGTCATCCTCGTTATCCAGCTTGCATCGTATTTATAGAGGGGCATCAGGCTCGATTGCGACCGAAAAGGTAATCGTTCAGCACCGGATGGAGACCCTGACGGTCGAGCCGGCGGTACCCTGCCCTGAGGGCGACCGACTATCGCGCAGCCGTCGCCAGCGCCTCTGGGAAGTCCATGGCCGTCTCCGTCCAATAGGTTGCCAGTAAGCCACGGATCAGATCTCCGCTTGCCCTTGTTCCGTCGGCGCCGGCAGGCCACGCTGGCCCAAGGGGTCTTGGACCAAGCAGGCAGTATATTGGGGAGATCATCATGGACGCGGCGATTGGTGAGCCGTGGCTCGCGCCTTGGAACGCGAGGCTACAATCACTCAAACAACAGAGGCGAGCTGAAGCTTGATCGAGTGGCTCGTCCTCAGGGAATTGCAGCCCTCTTCGGTCTCGGAAGTTCCAGCACATCGTCGGTTCGCGATGAGCTGCGGAGGCCGGTCTACGTGCCGCCGGCTCGTCCAGCCGAGCTAACTCTGACAAGCGACGACTTCCCGGAATGGAAGGCGCTATGGGATAGGTCGATCGACCGCTCCAAATGGATCCGAGCCGGAACGGCAGCGCGTCTTCTGTCGAGCTACAGCTACCCGGGCACCAACATAATCCGGTCGAGCCAGTTCGAACGAAGCCGGAACAGCATCCAGAAGGCTCTCGACGCAGAGTTCGCGGCCGCCAATGTCACCTTCATGCCCGCCCAGAAGGAGCGACTGAGGCCCTTCTTCGCAACCGTGGAGAAGAATCCGCTGACGGACGAGCAGGCCGAAGCGTGCATCTGTATGGACGCCGCCGATCAAATCGTCGCGGCCGCGGGCTCGGGTAAGACCTCCACCCTGGTGGCCAAGACAGGCTATCTCCTGCTTGAAGGTCTGGCCAAACCCGAGGAGATCCTGCTTCTGGCCTTCAACGCCACTGCGGCCCGTGAACTCGCCGAACGTCTAGGCTCAGGACCTGTAAGCGCTCTGGCGTTTCAGCGGCTTAGCTGATTCATCCGGCCCGACTTCGGAGG
>NZ_VDFV01000019.1 GCF_006152145.1 Rubellimicrobium roseum | reverse complement strand
GCCAGCGTCGCCGAAACGCGTTAACAGATCCTGACAGCACCGAACGGTCCTCCCCCGGTGCGCGCAACACCCGGCGAATCGGTCCGTGTCGGGCTGGAGTGTTCCCGGAAGCGGGAACTCTGGGTGTTTAGCGCTTGAGTGGGCTCTGCTTCGCCACAAGACCGGTGGGACGCATTACGAAGGAGCGACTCATGCTGGATCAGGACGCGAGCCCGGCCGGGACGGCCGACCGGGGGCAGGAGCCCTCGCTCTACGAAGCGGCGGAGGTCTACGACGCGATCGTGGCGCCCGGCCCCTGCGAGGCCTTCTACCGCGAGGAAGCGCGGCGCGCGGGCGGGCCGGTGCTGGAACTGGCCTGCGGGACCGGGCGGCTGACGCTGCCGCTGGCGCGGGACGGGCATGAGGTGGTGGGGCTGGACGCCTCGCCCGCCATGCTGGCGGCCGCGCGGCGCAAGGCGAAGGGTCAGGGCCTGCGGCTGTCCTTCGTGGAAGGGGACATGGCGGGGTTCGACCTGGGGCGGCGCTTCGGGCTGGTGATCCTGTCCTGCAACTCGCTGGCGCATCTGACCCGAACGGCGGACCTGCGGGCCTGCCTGCGGACCGTGCGGCGGCATCTGGCGCCGGGGGGGCGGCTGGCCTTCGACGTGGCGCTGCCCGATCCGGGGCTCCTGCAGGACGGGGTGACGCGGCGGCTGGACCTGGGGCCCAACCCGGCCTCGGCGGTCGAGGCCGAGGAGACGGCCTGGTACGACCCCATGCGGCAGATCCGCGTCGCGCGGTGGCGGGTCGGGCCGCCGGGCGGGCCGCGGCAGGACTTCGCGCCGCTGGTGCTGCGGCAGTTCTTCCCGCGGGAGATCCCGCTGCTGCTGGAGCTGGAGGGGCTGGGGCTGGAGGCGCGCTACGGCGACTTCGCGCGAAACCCGCTGGAGCCCTGGAGCCTGAACCAGATCTGCGTGGCGCGGGCGGCCTGAACCGCCCGCCCGTGTCCGGTCAGGCCGCCTGCGCGGCCTGGACCGACTGTTCCAGGATGTCCATCGCCTCGGCGAAGATGTCGTCGGGGATGGTGATGGGGGCGAGAAAGCGGATCACGTTGCCGTAGACGCCGCAGGTCAGCAGGATCAGCCCGCGGGCCTGTGCCTCGGCCTTCACGCGGTTGGCGAAGTCGGGGTGCGGCGTGTGGGTGCCGGGAAGATTGAACTCCACGGCGACCATGAAGCCGGGGCCGCGGATCTCGGCGATCTCGGGGACCGCGTCGCGCATGGCCTCCAGCCGCTGGCGGAGGCGCGAGCCCAGGGCGTTGGCGCGGGCGCAGAGGTCCTCTTCCTCGATCACGTCGAGGACAGCGTGGGCGGCGGCGATGCCCAGGGGGTTGCCGCCGTAGGTCCCGCCCAGGCCGCCGGGGTTGGCGGCGTCCACGATGGAGGCCTTGCCGGTGACGGCGGCGATGGGGAGGCCGCCGCCCAGGCCCTTGGCCATGCAGGTGAGGTCGGGGGCGACGTCGTAATGCTCCATGGCGAAGAGCTTGCCGGTGCGGGCGAAGCCGGTCTGCACCTCGTCCGCGATGAGCACGATGCCGTGGTCGTCGCAGAGGGTCCGCAGGGCGCGCATCAGCTCGGGGGGCGCGGGGTAGAAGCCGCCCTCGCCCTGCACGGGTTCGAGGATGATGCAGGCGACGCGGGCGGGGTCGAGGTCGGCCTTGAAGAGCTTCTGGATGCCGGCCATCGCGTCGTCGGTCGAGATGCCGTGGAGCCCGATGGGGAAGGGGACGTGGAAGACGTCGGGCATCATGGCGCCGAAGCCCGCCTTGTAGGGCTGGACCTTGCCCGTGAGCGTCATGCCCATGAATGTCCGCCCGTGGAAGGCGCCGCCGAAGGCGATGACCGCGTTGCGGCCCGTGGCGTAGCGGGCGATCTTGACGGCGTTCTCCACCGCCTCGGCGCCGGTGGTCACGAAGAGTGTGCGCTTGTCGAAGTCGCCGGGGACGAGAGCGTTCAGCCGCTCGCCCAGCCGGATGTAGTTCTCGTAGGGGAGGACCTGGTGGCAGGTGTGGGTGAAGCTGTCGAGTTGGCGTTGCACGGCCGCCATGACCTTGGGGTGCCGGTGGCCGGTGTTCACGACCGCGATGCCGGCGGCGAAGTCGATGTAGCGGTGGCCCTCGACATCCCAGACCTCGGCGTTCTGGGCGCGCTCGACGTAGATCTGCGTCTGCATCCCCACGCCCCGCGCGATGGCGGTCTTGCGGCGCTCGGCGATCTCGGCGTTCTGCATGGGGAAAGGCTCCTTGGGTTGGCGCGGGCTTTATACAGCGGCGGCCGAGCGGTCCGCCACCCCCTGGCCCCAGGAGGCTCCCTGCATCTCCATGAGGCGGCTCGCGGTGCGGGCGAACTCGAAGCTGCCCTCGCCCTCGACGTAGAGGCGGTCTGGGGCGGCAGCGGCCGAGGCGAAGAGCGTGACGCGGGCCTCGTAGAGCGCGTCGATCAGGGTTACAAAGCGGCGGGCCTGGTTGAAGTTGTCGCTGCCGAGGCGCGGGATCTCGTCGATCAGCAGCACGCGGACGGCGTTCGCCAGCGCGAGGTAGTCGGCGGGGCCCAGGGGGCGGCCGCAGAGGTCGTAGAAGCTGGCGCGGGCGGAGCCGTTGTGGAAGGCGGGGATCTCCACGTCGCGGCCGTAGACGCGCAGGATCTCGGGATGCGACTCGCCGCCCGAGAGGTCGGCCCAGAGCGCGTTCATGGCGGCGCGCGCCTCGGCATCCACGGGGCAGAAGTAGCGCCGCGCGCCCGTCAGGCGGCCTTGGCGGTGGTCGGTCGCGGAGGCCAGTTCGAGAACCTCGCAGTTCTCCTCGATGAGCGCGATGAAGGGGAGGAAGAGCGCGCGGTTCAGGCCGTCCTTGTAGAGGTCGGAGGGCGGGCGGTTCGAGGTGGTGAGCAGTGTCACCCCCTGCGCCCAGAGCCGCTGGAAGAGGCGCCCCAGGATCATCGCGTCGGCGATGTCGGTCACCTGCATCTCGTCGAGGGCGAGGAGGCGGGCGGATTCGGCGATCTCGTCGGCCACGGGCAGGATGGCGTCGTCCACGCCGCGCGCGCGGGCCTTGTTCATCGCGGCCTGCACCCACTGCATGAAGGCATGGAAATGCTGGCGGCGGGTGGGGACGGATGGCCCGAGCGCGTCGAGGAACAGGTCCATCAGCATGGACTTGCCCCGGCCCACGCCGCCCCAGAGATAGAGGCCGCGCACGGGCTGGGGCTTGCGGAAGAGCCCGCGGCGGGGCGGGTCCAGAAGCTCGGCCCGCAGGCGGTCGAGCGCGGGCAGGACCCCACGCTGCGCCGGGTCGGGCATGAGGCGCCCCTCACGGGCGCGGCTGTCGTAGAGGGCGGCGACGGTCATGGGGCGGGGGTAGCTCGGCGCGGGGGCAAGGGGAAGCGTCAGCCGTCGAGGAGTGCCTGCGCGTCCGCCGCGATGCGCCGCTCCTCCTGCGCGGGGACGACGTGGACCTGGGCGGGGGACAGGAAGGCCAATCCGGCGGCAATGCGGTCGCGGACGGGGGCGGCGTTCTCGCCGATGCCGCCGGTGAAGGCCAGCGCGTCCACGCCGCCCAGCGCCCCCGCGAGGCCCGCGCCCTGGCGGATGGCCCAGTGGACGTAGTGATCTATGGCGAAGCGGGCCTCGGCGTCGTCACGGGCGAGGAGCGCGCGCATGTCGGAGGTGCCCGCGAGGGCCTTGAGGCCCGAGTCGCGGTTGAGGAGGCGCTCGGCCGCCTCGATGCCGCGGGCGCGGGCGATGTCCAGCACCGCCATGCCGTCGATGGTCCCGGTGCGGGTGCCCATGACGAGCCCTTCGAGCGGCGAGTAGCCCATGGTGGTTGCCACCGACGCCCCGTCGAGGATGGCGCAGGCCGACGAGCCGTTGCCGAGATGTAAGGCGAGGAGACGCGGGGGCAACTGGCCCTGCTCGCGGAGGTGCTCGGTCAGGGCGGCGTAGCTGATCCCGTGGAAGCCGTAGCGGCGGATTCCCTGCGCCCGCAGGTCCGAGGGCAGCGCGTAGGTCGATTCGACCTCGGGCGCGGTGGCGTGGAAGGCGGTGTCGAAGCTCGCCATCTGGGGCAGGTCGGGGGCGAGGGCCTGGAGCGCGCGGATGCCCGCGAGGTTCGCCGGATTGTGGAGGGGGGCGAGAGGAACGCAGGCCTCGATGGCGGCCAGCGCCGCGGCGTCGAGGCGGACGGGGGCGGTGAGGCTCGCCCCGCCGTGGACGACGCGGTGGGCGCATGCGCGCAGGTCCTCGGCCGCCAGCCCCTGCATGCGCAGCATGGCCAGGAGGAAGCCGAGCGCCGCCCCGTGGTCCTGCGCACGCACGGGCTGGCGAGCCGGGCCGAGGGCCAGCTCCCCGGTGCCGCCGATCTCGGTGACGGAGCCGCGCAGCCGCTCGCGCAGGGTGTCGTCGAAGAGCGCGACCTTGACCGAGGAGGAGCCGGCGTTGACGACGAGGATCACGCGGCGGCCGCCCGGCGGCCCCGCGCCTCGGCCGCGAGGATCGCGCCCAGAGCCGCCGAGGCGATGCGGTCTGGCGCCCCCTGCCCGCGCGACGTGAGCAGGATCGGCACCCGCGCGCCCATCACCACGCCCCCCGCGCAGGCCCCCATGCCCAGCGTCATGAGCTTGAAGAGCGCGTTCCCGGCGTTGAGCTCGGGGACCAGGATGATGTCCACCTTGCCCGCGACCTGGGACTCGACGCCCTTGATGGCCGCGGCGCGGCGCGAGAGCATGAGGTCGAGCGCCAGCGGCCCCTCGACCACGGCGCGCTTCAGGGCCCCCTTGGCCCAGGCGGCGATGGCCGCGGCCTCGCCCGTGCAGGCGATGGTGGGGGTCACGTCCTCGGACGGGGCGAGGACGCCGCAGTGGGGCCGTTCGACGCCCACGAGGCCCGCGAGGCGCACGGCATGGGCGAGGCAGGCCTGCCGGGTGGCGAGGTCGGGCTTCACGTTGAGCGCGGCGTCCGTGAGGAGGAGCGGGCGGTCGGAATCCGGCACCGTGATGTGGAAGACGTGGCCGCAGGTCACGCTGCGGTCCCGCAGGCCGAGCGAGGAGGGCAGGAGGCCCTTGAGGAAGGTCGAGGTGTGGATCTGGCCCTTCATGATGGCGTCGGCCTCGCCCGAGACCGCGAGGGCGGCGGCCTGTCGGGCGGCGCTGTCGCCCGGCGCGGCGACGAGGCGGAAGGGCTTGATGTCCCAGCCGATCCGTTCGGCGGCCGCGTGGATCTTGATGGGCTCGCCCAGGAGGATGGGCTCGGCGAGGCCCGCCTCGCAGGCCTCGCGCAGGCCTTCGAGCGGGGTGGGTGCGCCGGCGTTCACCAGCGCCACGCGGGGGACGGGCGTCTCGCGCGCCTGCGCGAGCAGCCGCTCGGGCGCGTGGGGGGCGCGGGCGGACAGGAAGGGGTGGTCGTCGAGTGTCATCAGCGGGCTCCCGGCGGGTCGGGCCGGAGGTAGGGCAGGGCGCGGCGGATGCCAAGCGGGGGCGGGACGATGACCCGGCGGGCGGAGGTCGACAGGGGGCGTGGCTGCCCATCGGTGCCCCGGGACGGCGGACGTGCCAGGAGCGGCAGTCCGGGCGATCCCGGTGCCGGCCAAGGCGGGCAGATGGAGGGCCGCGTCGTCGCAGGGCTGGCCATTAGCACAGGCGAGGACGGTGGAGGTCCGGGTCGTCGGGTCGCGCAGCAGGGCCACAATGGCGGCGTGGTCCGAGTGCTCGGTCCAGGGAAATGCGGCGGCGCCCACTGCCGGGTCGCCGTGACGCCATCGCTCGACATCACGATCGCTGAATGGCACGATCTCCGGGACGACGGCGCCCCGAGGCGGGCCGCGCGCGTGTCAGGCGGCCGGACAGGTGACGCGAGCCGCCGCAAATAGGCCATGAAGCGTCGTTCCTGTTTGCGGTCCCGCTGCGATGCGGCTAGAAGCCCCGCCCAAGGGCACGGGGCAGGGGCACAGGCGCATGACGATGTGGGGCACGTTCCTGAAGCCCATGCACCCCGAAGGCTACCGATTCCTGCCCTTCTTCGGCTTGGGCGCTCTGGTGCTGTTCCTGGTCTGGGAGCCGCTGGGCTGGCTGGGCGTGGGGCTCACGGTCTGGTGCTACTACTTCTTCCGCGACCCCCGCCGGGCCGTGCCGCAGGAGGACGGCCTGGTGGTGAGCCCCGCCGATGGCGTGGTGTCGCTGATCGGGCCCGCTGCGCCCCCGGCCGAGCTGGGGATGGGGCCCGAGCCGCTGACGCGGGTCAGCGTCTTCATGTCGGTCTTCAATTGCCACGTGAACCGCGCCCCGGTGGCGGGGCGGGTGCTCGCGGTGGCCTACCGGCCCGGCAAGTTCCTCAATGCCTCGCTCGACAAGGCCAGCGAGGACAACGAGCGCAACGGCCTGTGCCTGGAGCTGGTGGACGGGCGCAAGCTGGCGGTCGTGCAGATCGCCGGGCTGGTGGCGCGGCGCATCCTGTGCTGGACGCGCGAGGGCCAGAGCCTGCGGACCGGGGAGCGCTTCGGGCTGATCCGCTTCGGCTCGCGGCTCGACGTCTACCTGCCGCCCGACGTCCCGCCCCTGGTCGCCGTCGGGCAGACCATGGTGGCGGGCGAGACGATCCTGGCCGACCTGCGGCGCAGCGGGCCGCCCCGCCCGGCGCGCGAGGACTGACAGGATGGACCTGCGCCCGGACCCCCGCACCCGCCTGTCCGTCGCGCAGCTTCTGCCCAACATCCTGACCTTGGGCGCGCTCTGCGCCGGGCTCACGGCCATCCGCCTCGCCGTGGCGGGCGATGTCGAGCGCGCCGTGGGGCTGATCCTGCTCGCGGCGGTGCTCGATGGCCTCGACGGGCGGCTCGCGCGTCGGCTGGGCAGCGAGAGCGCCATCGGGGCGGAGCTGGACTCCTTGTGCGACTTCGTGAACTTCGGGGTGGCGCCGGCCCTGATCGTGCACCTGTGGGCCTATGGGGGCGCCGGGGGCGAGGGCTGGATCGCCGCGCTGATCTACGCCGTGGCCTGCGCGCTGCGGCTGGCGCGGTTCAACATCGGCAGCCGGGAGCCTTCGGCCGCCGCGGAGCCGAAGGCCACGTTCACGGGCGTGCCCTCGCCGGCGGGGGCGATGCTCGCGCTGCTACCGATCTTCGGAGCGAATCTCGCCCCGTCCGCCGTGCTGCCCGCGCCGCTCTGCGCGCTGTGGCTGCTCGTGGTGGCGGCGCTGATGGTCAGCCGCCTGCCCACGCCGGCGTTCCGCCCGGTCAGCATCCGCCCGGAGCAGGTGCGCCTCGCGCTGCTGGCGGCGGTGGCCCTGGGCGCGGCGCTGCTGACCTATCCGTGGCTCACCCTGGTCCTGCTGGACCTGGGCTATCTCCTGCTGCTCGGGCTGGGCTGGGTCCGGCCGGGGTGGCGCTTGGGACGAAAGGACGAATGAATGGAGCTGCAGGCCGTCGCGAGGTCCTATGCCCGCTGGGCGCCGGTCTATGACCGCACCTTCGGGGCGGTGACGAACGTCGGGCGCCGGCGGGCCACCGCCCTGCTGAGCGAGTTGGGCGGTTCTGTGCTGGAGGTGGGCGTCGGCACGGGCCTCGCGCTGCGCCACTACGGGCCGGGCGTCACCGTCACGGGCGTCGACTACAGTGAGGAGATGCTGGCCAAGGCGCGCGCCAAGGTGGCCGAGGAGGATTTGCGCAACGTGGTTGCCCTGCACCGCATGGACGCCCGGCAGCTCGACTTTGCCGACGACAGCTTCGACCACGTCGCCTGCATGCACGTCATCTCGGTCGTGCCCGAGCCCGAGCGGGTGATGGCCGAGATCGCCCGGGTGGTCCGGCCTGGCGGCACTGTGGTGATCGTGAACCACTTCCAGCGCGACCGGGGCGCGCTTGCCGTGGCCGAGAGGCTGGCGGCGCCGCTGGCCGACCTCTTGGGCTGGCACTCGGACTTCGACAAGGCGCGCGTCCTGGGGGCGGTGGGCCTGGAGGTCGTCGAGGAGCGGGTGCTGCCGCCCATGGGCATGATGACGCTGCTGCGGATGGTCAAGGTCGGCTGAGGGGGCGGCCCTGACGCGCGCTGGGGTCCGCGCCCGGCGATGCGGGCGCGGCCGTTGTCGTTGGCGTCGCGGATCTGGTCAGGTCCGGCGCGGCCTCAGCCCACGATCCGCTGGATCGCCGCATCCACCCCGGCCACGACCTCGTCGAGGTCGCCCTTTGTCGCGATCAGCGCGGGGGCGAAGAGGAGAGTGTTGTTGAAGCCGGGCATCGAGCGGTTCGAGGCGCCGATGATGACGCCCTGGGCCATGCAGTCGGCGACGATGGCCTGGACCTTCTTCTCCTCGAGCGGCTCGCGCGTCGAACGGTCGGCGACCAGTTCGGCGCCCTGGAAGAGGCCGAGGCCGCGGACCTCGCCGATGCAGGCGTGCTTGTCCATGAGTTCGTGGAGCTTCCCGTTGAGGTAGGCACCCATCCGGGTGGAGTTGCCGAGGAGGTCCTCCTCCTCGGTGATCGCCATGACCTCGAGCGCCGCAGCGGGGCCGGAGGTGCAGCCGCCAAAAGTGGAGATGTCGCGGAAGTAGCCCAGGCGGTCCGTATCGTCCTTGAACATGTCGAAGACGGCTTCCGTCGTGACGCAGCAGGAGATCGCGGCGTAGCCCGAGGCCACGCCCTTGGCCATGGTCACGATGTCGGGCTGGATGCCGTACTGCTGGTAGCCGAACCAGGTGCCGGTGCGCCCGAAGCCGCAGACGACCTCGTCGATGTGGAGGAGGATGTCGTACTTGCGGCAGATCTCCTGCACGCGCTCCCAGTAGCCCTTGGGCGGCACGATGATGCCGCCGCCGGCCGTGATCGGTTCGAGGCAGAGCGCGCCGATGGTGTCGGGACCTTCGCGCAGGATCACCTCCTCGATGGCGTTCGCGGCGCGCTCGCCGTAACCCTCGCCCGCGAGGTCGCCCGCGCGGTATTCAAGGCAGTGGGGGACCTGCACGAAGCCGGGCGCGAAGGGCCCGTACATGGCGTTGCGCTCCTGCTGGCCGCCGGCCGAGAGGCAGGCGATGGTCGTGCCGTGGTAGTCGCGGTCCCGGTAGAGGATCTTGTGCTTGCGGCCGCCGTGATGCTTGTGGGCGATCTGGCGGACCATCTTGAAGGCCTTCTCGTTGGCCTCGGACCCGGAGTTGGCGAAGTAGACGCGGGACAGGCCCGGCATGCGGGCGGTCAGCGCCTCGGCGTAGCGGGCGCCGGGGATGCTGCCCGCGCTGCCCGCGAAGTAGCACATCTTGACGAGCTGGTCGCGCACGGCGTCGGCCACGCGCTCGCGCCCGTAGCCGATGTTGACCGTCCAGACCCCGCCGGACACGGCGTCCACGTGCTCCTTGCCCTTGATGTCCCAGACGCGGAGGCCCTTGCCCTCGACGATGATCCGGGGGTCCACCGTCTCGAAGACCTTGTTCTGGATCAGGTGGTGCCAGACATGCGCCCGGTCGGCCTCGACGATGGCGCGGGGGTCGTTCATGCGGTCGGCGTCGTAGAGCGTGTCCATCGGGGTCCTCGGAGGAAAGAGCGCGGTCGTGGGCATCCTGCCCCTGCGGGGAACCGCCTTCAACCCCGGCCGGGGCGCCCGTCGCGGGTCTCAGCCCGGCTGGGCCAGCACGAGGTCGCGCAGCCTCTCGGCCGCGGGGGTGAGGCGGGTGCCGCGCAGGGTCATGAGCCCGTAGGCCGGGACCACGATGCCGAGGTCGAGGGGGAGCACCACGAGTCCGCCCTCGGGGCCGCGGGCGAAGCGGCGCGCGACCGCCGTGGCCAGGGGCGCGAGCGCGTTCGATTCCCGCAGCATGGCCAGCGTGAGGAGGAAGGAGGAGGTCGACAGGCGGCCGGGCGGCGGCGGCAGGCCCAGGGCGGCGAGGCGGTCCAGCACCGTGCGGCGCAGGAGCGTGCCGGGCTCGGGCAGGACCCAGTCGTAGTCGAGGAGGTCGCGGGGCGCGAGCGAGGACCGGCGCGCGAGCGCGTGGCCGGGGCGGGCCACGAGGCTCACCGGCTCTTCGCCCAGGGGGGAGAGATCGAAGAGCGCGGGGTCGCGGCCCTCGGGCAGGCGGGCGAGGGCGAAGTCGATCTGCCCGGCGAGGAGCGCCTGGCCCAGGGGCTCGGAGGGGGCGACGATCACCTCGGCGGTCACGTTGGGCAGGGCCACGCGCGCGGCGCGCAGCGCGGGCAGGACGCGGTCGAGCGCGGGGCCGGTGACGGCGCCCAGGCGGACATGGCCCGACAGGCCCTGCCCGAGGTCGGCCATCTCGCGCTCGGCGGCGCCGATCTCGGCCAGGGCGCGGACGGCGCGCCGGGCGAGCGTCTCGCCTTCGGCGGTGAGGCGGATGCCCCGCCCGGCGCGTTGGTGCAGGGAATGGCCCGCCAACTCCTCGACCTCGGCCAGGAGGCGCGAGGCGGCGGGCTGGGTGATCCCCATGCGCGCGGCGGCGACGCCGATGGCGCCGGTGTCGCCGAGGGCGGCCATGAGCCGGAGATGCGCGAGCTTGAGCCCGCGCCGGACGAGCTTTCCGTTAGCGGTAACTGCCAGATCCATTCATAACCGTCCCGGTATGGGTCCTGCTGGATAATGCGCTTTGACCTGTCCGGCAACTCTCGCCATGGTGGCCGGCAGCCGAGGGCCCCAACGAGGGCCCCCGGATCTGTCGCTGCGACCGCGCCCCTCTGTGCGGCGCCTTGGGAGGACACCAATGAAGATCGTTTCCGCGGCCCTGGCCGCCGTCACCCTGTCCGTGGGCCTGGGCGTCCCGGCCTTCGCCCAGGACAAGGGCACCATCGGCATCGCCATGCCGACGCAATCCTCGGCGCGCTGGATCGCCGACGGCAACAACATGGTGGAGCAGTTCGAGGCCGCGGGCTACGACACCGTGCTGCAATACGCCGAGGACGACATCCCGACGCAGCTGAGCCAGGTCGAGAACATGATCTCCCAGGGCGTGGACGCGCTGGTGATCGCCGCCATCGACGGCACCACGCTGTCCTCGGCGCTGGAGAACGCCGAGGCCGCGGGCATCCCCGTGATCGCCTATGACCGCCTGATCCGCGACTCGGGCGCCGTGGACTACTACGCCACCTTCGACAACTTCCAAGTGGGCGTGCAGCAGGCCGAGACGCTGGTGGCGTGCCTGAACGAGCGCTTCGCCGACCAGAAGCCCTGGAACGTCGAGCTGTTCGGCGGCAGCCCGGACGACAACAACGCCTTCTTCTTCTACGACGGCGCGATGTCGATCCTCCAGCCGATGATCGACGCGGGCGACATCGTGGTTCCGTCGGGCCAGATGGGCATGGATGTCGTGGGCACCCTGCGCTGGGACCCGGCCACCGCCCAGTCGCGCATGGACAACCTCCTGTCCGCCAACTACGGCGACACGACGCTGCACGGCGCGCTGTCGCCCTATGACGGCCTGTCCATCGGCATCCTGTCGTCGGTCAAGGGCGTGGGCTACGGCTCGGGCGACATGGCGATGCCCTGCGTGACCGGGCAGGACGCCGAGGTGCCGTCCGTGAAGTCGATCCAGGCGGGCGAGCAGTATTCGACCATCTTCAAGGACACCCGCGAACTCGCGCGCGTGACCGTGGGCATGGTGGACGCGGTGCTGGCCGGCGGCGAGCCCGAGATCAACGACACCGAGACCTACGATAACGGCGTCAAGGTCGTGCCGTCCTACCTGCTGGCCCCGGTGCCGGTGGACGCCACCAACTACGAGGAAACCCTCGTGGGCTCGGGCTACTACACGGCCGAAGACCTCCAGTAAGCCGATCTCTCCGGGGGCGCCTGCGGGACCGCGGGCGCCCCATTCTCTTTCGCGGAAGGGACGCCCCCATGACCGTCCTCCTCGAGATGCAGGGCATCTCCAAGACATTCCCGGGCGTGCGCGCGCTCGACAACGTGACGATCCAGGTCCGCGAGGGCGAGATCCACGCCATCTGCGGCGAGAACGGCGCCGGCAAGTCCACGCTGATGAAGGTGCTGTCGGGCGTCTACCCGCACGGCTCGTACGACGGGGTGATCCGGTTCGCCGGATCGGAGGCGCGCTTCCGCGGCATCCACGACAGCGAGGCGGCGGGCATCGTCATCATCCACCAGGAGCTGGCGCTGGTGCCGCTCCTGTCTATCGCCGAGAACATCTTCCTGGGCAACGAGCGGGCGGCCGCGGGCGTCATCGACTGGCGCACGACCTACCGCCGGACCTCGGAGCTGCTGGCCAAGGTCGGCCTGCGCGAGGCGCCGACGACGCCCGTGGGCGACCTGGGCGTGGGCAAGCAGCAGCTCGTCGAGATCGCCAAGGCGCTGTCGAAGAACGTGCGGCTTCTCATCCTCGACGAGCCCACGGCGGCGCTGCAGGAGACGGATAGCCAGAAGCTCCTCGACCTGCTCCTGGAATTGAAGGCGCAGGGCGTCACCTCGATCATCATCTCGCACAAGCTCAACGAGGTGCGCCGCGTGGCGGACCGGGTGACGGTGATCCGCGACGGGGCCACGGTGTCCATGCTCGACGCCCATGCGGGCGAGATCTCCGAGGACCGGATCGTGCGGGACATGGTGGGCCGCGACATGGCGCACCGCTATCCCGATCGCGTCCGGCGGCCGGGCGAGGTGCTGATGGAGGTGAAGGGCTGGAAGGCCAAGCACCCCGAGCATATGGACCGCGACTTCCTGCGGGACATCGGCTTTAACGTCCGCAAGGGCGAGATCGTCGGCGTCGCGGGCCTCATGGGCTCGGGGCGGACGGAGCTGGCGATGTCGATCTTCGGCCGCTCTTGGGGGCGGGACATCCGGGGCCGCGTGGCGATCGGCGGGCGCGAGGTGGACGTCTCCACCGTGCCCAAGGCGCTGCGGTCGGGGCTGGCCTACGTGACCGAGGACAGAAAGGCGCTGGGGCTCATCCTGGAGGAGCCCATCGTGAGGAACGTGAGCCTCGCCAACCTGCCGGGCGTATCGCGCGGCGGCGTGCTGGACGAGGCCAGGGAGCAGGCGGTGGCGACACGCTATCGCGCGGCGATGAACATCCGCACGCCCAACGTGTTCCAGAAGGTGATGAACCTGTCGGGGGGCAACCAGCAGAAGGTGCTCCTGTCCAAGCTGCTCTTCACCGAGCCGCAGGTGCTGATCCTAGACGAGCCCACGCGCGGCATCGACGTGGGTGCGAAGTTCGAGATCTACGGCCTGATGAACCGCCTCGCGGACGAGGGGCGGGGGGTCGTGATGATCTCGTCCGAGATGCCCGAGCTCCTGGGCATGTGCGACCGCATCTACGTGATGGCCGAAGGGGCTTTCGTGGGCGAGCTGACGGCCGCCGAGGCGAGCCAGGAGAAGATCATGTCGCTGATCGTGCGCGAGCACGAGAAGCAGGAGCAAGTGGAGATGGAGGCCGCCCATGGCTGACGTGAACAACACCGGCGCGCATCTGGGGCCGGGCGAGCGCGGCGTCGGGGGCACGCGCGAGGGCGAGGGGCTGAGCGCCAACGGACGCTCGGGCGCGGCCTACCTGAAGGACAACCTGCGCGAATACGGGATGCTGTTCGCGCTTTTGGCCATCGTGCTCTTCTTCGTGGCCATCCTGGGCCTGCGCGAGAACCCGATCGACTTCCTGTCGCCCACCAACATCACCAACCTGTTCCTGCAGAACAGCTACGTCATCATTATGGCGCTGGGGATGCTCCTGGTCATCGTGGCGGGGCACATCGACCTGAGCGTCGGCTCCGTTGCGGCCTTCACGGGGGCGGTCGCGGCGCTGCTGACGGTGGAGTACGACTGGCCCGTGTACGCGGCGGTCCCGGCCTGCCTGGCTGTGGGCGCGCTGATCGGCGCGGCGCAGGGCTACTGGATCGCCTACTGGCGCATCCCCTCCTTCATCGTGACGCTGGCGGGGATGCTGGTGTTCCGCGGCCTCACGCTCTGGATCCTGGGGGGGCGCAACATCGGGCCCTTCGAGCCGAGCTTCCAGGCGCTGTCGAACGGCTTCGTGCCCGACGTCCTGGGGGCGGCGATCCCGGACCTCGCGGCCTTCGAGCGGCAGCCTAACTGGACCGCCCTGATCGTGGCCATCGTTGCCGCGCTCGCCATCGTGGTGATCGGCCTGCGGGCGCGGTCGCGCAACCTCCAGCACGGCATGGAGGTCGAGCCCAACGGCATCTTCTGGGCTCGCAACCTCATCATCGCGGCGGCGCTGGTGTTCGTGGGCTGGAAGCTCGCGGGGTTCCGCGGCATCCCGACCGTGGCCGTGTCGATGGCGGTGCTGGCGGTGATCTACGCCTTCGTCACCGAGTCGACGACCATCGGACGGCGCATCTACGCCATCGGCGGCAATCTCAAGGCCGCGCGGCTGTCGGGGATCAACGCCGACCGGCTCACCTTCCTCACCTTCGTCAACATGGGGGTTCTGGCGGCGCTGGCCGGGATGATCGTCACGGCGCGCCTGAACTCGGCCACGCCCAAGGCGGGCACGGGCTTCGAGCTGGACGTGATCGCGGCCGTGTTCATCGGCGGCGCGTCGATGTCGGGCGGATCGGGCCGGATCGTGGGGGCCATCATCGGCGCCTTCATCATGGGCGTGATGAACAACGGCATGTCCATGCTGGGCATGGGCATCGACTACCAGCAGGTCATCAAGGGTCTCGTGCTGCTCGCCGCCGTGATCTTCGACGTCTACAACAAGAACAAGTGAGGACCAGAATGCTCCTGTCGCAGATCCGCCGGCCGGACGGCGGAGTCGGAGTCGTCGCGCGTGACGGATCGGAGGCGGCGCTCGTGAAGGGCGCGGCCTCGGTCCGGGACCTCGCGATCGAGGCGCTGGCCGCGGGCCGCGGCCTGGCCGAGACGGTCGCCGCTCATGGGCTGGGCGAGGCGGTGGACCTGGTCGCCATGGCGGAGGAGGGACGGCTCCTGGCCCCCATCCACCACCCGGACCCGGCGCACCTGCACCTGACAGGGACGGGGCTGACCCATCTGGGCTCGGCTTCGACCCGCAGCGCCATGCACGCCAAGGCCAACGCCGACGACGCCACCGACTCCATGAAGATGTTCCGCATGGGGCTGGAGGACGGCAAGCCCGCCGCCCTGCCGGGCGTGCAGCCCGAGTGGTTCTACAAGGGCAACGGCGTCCATGTGGTCGCACCCGGCGCGGCGCTGGTGAGCCCCGCCTTCGCGCTGGACGGCGGCGAGGAGCCTGAGATCGCGGGCATCTACGTGATCGGGTCGGACGGCGCGCCCGCCCGCGTGGGCTGGGCCTTGGCCAACGAGTTCTCGGACCACGTGACCGAGCGGATCAACTACCTGTATCTCGCCCATTCCAAGCTGCGGCCCGCGAGCTTCGGGCCCGAGATCCTGGTGGGCGAACTGCCCGCCGACATCCGGGGCGCGTCGCGCATCAGGCGCGGCGGGCAGGTGATCTGGGAGAAGCCCTTCCTGTCGGGCGAGGCGAACATGAGCCACAGCTTCGCCAACCTGGAGCACCATCACTTCAAGTACCCGCTGTTCTGCCAGCCCGGCGACGTGCACGTGCACATGTTCGGGACCGCGACGTTAAGCTTCGCCGACGGGATCAGGCCCGAGGCGGGCGACGTTTTCGAAATCGAGGCGCCCGCCTTCGGGCTGCCGCTGAGGAACCCCCTCGCCGTCGACGCCGACCGGGGCGTCGCCACCGTCCACCAGCTCTAGAGGTCCCCCATGGCGTTCACGCCCGCACCCTGGCCCCGCAAGCTCCGTTCGCAGGAGTGGTGGGGTGGCACGAGCCGTGACAACATCTATCACCGCGGCTGGATGAAGAACCAAGGCTACCCGCACGACATGTTCGACGGGCGGCCGGTGATCGGGATCCTCAACACCTGGTCCGAGCTGAATCCCTGCAACGCGCACCTGGATATCCTGGCGCAGAAGGTGAAGAACGGGATCTACGAGGCGGGAGGCTTCCCGGTCGAGGTGCCGGTCTTCTCGGTCTCCGAGTCGACCTTCCGCCCCACGGCGATGATGTTCCGCAACCTCGCCGCCATGGCGGTCGAGGAGACGATCCGCGGCCAGCCCATCGACGGCTGCGTGCTGCTGGTGGGCTGCGACAAGACCACGCCCTCGCTGCTGATGGGCGCGGCCTCCTGCGATATCCCCTCGATCGTCGTCACCGGCGGGCCGATGCTCAACGGGCACTTCCGGGGCGAGCGGGTGGGTTCCGGCACGCACCTCTGGAAGTTCTCGGAGATGGTGAAGGCCGGGCAGATGACGGCCGAGGACTTCCTGGAAGCCGAGGCCTCCATGAGCCGCTCGGCAGGGTCCTGCAACACGATGGGCACGGCGTCCACCATGGCGAGCATGGCCGAGGCACTGGGCATGGCGCTGTCGGGCAACGCGGCGATCCCGGCGGTGGACTCGCGCCGGCGCACCATGGCGCAGCTTTCGGGGCGGCGGATCGTGCAGATGGTCAAGGACGACCTGAAACCCTCGGACATCCTGACCAAGCAGGCCTTCGAGAACGCCATCCGCACCAACGCCGCCATCGGCGGGTCCACGAACGCGGTGATCCACCTCCTCGCGATTGCCGGCCGGGTCGGGGTCGACCTGTCCCTGGACGACTGGGACCGCTGCGGGCGCGACGTGCCGACCATCGTGAACCTCATGCCTTCGGGCAAGTACCTGATGGAGGAGTTCTTCTACGCGGGCGGCCTGCCGGTCGTCATCAAGCGGCTGGGCGAGATGGGCCTGCTGCACAACGATGCCCTGACCGTGTCGGGCGAGACCGCCTGGGAGCAGGTCAAGGACG
This sequence comes from Rubellimicrobium roseum, assembly GCF_006152145.1. Lineage (GTDB taxonomy): Bacteria > Pseudomonadota > Alphaproteobacteria > Rhodobacterales > Rhodobacteraceae > Rubellimicrobium > Rubellimicrobium roseum. Next base: position 53,994 of record NZ_VDFV01000019.1, on the reverse strand, counting down.
TCGAGAGCCACAACGACGATGTGATCCTGCCCAACGACAAGGCGCTGACCCAGTCGGGCGGGATCGTGGTGCTCAAGGGCAACCTCGCGCCCAACGGGGCGGTGCTGAAGCCCTCGGCGGCCACCCCGTCGCTGATGGTGCACCGGGGCCGCGCGGTCGTGTTCCAGGACATCGACGACTACAAGGCCAAGATCAACGACGAGGCGCTCGACATCGACGAGACCTGCGTGATGGTCCTCAAGAACTGCGGGCCCAAGGGCTATCCGGGGATGGCCGAGGTGGGCAACATGGGCCTGCCGCCCAAGGTGCTGAGAAAAGGCATCACCGACATGGTGCGCATCTCGGACGCGCGGATGTCGGGGACGGCCTACGGGACGGTGTGCCTGCACACCTCGCCCGAGGCGGCGGCCGGAGGCCCGCTGGCCATCGTGCGCGACGGCGACATGATCTCGCTCGACGTGCCGAACCGCAGCCTGACGCTGGAGATCTCGGACGAGGAGATCGCACGCCGGCTGGCCGAGTGGGTGCCGCAGGCGGGGGCGCCCGAGGGCGGCTACCACATGCTGCACCACCTGCACGTCATGGGCGCGGACACCGGGGCGGACCTCGACTTCCTGCGGGGCTGCCGCGGCGCGCCCGTGGGCAAGGACTCGCACTGATGGCGGGGCGCAAGGTCTGCATCGTCGGCGTGGGCAAGATCGCCAGGGACCAGCACGTCCCGGCGATCGACGCGAGCCCCGACTGGGAGCTGGCCGCGACCGTGAGCCGGCAGGGAAGCGTGGAAGGCGTGCCGACCTTCCGCGACTTCGACGTGATGCTGGCCGAGCGCGACGACATCGAGGTCGTCTCGCTCTGCCTGCCGCCGCAGCCGCGGTTCCAGTACGCGAGGAAGGCGCTGAAGGCCGGGCGGCACGTCATGCTGGAGAAGCCGCCGGGGCAGACGCTGGCCGAGGTGCATCACCTCCAGCGACTGGCCGCCGAGGCGGGGGTGACGCTCTTCGCCACCTGGCACTCGCGCATGGGCAAGGGCGTGGCCGGGGCCAAGGCGCATCTCGCGGGCAAGGAGGTCACGGGCGGGCGCATCACCTGGAAGGAGGACGTGCGTCACTGGCATCCGGGGCAGGACTGGGTCTTCGAGCCCGGCGGGATGGGGGTCTTCGATCCGGGGATCAACGCCCTGTCGATCCTGACCGAGATCCTGCCCAAGCCGGTCCACGTGCTGCGGGCCGACCTGGACTTTCCCAACGGGCGGCAGACGCCCATCGCCGCGCGGATCGAGTTCTCGCGCGGGGTGGCGATGGAGCTCGACTGGCTCCAGACCGGGCCGCAGACCTGGGACATCGAGATCGAGACCGCCGACGGGTCCCACGTCGTGCTGCGTTCAGGCGGAAACGAGCTCTGGATCGACGGGGAGCGGAAGCCCGTCGCGGATATCGAGGAATATCCGGCGCTTTATGCTCGGATGGCCGACTTGGTGAGCGAGGGGCGGTCGGACGTGGACCTGTCGCCTCTCGTGCACGTCGCCGACGCCATGACGCTGGGCCGGCGCAACATCGTGGAGCCCTTCGCCTTCTGAGGACGTCCCGGCCCGCCGCCGCGAGTTCAAAGGCGGCGGGTCGCCCGACGTCGCGGCGCCGGTGAGGTTTCGCCCGAGAGCGCCGATCCGCCCTGCAAGGTGGTGATGCGCGCCGCAAAGGGCGGCAGGAAGGCGGATATGGATGCGGCGGCCCCAGGGACGCCGCCCGAGGCCCAGGACAAAGCTCGTGGACGACAACGGCCTCCAGCCGACGACCGTGCAGGACATCCCGCCGCAGCTCGTCGCGCTTTAGCAGACCAAGATCAACGTGCAGGAGCTGATGGTCGCGGCGCTCCTGACTGAGAACCGCGAGCACATCTACCACGCCGCCATGCTCGACTCGGATACCGGGGCGGAGCTGGACCTCGAGCAGATCTGGACGCTGGTGGACGACCTGCTGGACGCGCAGGTCGAGTTCACGCCGGACTGGGCCCGGCGCGAGGGACGGCGCCGCGCGGCGTGATCTCCCGAGTCGCCGGAGCGCGGCGAGGCGTTCAGCCGTTTTGTGATCGCAGCATCCGGGGCTGCGATCACAACTCACAAAATGTTAGCGAAACCATTCCAAGGTCGCACATTTTTCCCCGCACAGGCGCGTGACAGCCGCTGGAAAATGGGCCATGACCGCTTAGCTCCGAGCCGAAGTTACAGGGACAGGACATGCCCGATATCCCGCGCGGCAACCGGCCGCTTTCGCCGCACCTGCAGATCTACCGTCCGCAATGGACCTCGTTCACCTCGATCCTGACGCGGGTCACGGGCAACGCGCTTATCATTGCGACGCTGCTGATCGTGTGGTGGCTGATCGCCGCCGCCACGGGACCCGAGGCCTTCGCCACCGCCGACGGCGTGCTGCGGAGCTGGTTCGGCGACCTCGTGCTGCTGGGGAGCCTCTGGGCGCTGTGGTATCACACGCTCGCCGGCATCCGGCACCTCGTCTGGTCGACGGGCCGCTTCATGGAGATCCACCGCGCCGAGACCTTCGGCAAGGTCATTGTGGGTCTGAGCTTCGTTCTGACCTTCCTGACCGTCCTCATCCTGTGGGTGACCGCATGAGCCGCTCATCGAGCTACGTCACCTCCCGCAAGATGGCCGAGAACCTGGGCGCCTCGGGGGATGGCACGCACCATTTCTGGCTGATGGAGGTCACCTCCATCGCGCTCGTGATCCTGGTGCCGCTGTTCGTCTTTACCTTCGGCTCGATCCTCGGGAGGCCGTATCCCGAGGTCGTGGCAGCCCTGGCCCACCCCTTTCCGGCGCTGGTGATCGCCCTCACGCTGCTCGTGGGGCTGTTCCACTTCCGCCACGGCGTGCAGGTGGTGCTGGAGGACTACGCCCACGGCACGCCCCGCCGCATGATGATCGTCGCCGCCATCTGCGCCACCTACGCGATCCTGGCCGTGGGCCTGTTCGCCGTGGCGCGGATCGCCCTCTGAGTGGACCGTCCGATGGTTGCCTATTCTTACGAAACGCACGCCTATGACGTGGTGGTGGTCGGCGCCGGGGGCGCGGGCCTGCGCGCCACATTGGGCATGGTGGAGCGCGGGCTGAAGACCGCCTGTATCACCAAGGTCTTCCCGACCCGCAGCCACACGGTGGCCGCGCAGGGCGGCATCGCCGCGTCGCTCGGCAACATGGGCCCGGACCACTGGCAATGGCACATGTACGACACCGTGAAGGGGTCGGACTGGCTGGGCGACATGGACGCCATGGAATACCTCGCCCGCGAGGCGCCCAAGGCGGTCTACGAACTGGAGCACTACGGCGTGCCCTTCAGCCGGACGGACGAGGGCAAGATCTACCAGCGGCCCTTCGGCGGGCACACGACCGAGTTCGGCGAAGGCCCCCCGGTGCAGCGCACCTGCGCCGCCGCCGACCGCACGGGCCACGCGATCCTGCACACGCTCTACGGCCAGAGCGTGAAGCAGAAGGCCGAGTTCTACGTCGAGTACTTCGCCATCGACCTGCTGATGGGACCCGAAGGCGACTGCCGTGGCGTGGTCGCCTGGAACCTCGCCGACGGGACGTTGCATGTCTTCACCGCCAAGATGGTGGTGCTGGCGACGGGGGGCTATGGGCGGGCGTACTTCTCGGCCACCTCGGCGCACACCTGCACGGGCGACGGCAACGGCATGGTCGCGCGGCAGGGGCTGCCGCTGCAGGACATGGAGTTCGTGCAGTTCCACCCGACCGGCATCTACGGCTCGGGCTGCCTTATCACCGAGGGCGCGCGCGGGGAGGGGGGGTATCTCACCAACTCCGAGGGCGAGCGGTTCATGGAGCGTTATGCTCCGACGTACAAGGACCTCGCGTCCCGGGACGTCGTCAGCCGCTGCATGACGCTGGAGATCCGCGAGGGGCGCGGCGTCGGCAAGCGCAAGGACCATATCCACCTGCACCTGAACCATCTGCCGCCCGAGACGCTGCACGAGCGGCTGCCGGGGATCACGGAATCGGCGCGCATCTTCGCGGGCGTGGACCTGACCAAGGAGCCGGTGCCGGTCCTGCCGACGGTCCACTACAATATGGGCGGCATCCCCACGAACTACTGGGGCGAGGTGCTGAACCCGACCGAGGGCGATCCCGACCGCGTGTCGCCAGGCCTGATGGCCGTGGGCGAGGCGGGCTGCGCGAGCGTGCACGGCGCGAACCGGCTCGGGTCCAACTCGCTCATCGACCTCGTCGTCTTCGGGCGGGCGGCGGCGATCCGGGCGGCCGAGGTGGTCAAGCCCGGCACGGCCAACGCCGACATCCCCAAGGAGTCCATCGACTTCGCGCTGGGGCGCTTCGACGCGCTGAGGCACGCTAAGGGCGGCACGGGCGTGGCGGAGCTGCGCGAGGAGATGCAGCGCTCCATGCAGGAGGACGCGGCCGTTTTCCGCACGAGCGAAACCCTCGCGCAGGGCGTGCGGCGCATGACGGCGGTGGCGGCCAAGGGCGACGACCTGCGGGTCGCCGACCGGGGCCTGATCTGGAACACCGACCTCGTGGAGGCGCTGGAGCTCACGAACCTCCTGCCCAATGCGCTCGCCACCATCGTCTCGGCCGAGGCGCGCAAGGAAAGCCGCGGGGCGCATGCCCACGAGGACTTCCCCGAGCGCGACGATGTGAACTGGCGCCAGCACACGCTGTCCTATGTTGACGGGACGGCGGTGCGGCTGGCGTACCGTCCGGTTCACGTCGACCCGCTGACCCAGCCCGAGCAGGGCGGCATCGAGCCGAAGCGGGTCGCCCCCAAGGCGCGGGTGTACTGATGCGGCGACTCGTCTCCTCTCTCGGCCTCGCGGCGGTCCTTCTGGCCGGCTGCGAGACGGGGCCTGTCGATCCCGAGCGTGCCGCGCAGGTCTGCGAGCGGCGCGCCCAGGGGGCGCAGGGGCCCACGGGGGCGGTGACGCTGGGCGCGAGCTCGGACGAAGGTCCCTTCGGCGCCGTGCAGATCGGCGTCTCGGGCGACTATCTTGCGGGCCGCGACCCTCTTGCGGTCTATGAGGACTGCGTGATCCAGCGGACGGGCGCACCGCCGATCCGTCCGCCGCGCCTCCGCTCCTAGAAGGATTTACCTGATGAAGCCCATCCTGCTCCTGACGCTCGGCCTCCTGGCCTCTCCGGCCCTGGCCCAGACGGCCGAGGACGCGCAGGCCAACGCCGTCGTCCTGCCGATGATCCAGGAGATGGTTCCCGGCCGCGACGGCCAGATCGTGGCCGCCTGCATCGTGGCCACCGCCCGGCCCGAGGAGAAGGCGCAACTCGCCGCCGCGCCCGGTCCCTCGGCAGACCTTGCTCCGGTCGTGAACGCAGTGCTCGCGCGGCCGGAGCTTGCGGCCTGCGTCAGCGCCACCAAGGGGCAGCAGTAACGAACCCCGCCCGGGCGGACCGCCGCCCGGGCCCCGCCAGACCGAGGAACGACAGATGGTCCAGCTTCGCCTTCCCCGCAACAGCCGCATGAGCGTCGGCAAGACCTGGCCCAAGCCAGAGGGCGCGACGAACCTCAAGACGTTCCGCATCTATCGCTGGAACCCGGAGGACGGGGCGAACCCGCGGATCGACACCTACTTCGTCGACCTCGACACCTGCGGGCCGATGATCCTGGACGCGCTCATCAAGATCAAGAACGAGATCGACCCGACGCTGGCGTTCCGCCGCTCCTGCCGGGAAGGGATCTGTGGCTCCTGCTCGATGAACATCGACGGGGTGAATGCGCTGGCCTGCATCACCGGAATCGACGAGGTGAAGGGCGACGTGCGCATCTACCCGCTGCCGCACATGCCAGTTATCAAGGACCTCGTGCCGGACCTGAGCCACTTCTTCGGCCAGCACGCGAGCGTGCGGCCCTGGCTGGAAACCCACACCAACGCCCCCGAGAAGGAATGGAGGCAGTCCATCGACGACCGTCGCAAGCTCGACGGGCTCTACGAATGCATCCTCTGCGCCTGCTGCTCGACGGCCTGCCCCTCCTACTGGTGGAACGGCGACCGCTATCTCGGGCCGGCGGCGCTGCTGCATGCCTATCGCTGGATCGCGGACAGCCGCGACGAGGCCACGGGCGAGCGGCTGGACGACCTTGAGGACCCGTTCAAGCTTTATCGCTGCCACACGATCATGAACTGCGCCAAGGTCTGCCCGAAGGGGCTGAACCCGGCCAAGGCGATCATGGACATCCGGCGGCTGATGCTGGAGCGCGTGGTCTGACGCGCGTCTACGGCGTCGACTTCACCAGCGCGCCGTCACGACGCAAGCCGATCGCCGTGGCGGTCGGTCGGCTGGAGGGCGACCGGCTGACGTTGACGGCGCTGGAGCGGTTGCCCTCGCTGGACCTGTTCGACCGCGCTCTGCGGGTGGCGGGGCCCTGGGTTGCCGGGTTCGACCTGCCCTTCACCCAATCGCGCACCTTCCTCGACAACATCGGATGGGAGCGGGACTGGCCTGCCTTCGCCGATCGGCTGGGCCGGATGACGCGGGCGGAGTTCCGCGCGGCGCTGGAGCGCTACAAGGCCGACCGGGCTCCCGGCGACCGCGAGCATGCGCGGGGCTATGAAAAGGGCACCGGGGCGGTGAGCCCGCAGAAGCTCCATGGCGTGCCGGTGGCGCTCATGCAGTTCGAGGCGGTGCCGCGCCTGCGCCGGGCGGGGGTGCAGGTGCCGGGGCTGTGCGAGGGAGACCCGTCGCGCGTCGCGCTGGAGGCCTATCCGGGCGTCGCGGCGCGGGCGCTGATCGGGCGCGACCCCTACAAGAGCGACGAGCGCGCGAAGCAGACGCCCGATCGGGCCGAGGCGCGGCGGCGGCTGCTCGCGTGCCTGACGGGCGAGCCGGGGCGGGTCCGGTTCGGATTGCGGATCGCGGTGCCGTCCGACTGGACCGAGGACCCGAGCGGGGATGCGCTCGATGCGGCGCTCTGCGCGGTGCAGGCGGCCTGGGCCTGTCGCCTCCTGCGCGACGAGCCGGGACGGCTGCAGGGGCTCGACCTGTCCGAGGGCTGGATTGCCGACCCAGACGTTCTGCCCCGGCTGCTGTCCCGCTAGGTCGTCACTCGGCGGCGAGCGTCCGCCACGTGTCCGAGTTGGCGCAGAAGTCGGCGCTCTCGGGGAGCGATCCTTCGGCCACTGCGAGGCGGCAGCCGCCGGCCTCGGTGCAATCGACGCAGCAGAGCGCGGTGGCGATGTCGAGGGCGCGGTCCTCCTCGAGTCGGGCGGGATCGAGTCCGTTCAGTCGGGCCATCGCGTTCCTCCTGGCGATCTGGTCGGGAGACAGACGCGCCAGCCGCAGGACCTCCGACGGGCTGAGGCCGTAGTCGGCGACCTCGCCCGCAGTCAGGCCGATGGCGGTAGTCGGCTGGGCGTGGCGTCGCACGCTCCAGGGGTCACGGGCAGGGCTGAGGCGCATCGGGGGCTCCCTCGGGGATGATGGGAGTACCCTAGCGGCGGCGTGGGACCCGCCGACATGACATGGATCAAGGCGCCTCAGGTGAAGGCGGCCTCGAGCGCGATCTCGATCATCTCGCCGAAGCTCTGCTCCCGGTCCTCCGAGGGCAGGGCCTCGTGGGTCACGATGTGGTCGCTGACGGTGAGGACGGCGAGCGCCCGGACGCCATGACGGGCGGCGAGGATGTAGAGCTCGGCCGCCTCCATCTCGACGGCGAGGACGCCGTGGCGGGTGAGCTCGGCCACATGGTCGGGGCGCTCGGTGTAGAAGGTGTCCGAGGAGTGGATGTTGCCCACGTGCACCCGTGCGCTGCGGGCCGTGGCGGCGCGGTACGCGGCGGACAACAGGCCGAAGTCGGCGAGGGGCGCGAAATTCACTTCGCGGAAGATGGTGGAGGACGGCGTCGAGACCGAGGTCGCGCCTTGGGCGAGCACGATGTCCCGCAGCCGCGTGTGGGGCTGGTAGCCGCCCGCCGACCCCACGCGGATGAGCGTCCGGGCGCCGTAGTCGCGAATCAGCTCGTTCGCATAGATCGACAGCGACGGCATCCCCATGCCCGAGCCATGGATGGTGACCCGGTGGCCGCGCCAGGTGCCGGTGTAGCCCAGCATCCCCCGCACGCGGTTCACGCAGGTCGCGTCCTGGAAGAAGGTCCGTGCCGCCCATTCCGCGCGCAGCGGATCGCCCGGCATCAGCACAGTGTCCGCGATCTCGCCGGGTTGGGCTCCGATATGTATGGTCATGTGGCCTCCCGTCTGTTGCCGCGGGCGGTTCTGGACGGGCGGGCGCGGGCTGTCAAAGGGGGCGGCCGCGTTCGGCCGGGCGTTTCCGGAACGTCATTTCCGTGTTAGCCCTGTTTTAACAGATAACCGGAGGTCGGATGCGCCGGATCGTTCCCTGGGCCCTGATCGCCCTGCTATGGCCCGCCTGGGCGGCCGCGCAATCACGCGAGGAGGTCGATTTCGTCAAGAAGCTCTTCGCGGAGTTGCAGCCGCGTTCCTTTGACAAGCGGCGCGAGTATTGTGGCTTCATCGGCCGCGATGCGGCGGGCGATCTGATCGCGACCGAGCCCCAGGCCGGTAATCATGATTCCTGTGGTCTGGATTGGCCGCGCGAGATGGACGTGATCGCCAGCTATCACACCCATGGTGCCTTCGATTTCCTGTATCACAACGAGCTTCCATCCGACATGGATCTGCTGAGCGATCAGGCGCTGGGCGTGAATGGCTGGATCGCCACGCCGGGCGGGCGAATCTGGTACGTCGATTCGGCGCGGATGGTCGCCAAGCAGGTCTGCGGCGTGGGTTGCCTGCCCGTGGCGCCGAATTTCTACAAGGCCCAGGCGGGCGACGTCGCCCGGAGCTACACCTTCGATGATTTGGTGGAGCGCCTGTCCCGCTAGGCGCCCCACCTCCGGCTCAGCCGATCTCCATCTCGGACAGCGGGCGTCCGGCGGCCTCGGCCTCGTGGATCCAGCGCGGGCGGCGTCCCCGGCCCGACCAGGTCTGGTCGGGATTCTCGGGATTGCGATAGCGCGGCGCGCCGCCGGCGGTGGCGGCCTCGGTCTTGCCGCGGCGGCCGCGGACCTGGCCCATGAGCGGCACGAGCTCGGTCAGCGTAAAGCCGTGCTCGCGCGCGGCTTCTTCTGCGGCGCGCAGCGCATTGCGCTTGTCGCGGTCGCCCACGGTGGCGATCGCCTTGTCGATATTGGCGCGGAGCTGCATCAGCTCCTTGCGCGACATGTTCTCGAATTCCGTCATTCTTGTTCCCTCGTCTGAGCAGAAAACCCCGCCACTCGTACGGCACGCCCCTTCTTGGGATTGATAGCGCCTACAGCGCGCGATTCAATATCGCAATATGGGAAACGCCGTCATTGCGCGCATCCCGCCCGATCCGACGATCCCGGAATGGAGCCAAGACGCACGCGCGCGGGATTGCCGGCCGCGCGCTTCCCTGTCATGGCTCGGGATCATGACCCGCACCGTCGCCATTCCGCTTTGGCTGCTGATCCTGATCCTGCTCTTCGCAGGGGTCACGTTTGCCTCGCATTTCCTGTTCCCGTCGGTGCGCTGGTTCTTTCGCCTGCGGATGGAACGTGCGGTGGCGCGGCTCAACAGCCGGCTCCAGCGCCCCATTGAGCCGTTCAAGCTCGCGCGGAGGCACGACATGATCCAGCGGCTGATCTACGATCCGGCCGTGACCCGCGCAGTGGCCGAGGAGGCCCATGCCCAGGGCATTCCCGAAAGCGTGGCCTTCGAGCGCGCCCGCGCCTTTGCCCGCGAGATCGTGCCCGCCTTCTCGGCCACGCTTTACTTCGGCTGGGGGACGCGGCTCGCCCGGTGGCTGTCGCGCGCGCTCTACCGCATCCGGCTGTCGGAGATCGACCTGAGGGATCTCGACCGGCTGCCTGGGGACGCGGCGGTGGTCTTCGTGATGAACCATCGCTCGAACATGGACTACGTGCTGGTGACTTGGCTGGTGTCGGGCTCGGCGGCGCTGAGCTACGCGGTGGGGGAATGGGCGAGGGTCTGGCCACTGTCGGGCCTGATCCGCCTGATGGGCGCCTACTTCATCCGGCGGCGCGAGCGGGGCGCGCTCTACCGACGGGTGCTGGCGCGCTACGTCCAGATGGCGACCGCCGGGGGGGTGACGCAGGCGATCTTTCCAGAGGGACGCCTCAGCCTCGACGGACGGCCGGGGGAGCCGCGGCTGGGGCTGCTGAGCTACATCGTCGAGGGGACGCCAGAGCGCACGCGGGATGTGATCTTCGTCCCCGTGGCGCTGAACTACGACCGCGTGCTGGAGGACCGCTTCCTGATCCGCGCCCATGTGACGGGCGTGCGCCGCTTCCGCCCGCCCTTGGGCGAGGTGTTGGGGGGCGTGGGCCACCATCTGTGGCAGCGCCTGCGGGGCCGCTTCCGCGGCTTCGGCACGGCCAAGGTGGCGTTGGGGCTGCCGCTGTCGCTGCGCGCCTTCCTGGCCGAGCGGCATGGGCATCCCACGCAGGCGCTGGCGGCCGAGCTGATGGCGCGGGTGCGGCGCGCCATGCCCGTGCTGCCCGTGCCGCTGGTTGCTCGGCACCTGCAGGATGGCGCCCATCGGACACGGGCCGAGCTGGAGGTGCTCGTGCGGGACGACCTGCGCATCCTTTCCTTGCAAGGGCTGGGCCTGCCCGGACGGGGGCCGGCGAAGATCGTCGAGGACGCGCTCGGGCTGCTGGCCGAGCGGGGGGTGACGGTCGAGACGCCCGAGGGGCTGCGGGTCCGTCCCGAGGAGCTGGACCTCCTTGCCTATTATGCGGGCAGCATCGCTCATCACTTCGAGAGGTGACGGAGCCCGGAATTTTTCCGTTTGGTAAAATTCTGGCCCTGTGGCAGGCTTCGTCCCAATAAGACGAACAGGGAGCCAGCCATGAACAGCCCGCAGACCCCCGGCGTCGTCCCGCACCGCCTCGATGGCGGGCGGATCGCCGCCAACTTCGCGGACGCCCAGCAGCCCTTGGACCGGCACGAGGCAAAGGTGGCGGCGGATCGCTGCTACTTCTGCTACGACGCGCCCTGCATCCAGGCCTGCCCGACCGAGATCGACATCCCCCTCTTCATCCGGCAGATCCTCGGGGACCAGCCCGAAGTCGCGGCCAAGACGATCTGGGACTCCAACATCTTCGGCGGCGCCTGCGCCCGCGTCTGCCCGACCGAGCAGCTTTGCGAGGGGGCCTGCGTGCGCGAGGCGGCCGAGGGCAAGCCCGTGGAGATCGGACGGCTCCAGCGCTTTGCCACCGACGCCGGGATGGCGCGGAACGCCCACCCCTATGGCCGCGCGCCCTCGACGGGCTGCAGGGTCGCGGTGGTGGGCGCGGGGCCGGCGGGGCTGTCCTGCGCGCACCGGCTGGCGATGCATGGCCATGACGTCGTGGTGTTCGACAAGCGGCCCAAGGCGGGCGGGCTGAACGAATACGGGATCGCCGCCTACAAGGTGCCGCAGGACTTCGCGCAGGCCGAGGTGGACTGGATCCTGGGGATCGGCGGGATCGATCTGCGGCTGGGCGTGGAGCTGGGCCGGGACATGAGCCTTGACGACCTGCGGCGCGACTTCGACGCGGTGTTCCTCGGCGTGGGGCTGCAGGCGGTGAACGACCTGCGCGCGCCGGGCGAGGACAAGGCCGAGGTCCGCGACGCGGTGGAGTTCATCGCGGGCCTGCGGCAGGCCGGAGACAAGGGCGCGATCCCCGTGGGGCGCAGCGTCGTCGTGATCGGGGGCGGCATGACCGCCATCGACGCGGCGGTGCAGTCCAAGGCCTTGGGGGCCGAGAACGTGACCATCGTCTACCGCCGCGACCAGGGGCAGATGGGCGCCTCGGGCTACGAGCAGGACCACGCCAAGCACGTGGGCGTCCGCATCGTCCACGAGGCCGCGCCCGTCGAGGTGCGGGGCAACGGCGCCGTCCACGAGGTGCAGTTCGCCTATACCGAGACCACGCCAGAGGGGGTGCTGCGCTTGCGCGAGGACGGCTTCCGGCTGGAGGCGGACCAGGTGTTCAAGGCCATCGGCCAGAAGATCGGCGACCTGGCCGAGGGCGTGGGCGCGATCGGGGGCAAGATCGATCCGGGCAGCCTGCCGCCCGGCGTCTGGGTCGGGGGCGACTGCGCGCCCGGCGGGCAGGACCTGACGGTGACGGCGGCCGCGCAGGGGCGCGATGCCGCCGAGGCGATCCATGCGGCGCTGATGGGGAGGACCTGAGCGATGGCGAACCTTTCGACCGACTTCATCGGCATCAAGAGCCCGAACCCGTTCTGGCTCGCCTCGGCTCCGCCGACGGACAAGGAGTACAACGTCCGCCGCGCCTTCGAGGCGGGGTGGGGTGGTGTCGTGTGGAAGACGCTGGGGTCCGAGGGGCCGCCGGTCGTCAACGTCAACGGGCCGCGCTATGGCGTGGTCTACGGGGCCGACCGCCGCGTGCTGGGCATCAACAACATCGAGCTGATCACCGACCGGCCGCTGGAGGTGAACCTGCGCGAGATCAAGAGCGTGAAGCGGGACTATCCCGACCGGGCGCTGATCATCTCGCTCATGGTGCCCTGCGACGAGGACTCGTGGAAGGACATTCTCCATCGCATCGAGGACACCGGGGCGGACGGGGTGGAGCTGAACTTCGGCTGCCCGCACGGGATGGCCGAGCGGGGCATGGGCAGCGCCGTGGGGCAGGTGCCCGAATACATCGAGATGGTCACGCGCTGGGTCAAGACGCACAGCCGGATGCCCTGCATCGTGAAGCTGACGCCCAACATCAGCGACATCCGCAAGCCCGCCGAGGCGGCGAAGCGGGGCGGGGCGGACGCCGTGTCCCTCATTAACACCATCAACTCGATCACCAGCGTGAACCTCGACACGTTCAGCCCCGAGCCGATGATCGACGGCAAGGGCACGCATGGCGGCTATTGCGGGCCGGCGGTGAAGCCCATCGCGCTCAATATGGTGGCCGAGATCGCGCGAAGCCCCGAGACGCGGGGGCTGCCGATCAGCGGCATCGGCGGCGTGACGACGTGGCGCGACGCGGCGGAGTTCCTGGCGCTGGGGGCGGGCACGGTGCAGGTCTGCACGGCGGCGATGACCTATGGCTTCGGCATCATCAAGGAAATGACGGCGGGGCTGTCGGCCTACATGGACCAGAAGGGATTCACGGGCGTCGATCAACTCGTCGCCCGCGCGGTGCCGAACGTCACCGACTGGCAGTATCTGAACCTCAACTACGTCACCAAGGCGCGGATCGACCAGGACCTCTGCATCTCCTGCGGGCGCTGCTTCGCGGCCTGCGAGGACACCAGCCACCAGGCCATCGCCATGAACCCCGGCCGGGTCTTCACGGTGAAGGACGAGGAATGCGTGGCCTGCAACCTGTGCGTGGACGTCTGCCCCGTCGAGAGCTGCATCACCATGGTCGAGCTGCCGAAAGGGGCCATCGACCCGCGTACCGGCATGGTCGTGGGCGACTACGCCAATTGGACCACGCACCCCAACAACCCCACCCGCAAGATCGCGGCGGAGTGAGGGCCTGACATCGGCGCGGGGGCCGGGGCGATGCTCCGGCCCCTTGGCTTTGGGGCAAGGCGTGGGGGCCATGGTCTCTCCTGTTCGGGGCGGGTATGGGGCCCGCCAGAGCAGGATCGCAGGGAGCGGTTAACGAATCCCTGCAGCACCGAACGGTGCCCCCCGGACCCGCGCAACGGCTTGGGCGTGGCCGGGAGGCCACGCGAATCAGGCGGGGGCGCATGGCAGGACAGGACAGCGGGCGGCGCGCGACCGGCGCGGCGCGGGGGCATCGACTCCCATGAGTGGGGACATCTTGGACCTCGTGCTGCGGCTCGTCCTGACGATGCCGGGGCAGGTGGCGCTTCTGGCGGGGGCGACGCTGGCCTTCCTGCCCGCGCCCGACGTGGATCTCTGGATGCTGCGGCTGCTGCACCATCGGTCGATCCTGACGCATTCGGTGCTGCTGCCGTGCCTCGTGCTGTGGTTCCTGCCCGAGCTGGGGCCGGCGGCGGCGGCCGGGGCGGCGCTGGGCGTGGCGGTGCACATGGCGGCGGACATGCTGTCGCCCGCGCGGGGCTTTGGCCGCATCTGGCTGCCCGAGCCGTTCCAGGTGAGCCTGGGGGGCTGGAGCCACCTCTGGCTGCTCGTGAACGCGCTGGGGGCGGCCTGGATGGCGGTGGCGGTGCTGCCCTCGGGCGAGGCCTGGCGGTGGATCGCGGGCGGCGTGGGGATTTTGGCGGCGCTGGGCTATGGGCTGATGCGCGAGCGGTCGATCCTGTCGGCGCTGGTGGCGCTGGCGGTGGTCGGCGCCCCCTTCGCGGCGGACCATGGGCTGCGCGCATGGCTCCCCTGACGGGGCCGGGGTTGTCGGGGCCACGCGGAGAGGCCACCTAAAGGGGCCGATCAGCGCGAGGCCATCCCATGCAGCTTTCCGTCCTTGACCTTTGCCCCATTGTGGAAGGCGGCGACGCCGCGCAGGCGCTGCGCGAATCCGTGGCGCTCGCGCAGGAGGCCGAGCGGCTGGGCTTCCGCCGCTTCTGGCTGGCCGAGCACCACAACATGCCGGGGATCGCGTCCTCGGCGACGCCGCTGGTGATCCAGCATGTCGCGGCGGCGACGCAGGTCATCCGCGTCGGCGCGGGCGGGATCATGTTGCCCAACCATTCGCCGCTGGTGGTGGCCGAGCAGTTCGGGACGCTGGCCACGCTGTTCCCGGGGCGGATCGACCTCGGGCTCGGGCGCGCGCCGGGGACGGACGGGCTGACCATGCGGGCGCTGCGGCGGCATCTGGACACGGACGAGGACGGCTTCCCGCGCGACGTGATGGAGCTGATCGGCTATCTCGCCGAAGGCGCCGAGCATGGGCGGGTCCGGGCGGTGCCGGGGGCCGGGACCGAGGTGCCGGTGTGGATTCTCGGAAGTTCGCTCTATGGCGCGCAGCTCGCGGCCTATCTGGGGCTGCCCTACGCCTTTGCCTCGCATTTCGCGCCCACGCATCTGGAGGAGGCGCTGGAGGTCTACCGCGCGACCTTCCGGCCTTCGCAGTGGCTGGAGGCGCCCTATGCCATGGTCGCCATGGGCGTCTGCGCGGCGGCGACGGACGAGGAGGCCGAGCGGCTGCGGTCCTCGCAACTCCGGTCCTTCGCGCGGCTGCGGACGGGGGAAGCCGGAAAGCTGCCGCCGCCGGGGCCGCTGGACGACATCCCGCCCGCGGCGCTGCGCGGGGCCGAGATGGCGATGTCCTTCTCGGCGGTGGGGAGCCCCGCCACCGTGCGGCGGCGGCTGGAGGAGGTGCAGGCGCGGCTGCAACCCGACGAGATCATCGTCGCGGGGATGATCCACGACCTGGAGGCGCGGCTCGAGTCGCTGCGGATCGTGGCCGGGGCGGCCGGGGAGCTGAAGGCGGCGGCCTAGAGGGCGAGCAGCACCGCGACGGCGAGGAGGATCGCCCAGGCCTGCCAGAGGACGCGGACCGAGGCCGCGATCTCGGCCGGGCCGATGGTGCGGCGGCCCTGCGGGTGGACCCAGGGGTAGTCGCGCATTTCCCCGTGGTAGGCGCGGGGGCCGGAGAGGGCCACGTCGAGGGCACGGGCCATGGCGGCCTCGGGCCAGCCAGCGTTGGGCGAGCGGTGCAGGCGGGCCTCGGCGATGATCGGGCCCCAGGCGCTGCGCGGGTGGGTGAGCCAGATCAGGAGCGCCGACAGGCGCGCGGGCGCGAGGTTCAGGAGGTCGTCGAGGCGCGCGGCGGCCCAGCCGAACTGCTCGTGCCGGGGCGTGCGATGGCCGATCATGCTGTCGGCGGTGTTGACGACCTTGTAGATCAGGAGCCCCGGCAGGCCGCCCAGGGCGAACCAGAACGCGGGGGCCACGACGCCGTCCGAGAAGTTCTCGGCCCCCGACTCGATGGCGGCGCGGGCGATGGCGGGCGAGTCCATCGCAGCGGTGTCGCGGCCGACGATCATGGAGACGGCGTGACGCCCTTCGGGGATCGACATGCGAAGCGCGCGGGCGACGGCCTGCACATGGTCGGCGAGCGAGCGCTGGGCGAGGAGGATGGCGCCGACGATCACCTCGGCGATGGGACCCGGGAGGGCGGCGAGAAAGAGGCCCAGGAGGCCCGCGCCGGTCACGAGGATCAGCACCGCCACGACGCCCCGGAGGCGGGTGCGGTCGTTGAGGGTCCGGTCGGTCCAGGCCACGGCGCGGCCCATCAGCACCGCCGGATGCGGCCAGCGGTCCCAGAGGGCGTGCGGCTCTCCGAACAGCGCGTCGAGAAGAAGCGCAGCGACGAGGGTCACAGCGCGGCCTCCAGTTGCGCCCAGCGGTCGGGGGCGGGCAGGCCGAGGCGGAGCCAGGTGCGCGAGTAGGGGAAGACGCGGGCGAGGACATGGGCGCGCGCGAGGCGCTCGGCCCAGGCGGGGGCGTCGTCCACCTCGTAGAGACGGAAGAGCGTGGTGCCGCCCACGAGGTGCGCGCCCCGGGCCGTGAGAAGGGCGTCGAGGCGGCGGGCGTCGGCCGAGAGGCGCTGGCGCGTGGCCTCGGCCCAGACGGGGTTGCCCAGCGCCTCGGCGCCGATGGCGAGCGCGGGGCCCGAGACGGGCCAGGGGCCGAGCGCCTCGCGCATCCGGTCCGCGATGGGCCCGGGGGCCAGGATCGCGAAGCCCAGGCGCAGGCCGGCGAGGCCCCAGAACTTGCCGAAGCTTTTCAGGACCACCGTGCCGGGCCGCATGGTGCGGGCGACGTGGGTCGCCTCGGGCGTCACGTCGCAGAAGCTTTCGTCGACGATCGTCAGCGGGCGGTCGTGGTGCTCGGGGCCCCAGAGGCGGCCGTCGGGGTTGTTGGGGTGGACGAGGACGGCCGGGGCGGCGGGGTCGTCCACGAGGGGGACGCCCGCGGCCGAGAAGCTCGCGGCGTATTCGTTGTAGGTGGGGCCGGGGATGGCGATGCGGTCCACGCCGGTCGCGTGGGGCAGGCGGGCGATCAGGGCGGAGAGGCCGGGGGCGGCGATGATCTCGGCGCTGTCGGGGACGTTCCAGAACTCGCGCGCGGCGGTGATCAGCGCCTCCTGCGCCGCGCGGTCGGGCAGCGCGGTCCAGGCGTGGGCCGGGAGATGCGGCAAGGGATAGGGAACCGGGTTGATGCCGGTCGAGAGGTCGAGCCAGTCCGCGCGGGCTCCGCCGTGGGCCGCCATCGCGGCGTCGAGGCCGCCGCCGTGGTCGCGCGTCATGACTCCTCCGGGAGCGGCGGGTGGCGGGTCACGAAATGGCCCTTCACCGGCTGCGGCCAGAGCTTGTAGGGCACCTGTCCGCTCGCGCTCTCGGCGTGGAGCGCGGCCCAGGCCACGATGGCCTCGGCGGCCTCCTCCGTGGGCTCGAAGCGGCCCAGGGTGTAGCAGAGCTTGCCCCCGGCCTGCACGGCGACGTTGCAGCCGTGGTCGCAGCCCATGAGGCAGGAGGTTCGGCGGGTGCGGACGGGGGTTCCCTCCGCCGCCGCCTCGACCAGCGCGGCGAGGCGGGCGCCGGGCGGCTCGGGGGCGCCCTCGGCGGGGCCGGGCCAGTCGGCCCGCTTGCAGGTGTCGCAGATGGTGATCCAGGTGGCCATGGCCGCGGCTTGTGCCGCAGGCCCGGCCCACCGGCAAGGGGTGGGCCTAGAGGTCCTCGCGCCCGTGGGGCTCCCACAGGTCGAGGTCGGGCCCGATGGGGACGATGCGGAAAGGGTTAATCCGGTCGTGGCTGTAGTGGTAGTGCCGCGCGATGTGGTCGAGATGCACGGTCGGGGCCACGCCCGGCGTCTGGTAGAGGTCGCGCGTGAAGTCCCAGAGGTTAGGATACTCGATCAGCTTGCGCCGGTTGCACTTGAAGTGCCCGTGATAAACCGTGTCGAAGCGGATGAGCGTGGTGAAGAGCCGGATGTCGGCCTCGGTGAGGCTGTCGCCCATGAGATAGCGGCTCTCGGACAGGCGCTCCTCCAGCCAGTCCAGCGTGTCGAAGAGCGGGCGCACGGCGGCCTCGTAGGCGCCCTGCGATTCGGCGAAGCCCGACTTGTAGACGCCATTGTTGAGCGTGTCGTAGATGCGGGCGTTCACGGGCTCGATGGCGTCGCGCAGGTCCTCGGGCCAGAGGTCGAGGTCGGTGCCGGCGATCCCGTCCCAGGCCTGGGTCAGCATCCGGATGATCTCGGAGGATTCGTTGCTGACGATCTTTTCGCGCTCCTTGTCCCACAGGACGGGGACGGTGACCTTGGTCGTCGCCTCGGGGTCGCTGCGGGTGTAGATGTCGCGCAGGAAGGGCAGGCCGTGGAGCCGGTCCCCGGTGGCGCCGGGGAAGTCGGTCGCGAAGGTCCAGCCCTCCTCCAGCATGTCGGGATGGACGACCGAGACGTCGATGTGGTCCTCAAGCCCCTTGAGCGCGCGGACGATCAGGGTGCGGTGCGCCCAGGGGCAGGCGTGGCTGACATAAAGGTGGTAGCGCCCGGATTCGGCGCGGAAGCCCGCGCGGCCCGTGGGCCCGGCGCGACCGTCGTCCGTGACCCAGTTGCGGAAGGAGGAAGCGGGCCGGTCGAAGGCGCCGTCCCTGACCCGCGCCACGGGGGCCGTCACCCATCGTCCGTTCTCGAGCTGCCCCATCCCGCGTCTCCCCGTCCCATGCCTCATCGGGACCTAGCCGACCGGGCCGCCGGGGAAAGGCGCAGGGCCGGTGCGGGGGCGCACAGGGCGTGCACGGCGGCGCGGGATGTCGCAGATGGGCGGGTCCGTGCCGCTTCCCCCTTGGCGGGAGGGGGGCTTGCGCGGTAGGAGGGCCGCAGACGAAGCCCTGCGGGGCCGGACCGAAGGCGCGTGGGGGATCGACCCAGGTCGGGGATGCCCGGCGCGCGTCGTCAGCGACGGGGCGACCCCCGCGACCGGCATCCCGCTCCCAACCCCGGCCCGGGAGCCATCGATGCGCAACGCCTTCCTCCTTCTCGCCCTTCTCCTGCCGCAGGCCGCCCTGGCCCATCCTGGCCACTTGGCCGAACGCGGCGGCCATGACCACGTGATCGCGGCGGTGGCGCTTCTGGGCGCGGTGATCGGCTCGTGCTGGCTGATCTGGACCGAGCTGCGCCCGGCCAAGCCCGCGCGCCTGGCGCGCAAGGACGACGGGGCCGACGCGTGAGCCACGAGCGGATCGGCGTCCTTCTCTGTGGCCACGGCTCGCGCGATGCCGGCGCGGTGGCCGAGTTCGCCGCGCTGGCCGAGGCGCTGCCCCGGCATCTGCCGGAGGACTGGCTGGTCGAGCATGGCTACCTGGAGTTCGCCAATCCGGTGCTGCGCGACGGGCTGGAGGCGCTGAAGGCCAAGGGCGCGGACCGCATCCTGGCGGTGCCGGGGATGCTGTTCGCGGCGATGCACGCCAAGAACGACATCCCCTCGGTGCTGCAGGCCTGGTCGGCCAAGGCCGGGGTGCCCGTGGCCTACGGGCGCGAGCTGGGCGTCGATCCCAAGATGATCGCGGCGGCCGGCGCCCGCGTGCGCGAGGCCATCGCGAAGGCCGACGCCGAGAACGGGCCGGTGCCGCTGCACGAGACCTGCCTTGTGGTGATCGGGCGGGGGGCTTCGGACCCCGACGCCAACGCCAACGTGTCCAAGATCGCGCGGATGCTGTGGGAAGGGCTGGGGCTGGGCTGGTGCGAGGTCGGCTATTCCGGCGTCACCTTCCCGCTGGTGGAGCCCTGCCTGACGCACGTCGCCCGGTTGGGCTACCGGCGGGTCGTGGTCTTCCCCTACTTCCTGTTCTCGGGCGTGCTGGTGGACCGGATCTACGGCTTCACCGACCGCGTGGCCGCCGCGCAGCCGGGGATCGAGTGGGTGAAGGCCGACTATCTCGGCCTGCACCCGGAGGTCCTGCGCACCTTCGCCGAGCGCGCGACCGAGCAGGTCGACGGGGTGCCGCCGCCCAACTGCCAGCTTTGCAAGTACCGCACGCAGGTCCTGGGCTTCGAGGCCGAGGTGGGCGCGCCGCAGGAAAGCCATCACCACCATGTCGAGGGCCAGGGCGCGTCCGCGCCGGGGTCGAACGTGGCGGACTGCAAGCTGTGCGACGACTTCTGCACGGGGGTCTGCCGTCTTCAGGTCGCGGCGGTGGAGCCCCTGGGCTCGATGGCGCACATGGGGGCGGGCGGGCTGCATGACCACGGCGACGGCCAGCTCCACTGGCACGGGCCGGGCGGGCATCACCACCATGGGCACGGCCATGACCACGGGCATGGGCACCACCATCACCCGCGCTATCCTCACGAGGATCATCCGCTGGGGCCGCTGTCGGCGCTGGCCACGCTGAAGACGCGCTGAGCCCTTCCTTCGGTGCCAAGTATCCCGGGGGGAGCGAAGCGGGGGGCGGAGCCCCCCTCCGCCCTCTCCGTCCTGACGGAGACCCGACCATGCGCCCCTACCTCAAGGACCCCGCCGCCATCTACGCCGAAAGCTTCGCCACCGTGGAGCGCGAAGCGCGGTTGGGGCGCTTTCCCGAAAGCCTGCGGCCGCTGGTGACGCGGGTGATCCACGCCTGCGGCATGGTCGAGATCGCGGACCGGCTGGCCTTTTCCGATGACGCGGGCGAGGCGGGGCGCGCGGCGCTGGCGACGGGCGCCCCGGTCATCTGCGACTGCGAGATGGTCGCGGCCGGCATCACGCGGGCCAGGATGCCCGCAGCCAACGAAATTCTCGTGACGCTGAACGCGCCCGGCGTGCCGGAGCTGGCCAAGCGGCTCGGCACCACGCGCTCGGCGGCGGCGGTGGAGTTGTGGGAAGGGCGGATCGAGGGCGCGATCGTCGCCATCGGCAACGCGCCCACGGCGCTGTTCCACCTTCTCGACCGGCTGGATGCCGGCTGGCCCAAGCCTGCGCTGATCCTTGCGTTCCCGGTGGGCTTCGTCGGCGCGGCGGAGAGCAAGGCCGAGATCGCTGCGGATTCGCGGGGCGTGCCCTTCGTGGCGCTCAAGGGGCGGCGCGGCGGGTCGGCCATGGCGGCGGCGGCGGTGAACGCGCTGGGGGGCGAGCCCGCGTGACGCCTTGGCTTCATGTCGTGGGGCTTGGCGAGGAGGGGCTCGCCGGGCTGTCCCCGGCCGCGCGCGCGCTGGTGCTGGGGGCCGAGGTGCTGGTGGGGGGGGCGCGTCACCACCGGCTGACCGAGGCCGCGCCGGGCGAGAGGATTGCCTGGCCCTCGCCCTGGGACGCTCTGGAAGGGACGTTGTGGGGTCTTCGGGGCCGGCGGGTCGTCGTGCTCGTGACGGGCGATCCCCTGTGGTTCTCGGGCGGCGAGCGGATCGTGGCGGCCTTCGGGGGCGAGGTTGCTGTGCATCCGCATCCGGGGGCGTTCCAGTTGGCCGCGGCCCGCATGGGCTGGCCGATGGACGGGGTCGAATGCCTGACGGTTCATGGGCGGCCCGTAGAGCAGGTGCTGCCGCATCTGGCGCCCGGCGCGCGCTGGCTGGTGCTGGCGCATGGGCCGGAGACGGGGCGCGACATCGCGCAGCTTCTCGTGTCGCAGGGCTATGAGCCCAGCCGCATCGCCGCCCTGTCGCACATGGGTGGGCCGGAGGAGGCGCGTGTCGAGGGGCGCGCCGGGGCGTGGGACGCCGAGGTGCCGCTGCTGACCACGCTGGCCGTCGAATGCGTCGCGGGACCGGGCGCGCGGGTGCTGGGGCGCATGGGGCTACCGGACGACGCCTTCGGCTCGGACGGGACCATGACCAAGCGCGAGGTGCGCAGCGTGACGCTGGCGCGCCTCGTGCCGCTGCCGGGGCAGCTTCTGTGGGACGTGGGGCTGGGCTCGGGCTCGGTCGCCATCGAGTGGATGCGCGCGGCCAAGGGGGCGCAGGCCATCGGCGTGGAGCCGCGGCCCGACCGGCGGGCGCTGGCGGCGGCGAACGCGCTCAGCCTGGGCGTGCCGGGACTGGAGATCGTGGCGGGCGAGGCGCCGGAGGCGCTCGCGGGCCTGCCCGCGCCGGATGCGGTGTTCCTGGGGGGCGGACTGACCGAGGCGGCGTTCGCGGCAGCTTGGGAGGCGCTTCGGCCTTTGGGACGGCTCGTGGCCAATGCGGTGACGCTGGAGGCGCAGGCGGTGATGCTGGCGCTGCACCGGCGGCATGGGGGCGAGCTGGTGCGGATCGCGGTGAGCCGCGCCGAGCCGGTGGGGCGACTGACCGGATGGCGGCCGGCGATGGAGGTGATGCAGTGGAGCCTTCTCAAGCCGTGAGCCAGGTGGAACGGGAGAATGCGTATTTGGGCCAAGTTGATGAGGCGGGCCGCCTGATCGGCGTGGGCGTGGGGCCGGGGGCGCCGGACCTGCTGACGCTGCGCGCGGCGCGGGTGATCGAGGGCGCGCGGGTGCTGGCCTATCCGACTCTGGCGGGGGCGCCGTCCTTCGCGCGATCCATCGCGGCGGGGTTCATCCGCGAGGGCGTCCTGGAGATCGCCATCGACGTGCCCATGACCCCCGCCCGCGAGCCCGCGCAGGCGGCCTATGACGCGGGCGCGGCGCGGATCGCGGCGCATCTGGAGGCGGGGCGCGACGTGGTCTGCCTCTGCGAGGGGGACCCGATGTTCTACGGGTCCTTCATGTATCTTCAGGCGCGGCTTTCGCCCCGCTTCGCGACCGAGGTCGTGCCGGGCGTGACCTCGGTCTCGGCGGCGGCGGCGCGGGCGCGGCTGCCCTTGGGCGCGCGCGAGGGGCGCATCGCGGTGCTGCCCGCGACGCTGCCCGACGAGGCGCTGCGCGCAGGCCTGCTGGCGCACGAGACGGTCGCGCTGATGAAGCTGGGCCGCCACTTCCCGCGCGTGCGGGCGCTGATCGATGACCTCGGGCTCACGGCCCGCGCCACCTATGTGGAGCGCGCGACGCTGGCTGCGGAGGTCGTCCGGCCCCTGGCCGAGGCGCCCCGCGAGGCGCCCTATTTCTCTCTTCTCCTCGTGTCGAAGGACTCCGATCCATGGCTCTGACTCCGGCGGTCCTCGCCCTCACCCCGTCCCCCGTGGCGGCCCGCGTGGCCGAGGCGCTGGGCGCGGCCCTGCATGGCCGCGCGGGGCGCGTGCCGGAGGCGGAGGTCGCCTTCGATGATACGCTGGAGCACGTGCGGACCCTGTTCGCCGCCGGCGTGCCGGTGGTGGGCGTCTGCGCGGCGGGCATCCTGATCCGGGCGGTGGCGCCGCTTCTGTCCGACAAACGGGCCGAGCCGCCGGTGGTCGCGGTGGCCGAGGATGGGAGCGCGGTCGTGCCGCTCCTGGGCGGGCACCGGGGGGCGAACGCGCTCGCGCGGCGGATTGCCGAGGCGCTGGGCGTCACGGCGGCCGTGACCACGGCGGGGGACGCGGCGCTCGGGATTGCGCTGGACGAGCCGCCCGAGGGCTGGCGCCTGGCCGAGCCGGAGAAGGCGGGCGCGGTGATGGCGCGGCTGCTCGCGGGCGAGGGGGCGCAGGTCCGGGGCGAGGCGGCGGAGCGGGCCGGATGGCTGGCCGGGCTGCCCGAGGGCGAGGGTGTGCGGATCGCCTGCACCGCGGGCCCGGCGCTGGGGGCGGACCTGCGCTTCGCGCCGCAGGTCGCCGCGCTGGGCGTGGGGGCCGCGCGGGGCTGCCCGCCCGAGGAGCTGGCGCTTCTGGTGCAGGGCGTGCTGAAGGAGGCCGGAATCGCGCCCGAGGCGCTGGCAGCCATCGGGACGCTGGACCTCAAGGCCGACGAAGGGGCGGTGGTGGAGCTGGCGCGCGGCTTCGGCGTGCCGCTGCGGCTGTTCGCGGCGGCCGAGCTGGAGGCCGAGGCACCCCGGCTTGCGAACCCGTCCGAGGTCGTCTTCGCCGAGGTGGGCTGCCACGGCGTGTCCGAGGGCGCGGCGCTGGCCCTTGCCGGGACCGAGGGACGCCTTGCGGTGACCAAGCGCAAGACCAGGAACGCCACCTGCGCGCTGGCCGTGGCGCCGACGCCGATCACGCGGCTGGCGGGGCGGCCGCGGGGCAAGCTGTCGGTCGTGGGCATCGGGCCGGGACAGGCCGCCTGGCGCACGCCCGAAGTGTCGCGGCTGGTGACCGAGGCCGAGGAGCTGGTGGGCTACGGGCTTTACATCGACCTTCTGGGGCCGCTCGCCGCCGGCAAGCCGCGCGCGGATTTTCCGTTGGGAGGCGAGGAGGACCGCTGCCGCCATGCGCTGGAGCGCGCGGGCGAGGGGCGCAACGTGGCGCTGGTCTGCTCGGGCGACGCGGGCATCTACGCGATGGCGGCGCTGGTCTTCGAGCTTCTGGACCGGCGCGAGAACGGGGTGAGCGACGCCGCGCGGCGGGTCGAGGTCGAGGTGAGCCCCGGCATCTCGGCACTGCAAGCGGCGGCGGCGCGGGCGGGGGCGCCGCTCGGGCACGACTTCTGCGCGGTGTCGCTGTCGGACCTGCTGACCCCGCGCGAGGACATCCTGCGGCGGCTGCGCGCGGCGGCCGAGGGCGATTTCGTGATGGCGCTCTACAACCCCGTGTCCAGGACGCGCCGGACGCTCCTGAACGACGCGCGGGAGATCCTGCTACGTCACCGGCCCGCCGAGACGCCCGTCCTGCTGGCGTCGAACCTCGGGCGGCCGGAGGAGCGGCTCACCTACCGGCGGCTCGCGGACCTGAAGGTGGACGAGGTGGACATGCTGACGGTGGTGCTGATCGGCTCGTCCCAGAGCCGGATCGTCGAGCGGGGCGAGGGACCTCGGCTCTACACCCCGCGGGGCTATGCGAAGAAGATGGTGACGGCATGACGGTGCATTTCATCGGGGCGGGGCCGGGCGACCCGGAGCTCCTGACGCTCAAGGCGCAGCGGCTGATCGCCTCCTGCCCCGTGTGCCTTTATGCCGGGAGCCTTGTCCCGGAGGCGGTGGTCGCGGGGGCCCCGGAGGGCGCGCTCGTGCGCGACACGGCGCCGCTGACGCTGGAGGAGACCCACGCGCTGATCGTGGAGGCCCATGCCAAGGGTCAGGACGTGGCGCGGGTGCATTCGGGGGACCCGTCGCTTTATGGGGCCATCGCCGAGCAGATCCGGCTTCTGCGGCGGGACGGCATCCCCTTCGACATCACGCCGGGCGTGCCGGCCTATGCCGCCGCCGCCGCGGCGCTGGGGCAGGAGCTGACGGTGCCGCAGGTCGCGCAGAGCATCGTGCTCACGCGGATGTCGATGCAGTCGACCGCCATGCCTGCGGGCGAGACGCTGGAGAACTTCGCGGCCACCGGCGCGACCCTGGCGATCCACCTGGGCGTGCGGGCGCTGCGGGACATCGTGCGAAGGCTCAGCCCCTTCTACGGCGACGACTGCCCGGTGGTCGTGGCCATCCGCGTGGGCTGGCCGGACCAGATGATCCTGCGGGGACGGCTGTCGGACATCCACGCCAAGGTGCGCGAGGCCAAGGTCACGCGGACGGCGCTGATCCTGGTCGGGCCGGCTCTGGGCGAGTCGCAGGAGTTCCCTGACAGCGCGCTCTACGACCCCGCGCGGCCTCATGTGCTGCGCCCCAAGGCGCGGGTCGCGGACCAGGACGCCCCGGATATCGCACGCCCGTGACTCCCGGCCGCCTTTGCGGCCCGGTGTCATATAAACGCTTGATTGCGGGTGTACTTCCGTCATGCTCGGTCTCAGGGGAGGACTGACTGACATGACGGAAGACCTGCCGGAGGCCGTGCGCCAGGGCCTGGAGGCTGCGCGCACGGCGGCGCAGAGGCGATCGAACCGGCTTTGCGTGCACGAGGGCGGCAACGTCCACCGCATCCTGCGGATGTGGGAGCGGGGCTTCGCCCTGGCGGCGACGGACACGCCGCCGCTGCGGGGCTACGTGGACCTTTACGACGGGCCGCGGCACCTGTCGTCCTGCCTTATCGTGGCCTCGCCCGAGGAGGAGAACGGCGAGCGGATCTACGAGTTCAAGATCAACATGCCGGTCATGGACCGTCCGCCCGCCGACTTCGAGGAGTCCGAGATCAAGCCCTCGGCCCTGATCCCGCGGAGCTTCTAGGGCCCTAGTGGATCGTCCGGCGCTCGGCGATGACGCCAAAGGCGAGGAGCCTCCGGCATTCGTCGCGGAGCCATCCGCCGATGTGCTCGGCCAGGCCCGTGTCGTGCAGGTGCTGCCAGGCCGCGCGGATGAGGTTGCGGTCGTCGGTCTCCTCGACGCCCTCGGCGATCATCACGGCCCGGAAGTTGTCCATCCGAGGCCCGGTCATTGCACGTCCGCGAAGGCGCGGGACAGGCGCTCGACCGCCTCGGCCACCACCGCGCGGGGCGCGGCGAGGTTGACGCGGACCCAGCCCTCGCCCCCGGCGCCGAAGCTCGGGCCCGCGTTGACCGCGATGCGGGCGTCCTGCGCGATGCGGCGGGTGATCTCGTCCGGGGACATGCCGAGGCCGCGCAGGTCCACCCAGGCGAGGTAGGTGGCCTCCAGCGGCATCGAGCGCAGGCCGGGGATGGCGTTCACGCCTTCGTCGAAGAGGCGGCGGTTGCCGTCGAGGTAGAGGTTGAGGGCCTCCACCCATTCCGCGCCCTCAGGCGAGCAGGCGGCGGTGGCCATCCGCATCCCGAAGGCGTTGGGCGAGATGCCGAGCGCGGCGATCCGCTGCGCGAAGGGCGCGCGGAGCGCGGCATCGGGGATGATGACGTTGCCGATATGCGCGCCCGCGATGTTGAAGGTCTTGGTGGTGGCCGTCATCATCACCAGCTGGTCCTCGACGCCGGGGATCAGGGTCATGGGCGTGTGCCGGTGGCCCGGCATGACGAGGTCGCAGTGGATCTCGTCCGAGACCAGCACGAGGTCATGGCGGCGGGCGAAGTCGGCGACCTGCTCCAGCTCGGCGCGCGTCCAGACGCGGCCGCCGGGGTTGTGGGGCGAGCAGAGGATCACCATGCGCTCGCGACCCGTCAGGCGCGACTCGTAGGCGGCGAAGTTCATGACGTAGCGGTCGCCGTCGAGCGCGAGGGGGCATTCCGTCACCGTTCGCCCGGCCGCGCGGATCACGCGGGCGAAGGCGTGGTAGACGGGGGTGAAGAGCACGACCGCGTCGCCCGGCTTTGTCCAGGCGTCCACCGCGAGGCCCACGCCGTTCACGAGGCCATGGGTGCTGAGGATCGCCTCGGGCGCGGGGTCCCAGCCGTGGCGCGTCCGCATCCACCAGCGGATGGCGTCGAGGTAGCGGCGGTCGTCGCCGAAATAGCCGTAGACGCCGTGGGCGAGCATCGCCTCCAGCTCGCGCTGGATCGGGGGCGCGGCGCGGAACTCCATGTCCGCGACCCACATGGCAAGGCCGTCCTCGGGGGAGACGCCGTAGAACGGCTCCATCATGTCCCATTTGACGCAATGGGTGCCGCGGCGGTCGATGGGGTCGTCGAAGGTCATGGGAGCTCTCCCGGTCATGCGGGTGCAGGGGTGCCAGCCGGGAGCGCCGAGGGCAAGCGGTTGCGCGGACGCGGGCGCTGGCCTACATCCGCGTCATGAGCCTCCGTCCGATCCTCCTGCACCCCGACCCCCGCCTCAAGGCCGTGGCCAAGCCCGTGACCGTCTTCGACGACGCCCTGCGCCGCCTGGCCCACGACATGCTGGACACCATGTACGACGCGCCGGGGATCGGGCTCGCGGCGCCGCAGGTGGGCGTGCTGAGCCGGATGATCGTCATGGACTGCGTCAAGGAGGAGGGCGAGACGCCCCGGCCCATGGTGCTGGTCAATCCCGAGGTCGTCTGGACCTCGGAGGAGAAGGCGCCCTATGAGGAGGGCTGCCTATCCATCCCCGAGCACTTCGCCGAGGTGACGCGGCCCAGGGAGGTCGAGGTCGTCTGGACGGACCTGGACGGTCAGGCGCACCAGGGTCGGTTCGACGGGCTCTGGGCGGTCTGCGTGCAGCACGAGATCGACCACTTGGACGGCACCCTGTTCATCGACTACCTGGGGCCCATCAAGCGCGGGGTCATCACCCGCAAGATGGAGAAGCTGAAGCGCGACCTCGCCCGCGAGAAGCCCGCCCCCAAGGGGCGTGAGGCCGAGCGGCTGTGATCCGGCCCATCGTCCAGGTGCCCGACCCCGTCCTGCGTGAGGTCTGCGCGCCCGTGCAGGCCTTTGACGCCGCGCTGCGCGAGCTGGTCTCCGACATGCTGGCCACGATGTACGAGGCGCCGGGGCGGGGCCTCGCCGCGCCGCAGGTGGGATTGCCGGTCCGGCTCTTCGTCATGGACGTGGCCTGGAAGGACGGGACGCCCGAGCCGCATGTGTTCGTGAACCCCGAGATCGTGGAGGCCTCCGAGGAGCGGGTGACGCGCGAGGAGGGATGCCTGTCGATCCCCGGCCGGGTGTCGCGCGTGGCGCGGCCCGCCGCAGTCGCCCTGCGCTGGCGGGACCTGGACGGCGCGGCGCAGGAGGGCCGGTTCGCAGGTCTGGCGGCGACCTGCGTGCAGCACGAGATGGACCACCTCGACGGCGTGCTCTGCACGGACCGCGAGGAGCCTGAGGAGGCGGTGGCGTGACCCGCGCCGTCCTGCCCTGGCCGCATCCGGTCCTGCGCCGCCCCGCCTCTCTGGTGGAGGAGGTGACCGACGAGATCCGCGCCCTTTGGGGCGAGATGATCGAGGTCATGGAGGCGATGCCGGGCGTGGGCCTTGCCGCACCGCAGATCGGTGTGCCGCTCCGGCTGGCCGTCGTGGACGCCTCGGAGGCGCGCGGACAGGCGGTGCGGATGGCCAATCCCGAGATCCTGCACGCGAGCGTGCAGTTGCGCGAGCACGAGGAAGCTTCGCCCAACTTGCCCGGCGTCTCGGCGGTGATCGCGCGGCCCCGCGCCGTGACGGTGCGCTACCTCGACGAGCGGGGCGAGGTCGTGGAGCGGGACTTCGTGGCCCTTTGGGCGACATCCGTGCAGCACCAGATCGACCATCTGGACGGCAGGATGTACTTCGACCGGCTCTCGCGGACAAAACGCGACATGCTGATCCGCAAGGCCCGCAAGGCATGAGGCTCGCGTTCCTGGGCACGCCCGAGTTCTCGGTCCCGCCCCTGCGTGCGCTGATCGCGGCGGGGCACGAGATCGCCTGCGTCTACTGCCAGCCGCCGCGCCCCGCCGGACGCGGGCAGAAGGAGCGCCCCTCGCCCGTGCAGGCCGAGGCGGAAAAGCGGGGGCTGATGGTGCGCCACCCCCGAAGCCTGCGGACCTCCGAGGCGCAGGCGGAGTTCGCGGCGCTGGGCGTCGAGGCGGCGGTGGTCGTGGCCTATGGGCTGATCCTGCCGCAGGCCGTTCTGGACGCGCCCGCGCGAGGGTGCCTGAACATCCACGCCTCGCTGCTGCCGCGCTGGCGGGGGGCGGCGCCGATCCACCGGGCGATCATGGCCGGGGATGCCGAGACCGGCGTCTGCATCATGCGGATGGAGGCGGGGCTCGACACCGGGCCGGTGCTGCTGCGCGAGGCGCTGCCCCTCGGGCCCACGGACACGACCGGGGACCTGCACGACCGGCTGAGCGGCTTGGGCGCGCGGATGATCGTGGAGGCGCTGGCGCGGCTGGCGGACCTGACCCCCGTGCCGCAGCCCGAGGCGGGCGTAACTTACGCCCACAAGATCGACAAGGCCGAGGCACGGATCGACTGGAGCAAGCCGGCCGCCGAGGTGGACCGGCTGATCCGGGGGCTGGCTCCGTTTCCCGGCGCCTGGTGCGAGGCGCGGGGCGAGCGGATCAAGCTCCTGCGCGCGCGGCTGGTCGAGAGGCGGGGGAGCCCCGGCGAGGTGCTGGAAGGCCTGACGGTCGCCTGCGGCGAGGGCGCGGTCGAGGTGCTGGAGGTGCAGCGCGCAGGGGCCAAGGCCCTGCCTGTGGCCGAAGCCCTGCGGGGCTGGGACCCCGGCGCGCGGCTCGGCTGACCTCGCGCCGGGGGTGGCGGTCGCCGCCCGGACGCGTTAGCCCCTTCGGGCCCGATCCCGGAGGTGCCCCCGATGACCCGCAACGAGGACAGCCTCAAGGGCTTTGTCCTGGCGACGAGCGTCTATGTCCTGTGGGGCTTCCTGCCCCTCTACATGAAGGCGCTGGCCCATGTGCCGCCGGCCGAGGTCATCGTTCACCGGATCATCTGGGCCATCCCCATTGCCGGGGTGGTGGTCTGGAGCACGGGACGCACGGCCGATCTGGCCCGCGCGCTGCGGACCCCCCGGATGCTGGTCATGGCGGCGGTGACGGCGGCGCTCATCTCGGTCAACTGGGGCATCTATGTCTGGTCCATCGGCGCGGGGCACGCACTCGACGCGGCGCTGGGTTACTACATCAACCCGCTCTTCAGCGTGCTTCTGGGGGCGATCCTGCTGCGCGAGCGGCTGAGCCCGCTGCAATGGGCGGCCATCGCGCTGGCGGCCGCAGCCGTCGCGGTCCTGACCTGGGAGACGGGGCGGCTGCCGCTGGTGGCGCTGGGGCTCACGCTCACCTGGGGGGCCTACGCCTTCCTCAAGAAGGCGCTGCCCATCGGGCCGAACCAGGGTTTCCTGCTGGAAGTGCTGATCCTGCTCGCCCCGGCGCTGGGCTACCTGGGCTGGCTGAGCGCCAATGGGCAGAGCCACTTCGCGGCGGGGGACGCAGCCACGACCTGGCTCCTGCTGGGCTGCGGGCCGGTGACGGCGGTGCCGCTGATCCTCTACGCCAACGGGGCCAAGCTCCTGCGGCTGTCCACCATCGGCATCCTGCAATACATCGCGCCGACGATGATCGTGCTCGTGGCGGTGTTCCTGTTCGGCGAGGAGTTCGGTCGGGCGCGGATGATCGCCTTTCCGATGATCTGGGCGGCGTTGGCCCTCTACACCGCCTCGATGCTGCAGCAGTCGCGCCGGGCTCGCGCCGCCGACGCCTAGGAGGCGCGTCGCTTGGGCTTGAACGGGGCCATTCCGGCGCGGGCCAGCGCGTCGGCGCGCTCGTTCTCGGCGTGGCCCGCGTGGCCCTTGATCCAGCGCCAAGTGACGGTGTGGCGCGACGCGGCCTCCTCCAGCCGGCGCCAGAGGTCCTCGTTCTTGACGGGCTCGTTGGACGCCGTGCGCCAGCCGCGCCTCTTCCAGTTGACGAGCCAGCTCGTGATGCCGCCCTTCACATAGGCCGAGTCGGTGACGACGGTGAGGACGGAAGGCCGCTCCAGCACCTCCAGCGCGTGGATGGCCGCCAGAAGCTCCATGCGGTTGTTGGTGGTCATGGGCTCGCCGCCCATGAGTTCCTTTTCGCGGACGACCTGGTCGCCCTCCTTGGCCAGCAGGAGGGCGCCCCAGCCGCCCGGCCCCGGGTTCCCGGAGCAGGCGCCGTCGGTGTAGGCGAAAAGGACGGGCATGGCGGACACCTCGAATAGCGGAGCCCGTGGCCTAGCCCGCCCGCCGCGGTGGTGCAACCGGTGTCAGGCCGGGTAGTCGGCGGGCGCGATCCCGGCGGCCTCGAGCGCCTTGCGGACCTGCGCGACCTCGTCCTTGGACAGGCCGTGGTTGCCGCCGTGCAGGCTGATGTGCTGGCCCGCCAGCGTTGCCGTGAAGCGGCCGTGGCCGGAATGGCCGACCTCGGCCCCGAGATCCCGCAGGACGGCCTCCACGTCGGAGAGGTGGATGTTCGAGGGGATCGGGTGGGCAAAGAGGCTGTGCAGGACCTTGCGGTGGCTGTGGTTCATCTGGGGTCTCCCGTATTGGATGACCCCAGTCCCGCACAGGGCGGACGCCGCGACCTTGACCTGCATCAAGCGAGCCGTCGGGGCTGACCCTGTCGTGGCGTCAGGGCCAGCCGGCCAGGAGGCAGGGCACCACGAGCGCGGTCAGCAGCAGCCGGAGGCGCAGCCACCAAGCCGGCGCGAGACCCGCGCGCTGCGCATGGAGATCGAGCGCGAGCAGCGCGACGAAGCCCAGCGCCAGCGCTAGCGCCGAAAAGCCGAGGAACAGCGCCCAAAGCGAGGGCAGCGTGGAGAGAGCGTAAAGGACGGCGGCATGACGCCCTTCGGCGCGGGTGGCGAAACCCCAGATCACGCCGGACATGAAGCTGAGGATCACCATCCCGTAGAGGAGGAGGAGCGTCCGGCCCGTGAGGCGGGCGCCGAGGAGATCAAGGCTCCAGTCGCCGACGGAGGGGATCAGGATCGTGAGCGCCCCCCAGGCGAAGGGCAGGACGCCCGATAGGCCGAGGAGCAGCGGGGCGACCGGGATCCGCCGCGTCATAGCGCCTCTCCAAGGTCCGCCACCACGGAGGCGATGCGTTTGGCGCGCGTGGGCGCGGTTTTGGCCGAGTCGATGCGGTGCAGGAGGCCGCGCCGCTTTCCGGGGGTCAGCGCCTCCCAGGCCGCACCCGCCCCGGCCTGCCGGAGCGCCAGGGCCAGGTCGTCCGGCGTGTCCACCTCGTCCGACGGGGCCGGGCGCAGGCGGACCTCCAGCGGCTCGCCCGGCGTGACGCCCAGGCGGTCGAGGAGGCTGCGGCCGGTCCAGAGGAACAGGCCCTCGACCACGGGCGCGCGGGAAAGTGCGAGGTTCACGGGATGGTCGTTGATCTCGCCCTCCACGCGTCGGGCGCCCTGGGACAGCAGGGTAGCGGCCACCTCGGGGGGAAGGCGAAGGACGGTGTAGGTGGCCCGGCCCCATTCGACGGGCTCGACGCGCCCCTCGAAGCCGAGCCAGCCGCTCACGCGGGCTCCCGCAGGATGCGGGGGACCTTGAACTCCACGTTCTCCTCGGCGGTGACGACCGGCCTCACCGTGACGTCGTAACGGGCTCGGACGGCGTCGATCACCCCGTTCACCAGCGCCTCGGGGGCGGAGGCCCCGGCGGTGAGGCCGATGGAGCGCACGCCTTCCAGCGCGCGCCAGTCGATCTCGGCGGCGGTCTGGATGAGCTGGGCGTAGGGGCAGCCGGCCTTGCGCGCGACCTCCACCAAACGGCGCGAGTTCGAGGAGTTGGGCGCACCCACCACGAGGATCGCCTCGCAGGAGGGAGCCATCGCCTTGACCGCCATCTGGCGGTTGGTCGTGGCGTAGCAGATGTCCTCGCGCGCGGGGCCGTGGATGGCCGGGAAGCGGGCCTGGAGTGCGGCCACGATGTCGGCCGTGTCGTCCACCGAAAGCGTGGTCTGGGTCACGAAGGCGAGCCGGTCGGGGTCGCGGACCTCCAGCCGGTCCACGTCCTCCACCGTCTCCACCAGCAGCACCTCGCCGGGCGGGAGCTGGCCCATGGTGCCGACGGTCTCGGGGTGGCCGGCATGGCCGATCATCACGAGCTGGAGCCCATTCTCGTGGTGGCGCGCGGCCTCGATGTGGACCTTGGTCACGAGCGGGCAGGTGGCGTCCACCTGGATCATGTCGCGCGCGGCGGCCTCGGCCGGCACGGACTTGGCCACGCCATGGGCCGAGAACACGATGGGCCGGTCGGCGGGGGCCTCGTGGACCTCCTCGACGAAGACGGCGCCCTTGGCGCGCAGGGCATCTACCACCGTGCGGTTGTGGACGATCTCGTGCCGGACATAGACCGGGGCGCCCCATTTCTCGATCGCGAGCTCGACGATGCGGATGGCGCGGTCCACGCCCGCGCAGAAGCCGCGCGGCGCCGCGAGATGGAGCGTGAGGGGGGCCTTGGTCATTCCTCGGCCGCCACCGGGGCGGCGGGCTCGGTGGCGGGCACGGACTCGCGCGGCCAGCGGCGCTCGGCGCCCTCGGGGCGCGGCTCGCGCGGCGGACGGCCCACGACTTCCTTGAGGTCCTCAAGGTCGATGAAGTTGTCGGCCTGCCGGCGCAGGTCGTCCGAGATCATCGGCGGCTGCGAGCGGATGGTCGAGCAGACCGAGACGCGCACGCCCTTGCGCTGCAGCGCCTCGACGAGCGGCTTGAAGTCGCCGTCGCCCGAGAAGATCACGGCATGGTCGATATGACCGGCCAGTTCGAGCGCGTCGACGCAGAGCTCCACGTCCATGTTGCCCTTGACCTTCCGCCGGCCGAGCGAGTCGGTGTATTCCTTGGCGGGCTTCGTCCGCATGGTGAAGCCGTTGTAGTTCAGCCAGTCGACGAGCGGGCGGATGGGCGAGTATTCGTCGTTCTCCAGAAGGGCGGTGTAGTAGAAGGCGCGGACCAGCTTGCCCCGGCGCGCGAATTCGGCCCGAAGGAGCTTGTAGTCGATGTCGAAGCCCAGGGCCTTGGCGGCGGCGTAAAGGTTGGAGCCGTCGATGAAGAGCGCCAGCCGGTCGTCGCGATAGAACATGAATGGCCTTTCATTATGCCTTAAAGCGCGGCCCGAAACGGAGCGGGCCGCTTGAATGGCTCCAAGATAAGTACGCGCGCGCGGCGCGCAAGAGAGAGGGACCCGTGACATTTGGCCATGCCCTGATCGCCCTGGGATCGAACCTCGGCTCGGCGCGCGGCGGCCCGGCCGCCACGGTCGCCGCCGCGATGGACGCGCTGGCCGGGCTGGGCCCCGGCCTAACCTGCAGTCGGCTTTGGCAAAGTCCCGCCTGGCCGCCCGGCGGGCCGGACTACGTCAACGCCGCCGCCGCGCTGGTGACGGATCTCGGTCCCGAGGCGCTGCTCGACCGGCTCCACGCCATCGAGGCGACGTTCGGTCGCATGCGAGAGACGCGCTGGGGCGCGCGGACGCTGGATCTCGACCTGATCGCCTGGGGGGCGGAGGTGCGGCCCGACGCCGCGGCGCAGACGGCCTGGCGCGAGCTTTCGCCCGAGCGGCAGGCGCGGGAGGCCCCGCCGGACCTGATCCTGCCGCATCCCCGGATGCAGGAGCGCGGATTCGTGCTGGCCCCCTTGGCCGAGATCGCCCCGGACTGGTGCCACCCCTTGATCGGCCGCACGGTGCGCGAGATGCTGGCGGCGCTGCCCCCGCTGATGCGGGAGGGAGTCGAGCCGCTGGCAGCGGGGTAGGAAGGAATCGGCCCTTGTCAACGGTCAGCCGGGAGAATAGCTAGGGGTCTTCCGAGGTCGGGTGGCCGGACGATTCCGCGCGCCCGGCCCCATCGCTATTCCGGGAGTGTGCCCATGGCCCGCGTGACCGTCGAGGACTGCGTCGACAAGGTTCCCAACCGCTTCGAGCTCGTCATGCTCGCCGCCCACCGCGCGCGCGAACTGGCTTCGGGCGCGCCGCTGACGCTGACCCGCGACAACGACAAGAACCCGGTCGTGGCGCTACGCGAGATCGCGGAAGAGACCCAGCAGGCCGAGGACCTGCGGGAGCGGATGATCGCCGCGAACCAGACGCAGATCGAGGTCGACGAGCCCGAGGAGGACGCCATGGCGCTCCTCATGGGTGCCGAGATGGACCGCCCGGCCCAGGACGACATGAGCGAGGAGCGGATGCTGCGTGCCCTCATGGAGGCGCAGGGGCAGCGCTGAGGCGAGGTCCGCCTGCCGGACCGCGACGGGGGGACGACATGCAGGACCAGGCCATGGCGACGATCCCGGGCGCGGCGCTCGCCGCCACGCCCGACGACCTCGTGGCGCTCGTGCGCGGCTACAACCCCCGTTCGAACGAGGCGCTGATCCGCAAGGCCTGGGCCTTTGGCGATCGGATGCACGATGGGCAGCTCCGCAAGAGCGGGGAGCCCTACTTCACCCATCCGGTCGCCGTGGCGCGCATCCTGGCCGACCAGCGGATGGACGACGCGACCATCGTCACGGCGCTGCTGCACGACACGCTGGAGGACACCAAGGCCTCCTACGCGCAGCTCGAGCGCGAGTTCGGCCCCGAGATCGCCGAGCTGGTCGAGGGCGTCACGAACCTGACCAAGATGCAGATCCGGTCGGACGAGACCCGGCAGGCCGAGAACTTCCGCAAGCTCTTCATGGCGACCTCGCGCGACCTGCGGGTGACGCTCGTCAAGCTCGCGGACCGGCTGCACAACATGCGCACGATCCGGTCCATGAAATCCGAGAAGCAGGCCCAGAAGGCCCGCGAGACCATGGACATTTACGCCCCCCTGGCCGGACGCATGGGGATGCAGTGGATGCGCGAGGAGCTGGAGGACCTGAGCTTCAAGGTCCTGATGCCCGAGGCGCGGCAGTCGGTGATCCGCCGCTTCCTGACCCTTCAGGACGAAACCGACACCGTCATCAAGAAGATCGTGGAGGACATCCGCGAGGTCCTGCGGCGCGAGGGGATCGAGGCCGAGGTCACGGGGCGCGCCAAGAAGCCCTATTCGATCTGGCGCAAGCTCCAGACCAAGGACCAGGCCTTTTCGCGGCTGTCGGACATCTACGGATTCCGCATCATCTGCGGCGCGGCCCCCGATTGCTACCGCATCCTGGGCGTCGTCCACCAGCGCTGGCGCGCGGTGCCGGGGCGCTTCAAGGACTACATCAGCCAGCCCAAGTCGAACGGCTACCGCTCCATCCACACGACGGTGTCGGGGCGAGACGGCAAGCAGGTCGAGATCCAGGTCCGCACCCAGGAGATGCACGAGGTGGCCGAGTCGGGCGTGGCGGCCCACTGGTCATACAAGGACGGCGTGAGGAGCGAGAACCGCTTCGCCGTCGACCCCGTGCGCTGGATCGCGCAGATGACTGAGCGCTTCGAGGGCGGCGAGGATCACGACGAGTTCCTCGAGGCCGTGAAGCTCGAGATGTACCAGGACCAGGTCTTCTGCTTCACGCCGAAGGGGCACGTCATCCCGCTGCCGCGGGGCGCCACGCCGATCGACTTCGCCTATGCCATCCACACCCGGATCGGCCACGCCTGCGTGGGCGCCAAGGTCGACGGGGTGCGGGTGCCGCTCTATTCGCGGCTCAAGAACGGGCAGATGGTCGAGATCATCACCGCCGAGGGCCAGACGCCGCAGGCCACCTGGATCGGCATCGCCGTCACGGGCCGCGCCAAGAGCGCCATCCGCCGCGCGCTGCGCGAGGAGGACCGCGAGCGGTTCATCAAGCTCGGGGCCGAGCTGGCGCGCGTGGCCTTCGAGAACGTGGGCAAGAAGGCGACCGACAAGGCGCTGCGCACCGCCGCCAAGGCGCTGGGGCTCGACGGCGAGGAGGACCTCCTCGCACGGCTCGGCAGCGCGGAGCTGACCGCGCGGGAGGTGGTGCGGGTGCTCTATCCCGACCTCGCGCAGCGCGCGGGCGAGGAGGTGGACGAGCGGAAGGCCGTCGTGGGCGTGGCGCCCGGGCAGGCCTACCGCCGGGCGCTGTGCTGCCAGCCCGTGCCGGGCGAGCGGATCGTGGGCATCACCCATCGCGGGCAGGGCGTGGTGGTCCATGCGATCGACTGCCCGGCGCTGGTGGACTACGAGGAGCAGCCCGACCGCTGGCTCGACCTTCACTGGCAGGAGGGCAACCACCGCCCCGTCAACACGGTGACCCTGGAGCTGACCATCTCCAACGGGCCGGGCGTGCTGG
This sequence comes from Rubellimicrobium roseum, assembly GCF_006152145.1. Classification (GTDB taxonomy): domain Bacteria; phylum Pseudomonadota; class Alphaproteobacteria; order Rhodobacterales; family Rhodobacteraceae; genus Rubellimicrobium; species Rubellimicrobium roseum. The sequence goes on along the minus strand of NZ_VDFV01000019.1, from coordinate 16,633 downwards.
GGCGCATCTGCACCCTGATCGGCGAGCAGTCGGCCAACATCTCGGACCTCCAGTTCACCGACCGCAAGCCCGACTACTACCGTCTGCTGGTCGACGTGGACCTGCGCAACGCCGAGCACCTGCACCGGGTCATGACCGCGCTCGACGCCGAGAGCAGCGTCTCCTCGGTGGCCCGTCACCGCGATCCCCGGCGGGCGACGGTGACGCCCCCGCGCGGGTGAGATGGTCTTCCGGCGGCGCGACCGGCGCACCCCGTGGCGCATGGCGGCCGAGGCGGTCTACCCGCGCGGCGGCTACGCGCGCGCCATCGAATACATCAAGCACCGCCTGCGCCGCCTGCCCGACAGCCCCGAGAAGATCGGGCGGGGCGTGGCGGCGGGCGTGCTCATCAGCTTCACGCCGCTTTACGGATTCCACATCCTGGGGGGGCTGCTCATCGCCCGGGTGATCCGGGGCAACTACCTGGCCTCGGTGATCGGCACCTTCGTCAACAACTTCCTCACGCTCGTGCCCATCAGCGTCGCGGCCGTCTGGCTGGGCTACTGGGTGCTGGGGATGCAGCCCGACGAGGGGCTGCTGCGCGAGCTGGGCCACCTGTTCAGCGAGGCGGGGTGGGACCTGTGGCACAACGTCCGGGCCGTGTTCACCCGCGACACCATGGACTGGGCGGGGCTGCGGGTCTTCTTCCGGGACGTCTTCGTGCCCTACTGGGTGGGCGGGCTTCTCACCGGCCTTCCGGCGTCGCTGGTCTCCTACTGGCTCACCGTGCCGCTCGTGCGGGCCTACCAGGCGGCGCGGCGCAAGGCGCTGGAGGAGAAGCTCGCGCAGCTTCGCAAGCCCTCTGGCGCCGGGCCCGCGGATCGGTAGGGTGCCGCCCGTCAGGACGGAGGGGGACATGGCGGAGCGGCTGAGGCTCGGGGTCAACATCGACCATGTGGCGACGGTGCGGAACGCGCGGGGGACGGCCTTTCCCGACCCGGTGCGCGCGGCCCTGATCGCGGAAGCCGCCGGCGCCGACGGCATCACCGCCCACCTGCGCGAGGACCGGCGCCACATCTCGGACCGCGACATCGAGCGGCTGGTGGAGGCGCTGACGAAGCCCCTGAACTTCGAGATGGCCATGACCGAGGAGATGCAGGCCATCGCGCTGCGTCACGGGCCGCACGCCATCTGCGTGGTCCCCGAGCGGCGCGAGGAGCGCACGACCGAAGGGGGCCTCGACGTGGCGCGGGACGAGGCGCGGGTGGCCGCGTTCATCGCTCCCCTGCGCGAAAGGGGCTCGCGCGTGTCGCTCTTCATCGGGGCCGATCCCCGGCAGGTCGAGGCCGCCGCCCGCGTGGGCGCCGCCGTGATCGAGATCCATACGGGCGCCTACTGCGACGCCCATCACGAGGGACGCCCCGAGGAACGCGACGCGGAACTGGCCCGCGTCCGGGACGCGGCGGCGCTGGCCCACGCACTGGGACTCGAGGTCCATGCCGGGCACGGGCTCACCTACGAGACGGTGGCGCCCGTCGCGGCCATCCCGGTGATCCGGGAGCTGAACATCGGGCATTTCCTGATCGGCGAGGCGATCATGCAGGGCCTGGCCCCCGCCATCGCCGAGATGCGCCGCCGGATGGACGCCGCGCGCGAGACGCCCTGAGGCGGAACGCCGCCCCGCGCCGGCCGTTTCCCCGATGGACGGTCTGGGGGAGGGCGGCTCATGGCGGCATCGCGTCGGACGGGACTGCTGGGCCTCGCTCTGCTGGCCGGACCCGCCCTGGCCCAGGAGGTGGCGGACTGCGGCGAGACGCCGCCCGTGACCGCGCTCGTGGAGCCCTGGGAGGAGACCAGCGCGTCGCTGGGCGCGGGGGCGATCCGGCTGGCGCTGCTCCACGCCGAAGGCGAGGAGGGGGTGCGGCTTTTGGTGCTGACGCTGCCGCCCCCCGATCCCGAGGAAGCGCGGCCCGAGCCTCCGGTCCCGCGCTGCCGGATCGTGACGGAAGGGGGGCTGGGCTTCGCCGGGCTCGACCTCGCGGGGCTGGAGGTGGAGGAGAACCCGGAAACCGCCACGCTCACGGTCACCATCCCCTCGCTGGGCTTCATCCCCGAGTCGACGGCCCTTGAGGAGCGGGCGCTCTCGCTCACCTTCGGGGTGCGGGACGACGCGCTGGCGGCGGCGCTGGAGGCGCCCTAGCCGGGTGGCCCGTCGCCCGCGGGCTTCCCGGGCCCGGCGGCCCATCCCCGCCCGGCCGGGCGGGTTCGACGCCGACCCGTCCGCCCCTCGTCAGACGGGGGGCGATGCGCTAGGAACGAGGCATGACCCTTCATCCGTCCGCCCCGCCCGAGGCCTGCCCGCCGGGGATCGCATGATCCTCGGCATCGGCACCGACCTGTGCAACATCGACCGGATCGCCGGCACGCTCGCCCGCTTCGGTGACCGCTTCCGCGACCGCGTCTTCACCGAGACCGAACTGGGCAAGGCCCGTTCGCGCCCGCACGAAGCGGCGACGCTGGCCAAGCGCTGGGCGGCCAAGGAGGCCTGCTCCAAGGCGCTGGGCACGGGGCTGCGGATGGGCATCGCATGGCGCGACATGGCGGTGTCGAACCTGCCGACCGGGCAGCCGGTGATGCGCCTGACGGGCTGGGCGGCCCAGCGGCTGGCGGAGATGACGCCTCCCGGCCACGAGGCGGTGGTCCATGTCACGCTGACCGACGACCACCCCTGGGCGCAGGCCTTCGTGGTGATCGAGGCGCGTCCGCTGGCGCCCTCGTGATGGGGCCGCGGGATCCTGCGGCGATGCGCGGGTTGACTTGAGGGGGCCGGGGCGTCAGGACACCCACGGCTTGCGGGAGACGCAGATGGCATTCGGACGGGACCGCCGGGAGACGGCGGAGGAAGACCGCGGCTTCGCGGCGAGCGTGTGGGAGACCGTCAAGACGGTCTTCTGGGCCCTGCTGATCGCGGGGGTGTTCCGCAGCCTGTTCTTCCAGCCCTTCTGGATCCCCTCGGGGTCGATGAAGGACACCCTGCTGATTGGCGACTTCCTGTTCGTCAACAAGATGGCCTATGGCTATTCCTACGCGTCCTGTCCCTCGATCCCGCTGGGGGTCATCGGGCTCGACGTGGGCGCCGACGACATCTGCGGCTGGATGGACGGCGACAACACGCGCATCTGGGGCGAGATGCCCGAGCGGGGCGACGTGGTGGTGTTCCGCCATCCGGTGACGGGGCAGGACTTCATCAAACGGCTGATCGGCCTGCCGGGCGACCAGGTCCAGATGAAGGACGGCCTTCTCCACCTCAACGGCGAGCCGGTGCAGGTGGAGCCCGCGGGCGAGTTCGTCGAGGCCTACGAGCCGCAGGGCCCGCAGGGGCAGTATCCGTCCTGCCGGGACGGCGCGCAGCCCGAGGGCGGCGACTGCGTGTCCGAGCGCTACCGCGAGACGCTGCCGGGCGGGGTGAGCCACAGCATCCTCAACATCGCCGACCTGCCGCAGGACGACACGGGCGTCTTCACCGTGCCCGAGGGGCATTTCTTCTTCATGGGCGACAACCGCGACAACTCGACGGATTCACGCTTTCCGCAATCGGCGCGGGGCGTGGGCTTCGTGCCCTTCGAGAACCTCGTGGGCCGGGCCGACCGGGTGATGTTCTCGTCCGCCGGGCGGTCGATGCTGGCCTTCTGGACCTGGCGGCCCGACCGCTTCTTCGTCGGCATCGACTGAGGGCCATGGCCGGTCGGCCCCTGATCCAGCCGCTTTCGCCCTCCCGTTTCCTTCGCGACGGCCTCGACTGGACGGGGCGCACCGGGGGGCCGGCCTTCGCGGCCCTCCTGCTGGTCCTCGGCGGGCTCTGGGCGCTCTGGCGGCTGGGGCCCCTGCGGTTCGAGGGCTGGACGCGGTGGCACGAGGCCATGGCGGCGCTGCCGCTCGTGGTCTTCGCGGTGCCCGCGATGGGGCACGTGCTGCGGCGGCTCAACGACATGGGATGGCGTGGCTGGTGGGCTTGGGGCCTGGCGCTGCCCTGGGCGCGCTGGGCGCTGCTCGCGGTGCTGGTCGCGATGCCCTCGTCGCAGCGGCGGCGGCGCACCGACAGCCAGTGGCGGCTGCTCGGGATGGGGGTCGCGGGGATGCTCGCGCTGGTGCTGGCCGGAAGCCTGGTCTGGACGGCCGCGCCGGTGCGGACCCAGGCGATGAAGCCCGCGCTGCTGCCGGGGGATCTGGTGCTGGTGCGGCGGGGGCCGCTGGCGGTGGCGCGGGGCGATGTGGTGGCCTTCCGGGTCGGGGAGGAGACCGCGCCCCGCTTCGGCCGGGTGATCGCGCTGGGGGGCGAGCGGGTGGCCGTCGAGGGCGGGCTGCCGGTGATCGGCGGGGTGGCCGCGACCCGCGCCGACGCGGGCTTCCTGTCCGAGACCTTCGGTCGGCAGGGTCCCGAAGGCGTCATGCCGATCTGCGGCAACGGCGCCGTGGGCCTGGGGGCCGCCTGCCTGACGCGGCGCTTGCGGGAGGTGCTGCCCGACGGCACGGCCTATGACGTGCTGGACGCCGGGGCGCGGCCCCTGGACCGGGCGGAGGAGGTCGCGGTCCCTGAGGGCTTCCTGTATGTGCTGGGCGACCACCGCGACGCGGGCGGCGACAGCCGGCTGGCGGTGACGGTGGGGGGAACGGGATTCGTGGCGGTGGAACGGGTGATCGGACGGGTGGACATGGTGCTGGCGTCGTCCGAGGCGCGCTGGCCCTGGGACCCGCGGGGATGGCGGCCGGGCCGCCTGGGCGAGGTGGTGCGGTGAAGGTGTCGGGCACGGTGCGGACTTTGGCGGAGCGGCTGGGGCACGAGTTCCGCGATCCTTCGCTGCTGCTGCGGGCGCTCACGCACGGCTCGCGCGGGGGCGGGGGCGACAACCAGCGGCTGGAGTTCCTGGGCGACCGGGTGCTGGGCCTCGTGATGGCCGAGGCGCTGCTGGAGGCGGACCCTGAGGCGGACGAGGGCCGCATCGCGCCGCGCTTCAACGCGCTGGTGCGGCGCGAGACCTGCGCCGAGGTGGCGCGCGAGGTGGACCTGGGGGCCGGCCTCAAGCTCGGGCGGTCGGAGATGATCGGGGGCGGGCGCAAGAAGGAGGCGCTGCTGGCGGACGCCATGGAGGCGGTCATCGCGGCGGTCTACCTGGACGGGGGCCTGGAGGCCGCGCGGGCGATGATCCTGCGGCTCTGGGGCGGGCGGATCGCGGCGGCGCCCCAGGACGCGCGCGACGCCAAGAGCGCGCTGCAGGAATGGGCGCAGGGTCGCGGGATGGAGCCGCCGGACTATGTCCTGATCGGGCGCGAGGGGCCGGACCACCAGCCGCGCTTCGTGATCGAGGCGCGGCTCGCAACCGGCGAGACGGAGCGGGCCGAGGGCGCGACCAAGCGCGCGGCGGAACATGCGGCGGCGGCGGCGCTGCTCGGACGATTGGAAGGATGACGGACGTGGAAGACGAGCAAGGGCCGACGCGGGCAGGCTTCGTGGCGCTGATCGGCGAGCCCAACGCGGGCAAGTCGACGCTGCTGAACCGGATGGTCGGCGCCAAGGTGTCCATCGTCACCCACAAGGTGCAGACGACGCGGGCGCGCATCCGGGGCGTGGCGATGGAGGGGCAGAGCCAGATCGTCTTCGTCGACACGCCGGGGCTGTTCCGGCCGCGGCGGCGGCTGGATCGCGCCATGGTCGCGGCGGCCTGGGGCGGGGCGGCGGACGCGGATGTCGTGGTGCTGCTGATCGAGGCGCACCGGGGGATGACCGAGGGCGTGAAGGCAATCCTTGCGACCCTGCGGGACCGGGTCGGCAAGCGGCCCGTGGCGCTGGCCATCAACAAGATCGACCGGGTCAAGGCCGAGAGCCTGCTCGCGCTGAGCGGGGAGATGAACGAGGCCTTTCCCTTCGAGCGGACCTTCATGATCTCGGCCGAGCGGGGCTATGGGACCGAGGACCTGAAGCGGTGGCTGGGGTCGATGCTGCCCGAGGGGCCGTGGCTGTATCCCGAGGACCAGCTCGCCGACCTGCCGATGCGGATGATCGCGGCCGAGATGACGCGCGAGAAGCTGACGCTGCGGCTGCATCAGGAGCTGCCCTATGAGCTGACCGTCGAGACGGAGGCCTGGGAGGAGCGCAAGGACGGCAGCGCGCGGGTGGACCAGATCGTCTATGTCGCCCGCGAGGGGCACCGGGGCATCGTGCTGGGCAAGGGCGGCGAGACCATCAAGGCCGTGGGCCAGGCGGCGCGGGCCGAGATGGAGGAGTTCATGGGCCGCAAGGTCCACCTGTTCCTGACCGTCAAGGTCAAGGAGAACTGGCTGGAGGACCCGGAGCGCTACGGCGAGATGGGGCTCGACTTCCGCGATGGCGCCTGAGGCGCGGCTGAAGGCGGGGGTCTGGGTCGCGGCCTACCTCGCGCGGCTCCGGGTCGAGGACATCCCGGCCTTCGTGGTGCGGCGCGGCGACGAGACGGCGGGCGCGGTGCTGGTGAAATGCGCGACGCTGGACGGGCGGGCGACCGTGTTCCAGCGGAGCTTCGATCCCATGACCGGCGCGCGGACCTGGATGGTTCTGGCCGAGGGCGCGGAGCCCGAGGTGGACGAGGCCATCGCGCGGCAGAGGAAATACGACCCGGACCTGTGGGTGATCGAGGTCGAGGACCGGCAGGGGCGGCACCTTCTGGGCGAGGAGGGGCTGGAGTAGAGGCCGCAAGGGGGCTCTGCCCCCCGGCTTCGCCTCGCCCCGGGATATCTGGGGCCGAGGAAGGGGGCGGGTCGGAGCGTTTCCCGCCATCTGGGGGCATGGGGGACAGTCCTCCGGGGCTGCCCGGCGGACGCCACTCCGGGCGGGCAGGGGGCACGTGTTCGACGCGCGGCGGCTGGGGGGTGGGTTCCCCAGATGGTCCGGCGGCACGCGGGCCGGGTCCCTGCAAAGAGCGGGCCACGAAGATGTCGTCCGAGAGCGGGAGAGTTGTGTCCCGCAGGCGGTCCCGTGGCGATGCGTGCGGGATCAGGGTGCGGGACAAAGGTTAACGGTTTCTGACAGCACCGAACGGTCCTCCCCCGGCGCACGCAACACCTTGGGCGCTCAGGGACGGCTGGCGGCGGAGGCAGGGGCCCGGCGCGAGTGCGACAGGCTGACGAGTGCGAGGCCCATGAGCAGGAAGGCGAGGCCCAGGGCGACGACGGTGCCCAGCAGGCCGGACACGCCCGCGACATGGGGGTCGAGAAACGGGTAGGGATAGCTCCCCGTCAGGGCGCCACGCGCGAGGGTGAGCAGCAGATAGGCCAGCGGCCAGAGGAGCCACAGGAGCGCGTGCCGGACGGTCAGCGCAGGCCTCGGCGTGGCGAGCCACTGGGCGGCCATGAGCGCGGGCAGGGCCAGGTGCAGCGCGTGGTCGGCCCAGAGGCTCGGGCCCTGGGGCGTCCAGAGGCCGGACAGCAGGGCGTGGTAGGCGACCCCGGCCATCAGGCTCCAGACCGTGAGGCCGCCGCTCCAGCCCGGCGGGGCGGCGCGGCCGGTCAGCGCCTCGGCGCCGGTCGTGGCCGCCACGAGGAGCGCGGTCAGGATCGTGAAGTAGGACGAAAGGTGCCACAGGAGCGGCCAGCCGGCGCGTCCCAGGAACTCGGCGGAGCCCAGGGCCTGCGCCGCGAGGCCGCCCCCGGCGACGGCCGCCACGAGAAGCGACAGGAGCCGGGCGGCGGGCGTGAGTCGGGGACAGGGCATGGCGGCGCAGTTGCGGCACGCGGGGGGCCGGACGCAAGGGCTTGCCGGAGGGGGCGGGGCGCTTCACTGTCGGGGTCATGATCGAATGGCGCGACGAGGGCATCCTTCTGGCCGTGCGGCCGCATGGCGAGACCTCGGCCATCGTCGAGGCCTTCTGCCGGGACCATGGGCGGCACGCGGGCGTGGTGCGGGGCGGCGTGTCGCGGCGGATGCGGCCCTTCCTCCAGCCCGGCGTGCTGGTGCAGATGGCCTGGGCCGCGCGGCTCGACGAGCATCTGGGGCATTTCACGGCGGAGCCGGTCCGCAACCGCGCGGCGCTGGCGCTGGGGGACCGGATGGCGCTGGCGGGGATCGGAGCGGTGGCGGCGCTGCTGGGGGCGGTGCTGCCCGAGCGGGCGCCGCATCCCGGGCTCTACGACCGGACCAACGCGCTTCTGGACCTGCTGGGCGAGCGGGAGGTCTGGCCGCTGGCCTACCTTCAGTGGGAGGTGGCGCTTCTGGAGGAGATGGGCTTCGGGCTGGACCTGTCGGCCTGCGCGGTGACAGGCGCGCGGGAGGACCTGGCCTTTGTCTCGCCGCGCACGGGGCGGGCGGTGAGCTGGGCGGGGGCAGGCGAGTATGCGCCGCGCCTGCTGCCGCTGCCGCCCGTCCTGCGGGGCGAGGGGGAGGCGGACGCCGAGGCGATCCGCGCGGCGCTGGGCGTCACGGGGCATTTCCTGACGGAGCGGCTGCTGCCCGAGGGCAAGGGCCTGCCCGCGTCGCGGGAGCGGTTGGTCGAGGCGATCGCGCGCGGCGAGGGCTGACGGAAAGCGGCATTCCGTGTCGCGGGCGGTGATGACCGGGCCGCCGGGGCAGAGCTAGCTGGAGGCGTCCAGCGGATCGTTTTCCCCCATGACCAGCCTTTCCGTCAGCGTCCCTGCCGCCGTGCGCCCGCGCGCGCAGGACTTCGCGCTTCTCTTCGGGCTCGAATCGGCGGTGCGGGGGGTGCTGCTGTCGGCGGTGCCGCTGGTGATGTACCGGCTCTGGGGCGAAGGGACGGTGGTCTCGGCCTTCTTCCTCCTCGTGGGGCTGGGGTCGCTGGCGGCGGGGCTGCTGGTGCCCTGGGCCACGCGGGTCGTGGGGCGCGCGCGGATGATGGTGGGGGCGGGCGGGCTCTATCTGCTGGGCGCGGGGCTTCTGCTGACGGCGGACCCGTGGCTCACGGCGCTGGCCATGCTGGTCAACGCGGTGGCGACGGTGACCTTCTGGATCTGCCTGTCGGCCTATGTGCTGGACCACGTGGCGCGGGAGGACCTAGCGCGGAACGAGACGCTGCGGCTGGTCTACAGCGCGACGGCCTGGACGGTCGGGCCCTTCGCGGGGGTGCTGCTGCTGGACTGGTGGCGGCCGGCGCCCTTCCTGCTGGCGGCGGGATTCGCGGTCGTGACCACGGGGGCCTTCCTGCGGCTCGATCTGGGGGACGGCAAGGCGGTGGGCGCGGCCGGGACAGGACGGCCGCTGGCCTATCTGCGCCGCTTCGTGCGGCGGCCCCGGCTGGTGGCGGGCTGGGCCTTTGCCGTGATCCGGTCCTGCGGCTGGTGGGTGTACATCGTCTACCTGCCGCTCTTCTGCCTGGAGTCGGGGATCGACGAGCGGGTGGGCGGCGCGGCGGTGTCGGTGTCGAACGGGATGCTGTTCGCCACGCCGCTGATGCTGCGGCTGGTCGGGCGCTGGGGCGTGCGGGGGGCGGTGCGGGCGACCTTCGGCTGGTGCGCGGCGCTGTTCATGCTGGCGGCGCTGGTGGCGGGGGGCGCGCCCTGGGCGGCGGTGGGGGCCCTCGTGCTGGCGTCGAGCGGGCTCGTGATGCTGGACGTCTGCGGGTCGCTGCCGTTCCTGATGGCGGTGAAGCCGTCCGAGCGGACGGAGATGGCGGCGGTCTATTCGAGCTTCCGCGACGTGTCGGGCATCCTGAGCCCGGCGGTGGGGGGCCTCGTGCTGGTGGTGGCGCCCGTGGCGGCCACCTTCGCGGTCACGGGGGCGGCGATGGCGGCGGCCTGGGGGCTGGCCGCGACCGTGCATCCCCGGCTGGGGGCGCGGCGCGGGCCCTAGGCGAGGCCCTGCTCGATCAGGCTGCGCGCGGAGGCGAGGAGCGCCTCCTCGGGCGGGATGAAGTCCATGCCGAAGAGGCGGCGGGCCTTGGCGTTCGACACGAGGTCGCGCCCGCCCAGGAAGCTCGCGGCGGTGCGCATGTCGGGCAGGGCGAGGGCCAGCGCGCGGATGAGCCAGTCGGGCGCCTCGCGCGTGGGGATGCGGCGGTCGGGGTAGGCCCGCTTCAGGATGCGCGCCATCTCGGGCATGGGCAGGAGGCCCGCGGAGGCGATGACGCGCTCGCCCTCGGTCGCGGGAAGCGCGAGGGCGCGGACGTGCATCGCGGCCACGTCGCGCACGTCCACGGCGGCGAAGTTCAGGCGCGGGACCAGGGGGTCCCTGGCCCGCAGGAGCCGCTGGACGAGGGCGACGGAGGTGCCGGACTGGCGGTCGAGCAGCGGGCCGAGGACCACGCTGGGGTTGATGGCGGTGAGCCGGAGGCCTCGGTCGCGGGCGAGGTCCCAGGCGGCGCGCTCGGCCAGCGCCTTGGAGGCGTAGTAGGGCGTTACGCCAGGGGCCTCGAGGTCTAGCCAGGTGGATTCGTCCCGCATCTCGCGCGAGCCGGGATTGACGATGGCGGCGACGGAGGAGGTCAGGACCACGCGGCGGACGCCCGCGTCCGCGGCGGCCGTGAGCGCGCGGCGGGTGCCCTCGACGGCGGGGCGGATCAGCACCTCGGGGTCGCGGGGCTGGTTCAGCGGGAAGGGCGAGGCGGTGTGGAGGAGGGCCTGCGCGCCCTCCATCGCCTGCGCCCAGCCCGCGTCCGCCGTGAGGTCTGCGGTGGCGAAGGTCAGGCGGCCTTCGGCCTCGGGGGGCAGGCCGGGGAGGACGGCGGCGCGCACCTCGGCCTCGCGCGAGGGCGAGCGGAGGGTGGCGCGGACCGCGTGACCGTCTTCGAGGAGGCGGCGGGCTATGTGCTTGGCGATGAAGCCGCTAGCGCCCGTGAGGACGACGAGCGCGCCGGGCGGGACGGGTTCTGGCATCGGGGCCTCCGGTCCGGGGATCGGAGGCAGCCTAGCAAGCGAGGCGACCCGCGCCTAGCGGTTCGCGCCGGGCACCCAGAGCACGTCCGAGCGGCCGCCGTCGTTGGCCATGCGGGCCGCGACGAAGAACCAGTCCGACAGGCGGTTGAGGTAGCGGATCGCGGCCGGGTTCACGGCGTGCTGCTCGGAGAGCGCGACGACCAGCCGCTCGGCCCGGCGGGCGACCGTGCGGCAGAGGTGCAGATGCGCCGAGAGCGCCGTGCCGCCGGGCAGGACGAAGGAGCGCAGGGGCTCCAGCCGGGATGTCATGGCGTCGATCTGCGCTTCGAGCCGGTCCACCTGCCCGTCGCTGACGCGGAGCGCGGTGCCCTCGCCGCCTTCGGGGCGGCAGAGGTCGGCGCCGAGGTCGAAGAGATCGTTCTGGATGGCGGCGAGGTCGGCGTCCACGGGGGTTCCCTGCGCCTGGAGCCGCGCGAGGCCGAGGGTGGAGTTCAGCTCGTCCACGGTGCCGTAGGATTCGACGCGCAGCGCGTGCTTGCGCACGCGGGTGCCGTCGCCCAGCGCCGTGTCGCCCGCGTCGCCGGTGCGGGTGTAGATCTTGCTCAGCACGAACATGTCAGGTCCCCCGTCCGCGCAGGAACACATAGAGAAGAATGAGCGCGATGGCGGCCGCCTGCGCATAGATGCGCCATCGCATGATCTTGTTGGCGTTGCGGCGGTTGAAGTCGCCGCCCCGTCCGAAGCTTCCCACCCCGAAGAGCAGGATGCCGAGCACCAGAAGCACCGCCGCCACGACGAGGTAGAAGAGAGGATCGCTGAAATCCATGAGCCGCTCCCGCTTGGGTCAGGCAGGGTTTAGCGGAGCGCGCGGCGAAGGGAAGGGCGCCTTTGGGCAGTGTCTCTTCCTTGCGGCCTCAGGCCCGGCCGACCACCCATTCGACCGCGCGGCCGGGCAGGAGGCGGCGCATCCAGCCCACGGCGTGGGTGGGGGCGGTCACGTAGTAGCGCGCGGCGGGCCGAGGCGATTCGAGGATCTGGAGCAGCCGCTCGGTCACGGCGGCCGGGGGCAGCTCCCAACGGTCGGGGCCCCGGGATTCGTAGAGGCGGTGGAGGATCTGGCTGTATTCGTCGGCGCGGGGCGAGGCGCGCCAATCGATCCAGCGCTCGAAATGCGGGATCGAGTTCTGGCGCAGCTTGGAGGTGACCGGGCCGGGCTCGATCAGCGCGACCTGGATGTTGGCGGAGGCCATCTCCAGCCGGAGGACCTCGGTCAGGCCCTCGATCGCGAACTTGGTGGCCGTGTAGGCGCCGCGCCACTTGGCGCCGACGAGGCCCAGCACCGAGGAGCAGTTGACGATGTGCCCGTGGCCCTGTCGGCGCATGACGGGGATCGCGCGGCGGGTGAGCTCGTGCCAGCCGAAGAGGTTGGTCTCGAAGATGGCGCGCAGGCCGTCGGTGGGCAGGTCCTCGACGGCGCCGGGCAGCGCGATGGCGCCGTTGTTGAAGAGCGCGTCGAGCGTGCCGCCCGTGGCCTCCAGCACCTCGGCCAGGGCCGCCTCGATGGAGGCGGGGTCGGTGTAGTCGAGCCGGGGGCTGTGGAAGCCCTCCATGCGCAGGCGCTGGCAGTCCTCCTCCTTGCGGCAGGCGGCGAAGACCTGCCAGCCGCGCCCGCGCAGCGTCAGGGCGGCGTGGGCGCCGATGCCCGACGAGCAGCCGGTGATGAGGATGCTGCGCGGGCGCGCGGCGGGGGCGGGGGCGTGGTCAGCGGGCATGGCGGCTCCGAAAGTGGAGGGTTGCGGTTCCCTTAGCCCGGCGCGGGGGCGCCCGGAAGGAGGGCCTAGCCCTCGGGGCCTGCAAGAAAGCGTGCGGACATCCAGCCCTCGGTCCCGTCGGGCGTGCGGATGCGGACCCAGCCGCCGTCCTGGCCCAGGACTTCGGCGGTGTCGCCTTCGCCCACCTGCGCGACGACGCCGTTCCCGGTGCCGGGGCCGGAGCGGACGTTGACGCGGGTGCCGGTGACGCGGCGCAGGTCGGCGCCCGCGTTGGCCGAGGCGGCGGCGACGGTGACGCCTTCGGGGGCCGCGCGCGGCGCGTCGGGGGCGAGGAGCGCCAGTACGTCGGCGGCGAGGATGGGCTGCTCGGGCAGGGGCTCGGGGGCGTCGTCCACCAGCGCCTCGGTCGTGTCGGCCGGGACCGGGGCGGGCTCGGGATCGACGGCGGCGGGGACCTCGGGCGGGTCGGCGGCCGGATCGGTGGCGGCGGTGGGGGCCACGGCGCTCACCTCGTCAAGGAGGCGGGCGGGCTCGGGCGCGGCGGGGGCGACGGGCTCGGGGGCCTCGGCGCGCTGGCGGGGCTCGAAGTCCGAGCCGCCCGAAAGCGCCCAGTAGGCCCAGGCCAGGGCCACGAAGGCGAGGGGGAGGAACAGAAGTCTCACGAGCGTCTCCTTGGGGGCAACGTCGGAAAGGGGCCGCCGGAGAGTGTAGGGCGCGGGGGGCGTCCCGGGGAGGGCAAATTCTTTCCGTTCGTGCTTTGTTCTGATGCTTGTGCCGTGAGGCGCCGGGCTTTAGATCAGGAACATGACCGATGAGCCCCCCATCCCCGAGGGCGCCGACGACGGCGCCGAGGCCACGCTCCTGGTGACGGAGCCGCTGCGCCGCGCGATCGGCGAGCGCTACCTCACCTATGCGCTGTCCACCATCATGCACCGGGCGCTGCCGGACGCGCGCGACGGGCTCAAGCCCGTGCACCGGCGCATCCTGTTCGCCATGCGCGAGCTGCGGCTGACGCCCACGTCGGGGTTCCGCAAATCGGCCAAGATCTCGGGCGACGTGATGGGGAACTACCACCCCCACGGCGACGCCGCGATCTACGACGCGATGGCGCGGCTCGCGCAGGACTTCAACGTCCGCTACCCGCTGGTCGAGGGGCAGGGCAACTTCGGCAACATCGACGGGGACAACCCGGCGGCCGCCCGCTACACCGAGGCGCGGCTCACGCCCTTGGGCGAGGCCCTGATGGAAGGGCTGGACGAGGACGCGGTGGATCTGCGGCCGAACTACGACGGGACGCTCCTGGAGCCCGTCGTGCTGCCCGCGCCGGTGCCGCACCTGCTGGCCAACGGGTCGTCGGGCATCGCCGTGGGGATGGCGACGAGCATCCCGCCGCACAATCTCGACGAGCTGCTGGGCGCCTGCCTGGAGATGATCAAGAAGCCGGACCTCGGGGACGAGAAGCTCCTGGAGCTGATCCCCGGGCCCGACTTCCCGACCGGGGGCGTGCTGGTCGAGCCCCCCGAGGGGATCGCGCAGGCCTACCGCACGGGGCGCGGGGCCTTCCGGCTGCGGGCGCGCTGGATGGTGGAGGAGCAGGGGCGCGGCGTGCGGCAGATCGTCGTGACCGAGATTCCCTATCAGGTCCAGAAATCCAAGCTGATCGAGAAGCTCGCGGAGATCGTCCAGACCAAGAAGATCCCGGCCCTGGCCGACGTGCGCGACGAGAGCGCGGACGACGTGCGGATCGTGCTGGAGCCGAAGTCGCGCAGCGTCGATCCCGAGATGCTGATGGGCATGCTGTTCCGGCAGTCGGACCTGGAAGTCCGCGTGCCGCTCAACATGAACGTGCTGATCGACGGGCTGACGCCCAAGGTGTGTTCCCTGCGCGAGGTGCTGCGGGCCTTCCTCGACCACCGGCGGGACGTGCTGCTGCGGCGGTCGCAGCACCGGCTGGAGAAGATCGACCGGCGGCTGGAGGTGCTGGGGGGCCTCCTCATCGCCTACCTCAACCTCGACCGGGTGATCGACATCATCCGCTACGACGAGGACCCCAAGGCCGCGCTGCAGGCCGAGGACTGGGACAAGCCCCGCGCCAGGGCGCGGTCGGAGGCCGACTACGTGTCGCCGCTGCCCGCCAAGGGCGAGGTGGTGATCCCACCGGGCGTGGGCATGACCGAGGTGCAGGCCGAGGCGATCCTCAACATGCGGCTGCGCAGCTTGCGGCGGCTGGAGGAGATGCAGCTCATCGCCGAGCGCGACGCGCTTCTGGCCGAGCGGGGGACGCTGCTCGCGCTGCTGGAGGACGAGGGCCTCCAGTGGAAGGCGATCTCGGCGGACCTCAAGGAAAGCCGCAAGCGGTTCGGGGCCAAGGCCCCCGGGGGTGCGCGGCGCACGACGTTGGCGGTGGCGGCCGAGACGGCCGACATCGCACCCGAGTCGATGATCGAGCGCGAGCCGGTGACGGTGGTCCTGTCCGAGATGGGCTGGGTCCGCGCCATGAAGGGCCATGTCGAGGGCGAGGGCCTGCGGTACAAGGACGGCGACAAGGCGCGCTTCCTGCTGCGGGCCGAGACCACGGACAAGCTTCTGGTGCTGGGCGCCAACGGGCGGATGTTCACGGTGCCGGTGGCCTCGCTGCCGGGCGGGCGCGGCATGGGCGAGCCCCTGCGGCTGATGATCGACCTCGACGCGCCGGTGGTGGGGGTGCGGCTGCACCGGCCGGGCGGGCGGCTGATCGTGGCCTCGGACGCGGGCGACGGCTTCATCCTGTCCGAGGACGAGGCGCTGGCGCAGACGCGCGCGGGCCGCGTGGTGCTGAACCTCCCCGAAGGAGCGAAGGCCGGGCACATGGTCCCCGTGGCGGGCGACCACGTCGCCTGCATCGGGCAGAACCGCAAGATGCTGGTGTTCCCCGTGGCCGAGTTGCCCGAGATGGGGCGCGGCAAGGGCGTGCGGCTGCAGGCCTTCAAGGATGGCGGGCTGTCGGACCTGGTGACGCTAAACCTGGCCGAGGGGCTGACCTGGAGTTTGGAGGGCGGCAAGACGCGGCGCGAGCCGGACCTGTCCGAGTGGCTGGGCAAGCGCGGGCAGGCGGGGCGCATGGCGCCGCGCGGCTTCCCGCGCGACAACCGCTTCGCGCTGCCGGTGGGGTAAGGACAGGACCGGCCGGGGCCTGTTCCCTCCGCGTCGCGGGGGGCGCATCCTCGGCCGGCCAGCGCCGGTCCGAATTCCGGGACATGGTCGGGCGCTCCGTGCTATGTCGGGAACAGGCTCACCCACGGAGGCGCGGCGATCATGGGTCGGACGGGGCGCGGACAGGGCATCTCCTGGCGGAGGCTGGGCTGGGGCGGGGCAGTGGCGCTCCTGCTGCTGCCGCTGGTGGCCATGCAGGTGACCGGAGAGGTCGACTGGACCTTGTCCGATTTCGTGGCCGCGGGTGTCCTGCTGGGCGGCGCGGGCCTTCTTCTCGAACTCGCGCTCCGGCGCACGAGCGGCCCCGCCGAACGCGCCGCCACCGGGCTTGCGCTCGCGACCGGGCTGTTGCTGGCCTGGGTCAACGGGGCCGTCGGCCTGATCGGGAGCGAGGGGAACCCCGCCAACCTCCTTTATGGCGGCGTGCTGGCGGTCGGCCTTCTCGGGGCCCTGGCCGCGCGGCTGCGGCCCCGGGGCATGGCGCGGGCCATGGTGGCCACGGCGCTGGCGCAGGTGCTGGTGCCCCTGGTCGCGCTGGGCGGCGGGCTGGGCGTGACCGGGCCGGTTTCGGTGGGGGACGTGCTGATGGGGACGGGTCTCTTCGCCGGGCTCTGGCTTCTCTCGGCCTGGCTGTTCGGCGCGGCGGCGCGGCCCGGGGCCGCGGCCTGACCCCGGGCCGGCGGGCCCCCTTGCGCTCGCCCCCACGATTCCATAAACGGCGCGCGGACGCGCGGACCCGTTCGGGGCTCCGCCCAAACAGGATGGCATCATGGCGAAGGCGAAGTTCGAGCGGAACAAACCGCACGTGAACATTGGGACCATTGGTCACGTGGACC
>NZ_VDFV01000018.1 GCF_006152145.1 Rubellimicrobium roseum | reverse complement strand
TCACGCGCGTCGCCTGACCTCGAGGGGAAAGGGGCGAACTCGGCCTCAACTCGAGTTGCGCAACAACGCCTAACAACCTGGCCAACGCTCTGGGCGACGAACTCACGACGGAGTCTTCCTATGACTTCTTCGAAATGGGATATGGCGCCATTGTGGACTTCACTTTCGGTCCCGAAAGCCACTCGCTGTTCACCGGTTTCCTGAAGATCTCAGAGGTGACCTTCAACAACCGTGCGACGAGTGCGCTGGAAAGCGTCGATGTCTGGGGCGGCCGGAAAGGCGTGTTTGTCAAGCTCGGAACCCTGACCAACAGGGCCGCCGTGGGCGAACTGGCTCTCGACGGAGTGTTCGACACCTTGCGCCTCGCCGATACGACGTTCGTTCCCCGTGGGTCCTCCAGCGGCGGCTATGATGTTGACCAAATCGCGGTCGCGGCGGTGCCGGTTCCGGCGGCAGGCTTCCTTCTGTTGTCGGGCTTGGCCGGATTCTCCGTTCTGCGCCGCCGTCGACAAGACGTGAGCACGCTCCCTCGCTGAGGCAGAGATTGCAGGGCAAGCCTTCTCAACGGGAGGCTGCCGAGCACGGCTTGAACCTGCACCTCAATCGGCCATTCTTGCGTGACCTTGAACATGCAGGTATCTTGGGGAGCTTGATTAGGTCATCCGGTCTAGAGTGAGCGACCTTTGGCCTTTTATCGTCGAGCGACGAATTGGCTTGGCCGCAAATAGGCGATGCGTCACCCTGGGTTCTTCGGGACGCGCATCGCCCACTGATACCCCGGCCGCCAAGCCTATGGGACCCACGCAACCTTGCCCCGATGGTCCGGCCCTCGACACTGAGCCGGACCCAGGTCACCCGCGTCGCTCGAACCAAATCGCAAAGGGCAACTCCGCTCTTAACTCCAAGCATTTGGCCCTGATTCCGACGTGATGGGGGGTCAGGTGAGAAGGAAAGGTTGACCCCCGCGTCCTTCGCCAAGCGGTCACGTCCTCAAGCGACTCCAGGCGCCCGATCTCGGGCACGCCCAGCCCGGCGTGTCATGGCACGATCAGCGGGCCACCTTCGACCGTCTCCGGCGAGGAGAGCGAGGGAGCCGTCGACGACCGGCGATCAGCGGGAGCTCTCGTCTGCGGCCGTGCCGCTCCCCGCCTGTCCCGGGGCGCTTGCGTTCCGTGGCATTCCTCCAAGTTCAGGCGGCCGGAAGTGTCACAGCCACACCTGACCAAGTTCTCAGCGGCAGCGTTGGTCTGGAAAGACGTTGCCATGCGCTACACGCGACACGTTGCTCTCTCCCTGATGGCCATCGCACTCGCAGCCGCCGTCCTCGCTTGGCCCGGATGGCCCGTCGTGATCCTGATACCTCTGTCGAACTCCGGATCCTTTCCAGGGTTGAAGCGGCACTGCGCCACGCTCTAGAGATTGGCAAGGCGCAGACGATCAAGGGGCGCAAGTCCGGTCGCAGCCAGCACGCCGGGCTTTAGCCGGCTCCTCCGGACATACGTATTATTACTTATACCAATTTGCGTCGCACTACTCATATGCGCTAGCGGGGCGAACTATAGAAATTGGGAACCACGGCGCTGATGCACGTATCAAGCGCCCGGCGGAGCCTGCCTCACGCAGGTTTCCCGGCCTGTCTCAGGCGTATCCGGGCCTAGGTTCTGCGCAGCTTCATGCGTCCTAATCCGTGTGCCTCGGTAACGTCGCTGATCTGCGGGCGATAGGAAAGGGGTAAGGATGTACCTGAGGCAATCGGCATCTCGCGCGCGCCTGCGCGAGGCGGAGACCGCCCGGCGCAACCGCGCCGAGATCGTGAAGGCGCTGTCGACGGGGGAGGTGAGCCGGCGGGATCTGTTCCGCTGGGGGGTGTTCACGGCCGGGGGGGCGCTGGCGCTGACCCATGGCCTGAGCCCCTTCGCGCCCAGCCGGGTGGAGGCCGCGGTGCCCACGGGCGCGCCGCCCAGCCCGTTGTGGGGGGTGCTGCCCTTCACCCAGCGCATGCCGCGGCTGGCCTTGCAGAAGCCGCTGCCGTTGATACCCAAGGAGCGCGGGGCCGAGGTCGATCTGGTCTTTCCCGGAGGCACCATGGAGCCCGACGCGCGTCGGCTGTCCTGGCACACTGACTTCACCGCCTCGAAGGGCACGAAGTTCGTCAACCCGCTCACCGGCAAGGGGCCGCTGGAGGGCCGCCCGCCGGGTGAGTACTTCGCCCAGCAGCGCTGGCGCGAGTACCTGCCCAAGGCCGCCTATGTGTCGACGCTCAGCGATCCCTCGCCGCGCTACGATGTCAGGTTCCATCCCGGCCTTCCGGTGCAAGGGCGCAACAAGCTCTGGACCTTCGGTCCGGGCAGGAATGTCGCTGGCCGGCCCATCCCGCCGCTGATCAAGGCCCGCTACGGGGAGCCGCTGATCTTCCGACACTACAATGCCCTGCCGACGAAATACGGCGACAACGGCGGCTTCGGCAGCAACAGCCAGGCGACCCACAACCACAACGGCCACAACGCCTCGACGGGGGACGGGGCGTCGAACGCCCACTTCTTCCCCGGCCAGTTCTACGACTACCACTGGACCACGACGCTGGCGCGCGCCGACGCGATCAACACGGGCGCCACCGACCGGCGCGCCTCGGGACCCGACGGCAAGGGCGGCCTGATCCAGGTGCCGGGCGACTTCCGCGAGCTGCAGGGCTCGCTGTGGTTCCACGACCACCGCTTCTTCTACACGGCCGAGAACGTCTACAAGGGCCATCTGGGCGCGCTGAACTACTACAGCGGCCCCGACCGCGGCAACGAAGTGCTCAACGACGGGGTCAACCTGCGCCTGCCCTCGGGCTCGCTGCTGGACTGGGGCAACATCGACTTCGACGTGAATCTGATGATCTCGGACGCGGCCTGGGACGGGGACGGCCAGCTCTTCTTCGACATCTTCGACACCCACGGCTTCTTGGGCGATCGGGCGCTCGTCAACTTAGCCTACAAGCCCTTCTTCGAGGTCATCCCGCGCAAGTACCGCTTCCGCATCCTGGCGGCCGGCATGGCGCGGTTCTGGAAGTTCGCGCTGGTGAACCAGGCCAACCAGCTCGTGCCGATGACG
>NZ_VDFV01000017.1 GCF_006152145.1 Rubellimicrobium roseum | reverse complement strand
GCTGCCCGCCCCCGTGCGCGTCACCCGCCTCGACCCGATGGCCACGGGCGAGCGCTTCGACGTGATCGTGGACTTCACCGGCCTGCCGGTCGGCAGCAAGCTGCGGCTCGTGAACCTGATGGAACATGACGACGGAAAGGGACCCAAGGGAACGCTCAGCTTGCGCGATGCGCTGCGGGGCAACTCTGACGACCCCGGGGTCGGCGCGATCCTTCAATTCCGGGTCGCCTCGCAGGTCTACAGCGTCGACGTGCCCGGGGTCGTCCACCGGTCCGCGTCGCGCGACTACAGCCAGGTGCCGTCCCGCCTGACCGAGGTGATCCCGATCGTCGAGCCCACGCGCGTGCGCGTGTTTGAGTTCAAGTCCGATCCCGACAGTCCGCGCGACCCCGTCACGGGCGAATGCTTCCCCGATTGCCCGGACACGAGCATACGTCCCTTCTGGGATTATGGAATGCGGCTCAATGGCGAAGGTAACTATAGCCTTAACGCCAACCGTGTGTCCTTCGTCGTTCCCAAGCCCGGCGACGTGGAGCACTGGGTCATGATCAATGGAAGCGGCGGCTGGGATCATCCGGCCCACCTGCATTTCGAGGAAGGCCGGATCGTTGATCGTGGCGGGCGGGCCTTGTCCGCGCTCGAGCGCAACTCGCGCAAGGACGTCTGGCGATTGGGCGAGGGCGGTACGGTGCGCATCCAGGTGCAGTTCGGCGAGTACGGCGGCGCCTATGTCATGCACTGCCACAACACCGCCCACGAGGACGCGGCGATGCTGCTCCGCTACGACGTGCTGACCGACCCCAACAACCCCAAGACCTCGCAGACGCACATCAACGTCATCCCCACGCCCAACCCCACCCCCGAGGGCGTGACCTACGTCACCCCCGAGCTCCTGCCCGAGGGCAACCCCTTCGATCCGGAGTTCCAGCCCTTTCCCGACGTGTAAAGCACCCCGGAGGTGCCATGAATTCCGAGTATCTTTTACCAAAGGCCTGCGCGGGGGCTCTCGCCTTCGCCCTGGCCACCGCCACGGCGGCGGCCGGTGAGGGGGTGCGGGGGCTCACCGGGGCCAGTCCGGCGCCGCCCAATCGAGATCCAGAATCGGCGACTCCCTGAGATCCTGGACCCTGGTGTCCCGGTGAGCCGACGCGTAGGCCGGGCTGCACACCGGGTAGACGCGGACATCGAACAGGAACTGCGCCGTCTCGCCGAGCCAGCCGTCGCTCCCGAAGCGCGCGCAGGTCCACGTCGGCCCGGCGGAAGTCCAGCGTGTTGCCGGAGATCAGACGGTCCACCTTGATCTCGGGACGGTGCCGCCAGAAATCCGACATCCGTGGCAGCAGCCACATGGAGCCGAACACGTCCGAAGAGGCCACCGTAACCCTGCGGGCCGTGTCGCTCCGGCGGATGGCACGGACCACTTCGGACGTTCGGGCATAGCCCTGGGCCAACACCTGGAACAACTCCTCGCCCGAGGCGGTGAGGAGCACCCCCCAGTTGTGGCGCGGGAACAGCGCCACGCCCAATTCGGTCTCCAGGCTGCGGATCTGGCGGCTGGCCGCGCCGGGCGTCACGTTCAGCTCCGATGCGGCCGGCGTGAAACTGTCATGGCGGGCCGCCGCCTTGAAGACCGCCAGCGAGGTCACCGGCGGCAGGTCGTCGGAGCGCCTGACCAGAGCGGGTCCTCCTGCCTCACAAGAGCGCCGGTGACTTGCTGCGTTGACCTGGGCTCGAGTCAAACGTGATCTTTTCCCAAGTTGTCGTCGCGTTGTCTTCCAGCTTTGCTGCGACCAGTGCCCTCCGTTGAACCGTCCAATGGGCGCAGCGTAGGTGCTGCAAAGACAGGACGCCAAGACGTCCTGTGGCGCGACCGTAGGACGCGGGCCCCTTCGTGATAGGCCAGAGGAGGGAGCATCATCTCCTTCAAGCGAGCGATTCAGGCGATCGTCACCTACGCCGGGACGCCGATGCGCGTGATTACCGGGGGCGTTCCGCACATTCCGGCCGATTGCTGCAACATCGTCGTGCCGGCCTCGCACCCGGAGGCGGATGCGGGCTTCATCATCATGGAGCAGGTCGGATACCCCGGGATGTCGGGAGGCAACACCATCTGGGTCGTCAGGGTGCTGCTGGCGATGAGCATGCGTCCCATGCAAGAGCCTGTCACCGAACTGACGCTGGAGGCTCTGGCGGGTCTGCTCCGGGTCCGCGCCGAGTGCCAGGGCGGCAAGGTCGAGGCCGTGACGTTCCGCGACGTCCCCACCTTGGCCGCCCATCTCGATGCCGTCCTTGACGTGCCGTGACCCAGCACCGGGGGTCGTGGAGGTGCGGTCCTCCCGACCGGGCTGGCCAGGGGGCATGGTGAGGGCTTGGAGCGGGGCCAAGCCCTTGGGAGCGCGACCGACGCCAAGGCACGGCTGGACCCAGGTCGCGGCGGGCGGGCACCGGGAAGGGACGGTCGGGGGCAGGCGGTCGGGTCGGGTCACGAAGGCATCCCTGAGGTTGTTGGGTCCAGCCTGCCGGAGCCGGGTTAACGAAGCGTAGCACCACCGAACGGTCCTCCCCCGATTCGCGCAACACCCCGACGCGGCCCCGGCCGCAGCAGGGGCCGGAGTCCCGAGGCGCCTTTCCCCTCGGCCGCGCGCCTCTATCTGGTCCCCGGCGCCGGACGATGGTCCGGCCCCTGCGGGGAGCCGCCCGGACGGCTCCGGAGGAGGACCATGGACCGCGACGACCACGCCCGACAGCGCCCCGATACCCCCTTCTACGACCACGCGTCCGGCGGTTGGGGGTCCGTCCGGGGTATGGCGGAGGTCCTGGCCGACCAGAAGCCTACGCCGGGGGCGATCCGCACGCTGATGCGCCAGAACAAGCCAGGGGGGCACATGTGCACCTCCTGCGCCTGGACCAAGCCCGCCGAGCCGCACCTGTTCGAGTTCTGCGAGAACGGCGCCAAGGCGACGATCTGGGACCTGACCTCCGACCGCGCCACGCCCGAGTTCTTTGCGGCCCACACCGTCACCGAGCTGCGCGGTCTGTCCGACCACGATCTGGAGAAGGCCGGGCGGCTCACCCATCCGCTGCGCTACGATCACGCCACGGACCGCTACCTGGAGACGAGCTGGGACGAGGCCTTCGCCGCCATCGGGGCGGAGCTGCGCGCGCTCGACCCGAAGTCGACCGTTTTCTACACCTCGGGCCGGGCGAGCCTGGAGACCAGCTACCTGTTCCAGCTCTTCGCGCGGCTTTATGGGCACAACAACCTGCCCGACAGCTCCAACATGTGCCACGAGACGACGAGCGTGGGGCTGAAGAAGGTGACGGGCTCCTCGGTCGGGACCTGCATCCTGCCCGATTTCGACCAGTGCGACCTCCTGCTGTTCTTCGGGCAGAACACCGGGACCAACTCGCCCCGGTTCCTGCACAAGCTGCAGGAGGCCAAGGAGCGGGGCTGCCGGATCGTGACATTCAACCCGGTGCGCGAGCGGGGGCTGGTGGAGTTCACCAACCCGCAGCGGCCCGGCCAGATGACGGTGAGGGAGCCCACGCCGATCTCGGACCTTTATCTCCAAGTCCGTCCCGGCGGCGACATCGCGGCGCTGGCGGGGATCATCAAGCGCGTGCTGGAGCTGGAGGACCGCGAAGGCGGCGTGCTCGACCGCGGCTTCCTGGCCGAGCACACGACGGGCTTCGACGATCTGGCGGCGCGCGTGACCGCGCTGGGTTGGGGCGAGCTCGAGCGCGAGTCGGGCCTGTTGCGCCGCGACATGCAGACGGTGGCGGATCTTTACGCCAAGTCCGAGCGGGTGATCGGCATCTACGGCATGGGGCTGACCCAGCACGTCCGGGGATGGCTCAGCATCGCCATGCTGGTGAACCTGCTCCTGCTGCGGGGCAACATCGGGCGCGACGGGACGGGCATCTCGCCGGTGCGGGGGCATTCCAACGTGCAGGGCCAGCGCACGGTGGGCATCACCGAGAAGCCGGAGCTCGCGCCGCTCGACAAGCTCAAGGAGATGTTCGGCTTCGAGCCCCCGCGCGACAAGGGCATGACCACGGTGGAGGCGGCGCAGGGGGTGCTGGACGGCACCGTGCGGGGCTTCGTGTCGCTGGGCGGCAACTTCGCCCGCGCCATCCCCGACAACGACCGGGTGGAGGAGGCCTGGCCGCGGCTGGCGCTCAACGTGCAGATCGCCACCAAGCTGAACCGCTCGCACCTGCGGCCGGGGCGGTCGTCGTGGCTGCTGCCATGCCTCGTGCGGTCGGAGGAGCATCGCGAGGCTACGGGGCCGCAGGCGGTGTCCATGGAGGATTCGCTGTCCATGATCCACGGGTCGCTGGGCAAGCGGCGGCCCGCGTCCGAGCACCTGCTGTCCGAGCCCGCCATCGTCGCGGGGATCGCCAAGGCCACGCTGCCGCCCAACCCCCAGGTGCGCTGGGACGATTGGGTGGCGGATTACGCGGTGATCCGGGACCTGATCGAGGCGACCTGGCCGGACAAGTTCAGGGACTTCAACGACCGGCTCTTCACGCCGGGAGGATTCCACAAGGGCAATGCCGCGCGCGAGCGGCGGTGGAGGACGGAGTCGGGCCGCGCCGAGTTCACGACGCCCGAGGCGCTGACCTCGCTGGGCCACTCGCCCGAGGGGGAGGAGATGACGCTGGTCACGCTGCGATCGAACGACCAGTTCAACACCACGGTCTACGGCTATTCGGACCGGCTGCGGGGGCTGGAGGGGCGGCGGGACATCCTGCTCATCAACCCGGAGGAGATGGGTCGGCGCGGGTGGGCCGAGGGGCAGGCCGTCACGGTGGAATGCGCGCTGGACGACGGCACGCCCCGCGCGGTGCACGGGCTGCGGCTGGTGCCCTACGACCTGCCCGACGCCTGCGTGGTGGCCTACTATCCCGAGGCCAATCCGCTGGTGCCGCTGGACCAGCACGACGAGCTGAGCCACACCCCGGCCTACAAGGGCATTCCCGTGCGCCTTCGGGTCGCCGTGGGATGAGGCCGGTCGGCTCAGCCGCCTTCGGCGTCGCGCAGCAGGCGGACCACCTCCTCGTCGGTGGTCTGGCGGAAGTCGCGGTAGTGGAGGCCGACCGCGCGGAAGGGCTCGGGCGTCGCGAGGGCGACCACGGCGTCGGCCTCGGGGCGGAGGTCGGCCAGGACCTCGGCCGGGGCCACCGGGACGGCCAGGATGAGACGCGCGGGCCGCGCCTGGGCGAGGCCGCGGAGCGCCGCCCGGACCGTGCCGCCCGTGGCTATGCCGTCGTCCACGAGGATCACCGTCCGCCCCAGGGTGTCGAGCGGCGCCCGGTCGCCCCGGTAGGCGCGGCGGCGGCGCTCCAGTTCGACGATCTGGGCCTGGGTCTCGGCTTCGACATGCCCGGGCGGGGGACGGATCAGTTCCATGACCGCCGGGGTCAGGACGACCTGCGGCGGGGTCCCGTCCACCACGGCACCCAGGCCGACCTCCGGGTTGCCGGGCGCGCCGATCTTGCGGACGATCAGCACGTCGAGAGGGGCGTGCAGGGCGCGGGCGACCTCGTGGGCCACGGGAACGCCGCCGCGGGGCAGGGCGACCACGACCGGGTCCGCGAAGGGCGCCTCGCGCGCGAGGGCCTGGCCGAGCCGTTGCCCGGCCTCGGTCCGGTCGCGGAAGATCATGGCGCGGTCCCGGCGCCGGTCCGGTTCGCGTCGCCTGGCCCGGCGGGTCGTTCCGGCATGGACGGCCCCTTCTTCGGCGCCCCGTCGTGGCCGGGGCCTGCCGGTTCCCCCAACCCCGGAGGGGACGCGATGTTCCGCCGCGCCGCGCTGGCATGTCCGATCCCATGACCCGAGCATCCGCCGACGAGGCGCCTGTGTGGCAGGCCGGCTGCCCCGACGAGCTTCGTCCGGTGGTGGAGGCCTGTGCGAGCGGAGCTTTGCCGCCCAACGTGGCGCTCCTCCGGTTGGCGATGGCGGCGCGGGGCCCGGAGGAGGTCGAGGGGGCGCTGGAGGGCGCGCGCGCAGGCGCCCCGGCCCCGGAGGCCGGACGGTTGGGCGAGGCGCTGAGGCTGTGGCGGGGCAACCCGAAGGCCTTCGCCACGGTGCGGTCGGTGCTGGCGGGCGTGGCGCATGACGGGCCGTCCCCCGAGGACGGGCCCGCCCATTGGGCGCGGATCTTCGACCGGCTGTCGGAGCGCGCGCCCGAGGCGGGCGTGGCGCTCTATGCGCTGGGCAATGCGGACCTTCTGCGCGCGGCGACGGCCGAGGTCGTGGACTGGCTGGCGGCGCAGGGGCTTCTCGGGCTGGGGCGGGAGGTGCTGGAGATCGGCTGCGGGCAGGGGCGTTTCGTGGCCGCGATCGCGCCGCGCGTTCGATGGATCACGGGACTCGACATCTCGGCGGGGATGATCGCGCGGGCGCGCGAGACCTGCGCCGGGCTTTGCAACGTCGCGCTTGCGGTCGGCAACGGGTGCGATCTCGGGGGCGTGACGGACGGTTCGGTGGATCTCGTGCTGGCGGCCGACGTGTTTCCCTATCTCGTCCAGACGGGCGAGGCGGTGCTGCGGCGTCATGTCGAGGAGGTGGCGCGTGTGCTCCGGCCCGGCGGGACGCTCGCGGTGCTGAACCACTCCTATCGAAGCGACCCGGAGCGCGACCGGGCCGAACTGGCTGCGCTGGGAGCCGGGGCGGGGCTTGGGCTGAGCCGCGTGGGCCGGGGCGACTTCGCGCTTTGGGATGCGCCGAGCTTCCTGCTGCGGAAGGACTGAGCCGGATCAGGCCGGGCGCAGCAGGCGGCGGTGCATGGGCGTGGGCGCCGCGCCCCAGACGGACTTGTAGCCCTCGCCGCCGCGCAGGAAGTCGAAGGTGGCCACGCCTTCGCACGCGGCCTGCTGCATGGCGGCACCGACGAGCAAGGCCGAGGGGCTGAGCCTGGACTGCGCCGGATCGAAGCCGCCGTTGTAGCCGTGATGGGCCCAAGGGCCGGCCAAGACGAGGAGGACGGCGATGCGGCGTCCCTGAAGCGTGACCTGATGGAGCCGCAGGAGCCCCGCGCGGGCGAGCGAAGGACCCGCGTCGCGCAGGAGCGCCGCGAGCAGCGGCTCGGCCAGCACGCTGTCCGCGCCGAAGCGGAGCGCGTTGAGCCGCAGCAGGTCCTCGATGGCGGGGCCGACCTCCTCGGATGCGGCGAGACCGAGGTGGCCGCCTTGGCGCTCCAGTTGCCGCCGGGCGTGGCGCCAGTGGGACCGTTGCCGTCCGGAAGCCGCGCCGAGTCCGTCCTCGCCCGTGAGCGGCGCCAGGAGGCAGGCGTCGCCGGGCTCTCGCGCATCCGACCAGCCGGGCGGCGCGGCGGCGGCGAGGAGGGGTGAGTCGGCGGCAAGCTGCTGGAGGTCGATGCGGTCGAAGGGCTCGGGCGCGGCGTCGGGCAGAGCTGCGAGGAGGCGGGGAGCTTCGGTTTCGAAGCCGGGCGCGACGAGGGCCTCGCCCCGGTCGCTGGGGCCGGTCCCGGCGAGGAGCAGCGCGCCATCCCAGCAGAAGACGGGCAGGAAGCCGACGAGCCGCCCCCCGGCCCGGAGCGCGACCGCGCCGCAGCGGCCGGGGGCGTGATGGCGCGCCCAGGGCAGGAGCCAGGCCGGGTGCACGAAGGGCGTGGCGCGGGAACAGAGCGCCCAGAGCGCCGCCCATTCGGGTTCCAAGGCGGCCAGCGCCGAGGGCGGCACGACCTCGACATCCGGGGCGAGGGGCTTCGACGACCGTTCGGCGCTGAAGGCGGGCAGGGCGGGTCCTCCGCAGCAGCATCACGGGCCAACGGGCGCGCGCCGTGGCGGTTCCTTGGCCGTGGGAACAAGCGGACCATGGCGTCGTTCGGAGGGGCGAGATCTCATGGGAGAGGTAAGCACCATGACCGATGACCGCGAGCAACGCATCCGCGAGCGCGCCCATGCGCTCTGGGAAGCCGAGGGTCGCCCGGAAGGACGGCACGAGCATCACTGGCGGCAGGCCAGCCAAGAGGTGGGCGAGGAGATGTTCGACCCGCAAGGCGCCTCCGATGGCCAGGACAGGCCGGGGGCGCTGGACGGCGGGCTTCTGCCCGAGGGCGGGCTGGTCGCGGGGGGCGGGCCGGCTGGACTTGGGCTCGGCGGTCTCGGCGTGACCGGCTCCGAGCCCGACGAGGAGGACCGCACGGGCGTTCCGCCCCAGGGCTGAGACGGGACGATCAGGGAGCCCGGCGCGGGCCGGGCACCGGGTGCCTCAGGCGGCGGCGTCGAGCGCCAGCATCTCGCGCACGCGGGGGATGACCTTTTCGCCGTACAGGCGCAGGCCCGACAGGAGCTGATCGTGCGGCATGGGGCCGTTCGCATATTTCAGGTCGAAGCGCTGGAGGCCCAGCCCCTGCACGGTGCGCGCGATCTTGCGGGCGACCGTCTCGGGCGAGCCGACGTAGAGCGCACCCTGCTCGACCTCGGCCAGGAAGCGGTCCTTGGTTACGGGCGCCCAGCCGCGCTCGCGCCCGATGCGGCCGAACATCGCTTGATAGTGGGGCCAGAGCGCCTCGCGCGCGGCCTCATCGGTCTCGGCCACGAAGCCGGGGGAATGGACGCCGATGGGCTTGGGCGTGCGGCCGAGTTGGGCGCAGGCGCGGTGGTAGAGGTCCACGTAGGCCCGGAAGCGCAGGGGATCGCCGCCGATGACAGCGAGCATGAGCTGAAGGTCGTGGCGCACGACGCGGACGACGGATTCGGGGCTGCCGCCGACGCCGACCCAGGTGGTCAGGCCTCGGTGTCCGAGGCGCGGATAGACGGTCGCGTCCTGCAGGGGCGCGCGGGTCTCGCCGGACCACGTCACCTTCTCTTCGCGCAGGAGACGGGCGAAGAGGTCGAGCCGCTCCTCGAACAGGAGGTTGTAGTCCTGGAGGTCCTGCCCGAAGAGCCCGTAGCTTTCGGTGAAGGAGCCGCGCCCGAGGATCGCCTCGGCCCGGCCGTTCGAGACGGCGTCCAGCGTCGAGAACCGCTGGAAGACCCGCACCGGGTCGTCGGTGGACAGGACGGTGACCGCGGTGCCGAGCCGGATGCGCTTGGTGCGGCCTGCAATAGCCGCCAGCACGATCTCGGGGGAGGAGATCGCGAAGTCGTCGCGGTGATGCTCCCCCAAGCCGATGAAGTCGATGCCAAGCTCGTCGGCGAGGACGGCCTCCTCGACCACATCGCGCAGCACCTGGTCCATGGGCTTGGGCTGGCTGTCGGGCCCGATCGTGACGTCGCCGAAGGTGTCGAGGCCGAGGGAAAGGGCGGTCATGGCAATCTCTCTTGGCAAAGGAGGCTGGACAGGAGCTAGGGGTCCGAGGCCCCGGCCGGAAGGGGCGGGCCCGCACAGGGCCTGTGCGGGCAGCGCCTCAGGACGCCCCGCCCAAGGCCTGAACAAGGATGGCCTGGAGCTCGTCAACCCGGAAGGGCTTGCGCAGGACCAGGGCCCGGGGACCGGCGACGGCCTCGATCCGCGCGGTGTCGGAATAGCCGCTGACGAAGACGACCGGCAGGCCGGGTCGATGGACCCAGGCCGCGGCGGCCACCTCGGCGCCGTTGAGGCCGGGCATGGCGAAATCTACGAGAAGCAGGTCGGGGGCGGCCTGTTCGAGCCGGACGAGGCCCTGCGGTCCGTCCTCGGCCTCCTCCACCCGGTAGCCCAGCGCGTCGAGCGAGGCCGCGATCATCCGTCGGACGTCCGGGTCGTCGTCGATGAGCAGCACGCGCGCGCGGGCCGGGCCGGGGGCGTCCTCGTCTCGGCCGGTGGAGGCTGCGGTCTCGGGCGCGAGGTCGGTGCGGGGGAGGAGGACCCGGACTGTGGTGCCCTGGCCGGGGGCGGTCTCCAGCCGGACGGTGCCTCCGGCCTGCCGGGCGATGCCATAGACCTGACTCAGGCCCAGTCCCGTTCCCTTGCCCACGCCCTTGGTGGTGAAGAAGGGGTCGAGCGCGCGCGCCGCGACCTCGGGTGGCATCCCCGTGCCGCCGTCGGCCACGGCGAGTTCCACATAGTCGCCGGGCGCGAGCTCCGGGTCGTGGTCCAGCACGCGCAGCGCGGTCGAAAGGCCCAGCTCGCCCCCGTCGGGCATGGCGTCGCGCGCGTTGATGGCGAGGTTCAGCAGCGCCATTTCGAGCTGCGTCTGGTCCGACAGCACGGCGTCCTCGCAGGCGAGGTCGAGCGACAGGCGGATCATCGGGCCGAGCGTGCGGCCCAGGAGGTCCCGCAGCCCCCGCACCAGCGACGCGACGGCGACGGGCCGCGTCTCCAGCCGCTGCGAGCGGGAGAAGGCGAGGAGCTGCCCGGTGAGCTTGGCGCCGCGCTCGGCCGCCTGGATGCCGGCCTCGGCGAAGCGGCGGACCCGGTCGGCGTCGTCCGGCCGGCGGCGGATCAGGTCCAGCGATCCCACGAGCGCGCCCAGAAGATTGTTGAAGTCGTGCGCGATGCCCCCCGTGAGCTGGCCCACGGCCTCCATCTTCTGGGCCTGCCGGAGCGCGTCCTCCGCCTGCACCTGCGCCGTGACGTTCCGGCCGCTGCCGAAGATGCGCACGACCCGCCCCTCCGGGTCGCGGATGGGTACCAGCGAGGTGTCCCAGTGCTGAACGCCGCCCGGCATCTCGTAGCTGTCGCGGAACTGGAGCATGTGACCGGTCTCCACGACCTGCCGGTAGGTGTCGGTCACCCTGGCGGCGATCTCGGGCGGGATCAGCTCCTCGATCCTCCGACCATGGATGTCCGCCGCGTCGTAGCCGACCTGCGCCGCATGGGTCGCATTGACCTGCTCGACGGCGAAGCCGCCGTCGGACCCGACCCGGATGACGAAAAGCGCCTCGGCCGAGGATTCGAAGTAGGCGCGGTAAAGCGCGTCGGCTTCGCGCCGGGCGGCCTCGGCGGCCTCCAAGGCGGCGCGGGTCTCCTTTTCGGCCGTGATGTCGCGGCCGATGCAGTAGAGCCGGTCGCCCTCGGGCTCGATGGTCCAGGAGATCCAGCGCCAGCCGCCGTCCCGATGCCGGTAGCGTGCCTCGTAGCCCAGGGTGGATTCGCCCAAGGCCAGCGTGCGCAGCTCGGCCATGGCGCCGGCCGCGTCGTCGGGGTGGCGGATCTCGCCGGGCTTGCGGCCCCGCAGCCAGTCGGGGCTCCAGCCCAGGAGCCGCTCCCAGGCGGGATTGACGCTGAGAAGGGTGCCGTCCATCGCGGTCACGCACATCAGGTCGCGCGAGATGCTCCAGATCCGGTCGCGCTCGGCGGTGCGCTGGGCCACCTCGGCCTCGAGCGTGTTGTTGAGGTGGCGCAGCGCCTCGTCGTTGGCCTTGCGCTCGGTGATGTCCTCGAAGGAGACGGAGCCTGCCACGACCCGTCCCGCGGCGTCGCGGATGGGCGAGGCGCTGACCGAGATGACGCCGCGCGTGCCGTCGCCGCGCGCGATCTCGATCTCCTGGCCCAGAACCGTCTCTCCCGCTAGGATCGCGCGCGCGAGGGGCCAGTCGCGGGGGGCGAGGCGGAGGCCGGTGGCGGGATCGTAGCCCTCGTAGTCGTCGTAGTCGCTGACGCTGGCCGAGGCGCGGAAAGGCCTGCGGAAGATGAGGTCGACCTGGTCGTTGCCCAGGATCGCGCGGCCCGAGGGCGCCTCGGCCAGGATGATGCCCACGGGGGCGTGCCGGATCACGCCAGCCAGCAGGGCCTCGCTTTCGCGGAGCTGGAGTTCGGCGAGCTTGCGGTCGTGGACATCCTCGACGACGCCGTACCAGCGCAGGATCGCGCCGGCATCGTTCCGCAGGGGATAGGCGCGGGCTCGCATCCAGTGGAACGCGCCACTGGCCGCGATGCGGATCCGGTATTCGACATCGACGGGCGTGCCCGAGCGGAGGGAGGCGGTAAAGATCTCCAGCGTCGCGGGCAGGTCGTCGGGATGCACGACCCGCGACCAGCCGTCGCCCAGAGGCTCGTCCGGCGCCTGCCCGGTCAGGTCGAGCCAGCGCCGGGAATAGGAGGTGATGTTGCCCTGCGGGTCGCAGGTCCAGGGCACCTGGGGGTTCAGCTCCACGGTGTGGCGGAGGTGCTCCTCGCTGGCGCGCAGCGCTTCCTCGGTCCGCCAGCTCTCGGTCTCGTCGGACAGGACCCCGATGGCGCGGGCGGGGGCGCCGTCGGGACCGGGCGCGATCTCGCAGCGCAGGCGGAGCCGCCGGTCGCTCCCGTCGGGATGGCGGTAGAGGAAGGCGCTCTCGAAGGAGGTCTCGCCGCGCTGCATCGCCGCCCGGCTCTCGGCCTGAAGGCGCTGCTCCTCGCCCGGGTGGTAGCGGGCCCGGACGGCCCCGAGATCGAGCGGCTCGTCCTCGGGGAAACCCAGGACGCGACTGAGGGCCGGGGACGGCGCCACGCGATCCGTGGCGATGTCGAGGTCCCAGACGACCATGCGTCCGGCCTCGATGGCGAGCCGCAGGCGCTGCGCCGCGTCCCGCTCGGCGTCCTCGAGCGCGCGGCGCGCCGTGATGTCCTGGACCGTGCCAAGATAGCGCACGGGGGCCCGGCCTTCGGGGCCTTCCTCGAACAGGACCTCGCCACTGCCCTGCACCCAGCGCAGCGTGCCGTCCGGCCAGAGCAGGCG
Organism: Rubellimicrobium roseum; assembly: GCF_006152145.1. Lineage (GTDB taxonomy): Bacteria > Pseudomonadota > Alphaproteobacteria > Rhodobacterales > Rhodobacteraceae > Rubellimicrobium > Rubellimicrobium roseum. The sequence goes on along the minus strand of NZ_VDFV01000017.1, from coordinate 62,399 downwards.
ATGCTCGTAGACCTGCCGCGATCTTTGCCGTCCGATCATCGCCGCCCCGGCCATGTTCCGAATCCGGTCGAGGTCGTCGGGGTGGATCCGCGCCATCAGGGATTCGGGCGAGTCCTCCTCGTCGTCGGACAGGCCGTAGATGGCCCGGACCTGGGGCGAGACCGTCAGGCGGCGCGCGCGGATGTCCCAGTCCCAGATGCCGATCCCGCCTGCCGCGGTAGCGACCTGGAGACGGGCGCGCTCCTCCCGAAGGGCGCGGGCGCTGGCCTCCCGCTCGGTGATGTCCTCCTGCACCGAGAGCCAGTGGCGCTCGCCGCCGATCTCGACGCCGCTGATGCGCGAGCGGGTCAGGAACTCGGACCCGTCCTTGCGCCGGTTGCGCCAGTCGCCCTGCCAGGCGCCCGTGCGGCGCAGCTCGGCCATGACCTCGGCGACGATGCGGGCGTTCTCCTCGGCCGGATAGGCGTTGAGGACCGACACGTGCCGGCCCAGGAGCTCGCCGGAGGCATAGCCGAAGAGCGCGTCCTGCGCCGGGTTGGTGTAGAGGATGGTCCCGTCCTCGCGCGCGAGGCTGACGCCTTCGGTCATGCGGTCCAGAAGGACGCGGGTGAGGCTGCCGATGTCCGCCAGTTCGGCGAGGCCCGGCAGGGCGAGGACGTCTGGACGCATGCAGGACCCTGAGCGAGCCGGTCTATGCCGTAGCTTTAGGCGTCCGCGCCGCGGCGTGGAAGCCCGACCGCTGAATCCGGGCCGGGGCCGGGCGGGACGCGTGCCTCGACCGCCACCAGCGGATCGCCGTCGCGGCCGTCCGAGAGGACCCGGACCTCGGGGGCGTCGAAGCCCGCCCGTTCGAGGTAGAGGCGCACCAGCGCGGCCCGGCCCGCCATGTCGAGCGAACGCCAGGCGGCGACGGCCTTGGTCGGGAAGCAGCGGTTCGAGAAGCTGACGATGACGCGGCCCCCTGGTGCGAGGACGCGGCGCACCTCGGCGAAGACGGCGAAGGGGCGCTGGAGGTACTGGACGCCCACGCAGCAGAGCACGGCGTCTAAGCTCGCGTCCGGCAGGGGCAGGGCGGCGTCGCGGTTGAGGTCCTGCACCCACCAGCGGGTCAGGCGCGGGTTGGCGGCCAGCTCGGTCGCATTCATGCCGTGGCCGACGACCTCGGAGAGGGGAAGGTCCGGGGGCAGGTGGCTCACCCAGCTCGACATCAGGTCGAGGACGCGGTCGCCGGGGCGCAGGCGGCGTGCGTAGTGGGCCGAGAGCGCGGCGACGGCCGGCTCGTCGATATGGGTGACGAGGCGGGCGGGGCGGTAGAAAAGCGTGTCGTCGCCGGCGTCCTCCTTGGCGAAGGCCGCGGGCGGAAGCGGGTCCGTCACCACCACGTGCTCCCCGGCGCGCCCTTGAAGGGGCCCGCGACCTGCGAGGTGATCCAGCCCCCGTAGAAGCCGCCCGGCTGGGGGGTGACCGTCTCGCCGTCCACCGCGCAGCGGTCGAAAGGCGTGGCGTAGAAGGCCACATGGTCGCGCAGGGCGGCGAAGGGCCCGGTGGGGCGCGGATAGCTCCAGCCCACGCGCGAGAGGATCTCGTCGCCCACGACCACGTCCCAATAGACCGCCTCGCCCTTCCATTCGCAGAAGGACCGGCCGGGTGCGGGGCGCAGGACGCCCGCGCGGATGTCGGCGCGGGGAATGTAATAGCTCGGCGGGTGGCTCGTCTCGATGACCCGGATCGCGGCGCGCGTGTCGGCGACGTGCAGCCCCCGGTGGTGAATGACGACGTGCGAGGCCACGGGCTCGGCCCGGGCGGGACGGGGATAGGACCAGACGCTCTCCTGCCCGGGACGGACGGGATCGGGGGTCGGGATCATGGACGGCTCCCTTTGTTGGACGTGACGTTTCCTGCGTCCCGATCACATAGGAAGCGGACCGCGCCGTTGCAGGGGGGACGCGGCCTTGGCGGAACGGGCGGTGGGACTAGGTCCCGCCCCGACATCGAAAAGGAGATGTGCCATGACCGACCTGACCGGAGCCTCCGTCGTCGTCACCGGCGCCTCGAGCGGCATCGGCCGCGCCACGGCCCGCGCCTTCGCCGAGCGGGGCGCCCGGCTCACGCTGGCGGCGCGGCGGGGCGAGGTGCTGGAGGACGTCGCCCGCGAATGCCGTGACCGTGGCGGGCAGGCCATCGCCGTGCCGACGGACGTGGCCGACCCCGACAGCGTCCGGGCGCTGGCCCGTGCGGCGGTGCAGGCCTGGGGCGGCATCGACGTCTGGGTGAACAACGCGGGCGTGGGCGCCGTGGGCGCCTTCCACGAAGTGCCGCTGGAGATGCACCGGCAGATCATCGAGACCGACCTCATGGGCGCGATCCACGGGGCCGAGGCCGTCGTTCCCGTCTTCCTGCGGCAGGGGCGGGGGACGCTCGTCAACAACATCTCCATGGGCGCCTGGACCCCCATGCCCTTCGCCTCGGCCTACACCGCCGCCAAGTTCGGCCTGCGCGGCTTCACCGCCAGCCTGCGGCAGGAGCTAAAGGTTCACCCCGAGATCCACGTCTGCGGCGTGTTTCCGTCGATGATCGACACGCCCGGCCTCCAGCATGGCGCCAATCTTTCCGGCAAGCGGATCAATCCCGGCCCCTATCTCTACTCGCCGGAGCGGGTCGCGCGCGCCATCGTCGGCGTGGTCCGGCACCCGCGCGCCGAGGTCGCCGTGGGCTTCCCGGCCGGCTGGGCACGCTTCGCCTATGGGGTCGCCCCCGTGCCGACCGAGCACGCCGTGGGCCTGATGATGCGGCGCGCCCTGGAACGCGCCGGTCCCGGTTCCCGCCGCGAGGGGGCCGTGATGCACCCGACCGCCGATGGCGTCCGGGCCTCGGGCGGCGTGCTGGAGCGGAAGGGGGTGCCCCCGGCGGAGCGCCTCAACGGCTTCGCCCTGATCGCGGCCGGGGCGGCGCTGAGCCTCGGCGCGCTGGCCTTCGCGCGGGCCCGCCGAACCGGCTGACCGAGGGTTCCCGGACACGGCGTCGCACCCCTACGGACCGCTCTTGGCCGCGGTGCGGCGAGATCCCATCTCGTGCCTCGATGGGGTCCGGGCCCCTCTGGCAAGCCAACCACTTGCGATGTCGGACCTTCATCCAGCGCCGCTGGATGTCGGGCGGCGCTCACCCGAGAGGAGCGACGCCCCATGGACGATCCCGTGCTGCTGGCCCGCATGCAGTTCGCGGCGAACATCACCTTCCACATCCTGTTTCCCACCATTTCCATCGCGTTGGGATGGGTCCTGCTGTTCGTGAAGCTGCGCTTCAACCAGACGGGGGACGGGGCCTGGATGGACCTTTACCGTTTCTGGGTGAAGATCTTCGCCCTGACCTTCAGCCTGGGCGTCGTGTCGGGCATCGTCATGAGCTTCCAGTTCGGCACCAACTGGCCGGGCTTCATGAACGCCGTGGGCAACATCGCGGGGCCGCTCCTCGCCTATGAGGTGCTGACGGCCTTCTTCCTGGAAGCGCTGTTCATCGGGATCATGCTCTTCGGCTTCCGCCGGGTGCCGAACTGGACCCACACGCTCGCGACCTTCCTCGTGGCCTTCGGCACCACGCTCTCGGCCTTCTGGATCATGGTCCTGTCGTCGTGGATGCACACGCCCGCAGGCTTCGAGATGCGCGACGGCGTGGCCCACGCCACCGACTGGGGCGCCATCATCTTCAACCCGTCCCTGCCATATCGCCTGAGTCACATGCTCCTGGCCTCGGGCCTGACGGTGGCCTTCCTCCTCGCGGGGGTGTCGGCCTGGCGCTGGCTGCGCGGGGACCGGGCGCCGTCGGTGGCCAAGGGGCTGCGGATGGGCGTCACGCTGGGCGCGCTCCTGATCCCCGTCCAGATCTTCGTGGGCGACATGCACGGGCTCAACACGCTGGAGCACCAGCCCGCCAAGGTCGCGGCTATCGAGGCCAACTGGGAGACGCGCTCGCACGTGCCGCTCGTGCTTTTCGCCCTGCCGGACGAGGAAGCGCGCGAGAACCGCTTCGAGATCGGCATCCCCTCGGGCGCGAGCCTGATCCTCAAGCACCATGCCGAGGGCGTCGTGCCGGGCCTTGACCAGTTCGAGGGCGAGCATCCGCCCGTGGCCCCCGTCTTCTGGTCGTTCCGCGTGATGGTGGGTGTGGGCTTCCTGATGCTCGCGGTGTCGTGGTTCGCGGCCTGGCAGCTCTGGCGGCGGCGCGAGGTCGGCGCCTGGACCGCGCGGGCGCTGGTGGGCATGACGTTCTCGGGCTGGGTCGCCACGATAGCCGGCTGGTACGTGACCGAGATCGGACGGCAGCCCTGGCTGGTCTACGGGGTGCTGACCACCGAGCAGGCGGCCTCGGACGTGCCCGCGAGCATGATCGGCACGACCTTTGCCCTGTATGTCGCGGTCTACCTGGGCCTGCTCGCGGCCTATGTCGCCACGATCTTCGGCCTGGCAGCCAAGGGCCGCAAGGCCGAGACCACCCCCGACGGACCCGGCGCGGTGCCCGGTCCGGCCATCCCCCTGCAGGCCTGAGGAGGTTTCCATGGACCTGATCGCCACCTCCGCCACCTGGCTCCCGGTCGCCTTCGCGGCGCTCATGGGGACGGCCATCCTCCTTTACGTCATCCTCGACGGCTACGACCTGGGTGTGGGGATGCTCCTGGGCGGCACCCGGAGCGAGGCCGAGCGCGACACGATGATCGCCTCCATCGGCCCGTTCTGGGATGCCAACGAGACCTGGCTCGTGCTGGCCGTTGGGCTTCTTCTCGTGGCCTTCCCCATGGCGCACGGGGTGATCCTGAGCCACCTCTACCTGCCGGTGGCGCTGATGCTGGTGGGGCTGATCCTGCGGGGCGTCGCCTTCAAGTTCCGCACCAAGATGGCTCCGGCGCGCAAGGCCCACTGGGACCGGGCGTTCCTCGCGGGCTCCACGCTGGCGGCGCTGTCGCAGGGCTGGATGCTGGGGCAGTACATCCTGGGCTTCGACCGGAGCGTGGCGGCTCTGGCCTTCTCGGGCCTGACGGCGCTGGGGCTGGCCTCGGCCTATGCCTTCATCGGGGCGGCCTGGCTCGTCATGCGGACCTCGGGCGACCTTCAGAGCCGCGCTGCCGCCTGGGCGCGCGAGACGCTGACCCTGGCGGCGCTGGGTCTCGTGGCGGTGTCGGTCGTCACGCCGCTGGTGAGCGAGCGGATCTTCGACAAGTGGTTCTCGTTCCCGAACCTCATCCTGCTGGCCCCGGTGCCGGTGGTGACGGGGCTCCTGCTCTGGGGGCTCTGGGTGGCGCTGGCGCGCTACCCGCGCGAGGGGGACCGCTGGAACTGGCTGCCCTTCGCGGGGGCCGTCGCGGTCTTCGCGCTCGCCTTCCACGGGCTCGCCTTCTCGTTCTTCCCCTACGTCGTGCCCGGCCAGCTCACGGTCTGGGAAGCCGCCGCCGCGCCGGAGAGCCTGCTGATCATCTTCGTGGGCGCTCTCTTCGCCCTGCCGGTGATCGCGGCCGTCACGGCCTTCACCTACTGGGTCTTCCGGGGCAAGGCCGGGGACCTGGCCTACGAATGAGCGGGCGCCGGGGCGGGGATCTCCCGCTCCGGCCGCCGGTGCCGCTCCTCGAACTCGTGGCCGAGCGCATCCAGGGGGACGGGACGGGGCGAGAGCGCGTAGGTCTCGCGCCGAAGGAAAGCCATCATCCCCCGCGAGTCCGGCCCGAAGGCGTCGAGCCGGCCACGGGGGATCGGCTCGCCTACCACGACCCGCACGGGGCCGTCGGTGCGCCGTCCGAACTCGTGGATCAGGAGCCCGAGCCGCAAGGTCATGTGCAGGTGGCTCGCCACCTGGAACAGCCGCGAGGTCCGCCCCTCGAAGAAGAGGGGAACCACGGTCGCGCCCGAGCGCGCGATCATCCTGGCGGTGAAGCTGCGCCAGGCCGGGTCGAGCGGCGGCCCGAAGGGGGTGGCCGCCGTGGACACGGTGCCGCCCGGAAAGACGCCGATGGCGCCGCCCCCCGCAAGGTAGCGCAGCGCCTCGGCGCGCGAGGCGAGGTTGCGCGACGCGGCCTCGCGCGACTCCTCGAAATCGACGGGCAGGATGTTGGGTCCCAGGTGCGGGACATGCCGGAACACGCTGTTGGCGAGGATGCGGAAGTCGCCTCCGCGCCGGCCGCACAGGATATGCGCCATCGTCAGCCCGTCGAGGACGCCGTAAGGGTGGTTGGACACGACGACGACCGGTCCCTCGGCCGGGATCGTCTCCAGAGCGCCCGTCACCTCCAGCCGCAGGCCGTAGCGGCGATACATCACCTCGTAGAAGCTCGCGCCGCCGGACATCTCGGACTCGTATCCGCGCGCCCGGCGGATGAGCCCGATCCGTCCTGTCGCGTTCTCCAGAAGGCGGATCACCGCGCGCCCCGACGGGGTGGCGGCGCTGCTGGCGTAGCTGATCTCGCGGGCGGCTTGGGCGGTCAGGGTCACGGCGTGGGTCCCGGGTGGCATTCGCCGACCACTACGACGGAGTTTGCAACCGGCCTGTGAAGCCTTTGCGGCATTCCTGTGGCGGCGTGGCCCCCCGGTCAGACCCCCATCGTCCGCCGGACCGCTCAGGTCGGTGCTGTTGCCGGATTGGGGTCAATCGAACATGATTGTTGAAGTGACCCCCTGACACGGCCCGGATACAATCCTGTGCTCAGCTACCCCCAACGGATCGGGAGGGCCGCCATGGCCGTGCAGGGCAGGACGACGGAGCCGGATCAGGACCGGCCGCTCGACATCATCGGCGTGATCGACGACGACGGCGAGGTCGAGCTCGACGACGTCATCCTGTCGCGCCGGATGGAGGAGATGTACCGCCGCGCGCATCCCGATGCGCTGCCGGCCGACATCTACTTCCCCGAGCTGCTGCGGCTGCAGGCCGAGCTGATCAAGCTTCAGGACTGGGTGGTGGCGCGCAAGGAAAAGGTCGTCATCCTGTTCGAGGGGCGCGATTCGGCCGGGAAGGGGGGCGTCATCAAGCGCATCACCCAGCGGCTCAACCCGCGCGTGGTGCGCACCGTGGCGCTGCCCGCGCCTTCGGACCGCGAGAAGAGCCAGTGGTATTTCCAGCGCTACGTGCCGCACCTGCCCGCGGGGGGCGAGATCGTGCTCTTCGACCGCTCGTGGTACAACCGGGCCGGGGTGGAGCGCGTCATGGGCTTCGCCTCGGAGGACGAGGTCGGGCAGTTCTTCCACGACGTGCCCGAGTTCGAGCGGATGCTGGTGCGCTCGGGCATCCGGGTCATCAAGTACTGGTTCTCGATCACCGACGAGGAGCAGCAGCTCCGTTTCCTGGTGCGCATCCACGATCCCCTCAAGCAGTGGAAGCTCTCGCCCATGGACCTCCAGTCGCGTGTGCGCTGGGAGGACTACACCCGCGCCAAGGAGGAGATGTTCGCGCGCACCAACATCCCCGAGGCGCCCTGGTACATCGTCGAAGGCAACGACAAGCGCGCGGCGCGGCTCAACTGCATCGACCATTTCCTGTCGCTGATCCCCTACGAGGAGATCCCGCACGAGCCGGTCGAGCTTCCCGACCGGGTCTACAACACGGACTACGAGCGTGCCGTGCTGCCGCCGGAGCTCTACGTGCCCCAGCGCTTTGGCCGTCAGCCCCCGGCCGCCGAGGTGGCCGCGGCGCCCGAGCCAGCCGTCCAGCCGGCTCCGGCCGTGATCGCTCCCTCGCCCAAACCTGTGCGGCTGGTGGCCGAGCGGAACCCCGTCCTGGCCAGCCCCGAAGCGGACGATGCCGAAGGTCGGCGCGCGCTCCGGCGGCGCGAGGGCGGCTGGGGCGCGCGGCTGCGCTCGCTCCTGCCCGGCGCGGACTGAGGCCGCCCTCAGCCTTGCCGGCGAGGGGTCCGGCGCCCGTCGCGGCCCGACCTGCGTGGCATCGGCGCGCCGGGGGTCCGGACCTGGGTGCCATAGGCGCGCGAGGTCGTCTCGTCGAGGAGCCGCAATTGCGGAAAGGCCGACAGGAAGGCCGTCGCATCCTCGATCCGGCGGAAGTGGATCGCCAGCGCCTCCCGCTCCAGGGTCTCCCCTTCGTGATGCGCGAAGTTGGCCTCGCCCACCTCGCACCGCAGCCAGCGCAGCACGTCGAGGAGGACCGGCCCGAGTCCCATGTCCGGGACCCAGAGCTTCACCCGGATCGGGAAGGCAGCGTCGTCGAGCTGGCGTTGCGGGATGCTGCGGTGCGGCATGAACGGTCAGATAGGTTGGAGCGCCTCGGAGGAAAAGGGGCGGGGCGTGGCGATCCGTCGCGCCCGGGGGCTTGAGCCCACGGCTCGCTTCGCCTAGGCCTGCGCTCACCCGGAGGGCACTCGCCGTCCGAACAGGCAGGACCCCGTGCGACGACATCATCCTTTCGTTCCGAAGCGGTCCTTGCCCCACTCCCCCATGACGACCGGAGACCATCATGACCCAGCGGCGCAAGCTCACGCCCGCCGAACGCAGCCTCGTGACCCGCATCGCCGAGGCACAGCCCCGGCCGGTCCTGCCGGGCCGAACCGTGCGGATCGACGTGCAGGACGAGACCGACGAGGACGGGCGGATCGGCTGGACGACCTCCGTCCGGCTCGAGGACATCCTGCCGCGCGCCTGAGGCCTCAGCCGTCGCGCAGGAGCGCCTGCGCCATGGCCAAATGAACGCGATGCTCCTCCGGGTCCTCCGCCCGGAGGCGCTCCAGGACCGTCGCCAGCGCATTCACGAGGATGTTGAAGGCCAGCGTGTCGCGATCCGAATCGTCGGCCATGGCGGTCACGCGGTCGAGGGCCTCGAGCACGAGGTCGAGGCCCGCAGGCAATAGAGCGGCGAGTTCACGGTCCTGGCTCATGATCGTCGCTGTCTAGCGTCCGACCGTGACAGGTGCGTGACAGACGCCGCGACCGCTCAGTCCGGAGGCCCGATGGTCAGCTCGACCGGAGGCAGGCCGTCCACCTCGCCCCGCAGCCTGTCGCCGGGCTCCACGGCGCCCACGCCGGCGGGCGTCCCCGTCATCAGCAGGTCGCCGGGCCCTAGCCTGTAGAGCCCGCCCAGATGGCGCAGCAGCGAAGACAGGTCCCATACCATGTCGGACAGCCGTGCGTCCTGCCGCAGCGCGCCGTTCACCCAGAGCCGGATGGCCGCGTCGCCCAGCGCCGCGCCCGGCCGCAGCGGTCCCACCACGGCCGAGCCTTCCCAGTCCTTGGACGTGTCCCAGGGCTTGCGGCCCTCCTTGGCGCGGGCTTGGAGGTCGCGGCGCGTCATGTCGAGCCCGCAGGCGACGCCCCAGGGCTGGCCGCCCTCGCCCAGGGCCACGACCAGTTCGACCTCGTGGTGGAGGTCGCGGGTGCCGGGCGGGTAGGGCAGGGCCGCGCCCGAGGGGATCAGCCCGAAGGGAGACTTGGTGAACCAGAAGGGGGCCTCGCGGTCCACCTCGTTGCCCATCTCGGCGGCGTGGGCGGCGTAGTTGCGCCCCACGCAGAAGATGCGGGCTACGGGGTAGCCCTCGGGCTGGCCGAGGATGGGCAGGAGCGGCAGGGGGCGGGGGGGGAAAAGCGGCGTCATGATGGGGCGGAGCCTAGGCCGGGTCCGTCCCCGGCGTCCAGGGGGTCAGCCGGGGGCCGCCGGGACCGCCTCGCCCTCGACGGGCACGCGCCCCAGCATCTGGAGAATCCGGCGCGACAGCTCGTCCTCGGAGAAGGGCTTGCGCAGCACGACCTCTCCCGCGAGCGCCCGGGTCCCGGCGTGGCCGGTCATGAAGAGGATGGGCAGGTCGGGCCGCTCGGCCCGCAGCCGGGCCGCCAGCGCTACTCCGTCCATTCCCGGCATCACGACGTCGGTCACCACGAGGTCGGGCGCATGGGCGCCCTGCGCCACGCTCAGCGCCTCCTCGCCGCCCGACGCCTCGGCCACACGGTATCCCAGGTCCCGCAGGTGCGCCGCCGTGACCGCCCGCAGCGCCGGGTCGTCGTCCACGAGCAGGAGGCCCGCGTTCCCGTGGGACCCCGCCTCGGCCGGCGCGGCGGGCGCAGCGAAGCCCGGTGCGCGGGGCAGCCAGATCGTGACGGTGGTGCCTTCGCCGAGCCGGCTGTCGAGCCGCAGGCGCCCGCCCGACTGCTCGGCGAAGCCATGGACCATCGCGAGCCCCAGGCCGGGCCCCTCGCCGGGGCCCTTGGTGGTGAAGAAGGGCTCGACCGCGCGGGCAAGCACCTCGGGCTCCATGCCAGTGCCCGTGTCCTGAACGACGAAGGCCACGCCGTCCGGCTCGCCGCCCGAGCCCACCTCGTTGCGCGCCAGGATGCGCAGCCGGCCACCCCCCGGCATGGCGTCGCGCGCGTTCGCGGCGAGATGCACCAGCGCGATCTCGAGCGCATGGGAATCGACCTGCACCGGCCAGACGCCGTCCTCGACGGAGATCTCGCAGGCGATGCCGGCGCCCAGGGCCTGGCCGATCAGAGGCTCGATCCGGGGCAGGGCCGAGGCGGGGTCGAGCCGGATCGGGGCAAGCTGGCTGCGCCGCGCGAAGGCGGTGAGCTGGCGCACGAGGGCGCTGCCCCGCTCGGCCGCCGCCTCGCCGTGGCGGACGAGATCGCGCACGTCGGGGTCCTGCGTGCGCCGCGCGATCAGGCGACAGGTGCCCAGCACCGCGGCCAGCACGTTGTTGAAGTCATGTGCGATTCCCCCGGTGAGCTGGCCTAGCGCCTCCAGCTTCTGCGCCTGGAGGAGGTCGGCCTGCGCCTTCTCGCGCCGCCGCATCTCGGCGGCCAGCTCGCGGGCGGTTTCGGTCAGCTCGCGCGTGCGATCGGCCACCGTGGCCTCCAAGGCCTCGTTGGCGCGGGCGAGCGCGGCTTCGGCGGCCTTCTGCGCCGACAGGTCCACGATGACCGCCACGTGCTCCTCGTCCTCGGGATCGGCCAGCGTCAGCGCCACGAGGATCGGAACGCGGCGCCCGTCGCGCAGAACATATTCCTTTTCGTAGGGTGCAGCCGTTCCGCTGCGGCGCAGTTCCGCCATCTTGCCGTCGTCGAGCGCCCGGTGCTCGGGTGGGGTCAGCGCGCGCCAGTCGAGAAGTCCCGCCTCGAACTCGGCCCGGCTGTGCCCGACCAGCTGAAGGAAGGCCTCGTTCACATAGGTGACGCGTCCGTCGGGGTCGCCGATGCCGAAGGCGAGGATGTTGGTTTCGATCACCCGCCGGAAGCGCTCCTCGCTCTGGCGTCGCGCCGTCTCCGATATCTTCTGGTCGGTGATGTCCTCGACGACGGCGATCTCGAAGTCGGGCCGCCCCTCGGCGTCGCGCACGAGCGACACGGCCAAGCGCGCCCAGACCACGCGGCCGTCCTTGCGCAGGTAACGCTTCTCGACGTCGTAGCGGTCGATCTCGCCAACCGACATGCGCCGGAACTGCGAAAGGTCACGCTCCACGTCGTCGGGATGGGTGATCCGGGACCAGGGCTGGGCCAGAAGCTCCTCGCGCGTGTAGCCCAGCATCGCGCAGAGCGCGTCGTTGACATCGAGGCAGCGCATGTCCGACAGGCTCACCCGGCCCACGCCGACGGCGGCATTCTCGAAGATGGCGCGGTAGCGGCTCTCGCTGTCGCGCAGGGCCGCCATGGCGTGCCGACGCGCGGTGACGTCGACCGTGCTGCCGATCAGGCGCACCGGCCCCTCCGGCCCGCGCAGGATCAGGGCGCGGTCGGCCAGCTGCAGCCAGCGGCCGTCGCGGTGGCGGAACCGGTATTCCGCCTCGAGCCGCTCGGCTCCCGCCTCGAAGGCGGCCCGCGCTTCGGCGGCGAGCCGGGGTAGGTCCTCGGGATGGGTCCGCTCGTGCCACCAGCTGGCCTCGGCGGGCATCCCGGCCGGGTCGAAGCCCGTGATCTCTTGCACCTGCCCGCTGCGCAGCACCTGCCCGCTGGGGATGTCCCAGTCGTAGACGATCCCGTTCACCGCCTCGAGCGCGAGGCGCAGCCGCTCCTCGTCAAGCTTGCGGTCCGTGACGTCCGTATGGGTTCCAAAGAGGCGCAGCGGCTTCCCTTCCGCGTCGCGCTCGATCTCGGCCAGCACGGAGATCCAGCGCGTCGCGCCGTCGCTGGGGCGGACGATGCGGTATTCGACGCGATACTCGTCCTCCGATCCGGTCAGCGCGTCGAGGAAGGCGCGCTCGGTCCGCTCCCGGTCGTCCGGGTGGACCCGGCTCAGCCAGTCCTCGTGCGACTCGTTCCAGGCCTCCGGGGGCAGGCCGTGCAGCGCGAGATATTCGGGCGAGCGGCGCGAGCGGAAGGGCGGGCCCCGCAGGTCCACCTCGTGCCCGCCCGAGCGGCCGACCCGATGCGCGCGGGCGAGCTCGGCCTCGCGGCGGCGCAGGTTGGCCTCGTTCTCCCGCAGGGCGGTCGCCTGGGCCCGCCGCATCTCCAGCCGGTCCTGCGCCACCCGAATGGCGCAGCGGAGCCCCGCGCCGTCGATCCGCGCCGGGTCCACATGGTCACCGGCCCCTTCGCGCAGGCCCGTGACCACGGCCGCTTCGTCCGCCGGATCGGCCAGGAGAACCACGGCGACCGCCAGATCCTCCTGGGGTTCGCGAAGGGCGTGCAGGAACGCGGCAAGGTCCATGTCCGGCAGGTACGTGGCCAGCAGGAGCGCCTCGGGGCGCCGGCGCCGGACCTCCTCCAGGCCCGCGCGCCCCGTGGCCGCCTCGCGCCAGGGGACGGTCCCGCCCAGCCGGTCCAAGAGCCCGGCGCGTCTGGCAGGGTCCGGGTCGACGATCAGGAGGTCGGAGGTCATGGAACACCCCCGCGCGGCGGCCCGGACGGAGGGCCGGGCTGTCCCGGCCCCGCGCATTCCGCCCCCATTCCCATGCCGCCGCTCCCCTCGCGCCCAATCCGTCCTGACAAGGATAGGCAGACCTGTCGGGAAGTCGACGCATCGGGCCGGCGACCCGTTGCATAAGATTAGAGATTTTTGGCGCCTGCGGCATAAACGAAGCGTTCACCCCGATCTGCGATCCTGCCGGCATGGCTGGGCAAGGCGTCGGGGGCGCATCATGGACCTCTGCGTGATAGACGATCACCGCGTCAACCTAGGCGTCCTGCGGGGCGTCATCGAATCCGTGTCGGACTGGCGGGCCGAGGCCTTCTCCGATCCGCTCGCCGCGCTTGACCGTTGCGCGCGCAAGGTCTTCGACTTGGTGGTGGTCGACTACCAGATGCCGGGCCTCGACGGCGTGGGCGTGGTTCGGCGCCTGCGCGCCGATCCCCGCTTCGAGCATGTGCCGATCGTGATGATCACTGCCGACGGCGACCGCGCCCTGCGGATCGAGGCCATCCGCGCGGGGGCCACCGACTTCCTGACCAAGCCCGTCGACCCGGAGGAACTGCGCGTGCGCGTGGCCAACCTCCTTGCGCTGCGTCAGGCGCAGACGGCGCTGGCCGACCATGCGGTGCATCTCGCGCAGGAGGTGGCCGCCGCCACCCGCCGCATCGCCCAGCGCGAGGAGGAGGTGATCCTGCGCCTCGCCCGCGCCATCGAGTATCGCGACGACCAGACCGGCGACCACATCCTGCGCGTGGCCCGCGTCTCGGCCCTGATCGCGGCCGAGCTGGGCTGGGGACCTGCGGCCTGTCGGAACCTTTTCCTGGCCGCGCAACTGCACGACGCCGGCAAGATCGGGCTGCCGGACTCGATCCTGCTCAAGCCCGGTCGCCTGAGCCCCGAGGAGATCGACGTCATGCGCCGCCATGCCGTCATGGGAGGCGAGGTGCTGCGCGACGGCACCAGCGACCTGATCCGCCTTGCCCATGACGTCGCGCTCTACCACCACGAACGCTGGGATGGGTCGGGCTACCCGCACGGCCTTGCGGGCGAGCGCATCCCCCTCTCGGCCCGCATTGCCGCGGTGGCTGACGTTCTGGACGCCCTTCGCAGCGCCCGGCCCTACAAGCCCGCCTGGGACGCCGCCCAGGCCCGGGCCGAGATCGAGCGCCTGGCCGGCATCGCCTTCGATCCCTCCTGCGTGGCCGCGCTCCTGCGCATCTGGCCCGCCGCGGAGGCGCTCTATTCCGAGATTCCCAACCCCTTGCAGGAGACCATGGCATGACCCCACGTTGCTTTTCCCCGACCCGACGCCGGTTTCTCGGGGCCGCCCTGGCGCTTGGCGCGACCGCTGCCCTCGGCGCCCCCCGGATGGCCCGGGCCTCGCTGGCCCCGCCGTCGGGCCAGGTAATCCTGACGGTGAGCGGCGCCGTGGGCCTCACCAATGCCGAGGGGGCCGCCGCCTTCGACCTCGCCCTTCTCGACGCTCTTCCTCAGCGTGATACAATCACGGCGACGCCCTGGCATGAAGGACGCCCGCGCTTCTCGGGTCCTACCATCGCCTCCGTGCTCGGCGCCGCCGGCGCCACGGGGTCGTCGCTGCGGATTGTCGCACTCAACGACTACGCCGCCGAGATGCCCATGGAGGATGCACGCGGCATCCCGGTGATCCTGGCCACGCGGATCGACGGCCAGGAGATCTCGGTCCGCGACAAGGGACCGCTCTTCGTGATCTATCCTTTCGACGAGCGGCCGGACCTCTTCAACGAGGTCTATTTCGGGCGGTCCGTCTGGCAGGTCAGCCGGGTCGAGGTCCTCGCGTGAAACGCTGGCGCCGCCGGTCCGACTGGTCGGGCCCGCGGGCCCTCCGTTGGGGCCTCGCGGTCCTGAGCGGGCTGAGTCTCGTGCTCCTCGTCAACGTGCTGCACCTGTTTGGCCTCCTCGGCGAAAGTCGGCGGGCCATGGACGACAGCGTCCGCGAGGACGCGATGTGGGCGGTCTACCAGACCGACCGGCAGGTGAGCCGCCTGACTGCGGCGATCGACGGGGCGCTCTGGCACGGCGTAGGGTCAAGCCTCGGATCGGTGGTCGAAGCGTATGACATCCTCTACAGCCGGGCGCAGCTCTTGGAGAACGGCTCGTTCAGCCTCAAGTTCGAGGGGACGGATAGCCTGTCGCCGCAGGCGGCCCTCGTCCGCGAGGGCATCCTGGGACTGGCCCCCGCGGTGGATGCCCTAGCGGAAGCCCGCAGCGTGCCTGCGCTCAGGGACCTGCGGGACCGGGTGGCGCCGGTGCAGGCCGACACGGCGGAGCTCGTGCTGCGGACCAACGCCGCGCTCGACCAAGCCATCGTCGCGCAGCGGGAGGAGGTGCGGCGCCTCCAGCAGCGGCTGGGCCTCAACGTGGGCCTGCTCGTGGTGGGCTTCGCCGGGATCGTCACGCTTCTGGCGCTTCAGATGCGCCTGATCGCCGCCGCGGGCCGCAAGCTCGCCATCCTGGGCGAGCGCAACCGCGCGGTGGCCAAGCGCGCCCGCGCCGCGAGCCGGGCCAAGTCCACGTTCCTTGCGACCATGAGCCACGAGATCCGTACGCCGCTCAACGGCATCATCGGAACGGCCGAGCTGATGACCCATGCCGACCTGTCGGTCGAACAGGCGCGCCACCTGTCGATGATCCGTTAGTCGGGCTACCACCTTCTCGAGGTGATCAGCGATGTCCTCGACTTCTCCAAGCTCGAATCCGGCCGCGTGGAGTTCGAGCACCATCGGGTCCGCCTGCCCGAGATCGCCGAGAGCTTGGTCGCCATGCTGGGTCCTCGGGCCGAGATGAAGGGGCTACGCCTGGAGGTCGACCTGCCGCCGCTCGAACTCGGCACCGATCCGGCCCGATTGCGGCAAGTGCTCGTCAACCTCATCGGAAACGCCGTCAAGTTCACGGCAGACGGATCGGTGGCGGCGCGCGGCGGCCTGATCGCCCCTGACCGCCTTCGAGTCGAGATCACCGATACGGGCATCGGGATCGCCCCCGAGGGCCTACCTCTGCTGTTCCGCGACTTCAGCCAGGTGGACGGGTCGGCCTCGCGCAGCTTCGGGGGGTCCGGCCTGGGCCTTGCTATCTGCAAGCGCATCGTCGAAGGACTCCAGGGGCGCATCGGCGTCGAAAGCCGCCTGGGGCAGGGCAGCACCTTCTGGATCGAACTGCCCGTCGACGCCCCCCAATACTGCGGCGCCCGGACGCCAAGCCAGCGCGACCCGGCCGACGCAGCCGGCCATGCCTTCGCGGGCCGGGTGCTCGTGGTCGAAGACAATCCAATCAACTGGGCTGTGGCCAAGGGACTTCTGGACTGGCTCGGGGTCGAGGTCGCGATGGTCCACAACGGGGCCGAGGCGGTCGACATCCTGGAGCATCAGGCCTACGATCTGGTGCTCATGGACGTGCAAATGCCGGTCATGAGCGGGATCGAGGCCACGCAGGCCATCCGCCGCCGCGGCGACCGGGTGCGGATCGTCGGCCTGACCGGAAACGCCTTCACCAGCGATCGCCAGGACTGCCTGCGTGCGGGAATGGACGACTTCGTGCCCAAGCCCGTGACCCAGGACAAGCTGGCCCAGGTGCTGGCCGAAGCGGGCCTCCGTGGCGTTCCGGCGGTTCAAGCCGAGGGCAAGGCCGAACCCGTCGAGCCTGACCCCGCGCCTCGGAGGCCTCCGTTGGGGTTTCAGGGGCCGGTAGTGGACGAGGGACTCGTCGTGCACCTCCTGGGGGCGATCGGGGCCGAGACGGTGGTCGCGCTGCTCGACGAGGTCTTGGCCGAGGCTGATGGCCTCTCCGCGTCTCTGGAGGCCGCGCGCCGGGAGCGTGACGACATCCAGATCGACGCCCTGCTCCACAGCTTCAAGGGAGCAGCCGCGACGCTTGGGCTGGCCGAGGCGGCCCGACTGGCGCAGGTGCTGCGGACCGATCCGCACCCGAGCCCGGCGGACTTGATACTGCTGCAAATGGCGGCGCAACAGGGTGCAGAAACGATCCGCGGCTTGTGTGGCAGAGGGCCGGCCACCCAGGCAGCCGCCTGATCCCGCGCTGACGCCGGCTCCCTTGAGCGGACTCCGAAGCGACGAAGCTCATGCGAGCTGGCCTCACTCGACGAGGAGCGTCTGCCGCAAGCGGCCGGTCAGGCGATCATAGATCAGGATGCGATCGTCGGCGGTCACGACGGCGAACCAGTCGCCGCCCTGGGTGAAGGCGGTGGCCCTGGCTCCCTCGGGCAGGTCCACGCTTTGGGGCAGGGAAGGGCCGTCCGCGTTCAGCCGCATGACAAGGGCGGCGATCAGCACTAGGAAGCCCAGGATCATCACCACCATCAGCGCCATGACGAGGCGCTGCAGCGCCCGCAACCCAGGCGGGAGAGGACCCTCGGGAGCCGTGTCCATGAGCGAGCGCCTTTGCTTCGAGATCGCGGCCGAGCCGCCCCGCCGCCTTGATAAGGCGCTGGCGCGCGACGTGCCAGACGAGAGCCTGAGCCGGTCCCGCCTGGCCCGGCTGATCACCGAAGGTGCGGTGAGGGTCGACGGACAGGTGGCGGTCGATCCCTCGGCGCCGGTCGCAACCGGGGCGCGGGTCGAGATCACGCTGGGCCCGCCGGAGGAAAGCCATATCGGGCCCGAGGCCATCCCGCTCTCGGTCGTCTGGGAAGACGCCGACCTCATCGTCGTGGACAAGCCAGCCGGGATGGTCGTGCATCCGGCGCCGGGATCGCCGGCGGGAACGCTGGTCAATGCGCTGATCCATCATTGCGGCGACTCGCTTTCGGGCGTGGGCGGGATGCTGCGGCCAGGGATCGTGCACCGGATCGACAAGGACACCTCCGGCCTTCTGGTCGCCGCCAAGTCCGACCGGGCGCATCAGGGTCTGGCTGCGCAGTTCGAGGCGCATGACGTGGAGCGGCATTATATGGCCGTCTGTCATGGCCGCCCGGACATGTCCGACCCGCGCCTGGCCGGGTTGCGGGGTGTGACTTGGGAGGCCGGCGGCGTGCTGCGGATCGCCACCCGCCTCGACCGTCATCGCACGGACCGGCAGCGGCAGGCCGTGACCTGGGAAGGCGGGCGCCATGCGGTGACCCGGGCCCGAGTGGTGCAGGTCTTCGGGGCGCCGCCGGCAGCCGCTCTGGTCGACTGCTGGCTGGAGACCGGGCGCACGCACCAGATCCGTGTCCATATGGCCTATGCCGGGCATGGCCTGATAGGGGATCCGGTCTATGGGGGCCACCGCAAGCCCTCGGCCCGCGCCTTGGGCGAGGCAGGCGCCGCCGCAGTCGTTGGCTTTCCCCGGCAGGCGCTCCACGCCGCCACGCTGGGCTTCGTGCATCCGGTCACAGGCGAAGCGCTGCGCTTCGAATCGCCGCTTCCCTCCGATATGGCGGAACTCCTGCGCGCGCTGGGCGGTTGAGCCCGCGTCACCCGTCGTGCCCGATCCGGGCCTCATCCAGCGGTGTTCACCTTTCGTCAACGGGAGGTGTCCTACGCTGTTATTTCCCTTGCGTCAGACCGGCCTGAATGTTAAAGGGATGAACTTTCCGAAAGGGATCCATTCATGGCGACATACGCGAACCTTCCGGCCCCGTCCCCCGAGCAGGGGCTGAACCGCTACCTCCAGGAAATCCGCAAGTTTCCCATGCTGGAGCCGGAGGAGGAGTACATGCTCGCCAAGCGTTGGGTCGAGGATCAGGACGCGGCCTCGGCGCATCGGCTGGTGACCTCGCACCTGCGGCTCGCGGCCAAGATCGCCATGGGCTATCGCGGCTACGGGCTCCCGCAGGCCGAGGTCATTTCCGAGGCCAACGTGGGCCTGATGCAGGCGGTCAAGCGCTTCGATCCGGACAAGGGGTTCCGGCTGGCGACCTACGCGATGTGGTGGATCCGCGCCGCGATCCAGGAATACATTCTGCGCTCCTGGAGCCTCGTGAAGCTGGGCACGACCTCGGCGCAGAAGAAGCTGTTCTTCAATCTGCGGAAGGCGAAGGCTCGCATCGGCGCCCTGGAGGAAGGGGACCTCCGGCCCGAGAACGTCAGGAAGATCGCCACCGACCTCGGGGTGACCGAGGACGAGGTCATCTCGATGAACCGCCGTCTGTCGGGGGGCGACGCCTCGCTCAACGCGCAGGTCGGCGCCAGCGAGGAAAGCTCGACCCAGTGGCAGGACTGGCTGGAGGACGAGGACGCCGATCAGGCCACCGCCTTCGCCGAGCGCGATGAGCTGGAAGCCCGGCGGGAGCTTCTGAACGCCGCCCTGGAGACGCTGAGCGATCGCGAGCGGGACGTGCTCATGCAGCGGCGCCTGCGCGACGACGTGGTGACGCTGGAGGAACTGTCCGAGCGCTACGGCGTCTCGCGCGAGCGCATCCGGCAGATCGAGGTCCGTGCCTTCGAGAAGCTGCAGAAGCACATGACCGAGCTCGCACGCGAACGGGGGATGCTGGAAACGGCCTGACCTGATTGCGCCCGCGCCGGGGGCTGCTAGCGTCGCGGCGCATTGTCAGGGAGTCGATCCATGCAGAAACCGGTCCGGTGGGGCGTCTTGGGGGCGGCGAACTTCGCGCGCGAGCACATGGCGCCTGCGATCCACGCGGCGAAAGGGGCGGAACTTTACGCCCTGGCCACCTCGGACCCTGCCAAGGCCGAGCCGTTCCAGGAGTTCGCGCCGGGCCTCAAGGTCCATTCCTCCTATGAGGCGTTGCTGGCCGACCCCGAGGTGGAGGCGGTCTATATCCCGCTGCCGAACCACCTGCATGTCGAGTGGTCGCTGAAGGCCATCGAGGCGGGCAAGCACGTGCTCTGCGAGAAGCCGATGACGCTGCACGCCTCGGAGTTCGACCGGCTCGTGGCGGCGCGGGACCGCTCGGGGCTGCTGGTCGCCGAGGCCTACATGATCGTGCATCACCCGCAGTGGATCCGCGCCAGGGAACTGGTGCAGGGCGGCGCCATCGGAGAGCTCAAGCACGTCTCGGCCGAGTTCTCGTTCAACCTCACCGACATGACCAACATCCGCAACCGACCCGAGACCGGGGGCGGGGCGCTGGGCGACATTGGCGTCTACATCTTCGGCTGCACCCGCTTCGTGTCGGGGCAGGAGCCCGCGCGCATCCGCCATGCGAACGTGAAGCGCGACAACGGTGTCGACGTCTATGTGCAGGTGCTGGCCGAGTTCCCGGGCTTCGACTACTCCGGCATGGTGTCCATGCGGCTCGCCAACCGGCAGGAGGTGGTGTTCCACGGGACTGCGGGCGTGGTGCGCGTGGCCTATGCGCCCTTCAACGCCAATGTCCACGATCTTGCGCAGGTCGTGCTGGAGACGGGCAGCACCCGGACCGTCGAGCGCTTCCCCGGCGTGAACCACTATGTCCTGCAGGTCGAGAACTTCGGGCGGACGCTGCGCGAGGGCGTGGCCTATCCCTGCCCGCTGGAGTTCAGCACGGGGACCCAGCGCATGATCGACATGGTGCTGGAGGCCGAGCGCGGGGCGGCCTGACGCCGCAGCGGGGAACGGAGGCCGGAGACGATTGTTCCCTTGCCGGACGAGTCATTCGGCGGGGGAACCATGAAGCAGCTCCTGATCTTCGGCGCAGAAGGCGCCACGGGCCGCGAGGTCGTGCGGCAGGCCCTGGCATTGGGCCATCGGGTCCGCGCCTCCGACCTCACCCTTCAGGCGCCCGAGCCGTTTCCCGAGACGGTCGAGGCCATCCCCGCCGACGTGCTGAACGACGACCTGCGGCCGGTGGTTCGGGGGATGGACGCCGTCATCTCCTGCCTGGGCGTGTCGAACCATCCCACGACCCTGCTCGACCCGCCCCCGCTCTATGTCGATGGAACGGCGCGGATCGTGGAAGCGATGCAGGCCGAAGGTGTGCGGCGCATCGTCGTGATCTCGGCCAGCTTCGTCGTGGCCAAGGACCGGGGGCCAATCCTTTTCCGTACGGCCGTGATCCCGTCGCTGACGCGCGTGCTCGACCAGATGCGGGGCATGGAGGCGTTGCTCCGTGTGTCGGGGCTCGACTGGACGGCCGTGCGGCCGGGCTGGCTGATGCCGGGAGAGCCGACGGCCGATGCCTGGATCGGGCCCGATGTCATCCCGGCCGACCTGATCCGCACGCGGATCGGGGATCTCGCGGCGCTGCTGCTCGATTGCGCGGTGAACGGGTCTTGGTCGCGGGCCACCCCGGCCATCGCGCGGGACGAGCCGGATTTCGAGGAGTCCTCGACCAAGGTCGTTCTGGAGATGCTGGCCTGAGGACTTGAGCCAGATCAACGTGGGGCGGGAACCCATCGGATAGTCTGAGGACATCCTGAAAGGGAGTCCCGAGATGTCCGATACCGATCTGTCCCGTCCCGTCGATCTGCCCGAGCCGGAGGTGCCTCAGAGGCGGCCACTGGCCGAGAACCTGTGGCTCCGGCTGCTCAACACCGTTCTCATCGCGATCCTGTTCAGCCTGCTCCAGACGGTCATGACCGTGCTGACGCTGATCCAGTTCGTGCTGGTCCTCGCCAACCGCCGGCAGCCCAACGCCAACATCGCGCAACTGGGCCGCAGCCTCGGCCTCTGGTGCGGCCGGGCGGCGCGCTACTTGACGGCCGACACGGAGGACAAGCCCTGGCCGTGGCGGCCGCTGGACTGAGGAGGCCTCAGGCCTCCATCCGCTCCAGCTCATCGATGAGGCCTTCGATCATCGAGAGGCCCTTGTCCCAGAAGGTGGGATCGCTCGCGTCGAGGCCGAAGGGGGCGAGCAGCTCCTTGTGGTGCTTTGAGCCGCCGGCTTTCAGCATGTCGAAGTACTTGTCGCGGAAGGCCGGATCGCCCTCCTCGTAGACGGCATAGAGCGCGTTCACGAGGCCGTCGCCGAAGGCGTAGGCGTAGACGTAGAAGGGCGAATGGATGAAGTGCGGGATGTAGGCCCAGAAGGTCTCGTAGCCTGGCGCGAAGTCGAAGGCGTCGCCCAGGGACTGCGCCTGCACCGACATCCAGAGCGCGTTGATGTCGTCCACCGTCAGCTCGCCGTGGCGGCGCGCCTCGTGGAGCTTGGATTCGAAGTCGTAGAAGGCGATCTGGCGCACGACCGTGTTGATCATGTCCTCGACCTTGCCGGCAAGGAGCGCCTTCTTGGCCTTGGTATCCGGTGCCTCGGCGAGGAGCTTGCGGAAGGTCAGCATCTCGCCGAAGACCGAAGCCGTCTCGGCCAGCGTCAGGGGCGTGGAGGACAGGAGTTCGCCCTGGCCTGCGGCGAGGACCTGGTGGACGCCGTGGCCCAGTTCATGCGCCAGGGTCATCACGTCGCGCGGCTTGCCCAGGTAGTTCAGCATCACATAGGGATGCGCGTCCGTCACCGTGGGATGGGCGAAGGCGCCGGGGGCCTTGCCGGGCTTCACGGCGGCATCGATCCAGCCCTTGGCGAAGAAGGGCGCGGCGAGGTCGGCCATGCGCGGATCGAACGCCGCGTAGGCCTCGGTCACGGTGCGCTGGGCCTGCTCCCAGTTCACGAGGCGGTCGTCCTCGGTCGGCAGGGGGGCGTTGCGATCCCAGACCTGCAGCCGGTCTAGTCCGAGCCACTTGGCCTTGAGCCGGTAATAGCGGTGCGACAGGCGCGGATAGGCGGCCACGACGGCGTTGCGCAGCGCCTCGACCACCTCGGGCTCGACGTGATTGGAGAGGTGGCGGGCCGTCTGAGGAGTGGGGAGGCCGCGCCAACGATCCTCGACCTCCTTCTCCTTGGCGAGCGTGTTGTGGATGCGCGCGAAGGTGCGGGTGCTGTCCCCGAAGACCTTGGCCAGCGCTTGGAAGCCCGTCTCGCGCCGTGCCCGATCCTTGTCGGTCAGGAGGTTCAGCGTGGCTTCGATGTTGAGCGCCTCGCCGTCCACCTCGAATTCGAGGCCGGCGATGGTTTCGTCGAAGAGCTTGTTCCAGGCCGAGGCGCCGACGACGGACTGGTCGTGCAGGAACTTCTCCAGCTCGTCGGAAAGCTGGTACGGCTTCATCGCCCGCATCCGGTCGAAGACCGGCTTGTAGCGGTGCAGCTCCTGGCTCTGGCCCAGAAGGCTGTTCAGGTGGTCCTCGTCGAGGCGGTTGAACTCCAGCCCCCAGAAGACGAGCGGGGTGGTGAAGGTGGTGATCCGGTCCTGGCAGTCCGAGAAGAACTTGGCCCTCTCGCCGTCCATGGTCATCTGATAATAGCGCAGGCCGGCGTAGGACATGATCCGGCCCGAAACCTGGCTGATGCGCTCGTAGCGCAGCACCGCATCGAGGAGGCCATGGGCGTCGAGCGTGGCGAGCTTGCCCTCGTAATCCTCGGCGAAGCTGCGGCAGGCGTCCTCCAGCCAGTCCATGTCGCGCTTCAGCTCGGGCGCGTCGGGCGAGGAGTAGAGGTCGGACAGGTCCCAGTCGGGAAGCTGGCCGAGGTCGGGGCCGCCCGAGCGGGCGGCGGTCTCGGCGTCGTAGACGATGTGCGTCATGGGCTGTCTCTTCCGAATGTGTCGGGCCAAGATAGTCCCGGCGCGAGAAGGTGGGAAGGGCGGCCCCCCTAGCCGTGAGCGGCGAGGAGGTCCTTGAGCGTGTCGAGGGTGTCGATCTCGTCCACCGGCTTGTCCTTGCGCCACCGGAGCATCCGGGGGAAGCGCAGCGCCACGCCGGACTTGTGGCGGGGGCTGGCCTGGATGCCTTCGAAGCCGATCTCGAAGACCTGGGCAGGCTCGACCTGCCGGACGGGGCCGAACTTCTGGACGGTGTGCTTGTTCACCCAGGCGGTGATCTGGCGGAACTCGGCGTCGGTGAGGCCGCTGTAGGCCTTGGTGAAGGGCACGAGCTCGTTGCCGTGCTTCACGGCGAAGGTGAAGTCTGTGAACAGATTGGCGCGGCGACCCGAGCCCGCCTGGGCGTAGACCATCACTGCGTCGATGGTGAGCGGGTCCACCTTCCACTTCCACCAGTCGCCCTTCTTGCGGCCGTTCCCATAAGGGGAGGCGAGGCGCTTGAGCATGAGCCCTTCGGCGCCCTCCTCGCGGGCGCGCAGGCGGGCGGCGCGGAGATCGTCCAAAGTCTCGAACCGGACGGGTGGCGAGAGGCGGAGCGGGGCCTCGGGCGGGAGGTCGGTTAGAAGAGCGTCGAGGCGCTGGCGGCGTTCCGCGAAGGGCGTCAGGCGGATGTCGTGGCCGTCCTGTTCGAGGAGGTCGTAGGCCATCAGGACGACCGGGGCGGAGGCCAGCAGCGCCTTCGGCACGGTCTTGCGGCCGATGCGGGGCTGGAGGGCGTTGAAGGTCATCGGCCGGTCATCGGCCCAGGCCAGGATCTCGCCGTCTAGGACGGTGCCGTGGGGCAGCCAGTCGATGGCGCGCGCGAGTTCGGGGAAGCGGTCGGTGATGAGGTCTTCGCCCCGGCTCCAGAGGTGGTGGCGCCCCTCGCGCAGGATGAGCTGGCCGCGGATGCCGTCCCATTTCAGCTCGGCGAACCAGTCGGTGGGGTTTCCGAGGTCCTCGGGAGTGTCGAGCTGGTAGGCGAGGTAGAAGGGGTAGGGGCGGGCGGTGTCGTCGCGCGCCTCGCCTTCGTGAAGGAGGCGTGCCCAGGTCGTCGTCTCGGGGCTCCAGTCGCCCATGAGGCGGTGGGCGACCTCGGGCTCTGGCAGGCCGGTGGCCTGGGCCAGCGCCTTGGTCATCAGCGTCTGGCTGACGCCCACGCGGAAGCTGCCGGTGAGGAGCTTGGTGAAGAGGAACCGCTCGGGGCCGGGGAGCGAGTCCCAGGCGTCGAGGATGCCCTGCCTGCGCTCGGCCTCGGGGAGGGCGGACAGTTCCTTGAGGCGGGCGATCCAGTAGGACAGGGGCTGGTCCGATTCGCGCGTGGCGGGGGGCAGGATCAGGGAGATCGTCTCGGACAGGTCACCCACGACGCCGTGGGACTCCTCGAAGAGCCAGAGGGGGAGGCCCGCCTTCTCGGCCGCCCAGTCCCGCAGGCTCGTCGCGGTGATCGTGCGGCGGGGGCGGCGGCCGGAGAAGAGGGCGACGGTCCAGAGCTTGTCGGCGTCGGGCGCTGTGCGGAAGTAGTCCGCAAGCGCCGCGATCTTGGCGTTTGTCCGGGTCGTCTGGTCGAGGCGGGCGTAGAGGGCGGCGAAGTCCTTCATTCGGGCGCGTCCTCGTCGATGATGTCGGCGGGTGCCTCGCCCTCGGCCAGCACCTCGTCGCCCGCGTAGTCGGTGGCGACGATTCCGGCGTCGTAGCCCTGCTCCTCCAGCCAGCGGCGGAAGGCGGCGGTGTAGCCGTGGGTGACGAAGACCTTGTGCGCGCCGGTTTCCCCGATCGCCTCGTTGAGGCCGGGCCAGTCGGCGTGGTCGGACATGATGAAGCCCCGGTCGGTGCCGCGCCGGCGGCGGATTCCCCGCAGCGCCATCCAGCCCGAGGCGACGGCGGTGGAGGCCGCGCCGAACTTGCGCGCCCAGGTGGAGTGGAGCGCGGAAGGCGGGCAGACGACAAGCGCGCCGGCCTGAGCCTTGAGGTCGAGGCCCGCGACGACCCGCGTCGTGGGGGGAAGGGGGAGGCCCTGCGCGCGCAGCACCTCGTTGGTGCCCTCGACGGCGCCGTGGGTCAGGATGGGGGCGATGGCAGGGTCCAGCATGTGCAGGAGGCGCTGGGCCTTGCCGAGGGAGTAGGCGCCGAGAAGGGAGAACCGGCCAGCGGCCGCGTTGGCGGACCACCAGGCGTTGAGGTCGGCCGCGATGTCCTCCTGCGAGGGCCAGCGGAAGACCGGCAGGCCGAAGGTGCATTCGCTGATGAAGGCGTGGCAGCGGACGGGCTCCCACGGGGTCGAGAGGCCGTCGTCCACCACCTTGTAGTCGCCGGAGACCACCCAGACCTCGCCCCCGACCTCGACCCGGATCTGGGCCGAGCCGGGGACGTGGCCGGCGGGATGGAAGCTGACCTGGGCGCCGCCGATCCGGCGCGATTCGCCATAGACGATCGTGTCGAGGCGGATGTCGCCCAGGCGGTGGCGCATGACGGGGGCGGCGAGGTCGGTCGCCAGATAGGCGCCCATGCCGCCCCGCGCGTGGTCCGAATGCCCGTGCGTGATGAGCGCGCGGGACACGGGGCGCCAGGGGTCGATGAAGAAGTCGCCCGCGGGGCAGTAGATGCCTCGGTCGGTGAAGGTGAGAACGCTCATGGCGCCAAGGTAGCACCAAGCGAGGCGAGGGGGAGTCGGGCCGTCACCGCTTGCCTGCGCGGTCGCGCCCGAAAGTCGCGGGAGCGGACGCCACGCCGTCCCGCGAGGGGCGCGTCCACGACGCGCGGCGGCTGGGGCAGGGTCCCCAGGCGGTCCGACGGCACTCTTCCGAAGACCTGCAAAGAGCGAAGCGGGGGTGCCGTCCGAAGACGGGAGAGCGATGTCCCGCCAGCGGCCCCGTGATGAGGCCAAGGTGGCAGGCAAGGGTTAACGCTTTCCTACAGCACCGAACGGTCCTCCCCCGATTCGCGCAACAGGCCGCAAAAGCATCATTCGCTTCGGTTGATCCGACGCCGGAGCGGACAACCATTGGAGAGAGCCGGCGCCGTCGTCCGGTGCCCGGGAGATCGTCGTGACGCCCCTTCCCCTTCACCGAAGGCCTGACCCGTTGAGCGTCGGCAGCGGCGACCTGGTCGCGACGGTGCAGCGTCTTTTCGCGGACGGGCGGGTGCGGCGGCTCCGCATCGTGGCGACGAGCGAGCGGACGCATCTGACGCTGGACGTGGAACGGGACGAGGCGGAAGAGCCCACATGGCTGCCGATGCTGCGCGTAGTCGCGGAGCTGACGGAGGTCGCGCGCCTGATCGTCGAGCGGGAGGATCGCGCGCCGGGCGGCGACGCCACAGGCTGACGGCGGATGCGAAACGGGCCGCGCCCCTGCGGACGCGGCCCCTGCATCGGCCGGACGAGTGGCTCAGGCGGCGCGGCCGACGAGCACGTCCTCGATCTCCTTGCCGGCGGCACGCTCGTCGCGGCCCGAGACGGCGGCGTATTCGCGGGTCAGGCGCTCCAGCGCGGCCTCGTAGAGCTGACGCTCGGAATAGGACTGCTCGCGCTGGTCATCGGCGCGGTGCAGGTCGCGCACCACCTCGGCGATGGCGATGAGGTCGCCCGAGTTGATCTTCTGCTCGTACTCCTGGGCGCGGCGGGACCACATCGCCTTCTTGACCTTGGCCTTGCCCTTGAGCGTCTTCATGGCGTGCGCCACCGTGTCGGCGTTCGCGAGCGGGCGAAGCCCGGCCTCGGCCGCCTTGTTGGTGGGCACGCGCAGCGTCATCTTGTCCTTCTCGAAGGAGATGACGAACAGCTCGAGCTTGAAGCCGGCGACCTCCTGCTCCTCGATCGACATAATCTTGCCCACGCCATGAGCGGGGTAGACAACGAAGTCGTCGGGGCGGAACTCGCTCTTCTTGGTCTTGGTCATGGGGGTCCTTCCGGTACAGGGCGCCAGGGCGGGGGCCGGCGACAAAGCGAAAACCCGACGGAAACAGGTTCCCGTCAGGTGGGCGTGCGAAGCGGTCGGTTCAAGTGGGGTGGAACGTCATTTGCCCATTCGCATAGCACAAATTCGCGAGCCGGGAAAGGGCGGCTCGCGGCCTTGTGCTCGGTGGCCCGCCGGGGCCGTCAGCTTCCCTCGCCGGGCGCCTCGCTGAACATCGACATCTTGCCCGGCTTGCCGTCCATCTCCTCGGCGGTGGGCAGCGGGTCCTTCTTGAGCGTGATGACGGGCCAGCGCTCGGCGTATTTCCGGTTGAACTCGACCCACTTGGCCATGTCAGGCTCGGTGTCGGGGCGGATGGCGTCGGCGGGGCACTCGGGCTCGCAGACGCCGCAGTCGATGCATTCGTCCGGGTGGATCACCAGGAAGTTCTCGCCCTCGTAGAAGCAGTCCACGGGGCACACCTCCACGCAGTCGGTGTATTTGCAGGCGATGCAATTCTCGGTGACGATGTAGGTCATGGGGGTCGGGTCTCTCCTGGTCGGGGCTGACCTAACCCCGCCGCCCGGATCATTCAAGCGGAGGGCGCCACGGGATCGGGACCCGCCGCCGGCGGATCACGGGGGGCGAGGTCCTCGTAGAGCGCCTGCGCCTCGGCGGCGGGGCCGCGCCGCTCGCCCAGGTCGAGGATGCGGACGACCCGGACGCGGCCGTGCAGCGCGAAGGTCAGCACGTCGCCGGGGCCCACGGCGCGCGCGGGCTTGTCGGTGGGCTGGCCGTTCACCCGGAGCCGCCCTTCGGCGATCAGGTCGGCCGCCAGCCCGCGCGACTTGAGGAACCGCGCCTGGAACAGCCACTTGTCGAGGCGGATGGTGGGACGGGCTTCGTCGGTCACGCGACCCGTCCTGTCATGGGCGCCCGTCCGTCACTTGGGCTTGAACCCCGCAAGCGCGGCGGCGAAGGGATTGTCCGGGTCGATCCGGCGCGGCTTCTCCTCGCGCGGGGGGCGCGCCTCGAAGGACTGGGCGCCGCGGTTGCGCTCGGGCCGGTCCTGGCGGGCGCCGCCCTTCTCGGGACGGTCGCCGCGGGGCTTGCCGCCCTTGGGCCCGTCGCGGCGGTCGCCCTGCGGGCGTCCTTCGCGGCGGGCGGGCTCGCCGTCGGCCGCCTGGGCCGGACGGTCGGGGCGGGGGCCCCGGCGCTCGCCCTGCGGGCGCTCGCCCCTCGGCTGACCTTCGCGCGCGGGCTGGCCCTCGCGGCGGGTGCCGCGACCTTCGCGCCGCTCGCCGCCCTGCTGCGGACGGCGGTTGCCGCGCCCGCCCCAGGTGAACGTGTAGAAGACCTCGGTTTCGACCGGCTGGGCCGAGGCGTAGGGGCTTCCGGGCATCTCCATGGGGGTGTCGTAGGGCATCTCCATGGGGATGTCGCTGCCCGGCATCTCGCTGGGCGTTGAGATGGGGATGTCGGCGGGCATGTCGCCCGGCAGCTCGGCCGGAGTCGTGGCGGGCGCCTCGGTGGGCTCCTCGACGGGAACCTCCTGCGGCACGTCCGGGGGCGTCTCGGGCACGCCGGGGTCGGGCAGGTCGGGCTGCGGCACCTCGGCGGGCTCGCCCGGCTGGATGTCCGGCGTGGGCGAGGGGTCCTCGGACGGCGTCTCGGAGGGGGCGGGCGTCTCGTTCGGGGGGGCCGGGGGCTCCTCGACGGGGGTCTCGGGCGTCTCGGGGGTGGGCGGGATGGCGGCCTTGGCGGCGCGGACCTTGGGCCGCTCGGCCCGTTCGGCGCGGTAGCCCAGGCCTTCCATCAGCTTGGCGAAGGTTTCGAGCGTGAGGCCGGTGATCGACAGCATGTCGGGATTGGCCTCGAAGCCACCCTTCGAGTCCTTGTCGCGCAGGAGGTCGGCCAGCCGTTCGAGCATGTCGATGCGGATGGCGCGCTCTCCGGCGGCGCGGTAGCCGGCCATGGACCAGTAGCCCTGCGGCAGCCCCTGCGGGACGGGCACGGTGACGTGGCCGGCGGCCGGGGCGGAGGGGAACTCGTCGAGGCCCTTCCAGAGCGACCAGAGCACGAGGCGCAGGCGCGTGGGCGCGGGCTTGAGGAGCGCGGGCATGAAGATGGTGAACTGGCCCAGCCGCACGCCGTGCTTGCGCAGGGCTGCGCGCGCCTCGGGGTCGAGGGCCTTCACCTCTTCGGGCACATCGGCGCGCGGCAGGAGGCCCAGGTTCTCGACCAGACGGTAGGCGAAGCCCTTGGCGAGCCCGGTCAGGGTCTCGTCACGGCTCATGTTGAAGAGCGGCTCCATGGCGGCGGCGATGCGGCGGTCCATGAAGTGCTGGAGGCGGCGCTGCACCTTGGCGGCCACCTCGGGCCCGGCTTCCTCGTCGACGAAGGCGACCACCTCGGGCTTGAGGGGCTCCGTGCCCTTGGCGAGGCGGCCCACGGCGTGCTCGCCCCACATGAGGCCGCCCTGCTCGGTGAAGTCGATCTCGGTGTCGGGCGCGTTGTAGAAGCGGTCGGCGCGCAGGTGGAACTGCGGCGCCAGCGCCTGCGCGGCGGCCTGCCGCAGCGTCCGGGCCTCGTCGGGGTTGTCCACCCGCTCCGCGCGGAAGCGGAACCCTTCGAGCCGCCCCACGGCATGCCCCTCCACCGTCACGGCGCCCTTGTCATCGACTTCGGCCACGAGGACCTCCCTTTGTCTGAGCCGCCGGGCGAGGGTGCTCGTCCGCCGGTCCACGAAACGTTCCGTCAGAGCCTGGTGCAGCGCGTCCGACAGGCGGTCTTCTACCCGACGGGTCTCGTCGCGCCAATAACCCTCGTCATGCACCCAGCCCTTGCGCTGGGCCACATAGGTCCAGGTCCGGATGTAGGCGAGGCGCTTCGACAGGGTGTCGATGTCGCCCTCGGTCCGGTCGATGCGGCGCACGGCGTCGCCCAGCCAGTCGGCGGGGACGCGGCCCTTCTCGTGCAGGAAGTTGTAGATCTGGCCCAGGAGCCCCGCGTGCTCGCCCTTGGAGATGCCGCGGAAGTCGGGGATGCGGCAGACGTCCCAGAGGAGCCGGACCGAAGGGCCGTCGGAGGCGCGGGCCATCACCTCGGCGTCGGCCGAGAGCGCGCGCAGGGCGCCGAGGTCGTCGGATTCGCGCACCCGGCCCAGCCAGGGATTCTGCGTGCGCTCCTCCAGGGTCTGGAGGAGGCGCTTGACCGAGCCGAACTGGAGGCGCGAGTTGCGCCACATCAGCCGCGTCACGGGGCGGAACTGGTGGTTCTCGATCTGGTCGATCACCTCGGGGTCGAGGTCGTGCGCCTCGCCGGTGACG
This sequence comes from Rubellimicrobium roseum, assembly GCF_006152145.1. Taxonomy (GTDB): domain Bacteria; phylum Pseudomonadota; class Alphaproteobacteria; order Rhodobacterales; family Rhodobacteraceae; genus Rubellimicrobium; species Rubellimicrobium roseum. The sequence continues at coordinate 31,805 of NZ_VDFV01000017.1, read as the reverse complement.
CCGAAGGTGCCGTTCTGGGTGTGCCGGCCGGCGCGTCCCGCGATCTGCGCCAGCTCGTCGGGGGCCAGTTCGCGCATCCGGTGGCCGTCGAACTTCAGGAGCCCCGAGAAGGCGACGTGGCTGATGTCGAGGTTGAGGCCCATGCCGATGGCGTCGGTGGCCACGAGGAAGTCGACCTCGCCGTTCTGGTAAAGGTCCACCTGGGCGTTGCGGGTGCGGGGCGAGAGCGCGCCCATGACCACCGCCGCGCCGCCGCGCGTGCGTCGGATGTATTCGGCGATGGCGTAGACGTTCTCGACCGAGAAGCCGACGATGGCGGCCCGTTCCGGCATCCGGCTGATCTTCTTGGGCCCGGTGTAGGTGAGGGTCGAGAACCGCTCGCGCGTCAGGAACTGCACGCCGGGGACGAGGCCCGCGATGGCGTTGCGCATGGTGAGCGAGCCCAGGAACAGCGTCTCGTGCAGCCCGCGCGAGTTCAGGAGGCGGTCGGTGAAGACGTGGCCGCGCTCGGGGTCGGCGCAGAGCTGGATCTCGTCCACGGCGAGGAAGTCGGCGCCCATGCCGTCGGGCATCGCCTCGACGGTGCAGACCCAGTACTGGGCCCGGTCGGGGACGATCCGCTCCTCGCCGGTGACGAGCGCCACGACCGAGGGGCCGCGCAGCTTGACGATGCGGTCATAGACCTCGCGGGCGAGGAGGCGGAGCGGCAGGCCGATGACGCCCGTGCGGTGCGCCAGCATCCGCTCGATGGCATAATGGGTCTTGCCGGTGTTCGTGGGGCCGAGGACGGCCGTGACGCGGGAGGGGGTCATGGGAAAAGCGCGCGCCTTCCGCGCCGGGGGTCAGAGGGTCCGGCCGTCGAGGGAACGCTCGAGGCGGGACACGGCTTCGCTGGCCTGGGGGTTCTGCGGATTCATGTCGTGCACCCGCCGCCAGACTTCAAGGGCGTCCTCGGGGCGGTCCACCTCTTCGAGGATGGCCGCGAAGCCCTGGAGGGCCTCCCAGTGGTTGGGGTTGAGCACCAGCGCCTGCCGGAGGTCGTCGATGGCGGGACCCGCCTGGCCGGTCAGGTAGAAGGCCGAGGCGCGGCCCACGTAGGGTTCGGCGAAGTCGGGAGCCCAGTCGATGGCGGCGCTGAAATGCTCGACCGCCTCGTCGGGCCGGCCCGCCTCCAGCGCGTCGCGGCCGCGGCGGAGCAGGAGGTCGATGGCGGCCGAGCCCGAGCGGCCCCAGAGCGCGCGCAGCTCGCCGTCGATGCGGGCGGCGGCGTCGGGCGATTCGGCCTCGGCCAGCTGCCGGAGGAGGTCGGCCTCCTTCTCGGCGTCGGTAGCCTGCGCATGGAGCGGGCTGGTGAGCAGAAAGACGGCCAGCGATGCCGCAACGACAGATTTGATGAGGAGGGGGCGCGGTCCCATAACCCATCTGTAGCCTGTCCCGTGGCAAAACCAAGGGGCCGGGCATCACAACGCGGAGGGACCACAATGAGCGCGATCCTGGATCAGGCGGTCGAGGAGCTGAACCGGCGGATGGAGGGGCGCAGCTACGACGGCACCGCCATGTTCGTCCTGACCGGCGAGGGGAGCATCTTCCTCGACCGGGGCGAGGCGCGGAAGGGCGAGGGCCCGGCCGAGGTGACCTTCACCGCCACGCCCGAGACCTTCCGCGACATCATCTCGGGGGCGCTGAACCCGACCTCGGCCTTCATGTCGGGCAAGCTCGCTCTCGACGGCGACATGGGGGCGGCCATGCGGCTCGCCTCGGCGCTTGGCTGACGGAGCGGGATGGGGGCCCGCGCCGCTTTTTGACCGGAGCGGGCCGGCGGACGGCGCGGCGACCTGGGCCGAGGCGCCGGACGGGCTGCGGCTGAGGCTCGCCCATTGGGGGCGGGACGCGCCGCGCGGCACGGTGCTGGTGTTCACCGGACGCGGCGAGCACGTGGAGAAGTACGCGCGCCTCGCGCTCGACCTGCGGGCGCGGGGCTGGGCGACGCTGACCTGCGACTGGCGGGGGCAGGGGCTGTCCGAGCGTCCCATGGTGGAGGGGCCCTTCCGCGATTACCAGAAGGACGTGGCCGCCCTGGTGGCCGAGGGACGCGCGCTGGGCCTGCCCGAGCCGTGGTTCCTGCTCGCGCATTCCATGGGGGGCGCGATCGGGCTCCGGGCTCTGCACGAGGGGTTGGGGGTCGCGTCGGCGGCCTTCTCGGCGCCGATGTGGGGGCTGTCGATGGCGGGCTTTCGTCCCGCGCTGCGCCCGCCCGAGGGGCTGCCGCCCGGCGTGCGGCGGATCGTGGACCGGGTGCTGCCGCCCGAGGACGCCCCCCGGCTGCGGCTGCGCGAGATCGTGGCGGCGGGGCGGGACGGGGTGCCCTACCTGCTGTGCTGCGACTTCGCGGGGAACACGCTGACCACCGACCGCGAGACCTTTGAATGGATGCGGGGGCATCTGGCGGCGCACCCGGAGCTGGCCACCGGGCGGTCGTCGCTCCATTGGACCAACGAGGCGCTGCGCGAGATGGCGGCGCTCTTGCGGGTGCCCGCGCCGAAGGTGCCGGTGCTGGTGGTCATGGGGTCCGACGAGGTGGTGGTCGATCCCGCCCGTGTGCGGCGGCGGCTGCGGTCCTGGCCCGAGGCGAAGCTCCTCGTGCTGGCGGGCGCGCGGCACGAGCCGCTGATGGAGGCGCCGCGCCTGCGGGCGCAGGCCATCGGCGCCATCGCCGCCCATTTCGAGGCGGCGGTCAGCAGTTCGGGACGTTGACCGCGAGGCCGCCCAGCGAGGTTTCCTTGTACTTCTCGTGCATGTCGCGGCCCGTCTGGCGCATGGTCTCGATCGCGGCATCCAGCGGTACGAGATGCGTGCCGTCACCGCGCAGGGACAGGGATGCGGCGGAAACCGCCTTGATGGCGCCCAGGCCGTTCCGTTCGATGCAGGGGACCTGCACGAGGCCCTTCACCGGGTCGCAGGTCATGCCGAGGTGGTGCTCCAGCGCGATCTCGGCGGCGTTCTCGACCTGCATGGGGGTGCCGCCCAGGACGGCGGCCAGTCCGGCGGCGGCCATGGCCGAGGCCGAGCCCACCTCGGCCTGGCAGCCGCATTCGGCCCCCGAGATCGAGGCGTTGTACTTGATGAGCCCGCCGATGGCCGCGGCCGTGAGCAGGAAGTCGGGAACGTCGCGGCTGGACGCGCCCGGCACGTGGTCGAGCCAGTAGCGGATGACGGCCGGGACCACGCCCGCCGCGCCGTTGGTGGGCGCGGTGACGACCTGCCCGCCGGCGGCGTTCTCCTCGTTCACCGCCATGGCGTAGGCGGACATCCAGTCGTTGATCGTATGGGGCGCGGTGAGGTTCAGGCCACGTTCCGCGAGAAGCGAGCGGTGGATGCCCATGGCGCGGCGCTTGACCTTCAGGCCGCCGGGCAGGATGCCCTCGGAGGCGAGGCCCCGGTCGATGCAGGCGTTCATCACCTCCCAGATGCGGGCGAGGCCCTTGTCGAGCGCGCGGGCGTCCAGGCGTGTCAGTTCGTTGCGGCGCTTCATCTCGGCGATGGAGAGGCCCGAGTCGCGCGACATTCGCAGCATCGATTCGGCGGTGTCGAAGGGGTAGGGAACGGGCGGGCCGTCCTCGGTGGCCTTGCCTCCGGCCAGTTCCTCGGCGGTCAGGACGAAGCCGCCGCCGATGGAGTAGTAGGTCTCCTCCACGATGACGTCGCCCTGCGCGTCGGTGCCCCTGAGGATCATGCCGTTGGCGTGGCCGGGGAGGGCGGGGCCGTAGTCGAAGACAAGGTCCTTGGCGGGGTCGAAGCGCAGGGGGGGCAGCCCCTCGGGCGCGACCTCGTGGGTGTCGCGGATGCGGGCGAGCGCGGCCTCGGCCTTCTCGGCGTCGTAGTCCGAGGGGATGAAGCCCGCGAGGCCGAGGATCGTGGCGCGGTCGGTCGCGTGGCCTACGCCGGTGAAGGCGAGGCTGCCGTGGAGCGAGGCCCGGAGCCCCGCGACCCGGAAGGGCTGCGCGCGCAGCAGGTCGAGGAAGCGCGCCCCCGCGACCATGGGGCCCATGGTGTGCGAGGAGGACGGGCCGATGCCGACCTTGAACATGTCGAAGACGGAAAGGAACATCAGAGGGCGCTGCCTTCGGGCGGGTTGGGGAGGGAAGGGGCGCTGAAGGGCGTGGGTCCCAGGCCCTCGGCGGCGGTGGCGGCCCGCGTCTCGGGCCGGTCGTCCATTCGGCGGGCGATATCGTGCAGGCGAGGCCAGCGCGCAAGGTCGAACCATGCGGCGTCCCCCACGGGATAGAGCGCGAGCCAGCGCAGCATGGGGCAGAGATAGCAGTCGAGGATCGAGGACTCCCCGGCCCCGAGCCAGCGGCCGAGCCGGGTGCTGCCCTCCTCCAGGATGTCGAGCATGGCGGCGACCCGCTCGCGGGTGCGGGCGACGAGCGGACCGGTGTCGCCGGTCACGTGCCGCTCGGGGTAGAACAGCATCCGCAGCGCCGGGTGCAGGGTGTTGGACAGCCAGAAGAGCCAGGCCAGCACCGCGCCCCGGTCGGGGTGGTCGGGGCCGGACACGAGGTCCGCGCCATGGCGGTCCGCGAGCCAGAGAAGGATCGCGCCCGTTTCCCAGATCGGGCCGTCGGACGTTTCCAGCGCGGGGATGAGGCCGTTCGGGTTCACGGCACGATAGGCGGCCCCGTCCTGCGCGCGGCTGCGGCGGTCCACGAGGACGGTCTCGAACGGCACCCCGGCGCGCAGCAGCGCGAGGCGCACGCAGAGGGAGGCGTTGTCGGGGGCGTAGTGGAGGCGGAGGGGGATCATGGCGCGCATCCTTTCACGCCGCGCGGCGGGGAAGCGTCGGAAAGCGACGCTTCCGGAGCCGAAGGGGGCAGACGCGCCTGCGCCCAAGGTCGGACGGCCGGGCGGGCGGCGGGACTCGCCCTTGCTGTCCGCCCGGCCTATACCCACGGGCACCAGAAGATGTCCGAGGCCCCCATGACCGACACGCTGTCCTCCTCCGATCTCGCCAAGCGCGCGAGCGCGCTCAAGGCCGCGGAGTTCGTCGAATCGGGCATGAAGGTCGGGCTGGGCACCGGCTCCACCGCCGCCTTCCTCGTCCGCCGCCTGGGCGAGCGGATGCGCGAGGAGGGGCTGCGCATCGTCGGGGTGCCGACCTCGGCCCAGACGGCGCGGCTGGCGCGCGAAGAGGGGATCGAGGTGGCGACGCTGGAGGAGACCGGGCGGCTCGACATCTGCATCGACGGGGCGGACGAGGCGGACCCCCGGCTGAACCTCATCAAGGGCGGGGGCGGCGCGCTTCTGTGGGAGAAGATCGTGGCCACCGCCGCCGATCGTGTCGTCGTCATCGCCGACGCGGGCAAGCGCGTGCCGGTGCTGGGGGCCTTTCCGCTGCCCGTGGAGGTGATCCCCTTCGGGCTGTCCTCGACCCGGCGGCTGATCGAGGAGGCGATCGCCGGGCTCGACGTGGACGGGCGGCGGGTCGAGCTGCGGCTGCGCGACGGCCAGCCCTTCGTCACCGACGAGGGCAACCGCATCCTCGACCTGCACCTGGGGCGCATCGGCGACCCGCTGGCGCTGGCACTGCGTCTCAACCAGATCCCCGGCGTCGTGGAGAACGGGCTGTTCCTGGGGATCGCCGACACGCTGGTGATCGGTCACGCGGACGGGCGCGCCGAGGTCGTGGACCCGGGCGCGGCGCAGGACGGCGACAACATCTTCCGGGAGGTGGTGTGATGGCCTTCGACCTCGACCTTTTCGTGATCGGCGGCGGCTCGGGCGGGGTCCGGGCGGCGCGAATGGCGGCGCAGACGGGCGCCAAAGTGGCGCTGGCCGAGGAAAGCCGGCTGGGCGGGACCTGCGTGATCCGGGGCTGCGTGCCCAAGAAGCTCATGGTCTTCGCCTCGCAGTTTTCCGAGGTGCACGAGACGGCGCTGCGCTACGGCTGGACCTTCGGGGAAGGCGCCTTCGACTGGCCGTCGTTCCGGGCGCACCTGCATTCGGAGCTGGACCGGCTGGAGGGGGTCTACGGCCGGATGCTCGACGGGTCGGGGGTCAAGGTCCATGCCGCGCGGGCGGTGCTGGAGGACCCGCACACGGTGCGGCTGTCCACCGGAGAGACCGTGACGGCCGCGCATATCCTGATCGCCACCGGCGGGCGGCCCAACCGGCCCGAGATGCCCTGCGCCGAGATGGGGATGGTGTCGGACGACGTGTTCCTGATGGAGGAGCTGCCGAAGAGCATCCTGATCGTGGGCGGCGGCTACATCGCCTGCGAGATGGCCTGCATCCTGAACGGGCTGGGCGTGGAGGTCACGCAGATCTACCGCGGCGCGCAGATCCTGCGGGGCTTCGACGAGGAGGCGCGGGGCCTCGTGGCCGAGTCCATCCGGCAGCGGGGGGTCGACCTGCACACGGGGACCGACATCGCCCTGATGGGCGCGCCCGACGAGGACTTCGACATGCCGGCGGGCGAGATGCTGGTCGCGAGGAAGGTCGCGCCGGCCCGGGGGCCCGTGAAGGTCAAGACCACGATGGGCGTCGAGAAGGTGTATGACGCCGTGCTCTTCGCGACGGGGCGCGATCCCAACAGCCGGGGTCTGGGGCTGGAGGAGATCGGGGTCGAGCTGTCGCGCGGCGGCTACGTGCCGGTGGACGAGTATTCGCAGACCAAGGTGCCGTCGGTCTTCGCCATCGGCGACGTGACCGGGCGGCCCGCGCTGACCCCGGTGGCGATCCGCGACGCCATGTGCTTCGTCGAGACGGTGTTCCACGGCCGGCCCACGCCGGTCGACCACAGGATGATCCCCTCGGCCATCTTCACCCAGCCGGAATACGGGGCGGTGGGGCTGACCGAGGAGCAGGCCCGCGCGCAGGAGCCGGTCGATGTTTACGCCACCACCTTCCGCCCGATGCGGTCGGCCTTTGCCGGGCGGCCCGAGCGGGTGCTGATGAAGCTGATCGTGAGCCAGGCCACGCGCCGGGTGCTGGGCTGCCACATCGTCGCCCCCGAGGCGGGCGAGATGATCCAGCTCGCCGCCGTGGCGATCAGGATGGGCGCGACCAAGGAGGACTTCGACCGCACGGTCGCCGTCCATCCCACGATGGCCGAGGAGATCGTGACCCTGCGCGCGCCGGTCCGCCGGGGTTGATTGCGGATCGGGCGCGGCACGCAGGACGCATCACGCGGCGTTCCCGCCCGCCTCGCCCTTGCGTGACGGGTCCCCGGGGTTGTCTTTTCGCACAAGCGTGACCAGCTAAGGGGCGACAGGAAGAGGGGTTTCAGGATGGCGAACGGAGGTCCGTGGGGCGGCAATCGCGGCAGCGGCGGCGGGGGGGATGACGACCGTCGTCCCGACGACAGGCGCCCGCCCCGGCGTCCGGGCGAGGGGCCCCCGATCCCCGAGATCGACCAGCTCATGAATCGCGGGCGCGAGCAGCTCCGCGTGCTGATGGGCGGGCGCGGCGGCTTTCCGCCCCCGAACCGTGGCGGCGACGGGCCGCGCGTGACGCGGGGCACGCTGCTGATCGGGGCCGGGGCGGTGGCGCTCCTGTGGGCCTTCATGTCCTTCTACACGGTGCAGCCGCAGGAACGCTCGGTCGAGCTGTTCCTGGGGAGCTACTCGGACACCGGCGAGCCGGGCCTGAACTTCGCCCCCTGGCCGGTCGTGACCTACGAGGTCGTCGCCACCACCACCGAACGCACGGAGAACCTGGGCTCGGTCGCCGCGGGCGCCAACGGCGGCGGGCAGGTCGAGGACGGGCTGATGCTCACGACCGACGCCAACATCGTGGACATCGGCTTCCAGGTGACCTGGAACGTCAACGATCCGGCGCGGATGCTGTTCAACATCGCCGATCCCGAAGGAACGGTGCGCGCGGTTTCCGAATCGGTCATGCGCGAGATCATCGCGGCCTCGAACCTCGCGCCGATCCTCAACCGCGACCGCGCCGAGATCGCCGCCACCGCGCGCGAGAACATCCAGGCCTCGCTCGACGCCTATGACAGCGGCATCAACGTGGTCCGCGTCACGCTGGGCCGCGCCGACCCGCCGACCGAGGTCATCGACGCCTTCCGCGCCGTGCAGGCGGCCGAGCAGGAGCGCGACCGTCTCCAGCGGCAGGCGGACGCCTACGCCAACCGGGTTCTGGCCGAATCGCGCGGCCAGGCCGCGCAGGTGATCGAGCAGGCCGAGGCCTACCGCGCCCAGACCGTGAACAACGCGGTCGGCGAGGCGTCGCGCTTCCAGGCGGTGCTGGGCGAGTACCGCAACGCCGAGGACGTCACGCGCGAGCGCATCTACCTAGAGACGATGGAACGCGTCTTGGGCAACGTGGACAAGATCATCCTCGATCCCTCCGTCGCCGGGGCGGACGGCAGCCAAGGCGTCGTGCCCTTCCTGCCGCTCGACCAGATCATGCGGCAGCCGGCCCCCGCGGCCGCGCCGCAGGCGCCCGCCAACATCACCGGCACCGCCTCTCCGGCCGCTTCGGCCACCACCACCGCCACGGGGAACTGACCATGCGCCGCTCCGCCACCGCCCTCCTGGTCGCGCTGGGTGTCGCCCTGGTGCTGCTCGTGTCCTCCATCTACGTCGTCGACGAGCGCGAGAAGGCGCTCGTGCTGCAGTTCGGCCAGATCCGCCAGGTCCGAGAAGAGCCGGGGCTCGGGCTCAAGGTCCCCTTCATCCAGCAGGTCGTGACCTATGACGACCGCATCCTGAGCCTCGACACCGAGACGATCGAGGTCACGCCCTCGGACGACCGCCGCCTCGTGGTCGACGCCTTCGCGCGCTACCGGATCGACGACCCCGTGCGGTTCCGCCAAGCCGTGGGCGCCGGGGGCCTCGCGACGGCCGAGAACCTGCTCAACAACATCCTGAACGCGCAGATCCGCGCCGTGCTGGGTAGCGATCAGGTCACCTCGGACACGATCCTGTCGGCTGACCGCCGGTCGCTGATGAACCGCATCCGCGACGGGGCGGAGGCCGAGGCCCAAACGCTGGGGCTCGACGTGATCGACGTGCGGCTCAAGGCCACGAACCTGCCCGCGCAGAACCTGGAAGCCACCTTCGCCCGGATGCGGGCCGAGCGCGAGCGCGAGGCCGCCGACGAGATCGCCCGCGGCAACGAGGCCGCGCAGCGCATCCGCGCCACCGCCGACCGCACCGTGACCGAGACCATCTCGGAAGCCGAGCGCGACGCGCAGATCACCCGAGGCGAGGCCGACGCCGAGGCCAACCGCGTCTTCGCCGAGGCCTATGGACAGGACCCCGAGTTCTTCCAGTTCTATCGCTCGATGCAAGCCTATGTGTCGGCGCTGCGGGGCAGCAACTCGACCATGGTGATGACGCCCGACAACGCCTTCTTCAACTACCTCTACGGCGCCGGGGAAGGAACGGGCACCGCCGCGGCCCCGGCCGGGGAAGCCGCTCCGGCCGCCGAGGCCGCGACGGAGGACAGCGCAGCCGCCGCGACGGAGGCTCCGGCCACGGAGCAGGCCGGCACCGCGACCGTGACGCTGGACGCGCCGGCGATCGTCGCCCCGGCGAACGATGACGCGGCTGCCGCGACCGACGCTCCGGCCCCCTGATGGCCTGGGTGTTCCTGGGGGTCGGCCTGACCCTGGTGGTCGAGGGCCTGATCTGGGCCCTCGCGCCCCAGATGGTGGAGCGCTTCCTCCTCGTGGTCCGGGGGCTGCCGATGGAGACGCGGCGGCTTGCGGGCCTTGCGGCGCTCGCCCTCGGCCTCGCGCTCGTCTGGGCGGGGCGGATGGCCGGCGGTTTTCCTCTCTGACCCTTCACACCGTCTTGACGCCCTGCGAGGGGTCTTTGCGTTGAGCTTCCCGGCCCCTAGGTTGATGGTCGCGTCCAACGACCCCAGGGGCGCATCCCGGGGCCGCCCTCATTCCGGCGGCGTTGCGTCGCCAATCAAGGAGCCGCTCGTGACACTCAAGACCCTCGCCAACACCCTCGCCCAGCGTCCGACGGGCGCGGCCGCGCTGCTGCTCGGGACCGCCATCGCCCTCACCCAGGTCATGCCGGTGACGGCCCAGGACACCACGGCACAGGACCAGGACAGCGCGGTTCCGGGCGACCAGGACCCGAGCGCCTCGCTGACTCCTTCGGAGCCCGCCCTCACGACCGGGACGGACAATCGGCCGCTGAGCTTCGCCGACCTTGCGCGGCAGGTGAGCCCGGCCGTCGTCAACATCACCACGACCAGCATCGTCGCCGCGAACGCTGGGCCGCAGGGCATGGTCCCCGAGGGCTCGCCCTTCGAGGACTTCTTCGAGGAGTTCGGCGGCCCGAACGGCGGCGGGCCGCAGCGCAGCCAGGCCCTGGGCTCGGGCTACGTCATCTCGGCCGACGGCTACATCGTGACGAACAACCACGTGATCGAAGGCGCCGACGAGATCCTGATCGACTTCTTCGAAGGGCCCGACATGCCCGCAACGCTGGTGGGGACCGACCCCAACACCGACGTGGCGCTCCTCAAGGTCGACGGCGCCGACCTGCCCTTCGTGGAGTTCGGCGACTCGAACGGCGCGGAGGCCGAGGTGGGCGACTGGGTGCTCGCCATGGGCAACCCGCTGGGCCAGGGCTTCTCGATCTCGGCCGGGATCATCTCGGCCCGCAACCGGGAGCTGTCGGGCACCTACGACGACTACATCCAGACCGACGCCGCGATCAACCGCGGCAACTCGGGCGGGCCGCTCTTCGACATGAACGGCCAGGTGATCGGCATGAACACCGCCATCCTGTCGCCCACCGGCGGCTCGATCGGCATCGGCTTCGCCATGTCCTCGGCGGTGGTGTCGGACGTGGTCGACCAGCTCCGCGAGTTCGGCGAGACGCGGCGCGGCTGGCTGGGCGTGCGCATCCAGGACGTGACGCCGGACATGGTGGACGCCATCGAGGGCCTGGAAAGCACCGCGGGCGCGCTGGTGACCGACGTTCCCGAAGGCCCGGCGCTGGACGCGGGCGTCGAGGCCGGCGACGTGATCCTGAGCTTCAACGGCACGCCGGTCCAGGACACGCGCGAGCTGGTGCGCAACGTGGGCTCGGCCCCCGTGGGCGAGACGGTGCCCATGGAGGTGCTGCGCGACGGCGAGCGGGTGACGCTCGACATCACGCTGGGCCGCCGCGAGGACGCCGAGTCCGCGCAGCCCGCCTCGGCCGAGCAGCCCGGCGAGCCGCAGACGTCGGAGCTGCTGGGCATGACCCTGTCCACCGTGACGCCCGAAGCGGCGCAGCAGTTCGGCCTGCCCGAGGACGCGACGGGTCTCGTGGTGACCGAGGTCGATCCGGTCTCGGACGCGGCCGAGAAGGGGCTGCTGCCGGGCGACGTCATCACCGAGGCGGGCCAGGCGCCCGTGGCCTCGGTCGCGGACTTCGAGGCGGCCGTGCAGGCGGCCGAGGAGGCCGGGCGGCGCTCGGTTCTCCTGCTGGTGCGGCGCGGCGGCGAGCCCCGCTTCGTGGCGCTCTCGGTCGAGGAGCCGCAGGGTGGCGAGCCCGAGGCGCAGCCCGAGCAGTAAGCGGGCCCCCGAGACGGGACCGGGAGGGCGCCCCCATGCGGGCGCCCTTTCCCGTTTCAGGGCCGGGAAACCCAGCGGAAGACCCAGCCCTCGCGCAAGGGGGCGCTTGGCGGGTCGCCCAGGTCGCGGACGGGGTAGGCGGCCAGCGGCTCCAGCCGGTCGCGGGGCAGGAACGGGCGTCCGATATCGCCCACGAGCGTGAGCGCGTGCGGCGGTTGCGCGTCGAGGGTCCGGGCGACATGAGCCGCGAGCGTCGCGTCGTAGAAGAGGTCCGCGACGAGGAGGATGGGCGGGTCCCGTTGGGCCAGCAGGCCTGCGGGGACGAGAGACTGGTCGCGGTGGGGCTTCCTTGGCCCGGTCATCGCCCGCACCTGCCGACCCACCCCGTTTGCTTCGGCGTTGAGCCGCGTCGCGACGGCGGCGAGCGGATCGGTGTCGAGCGCGACCACGTCGCTGGCCCCATGGACCGCGGCGGCGATGGCGACCAGCCCCGAGCCCGCGCCGATCTCGACGGCGCTGCGGTTCCGGACCAGTTCGGGGTGCCGCGCGAGATGGGTTGCCAGCGCGACGCCGCCCGGCCAGGCATGGGCCCAGTAAGGTGTCCCGCCCGGGGGCACGAGCCGCGACAGGCCGCTCCGGGGGCTCGCGAGGTGCAGGTGGACGCCGGTGCCCGGCACGGCCGTCAGGGGCAGGTTCGCGCGAATGAAGTCGGAGGCCGCGCGTTCCGCCTCGGGGTCGGGATCGTGCCTGCCGCGCGCTGCCATGCCCTCTGGAACCCTCCGCGTCCCCGGCCTAGATAGGCCCGGCAGCCCAAGGGAAGGCAAGAGAATGGCCCGGATCACCTATGTCGAGCACTCTGGCAAGGAGCATGTGGTGGAGGTGCCGAACGGCCTCACCGTCATGGAAGGGGCGCGCGACAACGGCATCCCCGGCATCGAGGCCGATTGCGGCGGCGCCTGCGCCTGCTCGACCTGCCACGTCTATGTCGACGCGGCCTGGGTCGGGAAGCTGCCCAGGAAGGACCCGATGGAGGAGGACATGCTCGACTTCGCCTACGAGCCCGATCCCGTCCGGTCGCGCCTGACCTGCCAGCTCAAGGTGACGCCGGAGTTGGACGGGCTGCGGGTGCAGATGCCCGAGCGCCAGATCTGACAGCGCGCTCCCGGCCGATGAGTCGGGATGGTTGCGTATCTGAGCCAGGTTGATGGGCTGCGCTCAGGCCGAGAGGGCCAGGAGCGCGGCGATCTCGGAGAGCTGCTGGGCCGCGCCGCAGGTGTCGCCGGTCTGGCCGCCGAGGCGGGCGCGCACGAGGCGCGTCCAGGCCCAAGCTATGGCCGCCACGGCCAGCGCCGCGCCGAGCGCCGCGATTCCGGAAGCGAGGAGGGCCAGGACGAGGGCGGCGAGGCCGCCCAGCAGCAGCGTTCCGGCCTGGGGGCGGCCCACGAGCCGCGCGAGACCCCCCTCGCGCGCCGGGGGCAGGGCTCCGAGCAGGAGCGCCATCGGCCAGCGGCTGAGCGCGGCGGCGGCAAGGACCGGGCCCCAGACGGCACCTTGGGCGAAGAGGGCGGCCAGAGCGCTCCAGCGGATCAGGAGGCCCAAGACCAGGGCGAGCGCGCCGTAGCTGCCGATGCGGCTGTCCTTCATGATCTCCAGCCGCCGCTCGGGCGTGGCGCCGCCCCAGAGCCCGTCCGCGCTGTCGGACAGCCCGTCCTCGTGCAGGCCCCCGGTGGCGAGCGCCTGGGCGGCGAGCGCCAGCGCCGCGGCCACGGGTGGCGCGAGGCCCAGCGCCAGCGCGCCCGCCGCGACCCCCGCCGCGAGAAGGCCCACCACGGCCCCCGCAAGCGGCCAGGCCCAGGCGGCGCGGGCCCCTCGGGGCGCCGCGAGCCGCCACGGGACGGGCAGCCGCGTGAGCAGCATCAGCGACTCCGCCACGTCATCGGCCCAGGACCGCGCAAGGTGGGGCATACCCGAATTTCCTTTTCGTTTGCGCTGCTCTAGGGAGCCGCAACCGAGAAGGCAACGAGGACAGACATGGCCCCCTTCACCACGCTCGCCGGGTTCCGCGAGGCCCTGGCCACCGCGCCCGGCTGCGACGAGGCCGCCCGCGCGCGGGCCGAGGCGCGCAACGACCGCCTGACCAAGCCGCCCCGCGCGCTGGGGCGACTTGAGGAGCTGGCGATCTGGCTGGCCGGGTGGCACGGGACCGAGAGGCCAGAGATCCGCCAGCCGCAGGTCGCGGTCTTTGCGGGCAACCATGGGGTGACGGCCCGCGCGGTCTCGGCCTTCCCGGCCGAGGTGACGGCGCAGATGGTGGCCAACTTTCAGGCGGGCGGCGCAGCGGTGAACCAGCTCGCCCGCTCGGTGGGCGCGCGGCTCACGGTCCATGCGCTCGACCTTGATCGGCCCACGGCGGACTTCACGGAAGGTCCGGCCATGAGCGAGGCCGAGTGCGTGGCGGCGCTGGCCACGGGCTGGGACGCCGTGGAGGAGGGGACGGACCTCCTCGTGACGGGTGAGATGGGGATCGGCAACACGACCGCCGCCGCCGCCATCGCCGCGGCGCTGTTCGGCGGCACGGCCCGCGACTGGGTCGGCCGGGGCAGCGGCGTCGACGAGGCCGGCATCCTGCGCAAGCTGGAGGCGGTGGACGCGGGGCTTGCGGCCAACCCGGCCGCGCGGGACGAGCCCCTGGAGGCGCTGCGCTGCCTGGGCGGGCGCGAGATCGCCGCCATGGCTGGCGCCATCGCGCGGGCGCGGGTCGATCGTATCCCCGTCATCCTTGACGGTTTCATCTGCACCGCAGCCGCGGCGGTCCTGGCCCGTGCCGTGCCCGGCGCGCTGGACCACGCCGTTGCGGGGCATCAGAGCGCCGAGATGGCCCACCGCAACATGCTCCTGAAGCTGGAGATGGACCCGATCCTGACGCTGGGGATGCGGTTGGGCGAGGCCTCGGGCGGGACGCTGGCCATCGCCGTCCTGCGCGCGGCCGCCGCCTGCCAGTCGGGCATGGCGACCTTCGAGGAGGCGATGGTGACGGGCTAGCCGTTCGGGGGGCGGGAGCGCCGCTCGGTGATGGCGGCCTCCAGGTCCTCGTGGAAGGCGCGGGCGCGGGCGAGGTAGGCCTCGTTCTCCTCGATGGGCAGGCCGGGTTGCCAGAGCTCGCCCAGCTCGTGCAGCGCCGCCCGGTCGTGCCCGGCAAAGGCATTCTCGATCTCGGCGGCTTCCTGCGGCTCGACGCCCAGCCCTTCGAGGACGTGGCGGCCGGCGCGCAGGGCCGAATCGAAGACCTCGCGCAGCACCTCGTCGGCGCCGGCATGGACCAGGGCATGGGCGTGGGTGCTGTCCTGCGCGCGCGCGACGATCCGCAGGTCGGGCCGCCGACGCCGCGCCGCCGCCACGACGCGGGTCGTCGAATCGGGGTTGTCCAGCGCCACCACCAGCACCCGCGCCGCGACGAGCCCGGCCGATTCGAGCACTTCGGGCCGGGTGGGATCGCCCAGGAAGGCCCGCCGGCCCAGGGCGCGCATCCGCTCGATGCTGGCCATGTCGTTGTCGAGCAGCACCGCGTCCTGTCCCGCGCTGCGCAGGAGCCGGTCCACGGTGCGCCCGAAGCGGCCCACCCCGGCCAGGATCACGGGGTGCCGGGTGTCGATGGGGTCGGGCGGGGCGGGCGCCGCGTCCCGCTCGTGCAGGACGCGCTGCACCACCAGGAACAGAAGCGGCGTGACCAGCATCGTCAGCGCGATGATGAGGTAGAGCCTCTCGGCCATCTCGCCGCCGATCGCGCCCAGCGTGGCGGCGTAGGCCACGAGCACGAAGCCGAACTCCCCCGCCTGCGCGAGACCCAGGGAGAAGATCCAGCGGTCGCGCCGCCGCAGGCGGAACAGGACCGCCAGGACAAGGAGGATCGCGGCCTTGATGCCGATGACGGCCAGCGTCATCGCAAGGAAGGCCGCAGGGTTCTCCAGAAGCCGGTCGGCATTCACGCCCGCGCCGATGCCGATGAAGAACAGGCCCAGGAGCAGGCCCTTGAAGGGCTGGAGGTCGCTTTCCAGCTCGTGCCGGAACTCGGACCCTGCCAGGACCACGCCCGCAAGAAAGGTGCCCAGCGCCGGCGAGAGGCCCACCAGCTCCATCAGCACCATGATCGAGACCACGATGAAGAGCGCGAGCGCGGTGTCGATCTCGCGCAGGCGCGCGTGGCCGATCCAGCGGAAGACCGGGCGGGTGAGGAAGGTCCCCGTCAGGATCACCGCCCCCACGGCCCCCAGGATCAGGAGCGTCGTGGCCCAGGCCGGAAGACCCTCGACGACGCTGAGCGAGTCGTGGTCCGGCTGCACCGCGCGCGCCGCGAGGAGCGGCAGCACCGCCAGCATCGGGATCACCGCGATGTCCTGCAAGAGCAGCACCGAGAAGCCCGAGCGCCCGCCCTCGGTATCGAGGAGCCCCTTCTCGGTCAGGGTCTGCACGACGATAGCGGTCGAGGAGAGCGCCAGCACCATGCCCAGCGTCAGCGCCGTGGGCCAGGGATGCCCGAGCCAGAGGCTGCATCCCGCGAAGGCCGCCGTGGTCAGCAGCACCTGCAGCCCGCCCAGGCCGAGCAGGCGGTGACGCAGCTCCCACAGCGCGCGCGGCGAGACCTCCAGCCCCACGAGGAAGAGCATCACGGCAATGCCGTATTCGCCGAAATGGCGCAGGTCCTCGGACTCTGAGCCCACGAGGCCCAGCACGGGGCCGATCAGCAGGCCCGCGCCCAGGAAGCCCAGGACCGAGCCCAACCCCAGCCGCGCGGCAAGGGGCACCGCCAGGACGGCGGTGCCGAGATAGATGGCGGCCTGGAGGAGGAGGTTGTCCATCGAGTCC
Source organism: Rubellimicrobium roseum (assembly GCF_006152145.1). Classification (GTDB taxonomy): domain Bacteria; phylum Pseudomonadota; class Alphaproteobacteria; order Rhodobacterales; family Rhodobacteraceae; genus Rubellimicrobium; species Rubellimicrobium roseum. Next base: position 15,406 of record NZ_VDFV01000017.1, on the reverse strand, counting down.
CCTGCGCGCTCAGCCGCCGGGGATCACCAGCACCTCGGTCCGGCCACGCTTGACGTAGTTCAGGGCGTTGTCGCCGATGGCCGTCACCTGGCCGCCGTCGAGGCTGTCGCCCACGCCCACCCGCAGGTAGCGTCCGTTGCCCATCCGCACCAGGGCGCGCCGCTGGCCCGGCTGGCCATAGACGCCGATCAGGTTCATCTCGCGCATCGCCATGGCGTCGGCATAGGTCGCGGCCCCCGCGACGGTCGCGGCCGTGGGTCCCGAGGGCACCGCGGCGGCGGAGCTGGCGCTCTCGGCCTCGCCGGCCTCGGCGCGCTCGTTGGCGGCGAGGTTCCCTGTTCCCACGGCACCCGGCGCAGCGGCGGCCTGCTGCGTGGCGCGGGGAGCCTCGCGCGTCTGGGACGCGCGGGCCACGCGGTCAAGCTGCTGGCGCACCACGCGGTCGAAATTGCGCGGGCGCGAATCGGGGACGCGCGCCACCGGGACGGCGCGGGCCGTGGCCCCGGCCAGCGGGTCCGCCCCGCCCGCGACGATGGCCGCGAGCGCCGTCTGCACGTCGGGCTGCGGCGGTGGCGCGGGCGCTGCGGGCTGGGCCAGGGCCTGCGCGATCGCATCGGTCACGTCGGGCGCGGCGGGCGGCTCGGCCGAAGGCTCGGGCGCGATCCCCTCGGGCCGGGCCGCGGGGCTCGGGCCGTCGAAGGCGGCGAGCGCCTCGGGCACGTCAGGCTCCTCGGGCGCGATCCCCTGGGGCCGCGCGGCGGGGCTCGGCCCGTCGAAGGCCGTCAGGCTTACGCCGCCGGGCGGGATCGGAGGCGCGTCCGACGCCTGGGTCTCGGAAGGGGCCACCCCGGCGGGGCGGGCGCGGGGGCCGAGCGCCGGGGGCTCGGCCATGGCATTGGTCCAGGCGGCTTCTGCCGTGGCGCCCTCCTCGGCGGGTGCCGCGTCCGCAGGGCGGACCCGGGGCGAGACGGCGGGCGGTTCGGTCGGCGGGGAAGCGGAACCTTCGGCGGCGGTGGGCGAGGCCATCGGCGGCGCGGGCGTGCCCGGCCGTGTCGGCGGCACGCGGGCGGGTGCCCCGGCGACGATGCGCACGCCGTCCGGCGACAGCACGCCCTCGGGCGTGGCGAGCACGCGCCCCTGCGTGTCGAGTGGCACGCGGGTGCCGGGCGGGGGCGGGTTGGCAGGCGCGGGCAGCGGGCTGTCGGTGGTGGCGGCGGCCAGAAGGGGTCTCTGGGCTTCCGGAGCCTTGTCGGCCGACAGCGCCAGCGCCGGGGCGTCGGCCGCGAGCGCGGGCGGCTCGACGGGCAGGCGGGGCGCGCGCAGCCAGACGCCGGTCGCCGCATAGACGCGGTCGGCCTCTTCCGGGCTCACGGCCACGCCGGGCACGGGGGGCTCGGGCGCCGCCGGTTCGGGCAGGGCCTCGATGGCGGCGGCGACGGCTGCGGTGGCGGCGGCCTGCGCCTCGGGCGCGGGGGCCTGAGGCGCATCGACCGGGGCGGCGACGTCCTCCTCGGCGCCCGGAGCCTGGGGCGCGGGGTCGGCTAGCAGGGCGATGACCGGCGAGGGCGGCTCGGCGGCGGTAACCTCGACGGGGGTCTCCGGCGCGGCGTCGGGCGCAGCGGCCGTCTCGATCGGGGCGTCCAGGCCCAGGAGGCCGGCGAGACCCTGTTCCGACACGGCGGCCATGACCGCGACGGCCGCCATAAGCAAGAGGAGCACCGCCGTCAGGATCAGGCCCAGGAAGCGGGGCTTGCCGCCCACGCGGGTGGGGGCCTCGGGCCTGGGCTCGGCGGGGCGGGACGCCGCGGCAGGCTCGCGCGCGGGGGCGGCGGGGGCCGCGGCGCCGGCCGGCCGGGGCGCGGCCGACAAGGCGGGCTGGGCACGGGACGCGGCGGGAGCGGGCCCGCCCGACAGGCCGCGGGGAGCGGCCGGAGCGGGCGCCGACATGCGGGGCGGGGCCGACAGCGGCTTGGCCGGCCTGGACGGCGCGGCAGGCTCGGACGCCGTGACCACGGGCGCGACGGGCCTGGGCGGCACGGACTTGGGCATCGTGGGGGGCGGAGCGGAGGGCGACTTGGTCCCCTCGGCAGCGCGGGCCTTCAGGAGCGCGCCCGACAGCGGGACGGGCTTCGGCGGCAAGGCTTTGGGCGTCTCGGCCTTGGGCGGCTCGGCGGTCGGGCCGCGCAAGGGCTTGGCGCGCGAGGCGAAGATGGGTTGCGGCACGCCCGTCGCCGAGAGTGGCGCGGTTGGGGCAGACGAGGGTGCCACGGCCGGGATGCGCGCGGGCGCCACGGTCGGGGCAGGGTCCGGCTCGGGCTCGGGAAGCGGCGCGGGCGCAGGGTCGGGCTGCGGCGGCTCGGACGGAACAGGCTCGGGCAGGGGCGGCCGCGCGGCCTCGACCGGGCGCAGCTCGCGGGAGATCTGAGGCGTGTCGTCCTCGGCTGGGCCCGCCGGGTCGGGCGGCAGGTCTGGCTCGGCGACCAGCTCGGGCTCGGGCTCCACATCGGGCGCGGCCGGCCTGTCGACGACGGGCATGGAATCGGGAGCGGGCACGGGGACCGGAGCGGGCTCAGGCGCGACGATGACGGGGGCGGGCATCGCCACGGGCCGTTCCCGCTCGACGGCCTGATCCCCCAGGATCGAGGCGGCGAGCCGGCTCGGCCCGAAGAAGACCTCGGGCCCGCCCTCGGGCGTCCGGGCAGCGAAGCAGAGCGGGCGGAAGCCGTGTTCGCCGGCGAAGGACTCGGCCTCCTCCAGCGTCTCGCGGGCAACGGCGGCGACATGGGTGCGGGCCCCGTTGCTCGCGTGGTCGATTACCAGGTCCTCGACCGCATAGGGCGTGGCCCCGTCGAGAGCCCGGCGCACGGCGGCCTCATCGGCGGCGGGGTCGTCGAGCGTCATGAAGCGCACCTGCTCGGGCGGGAGCAGGACCTTGGTGCCGACCCAGGGCACGCCCAAGGCGAGGCCCGCGCGCCGCAGGGCCGCGAGGTCCCCGGCAAGGTTGGGGGAATCGAGGGCCACCTCGCCCACCGGCGTCCAGCCCTCGGCCGTGCGATGGAGAAGACGGATTCCGTCGAAGGACAGCGAGAGGGCGAAATCGGGGATCATGGACGGCGTCTAGCATCCCGCGCGGGGCGGCGGAACAGGGGAGGGAGGCTCCTCTCCCCTAAAGCAGCTTCCCGCCCAAGGCGACGGCAAAGTCGGGAGAACCCTACCACCAAGCGCCTTGCGGCGGCGCCCCGCGCACCCGAAGTTCTGCCGCAGCGAAAGGAGCTTTCCATGTCCCGCATCCTCGGCGCCGTCCTTCCGGCGCTTCTGCTCGTCCTGCCCCCGGCGCTCTCGGCCCAGGAGGCCGCGCCTGCCGTGCCCCGCGTCATCCAGGTGGTGGGCGAGGGTCGCGCCACCGCCGCGCCCGACATGGCGCGGGTCTCGCTCGGCGTGTCCCACCAGGCCGCCACCGCCGGCGAGGCGATGGCCGCCATGTCGGAGGGCACGGCGGCGGTGCTGGCGCGGCTCGGGACCGAGGGCGTGTCGCAGGTCGACATCCAGACCGGGCAGCTCATGCTGGAGCCGTCCTACAACTACAACACGCCCGACGGGCAGCCCGAGATGACGGGCTTCATCGCCACGCAGTTCCTTGACGTCACGATCCGCGACATTGGCGCTCTCGGGGCGGTGCTGGACGCGGTGGTGGCGGACGGGGCGAACCGGATCAATGGCATCAGCTTCGATCTGACGAACCCGCGCCCCGTCACCGACGAGGCCCGCCGCGCCGCCGTGGACGATGCCCGCGCCCGCGCCGAGCTCTACGCCGAGGCCGCGGGCGTGACCCTGGGCGATCTGGTCGCGATCAGCGAGACGGGCGGCTTCGGGCCCCCGATGCCGATGTACGACGCGCGCGGCGGCGCGGCGGCCGAGTCGGTCCCGGTGGCGCCGGGCTCGCTCAGCCTGACGGCCAGCGTCAGCGTCACCTTCGCCGTCGAGTGACGGGTGGGGGCCGGCGGGCACCGCCGGCCCCGGACGGTCAGGCCGGGACCGGCTGCTCGGCCCCGGCTGTGGCGAGCGCCTGGTCGAGGTCGGCGATCAGGTCGCGCGAATCCTCGATCCCGATGGACAGGCGCACCGCGTCGGGCATCACCCCCGCGGCCTTCTGCTGCTCGGGCGAGAGCTGGCGATGCGTGGTCGAGGCCGAGTGGATCACGAGGGAGCGCGCGTCCCCGAGGTTCGCCACATGGCTGAACAGCTTGAGCGCGTTCACGAACCTCACGCAGCCTTCGTAGCCGGCCTTGAGCTGGACGGTGAAGATCGCGCCCGCTCCCTTGGGGCAGATCCGCGCCGCGCGGGCAAAGTAGGGCGAGGACTCAAGCCCCGCATAGGTGACGCCCGCCACGCGCGGGTCCTGCTCCAGCCAGCGCGCGACCGCCATGGCGTTCTTCACGTGCCTGTCCATGCGGAGGGACAGCGTCTCGATCCCCAGGAGCGTGTAGTGCGCCGCCTGCGGGTTCATGGTCATGCCCAGGTCACGCAGCCCGATGGCGATCCCGTGGAAGGTCAAGGCCATGGGGCCGAAGGTCTCGTGGAACTTGAGGCCGTGATAGGCGGGCTCGGGCTGGCTGAGCGACGGGAACTTGTCCGAGGCCGACCAGTCGAAGTTGCCGGAATCCACGATGCAGCCGCCGGTGACGGTGCCGTTGCCGGTCAGGTACTTTGTGGTCGAGTGGACGACGATGCTGGCCCCGTGCTCGAACGGCCGGCAGAGGTAGGGGCTGGCCGAGGTATTGTCGACGATCAGCGGCACGCCCGCCGCCTTGGCCACGCGGGCGACCATGGGCAGGTCGGTGATGTGGCCGCCGGGGTTGGTGATCGACTCGCAGTAGACGGCGCGGGTCTTGTCGTCGATGGCGGCGCGGATGGCGGCCTCGTCGTCGATGTCGACGAACTTGGCCTCCCAGCCGAACTTGCGGAAGACCTGCGTGAGCTGCGTGACCGTGCCGCCATACAGGCGCGTGGAGGCCACCACGTTGCAGCCCGGCTGCATCAGCGGATAGAAGGCCATGATCTGCGCCGCGTGCCCCGAGGAGCAGCAGACCGCGCCCGCGCCGCCCTCCAGCGCCGCGATGCGGTTCGCCAGCGCCATCACCGTCGGGTTGGTGAGGCGCGAGTAGATGTAGCCCACCTCCTGCAGGTTGAAGAGCCGGGCGGCATGGTCGGCGTCCTTGAAGACGAAGGCGGTGGATTGGTAGATCGGCACCTGCCGCGCGCCGGTGGCGGGGTCGGGCGGCGTGCCCGCATGGACCTGGAGCGTGTCGAAGTGAAGCGGCTTGTCGGCCATCGGTGTCCTCCCTTTTGCGGGGGACCTTAGACGAGGCTTTGCGCGATAGGGAAGAGAAGGCGTCTCTCCAACCACGGAGGACGCGGCACACCATCACCACTGAGGGGAGTGGTGGGCGACCCTGGAATCGAACCAGGCATGGGTCTCCCCGGCGGAGTTACAGTCCGCTGCCGCACCTTGCAGCTCGTCGCCCGACGCGAGGCGGGAGATAGCCGGAGCGCGCAGGGGGGTCAACCGGATTCGCGCGGGCTTTCCGTGATGTCAGGGCGTCTCGGCGGGCGGAGGCCCGTCGCCCGGACGAGGCGTTCCCTCCGCGGCGCGCCAGCCGGCCTGCCAGAGGCGGAACTCGTCGGTCCCGGCCGGATAGGGGTTGGACAGCAGCGCCTGCCGCCGCTCGCCCGCCCGGAAGCCCGCCCGCCATGCCTCGCTGCTCTCCATGCGGTCCTCTCGATCCCGTTGCGGCGCGCGATAGATAGGCGGGGGCGCCCGGACGGCGAGGGGCGGCTTGCGCGCGAGGCGCGGGCGCGGCAAGGACGGCCGTCCGGAACGAGGGAGGCCATCGTGAAGAAACCCCAGTGGGTCATCGAGAAGGAGCGCGCCCGCCGCGTGGCCGCCCAGGAGACGATCTGGCTCTTCGGCCTTCATGCCGTGCGCGACGCGCTCCTGAACCCGCGGCGCGAACGTGTGCGTCTGGTGGTCACCCCCAACGCGCTCGACAAGCTTGCCGACGCAGTGGCCGAGAGCGGGATGGAGCCCGAGATCAGCGATCCCCGCAAGTTCGCGGCGCCGCTCGACCCCGAGTCGGTTCACCAGGGCGCGGCGCTGGAGGTGAAGCCGCTCGACTGGGGCTCCCTCCGCGATGCGGCGCTGGCCGAGGGGCCGGGGCCCGCGCGGATCGTGCTTCTCGACCGCGTGACGGACCCGCACAACGTCGGCGCGGTCCTGCGCTCCTCGGAGGTCTTCGGCGCCCGCGCGGTGGTGGGGGTCGAACGCCACGCCGCGCCCGAGACCGGGTCGCTGGCCAAGGCCGCCTCCGGGGCACTGGAGCGGCAGCCCTACATCCGGGTGAAGAACCTGGCCGATGCCATGGAGGAGCTGCGCGCCATGGGCTTTCTGGTGCTGGGCCTTGCCGGCGAGGGGGAGCGGACGATCGGCGCGGCGCTGGAGGGCCGCCGCAACCGGCCGGTGGCGCTTGTGATGGGCGCCGAGGGGCCCGGCCTGCGCGAGAAGACGCGCGCAACCTGCGACGAACTGGTGCGGATCGGGGCGGCGGGTAGCTTCGGCTCCCTCAACGTGTCCAACGCTGCGGCGGTGGCGCTCTACGCGGCTTCCCCTGACGCCGACAATTCAGGCGGTTCGGCCTGAACACGAAAGCGTGAACGCCAAAATCGTCACGGGCCGGGAACCAACGGGGTCGTCGTGCGTCTTACTTGCGACGCACATCTGGAACCTGTGCGTTTCGCTTCACTGTCCCTCGTTCCACACCTCGCGCCCGGGCTTTCGTCCGGGCGTTTTTTTATCCGCGAGGCCGGACCTGATGACGCACGACGACCTGATCCGCGATGTCCTGACGTCCGTCCGGTCCATCGCCATCGTTGGTTTTTCTGCTAACCCCGGTCGGCCCAGTCACGGCGTCGCGAAGTTCCTCCAGACCAGAGGCTATCACGTGATCTTGGTCAATCCGGGACTGGCCGGGCAGGAGATCCTTGGCCAAAAGGTGCACGCCGCATTGGCGGACATCCGCGTGCCGGTAGACATGGTGGATGTTTTCCGCCGAAGCGGGGAGGTGGCGGGGGTGACGGACCAGGCGCTCGCCCTATCTCCGCGGCCCTATGCGATCTGGACGCAACTGGGCGTCCGCGACGACGAAGCGGCGCGTCGTGCCGAGGCCGGCGGCATACGGGTCGTGCAGAATCACTGCCCGGCCATCGAGATCCCCCAGCTGGGGATCCCGCCCGTCTCAGCTTTCCCTTAGGTCGAGCCCGATTGTGGCTTTTTCAAGGCAGAGTCGCTGCGCGAGGCCTTCTCGGCAATACCAGAACGCCCTTCCCGGCGTTCGAGTTCGGCCTCGATGTCGGAAAGGGTCACGTCCCGCGCCGCGCACATGACGAGAAGATGGTAGATCGCGTCCGCCGCTTCTCCGACCAGCCGCTCGCGGTCGCCCTTGACCGCCTCGACGATGGCCTCGACCGCTTCCTCGCCGAACTTCTGCGCGGCCTTCTCGGGCCCCTTGGCGAGCAGCTTGGCCGTCCAGGAGCTTTCGGGATCGGCGCCCTTGCGGGACTCGATGGTCGCGGCGAGGCGATGGAGGCTCATGACAGGCGCACCGGCAGGCCGGCCGCGGCCATGTGGGCCTTGGCCTGGGGAATGGTGAAGGTCCCGAAGTGGAAGATCGAGGCGGCGAGCACGGCGCTCGCATGCCCCTCTGTCACGCCCTCGACGAGGTGGTCGAGCGTGCCGACCCCTCCGCTCGCGATCACGGGGATGCTCACGGCATCGGCCACGGCCCGGGTGAGGGGAAGGTTGAACCCCGCCTTGGTCCCGTCGCGGTCCATGGAGGTGAGCAGGATCTCCCCTGCGCCCTTTGCCTCCACTGTGCGGGCGAACTCCACGGCGTCGATGCCGGTGGGCTTGCGGCCGCCATGGGTGAAGATCTCCCACCGCCCCGGCTCGACGGTCTTGGCGTCGATGGCGACCACGATGCACTGGGAGCCGAAGCGGTCGGCGGAGCGCGCCACCACGTCGGGGTCGGCCACAGCGGCCGAGTTGAAGCTCACCTTGTCCGCGCCCGCGAGGAGCAGGGCCTTGACGTCCTCGGGCGTGCGGACGCCGCCGCCCACCGTGAGCGGCATGAAGCAGCTCTCGGCCGTGCGGGTCACGAGGTCGAACATCGTGCCCCGGTTCTCGTGCGTGGCGTGGATGTCAAGGAAGCAGAGCTCGTCGGCGCCGGCGGCGTCATAGGCCTTGGCGGCTTCCACGGGGTCGCCCGCGTCGCGGAGCGAGACGAAGTTGACGCCCTTCACCACGCGGCCGTCGGCCACGTCCAGGCAGGGGATGATCCGGGTCTTGAGCATGGCGCGCGTGTAGCGCGGGCGCGGGCCGAGGGCCAGACTAGACGACCGCCCAGCCCCGGATTTCCTGCAATCGCGGGTCCTTGACGTGAATCGCGTCCAGCATGGCGAACAGCACCTCGCCCATCGGCTGCCCGATGGCTTCGGCCCGGCGAATGTAATGGGGCCGCCAGGGCTTGAGCGACTTGAGGAGCTGCGCCGCGTCGTCGCGCAGGTAGAAGCCGTGGTTCGGCCCGCCCCGGTAGTCGGCGGCGGCCACGGCGGGGCCGTCCACCATCCCGCCCCGGCGGTTCCAGTCCCCCAGGTAGAGCACGTGCCGCGCGGCATGCTCCGGGTGCCCCGGCCGCCAGCGGACCGAGAAGCGGCCGATGGGCTGCTCGCGGTGCACGAGCCGTCCCTCGGCGCTGCGGGCGGGCTGTCCGCAGCAGTCGCAGCGGACGTCCTCCTCCACCTCGGGAATGACGACTATCTCCTGCCAGCGCAGCGCCATCAGTCCTTCTTCAGCAGGTCCAGGGCCGCGCGCAGGTCCACCGCGCCATCGTAGAGCGCGCGCCCGACGATCGCGCCCGCCACGACGCCCGTGGCCTTGAGCCGCGCGAGGTCGTCCAGCGACGACACCCCACCCGAGGCGATGACGGGGATCGACACCGCCCGTGCGAGCGCCGCCGTGGCCTCCACGTTGGGCCCCTGCATCGCGCCGTCCCGCGCGATGTCGGTGTAGATGATCGCGGCGATGCCCGCGTCCTCGTAGGCGCGGGCGAGGCCGGTCACGGTCGCCTCGGTGTCAGAGGCCCAGCCGCGCGTCGCCACCCTTTCGCCGCGCGCGTCGATGCCCACGGCGACCTGCCCGGGATAGGCGCGGGCCACCTCGCGCACGAACGCCGGGTCCTCGACCGCGGCCGTCCCCAGGATCACGCGCCGCAGCCCGGCCTCCAGCCACCGCTCCACCGTCGCGCGGTCGCGGATGCCGCCACCCAACTGCGCGGGCACGGGGCAGGCCCCAAGGATCGCCTCCACGGCGCGGGCGTTGCGCGGCTCGCCGGCGAAGGCGCCGTCGAGGTCCACCAGATGCAGCCAGTCGGCCCCGGCCTCGACGAAGGCCCGCGCCTGCGCGGCGGGATCGTCGTTGAACACGGTCGCGGCGCTCATCTCCCCCCGCAGGAGGCGGACGGCCTGGCCGTCCTTCAGGTCGATGGCGGGGTAGAGGATCATCGGGAACTCTGGGCTCTGGAACGGGCCTTCCCTGTCGCACGGAGGGGGCCGGATTTCAATGCGGGGACCCGTGGACCGCGCCCTGTGGACCCCCCGCTTCGTTCCGCTAGATCCAGGGCGGAATTCCAGCAGGAGGACGACCATGCCCCGCATCGAGGCTGCCGACGGCACCGCTCTCTACGTCAAGGACTGGGGGCAGGGCCGCCCCGTGGTGCTGATCCACGGCTGGCCGCTGAACGCCGATTCCTGGGAGCATCAGGCGCTCCACCTCGCCCGCGCGGGGCACCGGGTCATCGCCTACGACCGGCGCGGCTTCGGGCGGAGCGAGCAGCCCTGGGAGGGCTACAACTACGACACGCTATCCGACGACCTCGCGGCAGTGATCGACGGGCTCGCCCTTCAGGACGCGGCCATCGTCGGCTTCTCGATGGGTGGGGGCGAGGTCGCCCGCTACATGAGCCGCCACCAGGGCCGGGGCGTGCGCAAGGCCGCGCTCCTGGGCTCCATCGCGCCCTACCTGATGGGCGAGGGCGGGGCCACGCCCGAGATCCTGCAGGGGATGCAGGCCGCCATCGTCAAGGACCGGCCCGAGTTCCTGAAGGGCTTCTTCAAGAACTTCTACGGGCAGGGCCTGATCTCGGGCGTGAGCGAGGGCGTCCTCCACTGGTCGCTGCACATGGCGCTGCTGGCGAGCCCGCAGGCCACCATCGCCTGCATCGACGCCTGGCAGGAGGACTTCCGCCCCGACATGGCCGCCTTCCAGGTCCCCACGCTGGTCATCCACGGCGACAAGGACGCCATCGTCCCCATCGAGCCCACCGGTCGCACGGCGGCCCGGATGATCCCGCAGGCCAAGTACATCGAGTACGACGGCGCGCCGCACGGCTTCCTCGCCACCCACGCCGAGCGCGCGACGCAGGACCTGCTCGACTTCCTGTCCTGACGGAGGCGCCCTAGGGCCGCCACTCCAGGAAGTTGCGGATGATCCGCAAGCCGGTGGCCTGGCTCTTCTCCGGGTGGAACTGCGTCGCCACGACGTTGTCGCGGCCCACGATGGCCGTGACCTCGCCGCCGTAGTCCACGTGCGCGAGGCTGTGCGCCGGGTCGGCCACCCGGAACTGCCAGCCATGGACGAAGTAGGCGTGGTCGCCCGTCATCACGCCGTCCAGCACCGGATGGGACCCCGTCACCACGAGGTCGTTCCAACCCATGTGCGGCACCTTGAGCCCGGCGTCGGCGGGCGCGATCCGCACCACCTCGCCGGGGATCAGGCCCAGCCCCTCGACCGTCTCGAACTCGTGGCCCACCGAGGCGAGGAGCTGCATCCCCACGCAGATGCCGAACAGTGGCTTGCCTGCCCGTACGGCCTCGAGAACCGCCTCCTCCAGCCCCGGCACCCCGGCCAGCGCCCGCCGGCAGGCCGGAAAGGCGCCGTCGCCCGGCAGCACGACCCGCTCGGCGCGGCGCACCACCTCGGGGTCGGCGGTGACGTGGATCGCCTGATCGCCCTCGGCCATGCGGACGAAGGCCTTCTCGGCCGAGTGGAGGTTCCCGATCCCGATGTCGATCAGCGCGCAGGTCATAGCGCCCCCTTGGTCGAGGGCAGGGCGTCCTTGGCCCGCTGGTCTGTCTCGACCGCCATCCGCAGGGCCTTGGCAACGGCCTTGAAGGTCGCCTCGGCGATGTGGTGGCTGTTGAGGCCCCGCACCTTGTCGATGTGCAGCGTCATGCCGCCATGAGTGGACAACGCCTGGAAGAACTCGCGCACCAGTTCGGTGTCGAAGGTGCCGATCTTCTGGCTCGGGAAGGCGACCTCGAAGGCGAACCAGGCCCGGGCCGACAGGTCCAGCGCCGCCTCGACTTTGGCGTCGTCCATCACCAGCGCGAAGTGGCCATAGCGGCGGATGCCGCGCTTGTCGCCCAGCGCCTTGACCAGCGCCTGACCCAGCGCGATTCCCGTGTCCTCCACGGTGTGATGGTCGTCGATGTGCAGATCGCCGTTGGCGCGCACATGAAGGTCGATCAGCGCGTGCTTGGCGATCTGGTCCAGCATGTGGTCGAAGAAGCCCACGCCGGTCAGGCAGTCCGACCGCCCCGTGCCGTCGAGGTTCAGCGTCACGGTGATGTCGGTTTCGCGCGTCGTGCGCGTGATCGTGGCCTGCCGCATGGCGCGTTCCCTTCGTCGCATGCGCGCCCGCATGACCCGCGCCCGAGGTCCCGTCAAGCCTCCGGGGATTCAGGAGTCCTTAATCAAGAGCGGGTAGTCTGGCCTCAACGTCACCAGAATGGGAACTGTGCGATGCAGGTCATGATCCTGGAAGAGGATCCCACCCTCCGGACCGAGGTCGCGGCGGCGCTCGCGCCCGAAGGCTTCGACATCCTGTCCTTCGGCCGCCTCGGCCCCGCCAAGGAGGCCGCGCGCTCGACCGCGCTCGACCTCCTGGTGCTGGGCGAATCGGTCGAGGGACGGCTTGCCCACGACGTGGCGCTGCTCGCGGAGTGGCGCAGCCCGGGCCTGGGGGCGATCCTGCTCTCGGACCGGCGCGGCGACGAGGTGGAGGAACTGTTCGAGCTGATCCCCTCGCTCCAGGCCGTGCTGGGACGGCGAACGGGCGCCCGGACGCTGGCGCAGGTCGCCCTCTCGGCCGCGCAAGCCCAGTCGGTGCGGCCGCGCCTTGCCGCGCCGCCCGAGGAGGCGCAGCCCGTTGCGACGCTCGCTGGCCCGGGGGCAGGGGACGACCAGGCTTCCAAGGGTGACCTTGGTCCCCAAGACTTCGTGCCGGAGACCGCCCTTGTGCCCGCCGTCGCACCCTTGCCGGAACGGACGACCGCCCCGGTCGAGGCAGTCCGGCCGGTTGACAGCCCTTCGCCCGTGCTGGCCCGCTCGGCCATGCCAGAGTCGTCCTCCCTTTCCAACTCCACGATGCCTATCCCGGTGCTCGGGCCGGTTTCCGCCTTGCCAGCCCCGATCGAGCCGGCCGCCGAGCCAGCCCTTCGCGTTGCCGTTCCCGACAAGCTGGCCGCGCCCGCCCCGGCCACGTCCGAGCCGTCCCTGAGCCCGGCCGAGACGCGCCGGCTCCTGGCCGAGCTCGGCCGCCGCTACGCTCGACTGGTCGAAGGGGGTGCACCGGTGCTCTCGAGACGCCCGACCCTGGGTCAGCCCCTGTCGCCGCCCACTCTGTCGGCCGCCGTCCTGCCGCTGCGCCGCCCGGCCCGCCCGCTGGCCGAGCCCGACCCGACCCCGGCAATCTGCCCGCAGATGGTGGCCCCACCCGCCGCGCCTCACTCCCAGAGCCGCCGGCTGACCCTTGCCTGAGGCGTGGTCATCCCGCCGGGGACAGTCCTTCGGGCAGGTCGCGGTCGGAGGCCGAGGTCAGGCCCTCTGGGCGTCGGAAGGTCTATCGCCCGGCGGGGATTGCTCCCTGCCGGCCGGACATGCCACGGTGCGGCGCGCGCTCCGTCAGCCCAAAGGCCCTTCGCATGTCGTCCCCCGTCTTCGTCCATCTCCGCTGTCGCCCCGGCTCCACCTACCGCGTGGCGGAGGCCATCGCGCTCAAGGAGATCCATTCCGAGCTTTATTCCACGAGCGGCGACTGGGATCTCCTGATGAAGCTCTACGTTCCCGACGACGCCGACATCGGTCACTTCATCAACGAACGTCTTCTCGACATCCCGGACATCGAGCGGTCGCTGACCACGCTGACTTTCAAGGCCTTCTGAACGTCCACCAGCAGGCCTTTCCTCGGCAACGTCCCTTCGGGGGAGCGTTCTGTCCCGAGACCGCGTGGCTGGCGCCGAGCGGAAACCCAGCGCTCCCGCCATTTCCTCTGTCCAGCCGGTTTCGCCGGGACGTCTCAGGCCCCGACCGCAGCCATGGACGTGATCCATGGGCGTGTATTCCGCGGCTCGGGCGAGGAGCGGCCCGAGAGGAAATTGGTCAGGGTCCTCCGGCGGCCGACACCCACCTTGCTCCAGGTGAAATCCAGCGAACGCTCGTGGGCCGCCGCGCCCATGCGCTGCCGCAGGCCGGGCTGCGCAGCCATGCTGCGCAGCGCTTCCACCCAATCGTCCTCGGCGTAAGGGTCGAGGATGTAGCCCTGCTGGCCGTCCTGCACAACCTGACCGGCACCCATGGGCGAGACAAGGGAGGGCAACCCGCAGAACGCCGCCTCGCGGGTGACGAGGGGATCGCCCTCCTCGAGGCTCGGCAGTACGAAGACGTCAGCGCTTTTGTAGAGCGCAGCCACATCGTTCACGAAGGGAAGCCGCAGCACGTCCGGGCGGGCCAATTCCTGCGCAGCCACCGTCTCGACCGCCGGTTCCAGGGGACCCGCCAGGACCAACCGTCCCTTGATGCCACTGCGGGCCCAGGCCTTGAGAATCAGGTGGGCGCCCTTGCGGACGCAGATCGTGCCCACGAAGACGAAGGTAACGCCATCGGTCGCGGGCAGCAGCCGGGCGTCGCTTGCGAAACGGTCGGGATCGAAGCCATAGCTGGTCCGCAGCAGCTTCTCCTCGGGCACCCCCAGTTCCACAAGGGACTGGGCAACGCATTCGCTGGGGCAGAAGATAGCGTCGGCCAGAGCCAGCCGCTCGTTCTCCTCTGCGAGCGCTTCGTCGCTGATGCCATGCTGAGGCGCATGCCCGATGCGGCGATAGGCGTCATCCAGCACGCGCCGGGCCAGCGCCTTGCTGCAATTCACCTTCTCTCGAACCACCACGGTCCCCCGCTCGCGCAGCGATCGCGCGAAGCCGGGCGAAGTGTCGCTCCAGATATAGGCGACCGTGTCCGAGTCACCGCGCGGCAGCCGCCGCAGGAAGGCGTTCTCGGTCAGACCGAGAACGAGCCCGGGGGAGATCCGCCGGCCGGGGCGGCCGATCTGCCGTGGCAGGATGGCGTGGAAAGGGACGCTGGGCTCGCCATCCATCACATAGGGCAGCGTGACATGCGGCGAGACACCGGGGGCCCGCATGGCCGAAACAACGCGGTCGCAGGAATAGCTGACACCCCGGCCCGTGAAGGGCAGGGTGAGGAGGGACTCCAAGCGCATGCTCTCGGCGGACGAAGTTCCGTCCATGTCGATGTCCCTCAAATGCCAATTGTGACAAAATCATGCAGCGTGTTTGGGCTATGATTGTGTCTGCTCAGAGGTAATTTCGCATCCTGCGGGAGAAGCGCCAGAGCCTCCGTCCGTCCTTTCCGTGGACTGGCGGAAACCGGCCCATGGCATGGGCACCGTGGGCGGGTCCTCGCGCGAACAGTGACCGCGTGAGCGGAATATGGCTCATGCACCCCTCGACTGTGACCCCTAGTCATCCGCTCCGCTCCGAGCACATTGCCGCCGCCTGCGGCCGAGACTCAAGCAGGGATGGGGATCTTCGCAACCATCTCATGTCGGACGGGATCTACAGACGAACCGCGTACGTCAAAGTGCTTGGCTCACTGACATCGTCGCGCGCTTGCCTGCCTTTCCACAAGATCATCGAAGCCGAAGATTTCTGCGCGTCGAGGTAAACCAACTTACGAGTATTTTCCGCTTCATCCGCTTTCAGAAACACGGCAAGCCTCGTGTCTCTCCGAGCACTGCCCTCAGGCCTGCATAGACCGATTGCCTTGCGCCTAGCGAGCCGCCTTGGGCCGGGAGCACCAGCAGTCGATAGTTTTAAGGCGAGATGCCACCGGTGGAGCCTGCCAACTCACGCGTAGGACTCGATGCTCTGCTAGGTTCAGGACCCATTGATCTGCTCGCTCCCGCTGTGACGGTGTGATTCAAGCTCCCGGTCTGAGGGG
>NZ_VDFV01000016.1 GCF_006152145.1 Rubellimicrobium roseum | reverse complement strand
GTCGATCGACAAGACCCCAAAGCCGCCCGCATATCCCTTCAATGCGTCCATACTGTCAAAGAGCAAGCCACACAGGAACTACATCCCGGTCGCCGCCGTCCAGTTCCACCCCTTGCACGAGGCTGCATCGTCCGGCGAGCGGCTATCTACGGATGGGGCACCGGGAGCGCAAGAGGTCAATGACAGAAAAACGCATCTTTCTTGACCGCCACGTGACACCGGCTTCGCCTCAGGCCGCAGCGGCGCGTGGGGCCGGAAGGCGCAGCGCCAGAAGTCCCGCGATAAGCCCCATATAGACCAGAGGCTCCAGCGCGAAGCCACGGGCGAGCCAGACGTAGTGGATGGCGCCCAGCACCGCGACGGCATAGGTCAGCTTGTGCAGCTTCCGCCAGACCGCGCCGCCGAGACGCCGCAGACTCCGGTCGTTCGAGGTCACCGCCAGCGGCACCAGCAGAAGGAAGGCCGCCATCCCGATCGTCACATAAGGGCGCTTGACGATGTCGGCCCAGACCGCGCCCAGCGCCTGCACGTCGAGCAGCGCCCAGACCAGAAGATGCGCCAGCACGAAGAAGAACACGAGAAGCCCCAGCGCGCGGCGAAAGCGCAGCAGATTCAGCCCGGCGAACCGGCGCAGGGGCGTCACCGCCAAAGTCGCCACAAGAAGCTGGAGGGAAGCGAGGCCATAGGCACGCTCGAGCCAGTCGATGGGCTCGACCAAGGCGACGTCCGTGGCCGCTCGCCAGAAGAGCCAGCCCATGTAGAGCGCGCCTAGGACGTAAAGCGTCCAAGGCGGCACGACCCGAAGCCAGCCGTTCACCGTCTGCGTCAAGGGAGCAGGGACGGCCATGTCTCAGAAGTTCTCCGCGAGATCCATGCCCTCGTAGAGCCCCGCCACCTCGTCGTAGCCGTTGAACATCAGCGTGGGCTGGCGCGAGGAGAAGAGTCCCCCGCCGATGCGCCGCTCGGTCGCCTGGCTCCAGCGGGGATGGTCCACGGTCGGGTTCACGTTGGAGTAGAAGCCGTACTCGCTCGGGTTGGTCAGGTTCCAGGTTGCAGGCGGCTGCTGCTCGACCAGGGAGATGCGCACGATCGACTTGATGGACTTAAAGCCATATTTCCACGGCACCACGAGGCGGATCGGCGCGCCGTTCTGCTTGGGCAGGGACTCGCCGTAGAGGCCGGTGGCCAGGATCGTCAGCGGGTGCTGGGCCTCGTCCAGCCGCAGCCCCTCCACATAGGGGAAGTCGAGCACGCCGCGTTGGACGCCCGGCATGACCTCGGGCTGCACGGTAGTCTCGAAGGCGACGAAGCGCGCGCCCTCCTGCACACCCACCTTCGCCAGCACGTCGGCAAGTTCCACGCCGTTCCACGGAATCACCATGGACCAGCCCTCAACGCAGCGCAGGCGGTAGATGCGCTCCTCCACCTCCAACCCGTCGAGCAGATCAGCTAAGGCGTAGTCGCCGGGCCGGTCCACGAGACCGTCGACCTTCACCGACCAAGGCTCGATGACCATGGCATCGGCATGAGCGGCCGGGTCTTCCTTGTCGTAGCCGAACTCGTAGAAGTTGTTGTAGCTGGTGATCTGGTCCAGGGTGTTGGGCTCCAGATCCTCCTGCGCGACGGCCGGGCCGGCCAGAGCCGCGGCCCCCAGGCCCCCTGCCCCGGCCATGATCTGGCGCCGGTTCAGGTAGAGGGATTTCGGCGTCACGTCCGCCCAGGTCAGATCGTTCATCCAGCGTCGGGCCATGCCATCCTCCTTCGACCTAGCGTCAGGTAGGCATCCTGACACCGCATGCCATCACGGTCCGCTCAATTCGCCGTAGAGCGGGAAATGGGGAACAGGACGGCGTCGGACAAAGCAGGCACAGATGTTTCATCTAAGTGCCGCCTGCGCCGTGGCCAGAGGCGCGGGATACGGTGCGCTTCGCTTGGCAGAAAGCCGCAAAGCGAGCCGATCCGTATCAGCGATCCGGCGCCGAGGCTGCCAGAGTCGCGCCTCGATGACGGACTTGGCCTCTACCAGCGGAGCGAGCCTGCCTATCTGAGGCCCCAGATGCCCATTTCGGCATCCTGCCACGAACAGCAGCAACAGGAGACGACCATGCGCACGACCCTTCTGGCCGTTACCGCCGCCGTCGCCAGCTTCGGCACGCTGGCCTTCGCCGACAACCACGAGGCCGCCGCCGAGGGCACGATCCTTGAAACCGCGGCCGCCGCAGGCAGCTTCACCACCTTGGCCGCGGCCGTCGAGGCGGCGGGCCTGACCGAAACCCTGTCGGGCGAAGGGCCCTTCACCGTCTTCGCGCCCACCGACGAGGCCTTCGCCGCGCTGCCCGAAGGCACGCTCGACGAGCTGCTCGCCAACCCGGAGCAACTGTCCTCCATCCTGACCTATCACGTGGTTTCGGGTGAAGTGACGTCGGACCAGCTTACGGAAGGTCAGGAAGTGACCACGGTGAACGGCGCGCCGGCGACGATCACGCTGGAAGGCGGGCCCATGATCAATGGCGCCAATATCACGCAGCCCGACGTGCAGGCCTCGAACGGCGTCATCCACGTCATCGACGCGGTCATCCTGCCGCCCGAAGGCGAAGCCGCCTCGCAGTAAGCTCCAAGGTCGGACGGAATGCGGAACACCCGGCGGATCGCTCCGCCGGGTGTTTTCCGTCATGGGCCTCAGTGGACGACGGCGTCCACAGGCCGGTCGCGGCGCGGACCCGTCCCCGGCGCCACGCGGGAGCCGACGATCAGGCCGTCGGGACCGGACGTGACCGGCACGGTCTCCTCGTCCCGGACCTCGCCCGCGAGGATCATCTCGGCCAGCTGATCCTGCAGCGACCGCTGGATCACCCGCTTGAGCGGGCGCGCACCGAAGACCGGATCGTAGCCCTCGTCCGCCAGCCACTGCTTGGCGCCCTGGTCGAGCTGGAGCGTGATCCGGCGCGCCGCCAGCCGCTTCTCCAGCCGCTGGAGCTGGATCTCGACGATGCCGGTCATGTCCGCCCGGTCGAGCCGGTCGAAGATGATCTGCTCGTCGAGCCGGTTCAGGAACTCGGGCCGGAAGTGCGCCCGGACCGCCTCCATCACCTCGCGCTTGGCCGCCGACGCGTCCGACCCTTCGGGCAGTTCGGACAGGGCCCGCGCGCCGAGGTTCGAGGTCAGCACGATGATGGTCTGCTTGAAGTCCACCGTCCGGCCCTGGCCGTCGGTCAGCACCCCGTCATCGAGCACCTGCAGCAGCACGTTGAACACGTCCGGGTGCGCCTTCTCGACCTCGTCGAACAGGACGACCTGGTAGGGACGCCGCCGCACGGCCTCGGTCAGCACCCCGCCCTCGTCGTAGCCCACGTAGCCCGGAGGCGCGCCGATCAGACGGGCGACCGAGTGCTTCTCCATGAACTCGGACATGTCGATGCGGACCATCGCCGTGTCGTCGTCGAACAGGAACTCGGCCAAGGCCTTGGTCAGCTCGGTCTTGCCCACGCCGGTCGGGCCCAGGAACAGGAAGCTGCCCAGCGGCCGCCCCTCGTCGTTGAGCCCCGCCCGCGCCCTCCGCACGGCGCGGCTGACGGCCTCGACGGCCGCGTGCTGCCCCACGACCCGCTTGCCCAAGGCTTCCTCCATGCGGAGGAGCTTCTCGCGCTCGCCTTCCAGCATCCGGCTGGTCGGGATGCCCGTCCAGCGCTCCACGACCTCGGCGATCTGCTCGGGCCGCACGGCCTCCTCGACCATGAGCCCGTCGCCCTGCGACTCGGCCTCGGTCAGCTCGCGCTCCAGTTGCGGGATCTCGCCGTAGGCGAGCCGCCCGGCCTCGGCGAGGTTGCCCTCGCGCTTGGCGCGGTCGAGTTGCGCGCGCGCCTCCTCCAGCCGCTCCTTGACGGTGCGGGCGGATTCGAGCTTCGCGCGTTCGGCCTGCCACTTCGCCGTCATCGCGGCCGAGCGTTCCTGCAGCTCGGACATCTCCTTCTCCAGCCGCGCGAGGCGGTCCTTGGAGGCGTCGTCGTCCTCCTTCTTCAGGGCCTCGGCCTCGATCTGAAGTTGCAGGAGTTGCCGGTCAAGCGCGTCCAGCTCTTCGGGCTTGGAGTCGATCTCCATCCGCAGGCGGCTGGCCGCCTCGTCCACGAGGTCGATGGCTTTGTCGGGCAGGAAACGGTCGGTGATGTAGCGGTGCGAGAGTTGCGCCGCCGCGACCAGCGCGGAGTCGCTGATCCGCACCCCGTGGTGCAGCTCGTACTTCTCCTTGATGCCGCGCAGGATGCTGATCGTGTCCTCGACCGTGGGCTCCTCGACCATGATCGGCTGGAAGCGACGGGCAAGGGCCGCGTCCTTCTCCACGTGCTTGCGGTACTCGTCCAGCGTCGTGGCGCCGATGCAGTGAAGCTCGCCCCGCGCCAGCGCCGGCTTGATGAGGTTCGCCGCGTCCATCGCGCCGTCGGCCTTGCCCGCGCCCACCAGCGTGTGCATCTCGTCGATGAAGACGATCACCTCGCCGGCCGCCGCCTCGATCTCCTTGAGGATGGCCTTCAGGCGCTCCTCGAACTCGCCCCGGTACTTCGCGCCCGCGATGAGCGCGCCCATGTCGAGCGCCATGAGCTTCTTGTTGCGCAGGGACTCCGGCACGTCGCCGTTGACGATGCGCAGCGCGAGGCCTTCGGCGATGGCGGTCTTGCCCACGCCGGGCTCTCCGATCAGGACCGGGTTGTTCTTGGTGCGCCGCGACAGGACCTGCATCGAACGGCGGATCTCCTCGTCGCGCCCGATGATCGGGTCGATCTTGCCCTCGGCGGCCGCCTCGGTCAGGTCGCGCGCGTACTTCTTCAGCGCGTCATAGCCTTCCTCGGCCGAGGCCGTGTCGGCCGTGCGGCCCTTGCGCACGTCGTTGATCGCGCTGTTCAGCTTCTGCGCGGTCACGGCCCCGGCGTCGAGCGCCTCCTGCGCCTTCGACTTGACCATGGCCAGCGCCATGAGCATCCGCTCGACGGGGACGAAGCTGTCGCCCGCCTTGGTCGCGACCTTCTCGGCCTCGTCCAGCACGCGCACCAGCGCGCTGTCCACATAGGCCTGCCCCGCATCGCCCGACACCTTGGGCAGGCGCGCCACGGCCGCGTCCACGGCCTCGCGCACGCGCTTCGACGAGCCGCCCGCGCGGTCGATCAGGTTGGCGACGAGCCCCTGCTCGTCGTCCATCAGGGCCTTCAGAAGGTGTTCCGGCAGAACGCGCTGGTGGCTTTCGCGCAGCGCGATGGTCTGGGCCGCCTGCAGGAATCCGCGCGACCGCTCCGTGAACTTCTCCAAGTTCATGGCATCTCCCTTTCCAAGCGCCCGTTTCCCGGATCGCCCGCCCATCGCGGCACGACCCACCGGGCCTCGGGATTGATGTGGGTCACGCTTTTTCGCGCCGCAAGACCTGGGCCGCACAGAATCCGCAGGACCGTCCCGCGCCTTGACTCGCCCGGCCCCTGCCCCCAAGGACCCCCGAGCCCAAGGAGGATCGCCCGTGCCCGATGACCGCCTGATCGTCGCCCTCGACGTCCCCGACGCCCTCTCGGGGCTGCGCCTCGCCGACGCGCTGGGCGACTCGGTGTCGTTCTACAAGGTGGGACTTGGCATGCTCACCGGCGGGGGCCTGGCGCTCGCGCGGGAACTGAAGGACGAACGCGGCAAGCGCGTCTTCCTCGACATGAAGCTCTTTGACATCGGCGCGACGGTCGAGGCGGCCGTGCGGGGACTCGCCCGCTTCGATCTCGACTTCCTGACCGTCCACGGCGACCCCCATGTGGTGCGCGCGGCCGTCCAGGGCGCCGCCGGGTCGGTCACCAAGATCCTCGCCGTGACGATCCTGACCTCGCTCGACCGGTCGGATCTCGACGACGCCCTGATCCGCGACGGCGACGTGGCCTCGCTGGTCGAGGAACGCGCCGCCCGCGCGCTGTCGGCCGGCGCCCATGGCGTGATTGCCTCGCCACAGGAGGCCGCCCGCATCCGCGCCCTGCCCGAGGCGACCGGCAAGTTCATCGTGACCCCCGGCGTGCGGCCTGCCGGGGCCGCCCTGGGCGACCAGAAGCGGGTCGAGACGCCCGCCGCCGCCCTGCGCGCCGGCGCCGACCACATCGTGGTGGGCCGCCCCGTCTGGCAGGCCGCCGATCCCCGCTCGGCCGCCCAGGCGATCCTCGCAGAGATGCCGTAACAGCAAGGGCCGCCCCCGGCGGGAGCGGCCCCTTGTCCCTTCGGACCGGCAGCGTCAGGCGGCCGACTGCGCGCGCTGGTTCACCATGCTCTCGGCGATGCGGGTCAGCTTCTCGTCCGTCTGCTTCTCCTGCTGGAGGATCTGCGTCAGGGTCTGCTCGGCCTCCTGCATCCCAAGCTCCTTGGCCCAAGCGATCAGGGTGCCGTAGCGGGTGATCTCGTAGTGCTCGTTGGCCTGCGCCCCCGCGAGGATCACGGCGTCCAGCGCCGGGGCCTGCGCCTCGGACATGACCTTCTGGTTCTCGGCGATCAGGCCCTCGACGCCGTCGCAGCGCTCGCCCTTGGCCTCCTTGCCCATCTGCCGGAAGACCTGCTCCAGCATCTGGACCTGCTGCTGGGTTTCCTGCTGGTGCTGCTCGATGGCGGCGCGCAGTTCCTGGCTTTCCGCCTTCTGCGCCATCTGCGGCATGGCCTTCAGCAGGGCGTTCTCGGCGTAGTAGATGTCCTTGAGCCCGTGCTCGAACGCGTCCTGAAGCGTCTTCATCGCGAACCTCCATGGGGGATTGTGGAAGAGGCAGGGCCGGGCGCACCCGCGTCCCTGTAGTCCCTCCCGGAACGTCCCGTTGCGGGCTTCCGTTCCAAGGCGATTCCCGCTCGGCGGAATGCAACCATCCGGGGTGGATGCTCGTTCTATCGGCAAGGCGAGCAATGGGGTTCGAAAGCATGGCGGACAGGCTGGGACCCCGCCGCCCCCGGGCTTCGGGCCGCGTCCTGTCGCATCCCCCGACGGACCGGCCCGGCTCCGCGACCGTGGCCCGCGGAGCCGGCGGCGCGTCCCCTCCCCGGGGGCGCGCCGCTCAGTTCTCGTTGATGTCGCGCTCGACGACCCTGGCCCGGCCCCGCGCCGTCCCCAGCCAGAGCCGCAGCACCGCATAGGCCCCCGCCGACAGGACCGCGAAGGTGACGAGCGTGCCGCCCACCCCCAGCCGGAGGCCCAGCGCCACCAGCGCCGCCGTACCCATGGCCCCGGCCGAGAAGCCCAGGAACACGAAGACGGGGAGCAGCACCTCCAGCACGCCCAAGAGGATCGCCACCGCGACCCAGACCCACCAGAGGAGCCACCAGCTCACGGGCGCCGCCCGCCCGCGAACATGCGGAACGCCTCGCCGAAGGACTCGATCGCCGCGGCCGGCACGACGACCGTGCGCTGGCCCTCGCCCTTGCCCAGCGCGACCAGCGCCTCGACCTGCTTGAGCGCGACCTGATATTGCGCGGCCTCGATACCGCTCCGCCCGATGGCTTCGGCCACCACGCCCGTCGCATAGGCCTCGGCGTCGGCCTGGATGCGCCGCGCCTTGGCCTGCTGCTCGGCGGCGTAAAGCTCCGCATCGGCCTGAAGCTCGACTGCGCGCTTGCGGCCCTCGGCTTCCGTCACCTGCGCCCGCCGCGCGCGTTCCGCGTTGAGCTGCTGGAGCATGGCCGAGCGCGTCGCCTCGTCGAGGTTCACGTCCAGGATCTCGGCCCGCGTGACCTCGATCCCCCAGTCGTCCACCTGATCGGCCAACTGCGCCTTGACCGCGCCGATCAGCGAGGACCTGTTCGACTGCACCTGGTCGAGCTCCATGCGCCCGATCTCGCTGCGCACGATCCCGGCGACGGTGGTCGAGATGGCCGCGTCCACGTCGCGGATGCGGTAGACGGTCTTCTCGGGCTCGGTGATCCGGTAGAAGACCGAGATGTCGACGGCCACCAGCACGTTGTCCGAGGTGATGGCGTCCTGCCGGGTCGTGGGAAGCTGCCGCTCGAGGATCGAGACCCGGTGCGCCACGCGGTCGAGGAAGGGCACGATGAGGTTGAGCCCCGGGCTCAGCACCGAGCGGAGGCGGCCGAAGCGCTCCACCACGAACTTCTCGGACTGCGGCACCACCCGGATGCCGCGGAAGATCGCGACCACGATCAGGAGCGCGAGAAGGATCAGAACGATGGTCGGGCCGGAAAGCCCCGTGTCGTCAAGGTTCATGGCGGGTCCGAAGTTGATGGCGTGGCTTCACGCTAGCCGCCACTGCCCGCTCCGTCGAGCCAGAGCCGGAGCTGTTCCTGCAGGGTGGTCACGGCGCGGGGAAGGGCGAGGAAGCGCCGGGGCTCGATCAGCATCCAGGCCTGCCCCTCGTCGCCGAACAGGATGCGGTGAGCCGCGTCCTCCGGCAGGCGCAGGACGTGGAAGCGGACGACCTTGCCTGGTGCCGTCGTCGCCGGATAGCTCCACTCGGCCAGCCATTCGGCGGGACCGAGGTCCAGCCCCACCTCTTCGCGCGCCTCGCGGACCAGCGTCTCGCGCGGGGTCTCGCCGGGCTCGCTCAGGCCACCCACGAGGTCCCAGCAGCCGGGCCAGGGAATCCAGTCGAAGTCGTCACGCAGCGTCACCAGAAGCCGCGGACCCAGCAGGAGCGCTCCCTTGGCGCCGTGAACCCTTTCCATCGCCCCTCCCCTCGGGCTCGGCTATCCTGTGCCCATGCCTACCCTCTGCCGCGACTGCCTGCACCGATTCGAGAACGGCCGGCGCTGCCCCGCCTGCCGGTCGCCCCGCGTCATGGCCCATCCCGAACTCTTCTCGCTCGCCATCGCGCACATGGACTGCGACGCCTTCTTCGCCGCCGTGGAGAAGCGCGACAACCCCGATCTGCGCGACGTGCCGGTGATCGTGGGGGGCGGCAAGCGCGGCGTCGTCTCCACGGCCTGCTACCTCGCCCGCATCCGGGGCGTGCGCTCGGCCATGCCCATGTTCGAGGCGCTGCGGCTCTGTCCCGAGGCGGTCGTGGTGAAGCCCCGATTCGCTGCCTACACCGAGGCCTCGCGGGCCATCCGCGCCCTGATGGAGGAGCTCACCCCCCGAATCGAGCCCCTTTCGCTCGACGAGGCCTTCCTGGACCTCTCGGGGACCGAGCGGCTCCACGGCGCGCCTCCGGCGGTGATGCTCGCGCGGCTCACCCGGCGGATGCAGGACGAACTGGGCCTTTCAGGCTCCGTGGGCCTGTCGCACAACAAGTTCCTGGCCAAGGTCGCCTCCGACCTCGACAAGCCGCGTGGCTTCTCGGTGATCGGCCGGGCCGAGACGGCCGACTTCCTCGCCCCCCGCCCGGTGCGGCTCATCTGGGGCATCGGCCCCGCCGGACAGGCGGCGCTGGAGCGCGCCGGCATCCGCACCATCGGCGACCTGCTCCGCTGGGACCGGCGCGACCTCCACGCCCGTTTCGGCCAGATGGGCGAACGGCTCTGGCATCTCGCGCGAGGAGAGGATCACCGCGCCGTCCACGCCGACCGCGACCTCAAGAGCATCTCGAACGAGACGACCTTCCCCGCCGACACCGCCGACCGCGACCTCCTCGACGGCCATGTCTGGCGGATGGCGGAAAAGGTATCCGGTCGCGCCAAGGCCAAGGACGTCGCGGGCCGGGTCGTCACGCTCAAGCTCAAGCGGGCCGACCATCACCTGCTCACGCGCCGCATCGCCCTGCGCGAGCCCACCCAGATGGCCGAGGCCATCTACCGCGCCGCGCGCGGGCTCCTCGATCAGGTGGCCGAGCCGGGCCCCTTCCGACTCCTCGGCGTCGGGCTCTCGGAGATCGGCCCCGCCGCGCGCGCAGACCGCGAGGGCGACCTCCTCGACCCCGAAGCCGACCGGCGCGCCCGCGCCGAGCGGGCGGCCGACGTCATCCGCGCGCGTTTCGGCGAGGGAGCCATCCTCAAGGGCCGCGCGTTGAGGTGAGGTCGCGAGGGGCGCCGCCCCTTGCCCCCGCGGGGCTCACCCCGGGATACCTGGAGCCGAAGAAAGGCCATGCGCCGCGTCCAGCCTCCTCGTCCCTTGTGTCCCGGCCGCCAAGGCGGGATGCTGCCCCCATGAGCGCGGCCGACCTTCCCGTCCATCTCCGCATTTCCCTCGCCGCCGGCGTCCGCTTCGGTCCCGGCAAGGCCGACCTCCTGACCCGCATCCGCGAGACCGGCTCGGTCGCCGCCGCGGCGAGCGCCATGGGCATGAGCTATCGCCGCGCCTGGAGCCTCGTGGCCGAGGCCAACAAGGCCTTCCGCGCGCCCCTCGTGGAGATGTCGCGCGGAGGCGAGGGCGGCGGCGGCGCGCGGCTCACCAAGGAGGGCGAAGCGGTCCTGGCCTCCTACCGCGCGCTGGAGCGCCTCCTGCTGACCGAGGGCGCCGCCTACATCGCCGCCATCCGCGACCGGGCCGATATGTCCGACCGGACATGACGCTGGACAGCGGGCCGCGCCGTGGCGTTATATCCGGCCGGACATAACGGCCTAGGATCGCTCCCATGCGCCTTGCCCTCGCCTTGCCCGCGCTCCTCCTCGCCACGCCCGCCCTGGCCGATCAGGTGACGGTCTTCGCCGCCGCGAGCCTGAGGACCGCGCTCGACGGGATCGCCGCCGACTGGGGCGCGGCGAACGGGCACGAGGTCGTGCTGTCCTACGCCGGCACGCCCCAGCTCGCCCATCAGATCGAGGCGGGGGCGCCCGCCGACCTGTTCCTGTCCGCCTCGACCGACTGGATGGACGACCTCCAGTCCAAGGAGCTGATCGTCGCGGACAGCCGCCGCGATCTCCTGGGCAACACGCTGGTCCTCGTGGCCCATGGCGAGGCCGAGCCGGTCGAGATCGGCCCCGGCCTCGACCTGCCTGGCCTCTTGGGCGACGGGCGGCTCGCCATGGCGCTGGTCGATTCGGTCCCGGCCGGCGTCTACGGCAAGGAGGCGCTGACGACGCTCGGGCTCTGGAACGCCGTCGCCCCCCAGGTCGCGCAGTCCGAGAACGTGCGCGCGGCGCTCGCGCTCGTGGCCTCGGGCGAGGCGCCGCTGGGCGTCGTCTACGGCTCGGACGCAGTGGCCTCGCAGGCGGCGGGCGAGGAGGTCTCGGTCCTGGGCACCTTCCCGGCCGACAGCCACTCGCCCATCGCCTACCCCGCCGCCCTGGTCGCCGGGCGCGAGACTCCCGCCGCAGAGGCGTTCCTCGGCCACCTCGCCTCGCCCGAGGCGCGGGCGGTGTTCGAGGCGCAGGGCTTCACGGTGCTCGACTGACGTCCTGGCTCGGCCCCGAGGAGACGACGGCGCTCCTGCTGTCGCTGCGCGTGTCGCTGGCCGCGACTCTGGCGAGCCTGCCGCTCGCGCTCCTCGTGGCCCAGGCGCTGGCGCGCTGGCGCTTTCCGGGGCGGGGGCTCCTGAACCTGATCGTGCACATGCCCCTGGTGCTGCCCCCCGTCGTGACGGGCTACCTGCTGCTCGAAACGTTCGGCCTGCGGGGGCCGGTCGGCGGGTTCCTGAACGACTGCTGCGGCATCGTCGTCGCCTTCCGCTGGACTGGCGCGGCGCTCGCTTCGGCGGTCATGGCCTTTCCGCTGATGGTCCGCCCCATCCGTCTCAGCCTCGAGGCGGTGTCGCGCGTGCAGGAGGAATCGGCCGCCGACCTCGGCGCGCGGCCCCTGCTGGTATTCCTGACGGTGACGCTGCCGCTCAGCTTGCCGGGCCTCGTGGCCGGGTCGGTGCTGGGCTTCGCCCGCGCCATGGGCGAGTTCGGCGCGACCATCACCTTCGTCAGCAGCATCCCCGGCGAGACTCAGACCCTGCCCTCGGCCATCTACGCCTTCCTGCAGGTGCCGGGGGGCGAGCCCGCCGCCATCCGCCTCGTCCTGATCTCCGTCGCGGTCTCCGCCGCGGCGATCCTGCTGTCCGAGGCCGCGGGCCGCCGCGCCGCCCGCCGCAGCGCGGGGCTCTAGGTCCAGGCGCGCAGCCGTCCCGAAATCTCCGCCAGCCGTCCGGCCACCCCCTCGGTCGGCGCCCCGCCGCGCCAGTGGTCGGCCAAGGTCGTCACCCAGGCCTCGGGCGGCTCGACCGCGCGCCCGCCGCCCCGCCGGTCCCAGCGCAGCGCCCGCAGCACCGCCTCTGCCTCGGGCGGCACCCGGTCGGGCACCGCCCGCCCCGAGAGCACCCCCCAGAGCCGCGTCCAGCAGCGTCCCACCGACCACGGATTGTAACCGCCCCCGCCCAGGAGCATCAGCCGAGGCGCGAGCGGCCGCAGCCCCTCCAGCACACCCGCATGGGCGTTGTTGGACAGCGCCATGCGCGACTGGGGATCCTCGGTCACGCCGTCCGACCCGGACTGGAGCACGATGGCATCCGGCCGGAACGCCGCGACGGCCCTCAGGATCAGCCCGTCGCGCACCCGCGCCATGTCGTCGTCGTGAAAGCCCCGCGGCACCGGCAGGTTGAAGACGTTGCCCACGCCCCGGTCCGCCAGCGCCCCCGTGCGCGGCCATCGGTCCTCCTCGTGCACCGACACGACCAGCGTGTCCGGGTCGGCGGCAAAGGCGTGCTCCACGCCGTCGCAGTGATGCGCGTCGATGTCGACATAGGCCACCCGCCGGGCGCCGTGGCGGCGAAGCGCGAGGACCGCGAAGACCGGGTCGTTGAGATAGCAGAAGCCGTTCGCCCGGTCCGGGAAGGCGTGATGCGTCCCCCCGCCCGGCACATGGACCGCACCCCCGTCGCGCAGCAGCTCCGCCGCCAGCATCACGCCACCCACGCCGGTCGCGGGGCGGCGGAACATCTCGGCGAAGACGGGATTGGAGGTCGTGCCCAGCGCGTGCCGCGCCCGCACCTCCTCGCTCACCGCTTGCCCCGCCTCGGCCCTCTCCAGCGCGGCCACGTAGTCGGGCGTGTGCCAGGCCAGCAGCGCGGCGGCCCTGGCGCGGGGCGAGGCGCGGAACCGACCCTCGGGGAGCCAGCCCAGCGCGCGGGCGAGGTCCATGACGGTGGAGACGCGGGGGATGCGCAGCGGGTGCCAGGGGCCGTAGCTGGAGCCCCGATAGATCTCGGACCCGATCAGGACCGGGGTCAGGAGCCCAGCGCCGCCTCGATGGCCCCGGTGATCGCCGAACCGGTCGGGCTCTCGCCCGAGCCCCAGGTCCCCTTCACCGTCCCGTCCGCGCCGATCAGCACCTTGTTGAAGTTCCACCGCGGCTCGAATCCTTCCGTGTCGCGCAGCCAGGCGAAGAAGGGATGCGCCTCGGGTCCCGTGACCGGCGTGATCGCCGTCATCGGCAGCGTGATCCCGTACTGGATCGTACAGAACTCGCTGACCTCCTTCTCCGAGCCCAGCTCCTGCCGGAAGCTGTCCGAGGGCACCGCCAGCACCACCAGGCCGCGCTCGCCATAGGTCTCCCAGAGCGCCTGGAGGTCGGCCAGCTGGGGCGTGAAGCCGCAGAGCGAGGCGGTGTTGGCGACCAGCACCGGCCGCCCCGTCCAATCGGCAAAGCCGATCTCGCCTCCGTCGATCGAACCGAACCGGAACTCCTGCAAGGTCGCCTCCTGCGCCGCCTCGGCCCGCGCGCCCGTGACCGGCAGCGCCGCGAGGAGGGCCAAGCCGAGGCCCAGGACAAGGTGCTGCATCGCTGCCTCCCATCTCGACAAGCGAACCATAGCACCTAGGCCTCCGCCGTCCATCGCACGTCCGCGCGAGATCGGGGCGCCACGGCCACGCCCCAGCCCCGGCCTGTCATCGTCCCGTTGCACGCGCCGCGCGACGCCCTATGTTCTGGCGGTCAGCAATGGGAACCGGGGCCATGGTCCGCTACAGCCTTTCCTGCGCGGACGGCCACACCTTCGAGAGCTGGTTCCAGTCCGCTTCCGCCTTCGACGACCTCGCGCAGCGGGGCCTGCTGTCCTGCGCCGAATGCGGCTCGGGCCAGGTCCACAAGGCGTTGATGGCCCCCGCCGTCTCGTCCGCGCCCAAGGACCTCACCGCGCCCCGCGACCCGCGCGAGGCGATGCTCGCCGCCATGCGCCGCCACGTCGAGGAGAACTCGGACTACGTGGGCCTGAGCTTCGCGGCCGAGGCCCGGAAGATGCACGAAGGCCACGCGCCCGAGCGCAACATCTGGGGCGAGGCCAGGCCCGACGAGGCCCGCGCCCTGATCGAGGACGGCATTCCCGTGGCCCCCCTCCCCTTCCGGCCCAAGCGCTCGGCCAACTAGGCGCGCGGGCCCGGCGGCCTGCGCGACGCGCATTGCCCCCGCGTTCGGCCCCGATTAAGAGGGCGCCCGGAACCCTGGGGACCCCTTATGTCCATCCTTGTCATGAAGTTCGGCGGCACCTCGGTCGCCAACGTCGACCGCATCGCGCGCGCGGCCAAGCGCGTGGCCGTCGAGGTGGCCAAGGGCCACGACGTCATCCTGATCGTGTCGGCCATGGCCGGCGAAACCAACAAGCTCGTAGGCTGGGTGCAGGACACCTCGCCGCTCTACGACGCGCGCGAATACGACGCCGTGACCTCCTCGGGCGAGAACGTGACGGCGGGGCTCATGGCGCTGCGCCTCCAGGAGATGGATATCCCCGCGCGCTCCTGGCAGGGCTGGCAGGTGCCGCTCCTGACCACTTCCGCGCACGGCTCCGCCCGGATCGAGGCCATCCCGACCGAGAACATCCTTCGCAAGTTCGGCGAGGGCATGAGGGTCGCCGTGGTCGCGGGCTTCCAGGGGATCAGCCCCGAGGGACGGATCACCACGCTGGGCCGGGGCGGCTCCGACACGACGGCCGTGGCCTTCGCCGCCGCCTTCGACGCCGTGCGCTGCGACATCTACACGGACGTGGACGGGGTCTACACCACCGACCCGCGCATCTGCGGCAAGGCCCGCAAGCTCGACCGCATCGCCTTCGAGGAAATGCTGGAGCTGGCCTCGCTCGGGGCCAAGGTGCTCCAGACCCGCTCGGTCGAGCTGGCGATGCGCTACAAGGTGAAGCTGCGGGTTCTTTCCAGCTTCGAGGAACAGACGGACGAGGCCGGGACCCTCGTCTGCGACGAGGAGGACATCATGGAGTCGAACGCGGTCGCCGGGGTCGCCTATTCGCGCGACGAGGCCAAGGTCACGCTGACGGGGGTGGCCGACCGTCCGGGCATCGCCGCCTCGATCTTCGGGCCGCTGGCCGAGGCCGGGGTAAACGTCGACATGATCGTGCAGAACATCTCCGAGCACGGCCAGACCGACATGACCTTCTCCTGCCCGACCGACCAGGTGCTGCGGGCCCAGAAGGCGCTGGACGAAGCCAAGGACCGCGGCGTCTTCTCCTACGGGGACCTCGTGATCGACCGCGACGTGGCCAAGGTCTCCGTCGTGGGGATCGGCATGCGCTCCCACGCCGGCGTCGCCGCGCAGATGTTCAAGGCGCTGGCCGCCGAGAACGTCAACATCAAGGTCATCACCACGAGCGAGATCAAGATCTCGGTCCTGATCGACCGGAAGTACATGGAGCTGGCCGTCCAGGCGCTCCACGACGCCTTCGGTCTGGAGAAGGCGGCGGCCTGATCCCCGCGTCCCGGCGGCCTCCCCGGGGGCCGCCGGCTCAAAGACCCCGAAGCACGCCGCATGCGGCCCCGCCGCCCGCCGCGCCTGTTTCCCGCGATCAGGACGGCGAAGGAGCCCCGTGGAGCCGCTCTCCCCGTTCCCCTCGCCTTCCCGTTGTGGTCTAACGGGCCCCGGCGCAGCGCATGAAGGACCCTGGATGCCGGACCGGACCGAGAGCGAGAGCCGCAAGCTGCTCGGCCGGCTGCGCGCGGCGATGGCCGAGTCGAGCGCGGGACAGGCGCGGCTCGACCGCATCGTGCGGCTCATCGCCGAGTCGATGGGCTGCGAGGTCTGCTCCGTCTATCTCTTCCGCGACCCCGAGACGCTGGAGCTCTGCGCCACCGTGGGCCTCAAGTCCGAAGCCGTCCACAAGACCCGCATGCGCCTGGGCGAGGGGCTCGTGGGCCGCACCGCACGCGACCGGCAGGTCATCAACAGCGCCAACGCCCCGGGCGAGCGCGGCTTCCGCTACATGCCCGAGACGGGGGAGGAACGGTTCTCCTCCTTTTGCGGCGTCCCCATCCAGCGGCTGGGCGAGGCGCTGGGCGTGCTCGTGGTCCAATCCCGCGCCGCCCGCGTCTACACCCCCGACGAGGTCTACGCCCTCGAGGTCGTGGCCATGGTGCTGGCCGAGATGACGGAGCTGGGCGCCTTCACGGGGGGCGAGGGGGGCCTCTCGCCCCGCCACCAGCGCCCCATCACCTTCCGGGGCCTCTCGGGCCAGGAAGGAGCCGTCTCGGGCTGCGTCTTCCTGCACGAGCCGCGCGTGGTCGTCACCAACCCGATCTCGGAGGACCCCGACAAGGAACTGGCGCGCCTCGCCGCCGCCATCGACGCTCTGCGCGCCCAAGTCGACGCGATGCTCGCGGGCAACGGGGTCATGGACGGCGAGGAGATCGCCGTCCTCGAAGCTTACCGGATGTTCGCCAACTCCCGCAGCTGGCTGCGACGGATGGAGGAGGACGTCCGCTCGGGCCTTTCGGCCGAGGCCGCCGTCGAGAAGGAGCAGTCCCACGCCCGCGCCCGGATGGGGCAGGCCGGGGACGCCTACCTGCGCGACCGGCTCCACGACCTCGACGACCTGTCGAACCGGCTTCTGCGCATCCTGACGGGCCAGGGTCGCGACACCGGCGCCGCCATGCCCGAGGACCCGATCCTCGTCGCCCGCAACATCGGGCCCGGCGAGCTTCTGGAATACGGCAAGGGCACGCTCCGGGGCATCGTGCTCGAGGAGGGCTCGGTGGGCTCGCACGCCGCCATCGTGGCGCGCGCCTGGGCCATCCCCCTCGTGATCCGCGCCGACGGCATCGTGGCCGAGGCGCTCAACGGCGACCTCGTCCTCGTGGACGGCGAGCAGGGGGTCGCGCACCTGCGCCCCGACGACGCCGTGCGCAAGGCCTTCGAGGACAAGATTGCCATGCTGGCCCGCGCGCAGGAGCGCTACGCCGACCTGCGCGATCTGCCCGCGACCGCGCTCTGCGGCACGACGGTTTCGCTCCACATGAACGCCGGTCTCATGGCCGACCTGCCGTCGCTCCCCTCCTCGGGCGCCGAGGGCGTGGGCCTCTTCCGCACCGAGCTCCAGTTCCTCGTGCGCAACCAGATGCCCAAGCGGGCCGAGCTGTCAGCGCTCTACGCCCGCGTCATGGACGCCGCGCGCGGCAAGCGGGTGGCCTTCCGCACGCTCGACATCGGCTCGGACAAGGTCCTGAGCTACATGAAGCCCCAGGACGAGCCCAACCCGGCGATGGGCTGGCGGGCGATCCGCCTTGGGCTCGACAAGCCGGGGGTGCTGCGGATGCAGCTCCAGGCGCTGATCCGGGCGGCCTCGGGGCGGCCGCTGTCGGTGATGTTCCCCTTCATCGCCAACCCCGGCGAGTTCCGGCAGGCCCGCGCCGAATTCGACAAGGCCATGGACCGCGAGCGCATCCTCGGCCATCCCCTGCCTTCCTCGATCGAGGTCGGCGCCATGCTCGAGACACCCTCGCTCGCCTTCGCCTCCTACACCTTCTTCCGCGAGGTGGACTTCCTGTCGGTGGGGGGCAACGACCTCAAGCAGTTCTTCTTCGCCGCCGACCGCGAGAACGAAAGGGTGCGCCGCCGCTACGACATGCTCGAATCTCCGTTCCTCGAGCTGCTGTCCGGCATCGTGCAGCGCTGCGCCTCGGCCGGCACGCCGCTCAGCTTCTGCGGCGAGGACGCGGGCCGCCCGGTCGAGGCGGTGGCGCTGGCGGCGATGGGGTTCCGCACGCTGTCGATGCGCCCGGCCTCCATCGGCCCGGTGAAGAGCCTGATCCGCCGCGTCGACCTCAAGGAGGCGCGCAAGGTCATCGACGCCGCCCGCATCCGCGGCGACGAATCGGTGCGCCCTGCCCTCACGGACTGGCTGGCGCGGCAGCCCTGACGACGCCCGCCGGACCTGTGCGCCTCCGGCATTGTTCCTCGAGGCCCAAAGCGCGGCCTCCGCCGTTTCGGAGCCGCACCATTCCGCCTGACCTCGC
Organism: Rubellimicrobium roseum; assembly: GCF_006152145.1. Lineage (GTDB taxonomy): Bacteria > Pseudomonadota > Alphaproteobacteria > Rhodobacterales > Rhodobacteraceae > Rubellimicrobium > Rubellimicrobium roseum. The sequence goes on along the minus strand of NZ_VDFV01000016.1, from coordinate 60,357 downwards.
GCCATGTCGGCCATGGCGCCGGTGCAATGCTCCCAATGGAGTCTTTCTTTGGCGTTCCGACGCGGCCTCGTCCTGCTGACCGGCCTCTCCGTCGGCTCCTTCCCTCAGGCGGCTACGGTGGGCTCCGAGAATGTCGCCCCGGCACAACCGAGCAAGGCGTCGTGGAGGCAGGAGGCCTCACGCTTACCAAGATCGGCCACCACCTTGCGTGGGTCGGCAACGGCAGCCCCAACGGCAACGGCTCCGACAGCCTGGACCTCCCGGGCCCGCTGCCCAGCCATGGCGTGGTCGTCACCAAGGCCGACGATGACCTCTTCGACCGTTACAGCACGAGCTGGCGCTGTCCTGGCACGAGACCTCCGAGGTCGACGACGTCCTGGCGAACGGGATCGGGGACATCCTTGCTCCTTCCTTCAAACCTTCGCCCTCGGCCTCCGGGACGTGAGCGCGGTCACGATCAACGGCCACTTCACGGGCTGAGGCGACGTGGGTTTCTGGACCGCCGACAACGTGGTGCCGCCGCCCTTCACCGAGCCGCTGCCCGCAGGCCTGCCGCTCCTGGGTGCCGCGCCGCCTGGTCTCAGGCCGTCCGCACCGCCGGCCCCATCTGGACCAGCGCCTTGTGGAAATGGTCCAGCACCGCGTCCTCGCCATGCGTGCGGGCCAGGCGCCGCAGCCCGAAATGCACGTGGGCCATCTCGACATAATAATCGATGAAGGCCCAGTTCGTGCCAGCGCCGGCCGCCGCGCCGAGGATCGGCACCGCTTGGCTCGCCAGCTTCTGCCCGACCACCGCACCGAATCGGGGCGCCACCCGCGCCACCAGCCGGTTGATCCCTGTGCCGGCCAGCGACAGCCGCGCGCCCAGGAACGCGGTGTCGATCCCCTCGTCCCCCTGAACCGCCGCCCCGCCCGCGCCGAAGACGCGCAGGCACTCGACTCGCGTCTCTTCCAGCGCGGGGTCCTCGCCATGCGCCTCGGCCACGCCCTGGACGGCGCGGAAGATGATGGTCGTGGCCAGCGGCAGCTCGGCCAGCGCCGTCGTCAGCCCGCCCGCGCCCCCCAGCGCCCCCGAGACGGCCGCCAGCGCCTTGTGCGCCCGGTCCCCCGTCACCAGCGCCGTCCAGGGTCCCAGCCGCCCCTCGCCCGTCCGCGTCCGCGCGGCAGCGTCGTAGCTCCTGAGCAGAGCGGCCTGCGCCACCTTGTCGATCCGGGCGCGCACCGGCTTGGGCAGGACCCGCAGCCCGTCCTCGACCGAGTTCCCCACGAGGTTGACGGCTTTCATCAGGACCCCGCCCGCCTGCCTCTGGCGTCGCGCCAGCGCCTCGATCTCGGCGCGCTCGACCTCCCCGAGCGGCAGGTGCGGATGTTCGGGGTTCACGTCCTTGAGCTTCGGCTGTGTCATGCTTTCCAGAATGGGACGCGGCCGGGTCGGATTCAATGAGCCCGGAACCTCCGCGACCTTAACCTGCCCTTAACCCCCAGGTGGCAGGATGATCCGGTCCCCGCCAAGGACGCCACCGCCCGCGATTCGGGCTGCTCAGGGCATCGCTCGCGTGACCGGCCCCGTCACGCCGCGCCACGCGCCCTCGCGCAGCTCGATCCCCAGCACGCGCTCGGGGTTCGTGGGGGGCGGCATCGTCACGCCGTCCAGCTTCTCGAAGCCGAACCTTCGGTAATAGGGCAGGTCGCCCACCAGGAGCACGCGGCTCCAGCCCCCCTCGCGCGCCTGCTCCAGCGTGCGCAGGATCAGCGCCGCGCCCAGGCCCTCGCCCTGGTGCGTCGGGTGCACCGCCACGGGGCCGAGGAGCAGCGCCCACTTCCGCCCATGGGGCGAATCGATGCGGACCGGCCAGTTGCGGATCGCGCCGGTGATCGCGCCATCGTCGTCGCGCGCGACCAGGCACAGCGCCGCCACCGGCGCCACCCCGTCGCGCAGGCGATAGGAGGACAGCGCCTCGCGCCCCGGCGCGAAGCACAGGTCGAGAAGGCCCTCGACCTCCCACCAGTCATCGGCCGTCTCCTCGTCGAGCCGGATCATCGCCTGTCCCCCTGCCGGGCTCTGGTCCCCGGGCGCGCCGCCCCTATCATGGCGGCAGCCCCAGTCAATCCGAGGACCGCATCGCATGTTCTACCGCCCCGCCGACGGCCACGGCCTGCCGCACAACCCGTTCCACGCCGTGGTCTCGCCGCGCCCCATCGCCTGGATCTCCACGCGGGGGGCGGACGGGCGGGACAACCTCGCGCCCTATTCCTTCTTCAACGCCGTCGCCTCCGAGCCGCCGCAGGTGGTCTTCGGCTCCTCGAACACCAAGGCCGACCGCGACGGGACCAAGGACTCCCTCGGCAACATCCGCGAGACGGGTGTCTTCTGCGTGAACATCGTCGAGTTCGCCGCCCGCGAGGCGATGAACGCGAGCTCCGCCTCCCACCCGCGCGAGGTGGACGAGTTCGAGGCCGCCGGCGTCGCCAAGGCCGCCTGCGAGACGATTCCCTGCGCCCGCGTCGGGGCCGCGCCCGCCGCGCTCGAATGCCGCCTCACGCGCGTGGTGCGGCTGGCGGGCGCCACGAACTACGCGGTCTTCGGCGTGGTCACCGGCGTGCACCTGCGCGACGACTGCCTCGTGGACGGACGGCTCGACGTCACGCGTTACCAGCCCGTCGCGCGGCTGGGCTACCGCGACTACGCCGTGGTGCGCGAGGTCTTCGAGATGATCCGCCCCAAGGCCTGAGCCACCATCGAGACATCGCACGGCGCGGGTCAGGACCCTGCGGAGCGGCGAGGCCGTGTCGGACCCGACCGCCTCCCCTCCCGCGCCCTCGCTGTTGCACCAAAGCTCCCCTGGGGGCAGGCTTGCCCGGAGAAGAGGCAGGGGCGGAACGATGACGACGCATCTGGGACTGATCGGCGGCTCGGGGCTCTACGGCCTCGCGCTGGAGGATGCCGAATGGCGCGCCGTGAACACGCCTTGGGGGGTACCGTCCGACGCGATCCTGACCGGCGCCTTGGGCGGCCTTCCCGTCAGCTTCCTGCCCCGCCACGGGCGCGGCCATGTTCACGCGCCCGGCGAGCTGCCCGCCCTCGCCAACATCGCCGCCCTCAAGGCGCTGGGCGTCACCGACATCGTCTCCGTCTCCGCCGTGGGCTCCTTCCGCGAGGAGATGGCGCCGGGCCACATCGTCGTCGTCGACCAGATCGTGGACCGCACCGTGGGCCGGCCGGCCTCCTTCTTCGGCACGGGCTGCGTCGCGCATGTGAGCCTGGCCCAGCCCACCTGCCCGCGCCTGTCGGCGCTGGCCGCCGACGCCGCCGAGGCGGCGGGCGCCACCGTCCACCGGGGCGGTATCTATCTCTGCATGGAGGGTCCGCAGTTCTCCTCCCGCGCCGAATCGCGCATCTGGCGCGACGCCTGGGGTTGCGACGTGATCGGCATGACAGCGATGCCCGAGGCCCGCCTCGCCCGCGAGGCCGAGCTCTGCTACGCCACCGTCGCCATGGTGACGGACTACGACTCCTGGCACGAAGGCCATGGGGCGGTGGACGTCCAGGCCGTGCTGTCGGTTCTGGCCGCCAACGTCCAGCGCGGCCGCGATCTGGCGGCACGCCTGCCCGAGCGGCTGGCCGAGGGCGGCCACCCCTGCCCCCATGGCTGCGACCGCGCGCTCGACCACGCCCTCATGACCGCCCCGGACCGCCGCGACCCCGCCCTGGTCGAGCGCCTGCGCGCCGTCGCGGGGCGCGTGCTGTGATCTGGAGGGCCCTGCTTGTGGCGGGGCTCCTCGCCGGCGGTCAGGCCGCCGCGGCGACCGAGGATTTCCTCGTGACCGAGGGCAAGCTCTCGGCCGAGGACTTCTACCGGCTCGTCTCCTGCCGCGCCTTGCCCGGCGGCCCCTGCACCGTCGAGCCCGTGCGCTGGCCCTCCCGGCGCGCGCAGGACCTGACCGTGGGCTTCGCGCCCGTCCCGCACGGCTATCCGCCGGGGATGGTGCGCCGCATGGCCGCCGCCGTGGACCACGCCATCGCCGAGATCAACGGCGCGGGCGCCGCATTGCACCTGCGCCGTGCCTACCGGGGCGAGACGCCCGACATCCTCTTCCATCTCGCCCCCGTCCACGAGGGCGACGCCATCGAGGGGACGGGCGTCCTGGGGGTGGACGGACAGGTGATCGGCGCGGCGCTGGTGACGGTGTGGTGGGACGACGCGCTCGACCTCACGCAGGCCGTCATCGTCATGGCCGGGGACCTGCCCGCCTCGGACGTGGTGCCCGTGGTGCTGGAAGAGATGTCGCAGGCGATGGGCCTCATGACCGACATCCGTAATCCCTACTACGAGGCGATCTCGGTCTTCTCCGAGGATTCGAACGCCGTGGTGCGGCTCGGGCCGCAGGACAAGGAAGCCCTGCGCCGCCATTATCCGCCCGAGGAGCCGTGACGCCCGGCGCGGGCCGGCCTATAAGCGCGCCGCGACCGACCCGGAGACCCCGCATGAGCGTCAAGGACTACATCCGCACGATCCCCGACTTCCCCGCGCCGGGGATCATGTTCCGCGACGTGACCACGCTCTTCGGCGATCCGCGCGGGTTCCGCATGGCGGTGGACCAGCTCCTCCTGCCCTGGGCCGGGGTGCGGATCGACAAGGTGGCGGGGCTCGAGGCGCGGGGGTTCATCCTCGGCGGCGCGGTGGCGCACCAGCTCTCGGCGGGCTTCGTGCCGATGCGAAAGAAAGGCAAGCTGCCCGGCCGTACCGTCGAGCAGGCTTACAAGCTGGAATACGGCACCGCCGTGCTGGAGGCCCACGACGACGCGATCCGCCCCGGCGAGAAGGTCCTTCTCGTCGACGACCTCCTCGCCACCGGGGGCACGGCCGAGGCCGGCCTCAAGCTCATCGAGCGTCTGGGCGGCGTGGCCGTCGGCTGCGCCTTCGTGATCGACCTGCCCGAGCTGGGCGGCCGCAGGCTCTTGGAGACGGCGGGTCACCAGGTCCACGCCCTCTGTGCCTTCGAGGGGCACTAACCCGACAGGCGGGCGCCGACGCAGGTCCCGTCCTGCCATGACCCGCCACCGTCAGGGCAGTCGTCCTGGGCCAGTAACCACCCGACCCACATGACCCAGGCGACTGTCCGGGCCGCAGCAAGACCCGGGACAGCCGCCCAGCGGGTCTTCAGGTCGTCGTCTCTCCGGGGCTCCGCAGCACTGCCCCGGGATTGAGGATGCCCCGGGGGTCCAGCGCCTGCTTTACCGCCCGCATCATCGACAGCTTCACGGGGTCGCCGTAGCGCTCGAGGTCCGCGACCTTGAGCCGCCCGACTCCGTGCTCGGCCGCAACCGACCCGCCCCGCGCATGGACGAGATCATGGACCAGCTCCTTGATCCGCCTTCGCAGCGCGTCATGCGTCCCCCGCGCCTCGCCCTTCTGGGCAAAGACGTTGAAGTGCAGGTTCCCGTCGCCCAAATGCCCGAAGCAGTTCACCCGGAACGGGCCGAGCGCCATCAACGCGGCCTCCGCCTCGGGGATGAAGCCCGGGATTTCGGACAGGGGCAGCGAGATGTCGTGCGACGACACCGAGCCGATGCGCCGGTTCGCCTCGGGGATGCGCTCGCGCAGCTCCCATAGGGCCGCGCCCTGTGCCTCGGATGCCGCGAGCACCCCGTCCGTCACGAGGCCTCGCGCTTCCCCCTCCTCGAACAGCCGCTCCAGCGCCGGTCCCGGTTCCAGACCTTCAGGCAGCCCCAGTTCCACCAGGACCGACCAGTCCGGCCGCGACGTCAGCGGCGAGGCGCCCAGTCCCGTCTCCTCCAGGAAATCGAAGCCCATCCGCCCGATCAGCTCGAAGCCCTGCACGGCATCGGCGAAGCGCGCCTGTGCAACCGCCAGCAACTCCAGCGCCGCCCGGGGCGACGGCACCGCGAGCAGTGCCACGCCTACCCCGGCCGGACGGGGCACCAGCTGCAGCGCGGCCGCTGTGATGACGGCCAGCGTCCCCTCCGACCCGATCAGCAGATCCCGGAGGTCGTAGCCCGCGTTGTCCTTGCGCAGCCGCGAAAGCCCGTGCCAGACCTCGCCCCGCGCCGTCACCGCCTCGACGCCAAGGCAGAGCGCGCGGGCGTTGCCGTAGCGGATCACCTGCGTGCCTCCGGCATTGGTCGCCAGAAGTCCCCCGATCCGCGCCGAGCCTTCGGATGCCAGCGACAGCGGGAACATGCGCCCTGCCCGTTCCGCCGCCGCCTGCGCGTCGGCGAGGATCACCCCCGCCTCGGCGACAAGGACGTTCTCCTCGGGAAACACCGCCCGCACGCGGTCCATCCGCGAAAGGCTCAGGATCACCGGCGCGACGCCCTCGGACAGAAGCTGTCCGCCCACCAGCCCCGTGCCGCCCGAATGGGGCACCACGGGCACCCGGGCCTCGGCGCAGGCGCGCAGGATCGTGGCCACCTCCTCGGTGGAGCCGGGCGCGAGCAGCAGGCCCGTCCCCCGGAACCGCCCGCGCGGCTCGGTCAGGTGATGCTCCTCGGCCTCCCGGAAGGTGGCGGGCGGCAGGCGGCCGCGGAGCGAGTCGAGGAAGGCGGGAGTCACGGGCTGGAGCGTCATGGTGCCCAAGTGGCACCACAGGCCCCAAGGGGCAAGTCAGTCGTCGCTGAGGAGTCGCGGCTCCAGCACCACCACGGTCGGCCGGTCGGGCAGGTCCGCGAGCCGCAGGACCATGTCGCTCGCCTCCCGACGGTCGACCGCGTAGCCCGTGGACGCCGACAGCTCCGACAGGAAGGCGTCCAGCGTGCCGCGCCCGAACCAGTGCATCGGGATCACCACCCGCGACCGCAACCGGTCGAGCACGCGCACCAGCGTCTCGTGGTCCAGAGTCAGGCCCCCGTCCACCGGCACCATCACGATGTCGGCGCGCCCCAGCAGCGCATAGTCCTCGGGCGTGGGCTCATGATGGAGATGCCCCAGATGCGCGATGCACATCCCGCCGGCCTCGAAGACGAAGATCGAATTGCCGTCGGGCTCTGCCGTGCCGCCGAACCGGCCGCGGATGTCGGTCGACACGTTCCGGACCAGCATCTCGCCCAGGTCGAGGTTGTGGCGCGGCGCCGTGCCCTCCTCGGCCCAGCCGCGCAGGGCGTGCGGGATGGCCGGGTCGGGGTTCGCGGTCCAATGGGTGCTGTGGGCGTTGTTCATCGTCACCACGTCAGGGATCAGGTCGACGTTGCCGATGAAGCCCACGAAGTCCGTCACCGCCGACAGCGACGGCGTCTGGATCAGGAACATCGCGTGGTCGATGTAGCTGACCCGCACCGAGTCTATCGCGAGCGGCTCGCGGAAGCTCGCGGGGACGACCCGCTCGGGCCCTTGGGCCAGTGCGACGCAGTGGCTCGGGATGCGCTCCTGCGCCGCGACGGGCAGGGCGGCAAGTCCCGACAGGAGAAGGGCGATGGAAACGGTCCGCATGAGCGCCAGACTAGCGAGCCGTGACGCCGCGTCAGCCCACGAATCCGCGAGGTCGCCTCAGCCGGCGTCCGTCCGCCCACGCCGGTCGTTGCGAAGATTGGCGTAGAGCACATGATTGCGCCAGCGCCCGTTGATCTGGAGATAGGCCTGCGCCACGCCTTCGTACTTGTAGCCGCAGCCTTCGAGCAGCCGGCGCGAGGGCGTGTTCTCGGGCAGGCACCCGGCCTCGATGCGGCTCAGGTCCAGCGTATCGAAGGCGTAGGTCACCAGCGCCAGCACCGCCTCGCGCATGTAGCCTTGACGGGCGAAGGGCTGGCCGACCCAGTATCCGGTGGTCCCCGACTGCGCGGGCCCGCGCCGGATGTTGTCCAGCGTGATCGCGCCCAGAAGCATCCCGTCCTCCCGCCGGATCAGGAACAGCGGCACCGCCGTCCCGTTGGCGATGGAATGACGCGACCAAGCCACGCGGCTGGTGAAGGCCCGGCGGCTCAGGTGATCGACCGCCCAGAGCGGCTCCCACGGCTTGAGGAACTCGGCCGAGTCGCGACGCAGCGCCGCCCAGGCACCCCAGTCGGGCATCTGGGGTGGGCGCAGCACCAAGCGCTCGGTTTCGATGCGAAGCTCCCGCCGGCGGAAGATCAATCACTCCCCCTCGGGTCAGGCCGCGAGCCGCTCCCGCAGGGCGTCGAGCGTCGGCGCGGCCTCGGCCGGCCCGTAGACCGCGAGAGCCGTCCCCGTGTCTCCGGCCATCCGGCCGGCGAACTCGCGCACGTCCTGTGTCGTCACCGCCTCGATGCGGGCGATCTGCTCCTCGACCGTCGGCACGCGGCCCCAGATCGACAGCATTCGCGCCAGCCGCTCGGCCCGGTTCGACGGGGACTCCAGCCCCATCAGCATCCCGGCCTTCATCTGCGCCCGCGCGCGCGCCACCTCGGCCTCGGTCATGTCGTCGGCCGCGCGCTTCAGCTCGTCGATGGTGAGGCCCACCAGCTCCACGATGTCCTCGGCGCTCGTGCCGGCGTAGATCGTGGACAGGCCGGTGTCCTCGTAGGCCCCGGCCTGCGCGAAGATCGTGTAGCAGAGTCCCCGATTCTCGCGCACCTCCTGGAAGAGGCGCGAGGACATGCCGCCCCCCATCGCCGTGGCCCAGATCTGCGCGGTGTGGATGGCCGGGTCACGGTAGTCGGGCCCTTCCAGCGCCAGGGCGAAGTGCACCTGCTCCAGCGCCTTGATCTCGCGCCGCTCGCCGCCGCGCCAGGCGGCGGGCTGGATCAGCGCGGGCCGGGGCAGCGGGCTCAGGTGCCCGAACAGCGCCTCGGCCGCGCGGCAGATCGCGTCGTGGTCCACGGCCCCCGACGCGCAGAGGATCATCTGCCCCGGCCCGTAATGCTCGCCCACGAAGCGGCGCAGGTCGGCCTTGCCGAACGACCCCACCCGCTCGGCCTCGCCCAGGATGGTCCGGCCCAGCGGCTGGTCCGGATAGGCGGCCTCCTGCAGCCAGTCGAAGACGATGTCGTCCGGCGTGTCGAGCGTTTGCCCGATCTCCTGCAGGATCACGCCCCGCTCGACCTCGATCTCCTCGTCCGAAAAGACCGGGTTCAGCAGGATGTCCGAGATGACGTCGAGCGCGAGCCCCACGTCGTCCTCCAGGACTCGCGCGTAATAGGCCGTCATCTCGCGCGAGGTGTAGGCATTGATGTAGCCGCCCACGTCCTCGATCGCTTCGGCGATCTGGAGCGCGGTGCGCGTCGCCGTGCCCTTGAACGCCATGTGTTCGAGGAAATGGGCGATGCCGTTCTGCTCGGCCCGTTCGTGGCGCCCCCCCGCGAGGACCCAGATGCCGATGGCGGCGGACTTGAGGCCAGGCATGGCCTCGGTGGCGACGCGGAAGCCGTTGGGCAGGGTATGGAGGCGGACGGTCACGTGCGGATGCGCTCCCGGATGAGGGCCTGAAGGGTGGGAAGGTCGTTGGGCACCCGCGTCACCCGCTCGGTCCGGTCATACAGGTCGGCCATGCGCGGGGGAAGGGGCGGACGGATCCCGGTCGCGGCCTCGACCGCGTCGGGGAACTTGGCGGGATGGGCGGTGGCGAGCGTCACCATGGGCGTCTCGCCTAGGTAGCTCTCGGCCACGTGGACGCCCACGGCGCTGTGGGGGCAAAGAAGCTCGCCCGTCTGCGCCAGCGTGCGGGTGATCGTGGCCGCCGTCTCCTCCTCCGAGGCGCGGCCCGAGGAGAACCACTCGCGCAGTTGCTCGATGGCCCCCTGCCCCACCGCGAAGCCGCCTTCGGTCCGCAGGCTGGCCATGTCGGCGGCGACGGCATGGGCGTCGCGCCCGTAGGCATCGAAGAGCGCCCGCTCGAAGTTCGAGGAGACCTGGATGTCCATCGACGGGCTCATCGACGGGACAACCCCCTCCTTGCGGTGCTCGCCCGTGAGGAGCGTGCGGTGCAGGATGTCATTCTGGTTGGTGGCGATCACCAGCCGCTCGATGGGCAGTCCCATCCGCTTGGCGATGAGCCCGGCGTAGATGTCCCCGAAGTTGCCGGTGGGAACGGTGAAGCTGACCGCCCGGTGCGGCGCGCCAAGGCTCACGGCGGCGGTGAAGTAATAGACCACCTGCGCCAGCACCCGCGCCCAGTTGATCGAGTTGACGCCCGCAAGCCGAACATCGTCCGCGAAGTCGCGGTCCGCGAACATGGCCTTCAGCGCCGCCTGGCAGTCGTCGAAGTCCCCGTCCAGCGCCAGCGCGTGGACGTTGCTTTCGGACGGCGTGGTCATCTGCCGCCGCTGCACCTCCGACACGCGCCCATGCGGGTAGAGGATGAAGACGTCGACGCTGGACAGCCCCCGGAACGCCTCGATGGCGGCCGAGCCGGTGTCGCCCGATGTCGCCCCCACGATGGTGATGCGCCCCTGCGTGCGCCCCAGCGCCGCCTGAAAGAGCTGCCCGATGAGCTGCATCGCCACGTCCTTGAAGGCGAGCGTGGGCCCGTGGAACAGCTCTAGCAGGAAGTGATTGGGCCCGAGCTGCACGAGCGGCGTCCGCGCGGCATGGCCAAAGCACCCGTAGGCGGCGTGGATCAGGCCCCGGAACTCCTCGGGCGCGAAACTATCGCCCACGAAGGGCCGCATGATGCGGAAGGCCGCCTCCTCGAAGGGCAGGCCCGCGAGCGCGGCAATCTCGTCGGGGTTCATGACCGGCACGACCTCGGGGACGTAAAGCCCGCCGTCGGAGGCGAGGCCCGTCATCATGGCCCGCTCGAAGTCGAGGGCGGGGGCCTGCCCCCGGGTGGAGATGTAGCGCATTCGTGGTCCTCAGTCGGGCAGGTCGATATGGCCCCGCAGGGTGGAGACGGCCGGGCCGACGCGCCGCTCCTCCGGCAGGCGGTCAAGCCGCGCGACCCGGAACGGCGTGAGCGTGGCTCGGGGCAGGTGGGCGGCGCGGTCCGCGAGGAGGCAGTCCGGGGAAACGAGACGATTCATGCCGTGCCCCGCCGCACGCGCTGGATGAGGACAAGGCTCATCACTACCCAGACCATGGCCAGCCCGAACCAGGTGATCGCATATTCGTAATGGTTGTTGGGAATGCCGGCCATGTCCACCGCGACCGGGATCGTGCCGAGGTCCGCGCCCTCGATGCGGCGCGCGACGACCAGGAGGGGCTCGGTGCCCAGGGCCTCGGCCATCGCGGGCAGGTCGCGGGCGAACCACAGGTTGCGCGCCAGATCCGGGGCGGGCGTCCAGGAATCGACGTCGTTGGGCCAGAGCAGGTTGCCCGTCACCGTCACGTCCTCGGCCAGCCTGGCGCGGTCCTTATCGGCCTCGGGCGCGAAGCCCAGGTCCACCAGGAGGCGCCGCTCGCCCGTGTCGAGGGCCGCGACCACCCGATAGCCCGTCCCCTCTCCCTGGAGCGAGGTGAGGACCGGGGCCTCCCCACCGCGCAGGGCGCCCGTCACCGTCACGGGCAGGTACTGTTCCGTGGCCGGATCGGGCGCGGCGGGCAAAGGCACCGGAGCCGCGCCGATGCGTGCCTCGATGCGGTCGAGGAGCGCCTCCTTCTGTCCCATGCGGTCGAGTTGCCACAGCCCCAAGGCGCAGAGGATCGCAACCCCCACGAGGCCCAGGAGCAAGGGAAACCAGAGACGCCTCACGGCCATCCTCTCAAAGCGAAACGCGCGGGGAGATCCCCCGCGCGCGACGGTTGCGGTCCGGGTCCGGTCGGATCACTGGCCCCAGATGTAGATCGAAGCGAACAGGAACAGCCAGACCACGTCGACGAAGTGCCAGTACCAGGCCGCCGCCTCGAAGCCCACGTGCTTCTCGGGCGTGAAGTCGCCCTTGTAGAGGCGGAACAGGCAGACGGCGAGGAAGACCGTCCCGATGATGACGTGCGCGCCGTGGAAGCCCGTCGCCATGAAGAAGTTCGCGCCGTAGATATTGCCCGCGAAGCCGAACGCCGCATGGCTGTACTCGTAGGCCTGGAAGAAGGTGAACAGGACGCCCAGCCCGATCGCGAGCCACAGGCCCCACTTCATGTCCTGCTTGTTGTTCTCGTGGACGAGCGCGTGGTGCGCCCAAGTCGCGGCGGCGCCCGAGCAGAGCAAGATCAGCGTGTTGATGAGCGGCAGATGCCAGGGGTCGAAGGTCTCGATGCCGGGAGGCGGCCAGACGCCGTCGACGGCCGGCGATTCGGGCCCCATCGGGTACAGGGCGTGCTTGAAGAACGACCAGAACCATGCCGCGAAGAACATGATCTCGGACATGATGAAGAGGATGAAGCCGTAGCGCAGGCCGATGCGGACCACGGGGGTGTGATCGCCCACGCGGCTTTCCGCGATCACGTCGGCCCACCAGCCATACATGGTGTAGAGCACCGCCACGAGTCCGATCAGGAACAGGTAGGGACCGGAGCCGTGCATCCAGATCGTCGCCCCGAAGAGCATGACGAAGGCGCCGACCGCGCCGATGAACGGCCAGATGGAGGGTGGCAGGACGTGGTAGTCGTGGTTCTTCACATGAGCCATCGGTGGCGGTTCCCCCTGTCGGTCGCGGCGGTCAGTCTATGGACGCTTGCGGCGCCGCTGTCAAAGCCCCCGCGGTCTCAGGGTCGAGAGCGGCCTGCTCGACCTCCTGGGGCAACTCGATCTCGTAGAAGGTGTAGCCCAACGTGATCTCGTGGACGTACTTTCCCTCAGGATCGTCCAAGATCGCGGGATCGACGTAGAAGCTCACCGGCATCTGCACGGTCTGCCCCGGCTGGAGCACCTGCTCGGTGAAACAGAAGCACTGCACCTTCGCGAAATAGCCGCCTGCGGCGTAGGGCACGACGTTGAAGGTGGCCTGCCCCGCCACCGGCCGGTCCGTCGGGTTCGAGGCCTCGTAGAAGGCGAGGTTCGATTCGCCGATCCGCACGCGCATCTCGGTCTGCACGGGGCGGAAGGTCCAGGGCATGTCGCGGTCGAGCGAAGCTTGGAAGCGCACCGTCACGAATTCCTCGACCGGCGCGATCCCGCCCCCATCCGACACCGCCGTGGCGCCGCCGAAGCCCGTGACCCGGCAGAACCAGTCATAGAAGGGCACGGCCGCGAAGCTCAGCGAGCCCATGGCGACCACCAGTCCCACCGCCCCCAGGGCGGTGCGTGCCTGCGGTGTCATTCCGTCCCTCCCTCCTCCTGGTCCGCGTAGGGGTTCGCCACGTGGTCGAAGCTCTCGAACTGGCGGATGTCGTCCAGTTGCAGGACCTTGACCACCGTCAGCCCGAAGACGATGGCGATCAGCGCCGTTAGGATCAGCGCCACGCCCAGGTTGCGCCCCCGGCGGCGTTCGTGAAGTTCGTGCTCGACCTTGATCGCCATGTCAGGCCCCCAGGAAGGTGCCGAGGCTGGCTTCGGCCAGAAGAGCCCCGAAATGCAGGAAAAGGTAGAGAAGCGAGAGCTTGAACACCCGCCGCTCCGCCGCGAAGCGGTCGGCTTCGGCCGCGGCGCGGTCGCGCCGCCAGACCCGCCAGCAGGCGCCGACAAAGAGAAGGTTCAGCACGACGCTGGCCGCCAGATAGACAGGCCCGGCCACCGGCGTGAGTCCCAGCGCCAGCGACACCGGCACGAGAAGGATCGCATAGCCCAGGATGTGGTTGCGCGTGACGCGGTCGCCGTGGGTCTCGGTCAGCATCGGCACCTGCGCGAGCCCGTAGTCGCCCCGCACGAACAGCGCGAGCGCCCAGAAGTGCGGCGGCGTCCACATGAAGACGAGCAGCACCATCAGCACCGGCGCGAGCGCGAACGAACCCGTGGCGGCGACCCAGCCCACCAGCGGCGGCAGCGCGCCTGCGAGGCCGCCGATCACGATGTTCTGCGGCGTGCGCCGCTTGAGCCACATCGTGTAGACGACCGCGTAGAAGAAGATCGTGAAGGCGAGGAGCCCCGCCGCCAGCCAGTTGGCCGCGAGCCCCAGGATCATCACCGAGAAGCCCGCGAGCGCGAGCCCGATGGCCAGCGCCTCGTCCCCCGTCACGCGGCCCGAGGGCACGGGACGGCCCTTGGTGCGCTTCATGACGGCGTCGATATCGGCATCCCACCACATGTTGAGCGCGCCCGAGGCGCCGCCGCCCACGGCGATGCAGAGCACCGACACGAAGGCGAGGAACGGGTGCACCTCGCCCGGCGCCGCGGCCAGGCCCACCAGCGCCGTGAAGACCACCAGCGACATGACGCGGGGCTTCAGCAGTTCCCAGTAGTCGCCCATCTGGGCTTCGCCGGGCGCGCTCAGGGGGGCGGAAAGGCTCGCATCGCTCATGAGGTCATCCTCGGGAAATCGGGGCTCTACATAAGAGAAACGGCGCCCTGGGGACAGCCCCGGGCGCCGCGACCTGGTGCCGCTGCCTTGGCGGGCCTCAGCTCGCCGGGGCCTCGGCGGGACGGTTCTCCGCGACCCAGGCTTGATAGGCCTCGGGCGAGACGACGCGCACGGTGATCGGCATGAAGGCGTGGTCCTTGCCGCACAGTTCCGAGCACTGGCCGAAGTAGACGCCCTCGGTCTCGGCGTTGAACCAGAGCTGCGCCAGGCGGCCCGGCACGGCGTCCTGCTTCACGCCGAAGGCGGGGATGGTCCAGGAATGGATCACGTCGCCGCCCGTCACCGTCATGACCACCGTCGCGCCGACCGGGACCACCACGGGATTGTCGACCGCGAGCTTGAAGTGGGCGTCCTTGTAGCCTGCTTCCTGGAGATGGGCGCTGATCTCGGGGTTCAGGTTGCCCTCGTTGTAGCCGATCATATAGCTGTCGAAGGCGATGCCTTCATCGGGGTACTCGTAGTTCCAGTACCACTGGTAGCCCGTGACCTTGATGTGGACGTCGCCCTCGGGGATCTCCTGCTGATTGAATAGCACGGGCAGCGAGAAGGCGCCGATGAAGACCAGAACCACGATCGGGATCACCGTCCAGGCGATCTCGAGCGGCGAGTTGTGGGTGAACTGCGCGGGCTTGGGGTTGCGCCGCTCGTTGTAGCGGTAGATCACCCACAGCAGCAGGCCCGTGACGAAGACCACGATGAACAGGATGATCCAGTCCACCATGTTGCCCAGCCAGTGGGTGTTCTCGGCGATGCTGGTGGCCGACGGCTGGAAGTTCACGCCGTTCGGGCGGGGCTGGCCGATGATCGGCAGCCCGTCCACGACCGCTTCCACTCCGTTGTCCGCGGCCTCCTGCGCCCAGGCGGCGGTGCCGAGAAGGGCCGCCCCGGAAGCGGCTGCGAACGTTCGGAAAGTCTGAAGGCGCATGGGCGGGTCCTTGGGCGAGGCACGAACGAGGTGACGGGGGCGTGAGGGGCCCCTGTCGGTTCCGCGCCTCATCCCATATCCTGCCTGGCATCACAAGCCGCGCGTTGTCGCACCTCGGCTCGCTCGGCCCGGTCTCACGAGGAGTTTTCCCATGTCCTCCGCCCCCTTCCGCCCCTTCGAGGACCTCCTCGACCGCAACGCCGCGCTGCGCCTCCTGCGCGAGGCGGTGGCGGGCGCCGACGACGGCGAGCTGTTCCTCGAACGCCGCCGCTCCGAAGTCCTGGGCTACGACGACGGCCGCCTGCGGACGGCGAGCTTCGACGCCTCCGAGGGCTTTGGCCTGCGCGCCGTGCGCGGCGAGACGGCCGGTTACGCCCATTCGACCACCATCGACGAACCCGCGCTCGCCCGCGCGGTGGCGACGGCGCGCCTCGCCGTGGGCACCGGCGGCGGCACGATGGCCCCGCCACCGCCGCGCACGAACCGCAAGCTCTACGGCGACGCCGATCCCATCGACGACGCGGCCTTCGCGCTCAAGGTCGATACGCTGCGCGAGATCGACGCCTTCGCCCGCGCGCTCGACCCCCGCGTGGTGCAGGTCTCGGCCTCGCTCGCCGCCTCCCATCAGGAGGTCGCGATCCTGCGGCCCGAGGGCGACCTCGTGACCGACATCCGCCCGATGTCGCGGCTCAACATCAGCGTCATCGTCGAGGAGAACGGCCGGCGCGAGGCGGGCGGCCACGGCTCGGGCGGGCGGCATGGCCTTCTCGGGCTGATCAACCGCGAGACCTGGGAGTCGACCACGCGCGAGGCGCTGCGGATCGCGCTGGTGAACCTCGGGGCGCAGGCCGCGCCCGCGGGGGTTATGGACGTGGTCCTTGGTCCGGGCTGGCCCGGCATCCTGTTGCATGAGGCCGTGGGCCATGGGCTCGAGGGCGACTTCAACCGCAAGGGCACCTCGGCCTTCGCGGGCCTCATGGGGCAGCAGGTGGCGGCCAAGGGCGTGACCGTGCTCGACGACGGCACGATCCCCGACCGGCGCGGCTCGATCAGCGTGGACGACGAGGGCACGCCCTCGAACCGCACGGTCTTGATTGAGGACGGCATCCTCGTGGGCTACATGCAGGATCGCCAGAATGCCCGCCTGATGGGCGTCGCCGCCACGGGCAACGGCCGCCGCCAGAGCTTCGCCCACATCCCCATGCCGCGCATGACCAACACCTACATGCTGTCGGGCGACGCCGAACCCGGCTCCATGGTCGCGGACCTCCGGGACGGCATCTACGCCGTGGGCTTCGGTGGCGGTCAGGTGGACATCACCAGCGGCAAGTTCGTCTTCTCCTGCACCGAGGCTTACCGGGTCCGCAACGGACAGGTGCAGGAGCCCGTGAAGGGCGCGACGCTGATCGGCGACGGCGCGACGGCGCTCCGGCAGATCCGCGCCATCGGCAACGACATAGCGCTCGATCCGGGGATCGGGAACTGCGGCAAGGCGGGCCAGTGGGTCCCCGTGGGCGTGGGCCAGCCCTCGCTGCTGATCGGCGGCCTGACGGTCGGGGGCGCGGCGGCCTGAACCGTGGGAGAACTGGCCGGGCGACCGGTGCCGGCTACATGTCATCCCCGCTGCCCGGGCCGAAACGCCGGGGCAGCGGGCCAGCCGTCAGGGCTGCGTCGCTTTCTCCGGATTCGCCAGCCAAGACGGGAAGAATGCGATCCAGAGACTCTGCCAGCCTATCGATGAGGGCGTCGACTTCTGCCTGCGGTGACAGAACCAAGGCAGCCAGCGCGACCAAAAGGCCAAGGTGCAGCAGCCCGACCGCGTTCAGCGTCCTCGCAAAGGGCTGCTTCCGCGTCTTGTGGCGGAAGTGGCGCTGTCCCGTCTTCGCCCCGATCCAGCCGCCAGCCAAGGCGACCCCGATCAGGGTGGCCTCACTGACGCGCCAGAGACCCGCGACCGCCCGCTGCTTGTCGATCCCGAACAGGCCGAAGGCCAAGAGGTTGACGGCCACGACGTAACTCGCGACGAGAGCCATGATGGGCCCTTTCATGACAAGCACCGGCGACCCGTGACGGCCCAGGTCGGAGGTCCTGAGAACCGGCGTAGCTGAAGGACCGTCAGTGCTCCACCCCCTTGCGCCTGCACAATTCCGTCCCACCTCGGCGGGAGGCAAGACCAGGATCGCCTCATGGCCCCACTCCGCCCCTTCCTCGCCCGCGTCGAAGCCAAGACCCTTCTCGCCGTGCTCCTGACGGCCGCCGCGCTCTGGACCTTCGTGGGCCTTGCCGACGAGGTGGCCGAGGGCGACACCCATGCCTTCGACGAATCCCTCCTCCTGGCGCTGCGCTCTCCCACGGACATCTCCGACCCCCTCGGGTCTCCGGCCATCGAGACCGCCGTCCGCGACGTCACCGCCCTGGGCGGGGTCACCGTCCTCACCTTCGTGACGCTCTCGGTGATGGGCGCCCTCGCCATCCGCCGCCACGGCCGCTCCGCGCTGTTCCTGGGCGTGGCCGTTGCTGGGGGGCAGGCCCTCTCGCACTTCTCGAAGACCTTCTTCGACCGCCCCCGCCCCGATCTCGTGCCCCACGGGACCGAGTTCGTATCGACCTCCTTCCCCTCGGGCCATTCCATGATGGCCGCGGTGACCTGGCTCACCCTTGCCGTCATGCTCGCCCGCGCCGAGCCGCGGCGCCGCATGAAGGTCTACTGGATCGCGCTCGCGGCCCTCGTCGCCGTGGCGGTGGGCGTCAGCCGCGTCTACCTGGGCGTCCACTGGCCCTCGGACGTGCTGGCGGGCTGGACACTGGGGGCGGCCTGGGCGCTCCTCTGCCTGCTCGCCGCGCGCTGGCTGTCGCGCCGGGGCGACATCGAGCCCGAGCGCGGCGGGCCGTAGGCGGGAACCCGACCCGCACCCCGCGCCTTCTGCGGACAGCAAGCAGCAGGAGACCCCCGATGCCCGGCATGGCGCAGACCTTTGCGGATTCCCTTCAGCGCACGGAGGAGACGGGCGACCCCGATCACCTCGTCCGGCTCTTCGCCGAGGACTCCGAACTCCACAACCTCGCCATCGCCCACCATGGGCTCGATGGAGCCCGCCGCTTTTGGGAGACCTACCTCGCCCAGTTCGAGACCATCCGGTCCGAGTTCAGCCATCTGATCGAGGCCGAGGGCCAGGCCGCCCTCGTCTGGACCTCGAAGGGCATCCTGAAGGACGGCCATCCGATCAATTATCGGGGCGTCAGCGTCATCGAGTTCGACGGGGACAAGGTCCATCGCTTCGAGACCGTCTACGACTCGGCGGCTTTCCTGACGCAGGAGGCGCGCAAGGAGGGCTGACCTCGGCCGAGCCCGTCCGTCGCGCCCCGCCGCCGGATCGGTCCCCGGCGCTTCGGCCGCGCAACTATGAGCCCCAGGCCGCTCGCGGCGAGGCTCCCGCCAGGGGCAAGCCGGACGCCGCCCCGACCGAGGGCGGCGGCACTCCCAAGGGCAACAATGGGCCGTTCCCGTGGGGTCCTCCTGTCGGCCTTGTCAGGGTCGGTGTCCGCGCCCCTCGGACCCGGCAAAATGGGCCCCGACGCGGCATGCTCATGACTGCAAAGGGCCTGAGCGCCGAACGAGTCCAGCCGCCGATGGGCAACACCGGGATCGCTTGCCGGAAGGCCAGAGGAGGTTTGGACCCCTTGCACGCTCCCGGGGCCACCATTCGGGCTGCCGGCCGCGCGAAGCATCCACGCAGCTTTTTTCGTCTTGGAGGGCCCGGCGGGGCCAGTCGGTTTACCAGATGTTAACTCTGTAGAGGATATGGTGATTCCAGCAGCAGGCGAGGATCAGGATGGTCGGACCCACTTCCGCTCACCCCCAACTCCCACCCACCCAGGAAGACGAACGGCTGGACTGGCTTCGTCTGCTGCGCTCGCGCCGTGTCGGCGTGGCCACCTTCACTCGTCTCTTGGCCGAACACGGCTCGGCGCGCGCCGCGCTCCGCGCACTTCCGGCCATAGCCCGGGCCGCCGGAGTCTCGGACTACGCCCCCTGTCCCGAAGGTGTCGCGCTGGCCGAATATCGGGCAGGTCTGGCCCAAGGCGCCCGCCTCCTCCTCCGGAACGATCCCGCTTATCCCGCAGCGCTGGCCCTCCTGCCCGATGCTCCGCCGCTCCTCTGGGCCTTTGGCGACGCCTCGCTCCTCCAACGGTCCATGGTGGCTCTCGTCGGCGCGCGGAACGCCTCTTCGCTCGGATTGCGCATGACCCGTTCCCTGATCGAAGGATTGGGCGATTCCGGCCTCGTGGTCGTCTCGGGACTGGCGCGCGGGATCGACACGGCCGCCCACCGCGCGGCCCTGCCCATCGGCACGGTCGCCGTGATGGCAGGCGGGGTAGACCAGATCTACCCGCCCGAGAACGCCGACCTCGCCGCCGAGATCGGGCGACGTGGCCTGCGCCTGTCCGAACAGCCGATGGGACTCGATCCCCAGGCCCGGCACTTTCCAGCACGCAACCGTATCGTCTCGGGCCTCGCGCTTGGCGTGATCGTGGTCGAGGCGGCCGAGCGGTCGGGCAGCCTCATCACCGCCCGCGCTGCCGCCGACCAGGGGCGCGAGGTCCTGGCCGTCCCCGGCCATCCGCTCGACCCCCGCGCCGCCGGCTGCAACCTTCTTCTGCGCGATGGGGCCACGCTGGTCCGCTCCGCCGACGACGTCCTTGAGGCGCTGGCGCCCGCTCTGGCTCGCCTTCCCACTGGGCTCGCCGCAGCAGCGTCGCAAGATCCGCTGGCCCGGCCGACCGTGCCCGAGAACGCAGACGTCCTTCCGGCGAAGTTTGCGCCCAGGCTGAACCAGGGAGCGCGCGTCGATCGGCCCGGACATGACAGACAGAGCCAGCGGAACCGGCTTCCCGGCCTGCAACCGTCCGGCACCCTGCGGGACAGGGTCCTCGACCTCCTCGGCCCGACTCCTCTCGCCGAGGACCAACTTATCCGCGACCTCGGGCGCGGGGCCGCTGCCTTGGCCTCCGTGCTCACCGATCTCGAGATCGAAGGGATGATCGTGCGGCAGCCGGGTGGTTTATTGTCGCGGGCGGCCTGAATGGCGATGAACGGTCGCGACAATTTCGCCAGACCGGCCGAAACTAGACCCTAGCACACGAACAGCCCGCAGGCACCTTTCGGTTCGGTTGCCACAGGACCCGCGGTTCGTTTCATGAAGCTGCGGCACCGGAAGGAACCGTGACAGCTCGGCAGGCCGGCGGGCGAGGTCTTTTCGAACGGATTGCGACTATCTGTAGAGCGCCACGTAGTTCGCGGATGTTGCGTTGTAGCTGGGCTCGATCCATACGCCTCGAAGCGGACAAGAACATTCGTAGGATGGGTCGATCCTTCTGCTAAGACCCAGGATCACTCCTAATGCCCTGCGCACGCCACCTCGTTGCCCAGCCGGCGGGATCGCGATGCGAGAAAACAGGCACCGGGATCGGACGGCACAGGATTCGAGTTGTCCGATTATGTTAAGCAGCCGGTCCCCTTGCGCTCCTCGCCCCCCTTCGCTTGCTCGCCCTCTCGACATCGGCGTTGGCAACTGGGTCAAGTGGAGGAACGGCGGACGTCTGCAGGATGGTCCTAGATACAAGGTGTCGCGCAGGCTCAGGGTCCCGGCACGAACGGCCCGGTGTTGCCGCTGATCCAGGATCATCGGCATGCGGATCTGGAGCAATCGTCCAGCCCCACCTCTCGGGTTGAAGGTTTCCGCAGTCCCGATGCGGGATCGGACATTGCCGCCTCCCGATGGCCCGATCCCGTTGCACGCTGTCTTGAACAGACTACGACCTCGCGCGCTCGGCCCAGGGCTTATGCCCGGTTGCAGGAACTGCCCCATAACCCGTGGCCGCACACCCGCGATGTCCCGACTTATGGTCCACCACCGGATCAGACAGGCCGAACAGGGGTCTCGAATTGGAACGGCCTGCCCCGGGTCAGGGGCAGGCCGCATGTCGTGGTCGGGCGCTTAGATCAGGCCAGATCGAGCTCGCTGACCGTGCCGATCGCGATGTTGATGACGTACTCGGCATCCAAATCGTCATCATTGTCGATCTGGATCATCCCGTCCGCAAAGGTGACCTGATCGACGTCGCCC
Source organism: Rubellimicrobium roseum (assembly GCF_006152145.1). Classification (GTDB taxonomy): domain Bacteria; phylum Pseudomonadota; class Alphaproteobacteria; order Rhodobacterales; family Rhodobacteraceae; genus Rubellimicrobium; species Rubellimicrobium roseum. The sequence goes on along the minus strand of NZ_VDFV01000016.1, from coordinate 39,002 downwards.
TCAGAGAGCGCGTCCACCCAGGTCAGGCTGCCCAGCCATAGAAGGTCGATCTTGTCGATACCAGCCTCGAACTTGGTGATCGTATCGGTTGTGGCGCTGTCCGCCCCCATGTCCGTAAAGTCCATGAAGAGGAACGTATCCGCTCCGTCACCGCCATTGAGCGTATCGTTGCCTGCGCCGCCCTGCAGCAGGTCGTCACCCGCCTCACCAAACAGTTGGTCGTCCCCTGCTCCGCCGTAGAGTTCGTCGTTGCCCGGGGCACTCTGTGCCACATCAGTTTGACCGGCATCGCCCTTCAGGATGTCATTGCCGGCGTTGCCGATCAGATCATCGGACCCGTTGAAGCCCCGGATCTCGTCATTGCCCGTGCCACCCGAGAAGGTTTCAGCCTTGCTGGAGCTGCTGCTCGAGACAATCAGGTCGTTGCCGTCCCCCCCATCGACCACGCCGAAGCCTGTGAGCTTGTAGTCGACCCCAAGCGTGTCGTCGCCTGAGCTACCCTGAAGGGTCTTGGTGGTGATGGTGCTGACCTCTTCCACGCCGCTCACCAGCATGCTGCTCAGATTGCTGGCCAGGAAGACCGTGCCCGTCGTCTTGATCACGTCGTAGCCATCGCCACCCCTGACCACGTCGCTTCCGCCAGCGCTGCTCAGCCAGATGGTATCGTCGCCTGCGCCGCCGTAGAGCGAGTCCGCAGCGCCGTCGTCTGCCCCGCCGTTCAACTCGTCGGTGCCGTCCTCGCCGTAGATCTGGTCCGCGCCGTCGCCGCCGTCCAAAACGTCGTTGCCGGCTACGTCGATCACCGTGCCAGTGGCGAAGTCGCCATGGATGATGTCGTTGCCAACGCCGCCATCGATCGTGTCCCGGTTGCCGCGGCCAAGCAGGACGTCGTTCCCTTCGCCGCCCGCGATGTCTTCGCCGTCGAGGCTGCCCGAGATCGTGTCGTCACCCTTGCCGCCGTCGATCGTGGCGAAGTTGGTGATCTCGTAACCGAAGGTCGTGACGCCGTTCGTCGTGGTGCTGCCGATGCTGTTGCCGTTGTCCGTGCCCTGCAGCACAGCCGAACTGCTGGTGGAGTGCAGAACTTCGATTCCACTCATGCCGGCCAGCAGGGCAAAGTCGAATACGGTCTTCTTCGTGAGAGAGTTCAACGTTCCGATCGCCTCGACGGTGTCGGTCCCGTTGCCGCCGGTGATGATATCCGCGCCCGAACCCCCGCCCAACGTGAAGGTGTCGTTGCCCTCGCCGCCGTTGATCGTGTCGACCGCGGCGTCGTTCGCGCCGCCGTTGAGTTTGTCGTTGCCGAACTCACCATTGAGGGTGTCCTGCCCGGCGCCACCATCGATCTCGTCGCGTCCAGCCCCCAGAGAAGTAGTATTGTCTCCGGCGTCACCCCAGATCGTGTCGTCGCCCGCGCCGCCATACAGCTTGTCCGAGCCGCCGGCGCCGATCAGGCTGTCCACCCCATCGTCCCCGAACAGTGTGTTGATGCCTGCGGTGCCCTTGATGTGGTCGTTGCCGGCCTTGCCGTCGATGGTCACGAAGCCCGAGACCGCATAGCCACCAGTCACGTTGATGAGGTCGGCCGTCGTCCTGCCGTTGAGCCTCACGGACCCGCTCGTCGTGATCAGGTTCTCAACCTCGCTCGTGTTCGCGAGATCCTCCATGGAGAAGCTTGTGACGCCATTGACGGTCATGCCGGTGACACGGATCGTATCGATTCCCTCGCCGCCAACGATCGTGTCAGCGCCCGTGTTGCCCGACAGCAGGAAAAGGTCGTTGTCGTCCCCTCCTTTGAGCGTATCGATGGCGCCATCGCTCGCGCCGCCGTTCAGCACGTCGTTGCCCGAACCGCCTTCGATGCTGTCCGCGCCGCCGCCGCCCAGGATCGTCTCGGCCTTGGCGCTACCCTTGATGGTGTCGTCGCCGGCCTTGCCGTCGATCACCTTGAAGCTCTTCAGATTGGCGCCGCCGATGGTGTAGTCGACGCCGATGCTGTCGTTGCCTGTCCCACCCAGCAGAGTCGCACCGACAGAGGCCGCGGCCACGATCTCGACATTGCTCAGGCTGTAGTCGCTGATGGTCAGCCTGGACCCTTGCACAAAAACCGTGTCGCTGTCGGCGCCACCATCGACGACATCAAGGCCCTTGGCTTGGCTGATGCGGAAGGTGTCGTTGCCCGCGCCGCCGTTCAGCTTGTCCACATTGACATTGGTGCTCGAGGTGTTGAGCCCGCCGTCGAGAATGTCGGCGCCATTGCCGCCATTGAGGGTATCGGCCCCCTTGCCCCCGCTGAGGGAGTCGTTGCCATCGCCGCCGTTGATGGTGTCACCGCCGATCCCGCCGGTCATGCGGTCATTGCCGGACTGGAGGTTCCAGGTCGTGGTCCCCTTCAGCTTGGACCCGGTCGCGGTGTTCACAAGCCCGTTGCCCCGGACCGTCCATCCGCCTTCGTGGTTGATGAGGAGGTTGTCGAGCGCCGTCGAAACACCGCTCCTCTCGCTCGTGATCGCCGTTTTGATCTCACTCACGGTCAGATTGATATTTGTGACCGTGTAGCTGAAGCTGTTGTTCGACCGGATGCCGGTGATCGTGCCCGAAGCCAGGGCGCCGCCCGTCACCACGAGGTCCGCGCCGGAGATCAGGTAAGTCTTTCCACCCGAGACATAGGTCACGCTGTCCGAGGACAGGCTTCTCATTCCCGTGGCCGATTTCAGGGTGTCGAGGATCGTGGTGAATCCCTCGAGAGCGGTAACGGAACTTCCGGATGCAACGGACGGCATTGCAATTCCCCTTTTAGGCAAGCGTGAACTTGTTAGGGACCGGCCGCACGTCTCGCGTGGGACAATCCTTGCTTGTGCGCTCTTTCAGTAGGAGAGTCGCAGGCTCTGCGTCAACAAATCAATCGTGGCACCTAAGTGTCCGAAATTGGTCGGTTTACACAACATTGTGCCATTTCAGAGGATGCCCCGCCCGGTTTCCTCGTTGGACGTGGGAAGGCCCAGATTTCCAAGGCCGATAAAATGGCAACCAACATATCTTTGCTGGAATCCGGCGAGCCGCAGGGCCATCGCAATATCTGTATCCAATAAGTCAACAATGCGTATCCCGAAGTCGCCCGGCCAAGATGGCGCGGGCCGCAACCGGAACGGGAGGACCCCAAGACGCTCCGGCCATCGGGGCAGCGGGACGCCGGGCCCCTGCGCCCCCGGCCGCATTGACATTCGGGGGCCCGCGCCCACATACCGCCCCCGCCCCTCGTCCGCCTGCCGGAGCTTGCCTGATGCCCGTCGTCGTTGTCGAATCCCCGGCCAAGGCCAAGACGATCAACGCCTATCTCGGCAGCGACTACACGGTGCTGGCGAGCTTCGGGCACGTGCGTGACCTTCCCGCCAAGGACGGCTCGGTCGACCCCGAGCACGACTTCGCCATGGAATGGGAAGTCGCTCCCGAGTCGAAGAAGCACCTCAAAGCCATCGCCGACGCGCTCAAGGCGGACCCGCGCCTCATCCTGGCCACCGACCCCGACCGCGAGGGCGAGGCGATCTCGTGGCACCTCACCGAGGCGCTGCGCGAGCGCAAGGCGATCAAGGCGACCACCGAGGTGAGCCGCGTCACCTTCAACGCCATCACCAAGACGGCCGTCGCCGAGGCGATGCGCCAACCGCGGCAGGTCGACGCGCCGCTCGTGGACGCCTATCTGGCCCGACGTGCGCTCGACTATCTAGTGGGCTTCAACCTGTCCCCCGTGCTGTGGCGCAAGCTGCCGGGCGCCAAGTCGGCGGGGCGCGTGCAGTCCGTCTGCCTGCGGCTCATCGTCGAGCGCGAGATGGAGATCGAGGCCTTCCGCGCCCAGGAGTACTGGACCGTCGAAGCCGTCCTGAAGACGCCGCGCGGCCGGGAGTTCGCCGCGCGCCTCGTCTCGCTCGGAGGTCGCAAGCTCGACAAGTTCGACCTGAAGACGGCGGCCGACGCCGACCTCGCCGTGGCGGCCGTCCAGCACCGCGACCTCACCGTGACGAGCGTCGAGGCCAAGCCCGGCTCGCGCCACCCGTCCGCTCCCTTCATGACTTCGACCCTCCAGCAGGAGGCGTCGCGCAAGTTCGGCATGGGCGCCAAGGCCACGATGTCGGCGGCCCAGCGGCTCTACGAGGCCGGCCACATCACCTACATGCGGACCGACGGCATCGACATGGCGCCCGAGGCGGTCATGGCCGCCCGCGACGCCATCAAGGATCGCTTCGGCGCGGACTACGTCCCGAAGTCCCCGCGCATGTACAAGAACAAGGCCAAGAACGCCCAGGAGGCGCACGAGTGCATCCGGCCCACGGACATGAGCCGCGACGCGAGCGCCTTGCGAATCACCGACCCCGACCAGCGCAAGCTCTATGACCTGATCTGGAAACGCACGCTGGCCTCTCAGATGGCCGAGGCGCGGCTGGAGCGCACCACCGTCGAGATCGGCAGCGCCGACGGCCAGGTGGGCCTGCGCGCCTCGGGGCAGGTCGTGCTGTTCGACGGCTTCATGCGGGTCTACACCGAGGGGCGCGACGACGTGGCCCCGGCCGGGGCAGACGCCGAGGGCGAGGACGACGCGCGGCTCCCGCAGATGGCCAAGGGCGAGCCGGCGGACAAGGTGGCGGTGACGCCCGAGCAGCACTTCACCCAGCCGCCGCCCCGCTACACCGAGGCCACGCTCGTGAAGCGCATGGAGGAGCTGGGGATCGGCCGCCCCTCCACCTACGCCTCGATCGTCACCACGATCCAGGACCGCGAATACGTCCGCAAGGAGAACGGCCGTCTCGTCCCCGAGGACAAGGGCCGGCTCGTCACCGTCTTCCTGACCAACTACTTCCGTCGCTACGTCGAATACGACTTCACCGCGGGCCTCGAGAACCAGCTCGACGAGATCAGCGCCGGCGACGCCGACTACAAGGAGGTGCTCGCCCGGTTCTGGCGGGACTTCTCGGCCGCCATCGCCGAGACGGCGGACCTGCGCATCGGCGAGGTGCTCGACAAGATCGACGAGGTGCTGGCGCCCCATCTTTACCCGCCCCGCGCCGACGGCGGCGACCCGCGCCTCTGCCCCACCTGCGACACGGGGCGGCTGTCGATGCGCACCGCCCGCACCGGCGGCGCCTTCATCGGCTGCTCCAACTACCCCGAGTGCCGCTACACGCGCCCCTTCGGCCCCCCGTCCGAGGACGGCGAGGTCCAGACGGGCGAGCGGCTGCTGGGCCACGACAACGGCGACCCGATCCATCTCAAGGACGGCCGCTTCGGGCCTTACGTGCAGCGCGGCGAGGCGACGACAGAGAACCCGAAGCCGCCCCGCGCCTCGCTGCCCAAGGGCTGGTCGGCGCAGGACATGGACCTGGAGAAGGCGCTGCGCCTCCTGAGCCTGCCCCGCGTCATCGGGCCCCACCCCGAGGACGGCCAGCCGATCGAGGCAGCCATTGGCCGCTTCGGCCCTTACGTCAAGCACGGCAGCACCTACGCCAACCTTCCCGATGCCTCGGAGGTCTTCGAAATCGGCATGAACCGGGCCGTCGAGGTGCTGGCGCAGAAGCTGGCCGGGCGCGGAGCCGGACGGGGCCGGGCCGCCGCGCAGCCGCTGCGCGCGTTGGGCGAGCATCCGGGGGGCGGCGAGATCTCCGTCATGCCCGGTCGCTTCGGACCCTACGTGAAGTGGGGCAAGGTCAACGCCACCCTGCCCAAGGACGTCGAGCCCGAGGCGATCACCCTGGACGAGGCCGTGGCCCTCGTGGACGCCAAGGCGGGCTCCAAGCCCGCGAAGAAAGCCAAGGCTGCCCCGAAGCCGAAGGCCGAGCCCAAGGAGGCGAAGCCCAAGCCGAAAGCGAAGGCCGAGCCCAAGGAGGCGAAGCCGAAGGCCGCCCCGAAGAAGCCCGCCACCCGCAGCAAGGCCGCCGCAAGCGGGACCTGACACGCCCCTTCCCTCCGCTGCATCGCGGCGCTAGGCTTTCCGCAACCGAGGCGGAGGGGAGAGCGGCGGCATGAACAAGGTCTATCCGGACGCGAAGGCGGCGCTCGATGGTCTGCTCCGCGACGGCATGCTGATCGCGGCGGGGGGCTTCGGCCTTTGCGGCATACCCGAGCTTCTGATCGCGGCCATCCGCGAGGCGGGGGTGCGCGAGTTGACGGTGGCCTCCAACAACGCCGGCGTGGACGGCTTCGGGCTGGGTGTGCTGCTGGAAACCCGGCAGGTCCGCAAGATGATGTCGTCCTACGTGGGCGAGAACGCCGAGTTCATGCGCCAGTACCTGTCGGGCGAACTGGAGCTGGAGTTCAACCCGCAAGGCACGCTCGCGGAACGGATGCGGGCTGGCGGCGCCGGGATCCCCGGCTTCTACACCAAGACCGGCGTGGGCACCGTCGTGGCCGAGGGCAAGGAGCACAAGGACTTCGACGGTCAGACCTACATCTTGGAAAAGGGCATCTTTGCCGACCTGTCCATCGTGAAGGCCTGGAAGGCGGATCCCACAGGCAACCTCGTCTTCCGCAAGACCTCGCGCAACTTCAACGTGCCCGCCGCGACCTGCGGCAAGATCTGCGTGGCCGAGGTGGAGGAGATCGTCCCCGCGGGCAGCCTCGACCCCGACGCCATCCACCTGCCCGGCATCTACGTCCACCGCCTGATCGCGGGCCCGCACGAGAAGCGCATCGAGCAGCGCACCACGCGCAAGCGCGAGGCCGCCGGCTCCACCCCCATCCCCGCCTGAGGAGATCGCCCATGCCCTGGGACCGCAACCAGATGGCCGCGCGCGCGGCGCAGGAACTCCGCGACGGCATGTACGTCAACCTCGGCATCGGCATTCCGACGCTGGTGGCCAACTACATCCCCGAGGGCGTGAACGTCACGCTCCAGAGCGAGAACGGGATGCTCGGGATGGGTCCCTTCCCCTATGAGGGAGAGGAGGACCCCGACCTCATCAACGCCGGCAAGCAGACCATCACGGAGCTGCCGCATTCGGCCTACTTCGACTCGGCCACGAGCTTCGCGATGATCCGGGGCGGCAAGATCGCCATGGCCATCCTGGGCGCGATGGAGGTCTCCGAGGAAGGGGACCTCGCCAACTGGATGATCCCCGGCAAGCTCGTGAAGGGCATGGGCGGGGCCATGGACCTTGTGGCGGGCGTGGGCCGCGTGGTGGTGGTGATGGACCACACCAACAAGGCGGGCGAGTCGAAGGTGCTCAAGGCCTGCACCCTGCCGCTCACGGGCCAGGGCGTCGTGGACCGCATCATCACCAATCTCGGAGTCCTCGATGTGGTCGAGGGCGGACTGCGCCTCGTGGAGTGCGCGCCCGGCGTGACCGAGGAGGAGATCCGACGGGCGACGGACGCGAAGATCGTCGAGACCGAGGCCACCCTTGCCTGAGGTCGAGCGCGAGGACCTCGGCTCCAAGCGCCGCTACGTGATCCGACGACCCGAGGGCGAGGCGGAGCTGACGCTGTCGGTCCTCTCGCCAGACCAGGTCATCGCAGACCACACCTACGTGCCCGGCGCCCTGCGCGGACAGGGCCTCGCCGAGGCGCTCCTCGACGCGCTTCTCGCGGACGCCCGCGCACAGGGCTTCACCATCGTGCCGCTCTGCCCTTTCGTGGCCGGGCAGGCCCGGCGGCACCCGGAATGGGCGCCGCTCTTCTCCCGCTAGAGCGCCTCGCCCACGAAGACGCAGCCGTCCGACACCAGCTCGGGCGGCGTCTGGCACAGGCCCTTCGCCACGCTCCAGGCGGCCAGCACCTTGGGCACATAGGCCCGCGTCTCGGGATAGGGCGGCACGCCGCCGTTGTCGCGGACGGATCCTTCGCCCGCGTTGTAGGCCGCGAGGGCCAGGATCGGATCGCCGCCGAAATGGTTCAGGAGCCAGTCGAGATAGGCCACGCCGCCCCGGATGCTCTCGGCCGGCTGGAGCCGGTCCGCGACGTTGAAGCGCGCCGCCGTTCCGGGCATGAGCTGCATGAGGCCGGCCGCGCCCGCGTGCGACAAGGCATCCGCCTGCCCTGCGCTTTCGACGGCGATAACCGACAGCACCAGCGCAGGCGAGACGCGGGTGCCCACCGTCTCGCGCAGGATGTCGGTGCCATAGAGCCGCGCGATGTCTTGGAGCGTCTGGAGCCGGGGCGGCACGATCGCCCCTTCGGGCGAGGCCGCCATCACGAGCAACGCCTGGTCGAGTCGGCCCGGCTGCGAATCAGCCATAAGGGGTGACACCCCGCTCCAGAACCACTCCACGCCGGCCGGCTGAGCCGCCCCCCCGCCGCCGTGCGGCGCCTCCGCGGCAGGAGCGAGCGGAACGAAAGGAGTCTCGGCCCGGTTCGACACGAACATCGGAATGTTGGGGTCGATCTGCACGGTGATGCGGTCGGTGCTGCCCGCAATCGGCACGCCGATCCGCTTGAAGGTGAAATCCTCGGCCTCCACCGGCCCCGTCAGCGCCCCAAGAATCAGGCCGGCCGCCGCGGCAGTTTGCCACGATCCTGCCCGCTTCATTAACACCGCCTCCACCTGTCGCCGCATGCTCGCTCCTCCGTCGCCGACCCTGCCCGCGCCACGCGCGAACAATGCCCGCCCTTGCGGGCAGCGGCGAGCGGCACCCTCAAGTACCCGTGATTTCGCTTTGCCGCTGAGGAAGCACGGCCACGGTGTCCGGCTTTCGAGAGCCCGTAACGGTCGCCGGAGCGACCAATCATGGAGCCGCGCCGAACGAAAGGACAGCCAAATGCACGAAACCCGTCCAACTCTCGCCAGATTCCAAGAGCCATATCCGGTCATCGACGACGGGGGTGCGAGGACCATGAGACGCCCCAAGCGACCCGGCGCGGTGTGAAGCTCAAGAACCCCTGAGGAGCCAGACATGCTGAACTTCATCAAGAACTTCCGCGCCGACGAAGACGGCGCCGTGACCGTCGACTGGGTGGTGCTCACCGCTGCCGTCGTCGGCCTGGGCATCGTTGTCCTGAACTCGATCTCCGAGAACGCCAAGGGCACGGCCGACAACATCGCCACGGCCGTCGGCGAAGCCGGCACGAACATCCAGAGCTCGACCGCCGGCAACGACTGATCGCAGTCGGGGTAGGGCTCACCTTCGCCGCCAGCCTGGTCATCGCTATCCCAGGCGCTGCGTCGGGCCAAACCAAAGGCCCAGCCTACCTAAGCGGCGATGCCGCGGGCATCATCCAGCACCGGATCGTCAGCTCTCAAGGCTATCGGCCGCAGGAAAGCAGGCGTTGGGCCGCTCCTTGAAGGCGCGGCCCTATCGCTTTTTAGGTACCGGCCGCGGACCCGCACGCGACCCGCCCCACCCCGGCCACAATTCGGCGGCAGTCTCTGGCGCGAAGATCGGGGCGCGCCCGGATCTGATATGCGCGTGGAGGTCGTCATGAAGTTTATCGTCGAGCGGTTCGCGCGGGATGAATCCGGGGCCGTCACCGTCGATTGGGTCGTGCTGACTGCCGCCATCGCCCTGATCGGCGCCGGAATCGTGGCGATCATGTCAGACGAAACAACGCAGCTCGGCGCCGACACCGGGGCCGCCCTAGCCAAGATCGAGATGCCGACACTCGATCCTTTGTGACTTCCAGAACGGGAGATATCCTGATGAAGAACGTGTTCGGACTGGTTCTGGTCGCCGGGCTCGGGCTGGCCGGGACGGCCGTCTATATGGTGCGCGGCCAATTCGAAACGCAGGCCGTGATGCTTTCGCAATACGAACAGGCCCTGCAGGCCGCGACCCCGACCGTCGAGGTCTACGCCGTCAACCGCCGGATTAGCTACGGCGAGTCGATCACTCCGTCTGACGTGCAGCTCATTCGCTACGCCGAGCCCTTCCTGCCCGAGGGCGTGTTCCGCACCGAGGAAGAACTTTTCCCCGAAGGTCCTGACGTGCCGCGCGTGGCCCTGCGCCCGATGGAGCTCAACGAGCCCCTGCTGGTCGTCAAGGTGACGGAGCCCGGCGGCGACGTGGGAATCACGCAGCGCCTGACCCCGGGACTGCGGGCCTTCGCCATCGGGGTGGACGCAACCTCCGGGGTGTCGGGCTTCCTGCGGCCTGGCGACCGGGTGGATGTCTACTGGACCGGCACGGTCGAGGAAGGCGGTCAGGAAGCGCGTCAGGTCACCCAACTCATCGAGTCCGGCCTCAGGCTCGTGGCCATCGACCAGTCGACCGACGACACGGCGATGGACATCGATATCGCCAGCAACGTGACCGTGGAGGTCACCCCCCAGCAGGTGGCCAACCTCGCCCAGGCGCAGGCCTCGGGCTCGCTGTCGCTGTCGCTGGTCGGACAGACAGATGATACGGTGGCTTCCGCCATCGAGGTGGACCAGAAGGCCCTGCTGGGCCTTGAGGACGCCCCCGCTCCCGCGCCCGCGCCGGTGGTGATGGCGCCCGAGCCCCCGCCTCCCCCCCCGCGCATCTGCACCGTGCGCACCCGCAAGGGCGCCGAGGTCTTCGAGACGCCGGTTGACTGCCCGGCCGGCTGACGGCGCCCCCAATCGATCGACCCACGACACGCGGCGCGCTCCTGTCCAGGGGCGCGCCGCTTCGTCTTGCAACAGGCCGGAGGATGGCGGCTCTGTGGCGGCTGGGGCACGACTGGCTCGCGAGGACGTGAGAGGTCGTCGGATCGCTTGCCAGACGGACGCGGGGGCGACAGGCTCTCTGAAAAGGACGGACCGCCTTCGGGCTATAGCAACGTCCGCATCCGGGACCGAGAGGCAGGAGTGATGACCACACACCGTTTCCTGCAGGCCGCCTTGGCGGGCCTGACCTTGGCAGTGGCGGGCCTTCCTTCCGGCGTGCCGGCCCAGACGCTGACCGTGCTGACCGGCAGCGTGAGCGAGCCGCTGGACGTTCCGCTCAACCGCGCCGTCGTGGTCGAGTCGGACGTCCCCTTCACCGAACTCAGCATCGCGAACCCCGGCATCGCCGACATCTCGTCGCTGTCGGACCGCACCATCTATGTGCTGGGCAAGGCGCCGGGCCGCACGACGCTGACCCTTCTGGGCGCCGACGGCCAGCTCATCGCCAACGTCGAGGTGCGCGTCACCCCCGACATCGCCGAATTCAAGGAACGGCTCGAGCAGATCCTTCCTGGCCAAGGCATCGAGGTGCGGACCGCCAACGACGGCATCGTGCTGTCGGGCACCGTGGACAGCATCCAGGATCTCGACCGCGCGATCGAACTGGCCAACCGCTACGCGCCCGACCGGGTCTCGAACCTGCTCACGGTGGGCGGAACCCAGCAGGTCATGCTCCAGGTCCGATTCGCCGAGATGAACCGCTCGGTTTCCAAGTCGCTGTCCTCGTCTCTGGCCCTGCAGGGCACAGGCTTCGGCGACGACCTGGGAATCTCGGCCGGGACAGGCTCGCTCAACACCTCGGGCGGCGTGAACAACGCGTTTGGGGGCAACATCCCGACGGCCAACACCAACAACGGCGCGATCCTTTTCGGCTTCAACGCCGGCGGGCTCGAAGTCGGCCTCCTGCTCGAGGCGCTGGAAAGCCGGGGCGTGGTCCGCACACTGGCCGAGCCCAACCTCACGGCCCTTTCCGGCCAGGAAGCGCGCTTCCTCGCAGGCGGGGAATATCCCGTGCCCGTGGCACAGGACGAGAACACGATCTCGGTCGAGTACAAGCCCTTCGGCGTCGAGCTGGGTTTCGTTCCCCGCGTCGTCGACGGCGACCTCATCAACATCGAGATGCAGGCGGCCGTGTCCTCGATCGACCCGGCCAATGGCGTGAACCTCGGTGGCGGCTTCACCATTGACGCGTTCCGCCGGCGCGAGACCTCGACGACCGTGGAGATGCGCGACGGCGAGAGCTTTGCGATCGCGGGCCTCCTGTCGGACGACTTCCGCGACCTGAACGGGCAGGTGCCCTTCCTGGGCGACATTCCGGTCCTGGGGGCCCTGTTCCGCTCGGCCGAATATCAGCGTGCCCAGACCGAGCTCGTGATCATCATCACGCCGCATCTGGTCACGCCCACCCGCGGCGAGGCGCTGGCGCTTCCCACTGACCGCGTGCGGCCGCCCTCCGAGCGGGACCTGTTCCTGTTCGGGCGGGTCGAGGCCGCCCAGGCGCCCCGGTCGGGCGGCGCAGGCGAAGTGGCGCGCCAAGACTTTTCCGGCTCCTACGGCTATGTGATGGATTGAGGGACGTGATGCGGCGGCTAATTCTCGGCACGATCCCGGCGGCCCTCCTCCTCGCGGGCTGCGCCCCCGAGCTGGGCGGCGAGCTGTCGAACAGGGGCTTCGGCAACGCGACCATGAACAACGTCCTGATCCAGTCGGGTCAGATGTCCTATGCGGTCTCCCTGTCGAACCGCTTCGCCGACGCCGTGCCCACCACCATCAACTTCGCCTTCGACTCGGCCGAGCTCGACGCCGAGGCGCGGACTGCGCTCGCGCAGCAGGCCGCCTTCATCCGCCAGTTCCCCGAAGTGCGTTTCGCGGTCTACGGGCATACCGACCTCGTGGGCTCGGCCGCCTACAACGAAGGCTTGGGCCTGCGCCGTGCCCAGGCTGCGGTCAGCTTCCTCGTGTCGCAGGGCATCGATCGCGGCCGGCTCGAGGCGCTGGTCTCGCAGGGCGAAACGCAGCCCCTCGTCGCGACTCAGTCGCCCGAGCGGGCGAACCGCCGCACCGTGACGGACGTGCGCGGCTTCGTCGAGGACAATCCCGACGTGCTCAACGGCAAGTACGCGGCGATCGTCTTCCGCGAATATGTCCTCTCGGCCACGACCCCGACCGGCTTCGCCGCCAGCGGCGGTGGTGGAGGTGAGGCCGCAGGTGGCGAAGGCGGCGGTGAGGGCGGTGCGGCAGGCGGTTGATAATCCACCCTCCAACCACGCAGTTGTTTCGATCAACCCCATAAACACACGGTTCCGGCCCCAATCTTGTCACCATTCCGCGCAATCCTGCACATCAGCGCCTGACCTGCCGCGCTTCGGCGCGGGTCAGGCCCCAGGAACGAGGCCGGGCCCGATCCGGCCCAGGAGGTAGGTGCCATGAGCAGGAACGTCGGGTTGCTGAGCGAGGCCCCATCCATCGCGGCCTGCACGATCAGCCGCGACGTGCAGAAGTTCGACCTTCTGATCGAGGACATGCAGAACGTCGCGGCCGATCGCTGGGGTGATCTCGGCTTCAACGAAGCGCTGACCTTCCTCGACCAGCCCGATGCCGAGCATCTGGATTTCGTGGTCGTGGCCATCGACGAAAGCGATGAAGGCGACCTCGAACCCGTTGTAGCGATCATCGCCGCCGCCCGCGCCAAGGGTGTCCGGGTGATCCTCGTGGCCGAGGACGTGTCGCCGGCGGCGCTCCACCAACTCCTCCGCGAGGGCGCAGACGAGTTCATTCCCTATCCCCTTCCCGAGGGCGAGCTTCTGCGGGCCGTCAGCAGCCCCAAGCGGGGCCGGGGCTCCAAGCCCAGCGCCGCCGCCGACACCCCGGCCGAGGCGCCGGCGGGCGGCGGCCATTCCGGCGTGGTGATTCCCGTCTACGCCATGGCCGGCGGCGCCGGCGGGACGACGCTGGCCGTCAACCTGGCCTGGGAACTCGCGACTCTCGACAAGGACCTCTCCCCCAAGGTCTGCCTCATCGATCTCGGGCTCCAGTTCGGCTCGGTGGCAACCTTCCTCGACTTGCCCCGGCGCGAGGCCGTGCAGGAGATGCTGGCCGACACGGGCGCCCTCGACGGCGACGTGCTGGATGGGGCGCTGCAGACCTACAACGATCGCCTTCACGTCCTCACCGCACCCCTCGACCTCGTACCCATGGACCTCGTGAGCCCGGCCGACGTCGCGCGGCTCATCGAGACGGCTCGGGTGAACTTCGACTACGTGGTGATCGACACGCCCCCCGTGATGGCGGACTGGAGCGAGGCCGTCCTGAACGCGGCTCACATCTGCTTCGCCGTGATCGGTCTCGACATGCGATCGGCGCAGAACACGTTGCGCATCAAACGGGCGCTCGCCGCCGAAGGGCTGCCCTTCCACAAGTTCCGCTTCGCGCTCAACCGCGCGCCGGGCTTCGCCGACCTGTCGGGGCGGTCACGCGTCAAGCGGATGGCCGAATCGCTCGGCATCTCGATCGAGCTGCAGTTCCCCGATGGGGGACGCGTGGCGGCCGAGGCCGCCGACCAAGGCCTTCCCTTGGCCGAGGCTGCGCCCAAGAATGCGCTGCGCCGGGAGATCGCCAAGCTCGCCAAGTCGATCCACGAGATCAACCTCGCGGAGGCGGCGCCCCAGAAGGTCCGCGCCCGCGCCTGACCCTTCGAACCTGGTTCCCCGATGTTCTCGAAGTTCCGCAAGTCTGACGTCACAAAACCCGAGCCCGTCACCGCCGGTCTGGCCCCCGCCGCCGCGCCGACCGCCGCGCCCGGCCCCGCCCCTGCCGATCCCGCACGCGCCCTGATGCGCCCGGGCCAGGTCCGCCCCGCCGAGGCGCAGGGCGCCGACCAGGCGCGCAAGCGCAAGGAGAAGCTCCAGGAGGTCAAGCTCGAGCTGCACAAGGTGCTGCTCGACAACCTCAACCTCGCCGCTCTCGACAAGGCTTCCGAGCAGGACCTCCGGCAGGAGATCCAGAACATCGCCGGCGAGTCCATCGACGACATGGGCATGCCCATCAACCGCGACGAGCGCGCCCAACTCTACCAAGACCTTTACGACGAGGTCCGCGGCCTCGGCCCCCTCGAAGCGCTGCTGAAGGACGACACCGTCAACGACATCCTAGTGAACGGCCCGCACCAGATCTTCGTGGAACGGGCGGGCAAGCTCCAGATCACCGACATCACCTTCAAGGACGAGAAGCACCTCCTCCGAATCATCGACAAGATCGTCTCGGCCGTGGGCCGGCGCGTGGACGAATCGAACCCTTATGTCGACGCCCGTCTTGCCGACGGCTCGCGCTTCAACGCCATGGTGCCACCCGTGGCGGTGGACGGCTCGCTCGTCTCCATTCGGAAGTTCAAGAAGGACAAGCTGTCGATCGACGACCTCGTTCGCTTCGGCGCCTTCTCCGAGGAGATGGCCGCCTATCTCCAGGCCGCCGTGTCGACCCGCCTCAACATCATCGTGTCGGGCGGCACGGGCTCGGGTAAGACGACCACCCTCAACGCGCTCTCGTCTTTCATCGGCAACGAGGAACGCGTCCTCACCATCGAGGACACCGCCGAACTCCAGCTCCAGCAGACCCATGTGGGCCGCATGGAGAGCCGCCCCCCCAACGTCGAGGGCAAGGGCGCCGTGACCCAGCGCGACTGCCTGCGCAACGCGCTCCGGATGCGTCCCGACCGCATCATCGTGGGGGAAACCCGCGGCGAGGAGGTCATCGACATGCTCCAGGCCATGAACACCGGCCACGATGGCTCGATGACCACGATCCACGCCAACTCCGCCCGCGACGGCGTGAGCCGCCTCGAGAACATGGTCGCGATGGCCGGGATCGAGATGCCGCTCAAGGCCGTGCGCGCCCAGATCGCCTCGGCCGTGAACCTGATCGTGCAGGCCTCGCGCCTGCAGGACGGCTCGCGCCGCATGACCTCGATCACCGAGATCACCGGCATGGAAGGCGAGGTCATCTCCATGCAGGAGGTGTTCCGCTTCCAGCGCACGGGCCTGACGCCCGAGAACAAGATCCTCGGGCACTTCACCGCCACGGGCGTGCGCTCGCACTTCAGCGAGCGGTTCCGGCTCTGGGGCTACGACCTGCCGCCGTCCATCTTCGAACCGACCAAGGGGTGACGCCATGGAAATCTCGGCCGAGCCGATCATCTACGGACTGATCTTCATCGCGGTGCTCGCGCTGGTCGAAGGCATCTACCTCACGGCCTTCGGCAAGTCGATCAGCCTCAACAGCCGCGTGAACCGCCGCCTCGACCTCCTGGAAAAGGGCGCGGGCCGCGAAAAGGTGATGGACCAGCTCCGCAAGGAGATGACCCAGCACATCAAGTCGCAGTCGATCCCCTTCTACTCGCTTCTCGCGGAGAAGGCGCAGAAGGCCAACATCGCCTTCACGCCCATCCAACTCATCCTTATCATGATCGTGCTCTCGGGCCTGGCCTTCGTGGGCATGACCTTCGGCACAGGCGCCTCCACCCCCGTGCGCGCCGCCGTCGCGGTCGCCATGGGCGTGGGCGGCGTCTATGTCTGGGTCGGCCACAAGGCCAAGAAGCGCCTCTCTATGATCGAGGAGCAGCTCCCCGAGGCGGTGGAGCTCATGGTCCGGTCCCTGCGCGTGGGCCATCCCTTCTCCTCCTCCATCGGCATCGTGGCCCAGGAGATCCCCGATCCGCTGGGCAGCGAGATCGGCATGATCGCCGACGAGGCCGCCTACGGCCGCGACATGGGCGAGGCGCTCAAGCACATGGCCGAGCGGATCGGCATGCAGGACCTCCGCTTCCTTGCGGTGGCGGTCTCGATCCAGCAGCAGGCGGGCGGCAACCTGGCCGAGATCCTCGACGGCCTGGCCAAGGTGATCCGCGCGCGGTTCAAGCTCTTCCGCCGCGTCAAGGCCATCACCGCCGAAGCCAAGTGGTCCTCGAACTTCCTGTCGGGCTTCCCGCTCGTGGCGCTGGTGGGGATCAACGTCGCCCAGCCCAACTACTACGACAAGGTCCGCGAGACGATCTATTTTACCCCCGCCTGCTTGGTCGTGGGCGCCTTCCTGGTGGCCAACGTCTTTGTGATGCGGGCCCTCGTGAACATCAAGGTCTGAGGGATTCCCATGTCCGTTCTCGCGTCCTTCAACGACTGGCTCATCGCGACGCTGGGCCCCTCGGGCCCGGTCATGGCGGTGGGTCTGGTCGGGATTGTCATGATCCTGATCGCCCTGCCCGCCTTCCTGTTCCGGCCCAAGGACGGCTTCGAGCGGCTCAAGGAACGGACCGCCGCCGATCAGGCCGCCCGCGAGAAGGCCGAGCGGCTGCGCCGCGCCAACGGCACGGACAAGCTCGAGAAATACTCAAACTTCCTCGAGCCGCAGGACGAAAAGGAATACTCGGCGGTCCGGCTTAAGCTGCTGCAGGCGGGCTATCCGTCCAAGAACGCGGTGCGGATGTACCACTTCTCCCAGTTCGCGCTGGGGCTCGGGGGCCTCACGCTCGGGGTGGTCTACTCGCTCTACAACGCCGCGACGACCGGGATCGACCCGGACACCACCGACATGGCGATCCAGATCCTCCTGCCGGGGGTCGTGGGCTACATGACGCCCAAGTACTGGGTCACGCGGCGTCAGGCCACGCGCAAGGAGAACATCACCAACGCCTTCCCCGACAGCCTCGATATGATGCTCGTCTGCGTCGAGGCGGGCCAGTCGATGGACCAGTCCATCGTGCGCGTCGCCAAGGAGCTTCGCTCGGGCTTCCCCGATCTCGCCGACGAGTTCGACATCG
Source organism: Rubellimicrobium roseum (assembly GCF_006152145.1). GTDB lineage: Bacteria > Pseudomonadota > Alphaproteobacteria > Rhodobacterales > Rhodobacteraceae > Rubellimicrobium > Rubellimicrobium roseum. The sequence continues at coordinate 21,582 of NZ_VDFV01000016.1, read as the reverse complement.
TCTCGAACGAGCTCAAGGCCGGCAAGGACAAGGTGCAGGTGCTGCGCGACCTGGCCGAGCGCTGCGGCGTCATGGACATCTCCTCCTTCGTGACGGTGCTGATCCAGAGCCAGCAGTTCGGGACCTCGATCGCCGACGCCCTGCGGGTCTACGCGGGCGAGATGCGCGACAAGCGCGTGATGCGCGCCGAGGAGAAGGCCAATACGCTGCCCACAAAGATGACGCTCGCGACCATGATGTTGACGGTGCCGCCGCTTCTCATCATCCTGCTCGGGCCGTCCGTTTACGAGATTTCCGACGTCATGGGCGGCGGCGTGCAGGAAGCCACCGGCATCGAGGACAAGAACTGACGGGCCCTATGGGACGCACGCTCCTTTGCCTCGCGGCCTTGGCCGGGCTGGCCGCCTGTGGCGTGCCGGGCATCAACCGCGCGGCGGACGGGGTCTATGCGCCGGGCGTGGCGCCCGGCGGCGGCGCCGACCCCTTAGAGACCGGTCATCGCCTCATGGCCGCGGGCCAGCACCAGCTCGCTCTCGACGCCTACATGCGGGCGGCGGCGGAAGACGGGCTCACGCCCGACACGCTGGCAGGCATGGGCAGCGCCAACCTTCGCCTGGGCCGGCTTGGGCAGGCCGAGCGCCTGCTGCGCGAGGCCGTCGAGGAGGACCCCCGCTTCGTCCCCGCGTGGAACAACCTGGGCGTGCTCCTCATGGAGCAGGAGAAATACGGAGAGGCCTCCGAAGTCTTTCGCCGGGCCTATGCCGCAGACAGCGGCAACAGTGACACGATCCGAAACAATCTCCGCCTTGCCCTCGCCCGGATGCAGGACCCGTTCTACACTGGCGTCCTAGAGGGCGATCAGGCCCCGACCGGCGACCTTGGCGGGCAGGTCCAGCTCATCGGCGTGGGCGACGAGGGCGCGCTCCGTCCCGAGGACGCCCTTCTTGCCATCGAGCCGCTCTGAGGCGAGGGGGCAGAATGAACCACCACTCCATGACCGGCGCGATCCTGGCGCTTGCGCTCCTGTCAGCCTGCGCGCCTTCGGGCGACAGGGCGGTGCAGGACGCCCTGGAGGACATCAACGTCATCGACGAGTCCGGCCTCAACGACGTCATGATGTCCGTGGCCGATCCCCAGGAGGCCGTGGCCTACTTCACCCGCGCCACGCGCGAGGCGCCTGACCGCATCGATCTCAGGCGCGGGCTCGCGGCCTCGCTCATCCGCGCCGGTCGCGCGACCGAGGCCGTCTCGGCCTGGGAGGCCGTGACCACCCACCCCGAAGCCACGAACGACGACCGGACCGAGCTGGCAGGGGCCTATATCCGCACCAACCAGTGGGAGCGCGCGCGCGGCGCGCTCGACGCTATCCCCCCCACCCACGAAACCTTCGAGCGTTACCGCTACGAGGCCATGGTCGCCGACGCCGCCTCCGACTGGGGTCGGGCCGACAGCTTCTACGAGATCGCCACCGGTCTCACGACCACGCCCGCGGGGGTCCTGAACAACTGGGGCTACTCCAAGCTCACCCGCGGCGACTACGACGCGGCCGAGCGGCTCTTCACCGAGGCGCTGCGCCACGAACCCGACCTGTTCACCGCCAAGAACAACCTCGTCCTCGCGCGCGGGGCCCAGCGCAACTACAACCTGCCGGTCGTCCCCATGACGCAGGCCGAGCGGGCGCAGCTCCTCTACACGCTGGGGCTCGCGGCCATCAAGCAGAACGATGTCACCATCGGCCGTGGCCTTCTCGAGGACGCCGTCGAAACCAGCCCCACCTACTTCGAGGAAGCCTCGCGCGCCCTCGAGGCCCTGAGCTGACGACACCCGTGGGCACCCCTCCCGACGTGGCGCTCGCCTTCCTCCTGGGGGCCGTCCCGGTCTCGATCTGGGCTGGCTACGTGGACCTGAGCCGCATGAAGATCCCCAACAAGGCCGTCCTGGCTCTTCTGGCGATCTTCGTCCTGGGGGGGCTCCTGCTCCTGCCGCTCGGATCGTGGACCTTCGCGGACTGGGCCTGGCGGCTCCTGCATCTCGTGGTGGTGCTGCTGATCGGCATGGGACTCAACGCCATCTACCTGATGGGCGCGGGCGACGCGAAGTTCGCCGCCGCCGCCGCCCCCTTCATCGCCTTCGCCGACCTCGGCACCTTCGCCGTCATCTTCCTCCTGAGCCTGCTGTCCGGCTGGCTGGTGCACCGGCTCTTCAAGTGGACCATCGGCCCCCGCCTCGCCCCGGACTGGGTGAGCTGGACCTCAGGCAAGCGCTTCCCCATGGGCGTCGGGCTGGGCCTCAGCCTCGTGGCCTACCTCGCCCTCGCCGCCCTGGGCTAGGCCCGCAGGGCTCCGCGATTCCTCCTCATTTCCGTCACGATGCGCCCTCAGTGTTAACAGGCCGCCTCCGAAGGAGCCTATCCCATGAACATCGCGGTCAACGCGGCGCCCCAGGGCGTCACCCCGCCCCCCGCCCCCAAGACCCTGGACGGGATGCAGATCTCGCTCGTCATGATGCGCGACATCCTTCTCAAGACGATGTTCCGCATGAACGTCACGCTGGTGACCGAGATCAGCCGCGCCATCTGCCTGCCGCTCAACGTCACGCAGGAGCTGGTGGACCTCGCCCGGTCGCAGCGCCTCTGCGAGGCCACGGGGACGCTCAACGCCAACTCGGGCCCCGAGATGGGCTACCAGCTCACCGACGCCGGCAAGGCGCGCGCCCTCGATGCGCTGGCCCAGTCCGAATACTACGGCGCCATGCCCGTCCCGCTCGCCGTCTATCGCGAGCAGGTTGCCCGCCAGTCGATCCGCAACGTCGCCATCTCCCGCGCCCAGCTCGAGGCGGCGATGGGCCATCTGATCCTGCCGCCCGCGCTGCTCGACCACCTCGGCCCCGCGGTGGGCGCCGGGCGCTCGATCCTGATGTACGGTCCCCCGGGCAACGGCAAGTCCTCGATCTCGAACGGCATCCGCAACGCCATCGGCGACAAGGTCTACGTGCCCCGCGCCATCGAGTATTCGGGTCAGGTCATCACCGTCTATGACCCGATCATCCACTCCGCCGCCGAGGAGGACCATGACGATCCCACCTCGCTGCGGCGCACCTCCGGGCGCTACGACACCCGCTACGTCCGCTGCGAGCGTCCCACTGTCGTCACCGGGGGCGAGCTGTCGCTCGACATGCTCGACCTCGTCTACAACCCGGTCGCCCGGACCTACCAGGCGCCGCTGCAACTGAAGGCCACCGGCGGCATCTTCATCATCGACGACCTCGGCCGCCAGGCCGAGCCGCCGCAGAAGATCGTCAACCGCTGGATCGTGCCGCTCGAGGAAGGCCGCGACATCCTCGCGCTCCAGTCGGGCGAGAAATTCGAGGTGCCCTTCGACACGCTCGTGATCTTCTCTACGAACTTCCACCCCAACGAGATCTTCGACAAGGCGGCGCTCCGCCGGATCTTCTTCAAGATCAAGATCGATGGGCCGGGCCAGGAGGACTTCCTGCGGATCTTCGCGCTCGTGGCCAAGAAGAAAGGCCTGCCGCTCGACCAGCAGACGCTCCTTTACCTTCTCAAGTACAAGTATCCGTCCATCAACAACGTCTATGCGAATTACCAGCCGGTCTACCTGATCGACCAGATGCTGGCGATCTGCCGCTTCGAGGGCATCCCGCCGCAGATGACCCCCGAGCTCATCGACCGCGCCTGGGCCAACATGTTCGTCAAGGACGAGGTGATCGTGAAGTAGGCCACGGCCCGGCCCAGGCGGCGGGCCGTCCCGGCCCTGACAGCGCGCCACAGCGCCCGCTCGTCACCGGCGGCCGACCGTCTCTCCCTGTCCAAACACCTCGTCGATATGCTCGGCCTCGCCCACCATGTTGTCGATCTCGAAGCGATCCAGCAGGTCGGGCATCGCCGCCCAGAGCGCGCGCATGTGGTCGGTGTCCTCGTGCGCGCGGTGCGCCGCCTCATCCACGAATCCTTCCGCCAGGAGGATCTTGTCGGGATGCTCGGGGATGGGCGCGAGCTCGAAGTAGAAGCAGCCCGGCTCCCGGCGCGTGGCCTCGGCGTGCTGGCGCGCCGCAGCCAGGAAGGCATCGCGCTTCCCCGGCTTTGCCGTGATGATCCCCACGATCAGCTTCATGCTCGCCCCCTTTCGACGCCGAGCCTAGCCGCTGGCCGACATCGCTGGAACCGGCTTCTTTGACGGTGCGGCTCAGGCTCTCCTGCGGCCACCCCCGGTCAATGTCGCCCACCGCCCCACGAGACGCAGGCGCCCCCGACTAGCCCGCGCGGCGTCGTCGGGCTATCTCGCGCCCCATGGACCTTCCCGCCCGTCTCGCTCCCTTCTTCGCCCGCCGGGGCTGGTCCTTGCACCGTCATCAGGCCGAGATGCTGGAGCGGGCCGAGGAGCCTGCCCTCCTTCTCATCGCACCCACCGGCGCGGGCAAGACGCTGTCGGGCTTCCTGCCCACCCTGGCCGAACTGGCCGAGAACCCGCGCCCCGGTCTTCATACCCTTTACGTCTCACCGCTCAAGGCGCTCGCTGCCGACATCCGTCGCAATCTCCTGACCCCCGTCGAGGAGTTGGGCCTTCCCATCCGCATCGAGGACCGGACCGGCGACACATCCCAGGCCGCCCGCCGCCGCCAGCGCGCCGACCCGCCGCATATCCTGCTCACCACGCCCGAATCGCTCGCCCTGCTCCTCAGTTACGAGGACGCCCCCCGCATCTTCGAGGGGCTGAGCCGCGTCGTCGTGGACGAGATCCACGCGCTGGCCGAGTCCAAGCGCGGCGACCAGCTCTTCCTCGCCCTCTCGCGCCTCCAGGCCCTCGCTCCCGACCTGCGCCGCGTGGGCCTCTCGGCCACCGTGGACGACCCCGCCGAGATCGCGCACCTTCTCGCCCGCAGCCCCGATCCTTGCGCCATCCTGCACGCCGACCCCGGCGAACGGCCCGACCTGTCGATGCTCGACGCGGGACGCGCGCCGCCCTGGGCCGGCGGCGCCGCGCTCCATGCCATCCCGGCGGTGTTGGAGGAGGTCCGGCGCCACCGCACGACACTCATCTTCCACAACACCCGCGCTCAGGCCGAGATATTCTTCCACAATCTCTGGCTCCAGAACGACGACGCGCTCCCCATCGCCATCCACCACGGCTCGCTCTCGCGCGAGCAGCGCACGAACGTCGAGGCCGCGATGCTGCGGGGCGACCTGCGCGCCATCGTCTGCACCGGCACGCTCGACCTCGGGATCGACTGGGGCAACGTGGACCTCGTGATCCAGATGGGCGGGCCGAAATACGTCAAGCGCCTCGTCCAGCGCATCGGCCGCGCCAACCACCGCGCGGGCGTTCCCTCCAAGGCGATCCTCGTCCCCGCCAATCGCTTCGAAGTCCTCGAATGCGTGGCCGCCATCGACGCGGCGCTCGCGGGCGACCTCGACGGCACGCCGCGCGGACCCGGCCCTCTCGACGTGCTCTGCCAGCACATCCTGATCCGCGCCTGCGCCGGACCCTTCGCCGCCGATGACCTCTACGCCGAGATTCGCACCGCCGGTCCCTACGCCGACCTCGCGCGCGCCGATTTCGAGGCCTGCCTCGATTTCTGCGCGACAGGGGGCTACGCGCTCAAGGCCTACGACCGCTGGCGCCGGCTGCTCCTGCGCGACGGATTCTGGCAGTTGCGCGACCCCCGCGCCGCCAAACGCATCCGCATGAACATCGGCACCATCGAGGACACCGGCACGCTCAGCGTCCGCCTTCGCTCGGGCACGCATCTGGGCGAGGTCGAGGAATACTTCGCGTCGACGCTCACGCCCGGCGACACCTTCCTGATCGGCGGGCAGGTCGTCCGCTTCGAGGGCCTGAAGGAGATGACCGTCGAGGTCACGCGCCGCCCCGACGCCACACCCCGAGTCGGCCGCTTCGGCGGCGGCAAGTTCCCGACCTCCGTCGCGCTGACCCGCCGCATCCTTGACCTGATCCGGCAAAGCTCCCCGGACCTGCCCCGCCACACCGCCGACTGGCTCGCGCTGCAGGCCCGCGTCTCCCGCCTGCCCCGGGCCGAGCGGATGCTGGTGGAGACCTTCGAGGCCGAGGACCGCTGGCACGCCGCCTTCTGGGGCTTCGCGGGCTGGAACGCGCACCAGACCCTGGGCCTCCTGCTCACGCACCGGATGGAGGCGCAGGGACTCGACCCCTTGGGCTTCGTCGCCACCGACTACGCCCTGCTCGTCACCGGCCTGCGCGAGGTGGAGGACCCCGGCAGCCTTCTCGACCCCCGCGACCTGCGTGAGGGCTTCGAGACCTGGCTCCAGGGCAACGCCGTCATGAAGCGCACCTTTCGGGGCGTGGCCACCATCGCGGGCCTCATCGAGAAGAACCTGCCCGGAAGCCGCAAGACCGGCCGGCAGGCGACTTTCTCGACCGACATCCTTTACGACACGCTGGTGAAATACGACCCCGGCCACCTCCTCCTGCGCGTGACGCGCGAGGAGGCGCAGCGCGGCCTCGTGGACTTCGGCCGGATCGAGGAAATGCTGTCGCGCATCCAGGGCCGCCTCGACCATGTCCGTGCGCCTCACGTCACGCCCCTCGCCGCACCGCTCCTCCTCGAACGCGGCCGGGTCCCCGTCGAGGGCCGCGGGCGCGAGCGGCTGATGGCCGAGCAGGCCGCACGGCTTCTGGAAGAGGCGGGACTGGAGGACCTGACGTGACAGCGCCCCCTCCCCGGCCCGCCAAGATGTGAGCCCCAGGGCCCGCCACGGCTCTTGCCCTGCGACCAGCCCTCGGCCAGAGAACAGGCCATGAACGGCACGGCCTTCTCCTTCACGCTGAACGGCACTGCGGCCGTCGCGCTCCCTTCCGGGGCGCTCCTGCTGCCGTCCGAGCGCCTCCTCTGCATCTCCGACCTCCACCTTGGCAAATCCGAGCGCATGGCTCGCCGCCGGGGAGTCATGCTGCCGCCCTACGAGACGCGGGCGACGCTGGACCGCCTCGCGCTCGACCTCGACGCCACGCAACCGGCCTGCGTCGTTGCCTTGGGCGACTCGTTCGACGACCTCGCCGCCAGCGAGGCGCTCGACCCCGAGGACCGCGCCCGCCTCGTCGCCTTGCAGGACGGCCGCCGCTGGATCTGGATCGAGGGCAACCACGACGCCGGCCCGAACGCCCAGGATGGCGAGGGCCATGCAAGCCTGACGGTCGCGGGCCTCACCTTCCGCCACATCGCCGAGCCCGGCGCCGCGCCGGGCGAGGTCTCGGGCCATTACCATCCCAAGTTCGGCCTGCCCGGCTTCGGCGACCGGCGGCCCTGCTTCCTTCTGGACGCGAGCCGTCTGGTCCTGCCCGCCTACGGCACCTACACGGGCGGCCTCGACGCCCGCGACCCGGCCCTCCGGTCACTGCTCGCCGACCGGGCGCTCGCGATCCTGACGGGCTCGCGCGCTATCCCTGTTCCCCTTCCGGGGGCTCAACGCGTCGGGCAGCGGGTCTGAGGCCGACCCGTCCAGCTCCTCGGTCCCGGCCGCATCCAGCCGACCGCCCACATGCGGTCAAGCCAAGGTGATGTCCGGTCTTTACATAAAACGCCTTCTATATAAACATGGTCACATGTAGGGAGTCGCGATGCCGCCGCTCGACCAAGCCTTCCTCGCCCTCGCCGACCCGACCCGTCGGGCCATCCTAGCGCGGCTCTCACGGGGAGAGGCCACGGTCATGGAACTGGCCGCCCCCTTCGACATGAGCCAGCCCGCCGTGTCCCACCATCTCAAGGTGCTGGAGAAGGCTGGCCTCATCACCCGCGGGCGGGAGGGCACGCGACGTCCCTGCCGCCTCGCGCCCCAGGGCCTCGCGCCCCTCGACGCCTGGCTGTCCGAGCTGCGCGCCAACCTGGACCGCAACTACACCCGCCTCGACGACCTGCTCGCCGAGGCCACCCCCCCACAGGAGGACTGATCATGCCGCTCACCGTCGATCGCACCTCGCCCACCACCCTCACGATCACGCGCCGCTTCAGGGCCCCACCCGAGCGGGTCTTCGCGGCGCATGTCGAGCCCGCGCTCATCCAGCGCTGGTGCTACGGGTTCGACGGATGGCGGATGCCCGTCTGCATCAACGACGCCCGGCCCGGCGGGGAGCTGCGTTGGGAATGGGCCAACGACGAAGGTGCGGGCTTCCACGTCACCGGCACCTACGAGGTGGTGGAGCCCCCGCAGGGCAGCCGCCCCGGCCGCATCGTCCACGTGGAGCGGATGCACCTTCCCGACCCCACGCCCGACAACCACATCGAGACGACCTTCGCCCCGGACGGGGATGGCACGCTCCTCACGGTGGTCATGCGGGCGGACACGCCCGAGGCCATGGAGGCGATGATCGCCACCGGCATGACCGACGGCATGGAGACGACCTACGCCCGCATCGACACGCTGGAGCCCGCGACAGCCTGAGCCCGCGAACACCGACGGGCGGAGCTTGCCCCCGCCCGACCGCCGTCCCTGCCGATCGGGATCAGGCCGCCAGCCCCTCGGGCTCCGGCAATCCATTGGCCCGGCAACAGGCCGTGACGGTGTTGGCCAAGAGGCAGGCGATGGTCATGGGCCCCACCCCGCCCGGCACCGGCGTGATCGCGCCCGCCACCTGGGCGGCGCTGGCGTAATCCACATCGCCCACCAGCACGTCCTTGCCATTCGGTCCGGCCGTCCGGTTGATGCCCACGTCGATCACGGTGGCGCCAGGCCTGATCCAGTCGCCCTGAATCATCTCGGGCCGGCCCACGGCCGCCACAACGATGTCCGCGCGCCGCACGACCTCCGGCAGATCCTTCGTCCGGCTGTGCGCGATGGTCACCGTCGCGCTGTCGCCGAGCAGAAGCTGCGCCATCGGCTTGCCCACGATGTTCGACCGCCCGATCACCACCGCGTTCATCCCCGACAGCGACCCGTGCAGGTCGCGCAGCAGCAGCAGGCATCCCAGCGGCGTGCAGGGCACCATCGCCTTCTGCCCGGTCCCCAGCAGCCCCACGTTCGAGATGTGGAACCCGTCCACGTCTTTGGCGGGGTCGATGGAATTGATGACGAGGTCCGAATTCAGGTGCTTGGGCAGCGGAAGCTGCACGAGGATGCCGTGCACCGCCGGATCGGCGTTGAGCCGCGCGACCAGCGCCAGCAGCTCCTCCTCCGAGGTTTCGGGCGGCAGCTTGTGCTCGAAGCTGTTCATGCCGGCCTCCAGGGTCTGCTTGCCCTTGGAGCGGACATAGACCGAGGACGCCGGGTCCTCGCCCACCAGCACCACCGCGAGGCCCGGCGTGATCCCGTGCTCGGCCTTGAGTCGCGCCACGTGCTCGGCCACGCGGCCTCGGATCTTGGCCGCGAAGGCCTTGCCGTCGATCACCCGGGCCGTCGTCTCCGCCGGCATCGCTTGCGTCGTCATCTCGCTTCCTCCTGCCCCCATTCGGGGCCCAGAACCCCTTCCTCCCGGGCGATCGACCAGTCGATCAGGCGCCGCCAGAGCTTCTCGATCAGGTCGGGCGGCAGCCCATGGACGGCCGCTTCGCGCCGCACGTTGGCCACCACCTCCTCCACGCGCGGCGTGATCCGCGCGGGCAGCTTGAGCGGTCCCTTGATCTCCGCGGCTCGGTCGATGTAGGCCGTCCGCTCGGCGAAGAGCGCCACGAGCAGCCTGTCCACCCGGTCGATCTCGGCCCGGATGTCGGCCATCGTCTCGCAGTCCTGGGGTCGCTTCATGCTCGGGTCCTCCGGTTCCGGCCCACCACATCGGGGGCCGGACCCGAAAGGTCAATCAGAACAGGCCTTCGATCTGCCCGGCCTCGTTGAGGCGGATGACCTCGGCCGAGGGGACCTTGGGCAGGCCCGGCATGGTCATGATCTCCCCGCAGATGACGACGATGAAGCCCGCGCCGGCCGAGAGCCGCACCTCGCGCACCGGCACCGTGTGACCGGTGGGTGCGCCGCGGACGTTCGGATCGGTCGTGAACGAGTACTGCGTCTTGGCCATGCAGATCGGCAGGTGCCCGTAGCCCGCAGCCTCCCAAGCCTTGAGCTGGTCACGGATCGACTTGTCCGCGATCACCTCGTCGGCGTGGTAGATGCGCTTGGCGATGGTCTCGACCTTCTGGAAGAGCGGCATCTCGTCGGCATAGAGCGGCGCGAAGTTCGCGGAGCCGCCCTCGGCCAGTTGCACGACCTTGCGGGCAAGATCCTCGATCCCGGCCGAGCCCTGCGCCCAGTGCTTGCACAGGATCGCCTCGGCGCCCTGCTCGGCCACATAGGCCTTCACCGCCTCGATCTCGGCGTCGGTGTCCGAGTAGAAGTGGTTGATCGCCACCACCACCGGCACGCCAAAGCCCTTCACGTTGGCGATGTGACGGCCGAGGTTCGGGCAGCCCTTGCGCACCGCCTCCACGTTCTCGGAGCCCAGGTCGGCCTTGGCCACGCCGCCGTTCATCTTCATGGCGCGCACGGTCGCCACGATCACCGCCGCCGAGGGCTTGAGCCCCGCCTTGCGGCACTTGATGTCGAAGAACTTTTCGGCGCCCAGGTCCGCGCCGAAGCCGGCTTCCGTCACCACGTACTCGCCCAGCTTCAGCGCGGTCGTCGTCGCGATGACCGAGTTGCAGCCATGGGCGATGTTGGCGAAGGGCCCGCCATGCACGAAGGCCGGGTTGTTCTCCAGCGTCTGCACGAGGTTGGGCTGGATCGCGTCCTTGAGCAGCACGGCCATCGCGCCGTCGGCCTTGAGGTCGCGGCAGTACACGGGAGTCTTGTCGCGGCGGTAGGCCACGACGATGTCGCCCAGGCGCTTTTCAAGGTCCTTCAGGTCCTTCGCGAGGCAGAGGATGGCCATGACCTCCGAGGCCACGGTGATGTCAAAGCCGGTCTGGCGCGGGAAGCCGTTAGCCACCCCGCCAAGGCTCACCACCATGTCGCGCAGCGCGCGGTCGTTCATGTCCATGACGCGGCGCCAGACGATCCGGCGCTGGTCGATGTCGAGGCTGTTGCCCCAGTAGATGTGGTTGTCGATCATCGCCGACAGCAGGTTGTGGGCGCTGGTGATCGCGTGGAAGTCGCCGGTGAAGTGGAGATTCATCTCCTCCATCGGCACGACCTGGGCGTAGCCGCCGCCCGCTGCGCCGCCCTTCATCCCGAAGTTCGGGCCAAGAGACGCCTCGCGGATGCAGACCACCGCCTTCTTGCCGATGCGGTTGAGCCCGTCGCCCAGGCCCACGGTGGTCGTCGTCTTGCCTTCGCCGGCGGGCGTCGGGTTGATGGCGGTCACCAGGATCAGCTTGCCATCCGGGCGGTCCTGCACGGAGTTGATGAAATCCTGGCTGATCTTGGCCTTGTCGTGCCCATAGGGCAGCAGGCTTTCGGACGGGATGCCCAGCTTGGCCCCGATCTCCAGGATCGGGCGTTTCTTGGCCTCGCGGGCGATCTCGATGTCGGTCTTGTGGCTCACGGCAGTTCCCCTGGCTGTCGGAGGCAGTCGTAGCCCGTCAATGATGCTCTCAGAATCGCGATTGCGACAGGTTATCCCGTCAAATCGTCGGGGCGCAGGAAAAGGGGTTTCGCATCGGAAACTCCCGTCATCGGGTTTCCCGAACGGCACCGTTTGGCGCCCAGGGCCGCTGCGCCGGCACATGCAGCCGCATCCGCTCGCCCAGGCGCAGGACGCCCTCGCGCTCGACCCAGGCGGTGATCCCGCGACGTCCGCGGGCCGCCGCCTTGAAGGCCTTGCCATGCCCGGGCCGCGCCGTCTCGATGGTCTTGGCCGGCTCGATGCAGGGCAGGTTCTCCATATCCACGACCAGCGTGGCCCCGCTCTCCGCCTGCAGGCGGCTCGACGGCGGCAGATGGGTGAAGTCCGAAAGCCCCTCGACCACCACCGACGCCCCCAGCCAGGCTGGATCGACCACCTCCAGGCCCAGCTCGGCCGCGATGGCCGTCAGTTCCTCCGCGCTCACGAGGCTGACCTGCCGCGTGTTGCGGATCTCGGTCCCCCGGGGATGCTGCGCCGTCACGCGCGAGCAGGAGGGCCGCGTGAGCCCGGCGTGCACCTCGCCCGCGAAGCCTGCAAAGGTCAGCGGCATCTCGGCCAGGGCCTCGCCATGGATCAGCAGGTCGGGCCCCACCGGGCGCGCGACGCGGCCGAGCCAGACGATGGTGCCGATGTGATCGGTGGGAACAAGGGCGGGCATGGCAGATCTCCTTCGGGGCCGTGATGGCAGGCGCCATCGCCGTGCTCAACCCATCCGTCAGCGGTTGCGCCCGTTGCGGGCGGCGCGGTCCGCTGTCACAACCGCGACGACAGCCGGCAACAGGAGATCGCGATGGCCGCCTACTTCGTCGAGGCCCTCCGCTCCGAGAACTCCCTCGGCGACTGGCGCCCCTTCGCCAACTCCCGGGACGGCGAGCCGGCCACGATCACCTATGCTTTATGAATCGGGTGCCTGATTCGGCCTGGACGGGCCACGGCGACCCTCATCACAGCTTCCGAATCCTGACCGATAACCAGCGCGGCCATGTCGAACGGGCCATGGACCTGATCGCCTCGGTCGCGAACGTCCGCTACGTGGAACTGTCCGAGACGTCCGCCCCCCATCTCCTCGTCGGCTCCTTCGACATGACCGGCAACACGGCCGGATTCGCCAACTGTCCGTTCACGTTCCGGGGCGACCCGGACAGCCTCGGCATTGGCGACCTTTGGCTCGACATCCACACCGGCGTGGGCAGCCTGTCGGTCATCCTGCACGAACTGTGCCACACGCTGGGCCTCAAGCATCCGTTCGAGGGCGACCATCTCCTGCCCGACAGCGAGGACCGCCATGCCAACACCATCATGTCCTATGACTGGAGCACCGACCCGCAGAACCTGATGGTCTACGACGTGATCGCGCTCCAAAGCATCTACGGCCCTGCCCGGCTCCGTCGCGGCGACGACACCTACGTCTTCGGGCAGGACAAGGTGATCTGGGACGGCGGAGGACATGACCGGATCGACGCGCGCGGCGCCACGGCCGCGGTCACCCTGTCGCTGGACGACGGCCGCTGGAACCACATGGGCGCCAAGGCGGCCTCGTTCCTGGCGCAGGGGCAGGTCTGGCTCGGCGACTTCACGATCATCGAGGACGCGCTGGGCAGCCGCTTCGCCGACCGTCTTGCCGGGAACGGCCGCTCCAACGACCTGAGGGGTGGCGCAGGCAACGACGTGCTGGCCGGCGGCGGCGGCCGGGACGACCTTTGGGGCGGCCGAGGGCAGGACCGGTTCGTCTTCACGCGACGGTCGGATTCGGGCGTGGCGGATCAGAGGGACGTCATCCGCGACTTCGCGGACGGCGATCACGTGGACCTGTCGGCCCTCCATCTGTCCTGGCGGGGCAGCCGGTCCTTCACCGGCGCGGGGGACGAGGCCCGGGTCTTCGACCTGACCAGCGGCGTCCTCGTCCTGATCGATTTCGACGGCGACCGGGCGGTCGACTTCGCCCTCCGGGTGCTCGGCATCGACCAGCTCGACCGGGGCGACGTGCTCCTCTAAGCTGGGCCCTCCTTCGTCAGCACCAGGAACAGGCGGCGGAACGGGAACAGCACCGTCCCATCGGCCTCGGCCGGATAGGCGATCGTCAGCGCCTCGTCATAGGCCTCCAGAAACTCGTGCAACTCCCCGTCCCCCATTCGCGCGGCGAAGGGCCGGAGCGCGGTTGATTGCGTGAAGGCCCGCACGGGATGCCCCTCGGCCACGGGGGCCAGGGTCTGGAGATACTCCGTCTCCCACAGGTCGACCTCGCCCAACGGCGCGAGCAGCCGCCCATAGGCGCCCGGCGGCGCGACGGGGGCGATCCAGTCGTCGAACAAGAACCGGTCGGGGAACATCTCCTGTGCCAGGTCGCGCAGCAACCGATGCGACGGCGCATGGAACTGGCGCGGCATCTGCACGGCCAGCACCCCGCCGTCGGTCAGGTCGGCCACGAGCCGCGGGAACAGCGCCTCGTGATGCGGCAGCCAGTGCAGCGCGGCGTTGGAGAAGATGACGGCCGGCGCCGCATCGGGCTGCCAGTGGGCGATGTCGCACAGCCGCGTCGCGTCATAGCCATGCGCATGGGCCAGCATCGCGGGCGAGGAGTCGACGCCCAGGATGTTGCGACCGGGGAAGCGCGCGCGCAGGGGACCCGCCACCGCGCCCTCCCCGCAGCCCAGGTCCACGACCGTCCCCTCGGGCGGGTCCCCGATCTGCAGGAGAAGGTCCAGCGCGGGCCGCAAACGAAGACCCCGGAACCGTCGATAGGTCCCGGGGTCCCAGTCGGTATGCCGTTCCGTCACGCGCTCAGGCCGTCGGCTCGGGCTCGGGTTCCGCGCGCGGCGGACGCGGGCGCGGCGTCTTGGGGATCGCCGTGACCGAAGCCCCGCCCGAGGACGGCGGCGGCGAGGCGTCCTCACCGCGGTTCAGCGGCTCGCCACCAATGACGCGGGTGATCTCGGACCCGGTCAGCGTCTCGTATTCCAGCAGGCCCTGCGCCAGCCGCTCCAGATCGTCGCGCTTCTCGGTCAGGATGCGCTTGGCCTCGTTGTAGCCCTCGTCGATCAGACGGCGGACCTCCTCGTCGATGGCCTTCTGCGTCTCGGCCGAGTGATTCGTGCCGCCGCCGTAGGACCCGAGATAGCTCTGCTGCTCGTTGGCGTAGTCGATGTAGCCGATGCGGTCCGACATGCCGAACTGGGTCACCATCGCGCGGGCGATCTTGGACACCTGCTGGATGTCCGAGGTCGCGCCCGAGGTCACCTGCTCCGGCCCGAAGACCAGTTCCTCGGCCACGCGCCCACCCATCGCCATGGCGATCTTGGAGCGGTACTTCGTGTAGCTGACCGAAAGCTGGTCGCGCTCGGGCAGCGACAGCACGAGGCCCAGCGCCCGGCCGCGCGGGATGATGGTGGCCTTGTGGATCGGGTCGTGCTGCGGGACGTTCAGGCCAACGATGGCGTGACCGGCCTCGTGATAGGCGGTGAGCTTCTTCTCGTCCTCGGACATGACCATGGAGCGGCGCTCGGCGCCCATCATCACCTTGTCCTTGGCCGATTCGAAGTCGATCATCGTGACGAACCGCCGCCCCACGCGCGCGGCCATCAGCGCCGCCTCGTTCACGAGGTTGGCGAGGTCCGCGCCCGAGAAGCCCGGCGTGCCGCGCGCGATGATGCGCAGGTCCACGTCCGGCCCCAGCGGCACCTTGCGGGCATGGACGCCCAAGATCTTCTCGCGGCCCTTGATGTCGGGGTTCGGCACCTGCACCTGCCGGTCGAAGCGGCCGGGGCGCAGCAACGCGGGGTCGAGCACGTCGGGGCGGTTGGTCGCCGCGACGATGATGATCCCTTCGTTGGCCTCAAAGCCGTCCATCTCGACCAGAAGCTGGTTCAGCGTCTGCTCGCGCTCGTCGTTGCCGCCGCCGTAGCCCACGCCACGCGACCGGCCCACGGCGTCGATCTCGTCGATGAACACGATGCAGGGGGCGTTCTTCTTGGCCTGCTCGAACATGTCGCGCACGCGGCTGGCGCCGACGCCCACGAACATCTCCACGAAGTCCGAGCCCGAGATGGTGAAGAACGGCACGCCCGCCTCGCCCGCGATGGCGCGCGCAAGCAGCGTCTTACCGGTACCCGGGGGACCGACGAGCAGCGCCCCCTTGGGGATCTTGCCGCCCAGGCGCGAGAACTTCTGCGGGTTGCGCAGGAACTCGACGATCTCCTCGAGCTCCTCCTTGGCCTCGTCAATGCCGGCCACGTCGTCGAAGGTCACCCGCCCGTGCTTCTCGGTGAGGAGCTTGGCGCGCGACTTGCCAAAGCCCATGGCACCGCCACGTCCGCCGCCCTGCATCCGGTTCATGAAGTAGATCCAGACACCGATCAGGAGGAGGAACGGCAGCAGCGACAGGATGAAGGCGGTGAAGCCCGACTGCTGCTGCGACCGCGCCGACACCGGCACGCCCGAGTTCAGCAGAAGGTTCGTCACCTCCGCGTCGGGCGGCAGGACGGTGGTGTAGTCCCGCCCGTCGGCGCCACGGTAGCGCACCTCTTCCCCGTCGATGGTGGCCTGAGCCACTTGGCCGCTCTCCACGGCCGCCACGAAGTCGGAATAGGAGCGGGCGTTCGAGGCCATGGTGGTCTGGCCGCCGCTGAAAAGATTGAAGAGCGCCAGAACCAGAAGGAACAGGACGACCCAGAAGGCGATGTTGCGCGCGTTGCCCACGTGCGGACTCCTCTCTGCACGGGCCAAGATGCACCCGCGCTGCTTGTTCCCAAAGATAAGGGCTGCGGGGGCGGGTTCAATGCGAAAGCCCCGGCAGACACGCCGGCGCGAGCGGATTCGCGCGGGCGGAATGTCGCGGGGCCACGCCGTCAGCCCAGGGCACCGCCTTCGGCGAAACTCTCGCCCGGTCCGCGCACGGGCGCTGCGGCGTTGCGTGCCTCGGGCGAGACTCGCGCCCAGCCACTTTCGCGCCGCACCCGGCAGCCCGCCAGGGTCGCCCCGCGCCCGGCCGCCACGACGGCCGCCAGCCGCCGCAGCGCCTCCCAGCGCGGGCGAAGGGGACTTCCGCCCACCCACATCAGCGCCGCCGCCAACAGCCGCCCCGCGGTCTCGTCGGCATCGATGCGGGCCAGGAGATCGAGCGGCACCAGCAGGTCCCGCCCCTCCTCCCGCACCCGCTCCGCGGCAAGGGTTCGGGCCTGCGCGGCCAGCGTTGCGCGCGCGCGGCCCATGTGCCCCGCCGTCCGCAGGAGCCGCTCGCGCGTGAGCCCGAGCCCTTCCAGCGCCTCCATCATCGCCCGCGCCCGCGCCCGGTCAAAGCGCGGGTCGGCGTTCGACGGGTCCTCGGCCCAGCCGATGCCGCGCGCGCGCAGCCAGTCCCGCAAAGCCCCGCGCGTGATGCCCAGGAGCGGCCGCCGCCAGGCGGCGCCTTCCGCGTCAAAGGCCTCGGGCATCCCCGCGAGCCCGTCCACCCCCGACCCGCGCGCCAGCCGCAAGAGCACCGTCTCGGCCTGGTCATCTGCCGTATGGCCCAGAAGCACCGCGCTTGCACCCTGCCGGCAGGCCCAGGCGCCGATCAGCCGCCGCCGCGCCTCGCGCGCGCGCTCCTGAAGATTGCCCCGTCCCGCGCCGTCCCAGCGCAGCACCGCATGGGGCACGTCCAAGGCGGCGCAAGCCAGCGCCACGGCCTCGGCCTCGGCCGCCGCCTCGGGCCGCAGGCCATGGTCCACGGTGACGGCCCGGACCCGTCCGACGGCCTGTTCCGCCACGAGGTGCAGCAGCGCCATGCTGTCGCCGCCGCCCGACACCGCCACGACGACGGGCCTATCCGGACCGAGCGCGGCCAGGACGCGGCTGACCGCAGCCTCCGGCATCATGCGGCGTTCACTCGCAGCCGAGCGCCCGCATCTCCGCCTGCGCCTCGAGCACGAGCGGCGAAGACGGGAAGCGCGTCCCGATCTCGCCCAGGGTCACGCAGGCGTCGGGCCCCTGCCCCAGCTTCCCGAGGTTGCGCCCGAGCCCCAGCAGAGCGTCCGCCGCCACCTCGCCGTCCGGGTCGGCCGAGAAGCTGTCGAGATAGGCCCGCGCCGCGTTTGACACCTCGCCCAGGCCATCGAGAGCGCGGCCCCGCCCTAGTTGCGCGCGGGCGGTGAGGGGACTGCCCGGGTAGGCCGCGACAAAGGCCGCAAACTGGTCGGCGGCGCCGCGAAAGTCACCTCCGGCGAGCGCCCCCTCCGCCCGCTCGACATCGGCCTGTTCGTTGACGGCCAGGTCCGGGCCGGTGGAGGGCGCCGCAGGGGCGGAGGGCGCCGGGGCAGGCACCACGGTGGCGTTGTCCACCCCCCCGAGCGACGGCGTGTCGCCGAGCGCGCCCAGGTCGCAGCCTTCCTCGATCTCGCAGACCCGGAATTCGAGATCACCCAGTCGGTTGGTGCCGTCCGTGGTGATGCGGTTGATGCGGAACTCCAGCTCCTCGGTCTTGGAGGTCAGCCGCTGGAGCTCCGACTCGATGGCGTTGAGCCGTTCGAGCGGGGTGTTCCCCGCCACGCCGGTCGTGAGCTGCCCGGAAGCGGTCAGCTCCCCGCGCAACCCCTCGATCTCGCCGGACAGGGCGGCGATCTGCGCCCGGATGTCGGCGAGCGTCTGCGGGTCGGCCTGCCCCCAGGCGAGGCCCGGCCAGAGCGCCACCAGGAGAAAGGCCGCGCGCCGCATCAGCTCAGGCTACCGATGGAGATGACCGTCACCGCCCGGCGGTTCTGCGTGTAGCAGCTCTCCTCCGAGCAGACCGCCACGGGCCGTTCCTTGCCGTAGGAGATAGTCCGCAGCCGCTCGCCCGGCACCCCGCGCGAAACCAGGTATTCCCGCACCGCGTTGGCGCGCCGCGCGCCCAGCGCCACGTTGTACTCGCGCGTCCCCTGCTCGTCCGCGTGGCCTTCGATCACGGCGAGGTAGGAGGCGTTGGAGAGCAGCCACTGGGCCTGTCCGTCCAGCGTCTGGATTGCCTGGGGCGTCAGCGTCGACTGGTCCACCTGGAAGAAGACCCGGTCCCCGATCGCCTGGCTGAAGTACTGGGGCGAGGCCGGATCGCCCGCGCCGCCCGCGCCACCCAGGCCGCCGGTGCCCACGCCCGGCAGGCCCGCGCCGGGAAGCCCCGCCGCCCCGCCCGCGCCGCCGAAGCCGCCCGCGCCCCCGGGCCCGCCCGCGCCGCCTCCGAAGCGGTCCGGCCGCGTGCAGGCGCTCAGCCCCACCGAGGCCACAAGCAGCGCCGCCACCATCCATCTCGTCATGGGACTGTCCCCCTTTCCCTTCATCTCATCACATGCCGCGCGCCTTGGAAAGCGCGCGGGCCGGTCGTTCACGCCACCGTTGCCTCAGGGCTGGAGCGGCCCCCAGCTCGGGTCCGAGGCCATGCCGCCCGTGGGCACCTGCCGCAGGTTGCGCCCCGACACGTCCACGGACCAGACCGACGGCGCGCCCTCGGCGCCCTGCGTCTCGCGGGTGAACATCAGCACGCGGCCGTTCGGGGCCCAGGTCGGGCCCTCGTCGAGGAAGCTCGCGGTCAGCAGCCGCTCCTCCGAGCCGTCGGTGCGCATGACCCCGATGTGGAAGCGCCCGGCGTTCTGCTTGGTGAAGGCGATCAGGTCGCCGCGCGGGCTCCAAACGGGGGTCGAGTAGCGCCCCTCGCCGAAGGAGATGCGCGTGGGCTCGCCGCCGCCCGCGCTCATCACATAAAGCTGCTGGGTGCCCGAGCGGTCCGATTCGAAGACGATCTGACTGCCGTCCGGGCTGAACGAAGGCGCCGTCTCGATGGAAGGCGCCGAGGTCAGCCGCGTCGAGCCGCCGCCCAGACCCGTCAGGTAGATGTCGGTGTTGCCGCCATTGGTGAGCGAATAGATCACCTGCCGCCCGTCCGGCGAGAAGCGGGGCGAGAAGGTCATCTCCCCGGCCTCGGTCGGGATGCGCTGCTGAGCGACGGAGGCCACGTCGAGGAGGTAGATCGCCGGCACGCCCGATTCGTAGGAGGTGTAGAGCACCCGGCTGCCGTCGGGCGAGAAGCGCGGCGCGAACAGAAGCCCCGACTGCGTCAGGTACTGCACGCCCGCGCCGTCGTAGTCCATGATGCCAAGCCGCTTGGCGCGCGCGCCCTTGGGCCCCGATTCGGAAACGAAGACTACGCGGCTGTCGAAGTAGCCGCCCTCGCCGGTGATGCGGGAATAGACGGCGTCGGCCACCTTGTGCCCCATCCGCCGCCACCCGGCGACGGTGCCCGCGAACTGGAGCCCCTCGCCCAGCTCGGCACCCGAGAAGATGTCGTACAGGCGGAACTTCACCACGAGCTGGTCGCCCTGCACCGCCACCGCTCCGGTGACCAGCGCCTGGGCGTTGATCGCCGTCCAGTCGGTGTAGGTGGGCGCGCTGTTGAAGGGCAGGCTCGGGTTGATGAAGGCCGCGGGCGGGATCTCGCGGAAAAGCCCCGTCCCCACGAGATCCGCCGAGATCACGCCGGCGATGTCGCGCGCCAGCCCCTCGGCCCCGGGTGTCTCCACTGTGAAGGCGGGGATGGCGAAGGGAATGGGCTCGATCACCCCTTCGGTGATGGTGATGGAGAGCGGTCCCTGCTGGGCGTGGACCGGATGGGCCAGCGCCAGGCCGGCGGCGAGCGCCGCCCAGAGGGCCAGGATGATGCGGTTCATGACGGGGTCCTCGTCTCGGGGGCGGGGCGGCGCGGGCCCGTGCGGGCGGGGCGCGAACCTAGGGACAGCGGATGGCGCATCAGCGGATCACCATCTGCGTGGGGTCGAAGGTCATCTCGACCATCTTCCATTGCTCGTACTTCTCGGACGGCAGCGGGAAGCCGTCGTTCTGGCAGCGCAGAATGGCGCGACGGGCCGACTCGTAAGCGCTGTTGGCGGCCTCGGCGCTTTCGGCTGTGTGGGTCAGGAGGTCGATGTTCCCGGCCACCCGGCCGTCGCGGCCCAGCTGGAACGCCACGGTCACCGAGACGCGGCCGGCCTGGCTGCCGGGGTCCACGACCCAGCAGGACTGGACGGCCACGCGGAAGGCGTCGCGCTCGGCGCCGGTCATGGGCGGGCCGGGATCGGCCGCCTCCTCGCCGGCGCTCGCCGACTCCGCCAGCGCGGCGGCCAGAGCGTCATCGACCGACGCCGTATCGGCCGCCTCTTCGGCAGGCTCCTCGACCGGTTCCTCGACGGCGGCTACTTCCTCGGCGGCGGGCTCCTCCTCGGCCGGCTCCTCCGATGTGTCCTCGGACGGCTCGTCCTCCGGCTCCGATTCGGTCGCCTCCTCTTCGGCGGCCTCGCTCGGCTCCTCCGGTGCGGGCTCCTCGGCCGGCTCGGCTTCGGCGACCTCGGTCTCCTCGGGTTCCGGCTCCGGCTCGGCCCGGCTCGGGCGGGTGCGGGGGCGCGACGCGACCTCGACGGCGCCCGAAGGCTCCTCGGCCTCGGTGACGATCTCGGGCGCGGCCTCCTCGGGGGCGGCGGCGTCTTGAGGCTCCTCGACGGGCTCCGCCTCCGGGGCGGGCTCGGCCTGGGCGGCGTCCTGCGGCTCGGGCGCGACCTCGGCCTCGGGCGGCGGGGGCGGCGCGGCTTCGGGCGCCACGCGCGGCGCAGGCCGCGGCACGGGGCGCGAAGCAGCCTGAACCGCGCTCGACGGCGGTGGCGCGGGCGGCTCCGGCGGAGGCGGCGGTGCCGGCTCGGGTTCGGGTTCGGGCTCTGGCAACGGGGGCTCGGGTGCGGGCGGCGCCGGGGCTGGTTCGGGCTCCGGCTCTGGCTCCGGCGGACGCGGCGCGGGACGGACCTCGGGCACCGCAGGGGCGGCCTCGGCCGGCGGCTCGGGCGCCGGGGGTGGCTCCGTCGCGGCCTGGGGCGAGGTCCGCGCCACCAGGGCCGCGTAGTCCTCACCGGACACCGCCCGCACGGGGGTGACCTCGAAGGGCAGCGGCTCGCTGTCGAGTCCCCACCCCATCAGGAGCCAGCTCAGCAGGAGTGCGTGGCCGGTGGCTGAGATGTATGCCCCGCGGGTCATGGGTGGGGGCTCAGCC
>NZ_VDFV01000155.1 GCF_006152145.1 Rubellimicrobium roseum | reverse complement strand
CCGGTGTGAAGCAGGGCTTGAGGCCGAGCTGGCGGGCGAAGATGCGCGTGTCTTTGGCGGTGTAGCACGAGCCGTTGTCACTGAGCATCTCCACGGGATGGGGCGCCTGGTGGGCCCTGAACCGCTTCTCGACCGCCTCCAGCATCATGTCGCGGACATCGGAGCCGCTGACGCCGGCGTTCGCCACGGCGCACCAGGCGATCACCTCCCGGTCGTGGGCATCGATGATGAAGGCGCCTCGGACGACCTCACCGTTCCAGCAGGTGAACTCGAAGCCATCGCTGCACCACCGGAGGTTCGAGCGCATGACGATGACCTTGCCGTCGTGCGCCAGGTCCGGCCGCTCGGTGTAGTGGCGGGCCAAGAGGAGGCTGTGCGCCTGCATGATGCGGTAGACCCTCTTGTGGTTCACTGGGGCCAGGCCCCCGGACCGGAGCTGTCGGTTCAGGACGGCCGTGATGCGCCGGTAGCCGTAGGTCGGCCGTGCGGTGACGAGGGCAGTGATGCGCGGCAGCAGCGCCGCGTCTTGCGCTTTGTGGTAGCGCCGATGCGGCTTGGTCGTCCCCTTCAGGCGGTCGTGCAGGTTGGAGCGCGAGACCCCAAGGATATCCGCGACGATCTTCATCGGCCACCGTCCTTGAGAGGCGACTGCACGAGCCACGTCGGTTTTTTTGGGCGTGCCTTGTCGAAAGCCTCCTTCAGGATCTCGACTTCCAGGGTCTTGCGGCCGAGCTGGCGTTCGAGTTCGCGGATGCGCTCCTCGAGGTGACGGACGGCCCGGTTGCTGGTGACCTCGTCATCGTTGGACACGGCGACAGCCCCTCCCTCCAGCATCAGGCGCCGCCAACGGTAGAGCAGGTTCGGGGCCACGCCATTGCGGCGTGCCACCACCGAGATGCTGGCTCGCTCGTCCAGAGTCTCTTCGACGATCCGCAGCTTCTCGGCCGCCGACCAACGACGGCGACGGCCGCCATCGGTGATGATCTCAACGTCAAACATAAGC
>NZ_VDFV01000154.1 GCF_006152145.1 Rubellimicrobium roseum | reverse complement strand
TATCGACATCGCGCGCGACAAGGGCCATTTCCCCCACGCCGTCTGGCACCGGCCCGACGGCACCGAGCAGAAGATCACCGTCTGGTGCGGCAACGACTACCTGGGCATGGGCCAGCATCCCGTGGTGCTGAACGCGATGCACGAGGCGCTGGACGCGGTGGGCGCGGGGTCCGGGGGCACGCGCAACATCTCGGGGACCACGGTCTACCACAAGCGGCTGGAGGCGGAGCTCGCGGACCTGCACGGCAAGGAGGCGGCGCTGCTGTTCACCTCGGCCTACATCGCCAACGACGCGACGCTGTCGACGCTGAAGGTGCTGTTCCCCGGCCTCATCATCTATTCCGACGAGCTGAACCACGCGTCCATGATCGAGGGCATCCGGCGCGGGGGCGGGATCAAGCGCATCTTCCGGCACAACGACGTGGCGCACCTGCGCCAGCTCCTGGAGGCCGACGACCCGGCCGCGCCCAAGCTGATCGCCTTCGAGTCGGTCTATTCGATGGACGGCGACTTCGGGCCCATCCGCGAGATCGTGGAACTCGCGGAGGAGTTCGGTGCGCTGACCTACCTCGACGAGGTGCACGCGGTGGGCATGTACGGCCCGCGCGGCGGCGGCGTGGCCGAGGCGCTGGGGCTCATGGGCCGGATCGACATCATCAACGGCACGCTGGGCAAGGCCTTCGGCGTGATGGGCGGCTACATCGCCGCGAGCGACAAGATGTGCGACGCCATCCGCTCCTATGCGCCGGGCTTCATCTTCACGACCTCGCTGCCCCCCGTCATCGCGGCGGGCGCCGCGGCCTCCGTGGCGCACCTGAAGGGCGACCAGGCGCTGCGCGACCGGCACCAGACGCAGGCCAGGATCCTGAAGCTGCGGCTCAAGGGCCTGGGGCTGCCGATCATCGACCACGGCAGCCACATCGTGCCGCTGATCGTGGGCGACCCCAAGCACACCAAGATCATCTCGGACCGGCTGCTGGCCGATCACGGCATCTACGTGCAGCCCATCAACTTCC
>NZ_VDFV01000153.1 GCF_006152145.1 Rubellimicrobium roseum | reverse complement strand
AGGCCGTCTTCCATGGCGATGGGGGCGATCAGCTCGACGTTGAACTTCAGGTTGTCGCCCGGCATCACCATCTCGGTGCCCTCGGGCAGCTGCACGGTGCCCGTGACGTCCGTGGTCCGGAAGTAGAACTGCGGCCGGTAGTTGGCGAAGAACGGCGTGTGGCGGCCGCCCTCTTCCTTGGTCAGGATGTAGGCCTCGGCCTCGAACTTGGTGTGCGGCTTGACCGAGTTCGGCTTGCACAGCACCTGGCCGCGCTCCACGTCGTCGCGGTTGATGCCGCGCAGCAGCGCGCCGATGTTGTCGCCCGCCTCGCCGCGGTCGAGAAGCTTGCGGAACATCTCCACGCCCGTGCAGGTCGACTTGCGGGTGTCGCGGATGCCCACGATCTCCACCTCGTCGCCCACGTTGATCACGCCCCGCTCCACGCGGCCCGTCACCACCGTGCCCCGGCCCGAGATCGAGAACACGTCCTCGATGGGCATCAGGAACGGCTGGTCCACGGCGCGCACCGGCGTCGGGATGTACTCGTCCACCGCCTTCATCAGCGCGCGGATCGAGTCCTCGCCGATCTCCTTGGACTCGCCGATCATCGCCTGGTGGGCCGAGCCCTTGATGATCGGAATGTCGTCGCCGGGGAACTCATAGGACGACAGCAGCTCGCGCAGCTCCATCTCCACGAGCTCGATCAGCTCCTCGTCGTCCACAAGGTCGACCTTGTTCATGTACACCACGAGCGCCGGCACGCCCACTTGGCGGGCCAGAAGGATGTGCTCGCGCGTTTGCGGCATCGGGCCGTCCGAGGCCGCGCACACCAGAATGCCGCCGTCCATCTGCGCGGCGCCGGTGATCATGTTCTTCACGTAGTCGGCGTGCCCGGGGCAGTCCACGTGCGCGTAGTGACGGTTCTCCGTCTCGTACTCCACGTGCGCCGTCGAGATCGTGATCCCCCGCGCCCGCTCCTCGGGGGCCGCGTCGATCTGGTCGTAGGCCTTGAAGTCGCCATAGTACCGCGTGATCGCCGCCGTCAGCGTCGTCTTGCCATG
>NZ_VDFV01000015.1 GCF_006152145.1 Rubellimicrobium roseum | reverse complement strand
CCCAAGGTCTTTCTCTCGGCCATCGCCTTGGCCGCAACCGTCATGTTCTGGCTATGAGTCCTGAGCGTAAGATCGAAAGGAATGCACGTCTCGGTTGAACAATTATGGCTTTTTGATGATGCGCGAGACGGCGCCCGATTCAGAACTGAGCTTGGCGGGTTGGAGGACGAATCCGGCCGAATCGGAACGCCGCGCGCTTTCGCTCGCGACAGGCCCGCGCCGGCTGCGGCCCTTCCGTTCCTGAAGTTGATCCGGCAGGCGTCAGGCGGCGGGGCTGCCGATCAGGGTCGTCGCGCCCTCGGCCACGTTCAGCACGGCGAGCGCCCGCTCGCACTGGCCAGAGGGCAGGAAGCGGTAGGGCCCCAGCACGCCGTCGAAGCCCCCCTCGCGCAGGAGCCCGTCGCGGTCCTGCTGCCCGAGCCGGCCCAGAAGCCGCGCCATCTCGACCGCGTCGAAGGCGAGGCCGGCCACGATCCCAGCCTCGGTGGCGACGCGCTCCTCGAGCGCGAGGGCGAAGGCCTCGAAGCGGATCGGGTCGGGCGCGGCGAACCACGCGCCCCGGAGCGCGGGGATGCGGTAGGGCTCGATGGCCGACCACTGGTCCGACCCCAGGAGCTGCGCGCCCGTCCCCGCCAGCGCCTCGGCCTGCCCGGCGAAGGCTCTGCCCACGACCGGCAGGTAGACCGCGTCCGGTCGCGCGCCGCCCGAGGCGGCCGTGACGGCCTCGACGAGGCCGCCCGCGCTATCGGTCACGACCGGCGTCGCCAAGGCCAGGCCGAGGCTGGGTGCGACCGCCTGCGCCGCCGCGGCCGAGCGGGCCCCGAACTCGCCGGGCGGCACGACCACGGCGACGCGGCGCAGGCCACGGGCCGCGGCGAAGCCCAGGACGGCCTGGGCCGACTGGACCGGCGCGAGCCCGAACACGAACAGGTTGCCTCCGGCGATGGCGCTGTCGTTCGACAGCGAGACCACCGGCACGTCGCGCCCCACGGCAGCGGCTACGGCGCGCGACTGGCCCGAGAAGAGCGGTCCGATCAGCATCCTCGCCCCGTTGGCCAGGGCCGTCCGGGCGGCGGCGACGGCGCTCTCGTCGGTGGTTCCGGCGTCCAGCACCTCGACCTCGGCCATGGGGCCGACCGGGTTGCCACCCAGACTCGCGGCTTCGCGCATGACCTGGCCCAGGGCGGCCGAGGGACCGGAGAGCGGTGCGAGCAGCGCCGCCTTGCCGACCGTCCCCGGCGGCGGCAGGTCGGGCTCGCCCCCGCGCCCGCAGGCCGCGACCCAGGGCAGGACCGAGGCCGCGGCCAGCCCCCGGAGCACGCGGCGTCGCGACGCCGCTGCCGATCCGCCCAGGGCCGCCGCGCCGTGCCGCCGCGATCGCTCCGTCATCCGTTCCCCCCCGTTCGTGCCGCAGCGCGCGGATCGTCCCCAGGCCCGCATCGCCGGCCTTGAGTCTAGTGACCCGGCCCCACCGGAGTCGAGATGCTCCGGGGATCGCGGCCGCCCGGGCCGGGGCGCATCGGCCCGCGCGTGCGACCTGTGGCGGGAAGGCATCAAGGCGCCGCCGCCGGAGGAACCGGCCGCAATCGGGCTGAACCCGGGCGGGGATGGGTATAGGATCAATGAAGGACACGACAGCCCCCGGGGCCGGGGTGCGGGGCGGCCGGGTCGTGAGGGGTGCGAACGGGCGGGTGGTGGACGAGGTGGAACGCGTTCGGCGGCTAGTTGAGACGGTGACGGTCCCGACCCGGAGCGGGGCGCGACGCGCGACCATCGCCCTGACGATGCCGGTTCCGTCGCGATGAGCCGCCTGCGCGTCCTTCTGGCGGCGGGCCTTCTGCTGGCCCTCGACCCGTCCCGTTCCCCGGCGCAGGAGCCCGAGACCTTCGTCATCAACCTGCGCGAGGCCGATCTCGCGGTTCTGGCCTCGCAGGTGTCCGAGATCACCGGCCGCACCCTGGTCCTCGATCCGGAGGTGTCCGGCGAGGTCACCGTGGTCTCCTCGGAGCGGCTCGACCAGGAGGGGGTCTGGGCGCTGTTCCAGTCGATCCTGCGCTCGCGCGGGTTCGTGGCCGTGGAGTCGGGCACCGTCTGGCAGGTCGTCCCCGAGGCCGAGGCCCGCACCATCGGCGGGGCGGACCCCGCGGGCGCGGCGGGCCCCCAAGACGTCGTGACCGAGATGCTGCGCCTGTCGCGCCTGCCCTCGGCCGAGGCGGTGCGGGTGCTGCGCCCGCTGGTGGCCGAGTCGGGCTACATCGAGGCGCTGGTGGACCCGAACGCCATCCTCCTCACCGACACCCGCGCCAACGTGGAGCGCATCCTGGAGATCGCCCGCGCCTTCGACGTGGAGACCGAGGCCGAGGCCCAGGTGATCCGCTTCGCCAACGCCGACGCGGCGACCGTGGGCAACGCCATCGTGGGCGTGCTGGGCCCGGCGGGCACCAGCGCGCGGCTGTCGGTCGATCCGTCCTCGAACCTCCTCCTCGTGCGCGGGACGCAGGAGGAGATCGACGAGATCCGCGAGTTGGCGCGGTCCATGGACGTGCCGCCGCTGCGGCCGCCGCAGGAGGCCGTCACCACCACCGTGTTCCGCCTCCAGTACGGCGACGCCGCCGTGGTGGCCGAGATCATCCGCGGCACGTTGGGCGAGGGGACGGACATCACCGGCTCGGCCCTGGCCGGCCTGGGCGGAGCGCTGACGCCCGAGGCCGCCCTAGCCGCGACCGAGCCGCCGGCGGACGACCCCGAGGCCGACCCCGCCGCGCCGGAGGTCGAGCAGGTCGCAGGGGGCCGCTTCGTCCCGCTGGGCCGCGCGCCCAGCCCCTCGGCGGTGACCGTGCAGGCCTCGATCGAGACCAACTCGGTCATCGTGCGCGGCACCGCGGCCCAGGTGCAGGAGGTGGGCCGCCTCGTGGGCGCCCTCGACGTGCGCCGGCCGCAGGTGATGATCGAGGCCGCCATCGTGGAGGTGTCGGGCGACGTGGCCGAGCGGCTGGGCGTGCAGCTCGGCTTCGGCGACGCGGCACCCCCCGGCGGCATCGCGGCCACCTCGTTCAGCAACGGGGGCGTGTCGCTCCGGAGCGTGCTGACGGCCATCGGGGCGCCCAATACGGCCGCGCTGTCGACCGGGCTCACGGTGACGGCCTCGGGCAACGACTTCGGCGTCCTCGTCCAGGCGCTGGCGCAGTCGAGTCAGGCGCGGCTCCTGTCCACACCGTCCGTGACCACGCTCGACAACGAGCCCGCGACCATCGTCGTGGGGCAGAACGTGCCCTTCCGGACGGGAAGCTTCGCCACCGACGGCAACACCGCGACGCCCTTCACCACCATCGAGCGGCGCGACGTGGGCATCACCATGAACGTGGTGCCCCGGATCACCGCCGGGGGCGTGGTCCAGCTCGAGATCGAGCAGGAGGTGTCGAGCCTCGTGAACGCCAACGTCGAGGGGGCGGCCGACCTCGTCACCAATCGGCGGGTGATCAACACCACGGTGCTGGCCGACAATCGGGGCACGGTGGTGCTGGGCGGCCTCATCACCGACGATCAGGTGTCGCAGAACCAGAAGGTGCCGGGCCTGGGCGACGTGCCGCTGGTGGGCCGCCTCTTCCGCTCGCGCAGCGACAACGCGACGAACCGGACTCTGTTCGTCTTCCTGCGCCCCACGATCCTGCTCGACCAAGAGGACATCCGGCAGGCCGCCGAGGATCGCTACGGTCGCCTGCGGGCCGCCGATGCCGTCGAGCCGCCCCGAACCATCCTGAACGAGCGCGAGGTGCGCAGCCTGCCGCTGGAGATTCAGGGGCTCTACTGAGCGACGGCGCGGCGTCCCCGGGCAACCGCGCGGCAGCGTCCGGGGCTGCCTGGCGCGGGCATGGCCTCTCCCTCCTGCGGCCGCAGGGCCCTGGCGGGGGCCCCGCGTCCTTTCGGGATGGCGATTCCCGATTCGCGGTGCCCTGAGGATAGGCGCGAAAGGTGAAGATTTCGTCAACGTGACAGCCGCAGGCCCGTCCCCGACCGAGACGGGCCCGCGGGTTCGTCAGTGCTCGTGCGCTCCGTGGTCGTGCCCGTGCGCTGCATGGTCGTGCCCGTCGTCGCCGTGGTCATGCTCGTGCGCGGCGGCGGTGGCGGCGGCCTTGGCGTGGCGGTCCTCGGCGGCGACGAGGTCCTGGTCCCGGGCGGCGAGGTAGGCCAGCAGGGTGTCGACGTCGCCCTCGCCCAGGCCGAGGTTGGGCATGCGCACGCCAGGGTAGTCGGCGTCGAGCGCCACGGCCGTGGGGTCGCCCCCCGCGAGCAGGGCGTCGGGGGCGAGCAGGAAGCGGCGCAGCCAGTCGCGTTCGCGCCGCAGGGTGACGGCGGCGAGGTCGGGAGCGAAGCGCACGCCTTCGCCGATGGTGTGGCAGGAGGCGCACTGGGCCAGGAACATGACCTGGCCCAGGTCGGTCGGGGGGGCGTAGCGCGGCTCGGCCGCGGCCGCCGGGGCGGGGGGCGACCAGTCGGGGTCGAGCTCCAGGATGGACTGAAGGGTGACGGTGAGGTTGCCCATGGCGGAGGCGCGCCGCCACACGCCGGTGCGGGCGTTGCCGATCACGAAGTCGGAGCGGTGCTCGGCGGGGCTGGCGCTGCGCTCGCCGAGCCGGAAGCGGACGGCGTCGATGTCCGCGCGCGTGCCGGTGAGAAAGGTCCAGCCCCGGTCCACCCCGAAGGCGTCGCGGAAGGCGCGCAGGTCCTCGGGGGTGTCGTTCTCGGGGTCGAGGGTGATGGAGTAGAAGAAGATGTCGCGTCCCATCCGCTCGCCCAGCCAGTCGTAGACCTGCGCCAGCCGCGCCGTGCCTACCGAGCAGATGTTGGGGCAGTCGGTGTAGATGAAGGTGACGACGACGATCCTGTCCCGGAGCAGGTCGTCCCAGACGCGGACCGTCTCGCCGTCCTGCGTCACGAGCGGGCGGTTGGTGAAGTACTCCGCCCCCCGCACCCCCTCGCCGGCCGCCGCCGTGGCGGTGGCCAGGGCGAAGGCGAGAGCCGCCGCCCAACGCGTCAGACCAAAGCTGTTGCGTCCCATGCGGCCTCCTCAGGTCGGCGTCGTGCTGGGGAAGGGCTGGAACCCGGGATCGAAGGGGTTGCCCTCGGGCAGGAGCTCGGGAGTGACGTAGGTCACGCCCTCGGGGGTGGGGTTGGGCGTGGGGATGACGTTGATGTGCGTCTGCGAGGTCTTGGGGTTGTTGGGGTCGGTCAGCACGTCGTAGCGGAGCAGCATGGCCGCGTCCTCGTGGGCGGTGTTGTGGCAGTGCATGACATAGGCGCCGCCGTACTCGCCGAACTGCACCTGGATGCGCACCTCGCCATTGGTGCCCAGCCGCCAGACGTCCTTGCGCGAGTTGCGCTCGAGCGCGGACAGCGCGGTGGCCCCGCGGTCGATGGTACGGCCCTCCTCGAAGTGCAGGTGGACCGGGTGGTCCCAGCTGCCGCTCGGGTTCCGAAGGACCCAGTGCTCCACCTCGCCGGGCTTGGGGACCAGGAACGACACGCGGCGGGCGTCGAGCCCATGGGTGCCCTCGCCGTTGAGACGGATGCCGTAATCCCAGAACGGCCGCACGGTCTCGTCCGGACAGCTCGGGAAGCATTCGCCCGTGACAGGGTCGCGCGGGCTGTCGGGATCGGACTTGAACTCGAACACGCGCACGCGCGTGGGCTCGACGATCGGGATCACCTCGGTCAGCTTCGACGGCACCTGGCTGTAGTCGCGCGACGCGGACCGGTAGACGACCCCGGGCACGTCGACGCTGTAGACCTGCGAGGCGACCTCGAACTGAAGGATCGCGCCGACCGTCGGATCGCCGGTCACCTTGCCGCCCAGCGCGTCGCTGACGCTGCGCGCGCCTTTCGGCTTTTCGCCGACCTCGTGCTCCATCAGGTTCACGAGCCGCAGCTTGCTGCCGACCGGCAGGCCGGTGAAGTCCACGATCACGTCGAAGCGCTCGCCCGTGGCCATCGGGTCGAGGCGGGTGACGCGCACGGGGGCGGGCAGCAGGTTGCCGTCGGTGGCGATCACCGTCATCGGCACGAGCTGGTTGGCCTGGTTCACCAGCGCGAACTTCCAGAACCGCGCCATGCCGGCCGCCAGGATGCGGAAGCGGTACTTGCGCGGGATGACCTCGAAGAAGGGCTTGTAGGCGAAATTCACCAGAACCTGGTCGCCCACGAAGCCGTGGGTGTCGAAGATATCGAAGAAGTACTGGCCCTCGGCGTCCCAGACCGCATCGCTGATGACGAGGTTCACGTCGAAGTCGATGTTGCCCCAGTCCAGCAGCGAGCCCGAGGGCAGGCGCAGGTTGACCCCGTCGTTGAGGACTTCGTTGCCGCGGTCGGGGCCGCTGTAGTAGTTCAGCGCGCCCAGGTGGCCCTTGTAGACGTTCTCGGCCGTGTAGAAGAAGCGGTGGTCGTGGAACCACAGCGAGCCCTGCAGCTCGCGGAAGTCGCCCGGCACCTGGATCAGGCCGCCCTTGCCGTCGGGCCCCGAGGCGCGCCGGTCGGTGGCGCCCGTGTTGATCGCGTCGGCGCGCGCCAGCGTCGTGGTCCAGTGGTAGTCGTAGAACTGGCCGGGGAAGAAGTGGGCGTTCGACGCCCCGTCCCCCGTCGAGGCGTTGTGGCCGTTGTGGTTGTGGGTCGCCTGGCTGATGCTGCCGAAGCCGCCGTTGTCGTCGTGGTGGAGAGGCAGGTTGTTGTAGTGCCGGAAGAGGACCGGCTCGCCGTAGCGCATCTTGATGAGCGGGGGCAGCCCCCCGTCGGCCATCCGGCCCGCGCCGAAGGTCCAGAGCTTGTTGTCGTCCTGGGAGGGCAGGTCGGGATGGAAGTGGAAGCTGTCGTCGGGCGGGCAGCCCAGCGACATCACATAGGCGGCCTTGGGCAGGTACTCGCGCCAGCGCTGCTGGGCGAAGTACTCGCCCGGCGGGCGGCCCTCCAGCGGCCCCTTGCCGGTGAGCGGGTTGACGAACTTCGTGCCCTTCGAGGCGGTGAAGGCGGTGTGCCAGGACAGCCGACGCGCGTTGCGCTCGCCCGAGCCCGTGGGAAAGCGCAGGTCGACCTCCGTGCCGCGCGTGACCGGCGTGAGCGGCAGCGGCTTCTGCAAGGCCAGCCGCGGCATGCGCTGGGTGAAGGGCCGCACCCCCCACAGCGGGCTGGGCGGCGCGCCCGTGGGCACCGCGGCCTCCACCCGGCTGGGCGCGAAGGGGCTCAGGCCATGGGTCAGCGCCAGCGCCCCCCCGGCCGTGAACACCCCCCAGCGGAACAGCTCCCGCCGGCTCACCTCCCCCGTCGACAGCGCCTTCACGATCTCGGCGCGGTTGCGCCGGGCGGTCTCCGCCTCGCGCAGGCGCGCGCGAGATGCCGATTGCCTCAGGTACATGGTCAACCCCTTCCTGTCGCCGGGCCTGCGGCGACGTTACAAGCACGGCCTGCGTCCCAGACCCGCGTGCCGCCGCGACGCCGCGCCCGAGCGCGCCCGGCGACGGCCGGAGGTCCGGCCGTCTCGGACTCCGCCGGACGCGACGATCACATCGGCGCCCCGGTCCCTGAATTGCTGTGGTTAGCCCCAGGAAATGGTACCAGCGGACCGGTCGGATTGATATAAGTACATCTACGTAGGACCGGGCCGAGATCGCCCCGGCGCGCCTTAGCCGGCCTCGATCAGGCTCAGCTCGATCCGCCGCGGCGCCACGCCGGAGAAGCCGCAGGTCCGGCAACCGGACCCGCCGCAGTCGGGGCAGTCGGCCACCACGAGCCGCTGCGCCAGGACCCCGCGCAGCACGTCCGAGACGATGTAGTCGGGCACGCCCAGGTCCACGAGCCGCGTCGCCGCCCCCTGCGCCGACCGGGTGTGCAGCGTCGAGAGCACCATGCGCCCGACCTGCGCGGCGCGGCAGGCGATCTCGGCGGTCTCGGCGTCGCGGATCTCGCCCACCATCACCACGTCGGGGTCGTGCCGCAGGATGGCGCGCAGCACGCGCGCGAAGGTCAGGCCGATCTCGTCCTGCACCTGCACCTGCTGCACGCCCGGAAGGCCGTACTCGACCGGGTCCTCGACCGTCACGATCTTGCGGCGGATCGAGTTGAGATGCGCGAGCGCGGTGTAGAGCGTCGTCGTCTTGCCCGAGCCGGTGGGGCCCGTCACCAGGAACAGACCGTGCGGCAGCTCGATCAGACGGGTGACGCGCGCCACCATCTCGGGCGCGAAGCCGAGCTGGTCCCAGCCCAGCCGGAGCGCCTGCGGGTCGAGAACGCGGAGCGCGGCGCTCTCGCCGTGGCGGGTGGGCAGGCAGGACAGGCGGAAGTCGATCCGGCGCCCCGAGAAGACCCCCGAGAAGCGCGCGTCCTGCGGCAGCCGCCGCTCGGCCACGTTGGCGCGCGCCATGACCTTAAGGCGGGCGAAGACCGAGGCGGGCGCCACCGCCGGGTTTCCCGGCCGGCGCGACAGCACGCCGTTGATCCGCATCCGCACCGCGAAGCCCGCGGCCTCGGACTCGAAATGGATGTCGGAGGCCCCGAGCGCCACGGCCTCGGCCAGCGTCTCGTTCACGAAGCGGATCACCGGGCCGTCTCCGCCGGAGGAATCGTCCCCGGCGCCCGGCTCCGCCGCCGCCGGGTCGGGCCCGCCCGCGCGGTCCTCGGCGGACTTCTCGGCCAGGAGGGCGCGGACCGTCCGACCGAGAGCCCCGCGCGGGGCGATCGGGCGGTCGAGCAGGAAGGCCAGCTCCTCGCGCTGCGCGGCGTCGGCGGGGTCGGCCATCAGCACCGGCACCGGCCCGTCGCCCGCAGGCAGCAGGGGAACGGCGGCGCGGCTGCGCAGGAAGGATTCGGTCAGCCGCTCCACCGCCGCGCGGTCCACCTCCGCGCCTCCCTCCCCGGCATGGGCGTCGAAGGGCAGCCCGAGCGTGTCGCACAGGAGCGGGAGAAGGACCTCCTCCTCCACGATCCCGCCGTCCAGAAGGACCCGGTGCAGCGCCCGCCCCTCGCGCCGGGCGGCCTCCTGCGCGCGCGCCAGCTCGGCCGGATCGACGCCCGCACCGCCGAGGAGCCGCTGGGCCAGGACGTCGTCGAGGTCCAGGGAGATGGTTTCCGAACGCACCCGATTGCCCCACGCCGCCTGCGCCACTAACCTTGCGTCAGTGGATCGCAGGCGGCGGCGCCTCGTCAATGGTGGTCAGTGACGTGTCGATGAGGGTGAGCGTGATCGGGGGCCGGGACATCGCCCAAGCGGGCGGGCGGCTGCGCGACCGGCTCGGCGCCGCTCTGCCCGAATGGCTCTGGCGCGCGGGGCTGCCGCCGCGACGGGTCCGCCGGGTGCGGCTGGACTCGCTTCCTCCCGACCCCACGGCGACGGCCCTGCTCGCCGAGGCCGGGCGGGACCGGCGGCCGGTCGACGTGGCGATCGCCCCCGCGCTGTTCCTGCGCAAGACCGTGGCCATTCCCGCCGCCGCCCGCCGCGACGCGGAGCGCGCCGTCGCGCTCCAGATGCGCCAGGGCCTGCCCGCCGAAGCCCGGGGCCTGCTGTGGCGCGCGCGACCGCTGGGCAGCCGGGGGGCCAAGGCGGACTACGAGGTGCTGGTGCTCAAGCAGGACAGCCTGACGGCCGTGCTGCGCGCCTGCGGGACCGAGCCGCGCCGCGTCGTGATCGCGGACCGGGAGGGCTTCGCCCCGCTCATCGACAACCGGCGGCGGGCCGACCGGCCGCAATGGGCCTGGAACCGCGCGACGCCGGTCCTCGCCGGGCTGGCGCTGCTCGCGGCGCTGGGGGCGCAGGGCTGGCGGCTCGCGGAGCTGGGCGCGACGGAGCGGGCGCTGCGGGCCGAGATCCTGGCCCTGGGCGACCGGGCGGCGGCCGCCCGCGCCGCGGCCGAGGCGCGGGATGGCGAGGCGGCGGCCCGCATCCGCGACACGGCGCGGCTCGCCTCGGAAAGCGGCCGGCTCGCGCAGCTCGCCGGGCTCACGGCGGCGCTCGACGACAGCGTGTGGCTGGCGTCGCTGGCGGTGGACGGCCGGACCTGGCGGCTGGTGGGCTTCGCGCGGTCCGACATCCCGACGGTGATCGCCGGGCTCCAGGCATTGCCCTGGGTCGAGACCGTCGCGCCCGAGGGCAGCATCGTGCTCGACCCGGCGACGGGCGAGGGACGCTTCCAGCTCACGCTGGAGGCCGCGGCGCCGGCGGGGCTCGAATGAGGGGGCTGGGCCTCCTCGTGGTCCTGGGCCTGGCCGCGCTGGGGGCTGGTCTGGTGGCCGGGCTGACCGCGCCGGGGCAGGAGCGGCTCGAACAGGCGGTCGCGCGGATCGAGGCGCTGCGAGCCGAGGCCGAGGCCCTGGGCGCGCGCATCCGCGAGCTCGACGGCGCCGGGACCACCGAGACGGCGACCCCCGAGATCGCCCGAGTCGCGGCCACGGCCGCCGAGGCGGCGCTCGACCTGCAGCAGGGCGTGGTGGAACTGGCGCGCCAGAGCGGGCTTGAGACCTCGACCTTCGGCAGCCAGCCGCCGCCGCAGGACCTGACGCTGCCGGCCGTGGGCGTGGTGCTGGAGGGCGAGGGCGAGATCGCGGACGTCGCGCGCTTCCTGGCCGCGCTCGAGGCGGCGCGCCCGCCCGTCGCGGTGTCGCAACTCGCGCTGCGCGACGAGGCGCGGGGCCGCGCCGAGGGGGGGCTCGCGCCCGTGGCCTTCCGCATCGCGGCCTGGAGCTTCTGGACCGGAGGCGACGGCTGATGGCCGTCCTGCGCCATTGGCCGCCCCTGGCCCATCTCCTGATCGTCGGGGCCTGCGCGGCGACGGCGTGGTGGCGCATCGACGCCACCCCGGTCGCGCCCGCCGGGGCGGCGGTCCTGGCGGACCCGGCCGCGCCGGCGGCGCCCGAGGCCACGGAGCCGGCCCTGGCCGAGCCGCGCGACCCGAGCGCCGACATCGAGGCCGTGGCGGCGCGGGCGCTCTTCCGCCCCGGACGGCAGCAGGTGGCAACCGTCCCGACGGCGGAGCCCACGCCGGACACGCCCGAGCCCCCGGCGCCCGAGGAGGCGGTGGCCGCCGACGTCGTCGTGCCGGTCACGATGGTCGGCTTCCTCGACCAGGGCGGGCGCCGGTCCGCCATCCTGCGTTCGTCCGAGGATGGCCAGAGCCACGTCGTCCGCGAGGGCGACGAGATCGCCGGCCTCCGGGTCGTGGAGATCACCGCTTCCGCCGTGGTGGTCGAGACGGGGGGCCAGCGCGTCACCGTGAAACTCTATCCGGACTAGCGGCGCCGCCGCTGGATCGACCGAGGGAGGCCGGCATTCCGATCTTCGCCTACAAGGGCTACACCGACGCGGGCCGGCTGGAGACGGGCGAGATCGAGGCGACGTCCGAGCAGGCCGCCTTCCAGACGCTGTCCGCGACCGGGCTGTCGGTGGTGGACCTGGGCGAGGCCAGCCGACTGGCCCGGGAGCCCTGGTGGCGGCGCGACATCCCGCTTCTGGGCGGCGGCCTCCTGCCGCTCGCGGCGCAGGCGGCGCTGGCCGAGGAGATGGCCACCCTGCTGCGCGTGCGCCTGCCCGTGCTCGACATGCTGCGGCTCCTGTCGGAAGGGGCCGAGGGCGGGGACACCCGCGCGCGCCTGGGCCGCGTGGCGCGGCTGGTGGCCGAGGGCACGCCCCTGCCCGACGCCTTTGCGCAGGCCGGGCCCCGCGTCGCGCCGGTGTTCCTGGCGCTCCTGCGCGCGGGCGAGGCCTCGACCGCGCTGGCCGAGCAGCTCGCGGAACTGGCGCAGCTCCTGCGGCGGCAGGACCAGCTCCGCTCGCAGGTGGCGACCGCGCTCATCTATCCGGCGATCCTGGTGGTCGCGGCGCTGGGCGTGCTGCTGATCGTGTCGCTGACCCTGGCCCCCGCGCTGGAGCCCATCTTCACGGCGCAGGACCTGCCCCCGCCCCCCGCCGTGGCGGCCTTCCTCGCGCTGGGCGAACTGGCAGCGACGCGCTGGCCCTGGCTCCTGGCGGGGCTCGCGGGACTGGGCTTCGCGGGGCTCGTGGCGGTCCGTGCCGCGGGCGCGCGGCTCGTGCTGGCCCTGCCGGTCTTCGGCGGCCTCGCCCGCGACGCGGCGCTGCTCACGCTCCTGCGCTCGCTCGCGCTCCTGCTGCGGGCGGGCCGGCCGCTGGCGGCCTCGCTGCGCGCGGTGGCGGGCTTCGACCGGGGGGCGCCTTTCGCCGCGACCGCGCTGGCCGCCGCCGCCGAGCTGGAGAACGGCGGGCGGGCGCACCGGGCCCTGGCCGCCGACCGACGCCTGCCGCCGATGGTGGCCGAGCTCTTCCGCATCGGCGAGGAGGCGAACAGCCTTGGGCCGGTGCTCGAATCGCTGGCCGCCACGCAGGCCGACCGGCTGGAGCGGCGCAGCCGGAGGCTCCTGCAACTGCTGACCCCGGCGCTGACGCTGCTGATCGGCGGCCTTGTGGGCACGCTCGTCTATTCCATCATGGATGCGGTCTTCGCGATCAATGACCTGGCCATCTGACCCCGGACGCCGCCGGGCGCGGCGCGGCGTGACGCTGCTGGAAACGCTGGTCGCCACCGCGGTCCTGGCGTTGCTCGTCGGCACCGCCGTGGGCGGGCTGGGCCGGACGCTCGGCCAGAGCGCCACGCGCACCGACCGCGCCTGGATGACCGAGCTGGCCCGGTCGGTGGCCGACGAGTACCGCGTCACGCGCGACCCCGCGCTGGCGCAGGGCCGCGCCACGCCGGACCTGATGTGGGAGCTGGCCACGGGCGAGCCGGCGACGGCCCCCGAGCCGGGCCTTGTGGAGGTGACGGTGAGCGTCTGGCGCGAGGGACGCGAGAGCCAGGCGGTGGCGCTGCGGATGCTGCTGCCGGAGGCCGGGCCATGACGGGCGGGCGCGGCCCGCGCAACCCGCGCGCAGGCGTGACGCTTCTCGAACTCCTCCTGTCGCTGGCCCTGATGGCGGCGATCGGGCTCGGGCTCGCCTCGGTGCTGGGCTTGACCGGCCGGGCCTCGCTGCGCGTCACGGCGGCGGAGGCCACGACCGACCTGCTCCTGACGCGGCACAGCCTGCGGGACTGGATCGAGGCCGCGCCCCGCACCGCCGCCTTCGAGGGCGGCCCCGAGGCGCTTCGCTTCGAGATGCTGACGGACGAGCCGCCCTTCAGCGCCGCCTATCCGACGACCGTGAGCCTCGGGCGAGACGGCGACGGCGCGGTGGCGATCGATGTCGCCAGCGATTACGAGGACGCCGTCGCGCAGCGCCTGATCCTGTCGCCGGCGGGAAGCCTCAGGATCAGCTACTTCGGCGATCCGACCGGCGCGGCGGCGGCCCCGGCCTGGCACGCAGACTGGCCGGCCCTGGCCGGTCCTCCGGATCTCGTGCGCATCGAGTACGACGGGCCGGAGGGCCCGCTGCCGCCGCTGACCGCGATCCCCGCGCTCGAAGCGCGTCAGAGCGAGATGTCGCTGTCCTCGCCGCTGCCGCCGGGCTGACCGTCGCGCCCGAGCGTCACGAGGTCGAAGGGTTCGCCGTCCTCACCCGGCGCGCGGAACAGGAAGAGCCGTCCCCAGGGGTCGGTCAGGTCCTCGTCGCCGTCCACGTAGGGGCCGCGCCAGCCCGGCACGCCTGCGGGCGCCGTCATGAGCGCGGCCAGCCCCTCGGCCTCGGAGGGGTAGCGCCCGGTGTCGACGAAGTAGAGCTGCACCGCGCCGCGCAGCGAGGCCAGCGCCGCCTCGGCGGTCTGCGAACGGGCGCGGCCGAAGCTGTCGATCAGGCGGGGCGCGCCCAGCCCGATCACCAGCGCGATGATGGCAAGGACGACGAGC
The DNA here is from genome assembly GCF_006152145.1 of Rubellimicrobium roseum. GTDB lineage: Bacteria > Pseudomonadota > Alphaproteobacteria > Rhodobacterales > Rhodobacteraceae > Rubellimicrobium > Rubellimicrobium roseum. Next base: position 66,048 of record NZ_VDFV01000015.1, on the reverse strand, counting down.
ATTTCGAGAAGGGTCACGCCGCGTCGGGGGTGGCGTCGGGGGTGGTGCGTCATGGGACCGTGGGACCTGCTACTGGGAAAAGCGCGAAGACGAGGATGGCGTAGGCCAGGAACGGCCCGAACGGAATGCCCGGCGCGGCGCCCGCGCGGCGGCGGGCCAGGAGCACGGCCGCGATCCCTCCCAGCGCGGCGAGCAGCACCACGGCCCAGAGCGAGGCCGCCCCCGTCGCCAGCGCCCCTGCGCCGATCAGCTTGGCGTCGCCGATGCCCAGGGCCTCCTCGCCGGTGCGGCGGAAGTAGAGCCCGCCGCCCCACCACAGGAGCGCCGTGGCCGCCGCCGCCGTGACGACCTCGACGGCCAGGGGTATCCCCGCGCCCAGCGCGTGCCACTGGAAACCCGCGCCGGCGAGCGCGATGATGGCCACGGCGCCGTCGGGGATCTCGCCCCGGCGCAGGTCGCTGTCGCTGAGCCAGACCAGCGCGGGCAGGAGGCACAGGCCCAGCACGAGGCGCCGGGGCTCGGCTGCGCCCGCGAGGGCCGCGAGGCTCGCGCCATGGGCGAGGACGATCGCCGGAAGGAAGGAGGAGCCGAGTGTCATGCTGCGCCACCCTACCACGTCGCGGTCGTCCCGGAAGGGATTCGCGCTGATCGCCGTCCTGGCAGGCGCCGTGCTGGTGGGCGGGCTCGCCGCCACGCTGCGCGCGCGGGGGCTGGCGCAGGCCGCGGTGATCGGCCGGATAGAGGAAGGGCACCGGCTCGCGCTGGGCCGTCTGTCGGTGGCGGCGCGCGTGGGCGCGAGCCTGGCCGGGGGTGGCGCGCGCCCGTCCACGGACGGGACGCCGGTCCGGCTGGAGGAGGACGGGCGGGCCTGGGAGGTGCGGCTCTTCGACGTCGAAGGGCTGGTGGACCTGTACCTCGCCCCGCCCGAGGTGCTGGCGCTCCTGGGCGACGGGGTGGCCATCGCGCAGCAGCGCGAGGTGGCGCTGTCGGCGCTGGTGCCCGGCGACCGGTTCGACTCGGAGGAGCAGACGCTGGCGCGGCTGGGCTTCGACGCCGCCGAGCGGGTCCGGCTCGCGCCCTTCGTGACCCAGCGCGCCCGGACCGGCGCGATCAATCCCACCCTGGCTCCGGCCGAGCTGCGCGACGCCCTGGGGGCCCTGCGCGGCGACACGGCGGGGGGAGAGACCGCCGAGATCGCGATCCGGCCCTGGCCCGGGGCGGCAGACCCGGCCGAGCCTGCGCGCGGCCCCGGCGGGAGCTGACCCGCCGGACGCGCGTTACCCCGTCCGACAGGTCGCTTGACGGCTTCGGGGCTCCTGACGGATGCTTCGCGTCAGGGAGGAGCGCCCGGCGGCGGGCGCGTCCGAAACCCGGAACCGGGGGGCTTCATGCGGGACGCCGGATCGCCGATGGACTGGCCGCAGGATGACGCGGACGACGTCCTGCCGATCGTGGCCTCTCTGGTCGGCGGCGGCACCCCCTTCGCGCTGGCGACGATCTTCGCCGCCGACGGCGGGCCCCGGCCGGTGGGCTCGCAGATGGCGGTCACGGCCGACCGCGCCTGGGGATTCGTCTCGGGCGGCTGCGTGGAGGCCGACGTCGCCCGCCACGCGCGCGAGACGCTGGCGACCGGGGTCCCCCGTCGCATCGCCTATGGCCGCGGCAGCCCCTTCTTCGACATCCGCCTGCCCTGCGGCGGCCGGATCGACCTTCTGGTCGAGCCGCTGCGACCCGACGACCCGGCCGCGCTCGCTCTGGCCGAGGCCGCCCGCGACCGGCGCACGCTGCGCTACCTGAGCCGGGGCGACCGCCGCCGGGTCCAGCCGCCCGAGGCGCCCGTCGCGGGCGACTGGACCGTCGATCGCCTGCACGAGCCCGGCCAGAGACTCGTGGTGGTGGGCGGCGACCCGTTCGCCCTGGCCATCGCCTCGGCCGGCCTCCACCAGGGCTGGGAGGTCGCGCTGGTCCGGCCCGGCGGCCCGCCCGGCCCTCCTCCCCTGCCCCTGGACTACCGGACCGATCCGCCCGGCCCCGCCCTCCGGGACCTCGCGCCGGACGCCTGGACCGCGATCGCCATCGCGACCCATGACGCCGACCTCGACCAGGCGGCGCTCCTGGCCGCCCTGCGCTCGGAGGCGGGCTATGTCGGGGTCCTGGGCTCGCGCCGCCGTCTGGAGCTGCGCCGCGCCCGGCTTCTCGACGCGGGGCTCGGGCCCGCCGACCTCGCCCGGCTCCGGGCGCCGATCGGCCTGCCGATCCTGGCGCGGAGCCCGCGCGAGATCGCGGTGGCCGTGATCGCCGAGATCATCGAGCGCCGTCCCCCGCCCGTCATCGCCCGGCCCAGGGCCGAGGCCGCCGGCGCCGAAGGGTGACCGGCTTCCACGCGCTGCTCCTGGCCGCCGGCGCGGGCTCGCGCTTCGGCGGGCGCAAGCTCCTCGCGCCCTGGGACGGCGAGCCCCTGGTGCGGGCCAGCGCGCGCCGCGCGCTCGCGGCCCCCGTGGACGGCGTGATCGCCGTCACCGGCTGCGACGCCCCCGAGGTCGAAGCGGCGCTGGCGGACCTGACCGACGCCCGCCTGCGCATCGCGCGCGCCCCCGACTGGGCGCAGGGGCTTTCGGCCTCCCTCCGCCGGGGCCTGCTTGCGCTGCCCCCGGACTGCCGGGGCGTCGTGGTCTTCCTGGGCGACATGCCCCGGGTGCCGGTCGGGGCCGCCGCCCGGCTGCTCGATGCGCTGTCCGCCGGAGCCCCGGCGGCGGAGATCCTCTGCGACGGCCGGCCCGCGCATCCCGTGGCCTATGCCGCCGCCCTTTTCCCCGAGCTTCTGACGCTGCGGGGCGACACGGGCGGACGCCGCCTCCTGCGGGACCGGCCGGGGGTGGCGCGGATCGCGACCAAAGACCCGGGCGCGGTCTTCGACGTCGACCGGGCGGAGGACCTCGCCGCCCGGAACAATGACGCCAAGCGCCGGAGATTTTCCTCGCCGGAGTGAACGGACGGCGTATGCTGTGGCAAAACGAAGCACGCAGGGAGGACAGCAATGCCACGTATCATCGTGAACGGCACTCCACATGACGTGGACGCGGAACCCGACACGCCGCTTCTGTGGGTCCTGCGCGAACAGCTCGGCCTGACCGGCACCAAGTACGGCTGCGGCATCGCGGCCTGCGGCGCCTGCACCGTGCATATCGGCGGCATGGCGACGCGTTCCTGCCAGGTCCAGTTCCAGGACATCGCGCCCGAGGACGAGATCACCACCATCGAGGGCCTGTCGCCCGACCGGACGCACCCGGTCCAGCAGGCCTGGCTGGAGATCGACGTGCCCCAGTGCGGCTACTGCCAGTCCGGGCAGATCATGGCGGCGGCGGCGCTCCTGGCCGCCAACCCGAACCCGACGGACGAGGACATCGCGGCCGAGATGACGAACCTCTGCCGCTGCGGCACCTACAACCGGATCCGCGCGGGCATCAAGCGCGCGGCCGAGCTGCTGTAAGGGAGGGACGCATGACACGGCATTTCAGCCTATCGCGCCGCGGCTTCCTCGCGAGCCTCGCGGCGGGCGGCCTTTCGCTGGGCTTCCGCATTCCCACCGCCGCCGCGCAGGACGCGGCCGCCGTGCCCGAGATCAACGCCTGGGTCGTCATCCGGCCCGACGACACGGTGGTGATCCGCGTGGCCCGCATCGAGATGGGCCAGGGCACGCTCACCGGCCTCGCGCAGCTCGTGGCCGAGGAACTGGACGCCGACTGGGAGAAGGTCACCTGGGACTACCCGACGCCGGGCCAGAACGTCGCGCGCGACCGGGTCTGGGGCGAGTTCGGGACCTACGGCAGCCAGGGTATCCGCGCCTCGCAGCAGTATGTCCGCGAAGGTGGCGCGGCCGCGCGCGCCATGCTGCTGCAGGCGGCCGCCAACCGCTGGGGCGTCGATCCCGGGACGCTTACGGTGTCCAAGGGCGTCATCTCGGGCCCCGACGGCCAGACCCTGCGCTACGGGGAACTGGCCGCCGAGGCGGCGCAGGTCGAGGTGCCGGCGCAGGTCCAGCTCAAGGACCCCTCCACCTGGACCATCGCCGGAAAGCCGGTGAAGCGGCTCGACACCCTGGGCAAGCTCGACGGCAGCCAGGTCTACGCCATCGACACCCGGATGCCGGAGATGGTGAACGCCGCGATCCGGCAGGCGCCGGTCCTGGGCTCCAAGCTCGCCAGCTTCGACGCGAGCGCGGTGACGGGGATGCCCGGCGTCCAGAAGGTCGTGCAGGTGGACGACAACGCGGTGGCCGTGGTCGCGGACACCTGGTGGCGGGCCAAGACGGCGCTCGACGCCCTGCCCGTCGAGTGGACCGACAGCGAGCACGCCAACCTGTCGATGGCCGAGATCCACGCCATGCTGGACGAGGGGCTGCGCGCCGGGCAGGCCTTCGTGGGCACGCAGGCGGGCGACGTGCAGGCGGCCATCCAGGGCGCCGCGCAGGTGGTCGAGGCCGAATACTACTTCCCCTGGCAGCATCACGCGACCATGGAGCCCATGAACGCCACGGCGCGGGTCACGGCCGACCGCTGCGAGGTCTGGATCGCCACCCAGGACGCCGAGGCGGTGCTGGCCGTCGTCTCCGAGGCCTCGGGCCTGCCCATCCCGCAATGCGAGGTCTACCGCGCGCATCTGGGCGGCGGCTTCGGCCGGCGCGCCAGCTCGCACGAATACGCGCGGCAGGCGGTGCTCCTCGCCAAGGAGATGCCCGGCACGCCGGTCAAGCTCATCTGGAGCCGCGAGGAGGACATGATCCACGGCACCTTCCATCCGATCACCAAGGCGCGGATGGTGGGGGCGCTGGACGCGGACGGAAACCTGACGGGCCTGCACATGCGGATCTCGGGCCAGTCGATCCTGGCCACGCTGCTCCCCTTCATGCTGGACGAGGGCAAGGACCCCTTCACCTTCCAGGGCCTGAACGCCGAGGAGGGCGAGGGCCAGTTCGGCTACACGGTCCCCAACCTCCTCATCGACCACGCCATGCGCAACCCGCCGGTGCGTCCGGGCTTCTGGCGGGGGGTGAACAACAACCAGAACGCCTTCTACCTGGAAAGCTTCATGGACGAGCTGGCGCACGCCGCTGGGCGCGACCCGCTCGAGTTCCGCCGGGCGCACATGGCGAACCATCCGCGCCACCTCGCGGTGCTGGAGGCCGCCGCCCAGGGGATCGGCTGGGACACGCCCCCGCCCGAGGGCCGATTCCGTGGCCTGTCGCAGCACATGGGCTACGGCAGCTACGTCGCCGCCGCCGCCGAGGTGTCCGTGGACGACCGCGGGCAGCTCACCATCCACCGGATCGTGGCGGCGACGGACCCGGGGACCGTGGTCAACCCGCAGCAGATCGAGGCCCAGGTCGAGGGGTCCTTCGCGATGGGCCTGAGCGCGGCGCTCCACGGCGAGATCACCGTCGAGGGCGGGCGCGTCCAGCAGGAGAACTTCGACACCTACCCCGTCCTCACCATGTGGGAGATGCCGGCGGTCGAAAGCCTGATCCGGCCTTCGGGCGGGTTCTGGGGCGGCGTGGGCGAGCCCACGATCTTCGTGGCCGCCCCCGCCGTCCTCAACGCAGTCTTCGCCGCGACGGGCACGCGGGTCCGCCAGCTCCCGCTCGACGGCACCAGCCTCAGGACCTGAGGCGGCGGGCCGGCGGCTCCGGCCGCCCGCCCGATCCCAGGGAGCGAACCCTCATGCGAGCCTTCGCCATCGCCCTCGCGGGCTTGGCCACCTCGGCCCCGGCCCAGGAGGCGCCCTCCGGCGCGCTGTCCTGCACCGGCTGCCATGCCTTGGGCGCCGAGGCGGCGATGCCGCTCGGCGGCCGTTCCGCCGAGGAGATCGCCGCCGCCCTCGCCGCCTACCGCGAGGGGACGCGCGAGGCCACGGTGATGGACCGCATCGCCCGCGGCTTCACCGCCGAGGAATCGCAGGCCATCGCCCAATGGCTGGCTGACCATGCGGCGAAGGAGTGAGCCCATGCGCCTGACGCGGCGACGCCTTCTCGCCACCGGCGGCCCCGCGCTCGCCCTCCCGTTCCTGGGCCGAGAGGCCCGCGCGCAGGGGACCGGCCGGGTCGTGGTCGTCGGCGGCGGATTCGGCGGGGCGACTGCGGCGCGCGCCCTTGCCGCGCTGGGCCACGAGGTCACGCTGGTCGAGCGCCAGCCCACCTACTGGACCTGTCCCTTCAGCAACGCGGTGCTGGCGGGCCTGAGCCCCATGGAGGCCATCGCCTTCGGCTACGACGCCCTCCGCGCCGGGGGCCTGACAGTGGTCGAGGGCGAGGCGCAGGGCATCGACCCCGAGCGCCGCGAGGTCCGCCTCGGGGATGGCGCCCTGCCCTACGACCGGCTGGTGCTCTCGCCCGGCATCGACCTGCGTTTCGACGCCCTGCCCGGCTATGACGAGGCGGCGGCCGAGGTCATGCCGCACGCCTGGAAGGCCGGCCCGCAGACCGAGCTTCTCCGGCGCCAGATCGAGGCCATGGAGGACGGCGGCGTGGTTGCCATCGCCGTGCCCGAGAACCCCTTCCGCTGCCCGCCCGGCCCCTACGAGCGCGCGAGCCTGATCGCCCATTATCTCAAGGCCCAAAAGCCCCGGTCCAAGATCCTGATCCTCGACGCCAAGGACGCCTTCTCCAAGCGCCCGCTCTTCGAGGAGGCCTGGGCCGCGCTCTATCCCGGCCTGATCGAATGGGTGCCCGTGTCGCTGGGCGGCAAGGTCGTGGGCGTGGACCCCGGCACGATGACGCTTCGGACCGACTTCGCCGAGCACCGCGTCGCGGTGGCCAACGTCATCCCGCCCCAGCGCGCGGGCACTATCGCCACCGCCGCCGAGGTGGCCGACGCCACCGGCTGGTGCCCGGTCAGCCCCGAGACCTTCGAATCCGCGCTGGTGCCCGGCATCCACGTCATCGGCGACGCCTGCCTGGCCGGCGCCATGCCCAAGTCGGCCTTTTCCGCCAACGCGCAAGCCAAGGTCGCGGCGCAGGCCATCGACGCGCTCCTGCGCGGCGGCACGCCCGGCCCTTCCAAGCTCATCAACACCTGCTACAGCCTCGCCGCGCCCGACTACGGCTTCACAGTCGCGGGCGTCTACCAGCCCTCCGACGGCGCGCTGGCCGAGGTCGAGGGCGCGGGTGGCACGAGCCCCCTGGGCGCCCCTGCCGCCGTCCGCGCCGCCGAGGCCGATTACGCCCGCGCCTGGTACGGCACGATCACGGCCGAGGCCTTCGGCTGAGATGCGACGGCTCGCCCTGGCCCCCGCGCTGGCCCTCGCCTTCGCGGTGCCCGCCATGGCGCAGGGCCTGCCCGAGCCGCTCACCGCCGCGCCGGGCGACCCCGCGCGCGGGCGCGCTCTCGTCCTCGACCAGCAGAGGAGCCTCTGCACCCTCTGCCACGCCGGGCTCGTGCCCCAAGTGCCGTTCCCCGGCGATCTCGGCCCCGACCTGACCGGCGTGGGCGACCGCCTCACCCTGCCCGAGCTGCGCCTGCGGCTCGTGGATAGCCGCGCGGTCAACCCGGACACGATCATGCCGCCCTTCCACAGCCTCGACGGCCTGTCACGGGTGGGCGCCCGCTGGCAGGGCGCTACGATCCTGTCGGCGCAGGAGGTCGAGAACGTCGCGGCCTTCCTCGCCACCCTGAAAGGAGGTTCGGAATGACCCATTGTCCCTCGCGCCGGACCGTGGTGAGGCTGGCGCTCGCCGCGCCGCTCGCGCTGCGACTCTCGCCCGCCGCCGCCACGCCCGAGGCCTTTCGCGCCGCGCTCGACGACTTCACGGGCGGCGCCCCCATGACCGAGGGGCGCGTCACGCTCGACGTGCCGCTCCTTGTGGAGAACGGCAACGCGGTGCCGCTCAAGGTCTCGGTCGAAAGCCCCATGACCGCCGAGGACTTCGTGGAGGAGGTCGCCATCTTCAACGAGCTGAACCCCCGGCCCGACGTGATCCGCTTCCACTTCACGCCGCGCTCGGGGCGGGCCGCAGCCGAGACGCGCATCCGGCTCAACGGCACGCAGAACGTCCACGCCGTCGCGCGGATGAGCGATGGCTCCCTCTGGTCCGCCGTGACGGACGTCATCGTCACGGCCCCCGCCTGCGCGGAGAGCTGACATGGTGGCCATGGTCAACATCCCCGAGACCGCCGCCCCCGGCGACATCGTCGAGGTCAAGATCCTCATCTCGCATCCCATGGAGACGGGCTTCCGCACCGGCGCGGACGGCAACCTCGTGCCGCGCGACATCATCCACGAGCTGCGCTGCCTCTACGCCGGCGAGGAGGTGTTCCGCGCCGAGATCTTCCCGGCCATCGCCGCGAACCCGTTCCTGGGCTTCTTCCTGCGCGCCACCGAGACCGCCGAGGTGGAGCTTCTCTGGACCGACGAGGCCGGGCAGGAGCACAGCGAGCGCCGCACGCTGACCGTCGGATGATCCTCCGCGCCGCGCTTCTGGCCGGGGGGCTGGCCACGGCCGCCGCGGCCGAGGACCGGCGGACGGGCTACGAGATGATGAGCCCCGAGCTGCGCGCGATGCAGGACGACGAGATGTCGAATCCGGGAATGCTCTGGGTGGCCGAGGGCGCCGCCCTGTGGGAGGCCCCCGAAGGGCCCGCAGGCCGGTCCTGCGCCGGCTGCCACGGCGAGGCGGCGCAAAGCATGGCCGGCGTCGCCGCGCGCTATCCCGCCTGGGACGAGGCCTCCGGGGCTCCGGTCGATCTTTCGGGCCGGATCGCGCTCTGCCGGACGCGGCATCAGGGCGCCGAGGCGCTGGAGCACGAGAGCCGCCCGCTCCTCGCGCTCGCCGCCTATGTGGCGCGGCAGTCGGACGGCCGCCCCATCGCGCCGGACCCCGACCCCCGGCTCGACCCTTGGCGCGAGACGGGCCGGGTGCTTTTCACGGCCCGGATGGGCCAGCTCAACCTCGCCTGCGCCAACTGCCACGACGACCATGCGGGCGGACGGCTCGGCGCGGCCCCGATCCCCGAGGCCCATCCCACCGGCTACCCCCAGTACCGGCTCCAGTGGGAGGAGATGGGCGGCCTCCACCGGCGCTTCGGCAACTGCCTGACGGGCATCCGGGCCAAGCCCTTCGCGGCGGGCTCCCCCGACTACGTGGCGCTCGAGCTCTACCTCATGTCGCGCGCCGCGGGCCTTCCTCTGGAGGCCCCGGCCGTCCGGCCCTGAGGCCCCCGCGCCGCGCTTTGCCTTTGACATCGGCCGGGCCAGGGCGTAGGGGCGGCGCTTGGCCTCGACGTTCCGGGGCGTGGCGGGCGCCGGACGGCCCGGCCGCGACGGGGGACAGGACGGCCCCCATCGGGTGCGCGCACCCCCTGCTTGGCGACAACCATGACCCAACTCGATCTGGCCGCGCCCCTGGCCGCGGCGCTGGCCACCAAGGGCTATGCCAGCCTGACCCCCGTCCAGGAATCCGTCCTGGCCCCCGAGGCGGAGGGCCGCGACCTCCTCGTGTCGGCCCAGACCGGCTCGGGCAAGACGGTGGCCTTCGGCCTGGCCGTCGCGCCTGAGATCCTGGCCGGCGCCGACCGCCTGTCCCCCGCCGAGGCGCCGGTGGCGCTCGTCATCGCGCCCACCCGCGAACTGGCGCTGCAGGTCGCGCGCGAGCTGGGGTGGCTCTATGGCGAGGCCGGGGCGCAGGTCGCGACCTGCGTGGGCGGCATGGACATCCGCAACGAGCGCCGCGCCCTGGAGCGCGGACCCCACATCGTCGTGGGGACGCCGGGCCGCCTTCGCGACCACATCGAGCGCGGCAGCCTCGACCTCGCGGGCCTCCGGGCCGCCGTGCTGGACGAGGCCGACGAGATGCTGGACCTCGGCTTCCGCGAGGACCTCGAGTTCATCCTGGGCGCCGCGCCCGCCGACCGCCGGACGCTGATGTTCTCGGCCACCGTGCCCCGCGCCATCGAGGAGCTGGCCAAGACGCTCCAGCGGGACGCGCTGCGCCTCCAGACCGCCGGCGAGGCGCGCCAGCACGTCGACATCGAATACCGCGCCCTCAGCGTGGCGGTGCGCGACCGCGAGCCCGCGATCTTCAACCTCCTGCGCCTCCACGACGCGCAGACCGCGATCGTCTTCTGCAAGACGCGGGCCAACGTGAACCACCTGCTCGCGCGGATGGGCAACCGCGGCTTCCAGGTCGTGGCGCTGTCGGGCGAGCTGAGCCAGGCCGAGCGCACCCACGCGCTCCAGGCCCTGCGCGACGGCCGCGCCCGGGTCTGCATCGCCACGGACGTGGCGGCGCGCGGCATCGACCTGCCGGGGCTGGAGCTGGTGATCCACGCGGACCTGCCGACGAACTCGGAGACCCTGCTGCACCGCTCGGGCCGCACGGGCCGGGCCGGGGCCAAGGGCGTCTCGGCGCTGATCGTCACGCCCGCCGAGTTCAAGAAGGCCCAGCGCCTGCTGCAGGGCGCCCGCGTCGTGGCCGAATGGGGCAGCGCCCCCTCGGCCGACGAGGTGAAGGCCCGCGACGACGCCCGCATCCTCGAACACCCCGCCCTGGCCGCCGAGCCCGAGGACGAGGCCGCGCTGGCGGCCCTGCTGCTCGACCGCCACGGGGCCGAGCGCGTGGCCGCCGCCTTCGTGCGGCTCTGGCGCGAGGGCCGCTCCGCCCCCGAGGAGCTGTCGGACGCCGCTGCCCCGGGCCGCCCGGCCCCGCGCGAGCGCGCGGCCTTCGGCGACTCGGTCTGGTTCTCGCTGGCGGTGGGCCGGTCGGGCCGCGCCGAGGCGCGCTGGCTGCTGCCCAAGGTCTGCGAGGCGGGCGGCATCACCAAGGCCGCCATCGGCGCAATCCGCGTGCAGGAGGACGAGACCTTCGTCCAGATCGCCGCCGCCTCGGCCTCCCGCTTCCCCGAGGGCGTCGAGGTCGTCTCCGGCGTCGCCATGCGGCGGCTCGAAGGCGAGCCCGTGCTGGAGCGCGCCGAGCGCCCCGCCCCGTGGAAGGGCCGCCCGGCGCACGGGTCGCGTCCGCCCCGGGACGCGGAGCCGCGCGCCATCGACGCCCAGCGGCCCGAAGCGACCCCGGCGACGGCGGCCCCTGCGGCCGAGCCGTCCGTCGAGCGTCAGGAGCCCCGCAGCACGCCGGCCCGCGAGCGGACCGACTCCCCCAGGGCCGGGCGGTCCCGTGAGGACGCCGCTGACACGGCGGCCGACAAGCCCCGCTGGAAGACCGGCAAGCGGCCCCCCGAGAAGGCCGCCCCCCGGACGCCGGGGGTCCGGGCGCGCGACACGCAGGACCGGAGCGCCGTGAGGCCGGCCAAGGCCCCCGCCACGTCCCGCGGCCCCAAGCCCGGCCCGGCCCGGCCCGGCGGCAAGCGCGTCCTCAAGCCGAAGGCGCCCCGGCGCTGACCGGGACGGGGGCGACCCGGCCTTCGGAACGCCCTCCCGGCGCCTCGCGTGGTCCGGGGCTCGCCGGTCTTCGAACCGGCGCCCCGCCCCCGCCGGACGCCTCGCCGGTCCCCATCCGCGCCATCGCGGGAGGGATCGGCGCCCGCACGGGCCGCTCCGCCCGTCCCTTGCCCTCGGCCACGCTTTCCCTCTTTCTGGGATCATGAGCACCCCGCCTGCCCCCGCCGCCATCCGCGCGCCTGGACCGCGTCCACCCGAGCCCGCCGGGGGCTGGCCGCCTCGTTCGGGAGGGCCGCGCCCTGGCTGACCGGCCCGACCTCCCGAACCTCGCGCCGGGCGCCTTCGAGCGGCCGGACCCTGCCCGGCTCTCGGCGGCGCCCCCCGCCCATCCGCCGCGCCTTCTCCTGCTCTACGGCTCGCTGCGCGAACGGTCCTACAGCCGCTTCCTGACCTTCGAGGCGCAGCGCCTTCTGGAGGCCATGGGGGCCGAGACGCGGATCTATCACGCGAACGGGCTGCCGCTGCCCGACGACGCTCCGGCCGATCACCCCAAGGTCGCCGAGCTGCGGGAGGCCATGCTCTGGTCCGAAGGCCAGGTCTGGACCAGCCCCGAGCGGCACGGCGCGATGTCGGCGGTGATGAAGGCGCAGATCGACTGGATCCCGCTGCCCGGAGGCGCGATCCGGCCCACCCAAGGGCGCACGCTCGCGCTCATGCAGGTCTCGGGCGGCTCGCAGAGCTTCAACGCCGTGAACCAGATGCGGGTGCTGGGCCGCTGGATGCGGATGATCACCATCCCCAACCAGTCCTCGGTGGCCAAGGCCTGGCAGGAGTTCGACGAGGAGGGGCGCATGAGGCCTTCGGCCTTCTACGACCGCGTCGTGGACGTGATGGAGGAGCTGGTGAAGTTCACGCTCCTGACCCGCGGCCTGTCCGACCACCTCACCGACCGCTACAGCGAGCGCAAGGAGGCGGCGGCCGCGCTCGCGGCGCGGGTCGGTCTCGATCGCCTCTGACGCCGGGCGGCGCGACGGCCGGCTGTCACGGAACGGCGACACAACCGTGCCAGAATGGAGCCCGACGGGGGCCGCCGGGCGGGCCGGCGCCCGGGCCGCCACGACGAAGGTCTCCGCATGATGCACCTGCACAATCCGGCCAGCCGGGCTCACCTCGACGACCTCCGCGACCGGCTGCTCGGCGCGCTCGGCGAAGGCCCTGTCCCTGGACTCGACGAGGCCGAGGCGCGCGCGCGGGTGGAGCGGCTCGTGGACCTGGTGCAGGCCATGGACGAGGGCCGGATCACGGCGAAGGACGCGCTGGAGGCCTACGGCTTCATCCGCATCCCGGGCTTCAGCCTGGGGCGGTGGCTGGTCGAGATGGTGGACGAGGGCGTCTACCTCGACGAGCTCCTTGACGAAGCCGCCTGAGGTCCGTGGACCTTCGGGCCCCCTCCGCGCGCCTTCGGACCCCGCGCCGCCCGGGGCGGGCCCGCCCGGCTGTCACGCCCCCGTTTCGGTCGTCCCGCATCCTGGCGCCGCACAGGTCCGGGGGACGATCCATGTGGAACGCGCTGTGGCGCCGCCTTCGCCGGGGCGCCGGTCACCGACCCGGCCCCGTCTTCGCGCTCGCCGCCCGGGGGCGCCCGCCCGGAGCGGCGGAGGACGCCCCGGCGGGCGGCGCGGGCTGGATCCTGCGCTGAGCGCCCGTCAGGCCACGCGCTCGCCCTCGCACCAGACGCCGCGCGGCACCGGATGACCGGCCACCTCGCCCACCCGCAGCAGGTCCGCCCGGGCCCCGACCTCGATCCGGCCCCGGTCCTGGAGGCCCGCCGCCCGCGCCGGCGCGGCGCTCACGCAGGCCCAGGCCCGCGCGAGGTCCCCGTGCCAGAGCCGCGCCAGCGCGAAGGCCGAGGCCAGCAGCGCCGAGGGCACGTAGTCCGACGACACCACGTCCAGAAGCCCCGCCTCGGCCAGCTCGGCCGCCGCGACGTTGCCCGAATGCGAGCCGCCCCGGATCAGGTTCGGCGCCCCCATCATCACGGCGATCCCGTGGTCGCGGCAGGCGCTGGCCGCCTCGCGCGTGGTCGGGAATTCGGCAAGCCGCGCACCCAAAGCCGCCGAGGCCGCGACCTGCGCCTCGTCCGTGTCGTCGTGGCTGGCCAGCACCGCGCCCAGCCGGCGGGCCGCCTGCACCGCGCCCGCCTCGTGCCGCGCGCCCACCCGGTCGCGCAGCGCCCGGCTCGCCTGGATATGGGCCTGGAACTCCTCCTCGGAGAGGCCCTGCTTGCCGATGACATAGGCCCGCAGCTTGTCGACGTCGCGGAACTGGCGCTGCCCCGGCGTGTGGTCCATCAGGCTCAGGAGGCCCACGCCGTCGTTCGGCCCGAATTCCGACAGCTCCTCCAGCAGCGTCTCCGAGCAGACCTCGGCGCGCAGGTGGAGGCGGTGGTCGATCCGCAGCGCCCCCTCGCGCCGCAGCGCCAGGATCTCGGTCGCCACGCCGCGGGCGTAGCGCGTCTCGGCCGCGGGCCCTCCGGACAGCACCACCCCCACCCGCAGCGCGTCGAAGACGGTGGTGATCCCCGCCCCCGCCAGTTCCGCGTCATGCGCGAGGATCGCCGCCGCGTGCGGCCAGTCCACGCGGGGGCGCGGCTCGATGTGCCATTCGAGGTTGTCGGTGTGCAGCTCGACGAAGCCCGGTCCCACCAGGTCCCCCCGGCAGTCCACCGCCCCGCCCGGCACGCGGTCCCCTTCCTCGACCGCGACGATCCGGCCCCGCTCCACGGCGACCGATCCCCGCATCACCCGGTCGGGCAGCACCAGCCGGGCATTGGCGAGCACGAGCCCGCGTGTCACATCCGCCGCGTCCGCGGCATCGGCGAAGGAAAGGTCGAGCGTCATGTCATCCGTCCGTCATGCAATCTACTGGGTGCCCGAAGGCGATCTGGCCGACTGGGGCGCGCGCTGGCTCGGCTGGGACCCCAGGGCAGGACGCGAGCGGCCCCACCCCGATCCGGCCCTCGGGGCCCTCACCGAGGAGCCGCGCCGCTACGGACTCCACGCCACGCTGAAGGCCCCCTTCCGCCTGACCGAGGGGCACGCCGAGGCCGACCTCGAACAGGCGATCGCCGCGCTCGCCGCCCGCCTGGCCCCGGCGCAGGCCCCGGGCCTCGTCCTCGCCCGCATCGGCCGCTTCCTCGCCCTCGTGCCCGAGGGCGACACGGGCCCCATCGACGCGCTGGCCGCCGCCTGCGTGACCGGGCTCGACGCCTTCCGCGCGGCCCTCACCGACGCCGACCTTGCCCGCCGCCGCGCGGCCGGGCTCGACCCGCAGGAAGAGTCGCATCTTCTCCGCTGGGGCTACCCGCATGTCCTCGACCGCTTCCGCTTCCACGTCACGCTGACCGGCCCCCTGGACGAGGCGCAGGAGGAGGCCGCGCGCGCGCTCCTCGACCGTCACCCGCCGCCGCTGCCCCGACCCTTCCGGCTGGCGGCGCTGGGCCACGTCGTGCAGGGCCCGGACGGCCGCTTCCGCCTGCGCCACCGCTACGCCCTTTCCGGCTGAAGGGCGGCCACCGCGCGCGCGAGCGTGTCCTCCAGCGGGCCGTCGTTGCGGATCGTGACGGCGGTCCAGGGGCCGTCGGGCACCTCCAGGTCGGCCCGCCCGAGCCGCGCCCGGATGGCCTCCGCCTCTTCGCGCCCGCGCCCCGCCAGCCGCTCGGCCAGGACCTCGGGGCTGGCCGTCAGGTTCAGGACCAGCAGGCGCGGGAACACGAGCGCCGCCTCGGGCAGCGCCCCTCGCGACAGGTTGGCCACCGCGTCCTGTCCCCCCGCGACGCGCGCCTCCACCTCGGCGCGCAGCCCGTAGCGCAGCCCGTGCGCCGCCCAGTGCAGGCAGAAGGCCCCGTCGCGGCGCATGCGCTCGAAGACCTCGGCGCTCACGCTGTCGAAGCGCTCCCCCGCGCCGGGCGGGCGGGTGATCGTGCGCCGCACCCGGTGGAACCAGGGCCTCGCGCCGCACAGCGCGTCGATCAGGCTGTCCTTGCCCACGCCCGAAGGCCCCACCACGGCGACCAGCCGCCCGCTCACCGCGCGAACCCCGTCACGTCCACCTCGCGGTCGCAGACCTCCGCCCGCGCCTCGGCGTCGTGGAAGATGCCCAGGATCGCCGCCCCCCGCGCCTTGGCCTCATGGATGAGGTCCAGCACCACCCGCCGGTTCACCGGGTCGAGGCTCGCCGTAGGCTCGTCGAGCAGGAGCGCCGGAGTGGGATTCACGAAGCCCCGCGCGATGTTCACGCGCTGCTGCTCCCCGCCCGAGAAGGTCGTGGGCGACAGCGCCCACAGCGCCTCGGGCAGGTTGAGCCGGGACAGCAGCGCCGCCGCCCGCGCCCGCGCCTCGTCGGGGGCGACGCCCACGTTCCGCAGCGGCTCGGCCACCACGTCGAGCGTGGGCACGCGCGGGATCACGCGCAGGAACTGGCTGACCCAGCCCAGCGTCTCGCGCCGCAAGGCCAGGATCTCGCGCGGGGCGGCCCGCGCCACGTCGAGCCCCCCCACGAGGATGCGGCCCCCGTCCGTGCGGTAGTTGCCCTGCACCATGCGCATCAGCGTGGACTTGCCCGCGCCCGACCGGCCCACCAGCGCCACGCATTCGCCCGGCTCCACCGACAGCGACGCCCCGCGCATCACCGCGATCCGGGCCCCGCCCTGCGTGTGGAGCGTGAAGGTCTTGGAGACATCCTCGACACGGATCATGGTCACACCTGCAGGACGGAGGAGACGAGAAGCTGGGTGTAGGGATGGCGCGGATCGTCGAGCACCTGATCGGTCAGCCCCTCCTCGACCACGCGCCCGTCCTTCATCACCATGATCCGGTGCGCGAGCAGCCGCACCACGGCCAGATCGTGCGTCACCACCACCGCCGACAGCCCCATGTCGCGCACGAGGCCGCGCAGCAGGTCCAGAAGGCGTGCCTGCACGCTCACGTCCAGCCCCCCCGTGGGCTCGTCCATGAAGACGAGTCTCGGGCCGGTCACGAGGTTCCGCGCGATCTGGAGCCGCTGCTGCATCCCGCCCGAAAAGGTCCGGGGCCGGTCGTCGATGCGCGCGGGGTCGATCTCGACCCGCCGCAGCCAGTCTGTCGCCCGCGCGCGAATGTCGCCATAGTGGCGCGCGCCCACGGCCATGAGCCGCTCGCCCACGTTGGCGCCCGCGCTCACCCCCATGCGCAGCCCGTCGCGCGGGTTCTGCCGGACGAAGGCCCAGTCGGTGCGCGCGAGCCACCGCCGCTCGGGCTCGCCCATCCGCAGCACGTCGCGCGGGCCGTCCGCGCGGGTGTCGAAGATCACCTCGCCCGCGTCGGGCTCCAGAAGCCCCGCAAGGCAGTTGAGCAGCGTGGACTTGCCCGAGCCCGACTCGCCCACGATCCCCATGACCTCGCCGGGCCAGAGGTCGAAGGACACCTCCGCGCAGCCCAGGCTGCGCCCGTAGGATTTGGTCAGCCCCCTGACCTCCAGGAGCGGCGTCATGCGGCCTCCCCGCGCCGGGTGGCGCAGAAGTCGGTGTCCGAGCAGACGAACATCCGCCCGCCCGCGTCGTCGGTGATGACCTCGTCGAGGTAGCTCCCCGTCGCCCCGCAGAGCGCGCAGGGATGATCGGCCTTGCTCGCCTCGAAGGGATGGTCCTCGAAATCGAGGCTCTCCACGCGGCAATGCGGCGGCAGGGCATAGATCCGCTGCTCGCGCCCCGCGCCGAAAAGCTGGATCGCCTCGCTTTTCAGCCGGGGGTTGTCGAACTTCGGGATGGGCGACGGGTCCATGACGTACCGCCCCTCGACCTTCACCGGATAGGCGTAGGAGGTGGCGATGCGTCCGTGCCGCGCGATGTCCTCATAGAGCTTGACGTGCATGAGCCCGTAGTCCTCCAGCGCGTGCATCCGCCGCGTCTCGGTCTCGCGCGGCTCCAGGAACCGCAGCGGCTCGGGGATCGGCACCTGATAGACGAGCACCTGCCCTTCGCGCAGCGGCGTCTCGGGAATGCGGTGGCGGGTCTGAATGACGGTGGCCTCGGCCGTGCGGGTCGTCGTCGCCACCCCGGCCGTCTTCTCGAAGAAGCGGCGGATCGAGACGGCGTTGGTCGTGTCGTCCGCCCCCTGGTCGATGACCTTCATCACGTCCTCCGGCGTCAGGATCGCCGCCGAGACCTGCACACCCCCCGTCCCCCAGCCATAGGGCATGGGCATCTCGCGGCTGGCGAAGGGCACCTGATACCCCGGCACCGCCAGCGCCTTGAGGATCGCGCGGCGGATCATCCGCTTGGTGTCCTCGTCGAGATAGGCGAAGTTGTAGTCCGTCATTCCGCCGCCTCCCGCGTCGCACCCTCGGCCGCCTCGCGCCGCAGGCGCCGGACCAGCTCCAGTTCGGACTGGAAATCCACGTAATGCGGCAGCTTGATGTGTTCGAGGAAGCCCGTCGCCTGCACGTTGTCGCAATGGCTCAGCACGAACTCCTCGTCCTGCGCCGGCGCCCCCACGAAGTCCTCGCCCAGCTCCCGCCAGCGCAGCGCGCGGTCCACCAGCGACATGGCCAGCGCCTTGCGCTCCGTCCGCCCCAGCGTCAGCCCGTAGCCGCGCGTGAACTGCGGCGGCTCGGTCCGGCTCCCCGCGAACTGGTTCACCGTCTCGCACTCGGTCAGCACCACCTCGCCCAGCGCGATGGCGAAACCCAGCTCGGGCACCTCCACCTCGACCGTCACTGTCCCGGTGCGCAGCTCGCCCACGAAGGCGTGCGTCCGCCCGTAGCCCCGCTGCGTGGAATAGGCCAACCCCAGCAGGAATCCCTCGTCCCCCCGCGCCAGCGCCTGGAGCCGCAGCGCCCGGTCGGCGGGCAACTCCAGGGGCTCCCGCGTCAGGTCCGGCACCGGGCCCTCTCCCTCCGCCTCCCGCTGGATCAGCCCCTCGCGGTCCAGCACCGCCACCACGTGCGGCACGGGCCCCGGCTCCGCCGTCCGCTCCCGCGCGGGGGGCACCTCCCCCTCGGCCATCAGCGCGAAATCCAGAAGCCGGTGCGTGTAGTCGAAGGTCGGCCCCAGCACCTGCCCGCCCGGCAGGTCTTTGAAGGTCGCCGACACGCGTCGGTCGCAGAGCATCGCGCCCGTGTCCACCGGCACGGATGCCCCGAACCGGGGCAGCGTCGTCCGGTAGGCGCGGAGGAGGAACACCGCCTCGATCAGGTCCCCCCGCGCCTGCTTGATCGCCAGCGCCGCGAGGTCCGGGTCCCAGAGCGACCCTTCCGCCATCACCCGGTCCACGGCCAGCGTCATCTGCTCGCGGATCTGTGCGACCGTCAGCTCCGGCACGCGGGCGTCGCCCCGCCGCTCCTCGGCCAGCCACCCATGCGCCGCGTCGATCGCCGCCTCGCCCCCCTTGACCGCCACGTACATCAGCCGATCCTCGTCGAACGCGGCAGCGCCGCGAGGCGGTGCCCATGGGTCAGGAACAGGTCCACCCCCAGCGGGAAGCGCGCCGCGTTCGCGACCAGCGGCTCCACCGGCGCGGGAAGCGACAGCCACGTCTCGCCCCGGATTCCCGGCCCCGTCAGCCGCGCGCCGTCGGCGGCCAGCCGCGGCACTTCCACGATCAGCGTGGCCGAGCGGTCCGGGTAGTCCGGCGTCCCCTGCGCGAACCGCCCCAGCGGCCGCAGCGCCGCCCAGTCCCCCACCGCGAAGGCCGCCCGCTCCGCCGCGACCAGCGGTGCCCCGGCATGGAAGGCCACCCAGTCCCGCACGGCCGGAACATCCCAGCCGCCCGCCAGATGCAGCGGCGTGGACGGATCGCAGAGCGTCAGGATCAGCACCCCGGCGGCGGGCGACAGCGGCCCCGGCGGCGCCGCGCCCGCCACCTCGCGGATCGTGCCCGGCCGCGCGAGGGCCTCCATGGCCGCGCGAAACGCGCGCGCCGAGTCGAGAGCCGGCGTGGCGAAGCCGCCCGACAGCGCGTCCAGCCCGGTCATTGATCCTCCCCCCGCACCAGCGTGAAGAACTCCACCCGCGTCGCCGCCGCCTTCGCGGCCCGCGCCCGGCGCTGCGCCAGCGCCTCGCGCTCCAGCGGCTCCAGCACGGCCGCGCGCACCCGCGCCGCCGCCCCGGTCTGCATCAGCGCGTCCACCAGCGCGGCGGCCTCGCAGGCGGCCTTGTCGCGCCCCTGCACCCAGCCGTGCCCCACCGTCCCGCAGGACAGCCGCAGCGCCCCGCGCGTGGCCGTCATCTCGCCCAGGTGGAAGGCCGCGCCCGTGCCGCCCGCGCGGCCCCGGATCATCACGCTCCCGATCTCCGGGACCCGCAGCCAGGCAAAGGCGGGCCGGGGTCCCAGCGCCCCCACCAGTTCCATCAGCCGCGCCCCCGGCGCGCGGGCGCACAGGCCCATCCAGCCCGGCCGCTCCGCCACCGCCATCTGTCCGCTTCCATCCATCTGGACGGCCGCCTCCCGTTCTATACAACTAGACAGGTAACAGCCTCCTGTGACAACCCCATGACGACCCGCCCGCCCGAGCGACATCCCGACCCGGCCCGCGGCCTGCGCGGCGCTGTGGCCGAGGCCCTGCGCGGCGACCTCGCGGCGGGGCGCTTCCGACCCGGCGACCGGCTGCCCTCGGAATCCGACCTCGCCACCCGCTTCGGCGTCCATCGCCACACGGTACGAGAGGCGCTGGCCCGCCTCGCGCGCGAGGGGCTGGTGGCGACCCGGCGCGGCGCGGGCAGCTTCGTCCTTGCCCCCCCGGCCGACTATCCCATCGGTCCCCGCGTCCGCTTCTCCGAGAACATCCGCGCCTCCGGGCGCTTCCCCTCGCGCGCGGGCCTCACGCTCGTCACCCGCGCCGCCGACGCCCCCGAGGCCGAGGCGCTCCACCTTTTCCCCGGCGACCCGGTCCATGTCTGGGAGGGCACGGGCCTCGCGGACGGCGAGCCCGTGGCGCTCTTCCGCAGCGCCTTCCCAGCCGCGCGCTTCCCCGACCTGCCCGCCCATCTCGGCCGGGAGCCGTCGGTCACGGCGGCGCTCGCGGCCTCCGGGGTGCCCGACTACCGCCGTGCGACCACCCGCCTCGCGGCGGTGCTGGCGACGCCCGACCAGGCCGCGCGGCTGCGGCTGGCGCTCCCCGCCGCGCTCCTGCGCTCCACCCATGTCAACGCCGACCCCAAGGGGAACCCGGTCGAGTTCGGCAGCACCTGGTTCGGGGGCGACCGGGTCGCGCTGGTGCTGGCCGAGGAGGGCGCGGCCTGATCCGGCGAATCTGGGGCGCATACCACAGTGCCCCGGGGTGTTGCGCGGATCGGGAAGGGACCGTTCGGTGGTCGAAGGAACCGTTAACCCCTGTCCGGCAGGCTGGGCCCATCGACGCCCTCGAAGGACCGCCCATGCCGCCCCACGCCCGCCCGACCTCGCCCGCTCCCCGCGCCGCCTCAGCCGCCGTGCTTCTCCAGGAAGGCCTCGGCGCGGAGCGTGCGGAAGTCGGGCAGCGCCGCGCGCAGCCGCTCATGGCTCCAGTCCCACCACGCCAGCGCCATCAGGCGCTCGGCGATGCGGCGCGGCTGGCGGTCCCGGATGACGCGCGCCGGCACCCCGGCGACGATGACGTAGGGCTCCACGTCCCGCGTCACGACCGCCCCGGCGGCCACCACCGCGCCGTGGCCCACCGTCACCTCGGGCTTCACCACGGCGCTGTGGCCGATCCAGGTGTCGTGGCCGATCCGCGCGGTGCGCGACCGCCGCTGCGCGAAGAAGTCGGGATCGTCCTCCGCGTCCGCCCAGTACTTCGACGAACGGTAGAGGAAATGATGGAGCGACGCCGTCCGCAGCGGATGGTCCGTGGGCCCGATCCGCACGAAGGCCGCGATGTTGCCGAAGCGGCCGATCTCGGCATGGGCGATGTCGCAGAAGCGGTCGCAGTAGGAATAGTCCCCCATCGCGACATGGAGGAGGCGCGTTCCCTCCCCCACCTCGGTGAAGCGCCCCAGCCGGCTCTCGCGGACCTCGCAGTTCGGGCCGATGACTGGACCCTCGGCGTCGAGCATCCCTCAGACCTCCCGCCCGCGGATGATGCGGCGGCGCACCCGGCCCGACACCGCGTCGAGCGCGAAGACCATCAGGAGGATCAGCACCACGTAGTAGGTCACGTCCTCCCAGTCCTTGCCCGTCTGCATCGCCTGGGTGAGCAGCAGCCCGATCCCGCCCCCCGTGATCGCCCCGATGATGGTCGAGCTGCGGACGTTCGATTCGAACATGTAGAGCACCTGGCTCGCCAGGATCGGCACGAGCTGCGGGATCGCCCCGAAGCGCCACCGCAGGAGCGGGCTCGCCCCCGTGGAGGCCACGCCCTCCACCTGTCGCCCGTCCATGTTCTCGACGGCCTCCGAGAAGAGCTTCCCGAAGGTTCCCATGTCGGTCAGGACGATGGCCAGCGTGCCCGTCAGCGGCCCCGGCCCGAAGGCGCGCGAGAGGGCGATGGTCCAGATCAGCGCGTCCACCCCGCGCACGAAGTCGAAGACCCGCCGCACCCCGAATCGCAGCGCCCGCACGGGCGTCACGTTGCGCGCCGCGAGGAACGCGAGCGGCAGGGCCAGCGCGGCCGCGCCCACGGTGCCGAGAAAGGCCATCAGCATCGTCTCGCCCAGCGCCCAGGCCACGTCGCCGTGCCGCCAGAGCGGATTGCCCCAGAAATCCTCCCAGGCCCCCGAAAGGTTCGGCCGCTCGGGGTCGATCCGGGGCCCGAAGAGGATCTCGGGCAGCAGATGGCCGTGATAGGGGCTGTCGAGCGTGAACCAGAACATCGCCCAGCCCGGCAGGGTCCGCATGACCTCGGCCTTGTTCCGCGTGACCGCGAGCCGCCCCGCCTCGGTGGTGACCGCAACGCGCGTGTCGCTCGCGCTCACCCAGTCGGGGACCGGCCCGGAAAGGTCCGAGGTCACCTTTCCGTCCACGACGCGGATCGTCAGCGGAGACTCGCCCGGCTGGGCGTAGGTCACCGCGCCGTCAGCGGCGAAGGTGACGGAATGGCCGTCGGGCAGGTCCACCACGGTCGCGCCGTCCCCGGCGCGCACCCAGCCCGGCCAGCGCTCCGGGGCGTAGGTGCCCCGCCGGTCGCCGTCGATGGCCACCCGGACCTCGCCCGAGCGGTTGTCGCGGGTGACGTGGGTCCGATGGCTCCAGCTGTCCGCGAGAAGGATCGCCGCGTTGTCGAGCCGCGCCCGCTGCGCGAGCCCCGCCACGTCGAAGGCCACGACGACATAGGCCAGATAGGCAAGCAGCAGCACGGGCAACGACAGGGCAACGAGGCGCCGGCGGCGCATGGCGCGCAGCACGGCAGGCAGCGGCGAGGGTTGGGCGAGCGCGGTCACAGGACGGCTCCCTGCACGAGGCGGCGGCGCAGCCGCGCGCTGGTCTGGTCGATGGCGACGATGGTGACGAAGAGCAGAAGGAAGATCGCCGCCGCCACGTCGAAGCGGCCCTGCCCGAAGGTCATGGCGTTCCTCAGGTCGTATCCGATGCCCCCCGCCCCCACGAAGCCCAGGATGGCCGAAGCGCGGACGTTGATCTCGAAGCGCAGCAGCGCATACGACAGCCAGTTCGGCGCCACCTGCGGCACCACGGCCAAGGCCATGCGCTGTCCCCAGGTCGCGCCGGTGGAGGCCAGCCCCTCGACGGGCCGCAGGTCCACCGCCTCGGTCACCTCGGAGAAGAGCTTGCCCAGGGCGCCCGCCGTATGGAGCGCGATCGCGATCATCGCCGGCACCGGCCCGCCGCCCAGCACGAAGATGAGCACGAGCGCGATCACCACGTCCGGCACGGCGCGCAGGACGTCCGTCAGGCGCCGGAAGATCCAGATCCCGCCCGGCCAGGGGGCGAGGCCCCGGGTGCAGAGCAGCGACAGGACGAGCCCGGCCAAGGCCCCGGCCAGGGTGGCGACGGCGGCGATGTTGATGGTCTCGACCAGGGAGGGAACATGATCCCAGATCAGGCGCGGCAGGTCGGCCCGCCGCTCCCAGGCCTCCGCCACGAGGCTGGCCGGGAAGTCGAGAAGCTGCGGCAGCCCGTCGAGGAAACCGCCGGCGCTGCGTTCCTCCACCACGCGCCAGCCGGCGACGAGGCTGGCCAGGAACAGCGCGAGGAGGACGCCGCCCAGAAGGCGGCGCCGACGGGTCAGCGCGAGATAGGCCTCGGCGGCGGCCGGCGGGGGAAGGGAGCTGTCGGTCATGGCATGGAGGACGCGGGCCCCCTCGCGGGACCCGCGCCCGTCACCGGCTCAGTTCGCGGCGATTTCGGCTTCGCGGATCGCGATGATCGTCTCGTAGGCGTCGTGCGTCACCGGCGAGAAGCCCGCCGTCTCGCCCGCCGCCACGCCATAGGCGCACTCCTGGTCGGTGGTGACGAGGTTCCGGACGAGATCGGTCATCGTGGCCTTCACCTCGGCCGGCAGGTCCTTGCGCAGCACCACCGGGCCCTCGGGGATCGGCTCCGAGCGCCAGATCTCCACGAGGTCGTTCATGTCCACGAGGCCCGCGTCGGCGGCCTTGCGCAGCGCGCCCGAGTTGTAGCCTTCGGCCCAGTCGCCCAAGCCGTCGGCCCAGGTCACGCCCGCGTCCACGTCGCCGTTCGCGACGGCGAGGATCGTCTGCTCGTGCCCGCCGGTGAAGACGACGTCGCCGAAGTATTCGCCCGGCACCATCGAGTAGCCCTGCGCGGGGATCTCCACGAGCGGGATCAGATAGCCCGAGGTCGAGTTCGGGTCGCCGAAGCCGAAGCGCTTGCCTTCCATGTCGGCCAGCGACGCGACGCCCGAGTCGGCCCGCGCGATGCCGATGGAATGGTAGGTGAACGACCCGTCGAGGTTGGTCTTGACCAGCACCGGCTCGACCGCGTCGGGGTTGTCGACGTAGACGGCCGCATAGGACGAGGCGCCCAGCCACGCCATGTCGAGCGTGCCGCCCAGCAGGCCCTGGATCACGCCGTTGTAGTCGGCGGGCGCGAATAGCGAGACCGGCACGCCCAGCGCTTCCTCGGCATAGCCCTTCAGGCACTCGTTGGAGGCGAGGCGGTCCTGCGCGTTCTCGCCGCCCAGAAGGCCGATGCGGAACTCGGTGATGGGGGCGGCGTCCTGCGCCATCGCCATGGGGGCGGCCGCGGCACCGGCAAGCAGGAGGGCGATCGTCGTCTTCATGAGAGGTCTCCGTTGGATGGCCCGGCGGTCCCTGCCGCCCGGGCCAGGGTGAAGGGGTCAGCCCAGCGCCTCGGCCTCGCGCAGGAGCGCGGCCACGGCCGGGGGGCGGTCGATGCTGGTGGAGGTGGCCTCCTCCGAGAAGCTCTCGTCGGCGCCGTAGATGTCGCGGGCCACGCCGCGGGTGAGTTGTTCGGGCGTGCCGTCGAAGACCACGCGCCCGTCGCGCATCCCCACGATCCGGTCGCAGTAGGCCCGCGCGGTGTCGAGCGTATGGAGGTTGCAGATCACGGTGCGCCCGTCCTCCTCGTGGATGCGGCGCAGCGCGTCCATGACGGTGGCCGCGTTCATGGGATCGAGCGAGGCGATGGGCTCGTCGGCGAGGATGATGCGCGGGTCCTGCATGAGGGCCCGCGCGATGGCCACGCGCTGCTGCTGGCCACCCGACAGCGCCTCCGCCCGCTTCGAGGCGTGCCCGGCGATGCCCAGCCGATCCAGGATCTGCACCGCCCGGCGGATGTCGGCCTCGGGCCAAAGGGAAAAGAGCGCGGCCAGGGTCCCGCGGCGGTTCAGCGTGCCGTGCAGCACGTTGGACACGACGTCGAGACGCGGCACCAGGTTGAACTGCTGGAAGATCATGGCGCACTGCGCCTGCCAGGCCCGGCGCTCGGCCCCGCGCAGCGCGGTCACGTCGCGGCTCTCGAAGAGGATGCGGCCCCCGGTCGGCTGGGTCAGGCGGTTGATCATGCGCAGGAGGGTCGACTTCCCGGCCCCCGAACGCCCGATGACGCCGACCATGGCGGGACGCTCCAGGGCCAGCGAGACCCGGTCGACCGCGCGATTCGCCCCGAACTGACGCGTCAGATCCTCGATCACCAGCATGGCGGCTCCGTCCCCGGATGTCTGGAAAGGGGGATAGGCGCTCTCGATGACAGCCCTGTTTCCGTTGCATGGAGGTTCGGTGACATCTCGGCCTCCCGTCAGATGGCCCGGCCGCTCCTTGGGGGGCAGGACGGCGGCAAGGATCTGACGGGCGGTCCTGCCGGACCCGGTCCGTCACCGTCCTGTTACGCGGCCGGGCCAAGCAGTCGTCAGACTTCGCTCCAGGAGAACCTTGTGATCCCGAGACTGACCTGCCTCACCTCCGCGGCCGCCCTGCTGGCCGGCGCGGCCGTCGCCCAGACCTCCTTCGACCGCGTCGCGAGCTTCGCCACCCCGCTCAACCGCGCCGAGGGCGAGGACCGCGCTGCCGAAAGCTCGGCCGAGATCATCGCCGCCACCGACGACGGCCTGACGCTCGTCTATACCGACAGCCCCCTGGGCGCGCTGGGCCGCATCGACATCACGGACCCGGCCGCGCCGAAGCCGCTCGGCAACGTGGCGCTCGAAGGCGAGCCCACCTCGGTCTCGGTGCTGGGGACCACGGCCTTCGTGGCGCTCAACACCTCGGAGAGCTTCACCGAGCCCTCGGGCGCGCTTCTCGCGCTGGACATCGCCTCGGGGGAGGAGCGTGGCCGCTGCGACCTGGGCGGCCAGCCCGACAGCGTGGCGCTCGCGCCCGACGGCAGCTTCCTTGCGGTCGCGGTCGAGAACGAGCGCGACGAAGAGGTGAACGACGGCGCGCTGCCGCAGATGCCGGCGGGCCATGTCGCGATCCTGACCCTCGCCGGGGGCCTGCCCGACTGCGCGGGCCTGGTCCGCGCCGAGCTGACCGGCTTGGCCGAGGTCGCCCCCGAGGACCCCGAGCCCGAGTTCGTGGACATCAACGCGTCGGGCGAGATCGCGGTCACGCTCCAGGAGAACAACCATGTCGTCCTCCTGTCGCGGGACGGGCAGGTAATCGCGGACTTTTCGGCCGGCGCCGTGGACCTCGAAGGCGTGGACCTGACCGAGGACGGGCGGCTGTCCTTTACCGAGTCGCAGCCCCAGCGCCTGCGCGAGCCCGATGCGGTCCAGTGGATCGACGACGACCACCTCGCCATGGCCAACGAGGGCGACTGGAACGGCGGCGCGCGCGGCTTCACCGTCGTTGACCGCGAGGGCCGCGTCGTCCACGAAAGCGGCGCGAGCTTTGAGCGGGCCGTGGCGGCCCTGGGCCACTACCCCGAGGGCCGGTCCGACTCCAAGGGCGTGGAGCCCGAGGGATTGGCCTTCGCCACCTTCGACGGCACGCCGCTCCTATTCCTGCTGGCCGAGCGCGCCTCGGTCGTGGGCGTCTACGACATGACTGACCCGGCCGCGCCCGTCCTGCTGCAACTCCTGCCCTCGGGCGTCTCTCCCGAGGGGGCGGTCGCGATCCCCTCGCGCGGATTGCTGGCGACGGCGAACGAGGCGGACCTGGGTGGCGACGGCCTCGCCCGCGCCCATGTCATGATCTACCAGCGGCACGAGGGCGCGCCGGCCTATCCGACCCTGACCTCGGAAGGCACGGCCGAGCTCTTGGGCTGGGGGGCGCTCTCGGGCCTGGCTGCCGACCCGGCACGGGCCGGCACGCTCCACGCCGTGAGCGACAGCGCCTACGGAGCCGAGCCCCGCCTCTTCACCATCGACACGACGCAGCACCCGGCCCGGATCACCGGAGCGGTGACGGTGACGCGGGACGGCGCGCCGGCCGAGAAGCTGGATCTCGAAGGCATCGCCGCCGATGGGCAGGGTGGCTTCTGGCTGGTTTCCGAAGGCCACGCGGACGAGGGGGTGCCCCAGGCGCTCCTGCGCGTGGACGCCGAGGGCGTCATCGCCGAGGAGATCGCCTTCCCCGAGGGGCTGCTGGCCGAGGGCCGCTTCGGCTCGGAGGGCGTGGCCGTGGTGGATGGCACCGTCTGGGTTGCCATGCAGCGCCCCGCCGAAGGCGACCCGGCGGACCGGACGAAGCTCGTGGCCTATGACCCGGCGGCCCAAAGCTGGGGCGCGGTGCTCTATCCGCTGTCCGCCCCTGCGGGCGAGGGCTGGGTGGGCCTGGGCGACATGGCGGCCCAAGGCGACTGGCTCTACCTCGTGGAGCGTGACAACCAAGCAGGCGCGGCGGCCGCGACCAAGCTCGTGACCCGCGTGCCCGTGGCGGACCTGCGTCCCGCACCGCTCGGCGGCGAACTCCCGGTCGTCCCGCGCGAGGTGGTCCGTGACCTGCTGCCCGACCTGCGCGCCACGGGCGGCGTCGTGCTGGAGAAGGTCGAGGGATTGGCCATCCAGCCGGACGGCACCGCTTGGCTCGTCACCGACAACGACGCCACCGACGACAGCTCGGGCGAGACGATGCTCTGGAGCATCGGCGCACTGGACTGAACGGGTCCTCGCGCTCCGGGGCCCGGCCGGCCGGGCCCCCTCCGCTTCATGCGGCCCGATCCGGCTCGCCCCGACCAGGTAAGCCCCGACGAACCGGGCGCATGCAGGAGACGGGAGGCCAGCCCGGGAATTCCACGGTCAAGCTGCGGGCCAGGTCGACGAAGGCGTAGCTGGATGGGTGAGATCAACCGGGTCCACTCAGGGACCTGCCTTGCGGAGGCAAGAGCCTTCGGCGCCCCGGCCGATCAGTAGGTGATCGTGACCACGACCGAGTCCGCGTAGGTGCCGATCTGTCCGGACTGGCCTGCCTCGATCTGGCCGAAGACCGAGTAGAGCTGCTGGAGCC
Source organism: Rubellimicrobium roseum (assembly GCF_006152145.1). Lineage (GTDB taxonomy): Bacteria > Pseudomonadota > Alphaproteobacteria > Rhodobacterales > Rhodobacteraceae > Rubellimicrobium > Rubellimicrobium roseum. Next base: position 37,826 of record NZ_VDFV01000015.1, on the reverse strand, counting down.
CCGTCCCGGTCGCGGCCATCTCGTCGGCACCGGCCCAACCCCAGGGGGAGCTTCGACCCGAGTCCTTGTAGAGCCCGTAGGTCAGGGCGGAGGCTCCGTTCCTCATCTGCCGCTCGCGCGGATTCGTGACCGAAGGGCCAAGCCCCTGCCCAAGAGCGATCCGGTAGGGCACCGCGTTCGTGCAGGTGACGGAAAGGCTCGCCTGAGCGTTGATCGGGCTCGTGATGGCTCCCGGGATGCTGCCGAACGCCATGGCTCCAACGCTGACGGTGCAGCTCGGCACGACGTTGGCCCTGACCGTAAGGGTGCCGTCGACCGGCCCCGCGAGGGAACAGGACGCCCCCTCCCCGTAGGTGAACACGAAATCCGCGGAGGTGAAGGTGGAGATGTAGTCACCACCGCCGACGCCCGCCCCCTGCGCGACAATCTCGGCGAACATCGGGAGGCGCAGGTTGGCCTTGCCGCTCCCGTTGAGCGAGATCGGGATCTGCTCGTTGCCCCAGGCCGGGCCGCTCGCAGTGCGGCTGATCTGATAGGAAAGCGCAGCGTTGTCGAGCCGCCGCATGTAGCGCGGCGTGTTGCCTCCGCCGGCCCCGCCGCTGCCCGCCCCGAGATTGAGACAAAGCATGACCGAGCCCTTGGGCGGCCCGTTGCGGCACTCGATCCGGAGGGTCTGGGACGTCCGGTGGACGACCCCGTCGCGCACGGAAACGTCGCCGAAATCGAACGGATCGATCAGGAGGTGACAGGTGAACGTGCTTTGCGCCCGGGCCTTGCCCGGTCCCAGCATCAACCCGGCCAGGGCGATCACAAAGATGCCCAGGACACGCATCATCGGCATACCACATCCTCCAGAACGACTACGTCCCCGGGGTCGCCGCGATAGTCGAACTCGGCCATGCAGGTGCCCGTGGCCGTCCGGACCTCCAGGGTGTTGCGGGAGCGGAGTCCCTCCAACCAGACCTCGCCGTCGTAGCCCACGACGAACTCGCCGCGGCCGGCGAGACGGGCGACCGCTCCGACCGGAATGACTTGGCCTTGCGGGTCCTTCAGCACCACGAGCGCAGAGGGCGCCAGCGCGGACCCGAAGTCGACGACGGTGCCGGACCGGTAAGCCGGCGCAACGGTCGCCGCCGTGGCATCGGGCGCCGCCCCGAGAGGCAGGTCGTTCGGATCGATCGAGATCCGGTTGTCGTAGTAGGACAGGAGCCCCGGAACGAGCGCGTGGCCGAAGGGATCGGTGACCGCAACCGGCTGGTTGTTGAGCTCCACCTCGATGCCGGGAACGCCGACGTCGACCACGGCGAAGCCATCATCGACCCTCTGACCGGCCAGGATGGCGCCCCCGCCGGCGACGAGCGATCCCTCCAGGCTGCCGATGGCGGAGGTTTCGCCCGAGGTGTCGCGGTGGACGGTGATCTGGCCGACGCCGAAACCCGTCCGAAGGCTGGCATCGGCCTGCCCCGAAAGCTCCCCTTCCCGGTTGGAGGACAGGACCAGGCCGTAGCCGCGGCTCCCCACGTCCGAATCGAGCATCCGGCGGAAGCCCGAGGCCAAGCCATAGCCGCCGTCCGGATCGCGGCTGATCTCCGACGAGGTCGTGGTCCGATGACCGAGCGGCATCGAGAAGCCCACGGAAAGCCCGGCCTGATCCGTCTCAAGATCGCGGAACGCGCTCATCCGGAGAGAGGAGTCCCGCCAGCGCAGGGATCGCGCATAGGAGGCGGCGACGATGGTGCTGTGACGTTCGTGGTCCTCCAGGTTCACGACGCTCAGCCCGATGCTGCTGTCGTCGAACCCCATCGGGAGGGTGAGTGACAGCGCATCCTGCGCCAGAGCCGGGCGGAGGCTCACCTCGTCGAAGAGCCCTGTGCCGTCGATCTGTCCAAGGCCCGCGACATAGGCCATGTCGAGGTAGTTCTCGGAGACGCGGGTCGTGGAGAACTGGACGTCAAGGCCGGCGACCTCGGTGCGCATGTCGAGGTGCAGGAGCTTCCCCGTGATGTCCCCATAGCGGCTGCGGCCGAACGCGAGACCGACCTCGGCCGCATTGAGGAGGACCGTCGAGGCTCCGGCGCTGTAGGCCAGGAGGTCCTCGGTCCGTTCGACATGGCCCTGCATCGTGAGCCGGTCGGTCAGGCCGACGCGCACCGTCCCTGATGCCATCGTCTCGGGGCCGTAGCTCGGCTCGTCCCCTCCGAGGTCCTGGGTGGCGCGCCCCGCCTCCAGCGAGACGTCGAACTGCCCCGCCTTGAGGAGATTGCGCGTCGCGAAGAACGGCACGGCGGTCTGGCGCTCGTTGCCCGCGTCATCCCGCAGGATCACGACCGCTTCGCCGCTCGAATTGATGAGCGGAACGTCGGTGAGCCGGAAGGGGCCAGCGTCGACCGTGCCGGACCAAGCCCGCACGCTGTCGACATAGACCTCGATGGCGGTGGGCTGGGCGACGGTCCCGGAATAGGACAGGAGAGGGCTCGTGACGATGTCCCCCCGCAGGGAGAAATCGCGCCTGATCTGGACGCCCGCCATCCGGATCGAGCGGGACCAGGGCAGGCCAGAGGAGGACAGGTCGCCGACCGTGAAGATCAGCATCTGTCGTGGATCGGCGTGGATGAGGGCGGTTTCCTGGCGACGAAAGCCGGGGCCGCCATCGGGGTCGACCGAACTGTACCAGCCACGGGTCGTGAGAAGGCCGAAGGGAGAGTAAAGCCGTCCCTCGAGGCTGCCGGCGGCTCCCGTGTCCGGATCCTTGAGGTCGACGGAGAGGTGATAGTTCAGGACGGCCCCGAAGCTCCGCTGGGGCTCGACCGGAGGCGGACGTCCTTGGCCGCTGACGTCCTGGACCCGCAGCATTGGGGCGGGCGCGGTGATCGACACCGACTGGGCCGCCTCGTCGTAGGCATAGGCAAGACCCGGAATCTGGTCGAGCGTCACTATGCGCCCGCTGCCGAAAGGCGGCTGGATCCCGACATCGAGAAGCTCGCTGCGCGGCGCGCGCAGGCGACCGGTCCCTGGATTCCGGCTGAACTCCGCCACGAGGCCCGTGTTGCGCCCGTTGACGTAGACCAGCAGATAGAGGGTTGCTTCCGTCCCGCCCTCGCCGGGAACGACCGGGAGGGCCGTGTCGAACTGCGCGAGGTCCCCGATCGAGTAGGTCTGGGCGGTCACGGGAGCGGACAAGGCGATCAGTGCGCTGGACAGGACCGCAAGCCGCCAAGCCGTCGCGATCGGCCGGCCCGGTGTGGCGGCGCCGATGGGTGACCCATGTGCCTCCGTTGCGTCCTTCAATGCACCCCCGAAGCCATCCTGTCGCGGGTCAGCCGAAGCACAGGGGCAGGGAATGGCGGATGGTGAGCTGGACGGCCACGCCGTCCTCCTGCGCGCCTGGAAGCTGGTCGATGAGGACGCGGTAGCACTCGCGGTCGCGGACCGGCGCATTCGACCGGCGAACCAGCCGGACCGTCATTTCCTGGTTCGGCGCGAGCCGCATGGCCGGAGGACTCGCCACCACGTCGCGGGTGGGCGCATAGGCGTCCTGGCCGCCCTCGCGCGTCCAGCGCACGATCCGGATCTGCCCTTGGATGACCTCTCGGCCCGCTGCCCGCAGCGTGACGAAGGCCGTCTGCCCGGTCGCCGGCAACAGCAGCTCGGTGGGCGAGATGGACAGCGCGCCCGCCTCGGCCGCCCGGGGCGGCACGGCCCCGAGCGAAGCACCGGCAATCACTGCGGCAAGCAGATAACCCCGTAGTCTCATTCCAGCTCTCCTGAAGCCCGTGTCGCGTCAATCTGCGGGCTTTCGGGCCCGCTGCGGGGGCAGACATGATCAGTGCGACACAAATTCTTCGCTTCGGATAAGGCCGTAGTAAGCTGGCCTTAACGACTCGCCGTCCTAATCGGGTTGCGGCCATCGGCCGGTCGCCGGGTGCCTTTGCGCGTCACGATCGGCCGCGAAGGTGTCGACAAAGTCGACGGATGCTCCCGGCCTGCAAGAACTCCCACCATCGCTTCCATCCTTCTGGGACGACAGCATGACGGACCGGTTAACTGCGGACTGCGCGCGCCATCTCTTGCTTCCCCTCGCCTTCGCAGCCGGGCTTTCAATCACAGGTTGCGCGCCATCCGGTGGCCTCATGCCTTCGGGCGCCGCGCCATGCTTTTCCTATGCCCCGGACATGGCCTCCCTCGCGTATCATCGGTGCATGACGAGGCACATGCAGCGACTGACCCGTCCCGTTCCGGAGTTCGCGCAGCATTCGGCTGCCAGCAAGATCCCATCCTCGGGGGCGGCGAGGTCACATAGTGCCCTCATCGCTGTCGGCGCCTTCGTCAGCCGATGATGGCCTCCCCTTTGGTCCCTCTGACTCGCCGCCACTTCATGCAGATCCGGCCTCTCAAGCCGCCACCGACCACCTCCATCGCCATCTTCGCATCTGTCCTGACAGCAGGTTCGAGAGGTGTAACCCCCAAGAGGGTACCGCCGGACTGCAGACCACCGGGGAATCCTGCCATCGTAAGCCGTTGCGCGGGACTTGGGGGATGCCGCTCAGGACTCGCCGGCCTCCCACGCGAGCTATGCCCCGAGACTTCGGGGAGTGCGGCCAAAGCGGCTCGGTCGGCACGCCCATCAACCAGGGCTGAACGCTCATGCCACCCTCCAGAGCCGGGCAGCACGACCCGGTCAAGTTGCGGAGCAGCAAAGCTGTTGCAGATACGGATCGCCGATCCAGGCCCTACCAGCCGCGCTCCTCTGCCTTGAGGCGGCGCGCCACCGCCTGCGCACGGGCCTGGGCGGCAAGGGTGTCGGTCGCGCTGCGGCGGCCGAAGGCGGTCGTCAGTTCGTCACGCGCCATCTCTATTCGTGCAAGAAGTCGGGCCAGTTCGGCTCCAAGAGCCGATGTCCTTCGGTCGATCCACCCCTCCCAGCGCAAATCCACGCCGGATCGCAAGGTGACATCGGTTGCCCGGGCCTCGGTCAGACGGGCCCGACGTGCCGCGTCCAGCGCGGCGATCTGCCGACGCAGTTCGGTCTCGTCACGGCGAAGGGCCGCCAGACGCGCCTCGGCGGCGTCGCAGGCCAAGCCCGCCAGCCTCACCAAGGGCGCGAGTTCGCGTGTCGTCATCCCGGACCCTTCCTGGCGCGATCTCGAAGCCCTTCGGCGAACCGGATGGCGGCGGCCACAGCGCGCCATTCGGGGCGGCGGACCTGCTCCCCGACTTCGACGCTGGCGTGGATGGCCCGGGCCGTGGGTGGGTCGCGGTGGATCGGCACGCCGGCGGCCATGGCCCGCTCGCGAATGCGAGCCGCGATCTCGTCCACGCCTTTGGCCACGCAGACGGGTGCCCCCCCGGAGGCCCGGTCCCAGCGGAGGGCGACCGCATAATGGGTAGGATTCACGATCACGACAGAAGCCGAGGGCACGTCGTTTAACATCCGGTTCATGGCGATGCTGATACCTTTCTGCCGGCGCTCTTGCTTGAGGTGGGGATCGCCTTCGGCCTCCTTCATCTCGTCCGTCATCTCCTTCCGGCTCATGCGATGGCGACGCAGGAAAGCCAGCCGCTGCCAGAGGAGATCCGCCGCTCCGAGCACCAGAGCCACGGCCACCACCTTGCCCAGGAGGACGACGGTGAGACCGAGCAGGACCTCAATGACCTGCGGTGCCGGCTGCCCCGACGCCCCGACCAGGTCGGGCGTGGCCTGCGCCAGGGTCCAGCCCAGCGCCGCCGCATAAAGAGCAATCTTGAACAGGCCCTTGCCAAACTCCACGAGGCCGTGATGGCCGAATTTCTGCCGCGCTTGCGCCAGGGGCGAAACGCGGGACAGTTGCGGCGCGAGCTTCTGTGGAGCGACCACGAGCGCTCCCTGCGCCACGAGGCACAGAAGCGCCGCCCCAGCCGGAAGAGCGAACCAGACCCAGATCGCCCCGCCGGTGAGGGCGAACAGATCGGCCCAGAGCGGCTGCGGGCTGCCCACGAAAACCTGCTCCGCAAGGGACGGCGCTTGGGCCAGAAGGGTCGCCAGCCCGGCTCCGAGCGCCAGCAAGGAAGACGCTCCGAAGACCGAGGCTGACAGCAGCAGGCCGGCATAGGCGGCGGCAGTGACGAGGTCGGCCGATTGCGGGACCTCGCCGCGCTTGCGCGCGTCCTCCAGACGGCGCTGGGTCGGCTCAAAGCTCTTTTCGCTCTCGTCCTCGGCGTCCTGGCTCATGGCGCCCCATGGAATGGATCGGCTAAGAAGGTCTGCAAGGCCGCGACCCAGGCTGTCAGCATGACGGGCGCGGCCAAGGCAAACAGGGCGAGACCTCCTGCCGTCATCGCCGGCGCACCGATGAAGGTGACCATGAGCTGCGGCATCGCCCGGTTGATGACGCCCAAGGTCAGGTTGTAGAGGAGCGCCGCCGCGACGAAGGGGGCCGAAAGCGAGAAGGCCAGCGCGAAGGCGCGCCCAACCTCGGCCACGCCTGCCTCGAGCAAAAGCGCTGGATCCAGGATCGTTCCCGGCGGGACCAGCTGGTAGCTTTGCAGGATGTAGGCGGCCGCTTGGGCAGGAAGCCCCAGCAGCCCCGCCAAGGCCAGCCCACCCACGACCAGCACATGGGTCATTGCCGGCGAAGGCTCCGCCCCCGGTCCCCCGCCGAAGAGCTGTGACAGCGAAGTGGCCTGCGCAGCCATCGCCCCGGCCGTCTGCAGCGCCAGCACGAAGAGCCTGAGCCCGAAGCCAAAGACGAGTCCCGTCGCGACCTCGCCCACCACAAGCAGCAAGGTCGGCGCCGACGTGCCGGGATGCGGCAGTGTCCCCGCCACGGCCGGCAGCGCAACCAAGGTGAAGGCGAGCCCGAGTCCGAGCCGTACCCGCGCAGGGATGGCCATCTCTCCGAACAGAGGCAGGAGCGCCAGCATGGAGCCGACGCGCAGGAACACGACAAAACCCTGCCAGAGGCCCTCGTGCGCGAGGTTCAAGAGCGGCATCAAGCTTTCGGTCAGTTCGGGGTTCATGCCACCCCCGCCCATCGACCGCGCCGGTTTGACGGGATACGCACTTCCGTCATGCCGGCACCAGACCGACCAGGGCCGGGCGCGCGTCGATCCCGATCTCCTCGAAGGAAAGCACGGGATTGGCGATCCCCTTGGCCGCCAGCACCGTCCGCAAGAAACGCCGCCGCCGCATGGAGGTGACGAGAGCCGGATAGGTGCCCTGCTCGGCTGCCTGGGCCACCTTCTCGGCGATGGCGCCCGCGAGCCGATTGAACTCATCGGGCGGGAGCGCCACGTCCGCGGGGCCGCGCTCCGAACCGATCTGGTAGGTGGCGAAGATCTCTTCCCATTCCGGGGCGAGCTGGACGAGCGGGATCGTTCCGTCGGCCCGCCGAATCTCAGCGACGAGCTGAAATCCCAGGCGCTGTCGCACATGCTCGGCGATGGCCTCTGCGGTGGGAAAGACAGGCCGTGCCTCGGCGATGGCCTCCAAGATGAGGGGCAGGTTGCGGATCGAGACCCGCTCTTCAAGAAGGAGCCGGAGCACCGACAGCAGCAGGTCCACAGGCACGCGCTCGGGGATGAGTTCGTCGAGCATCCGGCGGTTCGCCTCTGCGCGGGCGGAGTCGGACAAGGCGACCATCTCGTCGAGAAGGCGGCGCAGTGCCCGCAGCGTCATCAAACGCGCGAAATTGCGCTTGATGACCTCCAGCAGATGGGTGGCCAGCATCTCGGCGGGCCAGACGGTGGTCAGGCCCGCCAGCGCCGCCGTCTCCTGCTCCGTCGTGGCGATCCAGCGGGCGGGCGCCCCGTACACGGGCTCGCGCACGTCCTCTCCCGCCAGCCCGCTCGGGTCCCCGCCCGAGAGAAGCGCCAGAACGCGCCCCGGGTGCAGCCGGTCGCGGGCCTGCTCCACACCTTGCACCTTGATTCGATAGGACCCCGTCGGCAGCATGGCGTTGTCGGTGAGCCGGATTTCCGGAAGGACGAGGCCAAAGGCCGTGGCGACGTGGGTCCTCATGTTGCCGATGCGCACGTCGAGCCCGGTCGCGGGATCCAGCACCATGTCCACGAGATCCGGCGCGAACTCCACATGGATATCGTCCAGGTCGAGCAGGTCGCCCATGGAGGCCTTGCGCAAGGGCGCGGCCGGCTCCGTGACCGGCGAGGCGACCTGTCCCGACGGGCGCCGGGTCAGCCGCCAGGCCGTGTAGCCCAGGCCTGCCGCCCCCAGCATGAAGGGCAGGAACGGCATGCCCGGCACGACGGCGAACATCGCCATGAGCAGGGCCACCGTGGCGATGGCGGCCGGATAGCGGCTCAGCTGCTCCAGGATCGCCGTGTCGGTGGTCTGGTTGGATCCGCCGCGCGCCAGGAGCAAAGCCGTGCCGACCGCAATGATGACGGCCGGGATCTGGCTGACCAGGCCGTCGCCCACGGTCAGGATGGCATAGGTCTCGAAAGCCTTGCTGGCGGGCATGTCGTGGACGAACACGCCCATTGCGAGGCCCACGAGAAGGTTCAGCGCCGTGATGAGGAGCCCCGCCACCGCGTCGCCCTTGACAAACTTGGACGCGCCATCGAGCGAGCCGAAGAAGGTGGTTTCCTGGCTCTCGCGCTCGCGCCGCGCCCTGGCTTCGGCATGGGTGATGGCACCGGCGGCCACGTCCGCATCGATGGCGAGTTGCTTACCGGGCATGGCGTCGAGCGCGAAGCGCGCGCCCACCTCGGCCATCCGGGCGGCACCCTTGTTGATGACGACGAAGTTGACGATCAGCAGCACGAGGAAGACCACGATGCCCAGGAGCACCTGCCCGCCCATCACGAACATGGCAAAGCCCTCGATCACATGGCCCGCCGCATCGGTCCCGGTGTGGCCCTGTCCGATGATGAGCTTGGTCGACGAGACGTTGAGCGAGAGCCTCAGCATCAGCGAGGCGAGCAGGATCGAAGGAAAGGCCGAGAAGTCGAGCGGCCGCTCGATGAACAGGGTGACGGTGAAGATCAGGATGGCCAGCGCAAAGGAGATCGCGAGACCGATGTCCAGGATCCAGGCCGGGACAGGCAGCACCATCATGACGATCACCGCCATGAGCGCGAGCGCGAGCAGGACGCGTGGCTGGAACAGGCTGGCGACGGAAAGGGGGGGCATGGCTCAGCCGTCTCCCAAGGGCACGAGCGAGCCGAGGCGTGGCGCCGCGCGCGTGGGCTGAAGGAGAGGGAAGGTGTTCACGCGCGGCTCGCTGGGGGAAGGCGCACCCTGCGCGAGCCGATCGCCCGACAAGGCGAGAGGACCGGACAGCCGCCCCTCGTCCGCGCCGGCCGCGATGGCCGTGGCAAGGTTCTCGTCGAACTTCGTGCGATAGCGTGCCGCGTGCTCGGGCGTGCGGGAATGGAAGGCCCCGGCGGCCTCGGACCAGTTCCGGCCCTCCTCGGCCAGGCTGCTGAGGAAGCTCGCCGCATAGGTCGCGTTGGCCAGGGGATCGAACATCTGGTCGATGGACACAAAGTTCCGGTGATGCCACTGCCAGTTGATCTGGAAGCAGCCGACATCGAAGCTTTCGGCGCCGCCCGCGTGACGCGCCTCGGCGAACGCCAGCGCCTCGTTGCGGGTGGCGAACCAGTGTCCTTCACCTTCCATGTTGACGGTCCAGGGCCAAGGTCGTCCCGCGCCGCCCCCCGTCTCGGTCAGGGAGATGGCGAGCAGCACGGATAAGGGCACGCCGGACAATCGGCTCGCATCCTGCGCGGCAAGTAGGCACAGATCCGAATCGTCGGCCCAGGACGGGCTGGCTAGGAGGCCGATCATCATGGCCAATATGAGGGCTCCGCTGCATCGGCCCCGAACGGGCCGAGCGTCAGGTCGCAGGTGACTCCGGCGCTCCAAGGAGCGCCGCGTCCCGTCGCCGCAACGCCCAACAGGTTGCGACGCGCATCGCTCGTCCGCCGACCGGAGCCGGATCGTCACGGCCCTGAACATCGATCGGTGGGGCAGGTGTCGGGCGGGCGCTTCGAGACGCGCTCCTGTCATGGTCGGCTGCCTTCTGCTGCACGGAACAGAGCTTAACCCGCTCCAGGTTGTAGAAACCTTAAGGCTTACTCCATCGGGGACTGCTCCAGCAGCGCCCGCGCCCGCGCCCGAACCTCACCCGCCGTGGCCAGAAGCGCCCGACGCTCTGCAAGGGTCAGGGCATCCGGCATGACCGACTGGACTGCCTCGCCAACCTGTTCCGACACTTCGGGAGGGTCGGCCGCGCGTTCCGCTGCTGGCATTGTCACGGGCGGCTCCAAGGTGTCGGCGGGCACCCTGGCCGAGGGCAGGCGCGCCTCCGCGTCACCAAGATTCGACCCGGGCGGCTCTGCGGCAGGCGCCTCGACCTGCGGGCGAAGCGATATGACGGCGTCTGATAACGAGGAAACTGCCTGCCGGGGCGTCGCATCGCCGTCAGGCGCGGCGACTCCGCTTTCCTGCCGAGCTTCCGTAGCCTCATCGGCTGCCTGGGTTGTCGGACGTGCGCTCGACACGGGCCCTTCCCTTGCAACCGAGGTCCCGCTCGACAGACGGCGGGCCTCATCCGGAAAGCCCAGGTCAGCCAAGCGCTCGACCACAGGACGGGCGGCCTGGGCCGGCAGGATCCGCAGCGGCTCGCCAAGGGCCAGTTCCAAGAATTCGGCATCCGGCAGGTCCCGGGTCAACACAGCCGCCACCTCGGCGAGGGCCAGGTCAAGATCCTCGTCAGGGTCCTCCATACGTTGTGCAATCAGGAGCGACAGCGCCTGCTCGAACCGGCCGCTTGCGGAGAGCGCACGGGCTTCGGCCACCAGCAGCTTTCGGCCTGTGGCCCCGCCATGCTCGAAGCGGAGCGCGCGGGCCAGTTCCAGGGTCTCCTCGGGAACCGGGCGCCCCTGATCCAGAGAAAGGTCCAAGAGGTCGACCATCGCCTCAGGCGTCATGCGGGGATCGGTCGCGGCGATGCGCTCCAGCTCGGCCAAGGCCGGTGCGGCGCCCTCGATCTCCTCCAGGATGGCAACCCGGGCGAGTTGCGTCGCAGGGCTCGTCCCGTCCTCGGACAGAGCGGCGATTTCTTCTGCGCCCAAGGCATCGCCCGCCTTTAGGAACAGGCCGGACAGCCGTGGCGCGAGGTGATCGCGCAGCTCGTCCGGCAAGGACCGCAGCGCCACCGTCATGGCGGTCCGTTCCCGCTGGTCGGTGCCGCGGATCGTGTCGCGAGCCAGGGCGCGCCAGAACGCGACGGCGCCGAGGCAACCGGCCTGATCGTCCAAGGCGTCGGCAGGCGCGGGTTCGCCATCCACCAAGCGAGCGAGCAGATGCAGGAGATCCCTGTCGCGGGACGAGGTCCCATCCATTTCGAGCGCGCGGATGGCCTCGCGCCCGAAGCCGAAGGCGAGATAGGTCCGGGCCAGATCCTCCACGGCTATGGGATCCAGGCGGTCCCTCCCGTCCGAGACCTGGGCCATGCGCGCCGCGAACTCGGCTCCGAAGAGGCCACTGCCGGCCCAACTGGCCAGGTCGAGCAGCGCGTCGTCCAAGCAAGGGCTGCCGGTCGCACCCAACGGCCGTTCTGAGGCCGGCGCATCCACGGCGCTGCGCAGGGTCACGCCGGGTCGTGGCTCCGCCCCGGCGAGGCTGGGCGGCGTTCCTTCGAGGCGTCCCGAGTCGCTGGCTCCTGTGGGGACTGGATCGCGTCCTTGGACCGGGTGATCCGACGAGGATGGCTCCTCGGCAGCCGGACTCTGTCGGCCGGGCCGGATATCCAGGAGGTTCTGGGTCGCTGCCTGCGCGAAGCCTTCGAGAATGGCGCGACGCATCTGCTCCAAGTGCGCTGCGTCCCCGGTCGGCGCTGCGTCCGGGGATGAAGCCGCCTGCCGGGGAGTCGCCAAGGGCAAGTCGGCCAGGGGACCAAGCAGAGGACCCGTCGGCCCTTGCGGGAGAAGGGGCAGCAACCCGGACATGAGCCGGCCCGCGCCGGGCCGGCCCGGCGCGAGGCCACCTGGGGGCGGGGCGCCGTCGATGACGTCGATCACAAGGCCCACGCGTCCGAAGACGTAGGCTTGCGCATGGCAGTCGCAGTCCACGTCCAGACCGAGCCGCCCATCCTCCCCGGCCCGAAGCGACCGGATGCGGTCGCGGGGAATCCGATCAAAGGCGCGGCCCAGGTCATAGCGGACTCCGGGCGGCAGGCGCAGCTCGTAGCCCCCGGGTGCTGGCGCGAAGGACCAGCTCGCCCCGTCCGGCAGCGGCAGGACGAGACGACTGAACTCCGCGTGCTCTCCGCCGCGAATGCTGATGGTCTGGGCAGCGGCCCCGCTGCTCCAGATTAGGGCGGCGGCCAGAAGGAGCGCTCTCATGCGGCCTCCTTGGCGGCCTTGAGGGCCTCTTCGAGCTCGGCGAAGCTGGGACGGCTGGGGCCGGGGGTGGCCTGCCGGCCGACCTCGATGCAGATGTTGGGCGCATGGGCATGGAGGTTCGCCACCAGCACCTGCCGGATGAGTTGGTAGAAGTGGGCGTCCTCCTCGAGGATGGTCTTGAGCTTGGCGGCGAAAGGCCCGACGAGGCCGTAGGCCAGGAACACTCCCAGGAAGGTGCCCACCAGCGCGCCGCCGATCATCTTGCCCAGCACCTCGGGCGGCTGGTCGATCGAGGCCATGGTCTTGATGACCCCCAGCACCGCCGCGACGATGCCCAACGCCGGAAGGCCATCGGCCACGGACTGGAGCGCATGGGTCGAATGCATCGCGTGATGCTGCGTCGCCTCCATGCGCGCCTCGAGGATCTCCTCGACCTGATGCGGGTCGTCGTAGTTCATGGAGCCCGCGCGCAGCGTGTCGCAGATCAGCGCTACGGCCTCCTTGTCGGCCTGGATGCGGGGATACTTGCCGAACAGGGACGACTCCTTCGGGTTCTCGATATGCTCCTCGAGCGCCACGGGGTTCGAACGGCTGATCCGGATCAGCGCAAAGAGCAGGCAGAGGAGGTCGCGGTAGTCGTCGGGCTTCCAGCGCGGCCCCTTGAAGACCTTGGCCATGTCCTTGAGCGTGTGCTTGATCGAGGCCCCGTCGTTCGCGATCACGAAGGCGCCCACGGCCGCGCCACCGATCATCATGAGCTCGAAAGGCAGTGCCTTGAGGATGATGCCGAGCTTGCCCCCGGCCAGCAGGTAGCCCCCGAAGACCATCACGAAGATGATCACGATGCCGATGATGCCGATCATGCCGAATCCCTCGTCTCCTGGTCCGATCCTGGCAGGCGGAGGTTAATATTTCCGGAACGCCGGCCTCATTCGGTGGGAGCGCGGGCGTTGCGCCCCGCGAGCACCGCGCTGATCGCGTAGGCGGCCTGCGGGTCGAGGTTGGTCATCAGCGCCGCGGCCGCCTCGGGTCGCATGAGCGCGAGGAAGCCGGCCGAGAAGCCCGGGTCCATGGCCGCGAAGAGCGCCGCCGCGTCCTGCGGCTTCATGGCCTCGTAGACGCGGGCGAGCCGGGCCACGTCCTCCTGCGCCGCCGTCTCCGCAAGGGCCAGCGTCGCCGACAGCGAAGCCTCGACCTCCTCGAGGGTGGCAATCTGCGCCGACAGCTCGGCTTCGGCCGCGGCGAGCTCCTCCATGCGAGCGTCCAGGGCGGTCTCGCGCGCGGCCAGCCGCTCCTCCCGCGCCTGAAAGGCGGCCAGGAGCTCGGCGGTGGGCTGACCCGAGGCGGCCGGCTCGCCGGCCGTGCCCGCTTCGGCCAGCACCTCGCCCACCCCGCCGCCAAGCCGGACAGCGGCCGACAGGAAGAGCATCCCGGCCACGACCGGCAGCACGCGGCGGGTCGGTCGGCGCCGGGGGCTCATGCCGCCCGCCCGAGGCTACCGCGATGCCGGATGAAGACGGGGGTGGCGGGGGCCTTGGGTTCGTCCTCGGCCGCCTCCGGCAGGTCGTGCAGGGAGGCCATGAGAAGCTCGAGCCGATGGCCCGCGGCCTCGGCCCGCTCGGAGGCCTGGGCGAGCGTGACCACCGACTCCTTGGCCGCCCCCTCGGCCCGGCGGAGAGTGCGGGACAGGTCGTCCACCTGCGCCGACAGGACCGCGACCGCCCCGCCCACGCCCTTTTCCAGGTCGGTGAATCGGCGCAGGCGGTGGGACAGCACGAGGCAGTAGGAACCCGCCCCCAGGGCGCCCGCGCCCAGGAGGATGTCGCTCAGATCGGACAGGATCTCCACGTCGCTCTCCCCGAATCAGTTGATGACGAATTCCATGACCAGGAGGTCCCGCACGCGGTCCCCGCCGGCCACGACCTGCACGCGCCGCAGCATCTGCGCCCGCAGCTTGAGAAGGGCGGCCGGGTCCTCGACCTCCTGCGGCTCGAGCGCGCGCAGGTAGCCGTTCAGCACGTCCACCACCCGGGGCGTGAGGGCGGTCACCTCGTCCAGGTGCTCGGGCGCGACCTCGAGCTGGCCGGCGAAGCGCAGGAAGCGCCGCGCGCCCTCGGCGCTGAGGTTCACCACCAGGGGCGGCAGGACCACGAAGGCGGCGGGGGCCAGCTCGGGCAGGTGCGCCTCCTCCGCAGCAGGGGCGGGCTCGTCGTGCGGCTGGCCCAGCAACCCCAGGTGCACGGCCGCGAAGCCCCCCGCCGCCCCGACCAGGGCCAGGACGAGGCCGAGGATCAGGGGCAGCCGGGACGCCTTGGGCTTGTCCGGGGCGGGCGCGTCGGATGCAGCGGTCATGCGGGTTCTCCGGTCGAAGCGATCGCCCTCACATAAACCGGGAGGAGCTAACCGAATCTTAAGGCTGCGCCGGCATTCTGCCGATGTGGGGCAGAAGCCTCGGCCGCGGGAGGATCCCTCTTGGACAACCTGATTTCGATCTGGGGCAAGCTCGACGGGCGCCGTCGCGCCGTCGTGCTGGGGGCGACGCTGGCGACCTTCGTGGCCATCGCGCTTCTGGCGCGCGGTCCCGGCCCGGGCGAGATGGCCCTGCTCTATGCCGGCCTCGATCCCGCTGCCGCCGGAGAGGTCGTCGCCGCGCTCGAATCGCGCGGCATCCCCTACGAGGTGCGCGGCGATGCGATCTGGGTGCCCGAATCGGCTCGCGACCTCGAACGGGTGACGCTGGCCGCCGAGGGCCTGCCCGCGACGTCGGCCAAGGGTTACGAACTGCTCGATTCGCTGTCGGGCTTCGGGACGACCTCGCAGATGTTCGACGCCGCCTACTGGCGGGCCAAGGAGGGGGAGCTCGCACGGACCATCCTGGCCGTGCCGACGATCCGCACGGCGCGGGTCCACATCTCGGCCGGCGCGAGCCGCCCGTTCCGTCGCGAGGAGGCGCCCACGGCGGCGGTGACCGTGACCACGGGCGCGGGGCCGCTGGGGCCCGATCAGGCCGACGCGCTGCGCCACCTCGTCGCCGCGGCGGTCCCCGGGCTCGCCCCGGACGATGTCGCCGTGATCGACGCGGAGCGCGGCCTCGTCGCCGATCGGGAGGAGGCGCCCGAGTCGCGCGCCGGGGACCTCGCGCAGCGGGCGGAGCGGCTCCTCGAGGCCAGGGTGGGCGTCGGCAACGCGGTGGTCGAGGTCTCGGTCGAAACCGTGACCGAGACCGAGCGCCTGAGCGAGCGCAGCTTCGATCCCGAAGGCCGGGTGGCGATCTCAACGGAGACCGAGGAAAGCGAGTCGTCCGGCCAGCAGGGCGGGGCGGGCGTGACGGTGGCGTCGAACCTGCCCGACGGCAAGGCGCAGGAGGGCGGCGCAAACCGCTCCTCGGAGGAGACGTCCCGCAGCGTCACCAATTTCGAGGTGTCCGAGTCCTCGCGCGAGGTCCTTCGCGCGCCCGGCGCCGTGCGGCGGCTCACCGTGGCGGTCCTCGTCAACGACATCGCGACCACGGACGCGGACGGCGTCACCACCCTGACCCCCCGGCCCGAGGAGGAACTCGCGGCGCTGAGCGAACTCGTGGCCTCGGCCGTGGGCCTCGACACGCAGCGCGGCGACGTCATCACCGTAAAGTCCATGCCGTTCGAGTCTCCGGCGGCCCTGGGCAGCGAGCCCGGGGCGCCACAGGACCGACCGATCGACATCGCGTCGCTCCTGCGTCCCGCGCTGCTCGCCCTGGTGGCGATCGTGCTCGGGCTTTTCGTGGTGCGCCCGCTCCTGCGGCCGAGGCGCGAGCCGGACCTGTTGCCGCCGGTCCCGGCATTGGCGGGCCCCGACGGTGCCATGGACGGTTTTCCGCCGATGCGGCCGGCCGGCGGGTTGCTGACTGCCGACTTCGCCGAGGCTGCCCTCCCCGGCTCCGAGGCCGCCGACCCGGCCGCGCGGCTGCGGCGGCTGATCGAGGAACGGCAGGAGGAAACCGCCCAGATCCTGCAGGCGTGGCTCGACGACCGCGGCGTCCCGGCCCAGGCGAGCGCACCGCGCGGAGGCGCCTGACATGGGGCTTGTGCTCGAATCCTTCGATTCGTCGGGTCTGGCTCAGGATGCGCCGCCCGGCCCGTCCGCCGACTGGCTGGCTGGAGGGCTTCGCCGCGGGACAGGCCGAGGGCCTCGCGGCCGGACGGGCCGAGGCCGACACCCGGTCGGACCGGCTGTCGGCCGATCTTGCCGGCAAACTGCAGGATATGACCTTCAACTACGCCGAAGCGCGTGGCCAGGTCCTCGCGTCGCTGCGGCCGCTGTTCGAGCTGCTGATCGACCGTCTCCTGCCGGCCATCGCGGCCCAGGCCGTGGCGCCCTGGCTGGTGCAGGCCCTGCTCGACGCGGCGCGCGCCGACAGCGCGACTCCTTTGGTCATTCACCTGCACCCCGAACGCCTCGGGGCCGTGCGGGCCTGCCTGCCACCGGGGCTGCCCGCGCAACTGCGGCCCGATCCCGCGCTGGGGCTCCAGGCCGCGCGGCTCACCTCACGCGAGGGCGAGTCGGACCTGGACCTCGACGCCTGCCTTCTCGCCCTGCGCGAGGCGCTGTCCACCCTTCTCGATGCCACCTCCGGAAAGGTCCGTCATGGATGAACCGTCCTCCCCCCTCGCGCCCCTCGGGGCTGACCACCCGTTGCGCGCCCTGCCCATCGAAGTGACGATCTCGGTGGGGCGGGCTCGCCCGCTCGTACGCGACCTGCTGAAGATGGGACCGGGAGCCGTGATGCCGCTCGACCGGCGCATCGACGATCCGGTGGAACTCTACATCGGAGAGCGCCTCATCGCCCGTGGTGAGCTGCAGGAACTGCCGGGAGGCGACGGCGGCCAGCTCGCGGTGCGGCTGACCGAGGTCGCGCGTCCACAGGGCGACCTAACATGATCCGGACCAAGACCCCCGGTGCTGCGACAGCGGGACTTGGCAGCCTCGGCTCCTCCGCATGGTCGAATTGCCAACCCGCGACGGTCCGGCGGTCCGGGCCCCGGCACTGGCCGCTCCTGACCGGCAGTCGGTCAGGAGATGGGTGCCGAATCGTTCCGCTGGCCTTGCTGACGGCGTTGGCGATGTCGGCCGGACCTGCCGTGGCGCAGGAGGTGACGCTGAACCTGGGCGGTGACGGATCGCTGGCCACGCGCTCGCTTCAGCTTCTGGTGCTCGTGACGGTTCTGAGCCTCGTTCCGGGGCTGGCGATCATGGTCACCTGCTTTCCGTTCGTGGTGACCGTTCTGTCGATCCTGCGACAAGCCTTGGGCCTGCAGCAGGCCCCACCCAACATGCTCCTCGTGACGCTTGCGCTGTTCCTGACCTGGTTCGTGATGGAGCCGGTTCTCGCCGAAGCTTGGGCCACCGGAGTTCAGCCCTTCGTCGAGGGGCGTCTTCCGCTCGAGCAGGCGTTCACGGCCGCCCTTGCCCCGTTCCGGATCTTCATGGCAGGCCGTGTCGCAGCGGACACCTTTGATGCGCTGGTGGCCCTGCGCCCGCAGCTCGACCCGGGCATCGCCCCCGCGGACGCCCCCCTGTCGGTCCTCGTTCCGTCCTTTCTCCTGAGCGAACTCACGCGGGCCTTCCAGATCGGCTTCCTGATCTATCTGCCGTTCCTGATCATAGATCTGGTGGTCGCCGCGGTCCTCATGTCGATGGGCATGATGATGGTCCCACCAGCCATCGTGGCCCTGCCTTTCAAGCTCGCATTCTTCGTGGTCGCGGATGGCTGGAGCCTCGTAGCCGGAAGCTTGGTTCGGAGCTACTTGTAGAAACTCTTCAACCGATCCTTCTAGGCCGCCAAAGATGCTCGTGCGGTCGTCCTTGGAACGTCTGGGCTTTGGTGGTGTGCCGTGCTGGGTCCGACAGGCCACAAGGGAGAGCGGTTCTGATGGAGATGACCATGGTCGAGCGCGATCTGGCGAAGACCGTGTTGGGAGCACACGGGGCTGGTCCTTGGGGGCGGTCCCTTGCAGGAGACCGAGACGCCATCGTCTGCTGGCCGCCCTCGTCCAGCCAGCCAAGCTGTGGCGCGGCGACGGAAGCGTGAGGCGGTGCACATCTGAGGCGCGCGCTGGCCCGAATGGGCTATGAGGCACGGCCTATCCTGCCTGCCCATATGAAGCCCTGCGTCAGGTGTCGGAAGAACGGTGCCGCCAATTTTGAGGTGCATCTCGCGAGACCGCTCAGCGCTCCGGAGTGCGCGTTGCGGGTAGGAATAGTGTCTGCGGGCGGGGAGCGTCAGGATTTTTGTGTCTCTGTTCGCCCGCCCGGTTCTCCGTTGATCGCTTTCAGCCCGGCCTCGGCGAGAAGCAGGATCTTCCTGATGGCGTCGATGCTCCCGCCTGCGCGGCATTGCATGCACCACTGTGATTTCAAGGGCGAGGCAGGCTGGCTTCCCCAGACGGACCTTCTCACCCGCAGGTTCTGCAGGACCACGGGCGATGCGTAGGTGAAATACGTGCAGGCACTCCGCATCAAAAAAGCGAAGCAGATGCTTGGGATCACTGCGCAGCCGACGGACAACGTGGTCACTGCCGCACGCTATGCCGACGTCGCCTTTCTCGCCGCATGTTCCAGCGGCAGGATGGGGGTAACCCTCGTGCGCTGTCGCCAGCGTTTCAGAACCCTTGAAGCGGCCAACGCCATAGGGAAGGCACCTTCCGAAGCGACAGCAGCCATCCGACCATTACGTTCGCAGGACCGGCGGCGACTTGGAACCTGAATCCATGCAGGATGCCGGTCTGAAGGAAGCGACCAAAAGCATGGAACTGGTCTCACGGTCACGCTCGGGGGTTCCCCTCTCACCGCATCCCTTTTCAGCTCCGATGGGATTGGCTCTCGATGATCAAAGGGACCGGGCCAGCAGCAGCCATGCCGCGGGGCGGGCAGAGCCGGCGGCTGGTCTGGCTGCGCCGGACGGCTCGTCGCGACGAAGGCCATACAGACGGTGGTCGTTCATATGCTCGATGTGCTGGCGGGCAATCCGTTCGGCCAGGCGGTCGGCAGCAAGTCGTAAGAGGATAGGGATGTTCGTCACAAGCAACGGCCAGGGCGAACGGCGGGAGGGAACCGGACAAGGATCCGTGGTCATGAGGGAGTCCTGAGATGCTGAAGGTAAAGGCTGTCCCCGTCTCCGTGCGTCATCGTCCGCTGTGGCAATGGAGGTCGGGCCGCGGAGGCACGCGCCATCAAGAGCGAGGAACACCCTGAGGGCTTCTCATGACCCATGATGGAGACCCATGGACGGGTGGGCTTGCGCCGTTCAGGTCCCGCCGGAGAGGCCGGCCATGGCCGGGCCAGCCTCGGATCTTTGGTTCAGATCCTTGCTTCGAGCACCAGATTGAACGGTGTCTCGAACGCCCGCCGGAACTGCGTGAAGCCGGCCTTGCGGAACACCTCCCGCAGGCGCGCCTCGCCCGCCTGCGCCCCGAGCACCATGTGGCCGCCGTCCGAGATCGCATGAGCGCAGCAGACCGTTGCGGAAGCGGAGTAGTACATCCGCGCCACCGGCGAGACGTTCTGCCCGACGCGGTCGTTGGCGAAGGGCTCGACCAGCATCACCGAACCACCCGGCGCGAGCCTCCGGGCCGCGCGCGTGGCGGCGGCCACCGGGTCGCCCATGTCGTGGAGGGCGTCGAAGAAGCAGATGAGGTCGTAGCCCTCGCCCGGATAGTCGTCCGCCCGTGCCACATGGAAGCTGGCGTTGCGTACCCCTGCCCCATCGGCATGGTCCCGCGCCTCGTCGAGCGAGGGCTGGTGGTTGTCGAATCCCCAGAAGCGCGACCTCGGGAAGGCTTCGGCCATCAGCAGGGTCGAATGCCCGTGACCGCAGCCGACATCCGCAATCTTCGCGCCGGCCTCCAGCTTTGCGACCACCCCGTCGAGCGAAGGCAGCCACAGCGGCACGAGGCTCGGGCGGTAGGCGTTGCGGTAGAAGGCTGCGACCCCGCAGACGAGCCTGTCGTCGTGGTCGCCCCAGGCAATGCCCTTGCCGGTGCGAAACGCTTCCAGTGCCTTGGGCTCGTCCGCCCACATGGAAGCGGGGATGTTCCAGGCCGTGGGCATGAAGACCGGGCTGTCGGGATCGGCCAGCACGAAGGCCTGCTCCGGCGGAAGCTCATAGGTGTCGCTGATGTCGTGGTAGACGACGTAGCCGCCCGCGACCTGCGAGCCGAGCCACTCGCGGACGTAGCGCTCCGCGCAGCCGGACCGGCTCGCGACCTCGCGCGAACTCAAGGGTCCGGCGCCCGCCATGGCCGTGTAGAGCCCAAGCTTGTCGCCCAGGCTGACCATCACGCCGGCATAGGCGGCCGAGATGTCCTGCACCGCCTGTCCCACAAACGCGTCGAGCTTCGCGGGGTCGATATGCGAATGGTAGTCCTTCATCTCTGAATCCTTGATCAGTCGCTCGGGAGCGTCCCGAGGGTGCGGGCAACCTCGCTCGGACCCGCGCCGCGCGGCAGAGCGGCCCATGCCAGAACCGGGCCATTCGTGCCGCCGGAGCAGGACGGCGTGGCGCGGCGGGACGTCCGCGCGTATTCTCCGGTCAAGGAGCCTTCGATGCCGGACACGAGCCCGACCGCCGTCCCCGCGCCACTGCACGTCAGCCTGCTCGCCCTGCCCGAGGGCGCGGTCTCGACGCTGACGGGCATCTTCGATGTGCTGAGCGCCTTCGCGTTCCTGCCGACGCTGGGCGGCGGCCCGCCGCAGCCCTCGCCCTTCCGCGTCGAGATCGTGGGTGCCCGTTCCGGACCGCTGTCTCTGGCCAGCGGCATCCCGATCAGCATTCACAGGGCGGTGGCCGAGGTTCCCGCGACCGACATCGTGATTGTGCCTTCGGTGGTCTTGCCCCCCGAAGGCTGGATCGCGGGACGCCACCCCGAGCTCGTCGCGTGGCTCACCGCCATGCACACGCGGGGCGCCCTGCTCTGCTCGGCCTGCTCCGGGATTTTCCTGCTGGCCGAGACGGGCCTCTTCGACAGCGTCGACGCGACGGTGCATTACGGCTACGCCCGCCAGTTCGCCTCGGCCTTCCCTCGGGTGCCGATCCACCCCGAGCGCGTGCTGGTGGTTGCGGGACGACAGGAGGAGCTGATCTCCTCGGGGGCGTCGATGACCTGGCACGACCTCGTGCTATATCTGATCGCCCGGTACGCAGGCGCGACCGCCGCCCAGGAGGTGGCCCGCGCCTTCGCCCTGCAATGGCATCAGGACGGCCTTGCGCCCTACATCGTCTTCGAGGGACGCGTCGACCATGGCGACTCGGCCATCCAGACGGCGCAGGACTGGGTGGCGCGGCACTTTCAGGTCGCCAATCCGGTGGAAGAGATGGTCCGCCGCTCGGGCCTGGCGGAGCGGACCTTCAAGCGCCGCTTCGCGTCGGCGACGGGCCTGAGCCCGATCGCCTATATCCAGCGCCTTCGGGTCGAGGAGGCCAAGCGGCGCCTTGAGCGGACGGCGGCCTCGGTGGACGAGATCAGCTGGCAGGTGGGCTACGAGGAGCCCGCCTTCTTCCGCCGCCTCTTCAAGCGCACGACCGGCATGGCGCCCGGAGCCTACCGGCGACGTTTTCAGGTGCCGGAGTTCGCGGCGGGCACCAAGACCGTCATGAAGTGAAGGGGCGTATCGCACGCCCCTTCGCGACCGTCACGCCGCCTGCATTGCTGCGGACGCCCGGTTCCTGCCATGCAACCACAGCCGCCCGACCGAAAGCCCCGCAGCCACCAGCGTGCCGAGACCCAGGGCGCACCAGAGCCCGACGACGCCAAGCCCCAGCCCGGCGCCGAGCCAGAGCGCAAGCGGCAGTCCCACCAGCCAGTGCCCGACCAGCACATGGACCATGGGCGCACGGGCATCCTTCCGCCCCCTGAGCAGGCCCGTCGCCGCTGAACCCGGTCCCAGGACCAGCTCCGTCACGCCCAGGATCGCGAGGAGCCAACCCGCCAGTTGCGCCGCTGCCTTGCCGAGCTCGCCATCGTCGAAGACTGCATGAGCCAGGGGAGTCGCCAGGCTGAGCAGCACAAGGCAGAGCGCCGCTCCGAACGCGACCGACAACCCCAGGCTGCTGGTAACGACGGACCTGGACGCCCGCGCGTCGCCCAGCGCCTCGGCCCGGGCGATGCGGACCATGCTGGCCTGGAGAAGGGCTGTGGGCACGGCATAAGCGACTCCGGCCGTCCTCAGGGCGAGCGTATGAGCGGCGACCTCGACCGTGCCGAAGCGCGCAGCGTAGAGCGTGGCACCGAGCCAGATGCCCACTTCCGCGACGGTGGCCACCCCGATGGGAAGCCCGACCCGGAGAACGGGCGCAAGCTCGGTCCAGGCGACAGGAGGGGATCGCTTCGCGTCCGCCGGTCGCCGCGACGCGCGCCGCAGCACGAGCAGAAGCACCAGCAGCGTCCCGCAGGCCACTAGGAACGAGGACAGGCCCGCGCCGGTGGGACCAAAGGCCGGCAGGGGTCCGGGCCCGGTCATCAGGACCCAGTTGGTGGCCGCATTCAGCGGCAGCATGGTCAGCGTGACCTTGAGAAAGAGATTGGGACGCCCTGCCGCCGTCAGCAGCGTGCGCAGGAGCACGACGCCCAGCATCGGCAGGAGCGTCAGCGCCATGGTACGGGTGTAGCCCCGCCCCTGAGTGAGAAGGTCCGCATCGAGACCGAAAGTCACGAGCCAGCGCGGCGCGAACCAGACGGCGGGCACGGCCACCAGAGCGCAGAGCGCGACGAGGCGCCAGCCGATGCGCTCGAGGCGAGCCGCCCCGGCGGCATCCTCCTGCACCGCTGCCGCCGTATAGAAGGGCGAGAGACCGGCGACGACGCCTGCGCCCACATAGAAGAGAATGGAATAAAGGTCGCTGCCAACCGCCACGGCGGCAAAGGCATCGGTGCCGAAGAGCGCCGACACCATGGCCGCGTCGGTCACGCTCATGCCCATGTTGACCAGGGCGATCAGCATGATGGGAACGGCCAGGCGGACAAGCGCGCCGGTTTCGCCGAGTCGGTCCGTCCAGCTCATTGAGGCACGGGACCGCGGCTGGCCCAAGGGCCGGGAGAGGGAAAGAGACATCTGAAGGCTCCGAGAAATGTGCTGCGCCGGGGCCGGATGGCGCCGGAAGCCCCGGGCCTACTCGGGCACAGCCAATGCCGTCAGAGCCGCATCGGCCAGCTCCGGGCCGTATCGGCCACAACCCCGCATTGTTGTTGCCTGGCCCCAGATCTCTCTATCCGAAGGACCGCATCTTCGCCTTCTGCGACGGTGTCGGCCGAAACGGCCCGGTTCTGGCCGATCCGAACCTCGGCAGGAGCAGGCTGGTCGCCTAGCAGGACGTCATGGTCGGCCTTGGCAGCAAATCGCGCGCGGAACGACCCGTTCCCTACGGAGATACGATCATGACATTCCGAACGACCCTTCTCGCCAGCGCGGCGACCTTGGCATTGGCAGGCGCCGCCATGGCCGAGCAGACCGCCCTTGTTCTCTTCGAGACCAAGGGCATGACCACCGAGCCCCGCCGGGAGGGCATGGCGGTGCTCGACATCGATCCCGCCTCGCCCGACTTCGGCGAGGTCCTGGTCGAGTATCCGCTGCCCACTGGAACGGTGGGACACCACATCTTCTACAACCCCGACCGGACCCGCGCCTATGTGACCTCGCTGGGCTCGCCGGTGCTCCATGTCTTCGACATGACGGCCCAGCCCTACCGACGGACCGAGATCGCCGTTCCCGACTGCGTCGTGGGCGAGGATGTCGCCTTCTCGCCTGCCACGGGTCGCTGGTTCCTCACCTGCATGGGCAGTTCCAAGGTCATCGTCGGCGACCTCGCCACGGACGAGGTGGAGGAGGTCTGGGACCTGCCCGAGCCCTGGCCCCACGGCATCACGGTCCGCGAGGACCTCGGGCGCATCCTCGTGACGAGCACCGCGAACCCGGCCGTGATGGGCGAGTACGGCGACAGCGTCACCGAGCTCGACCTCCAGACAGGCGAGGTGGTTGCCGTCCACTCCACCCGGGCGGCGGGGGCCGAGGCGCCCTCGGGGCCGGTGGAGATCTTCTTTGTGCCGCATGCCGAGCCGCCGGTGGCCTATGTCACCAACATCCCCCAGGGCGACCTTTGGATCGCCGAGTGGGACCCAGGGGCGGAGGCCTTCGCGTTCCGGCAGGGCTTCGACTTCACGGCTCTCGGGCAGGGCATGGCGCTCGAGGTCTACTTCGACGAGGAGAACGCCAGGGCCTATGTGACCACCGCCGCCCCCGGCCACGTGAACGCTTTCGACATCTCGGACCCTCGCAACCCCCGGCACCTCGGGGCCGTGGGCACCGCTCCGGGGGCGCACCACATGACCTTCTCGGCGGACGGGGCGCTCGCGTTCGTCCAGAACGGGCTCATGAACATCGATGGGCTTAACGACGGTTCGATCACCGTGGTGGACCTCGCGGCCATGGAGTCCGTCGGCAGCATCGACACCTTCAAGGAAGCGGGCTTCACCGTGAACATGATCGAGGGCATGCCCGACGACCCCCGCGCCCATACGCACTGACGAGCCTGATCCCTCCAAGGACGGCTTCGGCGCGGAGTTCGACGCCGTCCTTCCCCAGCATTCGCGCGCAGGATGGAACCACAGGATGTCATGCCTTTCAGCTTCGACCTGCCTACACGGCGTCTCCGGATCTCGTGGGCTGCACTGGGCCAGCCATTGGCTGGTCTCCATGTGGCTTCCCTTCGACGAGCGTATGCTTCAAAACAACGGTCTTCCGGATGCTGATCAGCCCGGCCCGCCCTGGATCGGGGACCACATCCGACCACCGTCGCGCTTCTGCTACCGCACTAGCGAGTTCGGGGGGCGCGGCTCTTGGCCTCCAGGTCCGCCGCAGGCTCCGCTGACACCACCGCCGGCAGGAGGTTGCGCCGACGGTAGGCCGAGGCGGTGACGCCCACCGCGCGGCGGAACAGGCGGCGGAAGCTCGCGGGCTCTTGGTAGCCCACCGCCTCGGCGACCTCGTCCACAGGCAGGTCGGTGGTCTCCAGCAGATGCTTGGCCTCCTCGATCCGCAGGACCTGTACGTAGTCCATGGGCGCAAGCCCCGTGGCGCGCTTGAAGCGGGCATGGAACCCGCGCTCAGTCAGCCCGCTGCGGGCCACCATCTCCCGGACGGGGTTTGCGGTCACGTAGCCGTCCGCCAGCCAGAGCTGGGCCTCGGCGACGAGCCGGTCCTCGTGCTGGCGCCTAGCCGTGAGTCCGGCGAAGGGGAGTTGGCCCTCGGCATGCGCCTCGATGAGGAACACCTTGGCCGCCTGCCGCGCCCGGTCAGATCCGGCGAAGCGGGCGATGAGATAAAGGAGGAGATCGTACCACGAGGAGGCGCCGCCTGCGGTGACGATGCGGTGGCCCGGCCCGGTGGGCACGAGGATGCGCTCCTTGCGCAGCCGCACCTTCGGGAAACGGCGGGCGATCACGTCGCAGAACGCCCAATGCGACGTGGCCTCCTCCCCATCCAACAGGCCCGCCTCTGCCAGAAGAAGCACGCCCGAGCAGACGGAGGTGACGAGCGCACCCGAGGCATGAGCCCCGCGCAGCCAGTCCGCGACAGGAGCATAATGCGCAGGCAAGGGCGCCAGGGGGCTGACGAGGAGCTCGGGCACGATGACGAGGTCGGGCGCGGGCGTCCCGTCCAGCCGTCCGTGCGGCGTGAGAGCGAG
The DNA here is from genome assembly GCF_006152145.1 of Rubellimicrobium roseum. Classification (GTDB taxonomy): domain Bacteria; phylum Pseudomonadota; class Alphaproteobacteria; order Rhodobacterales; family Rhodobacteraceae; genus Rubellimicrobium; species Rubellimicrobium roseum. Next base: position 11,767 of record NZ_VDFV01000015.1, on the reverse strand, counting down.
CCCATTGCGCAAGGTCAGCGCCTGACCATCTAGGGTAAGGAGCCTGGGGGCGAAGACCGGCGGCTGCGGGGGCCGCCCGTGGAGCACCTCCCAGCTCCGTCCGACAGAGGAGAGCACGTCCAGCAGCGCCATGGTTCCGGCGGCGCCGACCTCTGGCGCTCCGACGACCACCGTTCTCAGCGGACGCGCCTCGGCCATGGCGGCGGCTCCGTTCCGATCCGGCCCGTTTCCATCGGATCCGAACCTATCACATGAGCCGTCCTGCCGGTAGCTCCCCGGCCATCCGGCTCGCGCCAGATCGGCGGCTCCCGGACCCCATTCGGATTGATCCCAAGGAGATTGACATGACGCATCATGAACCAAGTCTCGCGCGGCAAACCGCCTTCGACGAAGCCAAGGCCAAGGCCTTCGCGGGCCAGATGCTGACGGCGCTGAACGGCGCGGCCCTGGCGCTGATGGCCTCCATCGGTCACCGGACATGGCTCTTCGACGAAATGGCCGCCGCCTCGCCCTGCACCTCGGTCGAGTTGGCCCGCCGCGCGAAGCTGGCCGAGCGCTATGTGCGCGAATGGCTGGGCGTGATGGTCGCCGCGCGCGTCGTGACCTACGACCCTGTCGCAGGAACTTACACCCTCCCGCGCGAGCACGCGGCCTTCCTGACCCGCGAGGGCTCGGTCAAGAACCTGGCCGCCACCATGCAGTTCCCCAGCGTGGTCAGCGCGCTGGAAGAGGAGATCCTTGCCCGCTTCCATGATGGGGAGGGCATGCACTACCACCATTACGGCCGCTTCCACGAGGTCATGGGCGAGGTCAGTTACCAGACCACGGTGATGCCGCTTGTGGGATCGATCCTGCCCCTCGTCGATGGGCTGACCGACCGGCTGGAGGCCGGCATCGACGTGGCGGACTTGGGCTGCGGCGCCGGCCGGGCGCTTCTCCTGCTGGCCGAACGCTTTCCCCGGAGCCGCTTCAGCGGGATCGATCTGTGCGAGGCGGCCTTCGCTCCGGCCGAGGCGGCAGCGTGGAGCAAGGGGCTGCGGAACCTCGCCTTCCGGTCCCAGGACCTGTCTCGGGGGTTGGACGGCGAGTTCGACGTCCTGTTCGCGTTCGATGCGATCCATGACCAAGCCGATCCTCAGGCGGTGCTCCGGTCCGCTCACAAGGCGCTCCGCCCCGGTGGAGTGTTTCTGATGGTGGAGTTCGGAGCATCGAGTCGGCTCGAGAACAACCTCGCCCACCCGATCGCGCCATTCCTCTACATGATGTCCACCATGCACTGCACGCCCGTGTCGCTGGGCCAAGGCGGTCAGGGCCTGGGCGCCATGTGGGGCATGGAGACGGCGACCGAGATGCTGGAAAGGGCAGGCTTCGCCAATGTCACCGTGACGCGGCTGCCGCACGACCCATTCAACGCCTACTTCGTAGCACGACCCTGATCGTATCGGTCGGCCATGAAAGTCCGACGGGCGCCGCGCCATCGCGCGGCGCCCGCTGGGGCCGGGGGACTGGAGCGATCCAGAAGCCGCCGCCTGTCGTCTGCCCCGCTCCGGCTCAGAGCCGATCGGCGGTGGGCCGCTCCGGCCCGCCCAGCCAGGCTTCGTGGAAGGCCTGACGGGCCTGGTCGGTCCGGGAGCCCTCGCCCATCAGCTCTTCCGCCTGCCAGAGACCCCAGAATGTCCAGGCATCGCGCGGCGCCCGGGCCAGAGCGGCCTGGAATGCGTCCCGCGCCTCGGCCGCCCGCCCCTGCCCGAGCAGGACCGCGCCGAGCGTGCGGTGAACGGGGGCGTACCAGTAGGGGGGCTCCATGTAGGGGATCGTGACCTCGATCGCGACGGCTTCCTCAAGGAGAACCACCGCGGCCTCGCCATCGCCCTCCGCCTCGGCCACCCTTGCCGCGACGATGCGGCTCGCGATCCCGAGGAGGTCGCGCGCGGGCATGTACTGGGCCTCGAGGTCCGCGAAGTCGGCCTTCGCGATCATCGCCTCGATGGCGGCGCACTCGCTCCGCGCGGCCCCGAGGTCGCCCTCGCGAACGAAGGCCAGACCGCGCGCATAGTGCCGGAAGCCCCGGAGCAGCGGGAACTCGGGCCCGGGATCGGGAAGCGCGAGGATGGTGGCTGCGTCGCTCATCTGCGCGTGCACGGTGAACGGCGCGGTACGGATCGCCTGCACCCAAGCCAGATCGGCCGAGACCTCGTCCGACGTGATGGCGGCCAGCCGATCGGCCGCCGCCACCGCCGGCTCCGCCGCGCCGGCCGACTGCGCGGCCACGAGGAGGAAGTGGACGTTGTGGGGGACGTAGCCGTAGCGGTAGAGTTGACTGACCTCGCCGCCGGACCGCGCCAGGAACGCCTCGTCGGCGGCGATGGCGGCCTCGTTCACGGCGATCGCGTCGGCGTAGCGGCCGATCCGGTTGTAGATGTGCGAGGGCATATGCGCGAGGTGCCCCGCCGCGAGATCGAGCGCCGCGAGCCGGTCGGCCTCATCCTCGCCCTGGGCAGGATCGGCTGAGGCCTCCACGGCATGAATGTAGAGGTGCAGCGCCCCCGGGTGGTCGGGTGCGAGGGCAAGGGCCGCCTCCAGATGTGCGAGAACCGTCGCGCCCACCTCGTTGGGGGTCTCGCCTCCGGCCTCCCAGTAGTCCCAGGGCCGCACCACCATCCAGGCATCCGCGGCGAAAGCCTGGACGTCGGCGTTGCCCGGGAACTGCGCGGCGGCCCCGGACATGGCCTCTGCATAGGCTTGGTTCAGGGCAGCGCGGTCACCGCTGCCGGGTTCCGCATAGCGGGCCAGGAGCGCCTCCGTCAGCGCCCGCTCGAGCGGCGTCGCGGCGAGATCGGCCGCGCGGTTCGCGGCTTCCCAGGCGCGTGCCTCGGCCTCCGGATGCATCCCATCGTTGATGTTGGGCCCGAGAGCATGTGCTTCGGCCCAGAAGCAGAGAGCGCAGCCCGGGTCGATCTCCTGGGCACGGTGGAAGGCGCGCACGGCCTCGGCATGGTTGAAGCCCCAGAGATGGCCCAAGCCTTGGTCGAACCAGAGGCTCGCGGCGGGGTCGGCGGGGGCTTCAATATCAAGGTCGTAGTCGCCGAGGCCCGAAACGAGCACGGCCCCGCCAAGCGGGACGGTCGAAGTGGAGGCTTGGACTTCTGACGGGGATGCCGATCCGGCGGCGACATGCTGCACTCCTGGCGCAAAGAGCTCGGTACGTGGAGGGGCCGTCTCGTGGCGCTCGCCCTCGTGGGCGACAGCGGGAGTGACAAGCGCCGACGACAGGAACAGGGCGCGAAGGGGAAGGCGAAGCATGGAAATGATCCTTTGTAGTAAAAGTGGATGGTCGAAAGGAGCGAGAACCGGCAGCCCGATTGTCAGCGGCCTTCGGTGGCCCGAGAAGCGGGCCGATGACGGCGGAGCTGATCGGGCCTCCGTCCGATGTCCTGCAGGGGATGATTGCCGAGATGCCTTGGACCGCCGGTCAGATCCTAAAGAATGGCTTGGCGGTGGACGAGCGAGGCGAAAAAGTGATTGCCATAATTGTACAACCTTGGGTTGATACAATGATGGGTTGCGCTCCCGCCATCCGCGGGCGGGGCGGAAAGGATGACCGGAGCCCCGGCCTAGGCGGCGCGTCGGGAACGCAGACGGTCCACGAAGTCTGTAAGGTCGCGTGCGAAACGCTCGGGCTCCTCCCAGTGGACGGCATGGCCGGCCTCCTCGTAGGCGAGCAGCCGGGCGCCGGGGATGCCGCGCCGCAGGTCCTCCTGGTCGTCACGGGAGACGAAGCCGTCCTGTCCGCCCCAGATCAGCAGGGTCGGCACACGGATGCGGGACAACTCGGGCCGGAGGTCGAGCGCCATCGCCCTATGGACGGACTCGCGAAACACCCATCCTGGCGTCCGGACGCTCTCCCGTGCGGCCATCTCGACGATGGGCGGGGCCGGCGACTGCGCCACGCAGCCCGCCTGGAACTCGCGGGCGAAGTCCAGGTCGAGCTCGTCGCCCAGATGGACGATCGTGCCGTCCCAGAAGTCCTGGATGGCGGGGTTGCCCTCCATGCCGGGAAAGGCGCCGGCGAGCACGAGGCCCTCGGCCCGCTCGGGATGACCGAGAGCGACCATCTGCGCGACGAGGCCCCCGAAGGAGTGCCCGCAGATCACCGCCCTTGGCAGGCCGAGCGCATCGAGCAGGGCCACGACGTCCGCCGCGAAGTCGGCCGGCGCGTAGCCCGTGGGGGGCTTCGTGGCATCCCCGTGTCCGCGCATCGTGATGGCGATGGCGCGCAGCCGGGCCGGAAGGAACGGCAGGACCGGCTCGAAGCTGCGCCAGCTGTCGGTGTTGCCGTGCAGGAGGATCAGCGGCGGACCATTGGGATCGCCCTGCTCCCTCACGGGAAGCGTGATGCCGTTGCCCAGATCGACGTCATGGGCTCGAAGGATTTGGGTCATGTCAATCTCATGCAATCAGAAAAGGACGAGCGGCCGGCAAAGCCGGTCGGCCAGGACCGAAGGCTCGGTCCTGCCCAGAGCCGTGGACTCGATGCGGTCAGGCCGCCACGTGAGCCGAAGCACCGATGTGTCGGGCCGTGCAGCCGATGTGCCGGTGGTCCGAGCCGCAGCAGCCACCCAGCAGGCGCAGGTTCGGCAAGACGTGTCGGAAAGCTGCGCTGAGCTGTCCGAACTCCTCCGGGTCGCCCGCGTCGAGCTCCGTGGCCGCGTCGAGCTCCGCATGGCTCATCCGCGAGGCGTTGGCGCGCACGCCGCTCACGTGCCGGACCCAGTCGCCCCGCAGCACATCCGCGAAATGGCTCGGATGGGCGCAGTTGACCATGAAGTAGACCGGCGCGCCGTCCGTCGCGTCCATGGTGTCCCCGATCGCCTCGGCCAGGGACTGCCCCGAAGGGAGGCAGCCGTCCGTCTCGACGGTGAAGGACACCGCGACGGGCACGCCGGCGGCCTTGGCTGCGCGCACGATGCCGATGGCCTCGCCGGCATGGTTCATCGTCGTGGCGGTTATGAGGTCGGCGCCGGCCTCCGCCAAGGCCCCGACTTGCGCCCGGTGCAGCGCCTCGGCCTCGGCTGCCGGAAGCTCTGCGCCCACGACGTAGCCGTCCCCCGAAGGTCCGACGATGCCGTTGATCACGATGGGTGTGGCCTCCGTCTCGTGCTGGCGCCGCAGCTCTTCCGCAAACTGAATAGCCTCGGCATTGATCGAGCGGATCGCCGCCTCGTCGTAACCCAGCGCCCGGCCCCAGCGCGTACCGGCCCGCCAGGTCGCGGTGTCGAGCACGAAGCCGGTTCCATGCGCCTGTGCCACATCGATGTAGCGTTCGAAGTAGCGCCGAAGCGCCGCGCGGCCCCCGTCACTCCCGTAAAGCACGAAGGCAGCAAAGGACGGCAGGTCGAGGCCGTCATGATAGATCAGCGATGTCTCAAGGCCGCCATCGGCCAACCAAGGCCGTGCGGTGGACAGGAGGCGTTCAATGCGGGTCATATGCAGGTCCTTTCGAAATGCTCGAATGGCCTTCAGATGCCTCAACATGGCATTCTCTCTCCAGAGAACTTGCGGTATAGTAGAGAGCGCCAGAAATTCGTTTGGTTTGTCGAAGGCCTATACTCCCGGAACGACCTCGGCCGGGGCGTTGTGGCCCGCACAACTGCACCGCCGGTACAGTGGAGGCAGCCCATGGCCGTCACGAAGCCTCAGGACACGCGCACCCGGATCCTCGACGTCGCCCATGAGGCGGTTCTTGCCAAAGGCTTCGACGCGACCTCGATCGAGGAGATCGTTGCCGCGGTGGAAATCACCAAGGGCGGGTTCTTCTACCACTTTCCGGACAAGAACGCGTTGGCACGTGCGCTCATCGAGCGTTACCTCGCCCATGAGAACAAGCTTCTCGACGGTGTCATGTCCCGAGCGCATGACCTCTCGGACGATCCCCTCCAGGTGGCGCTCATTGCCCTGAAGTTCATGGCCGAGCTTCTCGAGGATATGCCCAATGGTCATCCGGGCTGCATCGTCGCCACCGCCGTCTACCAAGATCGCCTCTTCGATGCCGGCGTGCGGGAGATGAACCGCAAGGCTGTCCTGTCCTGGCGGACGCGCTTCCGCAGCATGATCGATGACATTGCCGCGGTTTACCCTCCGCGTGAGCCGGTCGACTTCGACGGGCTCGCCGACATGGTCAACGGGGTGGTCGAAGGAGGCATTGTGCTCTCGAGAGCCCTGCGCCAACCGACCGTGACCGCGCAGCAGGTGCTCCTGTTCCGGACCTTCATCAAGCTCCTGTTCAGTCCGAGGATTCAGTAACGGCCAAGGAGCGGCTTGTTTTCCTCGACCCTCACCCAGCAACTCGCACTTCTACAGGCCATCATGGCGGGCGGCTGGTTCGCCACGAGCGGCCGGAACTGCGGCCGGGCACCTTCAAGCGGAACTTCCGATGTCCTCTCATTCTGGCGTCGTGGAACTGGAACACGTTCCTGGCCAGATCCATTTCAACTTCGTATCTTTATCTGACGTCCTCTCTCCTTGCGGCGCTGAACACCGCGATCTTGGCATCTCGCGACGCCATCCAAGCAGGGCGGCAACCATCACATTTTCTGGTGCTTCACGAACGGCTCATGTGAGGAGCTTTGCCGCAACAGCTAGATCAACACCGTATGGACGATATCCCATCGCGCTGCAGATCGCAGGTCGGAGCCCGATCGGACAAAGCGCGCCTTGCGGTCACGCCCAAGCTCACATGCGGTTGTCGGGAATGTCGCCTGCACCATGACCCGGCGGGCCGGGCTCGGAGGCCGGGGCCTTTCTCGATGCCGGGAGCTGAGGCCATCTGGCCCGGATTTCGTGACCCAAGCCGTGCAGGACTGGACTGCGGCAGCCGGGTCCAAGACCGTCTGCATTGAGCCAGGTCATCCTTGGGAGAACGGACCTGTCGAAAGCTTCGCCTCCAAGCTCCGAAACGAACCCCTGAACCGCGTGGATAAGGGTGGCCCGCCACACTGTCTCACCAGCTGAGAACTGCCGGAGTTCTGCCTGCCTCCGCCATCTTGCGCCGGGCAGCGCGCTTCCTGAACTCAACCCACCAGCAGCGACTCGGCACCGTCGATCCAGACCGGTGTCCCAGAGATGTGACGTGCGCGGTCCGAAAGCAGGAAGGCCACCAGCTCCGCCACCTCCTCCGCCGTGCCGGGATCGCCGTCCGTCAAGGGGATCTCGCCTTCCGGGTACTCGACGGGCTCACCGGCCAGTTCCTCATGGCGCTTGGTCGTGCTCTGGTCGATTGCGGTTTCGACGGCGCCCGGGCAGACGACGTTCACTCGGATGCGGAACTTCGCCAACTCCAGCGCAAGCATCTGCGTCATTGCGACCTGCGCGGCCTTGGTGGCGCTGTAGGCGGTGGCGCCCGCATTCGAAAAGATGCGTGTCCCGTTCACCGAGGCCGTGATGACCACCGCCCCGCCGCCTGCACGCTTGAGGTGCGGCACGCCATAGTGGAGCGTGAGATAGGTTCCGCGCAGGTTCGTGGCGATCGTGCGATCCCATTCCTCTGGCGTGATCTCGTCGATGGGGGCCCAGACGCCGTTGATGCCCGCGTTAGCGAACAGGTAGTCGAGCCGACCGAACTCGCCCACAAGACCCTCGAACGCGGCTTGCACCTCCTCGGCAGAGGTCACATCCGCCACAAGCGGGAGCGCCCGACCGCCCGCTTGACGAACCTCCGACACCACTCGCTCGACCTTGTCCCGACCATGTCCCAGGACGCCGACCACACACCCTCCAGCGGCCAGGCGCAGAACCGTCGCGCGGCCGATCCCGGAGCTGCCTCCGGTGATCAGGGCGACCTTGCCTTCGAACTCCATACGTCCCTCCAGATGGTTGATCGTGTCGACGAACAGGTTCGCTCGTCGCGAGGCGCCCCTGTCGCGCTGAAAGCCCGGCCAGGTTGCAGCTTCACGAAGGGAGGCTGTGGAGAAACCAGAGCTCCGTCATGAAGGCAGACTGGCCGCCGCTTGCTAATCCGACGACGACGTGCCGCCCCGCTGCCCGACCTTGTCCTGTGTCCTACTTTCGAAGTCGCTGGCGTCGTGCCGCTCGTGCAACTGCATCGCGGGTTCGCCGAACGTGTTGTTCACCATGCGCCCGCGCCGCACGGCCGGTCTCGCATCGATGATTTGCGCCCATCGGCTGACATGCTCGTAGGACCCGACGTCCAGGAACTCGGCCGCGTTGTAGAGCCGGCCTAGCACGAGCTGCCCGTACCACGGCCAGATGGCCATGTCGGCGATAGTGTAGTCGCGGCCCGCCACGAACCCCTGCCCGGCCAGCCGGCGGTCCAGAACGTCCAGCTGGCGCTTCACTTCCATCGTGAAGCGGTCGATGGGGTAGCGGAACTTGGCCGGGGCATAGGCATAGAAATGGCCGAACCCGCCCCCAAGATACGGGGCGCTGCCGACCTGCCAAAACAGCCAGGACAGGCATTCGGCTCGTTCCGCCGGGTCGGTCGGCAGGAAGGCCCCGAACTTCTCGGCCAGGTAGATCAGGATGGAGCCGGACTCGAACACCCGGATCGGCGTGCGAGCGCTGCGGTCCACCATCGCCGGAATCTTGGAGTTCGGGTTGATGGCCACGAAGCCGCTGCCGAACTGGTCGCCCTCGTTGATTCGGATCGGCCAGGAGTCGTACTCGGCCCCTGAATGACCCATCGCGAGCAGCTCCTCCAGCATCACGGTGACCTTCACCCCGTTTGGGGTGGCTAGGGAGTAAAGCTGGATGGGGTGCCGTCCGACAGGCAGTTCCTTGTCATGCGTGGCCCCGGCGACCGGGCGGTTGATCCGGGCGAACTCGCCGCCGTTCTCCTGGTCCCATGCCCAGACCTTCGGTGGGGTATAAGTGTCCGAGCCGTTCATGTGGGGCGCCCAACCTCGCTGGTCCGAGTGGTGAGGGATCTAGGGCAACCTGGGCTGAGGCAACGACGAGGATGCCACGCCCGATCGGTTCAGCTGCGGCAGGGACGGCTCGGCCTGGTGCCGCGGGGCTCAAAGCATGGCTCATGACGGCCTTAACGCCAAGCAACGGCGAATTTGCCGGCCTGACCTTGGATGGTGGGAAACCGGTGGACGCTCCCCTTTCCGGCAGACAGGCGGTGGCCTAGGCTTCCTTCAAACGAAGAAAGGAGACAAGCCGATGGACGGCGCACAGTCCCGCCAGACCCCAGTTGACCCCGATGGCCTCCTGGAGTTCTCGGTCGTCTTCACCGACCGCTCCCTGAACCACATGTCAAAGCTCTTCCAAGGCGTGATGCGGGACATCTCGGCCGGCCTGAAGGAGGTCTATGGCGCAGAGGCGGTAGCGGTGATCCCGGGCGGGGGCACCTATGCCATGGAGGCCGTCGCGCGCCAGTTCGGGTCTGGGGCCCACGCGTTGGTCGTGCGCAACGGCTGGTTCTCCTATCGTTGGACGCAGATCTTCGAGGCGGGTGGCTTTGCGGCCCGGACCACCATCTTCAAGGCCCGCTCGCAGGGCGACGCAGCCCCGTCTCGCTATGCCCCTGCGCCCATCGAGGAGGTTACGGCCGCGATTCGCGAGGCCCGGCCCGACGCCGTCTTCGCTCCCCACGTCGAGACTTCGTCAGGCCTCATCCTATCGGACGACTACATCCGGGCGCTGGCGGAAGCAGCGCACGAGGTGGGCGCGCTGATGGTCCTCGACTGCGTGGCCTCCGGGTGCGTCTGGGTGGACATGAGGTCGACCGGGGTGGACGTGCTAATCTCGGCCCCGCAGAAGGGCTGGTCCTCGACCCCGGCGGCGGGTCTCGTGATGATGTCCGAGCGCGCCAGGGCACGGCTGGAGGTCACCACGTCCAACAGCTTTGCGCTGGACCTCAAGAAGTGGACCTCGATCATGTCTGCCTACGAGGCGGGCGGGCACGCCTACCACGCCACGTTGCCCACCGACTCGTTGCGCCAGTTCCGCGACATGATGGACGAGACGCGCGCCTTCGGCCTCGAACGGGCCAAGGTGGCGCAATGGGAGCTTGGCCGCGCGGTCCGGGACATGCTGAAGCAGAAGGGCTGTGTGTCAGTCGCCGCGCCGGGCTGGGAGGCGCCCAGCGTCGTCGTCTGCTTCACCGACGATCCCGAGGTGCAGTCGGGCCGCCGCTTCGCCGCAGAAGGCATGCAGATCGCCGCGGGTGTGCCGCTCCAGGTGGACGAGCCCGAAAGCTTCCGCAGCTTCCGCGTGGGCCTGTTCGGACTTGACAAGCTCCGCGACGTCGAAGGCACGGTCGAACGGTTTCGCGTGGTGGCCGATCGGGTGTTCGGGTAGGAATACGGCCAACGGCCCGTCGTGCCGCTATTGCTCGATGATCGGCCTCTGCACACGGCGCGGCCCTATGCGGGATCCCACTGAGAGATCTCCTCGACAAGCACCGTGCGGACTGTCAGCGAGAAGCATCGTTGAGGCGCACAGGCGGTGTACTTCTGTGACAGGCTTCTGGTCGTCACGCCTGTGACATACAACTTCAGTGGTCGGACCGGTGCGCCTGATCCAGCCCCGCCAAACTTGCCAGTGCGGCGGTCCGACCGAGAAAGAGCCCTCAGCCCAAGGCGTTGGGCTGGATCAAGCCCAGGAGCGGCGGGGCGACGTTGGTCGCGACCCAAGCGGAGCTAGGGGCAAGGTGAGGGCCACGCCTTAGGCCGGGCTCGTAGGGCGTACGGCCACGGCGAGGATGCAGGCTCCCATCGTCAGCAGCAGGCCCGCAGCGCGGAGAAGGACCAGTGTGAGGTCTGTCAGCGAGCAGAGGGTTAGAGCCAAGGCAGCAAGGATCACGCTCGTTAGTAGGTGGGCAGGCCCGTCCAGGCGGAGATCGGATGGTGCGAAGAGCTTAGTCATCTCGGGTCTTCTTGGTTGCGCAGGTCTCCTTGGGACCGCCGCGGTCCGACGGTGGAGCGAGGTCGGACGTCAGGCGATCACCTTGAAGGTCAGAGTCATGCGGCGGTGCCCGGCGCAGATTGTTGGAATGACCGAAGACCCGCCCAGCTTCGGAGCGCTGATCCGGCCTCGCCGCCGAAGGCACTTCAGCCAGCTCGACCTCGCTGCCTCCCAGCGCTTGGTCGATGCCGTCCCAAGGGCCATGCTCCTAATCCGGCGCTCGTGGTGAACTGGCCCTAGACCAGAACCGGCCCTGGACCCTGGTTGCCGCCGACGAGGGCCTGGCGCACCTGCTCGTTGGGGTAGCGCTGCCCCTTCTCGGCCCCGCGGCCAATATGCTGCGGATCAACCTGTATGCCGACGGCTTGGCGCCATGCATCCGCAACTGGTGCGACCAACTTCTCGCCTGGCGGACCCGGCAGAACGAGACCGTCCCTACGCGGCACTATCGGCGCGTCTGGGCAAACTTCTGGGTTGCCCGTTGCCGCCCCACGCCCGCCCCCGGCCAGGCCTGCCCTCGAGGGTAGGCTTGCCATGCCGCTGGAGTTGGCCACCGACGCCCAAGCGCGGCCGCTGCGCCTCATCTTGACCACCACCGTGTTCGGCACCGCACTCGACGTCGGCCTCTCCGAACTGGCCATCGAGTCGTTCTTTCCTGCCGATCTAGCCTATCTACGGACCGCCCAAGCCTTGGATAAACCGGCCTGGACGACGCGAGCAGTCCGGCGGGGTTGCCGTAGGAACAAGGTCGGCGCGGTTGTGTCCACTCTCCCCGCGAGATGCCGACCGCCTCCGGCCGGGTCCCCCTTTCGTGCTCGGCGCCGAACGGTGCGCCTTCACG
>NZ_VDFV01000152.1 GCF_006152145.1 Rubellimicrobium roseum | reverse complement strand
CGTCGCCTGACCTGAAGGGGAAAGGGGCAACCTCGGCCTCCAGTCGAGTTCCGCAACAATGCCCCTCGGACGGGCTAGGATCGTCCGCGCCGGCTAAACCGAAAGGGAAAGAGAGAAACTCGGCCCGCGACCGAGTTGCGCAACAACGCCGTTCGAAGAAATTATGTTATTCTAGTTCAGCCTGAACAACCCGATTGGCCGGTTGCGTAGCCGTGTTGGCGGTCCAGCATCGCCCGGCTGATACCCAGGATCAGGGCAATGACTTGGGCAAACCAAGCCCGGAGGTGGGTGAGGATCTTGCGGAGGTTGTGGCCGCAACCGCAGAGGACGGCGAACATGGCGTCGCCTATGGTGCCCTTGAGGCCGCAGCGGGCGAGCCGGCCGTCGGTCTTCATGTGGCCGATCTCGGGCTCGATGGCGCTGCGGCGTCGAAGCGCCTTCGCCAAGGTTGGCGTCAGACCGCGCCGGGTGTCGCTGATCAGGACCTGTGTGCCTTCGACGCCGTGGCCGCGGTCGACCACGGCGAGGCGCGGTCGCTGGTCGGTGAGGATCTCGACCTGCTCGAGCGCCTCGGCCAGGGTGTGGCCGTCGTAGGGATTGCCCGGCAGCGAGCGCAGGCCGACGACGAACCCGCGGTTGAGGGTGGTGGCGCTGCTGACCTTGCAGCCGAACTCGTAGCGCACCCGGGCTTTGCCCTTGGAGATGCAGTCGACCTCCGGCTCGTGGAGCGAGTAGATCTTGCCGGTGCTCTTCGGCGCTTGGTGCAGCAGACGCGAGGCGAGGACAAGTTCGTCCAGCACACGTTCCCGCAGCGGTCCCTCGGGGATCTCGTCGAGTTGGCGGCGCAAGTCGCGCAGGACACGGCCGGTGTAGCCTTTGAGCGTCCGCAGCGCCTTGCGCATGCGCTTGAACTGTCTCGCGTGAGCGAAGCGACCGACCTGTGCGGCCAGCCGCGGCGCCAGGCGTGCGTAGCTCTGCCGCAGCTCGATCCCGGCTTCCCGGGCCAGGTCCACCAACTGCGCCCGTGCCCGCTCCAGCAGCCGGGAGTCGGTCGGGTGGGCGATGGCCTTCTCCATCACCGTGGTGT
>NZ_VDFV01000151.1 GCF_006152145.1 Rubellimicrobium roseum | reverse complement strand
GCGAGCCTCATCAACTGGGGCGGCGGCGGGGACCTCGGGACGATCACCACCTCGGTCTCGGACCGCACCCGAGTGTTCGGGTCATGACCGCCGCGTCCCGCCTCCGCGCCGCCGTCCGCCGCGTCCGCACGGACGAGAGCGGCACGACCCTTCTCGAGCTGGCCATGGCGATCGCCCTGTTCCTGCTGATCTTCTTCGCGCTGATCGACTTCGGGCGCATGGGATACAACTGGGTCATGACGCAGAAGGCGGTGCAGATGGCCGCCCGCATCGCCGCCGCGCGCCCACCGGCCTGCGCCGGCGTGCCCGAGACGAACCAGCCGGGCACGGCGACCGAGCCTTACGGCACGCTGTGCCGCAACGGGGCGGGCATCTGCTCGACGGTCAGCATCACGTGTAGCGGGGCGACGACGAACACGACCGTGGCCGAGATCTGGGCGCGGGTCGAGCCGCTTCTGCCCCCGGACGCCACGCCCGCCAACCTGCTCTTCCGCTACGGCACATCGGGCAGCGAGGAGGAGCGGATGGGCTTCCTGGGCGGACCTTTCACGCCGGTCGTCACCGTCGAAGCCCAGAACCTCGACTTCGAGTTCGTGCACCCCCTCTTGGGCCTCGCCCGAATGGCGGGGGCCGACGTCCCGGGGACCGGAAACACACCGACTGGCGTCACCATGCCCACGATGAGCGTCTCGCTTCCTGGCGAAGACCTCGCCTTGGGAGCGGACGGATAACAGGAGACCGATCATGACCAGCAACTCCAAAACCACCGTTGCCCTGATCGGGGGCAGCACCGAGACCGCGGCCATTGATGCGGCGCTGCATGCCATGCCGGACGTCGCCGTCGACCGACGGCCGAACTCGCTGACCCGACTGAACGGCACGGCCACCCAGTTGGCCTCGACGGCCGACGTGATCCTCTTCTGCCCCGACCCCGCGGCGGGCCTCGATCTCGAGGTCCTGCGCGAGCTGCATCGCGCGCCCGGACGCAACGCGGCGCTCGTGGCGCTGACGGCCCCGGACATGCCGATCGCCGAGGCGCGCCGGCTCCTGCAGGCGGGGGTGGAGGACGTGCTGCCCTGGACCGCGAGCCCCGCCGACCTGCGCGAAGGGCTCGACCGCTGGAAGCGGCCGAACCTGCCGGCGCTCTACGAGCCGCCCAAGCGGCACGG
>NZ_VDFV01000150.1 GCF_006152145.1 Rubellimicrobium roseum | reverse complement strand
CGGGTCCGCCGCTCAGCCCTCCGGCCCGAGCGCCCGAGACCGACTTGCGGAGCACCTTGCCGCCGTGGCGGAGCGGGTCCGAGCGGGCGGAGACCTGACCGACGGCCCGCACCTCTCGCCTGTCGAGCGGCTGGTGCGCGCCTGGGAGCGGAGCGACGGCACCTCGGCCCGCGAGATCCTGGCCCGTGCCGTGGGACGGAGGCTGCCATGACCCTGCGGCGGCGAATGGAACGGCTGGAGGCAAACCTGCGAACACATCAGGCCGACCCGGTCCGGGTCATCTGGCTTGTGGGGGTGGAGCGCCAAAGCGAGGAGATGGTGGAGGTCGCGCCCGCAGTGGCCATGGTGCTGGCAGGCCCGTTCGGGCCCGGCGAGACCCTGGCCCAGGAGGACGGCGAGGAGGAGAGCGCCTTCGCCGGCCGCGTCGAGGCGGCTGTCCTGCGCCATCATGGGCCACGCACCGGAGGTGGCCCACGCGGCAGCCGGGCCGTGGTTCTGGAGAGAGACGCGGAGGATCTGTAGGCGGCGTTCGACCAAGGTCCCCCGAGCCCTCCGTCCGCGTCGCTCATGCCCGGCGGCGCGGACCTGCGTGCAGCGCTGAGGTAAGCCGGTCGTTCGGCTCGACTGGAGTCGCCTCCGCCGTGCCCTCCTGAACCGCCACGTACGCATCCCGCAGGTCGGTTCGGTCCTGATGCGTCAGCAACTCCGGCAGCATGCCAAGTTTTGCTTGTGCGACCTGACCCTTCCTCGTCACCGGCGCTGTGTGTTTCCTTGGGCCCCTCCAACTCGCATCCTGATCCGCTCGCGCTCGCGTCGAGAGCGGATTTGTCGAGTGGTGACCGTGAGTGGGGTCAGCCGAGTCAGGTCACCCCGGTGTTGGAACGTGTAGCCTTGCTCGGCCGCGATCAGCAGGTCCTCGGGTCCGTAATGAGCGATAACTGTCACCCGGACCTGCTCGATCGAGGCGACGCCTGGTACTGAGGCATGCATGGCGGACCGGTCGCTCGGATCCTGTTTGGCTCGGAGAGCATGGCCCAGCATGCCCCGGAACGTCCCCATGTCCCGTACGGATCCAGGATTGAGCGGACCTTGCCGCGTCCACAGGTTCAGGTCCGTGGGCCCCTTCCACTCCTCAAGGTCCTCGATCTCGGTGACCGCGTGGCTGGATTTGC
>NZ_VDFV01000149.1 GCF_006152145.1 Rubellimicrobium roseum | reverse complement strand
GCGAGCCTCATCAACTGGGGCGGCGGCGGGGACCTCGGGACGATCACCACCTCGGTCTCGGACCGCACCCGGGTGTTCGGGTCATGACCGCCGCGTCCCGCCTCCGCGCCGCCGTCCGCCGCGTCCGCACGGACGAGAGCGGCACGACCCTTCTCGAGCTGGCCATGGCGATCGCCCTGTTCCTGCTGATCTTCTTCGCGCTGATCGACTTCGGGCGCATGGGATACAACTGGGTCATGACGCAGAAGGCGGTGCAGATGGCCGCCCGCATCGCCGCCGCGCGCCCACCGGCCTGCGCCGGCGTGCCCGAAGCAAACGGGATCGGCACGGCGACCGAGCCTTACGGCACGCTGTGCCGCAACGGGGCGGGCATCTGCTCGACGGTCGACATCAGCTGCGACGGGGCGACGGCGAACGCGACCGTGGCCGAGATCTGGGCGCGGGTCGAGCCGCTCCTGCCCCCCGACGCGACCCCGGCCAACCTGCGGTTCCGCTACAGCACCTCAGGCACAGCGACGGAGCGGATAGGCTTCCTGGGCGGGCCTTTCACGCCGGTCGTCACCGTTGAAGCCCAGAACCTCGAGTTCCAGTTCGTTCACCCGCTTGCCGGGCTCGCCTCCCTGGCCGGCGCCACCGACACGACCGACCAGGCGGATGCCGAAGCGAACGGCATTCCCATGCCGTCCATGAGCGTGTCCCTCCCTGGCGAGGACCTCGCCTTGGGTGGGGCCGGATAACAGGAGACCCGACCATGACCACCTCTCCCAAAACCACCGTTGCCCTGGTCGGCGGCAGCGCCGAGATCGCCGGCATTGACGCGGCGCTGCATGCCATACCGGGCATCGCTGTCGAGCGGCAGCCCAGTTCGCTCACACGCCTCAACGGTCACGCCGCCCAGTTGGCCTCGACGGCCGACGTGATCCTCTTCTGCCCCGACCCCGCGGCGGGCCTCGATCTCGAGGTCCTGCGCGAGCTGCATCGCGCGCCCGGACGCAACGCGGCGCTCGTGGCGCTGACGGCCCCGGACATGCCGATCGCCGAGGCGCGCCGCCTTCTGCAGGCGGGGGTGGAGGACGTGCTGCCCTGGACCGCGAGCCCCGCCGATCTGCGCGAAGGGCTCGACCGCTGGAAGCGGCCGAACCTGCCGGCGCTCTACGAGCCGCCCAAGCGGCACGG
>NZ_VDFV01000148.1 GCF_006152145.1 Rubellimicrobium roseum | reverse complement strand
GGGCCAGTTCTGGTAGCTCACGGGGCGGAGCCAGCGGCGGATGGACAGCGTGCCCACGGAGGTGGCGCCGAAGTTGGTGGAGGCGGGATAGGGGCCGCCGTGGACCATGGCGTCGGCGACCTCCACGCCGGTGGGGAAGCCGTTGGCCAGAAGCCGCCCGGCCTTGCGCTCCAGGATCGGCGACAGGCGGCGGGCGAGGTCGAGGTCGCCCCCGTCCATCTGCAGCGTCACGGTGAGCTGGCCTTCCATGGCCTGGGCGACCTGGACCATCTGCTCCGTGTCTGCCACGCGGACAAGAAGGCCCAAAGGTCCGAAGACCTCGTGCGCGAGGTCGGGCTGGGCAAGGAAGTGCTCGCCCCCGACCTCGTACAGGAAGGGCGTGGCGTTGCGCCCCGAAGGCTCGGAGGCGTGGAGCGCGCGCACGCCCTGCCCCGCACCCACGCGGCTCGCCCCCTCGCGGTAGGCGCTGGCGATGCCGTCCGTGAGCATCACCTGCGGCCCCACGGCGGCGAGCCCGTCGGCCGCGTGCCGCGCGAAGGCGTCGGCCTCGGGCCCGTCGATGGCCACGGCCAGGCCCGGGTTGGTGCAGAACTGCCCCGCGCCCAGGGTGAGCGAGGCGACCCAGCCGGTCGCGATCTGGTCGGCCCGCGCGGCCATGGCCTGCGGCAGCACGAACATCGGGTTCACCGATCCGAGCTCGCCGAAGAACGGGATGGGCTGGGGCCGGGCGGCGCACAGGTCGAAGAGCGCACGCCCCCCCGTGAGCGAGCCGGTGAAGCCCACCGCCTGGATGAGCGGGTGGCTCACCAGCGCCTCGCCCGTCCTGCGGTCGCCGCCCTGCACCAGGGAGAACACCCCGCGCGGCAGGTCCAGCGCCTCGATAGCGGCGAGCACCGCCTCGGCCACCACCTCGCCGGTGCCGGGATGTGCCGAGTGGCCCTTCACCACCACCGGGCAGCCCGCCGCCAGCGCCGAGGCCGTGTCGCCGCCCGCCACCGAGAAGGCCAGGGGGAAGTTCGAGGCCCCGAACACCGCCACCGGGCCGAGGGGGCGCTGGATCAGCCGCAGGTCCGGGCGCGGCAGCGGCTTGCGCTCGGGCAGCGCCGCATCGTGGCGCACGTCGAGATGGGCGCCCTGGCGGATGTGGCTCGCAAAGAGCCGCAGCTGCCCGGTGGTGCGCCCGCGCTCGCCGTCCATCCGCGCGCGGGGCAGGCCGGTTTCCAGGTGCCCCACCTCGGTGATCGCCGCGCCCCGCGCCTCGATCTCCTCGGCGATGCGCTCGAGAAAGGCCGCGCGC
>NZ_VDFV01000147.1 GCF_006152145.1 Rubellimicrobium roseum | reverse complement strand
GCGGAGCAGCTGGCGATCTTCTTCCGGAGCATCGAGCAGCGCCTTGAGATCGCGCTCGGGACGGCTTGGGTCTGACACTGGCTAGAGGAGCGCGCTTTGCCATCTGACGACAACGCCTGCCCGGCTTGCCGCGAGACGGACGGGATCTGCTACGCGGCCGACGATGGCCTCTTTCGGATGTTCTGCGCGTTTTGCGACCACTCGGCCGGACGGCATCCCGATTTGCAGGCGGCGCGCTTGGAGTGGCGTGGGCCCAACACGTCGCTAATGTCGCCTGGGCGAGCTTGAAGCCCTGCGACGCCCGGCAGCCGGAATGACGCGCCGCCAAGTCGACATGCTCCCGCTTTCCCGTCACCCAGACGCCTCAATGGCGCCACGGTCCTTCGAAAACTGGGCGCGTTAAGCTCTCGTTGCCACGTAGTGAATGCCGGGCGACCAACTTCACGTTGAGCGCTGAGGAGCCGAATTCGAGTGAGATGGAGCACATGAACACAGGCGCGCCCGTCTGCGGGTCAGCGCTTAACCGGGCGGCCGATATGCCGGACAGAAGACTTCCTCACATGCGCCGGGTGCGCTCGCCCGAGCACCAGCGCGACAACTTGGCCTTTCCTCTTCGCATCAAGATCCGAACGCCCCCGCGCAGCAACCCCAGAGGTCTGAACGTTATTCTGGACTGGCTTGAGCACGAGATAGGTCAGGGCCAATTTGCTCTGCACATGGCCCAGACAACAGACGACCTCGCAGTGGCGTTCTATTTCCGTCGGGTAGAAGACATGCTGGCGCTGCTGGCTGAGTTTCCTGAACTCGTGCTCGCCGAGGGCCGGAAGTGATTTTGCGAACCGACGGGCCAAGCGCCGTCAAGTATTAGCTAGATCTATCAGCCTAACCAAAGGACATGCACGTCCAGAACTCCTGCATTCTACGTCGTTGAGTGTGCGAGTCGGGGCGATCGCAGGTAAGGGGTGCAGAGGCCTCGCCTAGGCGGGGCCTTCTGTTGGTGGGGGCTCCGCAGCCACCGCGCCCCCGGACGGAGTGTGCACCCGGCGTTGAGGTCTGGCTGGCCACTCGGGAGCACAAACGCCACCATAGACGCTCCCTAGGTATCCAGCTCGGGCTGACACTAGTCTGGCCGACAGGGGGCGCCACGGGCGGTTCGTCCCGGTTCAACTCAACTGCGGCCGTACGCCTCCCTTTGACAGAAGTCTGCTGTCGCCCGTTGACCCTTTGGACAGATTGCCCAACCGCGGCGTTGTTGCGCAACTCGAGTTGAGGCCGAGTTCGCCCCTTTCCCCTCGAGGTCAGGCGACGCGCGTGA
>NZ_VDFV01000146.1 GCF_006152145.1 Rubellimicrobium roseum | reverse complement strand
ACCCCGGCCCCGGTCTCGATCAGAGACACGCGGCGCAGCACGAGCGCACGCATGATGCGCTCGCCCAGCATGGCTTCCGCCACCAGCGCCGCGCGCAGGCCCGCCGGTGACAGGACCAGGGTCTCGACCTCGCCGCGAGCCCAGCCGTCGACAAGGGCGGCCCTGCCGGAGAGCGCGCCGATCTCGGCCAGGAACTGGCCCTCACCCTGCTCGACGATGGGGATCGCGTGGCCCAGCCCGTCGGGATGCGTGATGGCCACCGACCCCCGGAGAACCACAAAGAGGCCGAGCCCGGGCTGCCCAGCCCTGAAGAGGCGCTCGTTGTCACCGTAGGTCCGGACCTCGCCGAAGCGGCGCAGGCGGTCGATCTCGGCCGGCGACAGACGCGGGAAGGCCTGCTCGTGCCGAGGTCCGAGAACTCTCTGGTCCGCAGGGGCGTCGGTCATCGGGAGGACTCCAGCGAAGGGCAAGGTTCCGCAGCGAATCGGAGGAGTACAACGGGAGCGCTCTGGGGCCACCTGCTTAATCGGGCAAGTCGGTCAGCCACCACGCCGGAGGTCAGCCGAACCTGGGGATGGGGCCCGACTGTGGGGTGGGCTGGCCGACGTCGACCTCAATGCGGTCCACGTAGCACCAGCCCCAGCCCTCGGGCGGGTCGTAGCCTTCGATGATCGGGTGACCCGTGGTGTGGAAGTGCGCCGTCGCATGGCGGTTGGGCGAGCTGTCGCAGCAGCCCACGTGGCCGCAGGTCCGGCATATCCGGAGGTGCACCCACCGGCTGCCGGTCCGGAGGCACTCCTCGCAGCCCCGGGCGGAGGGCGTCACCTCCGTTATGGTGTCCAGATGCGTGCAGGTCTCAGCCAAGGTCGCAAGTCCTTCGAACGGGGGCGAATGCTGGATGGAACATGAAGCGGGCCCGCGGACTGTGGCATCTCCCCAACGAGCTGGGAAGGCGGAAGGGCATGTTCCGGGATGAGAGCCGGACCGTTGCCGATGCGATGGCGCGGAATGCATCATGTCGGCCGCGTGATTGGGAGCTCCTCGTCTTTGGCGGACTCCACTAAGATACGTGGTTAGGGTGCCGAGCTGGTGTTGTTGGTGTCCAGATCCGATCCAGCGTTACAACTGCGTGAGCTGCTGTCGACGGGATGGGCCAGTCGGCCGAGACGCCTGCCTAAAGGAGACGGCTTCAGTCCTTCAGGAAGTCGATCAGCGCGCGCAGCGGCGGCGGGACCTGCCGTCGGCTCGGATGGTAGAGGAACGCCCCTGGATAGGGCTGACACCAGTCGTCGAGAACTGTCTCGAGCCGTCCAGCCACGATGTCTTCCGCCACGTCCTGCTCCATGGC
>NZ_VDFV01000145.1 GCF_006152145.1 Rubellimicrobium roseum | reverse complement strand
ACCCCGGCCCCGGTCTCGATCAGAGACACGCGGCGCAGCACGAGCGCACGCATGATGCGCTCGCCCAGCATCGCCTCGGCCACCAGGGCCGCGCGCAACCCCGCAGGCGAAAGGACAAGGGTTTCAACCTCGCCGCGGGCCCGGCCGTCGACAAGGGCGGCCTTGCCCGAAAGCGCGCCGATCTCGGCCAGGAACTGGCCCTCACCCTGCTCGACGATTGGGATCGCGTGGCCCAGCCCGTCGGGATGCGTGATGGCCACCGACCCCCGGAGAACCACAAAGAGGCCGAGCCCGGGCTGCCCAGCACTGAAGAGGCGCTCGTTGTCTGCATAGGTCCGGACCTCCCCGAAGCGGCGCAGGCGGTCGACCTCGGCCGAGGACAGGCGCGGAAAGGCCTGCTCCTGCCGGCCGGCCAGAACGTTCCGATCAGCGAGCGCGTCAGTCATCGGGAGGGCTCCAGCGGAAAGGTCAGCGGGCAGAGGGCGGCAGACTGCTACGACGGGGGCAGATTGGAGGCATCTGGCTGGATGGGCAGGTCGCCCCGAGACGGGGCGAGCCGGACGCCAAGGGCTCAGACAAACTTCGGGATTGGGCCCGACTGCGGCGTGGGCTGACCGACATCGACCACCATGCGGTCCAGGTAGCACCAGCCCCAGCCTTCGGGCGGGTCGTAACCCTCGATGATCGGGTGACCCGTGGCGTGGAAGTGCGCCGTCGCGTGACGATTGGGCGAGCTGTCGCAGCAGCCCACATGGCCACAGGTCCGGCAGAGGCGCAGGTGGACCCACCGGCTGCCGGTCTGGAGGCACTCCTCGCAGCCCCGGGCGCTGGGCGTGACCTCGACAATCGTGTCCAGATGCGTGCAGGTCTCGGCCAAGATCGCGGCTCCTTCAATTTGGGCTGATCCTTGCGGACGTGCAGCCATCCCAGCAGACTCTGGCATCTCCCCAACGAGCTGGGAAGGCGGAAGGGCATGTTCCGGCATGACGGCCGGATCCCGTACGATCCGTTGGCGCGGAATGCATCATGTCGGACGCCCGATTGGGATCTCCTCGTAATTGGCGGACCCCGCCGAGATACGTGGAGATGCCGAGCTGGTGTTGTTGGTGTCCAGTTCCGATCCGCCGACATGACATCGTGAGCCGCAGCCGATTGGCTGGGTCGGCTGGCCGAGACGCCTGCCCAGAGGACGCGACTTCAGTCCTTCAGGAAGTCGATGAGCGCGCGCAGGGGGGGCGGAACCTGCCGCCGGCTCGAGTGGTAGAGGAACGCCCCTGGATAGGGCTGGGCGTTGTTGCGTAACCCATGAGCGAGGGGGCTCGCGCGGCGGGTCTGCCTGCTTATCTGGGCGGCCATG
>NZ_VDFV01000144.1 GCF_006152145.1 Rubellimicrobium roseum | reverse complement strand
GGCGCGGCGTGGCGGGCAACGTGTTCGTCTTCAAGGCCGCGGGCGCCGCCGCCGACCTCCTGATGCCCTTGGACGAGGTGGAGCGTGTGGCCCGCCATGCCAACGCCCGCACCTTCACCATGGGCGTGGCGCTGTCGGCCTGCTCGCTGCCCCAGACCCGGCGCCCGAACTTCGACCTGCCCGCCGGCGAGATGGAGATCGGCATGGGCATCCACGGCGAGCCCGGGGTGCGGCGCGGGCCCCTGCGCCCCGCCAACGAGGTCGTGGACGAGATCATGGACGCGATCCTCGCGGAGATGGGGGCCGCCCCCGGCGACCGCGTGGCGGTGCTGGTGAACTCGCTGGGCTCCACGCCGCTGATGGAGCTCTACATCCTCAACGCCCGCGTGGCCGAGCGGCTCCAGCAGGCGGGGCTCCAGATCCACGCCACGCTGGTCGGCCCCCTTTGCACCTCGCTCGAGATGGCGGGCGCCTCGATCACGGTCATGCACCTGGACGACGAGCTCCGGCGCCTGATCGACCATCCCTGCGACTGCGCCATGTTCCGGGTGGGCTGAGATGAGCGACTTCACGACCCGCGACCTCGACGCGCTCTTCGAGGCCCTGGTCACCAAGATGGCCGAGGAGCGCGACCACCTGTGCCGGCTCGACGGGGTGATCGGCGACGCCGACCACGGCATCGCCATGCTCCAGGGCATGACGGCCGCCCGCGACGCGGTGGTGGCGCTGCCCGAGGGCACGCTCCAGGACAAGCTCAACGCCGCCGCCAAGGGCTTCCTGAACGCCGTGGGCGCCTCCTCGGGGCCGCTCTACGCCACGGCCTTCCTGCGGGCGGGCAAGGCCGCCGGGCCGCGGGCCGCCATGCCGCGCGAGGAAACGCCCGCGCTCGTCGCCGCCATGGCCGAGGGCATCGCCCACCGCGGCAAGGCGCAGGTGGGCCAGAAGACCATGTTCGACGCCTGGGCCCCGGCGGCCGAGGCGGCGGGGAGCGACGGCCCCCTGCCCGAGCGGCTGAGCCGCATCGCGCGGGCCGCCGAGGCGGGCGCGCAGGGCACGGCGGACCTGGTGGCGCAGTTGGGCCGCGCCGCGCGCCTGGGCGACCGCAGCCTCGGCCACCCCGACCCCGGCGCGGTCTCGGCCGCCATGATCGTCGCGACAATGGCGCGCCACTTCGAGGACCCGGCGTGACTCCGGCACCCCGGGCCGGCACGAGTTGACGAAGGCACAGGACGCTGGCGGGGTCTCCGGCCCTCGCCGGCGCGCTCATGGACGCGGCCCGCGCGACCGGCGCCTTGCGGTCCTGCCCTTCGCCACGGCCCGACCCGCCCGTTCGCATCGGCCGGAGGCTGTCCTCGGGCGCCCCGGGAACGACGGA
>NZ_VDFV01000143.1 GCF_006152145.1 Rubellimicrobium roseum | reverse complement strand
CCCGGGGCTCCCGGCCGCGCAGGCGCAGGCGCTCGTCCCCGGGCTCGTGGTCTTTGCGGCCGCCCCGGCGGAGGACGCGGCGGGGCTCGCGCGGCTCGCCGCCTGGGCGCAGCGGCGCTACGCCCCGGTGGTCGCCCCCGACCTGCCGGACGGCTTGGTCCTGGATGTCACAGGGGCCGCGCACCTGCATGGCGGCGAGCACGCCCTGCTCGTGGACCTCATCGGGCGACTCGCCTCCGTGCGGGTCGAGGCCCGGGCTGCCATGGCCCCGACCTGGGGCGCGGCCCACGCTCTGGCGCGCTGGGGCGCCGTGTCGCCCCTGGTGGTGGATGCGGCCGGGCTCGCGACAGTGCTGGCCCCTCTGCCGCTCGCCGCCCTGCGCCTGGACGCCCCCACGCTGGCCGGGCTGCGCCAGCTCGGGCTCGACACCATCGCCGACCTTGAAGCGCAGCCCCGGGCTCCCCTAGCGCTGCGCTTCGGGCCCGCCCCTAGCCAACGCCTCGATCAGGCGTTCGGCCGCCTGCCTGAGCCCATCACCCCCGTGGTGATCGCGGACCTCGTGCGGGCGGAGCGCGCCTTTGCCGAGCCGATCAGCGCCCCGGAGACGCTGGCCCGCGCCATTGGGCTCTTGGCGGAGATGCTGGCGCAGGCGCTCGAGGCCCAGGGTCTGGGCGCACGTCGGCTCGACCTTCTCTTCCATCGTGTCGACGGCCGCGTGGAAGCGGTCCGGGTCGGCACGGCCCAGCCCGTGCGCGAGCCGCGGCGGGTGGCGCGGCTGCTGACTGACCGCCTCGAGCGGGTCGACCCGGGCCTGGGCGTCGAGCGCATGCGACTCTCCGCGCCCGGCACTGAGCCCCTGGGCTGGCGGCCCGCGCCCACAACGCTGGGCGAGGCGCCGGAGGCGGATGTGGCGGCCCTCGTTGACACCCTGGCGAACCGGCTGGGGGCGCAGCGGCTCTACCGTCTAGCCGCCGTCGAGAGCGACACGCCCGAACGCTCGGTGCGGCGCGTGGCTCCGCTGGCCGCGCCCACCCCGGGCCGCTGGGAGTTTGGCTGGCCGCGCCCGGCCCGCCTCCTGGCCCAGCCCGAGCCGGTCGAGACGCTGGCGCTCCTACCCGATCACCCACCGGTCCACTTCACCTGGCGGGGCGTGCGCCGGCGCGTGGCGCGTGCCGACGGGCCTGAGCGCATCTACGGCGAGTGGGTACGCTCGGACGCCGAGCTCTGGGCCGTGCGGGACTACTTCGTCGTGGAGGACGAGGCGGGCCAGCGCTTCTGGCTGTTTCGGGCCGGCGATGGCCGGGACCCCGCCACCGGCTCGCAGCGCTGGTTCCTCCACGGGCTGTTCGCGTGAGCGAGGCGAACGACAGCTCACGCGACGGGGATGGGATCGGCGGGGGG
>NZ_VDFV01000014.1 GCF_006152145.1 Rubellimicrobium roseum | reverse complement strand
CCTCCGAAGTCGGGCCGGATGAATCAGCTAAGCCGCTGAAACGCCAGAGCGCTTACAGGTCCTGAGCCTAGGTCAGGCCCAGATTCATGGATTGATTTTCCAATCGATAGAGGACTGCCGGAAAAAGGCTAGTTTCACCGGGCGTTCTCAAGGAGAACCGACAAGAACTACCAGATCGACCCCTTGCTCAGGTCGGTTCCCCCTCTTTCCCGGAAAGCATAGCGAGTTGGGAATCTCTCCTCGGGGACGGAGAGAGAAGGCTGCGGAGGTGGCGGTTGGCGGGTGCTTCCCACCAGTAATACGACATAGTTGCGAAACCGATGGTCAGCATGACCCAGATCACACGATCGATCTCGAAGCTGAAGACTTCACCGAAGAGGCGCTCGAAGATCTTCGCCACAAGGGTATGATACAGATAGATACCATATGAGATCAGACCAAGATACTGGAGCACCGGCAGCGACAGCAGTGCCTTCAGGTAGGGCAGCGGGTGGCCTCCCGCGCAGGCATAGACCAACCAACCGAAGATGAGCGATGCCCCTGTAATCTTCAGATCGGCCGTCATCGTGAAGAATGTCGGCGGCAGGAAGAACAGCGCCGCTCCCACGAATGCTGCCGATATCCAGCCCAGGCGATGACGCCATGAGTTGCGGCTCGACAGGGATACGAGAGCGCCGACCCCGAGGGAGTCGAAGCAGCTCGGAGGCAGGACCCAGGCGCCGAACTCTCCCGGCCCGACAGCCCACCACAGATAGCGGAACAAGGGACCGATTACCACAACACCGACGAAAAGCAGTGGCAGCCGATTAGGCCGAACGAGCAGGATCAGCAGCGGCCAGATGATATAAAACTGCACCTCTACTGCCAGCGACCAGAGATGGCTCGCAGTTCCTCCCCAAGCGTGCTTAACGGTGAAAAGAAAGTTGCTCAGATAGAGCAGATGCCAGCCGAAGGTCTCGCGTAGCCCATCGATGTCCAGAAGCAGACAGATCGCGAGAAATGCCAGTAGGCCCGGGAACAGGCGAGCCTGGCGCTTCCACATGAACCTTGAGAAGTCGAAGGACCGCGTGGTCTTGGACCCGATCTCCCTCATGATCAAATGGGTGATCAGGAACCCGCTGATCACGAAGAATAGCCGTACTCTGTAGCTTCCCCAGTGGACGCCGAACGGCCAATATTCTTGAGGAAAGTAATGGGTGAAGACCACACCGAGAACGGCGATGGCTCGCAAGCCGTTGAGGGCGGGGTAGTAGTCAGGCGTGCGAGAAGCAGGTGCTGACTTCGGGACGAGCAAACCAGTGAACGAAAACAAGGCGCACCTGCCGTAGTGTCATCACGGCACGTTAGGTCTGAATGAAGAGCCCCGTCAACGACTTCTGCCGCCCGCACTTGCGCGTGGACCTGTCACGGAGGCGACAAGCAGCGGCAACTCATCTACAGTGGCGCACCTTCGGACAATACAAGTGGCGGTCGCCTTTGCTACCGGAACTCTTTTTCTTCTCAGACTACTGGCCGTTCGGTGTGGCTTTAGAAGGGTAGCGTCGATCGAGAGTGTCGGCCCGCTGTCCTCGGGCGTTCGAAGGATCAGCACCGGCACAAACTCGCCCATGCAACTCCAGCGGAATCACAGTCTGTAGAGGAGTATCGGCGGGCACGTCACGCCAGTTCAGGCTGTCACAGTTCTGGAAGATGGCCCTGCTGAGCACGCGTCGGTCATCTACGCGCGCCCGGTCCTAACGGGCTTGGAAGGAACGGCCGAAAATCGCACATCTACGTGTCCGTAAGCGGTTCTGATGATGTGACTGCCTCTACCGGCATCGGTGTGCCAAGATGGATATGCGGTGATTCAGAAAGGATATCAGTCCTATGATCCACGCTTCTGCACGGAACGCCGTTGCTTTGTCTGTCGAGCAAGCTCGGGTTCCTCAATCGCATCCCGGACAGGGGAAACGATCCTGTCGGCCGAGATAATCTTGATCTTCGCACCCGATCCGGCTGCTCGTCAGAGCTGAACGCATCCCTCGTGCAAGGTTGATCCTTGGCCCCGGGCCCCTGCATCAGGCCGGCACCGCCTTAGGCGGAGCGGGCGGCGGCGGCGCAGGAGGCGAAGCCGTATGGATCCCGGCCTCTAGGAATCGCCTAGCGATCGCTTGGTTGATCTCACTTCGGGTCGTGGTGCCGAAGTTGACGTCGCGGATGATTGCTCGGATTTCGAAGTTGAGAATGTCCGGCCCGAAGCCCGCCAGTACCACCGCCGGCGGTGGCGACAGAAGCACCATCGGATTCGCCTCGGCCACTTGGCGCAGGATGCGGGTCACCTGATCCACATCGGTGCCGTAGCCCACCGAGACCGGCAGGATGATGCGCCCCACGAGGTTGCCGCGGGTCCAGTTCACCACCTGCCCAGAAACCAGGTCGGCATTGGGGACGATCACATCGGTCCGATCAAAGGTTTCGATCCGCGTGGAGCGTACGGAGATGTCGCGCACGTAACCCATCCGCGGTCCGACCTCGATCCAGTCGCCCTCATTGAAAGGTCTCTCGATCAGAAGGATAATGCCTGACACGAAGTTCTGCACGATGTTCTGAAGGCCGAAGCCGATGCCGACCGAAAGGGCACCGGCGACGATGGCGAGGTTGGACAGGTTCAGGCCCGCCAGCGTCACCGCGAGGAGCGCCGCCAAGGTCAGCCCTAGGTAGCCCAGCCCAGATACGATGGCGTTCTGCGCCCCCGGATCAATTCGGGTCTTGGGCAGGACGGTGGACCGCAGCATCGCCTGCAGAAGCCGGGTGAGGAACCAACCGATCCCGAAGACCGCCCCGAAGGTGACGAACTGCCCCGGGGAAAGCTGAGTTTCACCGATCGTGAATCCGCCGAGGAATCGCGTCCAGGCTTCGGCCAGGTCCTCGGTCCGCGCGCCCCAGATCAGCGCGAGCACGGGCAATGCCAGAAGGAAGAGCGCAAATCCCACGAGCACGGGCAACAGCGCGTCCCGGATCGTATCCTCCCGTCGCGTGAGCAGCGCATAAACGTCGGTGGCTAACCATTGGAGCAGGATCAGCAATCCCAGGAGTCCAAGGGTAACGATGCTCGGCAGAAGCAGGGCCGCGCCCGCTCGGTGAAACCCCAGCAACAGCAGGATCGGCGACACGACCGAGAGAACCACGATAGTCCGTCCCAGGAAGGTCAGGATCCGGCGCCGGAACGTGACTGCCTCTTCCTCACTCGGGGCGTCCGCGGACAGGCCAGTCGCGGCAAGGCAGCGGCCGAAGCGGAAGGTGATCAGCGCCAGGAGGACGTCCACCGGCAGGAGCAGACCCGCCCTTACTTCGGGCAGGATGTCACCCACGGCCAGAAAGGCGCGCACGGCGACATTGAGCGCAAGGACCCAGCCAGCTTGTCGCAGCCAGCGGCCCAGATCATCGCGGATAGACGGCGCGATGTCGAAGGGCGGTGGGTTCACCCGCTCCGGAGCGAAGAAGCGACCTGCCAGCCACGAAGTGCCCATCACGCAGAGCCCGGCCAGCGGCACTGCATGAATTAGGGCCATGGCGCGGGTGCCGAAAAGCCCCGTTGTCCCGATCGCCCAGGCGAGAACCTGAAGCCCGAGAAGTGGCAGCAGCACGTTGCCGACCGAGACACCCAGATCCACGATGTTGGCCGCGTGCGGCCCGCGGAAGCGGCCCCGCGACCGGACAGATGAGAATCGCGCACCTGCCGCGACCACCCAGCCCCGCCCTCGTGTCAGGAGAAACATCCCAATCACCAGAAGCATTGCCGCCAGGGGCCAGTTAGCGGCGAATACGGCTCGCCGCGCCGCGCTGCGCACCGACGTCGTGACTTCCTTGCTCAGCCCCACGATACGGCTGCCCACTGCGTCGACCATCTCGGGCCAAATGCGGGGATCGAGCGGCGACGTGCCGCGGTTCAGGAGCGCGGCTGCCTGCCGGCTGCGGGTCAGGGCGTCGATCTCGCCGATCAGGCCGTCGGCGTGGATATGAGCCTCTTGCGCGAGGAGCCCGGGCGCCCGCAGGCGCGCGAGTTCGGCCAGCAGCGCCGTCCGCCTCGCGGCGACTCGGCCGTCCTCAGAGGGCTCACCCTCGGCGGGGGCAGGTCCAAGGGCGGCGGTCTGCGCCTCGACGGTACCGATGCGGGCGGCGTTGGCAGCCTGCGCCGCAGCAAAGACCTCGCGCCAGCCCACGATCTCCTCGCGCAGGCGCGTCAGGGCAAAGCTGGAGCCCTGCCCGGACTCGGATAAGGCTGCGGCGCGTGCGGCCGTCTCGGCCCAGGCCGCGTAGTCTGGGGTTCCCTGCTCGGTAAGGACCTCAGGGCCCGCGGGCTCCTCCGCATCGGGAATGGGCGGCGTCTCGGCTTCCTGAGCGCGGGACGGGTCAGCCAGCCCCAGAAGCAGCGCCGCCGCGAGGACCCACCCCGCTCGCATCAATCCTCGAACACCCCCGGAATGGACGCTGGCGCACGATCTAGCCAACCTGGGACCGGAAGTCCCTTCTCGCGGAGAAAGTCGGGATTCCAAAGCTTCGATTGGTAACGCGTGCCGTAATCGCACAGGATGGTCACGATGGTGTGCCCAGGGCCCATGTCGCGCGCCATGCGGATCGCCCCCGCGACGTTGATCCCGGACGACCCCCCCAGGCACAGCCCTTCGTGCTCTAAAAGGTCAAAGACGATCGGCAGTGCCTCGGCATCGGGGATGCGGTAACTGAAATCTGGCTGGAGGCCGTCGAGATTGGCCGTGATCCGGCTCTGGCCAATTCCTTCGGTGATCGATGAGCCCGGCATGTCGAAGGTGCCCTCGGTGTAGAAGCTGTGAAGCGCCGCACCCTCCGGGTCGGCCAGCGCGATCTTCACGCCCTTGGGCTGGAGCACCTCGGCCACCCCGGCGAGCGTCCCGCCGGTGCCGACCGCACACACGAAGCCGTCCACCCTGCCCCCGGTCTGCTCCCAGATCTCGGGGCCCGTGCCCTCGACATGGGCCCGCCGATTGGCCGTGTTGTCGAACTGGTTGGCCCAGATCGCTCCCTGCGGAAGGGTTCGTGCCAGTTCCTCTGCAAGGCGTCCGGAGTAGCGAACGTAGTTGTTCGGGTTCTTGTAGGGTGCCGCCGGCACCTGCACGAGATCGGCCCCTGCCAGACGAAGCATGTCTTTCTTTTCCTGGCTCTGGGTCTCGGGAATGACGATCACCGTCTTGTAGCCCATGGAGGCGCCGACGAGCGCCAAGCCGATCCCTGTGTTGCCGGCCGTTCCCTCCACGATGGTCCCGCCCGGCCTCAGCTTGCCACGCGCCACGGCGTCCTTAATGATGTAGAGAGCGGCGCGATCCTTGACCGATTGACCGGGGTTCATGAACTCGGCCTTGCCGAGGATCTCGCACCCAGTCATCTCCGAGGCATGGCGAAGGCGGATCAGCGGCGTGTTGCCCACGGCGGCGGCAAGGTCGGACTTGATGGGGGACATGGCGGGCCTCTCGTTGCCCCGCCTGTCTAGGGGGCGGCGGGCGCCAACTCAAGGGAGCCCCGACCGCCCCTTTTGGACCGGCCTAGCCCCGCCCGGCCCGCCAGCGATGGAGCCAGAGCAGCATGGAGATGAGCGGCATGGCATTCGACTCGCCTGTCTCGATCAGCGCCATAGCCTCATCGAAGGGCACAAGATGCAGCCGGAGATCTTCGTGCTCCGCCTCAAGGCCACCAGAGGTCGCATGGTCGTCCGGCAGATTGCAGAGCGCGAGATAGGCATAGAAATGATCCGTCGCGTTTCCTGGCGAGGCATAGCCCGCGAACATCGGCACGAGTTCCGTGAGTTCCAGAGACGCCTCTTCACGGGCCTCGCGCCGCGCGGCCTCCTCCGGCGTTTCGCCTGCGTCGACGAGGCCGGCGACCGGTTCCAGCACCCAGGGCTGCGGGTCACCCCGTCGGGCCGGGCCTGGGCGGAACTGCTCGACCAGCAGCACGCGGTCGCGGGCAGGGTCGTAGGGCAGCACCAGCGCCGCGTCCGCCCCCACCATCACCTCGCGTGGCAGGGCTTCGGACCGTTCGCCGTTGAAGCGGCGATGGTCGACTTCCAGCGCTTCGAATCGGAAGAACTGGCCCGAGGGGGGCCGCACCCTGCGCAGCGCGAAATCATCGGGCGACGCACGATGCCTCCATGCGGTCGGGGTTCCCGTCGCGCGAAGCGACGCCGCCGCGCGGTGGTCGATCATCGGTCCCTGCTCCTGAAGCGAATCACCCACAAGAGGCGGCTCATGTGCGGCGATCTCGGCGGCGCGGCGCATCGGCAACGGGAGCGAATGGCGCAGCCAACCCTCAAAGGACCAGTCCTCGGCCCCGGCCTCGAGCGAGGACGGCGGGAAATAGGCCTCGGCCGGCACGTCCTGGTCCCCGGCCCGCACGGTCACGGTGCGACGGGTATAGCCGAAGGGCAGTTCATAAGCATCCAGCCGCTCCTGCGCGTCGAGCGGCAGCGTCCAGACCGTGCCTTTGGTTTGTGCCCCCGGATCCTGGACCAGGATGGGCAGGTCGCCTTCGGTGGATCTAAGCACCCGATGGCCGGGCAGCACGGCTTCCTGGCCTTGGGCGGTGCCAGTGCCGCCCGACAGGAGTTCCAGCATCGGCCGGTGGCGAAGCGTGCCGTAAAAGAAGAACGTGGTCATCTGTAGTTCCGGGCCACCCATTCGGTCACGAGTCCGCCAAGGATCCCGCCTGCGACCAGGGTCGCCATGATCGTGGGGGTGACGACGAAATGGGCGTTGCCGACCATCAGGCGGACCACGTCCACGACAGCTTCGACCGGACCTTCATAGACCTTGCGAAATGACTGGCTCAGCATCAGCGCGGTGCTGTGCAGGAACAGCGCCATCAGCGTCATGCCGAAGGCCGAAGTCAGCCCGTGCGCGACGGCATTCGGCCAAGTGGTCCGTGCCCGGGCTCCTGCCACCCGCCAGCCGATCACAAGACCGATAAGGCCGTTATATTCAGCGAAGCGACCGAGGTCGGTACCTTCGGGGAACATCGGCTCGACCATCTGTGACACCCACCAGGCGAGGGCGGCGAACAGGGCGGCGGCAACGAGCTTGGCGGCGGTCGGCATGCTCCCTCGGCGTGCGGCGGCTCATGCGGGCCGGGACAGGGTGATCTGCGTCACGTCGCAGTTACCGCCATGGAAGGCTCCGGCGCAAGAGGCGAGGTAGAAGTTCCACATCCGCCGGAACCGGTCGTCGAAGCCAAGCCGCGCCACCTCGTCCCAGCGGGCGTTGAAGCTGTCGTGCCACAGGCGCAGGGTCCGGCTGTAGCTTTCCCCGAACTCGGTCGAGCCCCGGACCCGCAGGCCCGCCTTCTCGACCTCCGCGCGCAAGACGCTAGGGCTGGGCAGCATGCCGCCCGGAAAGATGTACTTCTGGATGAAGTCGACGCTAGAGCGGTAGAGATCCCAGCGGTGCTCGGAAATCGTGATGATCTGCAGCGTGGCGCTGCGGCCGGGCTTGAGGCAGCGCTTCAGCGTCGCGAAGTAGACGGGCCAGTAGGCCTCGCCCACCGCCTCGAACATTTCGATCGAGGCTACGCCGTCATACTGGCCCGCCTCGTCCCGGTAGTCCTGGAGCTTGAGCGTCACCTTGTCCTCGAGCCCCGCCCGCCGCATGCGGTCCTGCGCGAAGGCGAGCTGTTCCCTGGAAATGGTGAGGCCCGTGACCCTCAGTCCCCGCTCCCGGGCCGCGTATTCGGCGAAGCCGCCCCACCCGCAGCCTATCTCGAGCACGTGGTCACCCGGCTGCGCGCCCATGCCATCGACCATCCGCTCGTACTTGCGCCGCTGCGCGGCCTCCAGGCTCTGCTGGCCGCCGTCGAAGACCGCCGAGGAGTAGGTCATCGTTTCGTCGAGCCAGAGCCGGTAGAAATCGTTCCCTAGGTCATAGTGGCGGCTGATGTTCCGCCGGGCCTGCGTCTTCGTGTTGCTCTGAAGCCAGAAGCGAAGCCGTTCGTAGGCCCTCACGAAGAAGGCACCCGGGAAGGCGTCGTAGAGATCGTCGGCGTCGTCGTTGACGAAGTCCATGAAGGCCATGAGATCCGGCGTGGACCACCAGCCGTCGAGGTAGGCATCCGAGAAGCCCAGATGTCCTTCGCGTACGGTGCGCGCGAAGAGGTCGGGATTGTGCACGACGATTTCGGCCACATAGCCGGCCTGCCGGCCCTCGGCCCGGAAGCGCCGCCCGTCCGGCAGCACAATGTCGAGCCGTCCCCGCGCCAGGCGGGACGCGATCGCGAACACCTGGGCGAAGTAGCGCGGCAGGTTTTCCTGCCCCTCGGTCGAGGTGAGGATCATTCGCGAGGAACCCCGTTCGTGACAGCCTGTCGCAAGGTAAGCCTTCACGGAAATTTGTCACGCGCTTCCGACGGCCCGGGCACGCGACCGGAAGGCGGCCAGCGCCGCCTCGCGGGCGAGAGCCAGATCCAGGACCGGGAGCTGATAAGGGTCGCGCGGTGACAGAGCCCAGGACCGGGGGATCGCGTCGAAGTAGCTCAGCGCCGTTGCGGGCGGGTCGAGGTGCCCCTCCGCGATCCAGGTGCGCTCGTAGTCTCCCTTGCCGTCGTAGGATTTCGCCTGCGATTCGGGGCTGAAGATGCGGAAGAAGGGCGAAGCGTCGGGGCCGGACCCCGCCACCCACTGCCAGTTCACGGCGTTCGACGCGGGATCCCAATCGGTGAGGCAGTCCTCGAACCACTTCAGCCCGATCCGCCAGTCGGTCAGCATGTGCTTGGTCAGGAGCGATGCCGCAATCATGCGCGCGCGGTTGTGCATCCGCCCCGTCACGTACATCTCGCGCATCGCCGCATCCACCAGCCGGATGCCTGTCCGTCCCTGCCGCCATGCGCGCACCATCGACGAGTCGGCTTCCTGCGCCCAGGGGAAGAGGCGCCATTCGGGGCGCCAATGATCGGTCGCCAACGCCGGCGATTCGAACAGGAGATGGTGCGCGAAGTCGCGCCAGGCCAATTCCTTGAGGAACTGCTCCGCTCCCGCCGCGCCGCGCTCCATCGAGGCAATCCCGGAACGCCAGCAAGCACGTGCGCTGATCTCGCCGACGGTCAGGTTTTCCGAGAGCCGCGAGGAGCCGTCCTGCGCGGGATAGTCCCGGGCCTTGGCATAGCCGCCTATCCGCTCGGACACGAAGCGGTCGAGCCGCGCCTGCGCCCGCGCCTCACCCGGGTGCTGCCAGGCGGCCACGATGGGACCGCCCCGGTTCATCGCCGCGTCGAGCCGCCAGTCCTCCAGACGGTCCGATTCGGGCCAGCGCTCTGGCCCGGCGAGCCGCCCCGGCGCCGGCAGCGGCTCGCCCGGGTCGCGGGCGCGCAGTGCCCGGAAAAATGGGCCGTAGACCTTGAAGGCCCCCCCGCGCCGGTACGGACCGTCTCGGGCTCGTGCAGCAGGTGGCCGGGGAAGGCCCGCGCCTCGACACCCAAGCCCTTCGCCACACCGTCGTCTCGCCGCCGCGACAGGGGATCGTGGAGCCGCGTCCACCAGACCGCGCCCGCCCCCGTCTCGGCCACCAGAGCCTGCAGCGCCTCCAGGGCCGGGCCGCGACGGAGAACGAGGCGGCTCCCCAGCGCCTCAAGGCTCCGCGCCAGTTCGGCCACGCCCATTCCGATGCGCATCCTGGGCGCGGCGCCCAAGGTCTCCACGCCCTCATCGCAGAGGAAGACGGGAATCACCGGCCGCCCGCTCCGTGCCGCCTCGTGCAGCGCCGGATGGTCGGAGAGCCGCAGGTCGCGGCGGAACCAGAGAAGGATCGGACGGGGATCGGTCATGGGAGCCTCCGGGATTCGGGGGGCAGGATAGCGGAGCGGGCCGTGGCGGGAAGACTCCTATCCCGGCAGCACCGCGTCCAGCGCCCGGACCAGCCGGTCGATGTCCTCCTCGGAGGTGTAGTGCGTGAAGCTCATCCGCAGCACGCCCTTGTCCGGGTCGATCCCCATCGCGCGCAGCGGCCGTACGGCGTAGAAGTCGCCGCCCCCGCATTGGATGCCGTGTCCGCCAAGCGCCGTCGCCGCGACCTCGGCCGAACCGGGCAGTTCCACGGCCACGGTCGGCGCGCGTCCCTCGGCTTCGGCGGGACCGAGGAGGCGGAGATCGTTGCGGTCCCGCAAGGCGTCGAGGAGGGGTCGCAGAAGCTCGACCTCCCGCGCGCGCATCAGGTCGTGCGCGGCACGGGCCGCTGGGGCGCCCCGGGCGGGGCCGCCGTGATGGGCCGAGAGCGCCTCGATGTAGTCGGCCATCCCGGCCGAGGCGGCGACCTGCGCGTGGTCGGGCCCGGCGGGCGTGAAGCGCTTGTAGAGCGCGTCGCCGTTGAAGAAGTGGCCCTGGTTCGGAAGTTCCCGGCCCCAGTCCTCGCGGATGGCCATGATCCCCTGGTGAGGACCGTAGACCTTGTAGGCGCTGAACAGGTAGACGTCGCAGCCCAGCGCCCCCACGTCCGGCAAGCCGTGGGGGACGTAGCTCACCCCGTCGACGCAGGTCCGTGCGCCCGCCGCCCGCGCCATGGCCGCGATGCGCGCCACGTCGTTGATCTCGGCCACGACGTTGGAGCAATGGGTGAAGCAGACGAGCCGCACCCGCCCGTCAGCCAGGAGGTCCCCCAGCGCCTCGGGGTCGAGGTGGCCGGTGGTCGGATCGATGCGCCATTCGCGCACCTCGACCCCGTCCTCGGACAACCGCCGCCAGGGGCCCGAGTTCGCCTCGTGGTCCTGGTCGGTGACGACGATGGCCTCGCCGGGCTTGAGCCATTTCCGCACGGCCTGCGCCAGGACGTAGGTGTTGGCGGTCGTGGACGGCCCAAAGGACAATTCGTGGGTGGCGACGCCCAGCATCTCCGCGAGCCGTTCGCGCGCCTCGTCCATCTCGGCGCCGGCGACCTGCGACATGGCATAGGGCGCGTAAGGCTGGACCTTCCGCTCGGTATAGAAGCGGTGAAGCCTGTGAACCACCTGCGCGCAGGGGAAGGAGCCGCCCGCGTTCTCGAAGAAGGACTGCCCCTCGAGAGAGGCGACGGCGAAGGCGGGGAACTGGGTGCGGACCCAGGCGGTGTCGAGACGGGTCATGGGATGCTTTCGGAAACGAGGGCCCGGAGGCGGGTGGGACCGCCTTCGGCAGGAGCTTGGAAGCAGGCGGCCTAGAGGTCCACGACGACCCGGCCCTGCACGCCGCCCCTGAGGATCGCCTGCCCCAGGTCGGGCAGATCCTCCAGGGTGGCGGGCCGGGTCATGGCGTCGAGCTTGGCCATCGGCAGGTCGCGGGCGACGCGCGCCCAGGCGGCGTCGCGCAGCGGCAGGGGGGCATGGACCGATTCGATCCCGAGAAGATTCACGCCGCGCAGCAGGAAGGGAATCACGGAGGCCGGGACCTGCACGCCCCCGGCGTTGCCCACCG
Source organism: Rubellimicrobium roseum (assembly GCF_006152145.1). GTDB lineage: Bacteria > Pseudomonadota > Alphaproteobacteria > Rhodobacterales > Rhodobacteraceae > Rubellimicrobium > Rubellimicrobium roseum. Next base: position 76,356 of record NZ_VDFV01000014.1, on the reverse strand, counting down.
CCGCGACCGACGCGCCGTAGCGCAACTGCCCCAGCACCCGCGCCAGCATCGGTCCGCCCACCGCGTCGATGCACCCGGCCCAGGTCTCGGACTCCAGGGGCTTGGGCACGGTGTCCGCGATCTCGGTCCGGGCAACGATCCGGGTCGCGCCCAGGTCGCGGAGGTAATCCTCGGCTCCCTCGCGCCCCGTGACGGCCGCGACCTCGTGGCCCGTGGCCGCGAGAAGCGCCACGGCGACGCTGCCCACCCCGCCCGTGGCGCCGGTGACGAGGACCGGCCCCGCGCCGGGCCGGAGCCCCTGCCCTTCGAGCCGCAGGATCGCCAGCATCGCCGTGAGGCCGGCCGTGCCCACCGCCATCGCTTGGCGGAGCGAAAGTCCCTGCGGCACGCGCACCAGCCAGTCGGCCTTGACGCGGGCCCTTTCGGCGTAGCCGCCCCAGCGGCTCTCGCCCACGCGCCAGCCGGTCAGGATGACCTCGTCGCCCGGACGCCAGCGGGGGTCCGAGGACTCTTCGACCACGCCCGAGAAGTCGATGCCGGGCACGTGCGGATAGCTGCGGACAAGGCCGCCCTTGCCGGTCAGGCAGAGCCCGTCCTTGTAGTTCAGCGTCGAGTGGCGGACGGCGACGGTCACCTCGCCCTCGGGCAGGCGGTCGTCGGCGACCTCCTGCACGCGGGCGCTCAGGCCGGTGTCGTCCTTGTCCACGAGAAGGGCCTTCATGGCGGTCTCCGCTCAGAGGGGCATCAGAAAGAGGTCGGTGTCGCGGGGCCGGAGACCGGCGGCTGTCAGCAGGGCATGGACCTGCCCGCGGTGGTGGGTCTGGTGGTTAAAGACGTGGCTGGCGATCAGCCCCAGGGGCCGCGATACCTCTCCGCCCGTCACGCCCGAGACCCAGGTCAGGTCGCCGTCGAGGTCGCCCGGCCCGAGATCCTCGGCCCAGGCGAGCAAGGCCGCGTCGGCCGCGCGGCGTCCCTCGGCCCAGGTGACGGCATCCGTCACGAGCGTGGCACTGGCCGAGAGGCCCACGGCGGGCCGGGGGTGGCCCGCGAGGCGCGAGAGCCACATCCGGTCGGCCCAGAGCAGGTGGCTCAACGTCCCGAGAATCCCACCGAAGAAGGCGCCGCGGTCGCGGCGAAGCTCCTCCTCGGGCAGCCGGGGCACGAGGTCGAGCAGCCCCTCGTTCTGCCAGGCGTTGTAGCGGGCCATCAGGCGGCACCAGTCGGGCGTGACCAGCATTGCGTCCTCCTTGCGGCTCCGAGGGTGGCAGGCGCCGCAAGCCTCCGCAAGCACGGGGATTTCGGGCGACGCGACGGCCCGTTTCTCCGCTTGGCCTTGAAGGGGTGGCCGGGGGCCCATAACCTCGGGGCTGACCGCAACATCGTCCAACGGGAGACACGACCGATGAAGCATGCCGCCCTTCTGGGTGCCGCCTCGCTCTGTGCCGTCGCCTTGGGGTCCGTGGCTCGCGCGCAGGACGCCGAGCTGACGGTCCTCGACTATCCGGGCTTCGAGACGCCCGATTTCCACCAGCCCTACGTCGAGGCGCACGGCGCCTCGCCCACCTTCTCGTTCTTCGGGGACGAGGAGGAGGCGTTCCAGAAGGTCCAGGCCGGCTTCCAAGCCGACGTGGCGCATATCTGCTCGGGCTCCGTGAACAAGTGGCGCGAGTCGGGCCTGATCGAGCCCTGGGACACGTCGAAGATCACCGACTTCGCCAGCCTCGACGCCAACCTGACGGGGCAGTCGGTCGCCGGCGAGGGCGAGACCTTCTTCATTCCCACCGACTGGGGCACCACGGCCATCGCCTACAACCCCGACGAGGTCCCGGCCGAGGACGTGGCCACGCTGGAGGTCTTCCGGAACCCGGCCTATGCCGGCCGGATCGCCCTGCCCGACAACGTCGACGACGCTTGGGCTCTGGCCTATCTCGCCACCGGCGTGACCGACTGGACCAACGCCACCGACGAGCAGTTCGAGGCCGCCGCCAACTGGCTGCGCGAGGTGCACCCGAACCTGCGCACCTACTGGACCGACCCGGCCGAGCTCGCGCAGCTCATGTCCACGGGCGAGGTCCTGGTTTCCTGGGCCTGGAACGAGACCTATCCCACCATGAAGGCGGAAGGCCGCCCCATCGGCTTCCAGCGCGAGCCCGAGCAGGGGTCGTCCGTCTGGCTCTGCGGCATGGTCAACCTGGTCAACGGGCCGGGCAACGAGGACAAGGCCTACGACTACGTGAACGCCTTCCTGGCGCCCGCGACCGCGCCGGTGCTGGTCGAGGCCGGCTGGGGCAGCGCCAACACCAAGGGCATGGAAGGCATCGGCGACGAGACGCTGACCGAGTCGGGCCTCGGCACCGTGGAGGCCCCGATCTTCGCCCAGCTTCCCATCTCCATCGAGTCGCGCGAGCGCCACGCCCAGACCTTCGAGGAGATCAAGGCGGGCTTCTGAGGCACGAGGCCGGGGCGCGCGGCGTCCCGGCCCGCCCTCTCGGGCGGCGCGCACCCCTGCGCCGCCCCATGCCATGGACTGGACGGGCGATGCGCCGCGAAACGGGCGCGGTTCGGCGGCGTGAGGCATGGCGGACATGGACGGGCTCCTGGGCATGACGGGCCGAGGATGCCGGAACAGGGGTTAACGGTTTCTGACAGCACCGAACGGTGCCCTGCCCTTTTGCGCAACACCCCCATGCGGCGCGCGACCCGGCCCATGCGGTTGGGCAGGGCATGATGGTCATTTCATGACGCAAATGGGGGCGCCGCGTGACACACCCGCCTCAGGACCACGGCAGAACTGATGCATATCCATCATCCGGCTGAGGTGCCTTCGTCAGGCGGCCGTCACGGATCCGTGATAACTCAAATCTGCTGAGATATGGCCTGCCTTCCGGAGCGGTGTCGGGGAGCCGGTTTGAGGGGGCCGCCCTCGGCTGGTCCCGCAAGGCATGACGAAATCCTCTCAAGGTGTTGCGGCCTTGCGCGGGCGGGGCCAAGGACCGGCACCCGGCGATGGACCACCTTTGGAGCGGCTTCTAAAGCACGCCCATCGCGCAACTTTCCGAGGAGTGGCGAGCATGGCCTATGAGATCATCATGTTCGATGCCGAGGCGGCACCCGACACGGCGGCCGGGTTCTCGGACTGGGTCCGCGCCCAGACGACATGGGACGAGAGCGGCGACCAGCCCGCCTGCCTCGACCCCAAGACCACGTCGCCCCGCGTGCGCGACTGGTTCATGGAGATTCTCCGCCCCTTTCCGCCGCTGCACGGCCCTTATGCCCTGCCCGGCTGGCACGACAAGCCGGGGGCCACGGACTACTTCTTCGCCTCGGGCCTCGCCTTGGCCGAGTTCCCGTCCGACATGAACGAGGACGCCTTCCAGAAATGCATGGAGCTGGCGCAGAAGCACCGGCTGGGGCTCTACGACGCCGGCAGCCTGGGCGAGGTCTGGATGCCGCGCGAGGGCGAGCTGCACACCGTCGCCCTGACGGTGGGCCACGTCGTCACGCCGCGCAAGGAGAAGGAGGAGGCCGGGGGCGGCCTTCTCGGGCGCATCGGCGGGCGGCTCTTCGGGCGGCGCTGAGGGCGCCTAGCCCTCCTTGCCGAGCCGCCGCCAGCCGTAGAGGCACATGATCTCGGTCGCGACATGGGCGCCGGCGATGGCCGTGGCGCCCGTGGTGTCGTAGGGGGGCGAGACCTCGACCACGTCGCCGCCCACGACGTTCATCCCCGCCATCGCCCGCAGGATCGCGGCGGCCTGCCAGGAGTGCAGCCCGCCCCAGACCGGCGTGCCGGTGCCGGGCGCGAAGGCGGGGTCGAGCGCGTCGATGTCGAAGGTGACGTAGGCGGGCGCGTCGCCGACGATGCGGCGGATCTGCTCGGCCACCGCGTCGGGCCCTTCCTCGTGGACCGAGCGGGCGTCGATCATGGGCATCCCGAGCCGGTCATGGGTCACCGTGCGGATGCCGATCTGGACCGACCGGGCGGGATCGACGAGGCCGAGCTTCACGGCCTTGTAGAGGAAGGTGCCGTGGTCGATCCGCTCCATGTCGTCGTCGGGCCAGAGGTCGCTGTGGGCGTCGAACTGGACCACCGACAGCGGGCCGTATGTTTCGGCATAGGCGCGCAGGATCGGCAGGGTGATGAAGTGGTCGCCCCCCAGCGTCACGGTGCCCACCCCCTGCGCGAGGATCTCGGCCACGCGCGCGGTGAGCGCGGGCGGGAAGTCCCAGGTCCGGGCGTAGTCGAAGGGCAGGTCGCCCGTGTCGACGACCGTCATCTCGGACAGGGGGTCGAAGGGCCAGCCATAGGGCGGGTCATAGGGCTGGAGGGTGGACGCCTCGCGGATGGCGCGGGGCCCGAAGCGCGAACCGGGGCGGTGCGTCACCGCCTGGTCGAAGGGCACGCCAAGAATTGCGAGGTCCGCGCCCGCCACGTCTTTGGTGTAGCGTCGGCGCAGGAAGCTCGTGGCCCCGCCGAAGGCGTTCTCGAAGGCGAGGCCCCTCCCCTCGCCGGTGAACGCGCGGTCCACCTGCGACTTGGCGTCCTCTAGTCCCATGTCTCACTCCGTCAGTGGAAGCGCCCGCTCGATCAGGCGGGCGAAGGTGCTGGCGCCCACCGGCAGGGCGCGGTCGTCGAAGTCGAAGGCCGGATGGTGGCACATCGGCGTGTCGCCGTTGCCCAGGAACAGGAAGGCGCCGGGCCGGGCCTCGAGCATGAAGGAGAAGTCCTCGGCTCCCATCTCGGGCACCATGGCGGTGTCGACGCGGCCCGCGACCTCGCGCGCGACCTCGGCGGCGAAGGCGGTGCGGTCGGGGTCGTTCACGGTGGGCGGATAGCCCTCGATGATGTCGATCTGCGCGCCCAGGTCGAAGGCGGCCGCGTGGCCGTGCACGATCTCCTCCAGGCGGCGGCGCGCGAGGGCGTGGAGCGCCTTGTCGTAGCTGCGGATCGTGCCGCTGACCATCGCCTCCTCGGGGATGACGTTGTAGGCGCTGCCGGCGTGGACCTGCGTGACCGAGACCACGAGCTGCTTCATGGGGTCGGCGTTGCGGCTGGCGATGGTCTGGAGCGCCCCCACCAGCGCGCAGGCGCCGGGGATCGGGTCGGTGGCGTCGTGCGGATAGGCGGCGTGGCCGCCCCTGCCCCGCAGCGTGATCGAAAAATCGTCCACGGCGGCCATGATCGGGCCGGGGGTGGTCGCGAACTCGCCCAGGGGCGTGCCGGGGGCGATGTGCATGGCATAGACCTGCTGCACGGCGAAGCGGTCGAGCACGCCTTCCTGCACCATGACCTGCCCGCCGCCGCCCTGCTCCTCGGCGGGCTGGAACAGGAGGACGGCGGTCCCAGCGAAGTTGCGCGTCTCGGCGAGGTAACGGGCCGCGCCCAGGAGCATCGCGGTGTGGCCGTCGTGGCCGCAGGCATGGGCGCGGCCGGGGATCTCGGAGGCGTAGGGGGCGCCGGACAGGTCCTCCATCGGCAGAGCGTCCATGTCGGCGCGCAGGCCGATGGCGGGGCCCTTGGCCCGCCCGTGGATGAGGGCGACGATGCCGGACGTGGCGATGCCCTCGTGGATCTCGTCCACGCCGAATTCACGCAGGCGGGCAGCGACGAAGGCGGCGGTCTCGGGCAGGTCGAAGCCCAGCTCGGGGCGGCGGTGGATGTGGTGCCGCCAAGCGGCCATGTCGTCGGCGAAGGCGCTGATGCGGTTGACGACGGGCATGGGTGGACTCCGAAGGGCGCGCCGTGGGAGGACGGCGGCGACAGCTACCCATGGCTTGGGGGAAACCGCAATGGCCGACGCCGCAACCGAGATGAACCGCCTTCTGGAGATCATGGCCCGGCTGCGCGACCCGGAGACGGGCTGCGCCTGGGACGTGGAGCAGACCTTTTCCACCATCGCGCCCTATACGATCGAGGAGGCCTACGAGGTCGCGGACGCGATCCAGAAGGGTGACCTCCAGGGCCTTCGGGGCGAGCTGGGGGACCTGCTGTTCCAGTCGGTGTTCCATGCGCGCATGGCCGAGGAAGCGGGGCTCTTCGATTTCGCGGACGTGGCGAAGGGCATCGCGGACAAGATGGTCAAGCGGCACCCCCACGTCTTCGGCGATGCCCGGACCCGCACCGCCGAAGAGCAGACCACCGCCTGGGAGGCGCAGAAGGCGTCCGAGCGGGGCGGCGAGGGGATGAAGCGGGTGCTCGACGGGGTGGCGCTGGCCCTTCCGGCGCTCAAGCGCGCCGAGAAGCTCCAGAACCGGGCGGCGCGCGTGGGCTTCGACTGGCCCGACGTGGGGCCGGTGCTGGACAAGCTCCAGGAGGAGGCGCGCGAGCTGGTGGAGGCGCGGGACGAGGGCGCGGACCGGGTCGAGGAGGAGATGGGCGATCTCCTGTTCGTCTGCGCCAACCTCGCGCGGCATCTGGGCGTGGACCCCGAGGCGGCGCTGCGCCGCGCGAATGCCAAGTTCGAGCGCCGCTTCGCCGCCATCGAGGACGCGCTGGCCACGCGGGGCAAGGTCCCGGCCGAGAGCACGCTGGAGGAGATGGACGCGCTCTGGGACGAGGTCCGGGCGGCGGACAAGCGCCGCACCGGCTGACACCTTGTTGAGCTTTCCTGTCGAGTATTGACCTGAGAAAAATAGTCGGGTTCAAAACGGCCCCAAGAGCCAACCCCATGGAGCCACGATGACCCTGCGCACCTTCCTTCTCGCTTCCGTCGCGAGCGCCGTCGCGCTGCCCGCTCTCGCGGACGTCAACGTCTATACCACCCGCCAGCCCGAGCTGATCCAGCCGGTGATCGACGCCTTTACGGCCGAGACGGGGATCGCGGTGAACCTCGCCTTCGTCGAGGAGGGGATCGTGGAGCGCCTGAGGGCCGAGGGCGAGCGGTCGCCCGCGGATCTCGTGATGACGGTGGACATCGCCAACCTCAAGCAGATCGTGGACGCCGGCGTGACCCAGCCCGTCGACAATGCCGTGCTGGAGGAGGCCATCCCGGCCGAGCTGCGCGACCCGAACGGCCTGTGGTTCGCGCTGACCAGCCGCGCGCGCGTCGTCTACGCCTCCCAAGAGCGCGTGGCCGAGGGCGAGGTCACGACCTACGAGGACCTCGCCGATCCGAAGTGGCAGGGCCGCATCTGCACGCGGTCGGGGATGCACAATTACAACCTCGCGCTCCTGTCGGCGGTGATCGCGCACCACGGAGAGGACTACGCACGCACCTGGGCCGAGGGCGTGAAGGCGAACCTCGCCAAGAAGCCCGAGGGCGGAGACCGCGACCAGGTCCTGTCCATCTGGCAGGGCGAATGCGACATCTCGCTCGGCAACACCTATTACATGGGCCAGATGCTCAAGAGCGACGAGCAGCGCGAGGCGGCCGAGTCCGTCCGCATCGAGTTCCCGGTCTTCGAGAACGGCGGCACCCATGTCAACGTGTCGGGCATCGCCATGACGACCTCCGCCCCGAACAAGGAAGAGGCGCTGCAGCTCATGGAGTTCCTCGTCTCGCCCGAGGCGCAGGCGATCTACGCCGAGCGGAACAACGAATATCCCGTGCGGCCTGACGCCCAAGTGTCCGAGCTCGTGGCCTCCTGGGGGCCCGTCACGCCCGACACGATCGGTCTGACCGACGTCGCGGGGCACCGCGCCGCCGCGCTGCGGATCATGGAAGAGGTCAACTTCGACGGCTGACCTGCCAGGACGGTTGATCGGCCGTCACGGCCGGCGCAGGCTCCGGGGAGAGATCCCCGGAGCCTTTGTCATGCGCGCCCTGCCCTTCCTTCTCCTGCCCCTCGCGGCCGAGGCCCAGATCGCGGCGGGCCCGCTGGCCGAGACCCACTTCGCCCGCAATTTCTGCTGGGAACGGAGCCTGGACGAGCGGACGCTCGCGGCGGACCCCGCGCAACCCATCCGCCGCATCGCGCTCGGGCGCGAGCCTCTGGGCCAGTCCCGGCGGCTGGGGGTGACCCTGATGGAGGTGAGCGCCGTGCTGCGCGACGGCAGCGGGGACGCCGAGGCGCTGGCCGCCTGCCAGCCCGGCGAGACGGGGCTCGACTGCCGGTTGCGCGATGGGTCGGGCGGCTTCGGGCTGGAAGCCCAGGGCGACGAACTGGTTCTGACGATAGGCCCCGTGGGCCTGAGCCTCCCCGGCCGCCGCGGGGAGGTGCGGATCGAGCCCGCCGAGGGCGAGGTTGGCACGTTCCGGCTGCGGCGCTGCGGTTGAGCGGCTGGCGAGGGTGGGGCGCGACGGACGCCCCTACCCTTCGGCCTTCTCCGCGAGCAGGAGCCATTCCTCCTCGGCCGCCTCCAGCGCCGCCTGACGCTGGGACAGCATCTCGCTCGCCTTGCGGAACTTCACCGGCTCGCGGGTGAACAGCTCGGGGTCGGCGAGGAGGTTGCCTAGGCGGTCGATCTCTTCCGTGATGCGGTCGATCTCGGCCGGGAGCGCGTCGAGGCGGTGCTTCTCGGTGAAGCTGAGGCCGTTGCGGCGGGGCGCGGGGGCGGCAGCGGCGGGCTTCTCCGGCGCCCTGGCGGCCGGGGCGGCGGTCGCCTCGGCGCGATGACCGAGCGGCTGGCCCCCGCGCTGGGCCATCATGTCGGTCCAGCCGCCGGCGTAGGGGATCGCCCGGCCGTCGCCCTCCATGGCGATGGTCAGGGTCGCCACCCGGTCGAGGAAGTCACGGTCGTGGCTGACGAGGATCACGGTGCCGTCGTAGTCGCCCAGAACCTCCTGCAGGAGGTCCAGCGTCTCGATGTCGAGGTCGTTGGTCGGCTCGTCGAGCACGAGGAGATTCGAGGGCTTGGCCATGATGCGCGCGAGCAGGAGCCGCGCCTTCTCCCCGCCCGAGAGCGACTTGATCGGCGCGCGGGCCTGCGCCTCCTGGAACAGGAAATCCTTGAGATAGGCCACGACATGCTTGGGCGTGCCCCGCACCATCACCTGGTCGGAGCGTCCGGCGCGCAGGTCGGGGTCGCCCGCCAGCGCGTCCCAGAGCGTCGTCTCGGGGTCGAGCGCGGAGCGGGTCTGGTCGAGCACGGCGATCTCGAGGTTCGTGCCGTGGGTCACGGTCCCCGCGTCGGGCGCGATCTGCCCGAGGAGGAGCTTGACCAGCGTGGTCTTGCCCGCGCCGTTGGGGCCCACGAGCGCGAGGCGGTCGCCGCGCTGCACCGTCAGGTCGAGGCTGCGCACGATGGGCCGGTCGCCAAAGGACTTGGCGAGGCCCTTGGCGAGGATCACCCGCTTGCCCGAGGTCGGGCCCGATTCCATCGCGAGCGCCGCCGTGCCCTGCCGGCGGATTTGGTCGCGCCGCTCCTGCCGCAGCCCTTCGAGCGCGCGGACGCGGCCCATGTTGCGCTTGCGCCGGGCCGAGATGCCCTCGACCGCCCATTTCGCCTCGACCTTGATCTTCTGGTCGAGCTTGTGGCGGGCGGCGTCCTCGTCGTCCCAAACCTGGTCGCGCCAGGCCTCGAAGTTGCCGAAGCCCCGATCCTGGCGGCGCACCTCGCCCCGGTCGATCCAGAGCGTGCCGCGCGTGAGGTTCCGCAGCACCGCGCGGTCGTGGGAGATCAGGACGAAGGCCGAGCGTGTCGTCGAAAGCTGCGATTCCAGCCATTCGATCGCGGCGATGTCGAGGTGGTTCGTGGGCTCGTCGAGGAGCATCAGCTCCGGTGCCTCGGCCATGAGGCGGGCGAGCGCCGCGCGGCGGCGCTCTCCGCCCGAGGCTTTCTGCGTGTCGCGGGACGGGTCGAAGCCCAGCCCCTCGGCGGCCATCGCCACGCGGTAGTCTTCGCCGGGCGGGAGGCCTGCGCTGGCGTAATCGCCCAGCGTAGCGAAAGCCGACAGGTCCGGGTCCTGCTCCATGTAGCCCACGCGGGTGCCGGGCGCGGTGGCGCGCAGGCCGCGGTCGGCCTCCACGAGGCCCGCCATGACCTTCATGAGCGTGGACTTGCCCGAGCCGTTGCGGCCCACGAGGGCGATGCGGTCGCCCTCCTGCACGGCCAGGGACAGGCCGTCGAAGACGGGATCGCCGCCGAAGGTGAGGGAGATGTCGGACAGTTGGAGAAGGGGTGCGCGCGCCATGGCGGCGACCTAGGGGGCGCGGGGCGCGGCGTCAACCGCAGGCGCCCGGCCCTTGGTCGGGCGGGCTCCGCCGCCTACATCGGCAGCGAACCGATGCGAAGGGGCACGACATGGACAAGATCACCAAGACCGACGAGGAATGGCGCAAGGAACTGTCGCCCGAGGCTTATCGCGTCACGCGGCAGCACGGGACCGAGCGGGCCTTCTCGCATCCCGGCTTCCCCAAGGGCGAGGGCACCTTCCGCTGCGTGGCCTGCGGGGAGCCGCTCTTCGATTCTGAGACGAAGTACGAGAGCGGGTCGGGCTGGCCGTCCTTCTGGCAGCCCATCGACGGCGTGCAGAGCCAGGCCGTCGAGGAGACGGTGGACCGCAGCCACGGCATGACGCGGACCGAGGTCCACTGCGCGCGCTGCGAGGCGCATCTGGGCCACGTCTTTCCCGACGGGCCGAAGCCCACGGGCCTGCGTTACTGCATCAACGGCGCGGCGCTGTCCTTCGAGCCGGAGAAGGATTGACGCTCAGCCCTTGGTCGCGCGGCGGCGTTCGAGGCGCCGCGCGACCCGAACCTGGACGGCGGCGATCAGCAGGCCGAGCGCAAGGGACGCCGCCATGGCCAGGGGGATCAGCAGGAGCCCGAGGACGAGGGCTGGAACCCCCATCACTCCGCCGGGTGATGGGGCGGCTTCTCGGGGCGGGTGGCGAGCCAGTAGGCCCAGGCACCGACGAGCAGCGCCCCGACCGGGGTCATCATGAAGGCGACGAACTGCATCGTGGTCATGGCGTGAGCCCTCGCAGGATCTGGCGCGCCACGAAATGTAGGACGGCGGAGGCCAGGATGCAAATTGCGACGGCCACGAACAGAAGGGGCGTGGCGCCGCGGTCGCCGTAGAAGGCCGCGATCAGCGGGGCCACGCCGCCGACCGCCATGAGGGCGATGGCCACTCCGTTGAGGTAGTTCGCCGTGAGCTTGGACTGCTCGTTGCGGACGAGGCTCACTCGGCGTCGTCACCGCCCAGCAGGGTTCCGGCGTCGAAGCGGCCCACGTTGCCGAGAAGCTGGTTGATGAAGGTGCGGTCGGCGAAGACCTCGGCCGTGGTGCGGCGCGTGAGCGGCACGACGCGACCCTGCTCCAGCCCGAAGCGCTCGATGTTGCCGAGCCGGCCGTCGGGCAGGAAGGAGATGGCGAGCACCTGCCGGTCCACCTCCTCGGGGGCGCGATAGCCCAGCCGTTCGAAGCGGCTCTGGACGTAGTAGAGCGTGGCGTCGTTCACGAGCCCCGTGGTCGTCGGACGGCCGACGGCGGCGATGACCTCGTCACGCGTGTCCACGCCGACCTGAAGGCCGGCCAGCGCCGACTCGGGCGGGACGTAGCCGTGGTTCTGCACCAGCGGCGCACAGGCCCCCAGGCCGAGCATCACCACCACGGCCCAGGCCGAACCCCTCCGCATCAATGCCCCCCTTGCCTTGTCCTTGAACGCCTCATATCGCGGCTTAGGGCATGGAGCGAGCCCCTTCAAGAAAGGATGCGCCCGTGAGCGACCCCACCCCCCTTCCACGTCACGTCCTTCGCCTCGCCGAAGGCAACCAGCGGCAGGCGGTCCCCTTTTCGCTGGAGCCCGACGCCGGCGCGCGCGCCGCGGTGGCGGCCGAGCTGGGCATCCCGGCCGTGAAGAAGCTGCGTTTCACGGGCCGGCTCGTGCCGCAGGGGCGGCAGGACTGGCGGCTGATGGCCGAGCTGGGCGCGACCGTGGTGCAGGACTGCGTGGTGACGCTGGCCCCGGTGACCAGCCGGATCGACGAGCCGGTGGAGCGGCTCTACGCCGCCGACTTCTTGGACCCCGAGGCGACCGAGGCCGAGATGCCCGAGGACGACGTGGAGCCGCTGCCCGCCTCGCTCGACCTCGGGGAGGTGATGCTGGAGGCGCTGGCGCTGGCGCTGCCGCCCTATCCGCGCGCCGAGGGAGTCGAGCTGGGCGAGACGGTCGTCACCGAGCCCGGCGCCGAGCCCCTGACCGAGGAGAAGGCCAAGCCCTTCGCCGCGCTCCGCGACGCCTTCCGCCCCAAGGAATGATGCAAGGAAGGGTTGCGGATCGCGGGATATCCGCTATGTTCGCGACCTTCCGTCGAGGCTCGACAATCCGGCGGGGAAGGCTTATTGCCGCCCCCGGAAAGCGAGTTGTCGCTTAACATTCACAAAGGGCCATGGGCCCCGCCAGATTACCGAGGTTGTGACATGGCCGTCCCGCAGAACAAAGTCTCCAAGTCCCGCCGCAACCAGCGTCGCGCGCACGACTTCCTCGTCGCCGCGAACCCCAACGAATGCGGCAACTGCGGCGAGCTGAAGCGCCCGCACCACGTCTGCCCGTCCTGCGGCCACTACGACTCGAAGGAAGTCGTGGCGGTGAACGCCGCCCTCGTCGACGAGGACGCGGCCTGATCGGCTGACATCACGGCCCCGCGATGACCGACCCCCGATCCTCCAGCGGGACCGAGCCGCCGCGCGCCGCCGGCCTGGTCCTGTCGCTGGACGCGATGGGCGGCGACAAGGGGCCACAGGTCGTCGTCGAGGGACTCGGGCGGTTCCTGGGCAAGCAGCCCGACGCCCGTGTCCTCCTTCACGGCCCCGAGGCGGTGCTGCGGCCACTGGTCGCGCCGTTCGGGGAGCGCGTGCGCGTGGTCCACGCGCCCGACTCGGTCGCGATGACCGACAAGCCGTCGCAGGTGATGCGTAACGGCAAGGACACCTCCATGTGGTCGGCCATCGACGCCGTGCGCGATGGCGAGGCGCAGGCGGTCGTGTCCTGCGGCAACACCGGCGCGCTGATGGCGCTGTCGATGCTGCGGCTTCGCAAGATCCCCGGCGTCAACCGCCCCGCCATCGCCTGTCTCTGGCCCTCGCTCAACCCGACGAACTTCAACGTCATGCTGGACGTGGGCGCCGACATCCGCGCGGATGCCGAGGACCTTGTGCTCTATGCTCTCATGGGCACCACCTACGCGCGGCAGGGCTTGGGAGTCACGCGGCCGCGCGTCGGGCTGCTCAACGTCGGCACCGAGGAGCACAAGGGTCGGCAGGAACTGAAGGACGCGCACGAGCTGATCGAGCAGGCCGCCCCCAAGGGCGAGTTCGAGTTCGTGGGCTTCGTCGAGGGCGGCGACATCCCCTCGAACCGCGTGGACGTGATCGTGACGGACGGCTTCACGGGGAACGTCGCGCTCAAGACCGGCGAAGGAACGGCGACGCTGATCTCGACGCTGCTGCGCGAGGCCTTCGCGCGCGGGCCCCTGAGCAGGATGGCGGGGCTTCTCGCCCTGCCCTCGCTCCAGCAGTTCCGCAAGCGGGTCGACCCTCGGCGGGTGAACGGCGGCGTGTTCCTGGGGCTTAACGGCACCGTCATCAAGAGCCATGGCTCGGCCGATGCCACGGGCGTCGCGGCGGCGCTGGGGCTCGCGCACAAGCTCGGGACGGCGGGCTTCGCGGGGCGGCTGGCGGCGCGGGTTGCGTCGGCGGTCGCGCTGGCTCAGGATGAGGTCCTTGCGGACGGAGGGACCACCTCCGCCGACGGCGCCGAAGCGCCGAAGGAGCGGTAGATGACGATCAGGGCGACCGTGACCGGGGTGGGGCATTACCTGCCCGAGCGGGTGGTGCCGAACGCCGAGTTCGAGGCAACGCTGGAGACCACGGACGAGTGGATCCGCGAGCGGACGGGCATCGAGCGGCGGCATTTCGCGGCCCCCGGCGAGACGACTTCGGACATGGGCGCGCGCGCCGCGCGGGCGGCATTGGCCATGGCGGGGCGCGAGCCGTCGGAGATCGACGCCATCATCGTCGCCACCTCGACGCCGGACCTCACCTTCCCTTCGGCCGCGACCATGGTGCAGAAGGCCCTCGGCATGAGCGGGGGCTTCGCCTTCGACGTGCAGGCCGTCTGCGCGGGCTTCGTCTATGCGCTCACCACCGCCGACGCACTGATGCGGGCGGGCACGGCAAAGCGCGTGCTGGTCATCGGGGCCGAGACCTTCTCCAAGATCCTCGACTGGACGGACCGGACGACCTGCGTGCTGTTCGGCGACGGCGCAGGGGCGGTGCTGCTGGAAGCCGTCGAGACGGACGGGGCGCCCGCCGATCGCGGCGTGCTGGCGACCGACCTCCATTCGGACGGCACCTTCAAGGACCTCCTCTACGTCAATGGCGGCATCTCGACCGGAACGGCGGGCGTGCTGAAGATGGAGGGCAAGGAGGTATTCCGCCATGCCGTCTCCAAGCTCGCCCAGACCGCCGAGGCGGCGCTGGAGCGGGCGGGGCTTTCCGGCGCGGACGTGGACTGGATCGTGCCGCATCAGGCCAACCTGCGCATCATCAAGGCGACCGCCCAGAAAATGGGCGTCCCGATGGATCGCGTCGTCGTCACCGTGCAGGATCACGGCAACACCTCGGCCGCCTCGATTCCGCTGGCCCTGTCGGTGGGCGTGGAACGCGGGCAGATCAAGAGCGGCGACCTCGTCGTGATGGAGGCCATCGGCGGCGGCCTGGCCTGGGGCTCGGTCGTCCTGCGCTGGTGACGCCGGGGATCACAGGCCCGCGATTGACCCCGTGATTCCCCTGCCCTAATCTGGTCCCCACAACCGGGGGGCAACGGGCATGTCGGAAAAGACCTTGACGCGCATGGACTTGGCCGACGCCGTCCATCATGAGGTGGGGCTGTCGCGCAATGACAGCGCCGCCCTGGTCGAGGCGGTGCTGACCCACATCTCCGATGCCCTCGTGCGGGGCGAGACGGTCAAGATCTCGTCCTTCGGGACGTTCTCCGTCCGCGAGAAGGCGGCGCGAGTCGGCCGCAACCCCAAGACCGGCGAGGAGGTGCCCATCCACCCCCGTCGCGTCCTGAGCTTCCGTTCCTCCCACCTGATGAAGGACCGTATCGCCCATGGCAACCGGAGCTAGGCCGGTGGCGAAGTCCCCGGACGCCTTTCGCACGATCAGCGAGGTCGCGGCACTTCTCGAAACCCCGGCCCATGTGCTGCGCTTCTGGGAATCGAAGTTCACCCAGATCAAGCCGGTCAAGGGCGCGGGCGGGCGGCGCTACTTCCGTCCCGACGACATCGCCCTCTTGGGGGGCATCAAGGTTCTGCTTTACGAGCAGGACATGCGGATCAGCGGCGTCCAGAAGCTCCTGCGGGAGCGGGGCCCCCGCTACGTCGCGGGCCTGTCGGCGCTGCCTTGGACCCCCGACGGCACGGACGGCACGGACGAGGCGCCCCCTCCGGACTGCGAGGTCGATGAGCCCCAGTCTGATCCGGTGATCGTTGGCCCCTGGCTTGGCGCTGCGCCCGAGGAGACGCTCGACGAGCGTAGCCCCGAGGCGGACGAGGCGCCACAACTCGGCGTCATGGCCGAGTTCGTCCTGGGCACGCTGTCGCGGCTCGCGGCCTCGGAGGCCGAACCGGAGAAGGAGGCGGACGAGCCCGCCCCGCCAGCTACCAAGGACTCCGAGAGCCAGGTCTCCCGCCTGCGCGACGCGCTTTCGCGCGCCGATCCCCAACGCCTGCGCGAGCGCGCACCCCGTCTGGCGCCGCTGGTGGCTCGCCTGGTGGCCCTGCGCGAGGCGTCGTCGGGTCAAGCGGGATAACCGCTCGACCCCTCTTGCCCCCGGCGCGTGAATCGGTCAGAAGGCCCCCATGTCGGGCTATAGCGCAGTCTGGTAGCGCGTCCGTCTGGGGGGCGGGAGGTCGCAGGTTCAAGTCCTGCTAGCCCGACCATCATCCTCCCCCAGCGATCCTTCAGTGAGGCACCTGCCGCACCGAGAGGGTCGCATGCAGGGCGAGGGTGCGACCCTCGTCATCCTCGAAATATGCTACCCATTCCTCGGCACCGTCAGGCCGACGCTCGCGCAGTTCGGGCGGCCCCTGGAAGGCGACACCTTGCCGGCTCAGGACCTCGTGCGCCGACAGGATGTCGGCCACCCCGAAGTACAGCAGGTCGGCGGCCTCGCGCCGCCCCGTCTCGCGCAAGATCAGACGGGCGCCGGGCAACGCGAAGCAGGCCACGCTGGGGCGGACCAGCAGTTCAGGAAGGCCCAGTCGGTCGCGCAGGAAGCTCCGCGCCCGATCGAGCGCCTCGACGGGTCGCAGCACCACCTCGTCCGATCCCAGCCGATCCACCATGACGCCTCCTCCGGTCCCCGTCATCATCGGGCCGCCGCGTGATCCTGGCAACAGACCGGTACCTCGGGCGCCCATCCCCTTGACAGATGGGCCTGCGGTCCGCGACGTCGACCCTGCCAGCAAGGGAGGGCCGCGTGGGCGTGCTGCCAAGCCAGCGCCTGCGCGCGCTGATCGCCGAAGATGTCATCGCGGCCGAGCCTGCCCTTGGACAGGGGCAGGTCCAGCCGGCGTCCGTCGACCTGCGGCTGGGATCTTTCGCCGTGCGGGTACGGGCCTCGTTCCTGGCCGGGCGCGGCCGGACGGTGGAGGAGCGGCTTCCGGATTTCGAGATGCACCGCTTCGACCTCGCCCCCGGCGCGGTGCTGGAGAAGGGCTGCGTCTACCTCGTCCCCTTGATGGAGCGGTTGGCCCTGCCTCCGGAGCTGGACGGAGCGGCGAACGCCAAGTCTTCGACCGGGCGGCTCGACCTCCTCACGCGGACGATCTGCGACGGCGGCGTGGAGTTCGACCGCATCCCGCCCGGCTACCAAGGGCCGCTCTGGGCCGAGATCTGCCCGCGCTCCTTCAGCGTGCTGGTGCGGCCGGGGATGCGGCTCAACCAGCTTCGATTGCGCGAGGGCGAGGCCCGGCTCTCGGACGGTGACCTGCGCGCGCTGCACGCCCGCGTGCCCCTCGTGCAGGGCGCCGAGGGCGTGATCGACGACGGGCTCGGGTTCTCGGTGGACCTCGCTGGGTCCGGCCGCGTGGGCTGGCGCGCCAAGCCCCACGCAGGGGTGATCGACCTCGACCGGCTCGGGCACTACGCCCCCCGCGCCTTCTGGGAGGAGATCCATGCCGAGGAGGGGCGCATCATCCTCGATCCCGGCGCCTTCTACATCCTGATGAGCCGCGAGGCGGTGACGATCCCGCCGAACCATGCCGCTGAGATGGCGCCGTATCTCGCCATGGTGGGCGAGTTCCGGGTCCACTACGCGGGCTTCTTCGATCCGGGCTTCGGTCACGGGGACCACGGCGCGGGCTCGCGCGGGGTGCTGGAGGTCCGCTGCCACGAGGCACCCTTCGCGCTGGAGCACGGGCAGGTGGTGGGCCGGCTCCTCTACGAGCGGATGACGGCGGTGCCCGACGCGCTCTACGGAGCGGGCATCGCCTCCAACTACCAGGGCCAGGGTCTCAAGCTCTCCAAGCACTTCGCCGAGCCCTGACCCCGCCTTGCGGGGCCGGTCCCGCCCTCCTAGATTGAACCTGCAACGCGAGGACACGACCCATGGCCATGCAAGCCCAGGATATAGAGAACCTGATCCGCGCGGCCTTTCCCAAGGCCCGCATCGCGATCACCGACCTCGCGGGGGACGGCAACCATTACGCCGCCGAGGTGGTCGACGAAAGCTTCCGTGGCATGAACCGCGTCCAGCAGCAGCGCGCCGTGTATGCCGCGCTCAAGGGCCGCATGGACGGTCCGAACGGGGAGCTGCATGCCCTCGCCCTGACCACCAAGGCTCCCGATTGAGGATTCTCCCATGACCACCGCGACCACCGCGCAGGATCAGATCCGCGACACCATCACCAAGAACGACGTCGTGCTCTTCATGAAGGGCACCAAGGCCATGCCGCAATGCGGCTTCTCCTCGCGCGTGGCGGGGGTGCTGAACTACATGGGCGTCGACTACCAGGACGTGAACGTGCTCTCGGACCCCGAGGTCCGGCAGGGGATCAAGGACTTCTCCGACTGGCCGACCATCCCGCAGCTCTACGTCAA
Organism: Rubellimicrobium roseum; assembly: GCF_006152145.1. Lineage (GTDB taxonomy): Bacteria > Pseudomonadota > Alphaproteobacteria > Rhodobacterales > Rhodobacteraceae > Rubellimicrobium > Rubellimicrobium roseum. Next base: position 58,365 of record NZ_VDFV01000014.1, on the reverse strand, counting down.
GGGCGAGTTCGTGGGCGGCTGCGACATCGTCACCGAGATGACCCTGTCGGGCGAGCTCGACGCGCTCTTCGACCAGAAGGGCGTGACCTACGACAAGGCCAAAGCCGAGGAGATCCGCGCCGCCAACGCCTGACGTCGGGGCGCCAACGGCTTGGCCTATCTGCAACAGTTCGGGGCGGTCCGCGACGGCGGGCCGCCCTTTTTCTAGGCGGTGCCCGCAAGGGCGTGGTTAGCTGATCCGGACTGCTGCCACAGCGGACAGGACGGACCATTTGCGACACCGACCCTCGCCTCCGCCGCGCGGCGCCGGCCGGCTTGCGGCCGGGTGGCGGGGCCCGGCTGGATCGGAGCCATGTCGCTTCTCCTGAACGTCATCCTGTCTCTGGCCTTCGTGGGCGCGCTGGGCGGGGCCGTGCAGTACTGGCGCGTCCAGGTCGACGCTGCGCGGCGCGACGCGTTGCAGGCGATGGCCGCGCGGCGCGGATGGGCGCTGACCGTCACCGGCACGACGCTGGGGCGGGCCGGGACGCTGCGGCTGGTGCCGCGCGGCGGCCATCCCTGGGTGCTGGAGGTGCGCCCCGGCGCCGGGCCCGAGCGTGGGCCGGTGACCGACTACGAATCCGACGAGCCGCGCTGGGCCGAGGGCACGCTGGTCCTGGTGGCCGCGCGGCTGGACCACCTGGTGGAGGCGCCCTCTGCCGGCTCCGACCCGATCGAGGGCACACCGGGGCGGCTCCGGCACGAGCAGGCCCTGCGCGACCTTTTGGGCCGGGACCTCGCGCGGCTAGCGGCGACGCTGCCGCAGCAAGAGGCCCCGGAGGGCGTGACCGTCTTCGCCGAGGGGCCCCTCGCCCGTCGGCTCGACCTTCAGGACCTCGCTCGCGCCCTTCAGGCTTGGACGCCCGTGGCCAAGGGGCCTCGGGGGGTGCCAATACTGGTGCTTTCGCCCGAGGGAATGCGGCTTCGCCTTCGCCACCCCGTCCAGCGCGCCGACCGGATGGAGCGCTTCGTGGACCTGGCCCTCGACCTCGCGCGGCTGATCGGGCCCTGAACGGGCTCAGGCCGCCGGGGTGGGAGGCTCGGGCAAGAGCTGGGTCACGGCATGGGCCAGGCCCTCGGCCTCATCGGCGATCTCCGTGAACATCCGGCGCACCTCGGCGGGGATGACTGGCACCTCGATGCGCACCTCGACGGGAACCTCGACGGGCACCTCGATCCGGGGGGGACCGGCGGCGATGCGCGCCTCCAGTTGCGCGACCTTGGCCTCGGCCTCGCGCAGGCGCTCCTCCAGGCCCAGGGTCTTGTCGGCGAGCAGAAGCCCCGCCATCAGCAGCATCCGCGCCTCGGGCATGCGCCCGATCTGCTCGGACAGGGCCGAGGCCTCGGTGTCCAGCATCTGCGCGGCCGAGTGGAGGAAGGGCTCCTCGCCGGGCTGGCAGGCGACCTCGAAGCTGCGCCCGCCGACGGAGATCTCGACCTGCGGCATCATTGCGCCTCCTCGACCAAGGGGATGAGCTCGGAGAGCACGGCGTCGACCTCGGCCCGCTCGGCCTCCTGCGCGGCGCGCAGCGCCTGCACCTGGGCACGCAGACGCTCGACCTCCTCCTCGAGGGAGAGGCGCTGGGTCTCTCGCTCGCGCAGGGCGCGCACCCGTTCGCGAAGCTGGGCGTTGGCGACGCGCTCCTCCTCGATCTCGCCGCGCAGCCGCTCGTTGTCGGCGGCCAGGGCGGCGCGGGCCGCCAGCGCCTCGGCGCCGCCCGCGATCCCCTCGAAGGCGGCGACGATGCGCCGTCGCGCCTCCAGAAGGTCCCCCAGATCGGCCTGCTCGTTCATGCGTCCCTCGCCTCGTCCTTGGGCTTCGTCCAGCGCCCGGTCCGGGGCCGTCGTCGCCTGCGCGCGTTCGGGCCTCAGCCTAGGGGAATCCCGCGCGGGCCGCAATCGCGCGAGTTCCTTTACCCCGAAGGACTTGGAGGCCGCGCTTGATCTTGGCCCTCACGTCGCCCATTAAGGCCCCGCCCCTGGAGGAGAGACACAGCATGGACATCGCGAGCCTGCGAAACGCCCATTTCGAGCACTGGCGGCTGGCGGCCGCGATCCGCACCCTGACGCTGGACGCCGTGGCGGCGGCGAACTCGGGCCATTCGGGGATGCCCATGGGCATGGCCGACGTGGCCACGGTGCTGTTCGACAAGCACCTCCGCTTCGACCCCAAGGCACCCTTCTGGCCCGACCGCGACCGCTTCGTCCTGTCGGCCGGGCACGGGTCGATGCTGCTCTACTCGCTCCTCTACCTCACCGGCTATCCGGACATGACGCTGGAGCAGGTGAAGAACTTTCGTCAGTGGGACTCGCGCACCCCCGGCCATCCGGAGGTGCACCACACCGCGGGTGTGGAGACGACCACCGGCCCGCTGGGCCAGGGCATCGCCAACTCCGTGGGCTTCGCCATCGCCGAGGAGGCGCTGCGCGCCCGCTTCGGAGCCAAGGTGATGGACCACCACACCTACGTCATCGCCGGGGACGGCTGCCTGATGGAAGGGGTGAGCCAGGAGGCGATCGCGCTCGCCGGGCGGCAGCAGTTGTCGCGGCTGATCGTGCTGTTCGACGACAACGGGATCACCATCGATGGCAAGGTGTCCATCGCCGACGCCACCGACCAGGGGGCGCGCTTCGCGGCTTCGGGCTGGCACGTGCAGGCCATCGACGGCCATGACCCGGCCGCCATCGACGCCGCCCTTACCGCGGCCAAGGCCGATCCGCGCCCCTCGATGATCGCCTGCAAGACCCACATCGCGCTGGGCTCGGCGGCGCAGGACACCGCCAAGGGCCACGGCGCGCTGACCGACGCCAAGCTGATCGCCGACACGCGCGAGGTCTATGGCTGGGAGCATGGCGCCTTCGACATCCCCGCCGACATCAAGGCCCGCTGGGAAGCCATGGGCCAACGCGGCGCGCAGGCGCGGGCCGAGTGGGAAGCCCGCCTCGCCGCCCTGCCCGCCGCCCGTCAGAACGAGTTCCGCCGCGTGGCCGAGGGCGAGCCCCCGCGCAAGCTCGCGGGCGCGATCCGCGACGTGAAGAAGGCCGCGATCGGAGGCAAGGCGGTCGCCACCCGCAAGTCCTCCGAGATCGTGCTGGAGGCGGTCAACGCCGTGATGCCCGAAACGCTGGGGGGCTCGGCGGACCTGACGGGATCGAACAACACCCTCACCAAGGACCTCGGCATCTTCGGGCCCGAGAACCGCAAGGGCCGCTACATCCACTACGGCATCCGCGAGCACGGCATGGCCGCCGCGATGAACGGCATGGCGCTGCACGGGGGCGTGCTGCCCTATGGCGGCACCTTCATGTGCTTCGCCGATTATTGCCGCCCCTCGGTGCGGCTTTCGGCGCTGATGGGCGCGCGGGTGGTCTATGTCTTCACCCACGACTCCATCGGCCTGGGTGAGGACGGCCCCACGCACCAGCCGGTCGAGCATCTGGCCATGCTGCGCGCCACGCCCAACCTGCGCGTCTTCCGCCCCGCCGACACGGTCGAGACGGCCGAGGCCTGGGAGCTGGCGCTGACCCTGCCCGGCCCCTCGGTGCTGGCGCTGTCGCGGCAGAACCTGAAGCCTGTGCGGACCGAGCACACGAACAGGAACCTCTCCGCGCAGGGCGCCTATGTGCTGGCCGAGGCCACGGGCAAGCGGCAGGTCGTGCTGATGGCCACGGGCTCCGAGGTCGAGATCGCGGTGGCCGCGCGCGCGCAACTCGAGGCGCAGGGCGTGGGCACGCGCGTCGTGTCGATCCCGTCCATGGAGCTGTTCTCCCAAGCCGACGAGAAGCTGCGCCGCCGCGTCCTAGCCCCCGGCGCGGTGCGGATCGCCATCGAGGCCGGCGTGCGCCAGCCCTGGGACCGCTGGCTCCTGGGCGACGGCGGGCGCGAGGCCAAGGCGGGCTTCGTCGGAATGTCCAGCTTCGGCGCCTCGGCCCCGGCCGAGGTGCTTTACGAGAAGTTCGGCATCACCGCCGGCAACGTGGTCCAGCAGGCGCTCGCGCGTCTCTGACGCTCAGTCGGGTCGGAGCGCCCAGCGCCCCGACCCGCTGGCTGCCAGAGCGAGGCACCCCCCGGCGATGGCCCAGTTCTTGACGAAGATCGTCATCTGCCACGGGTCCGCGGGAATGTAGTGGAAGAGGCTCGTGACGCCGCAGTAGGCCGCGAGCAGGAGGCTCAGGGGCCGCGTTCCGACCCCCAGGGCCAGCAGCCCTCCGCCGATCAGGTTGAAGCCCAGCGCCGGCCAGACCAGCCATTCCGGCCAGCCCCGCCCGGCCAGCAGACCCTCGACTCCGCCAGGGCTGAACCACTTTTGCGCCGAGCCCAAAAGGAAGAGCTGCGCCACCAGCAGCCGCGCGCCGAAAAGCGCGAGAGAACGACCATCCACGCCAGAATCCTCCCCTGCCTCACCTAAATCCCGAAGCGCAGCGGGCCACGGCTCGGTTGACTGCGCTCACGGAATCGCCATGTTGCCGCGCAACGGCGCAAGAGGCGCCTCGCAGAGGGAGAACCGGCATGGCGGTCAAGGTGGGGATCAACGGCTTCGGCCGCATCGGGCGCAACGTGCTGCGCGCCATCATCGAGTCGGGCCGCACCGACATCGAGGTCGTGGCCATCAACGACCTGGGGCCTGTGGAGACCAACGCGCACCTGCTCCGCTACGACTCGGTCCACGGCCGCTTCCCGGGCACGGTGACGACCACGGCGGACAGCATCGACGCCGGTCGCGGCCCCATCCGCGTCTCGGCCGAGCGTGACCCCGCAAAGCTGCCCTGGGGCGACGTCGACATCGCGCTGGAATGCACCGGTATCTTCACGGACGGGCCCAAGGCGGCGCTGCACCTGCAGAACGGCTCCAAGCGCGTGCTGGTATCGGCCCCGGTTTCGGGCGACGAATGGAAGACCGACAAGGCGGTCAAGACCATCGTCTTCGGCGTGAACCACGAGAGTCTCACCGCCGACGACCACGTGGTGTCAAACGCCTCCTGCACGACGAACTGCCTCGCGCCCGTGGCCTATGTCCTCAACGAGGCCATCGGCATCCATCACGGCTTCATGACCACGATCCACAGCTACACCGGCGACCAGCCGACGCTGGACACGATGCACAAGGACCTCTACCGCGCCCGCGCGGCGGCGCTGTCGATGATCCCGACCTCGACCGGCGCGGCCAAGGCCGTGGGCAAGGTGCTGCCCGACCTGAACGGGAAGCTCGACGGCGTGTCGATTCGCGTGCCTACGCCCAACGTCTCGGTCGTGGACTTCAAGTTCGTGGCCAAGCGCGCGACCTCGGTGCAGGAGATCAACGAGGCGATCCGTGGCGCGGCCCAGGGCAACCTGCGCGGCATCCTCGGCTTCACCGAGGAGAAGCTGGTGTCGACGGATTTCAACCACGACCCGCATTCCTCGGTGTTCCACATGGACCAGACCAAGGTCATGGACGGCACTCTGGTCCGCATCCTGTCCTGGTACGACAACGAATGGGGCTTCTCGAACCGGATGGCCGACACCGCCGTGGCGATGGCCAAGTTCCTCTGAACCCATTCGCCTTTTGCGGACTTCGGGCGGCCCCTGCGGGGGCCGCCGTCGTTTCTGGGGTCAGGGCAGGAACTCGACGACCGCGCCGACCTGCACGAGGCTCGCCAGCTCCTCGGCGTCCCAATTCGACAGGCGCACGCAGCCGTGGCTGTTGCGGCGGAAGAGCGACGAGGGCTCGGGCGTGCCGTGCAGGCCGTAGCTGGGCTTGGACAAATCGATCCAGACCGAGCCCACCGGCCCGTTGGGCCCCGGCGGCAGCGTCAGCGGCTTCAGGTTCTCGCCCTGCACGAAATTGTCGGGGCTGTAGTGATAGGTCGGCAGGTGGGCGATGGCCGTGACCTCGACCACCCCTTCGGGCGAGGGCGAGTCGGTCGAGCCGATGGTGACCGGGTAGTTGGCGATCATGCGCCCCATGGCGTCAAAGGCCGCGAGCCGGCTTTCGGACTTGCGCACCTCGATCCGCGTGACCTCGCCTCGCAGGAAGTCGCCCGTGGCGGCGACGGTGATCGTCTCGCCCGGCGCAAAGGACGCGCCGGCGTTGAGGTCTCGCAGGAACTCCTCATCCATGTGGAAACGCTCGGCCAGCATCTCCGAGGCGCGCTGATAACCGAGCCAGCCCAGTTCCGCGAGCTCAGCATAGTCACCGGGCAAAGGTGGCACGATGTTGGCGAGATCCTGCTCCGTGATCGTGTAGCTTTGCGTCACGGGCCCCGCGAGCGGGCCGCCCAGCGCCATCCAGACCTCGAAGTCGAGCACGCCGTCCACCGGCAGGCCCTGCTGCGCCTCGAAGGCGCGTAACGCGCTGCGGGACATGCCACCCTTCACGCCGTCGATCACCCCCGGCCCGATCCCCGCCCGGTCGAGCAGGACCTGCAGCTTGGCTGTCAGGGCCGAGGCGTCCTCGGGCAGGTCGCCGCCCAGATAGGTCGCGGCCTCGATGGCCTCGGGTGTGAGGCGGCCTGAGATCGTAGGCGGAAGCGTGACGACCGGCGGCTGGGTCGTGACGAAGGGCTGCTCGGCCAGGGGGAGGAAGGGCACGCTGTCGGAACCGGACAGGTCCTGCGCCTGGGCCGCGAAGGGGGTCAGGCAAAGAATCACGGCTCGCAGATACATCGTCGGGACCTCCGTCAATCCATGGCCGGTCCAGCATGCCGGCACGGCTCCTTGTTTGTCGCTTGTGTCCATATCGTGACACGAGTGCCGAAAAGTCATGCAATCCGTGCATGGCGCCAAGGAACAAACGATGGTGGTGCCGCAGCGCGGCATCGCCCATATGGGGGTCACCGGGCGGATTGACCACCCGGTTTGCCCGAGGATGAACATGTCTTTGATCACGCATCTCCGCTCCGCGATGGGGAAGCGCGCCGCTTACCGTCGTACGCTTCAAGAACTTCGCGGAATTCCGGCCCATCTGGCCGACGACCTGAACATCCAGCCCGGCGACGTCGAGCGGCTGGCCCATCAGGCCGTCTACGGCTGAGCCGACCGACCGTCTGGCCCGTTCAAGGCCGCCCCTGGGGGCGGCCTTTTCATTTGCCCGGGCTTATCGTTCCAGGCGGCGAAGCAGAGCTGCCTGAACAGCTGGAGAGACGAACTTGGACGTGTCGCCGCCCAGGCGCGCGATTTCCTTGACCAGCTTGGAGGCGATGGCCTGGTGCCGCGCCTCGGCCATGAGGAAGACCGTCTCGATGGAGTCGTCCATGGCGCGGTTCATGCCGACCATCTGGAACTCGTACTCGAAATCCGCCACCGCCCGAAGCCCCCGCACGATCACTCCGGCCCCCACGTCGCGGGCGCAGTCGATCAGCAGGTTCTCGAAGGGATGGACGACGATCTCGGCCCCCGTGGCGCCGGCGATGGGCCCGATCTCCCCGTTCAGCAGCGCCACGCGCTCCTCCAGCGGGAAGAGAGGGCCCTTGTCCCGGTTAATGGCGACGCCGATCACGAGGCGGTCCACCAGCGTGCAGGCCCGGCGGATGATGTCCGTGTGGCCCAGCGTCACCGGGTCGAAGGTGCCCGGGTAAAGTCCGATTCGCATCAACGCCCCGCGATCATTCCCTCGAGGGCGTCCTTTTCCATGGAAAGCTCGGACAGGCGAGCCTTGACGACGTCGCCGATGGAGATGAGCCCGATCATGCGGCCCCCATCCATCACCGGCAGGTGGCGGAAGCGGCCCTGGGTCATCCGGGTCAGCACGTCGTCGGCCTGGTCGTCGCACGAGCAGGTGACCACGTCCTCGGTCATCAGCTCGGCCACGCGCTCCTGGAAGCAGCCCAGCCCCCGCGCGCCCATCTCTCGCACGATGTCGCGCTCGGAGATGACGCCCTCGGGCCGGACGCCGTCGCTGCTCACCACCAGGCAGCCGATCCGCCGCGAGGACAGGATCTGCGCCGCCTCGGCCACAGTCGCCGAGGGGCAGACCATCAGCACCTCCTCGCTGCCCTTGGACCTGAGGATCTGTCGCACGAGCATGGGGACCTCCCTTGGCTGCCCTATCGGGAAAGGGTCGTGCCGCCCGGACCCTCTGTCAAGCTTGCGAGGGCCTCAAGCCGCGCCACCTCCTCGCGCAAGCCGCGCAGCACCGCTGCCGCGAGCCGCGCCATGCGCTCGCTGCGACGGTCGGCGTCGTGGCGCACGAGGTAGAAGGCTCGCGTCAGGCTGACCTGATCGACGAGGACACGGCGCAACTCGGGCGCGAAGGGGAGCGCGAAGTCGTGCACCACTCCCACGCCTCCCTGCTGGAGCAGCCGGAGCTGCACCGGCACCGAGTTCGAGGCAAGCTGCACCGTCCCCAACCCCAGCTCGGCCAAGTAGTCGAGCGCGCGGTCGAAGATCATGTCCTGGATATAGCCTACGAGCGGCCGGTCCCGCAGGTCCTCCAGCCTCGCCACGGGCGCCGCGTCCCGACGCTGCGCCAGATGCAGCCGGTAGTCGGTGATCTTCTGAACGGTGAGCCGCCCCGCATCGGGCGGGCTCACGGTGATGGCAATGTCGGCCTCGCGCCGGCTCAGGTTCACCACGCGGGGCAGCGCGAGGATCTGGATCTCCAGCCCCGGATTGTCCGACTGGATGCGGGCGGCGACCTGCGGGAGCAGGTAGTTCGCGCATCCGTCGGGCGCTCCAATCCGCACCTGCCCCGTGAGCCCCTGCGAGGAGCCCTGCCCCTCTTCCAGCGCGAGGCGCACCGCCTCCTCGGCTTCCTCGGCCCGAGCCTGGAGGCGCGCGCCCAGATCGGTCAGCGCATAGCCCTGCGGACTTTTCAGGAACAGCGCGGCGCCCAGCGCCTCCTCCAACCGCCCGATGCGGCGGCCCACGGTGGCAGGGTCCATGCGAAGGCCCGGCGCGGCGCCCGACAGGCTTCGGGCGCGGGCCACGCCCAGGAACACGCGCATGTCGTCCCAGTCAAGCATCCTGCAATCCTGCATGACGGTTTTGGGGTTGTGATGCTTCTACCCCGAAAAACGCAAGGCTATAGGATCGCCAACGAGTTCGGGAGACCACCATGCAGGAACTGACCCACTACATCAACGGCGCGCACGTGAAGGGCACCTCGGGTCGCTTCGCGGACGTCTTCAACCCTGCCACAGGCGAGGTGCAGGCCCGCGTTCCGCTGGCCTCGGCGGCCGAGCTCGACCAGGCCGTGCAGGTTGCAGCCGAAGCCCAGGTCAAGTGGGCGGCCGTGAACCCGCAGCGCCGCGCGCGGGTGATGATGAAGATGGTCGCGCTCCTGAACCGCGACATGGACAAGTTGGCCGAGGCATTGAGCCGTGAACACGGCAAGACGCTGCCCGATGCGGTGGGCGACATCCAGCGTGGCCTTGAGGTGGTCGAGTTCTGCATCGGCGCCCCGCATCTCCTGAAGGGCGAGTTCACCGACGGCGCCGGCCCCGGCATCGACATGTACTCGCTGCGTCAGGCGCTGGGCGTCTGCGCGGGCATCACGCCGTTCAACTTTCCCGCCATGATCCCGATGTGGATGTTCGCACCCGCCATTGCCTGCGGCAACGCCTTCATCCTCAAGCCCTCCGAGCGCGCGCCTTCGGTGCCGCTGATGCTCGCGGAGCTGATGGAGGAAGCCGGGCTGCCCAAGGGCGTGATCCAGGTGGTCAACGGCGACAAGGAAGCGGTGGACGGCATCCTCGACCATCCGCTGATCCAAGCCGTGGGCTTCGTGGGCTCCACGCCCATCGCGCAGTACATCTATGGGCGGGGGGCCGCGAACGGAAAGCGCGTGCAGGCCTTTGGCGGCGCCAAGAACCACATGATCGTCATGCCCGACGCGGACCTCGACCAGGCGGCTGATGCGCTGGTGGGCGCGGGCTACGGCGCAGCCGGCGAGCGCTGCATGGCGATTTCGGTCGCCGTGCCGGTGGGCGAGGAGACCGCGGACCGCCTGATCGGGAAGCTCGTGCCCCGCATCGAGAAGCTCAAGGTCGGCCCTTACACCGCCGGCAAGGACGTGGACTACGGCCCGGTCGTGACCGCCGCCGCCAAGCAGAACATCCTGAACCTCGTCCAGTCCGGCGTGGACCAGGGCGCGGAGCTGGTAATCGACGGCCGGAACTTCAACCTGCAGGGCTACGAGAATGGCTTCTTCGTGGGGCCGCACCTCTTTGACCGCGTCACGCCCGAGATGGACATCTACCGCAAGGAGATCTTCGGGCCGGTTCTGTCGACCGTGCGCGCCAAGACCTACGAGGAGGCTCTGGGTCTGGCGATGAGCCACGAATACGGCAACGGCACCGCGATCTTCACCCGGGACGGCGACACGGCGCGCGACTTTGCGGCCCGCATCAACGTGGGCATGATCGGGATCAACGTGCCGATCCCGGTGCCGCTGGCCTACCACACCTTCGGCGGCTGGAAGAAGTCGGCCTTTGGCGACCTCAACCAGCACGGGCCCGACAGCTTCCGCTTCTACACGCGGACCAAGACCGTCACCTCGCGCTGGCCTTCGGGCATCAAGGAAGGCGCGGCGTTGAACTTCAAGCAGATGGAGTAAGGGTGGGCCGGCCTTCGGGCCGTCAAACTTTCACGGACAGGCGACGGGCGGCCCATCGGTCGCCCGTTCGCTTTCGCGGACCTGAAACAGCGGCGCCGACCGGGCGAATCGCAGCGCCAGGATCCCGACCAGTCCGGAGAGCAGCAGCACTCCCCCGGCTGGCAGCGGCACCGGCGGCAGTGGAACCTGCGCCTGGGGCCGGTAATAGATCGATGCGTGCGACAGGTCCCGGCGCAGGGTCCAGGAGAAGGACCGTCCGTCCGCCTGAAGACCGTCCAGCAGCGCGGCAGCGAAGCCCGCCCCTGCCTTGAGCGTGACCGCCACCTCCGGCAGCCCGAGAGGGTTCGCGATCGAGAAGGTGCCGCTGGTGCGCCCGCCGCGCGGCAGCATCTCGAAACGGAGCTTGCCGTCGCCCGAGACCGCGTCGTCGCTCTTGTCCGCCAGCAGCCAGCCGGTCTGGCCGAACAGGACGAAACCGGCCCCGATCGAGTTGGTGTCGTTTCCTTCGAAACAGGCGAAGTCCCGCACGGGGCCGGTGCCGAAGGCGATGGTCGTATCACTCCCCAGACGCTCGACGTTCGTCTCGGCCACTGTGACGGGGCAGGCAAAGGAGGAGGCGCCCGCGCCGCCAGCGGACAGTGCGAGGCCAAGGCTCAGGGCCAAAGCCTGACGGAGGAGTGCGATGATGTTCCAAACAGGCAAGCTGCCAATCCAGAATGCAAGTCTCTGGCCCACGGTAGCTTCCAAGGGTTTCGATATGCTTAAGGCCCCTCACGGGCGGCCTCGGGAAAGGCTGCGGCAGCGGCACCTGCCCCGGTTCGCGCCCGACCTGAGGCGCGCCCGTTGCGCGGACGCTGGGGATGGGCTTTTCTGGGCCAAGCATGACCCTGGGACACCGGATGCCCCCTGCACCGCCCCGTCCGGCCTGGCTGCACCGCGCCGGCCTGTGCGATCTGCCGGCCTGGGCCGCGCGGGAACTGGAGACGCTGCCCGTGTCACGGTTCGACCGTGGCGCGGCACTCTTCCATCCCGGCCAGATGGCGCAGGGCTTCGTCGTCGTGCTGTCGGGCCGGATCGACGTCTTCCTTGTGGGCCCCACCGGGCGCGAGATCCGGCTTTATGCCGTCGAGCCCGGCCAGACCTGCGTTCAGACCACGCTGGGCCTTCTGGGGGACGAGGTTTATGCCGGCGAGGCCGTAGTCGCGGCGCCGGCCGAGCTGGTGCTGATCCCCCGCGGCCTGTTCCGGCGCCTGATGGACGAAACGCCGGCCTTTCGCGGCTGGGTCTTCGCGGCCTTCGCCGGTCGGATGCGGGACCTCACGCATCTTCTTGAGCGCGTGGCCTTCCAGCGGGTCGAGAGCCGCCTCGCCGCTGCGCTCCTCGAACTGGCCGAAGGCGACGAGGTCCGCGCGACGCAGGCGGCGCTCGCGGCCCGGATCGGCACGGCGCGAGAAGTGGTGTCGCGACGGCTCGACGGCTTTGCGCGGCAGGGCTGGGTCAGCACGGATCGCGGGCAGGTGCGCCTGCGCGACAAGGCCGCGCTGCGGCGCCTGGCCGAACCCGACGAGCCCGCGTGACCAAGTCACAGACCACGCGCCGCGTCCATCTTACCTTGAACCCGGGGCCGCCGGTCGCGGCCCAGGCAAAAGGGGAACGTCCATGTTCAAGAGCAATGTCGGCACGGTGGACCGCGTCCTTCGCGTGATCCTGGGGATCGCGCTTCTTCTCGCGTTCATCCTGAACCCGGGCAGCGAATGGCGCTGGCTTTTCCTGATCGGGGTCGTCCCGCTGGTGACGGGACTCGTGGGAAGCTGCCCTGTCTATACGCTGCTGGGCTTCTCGACCTGCCCGATGCGGCGCTGACCGGACCCGGCGGCCGGGCGTGGCATTCGCGGCGCGTCAGGCTCTCTGGCGTCGCCGGATGACCAGCCCGGCCAAGGCCGAGACCAGGAGGAGCCCACCCGAGGGGACCGGCACGGCGGCCGGGGCGGGCGTCGGCTCCTCGCCCGGATCGCCCGACCATCCGCCCGATCCGCCGAACCAGGGGCCATCGCTCGGGACGCCTTGATCTCTGTCCGCCGTTTCACCTGTCGTCCCGGCGAACGTTCCGCCTCCGGTTGTGCCTGTGCCGGTTGGCATCGGCGTCGGCGTGGCCGGACTGGTAGGCGGCGTTACCCGGCCATAGACGGTGAAGTGGCTGATGTCCTGGGCCATGTTGCGCCCGTTCAGGTAGGGCGTCGCGTAAGCCCAGCTCGTCGTCATGGGCGTCAGGAGATAGGCCACGAACGCGGTGATGTTCGAGTTCCGTCCACCCCCCTTCACGACCAGGAACAGGTTCGAATACCGGGTCCAGATGTTCGAGGCGAGGCTGACGGTCCCCGATTGCGCGGTCCCGGCGATGGCCATGGAGATCGGCACCGCCACCTCGTCAGGCGTTCCCAGGCCACCGTCGGTGTTGTCGCGCGACAGGACCTGCCAGTCGTCGAAGCCGAACATCCTGTCCGCGTTGGCGAGATTGGCCGAGTCGTTCACTCCCGAGCCCACTTCGCAGGCGATGCTCGACGTCACCTTGCCGGTGACGTCTGCGACCGAATGATTGGCCGCCCACTGCGAGCAGGTCAGGGCCGAAGCGGATGCGGCCACGAGGCCCATGAACGAGGCCAGAGCCAAGCTTGCAAGCGACGGGCGCAGAGACACGGGCATTCCTGAAGCGATCCAGTCAGAGGCGAAAGCCCTGCGCTAAACCGTCAGGAGGACGCTGGCAAAAGGTCATTTCATGTCCGACTTGCCATGCCCGTTGTGCGAATGGGGCGAACCCATCCGCTTTTGGACACCTCGCCGCAACCCAGGAGCGGAATTGCGGCGAATGCCACTTTGGATTGCCGACGGAAGGAGGCGCTCGCTTGGCACCTCCCGTTCACTCGGCCGCGACCTGACGTGCCTCCAGAAGAGGCTTCAGGTAGTGGCCTGTGTGGCTGCCGGGGCTGGCGACGACCTCCTCGGGCGTGCCGGTGGCGACGATGCGCCCTCCGCCGTCGCCGCCTTCGGGGCCGATGTCGATCACCCAGTCGGCGGTCTTCACCACGTCGAGGTTGTGCTCGATCACCACCACGGTGTTCCCCTGGTCCACCAACTCGTGCAGCACCTCCAAAAGCTTGCGCACGTCCTCGAAATGCAGCCCCGTCGTCGGCTCGTCGAGGATGTAGAGCGTGCGGCCCGTGGACCGCCGCGACAGCTCCTTGGACAGCTTCACCCGCTGCGCCTCCCCGCCAGACAGCGTGGTCGCCTGCTGCCCGACCTTGACGTAGCCGAGGCCCACCCGGACCAGCGCGTCCATCTTCTCGCGGATGCTCGGCACCGCCCGGAAGAACTCCTGCGCGTCCTCGACCGTCATGTCGAGCACGTCGGCGATGCTCTTGCCCTTGTGCAGGACCTCCAAGGTCTCGCGGTTGTAGCGCTTGCCCTTGCAGGTCTCGCAGGTGACGTAGACGTCGGGGAGGAAGTGCATCTCGATCTTGATGACGCCGTCGCCCTGGCAGGCTTCGCAGCGCCCGCCCTTCACGTTGAAGGAGAAGCGGCCCGACTTGTAGCCGCGCGCCTGGGACTCGGGGAGCCCCGCGAACCAGTCGCGGATGGGCGTGAAGGCCCCCACATAGGTCGCCGGGTTCGACCGGGGCGTGCGCCCGATGGGCCGCTGGTCGATGTCGATGACCTTGTCGAGATGCTCGAACCCCGTGATCGTGTCGCAGGGGGCGGGCGTCTCGCGCGCGCCGTTCAGCTTCATCGCGGCGTTCTTGTAGAGCGTCTCGATGGTCAGCGTGGACTTGCCGCCGCCCGACACGCCGGTCACGCAGACGAACTTGCCCAGCGGGAACTCGGCCGTGACGTTCTTGAGGTTGTTGCCCGTGGCGTTCACCACGGTCAGCGTCTTCTTGTTGCCCGGCCGGCGCTGGCCCGCGCGGGTGTCGATGGCGCGGCGGCCCGACAGGTAATCGCCGGTGACCGAGGCCGGGTTCGCGGACAGCTCGGCCGGCGTGCCGTGGGCCACCACCTGCCCGCCATGCACGCCCGCGCCGGGGCCGATGTCGAAGACGTAGTCCGCCGTGCGGATCGCATCCTCGTCATGCTCCACGACGATCACGGTGTTGCCCTGGTCGCGCAGGGACCGCAGCGTCTGCAGAAGACGGTCGTTGTCGCGCTGGTGCAGGCCGATGGAGGGCTCGTCCAGCACGTAGAGCACGCCCGTGAGCCCCGAGCCGATCTGCGAGGCCAGACGGATGCGCTGCGATTCGCCCCCGGACAGCGTCCCGGCGTTGCGGCTCAGCGTCAGGTATTCGAGGCCCACGTTGTTGAGGAAGCCCAGCCGCTCGCGGATCTCCTTAAGGATCGCCCGCGCGATCTCGTTCTTCTGGTTCGACAGGCTGCCGGGGACCGTCTGGACCCAATCGAAGGCCTGCCGGATCGACATCCGCACGACCTCGCCCACGTGCAGGCCGCCAATCCTGACGGCCAGCGCCTCGGGCTTGAGCCGGAAGCCGCCGCAGGCCTGGCAGGGCCGCTCGTTCTGGTACTGCTCGAACTCTTCGCGCACCCAGGCCGAATCGGTCTCCTTGTAGCGCCGCTCCATGTTGGGGATCACGCCCTCGAAGGCGCGGCGCACCTGATAGACGCGGCCGCCCTCGTCGTAGCGGAAGACGATCTCCTCCTCGCCCGACCCGCGCAGCAGGACCTCGCGCGCCTTCTCGGGCAGGTCCTTCCAGCGGGCGGCCTTCTCGAAGCCGTAGTGCTTGGACAGCGCCTCGATGGTTTGGGTCGAATAGGGCGACTTCGACTTGGCCCAGGGCGCGATGGCCCCCCCGCTCAGCTTGCGCGTGACGTCCGGCACGACCAGCCGCTCGTCGAAGAACAGCTCCGACCCGAGCCCGTCGCAGACCGGGCAGGCCCCATAAGGCGCGTTGAAGCTGAACAGCCGCGGCTCGATCTCGGGAATCGTGAAGCCCGAAACCGGGCAGGCGAACTTCTCGGAGAAGGTGATCCGCTCGGGCTCCCCCTCCCCTTCGCGGGGCGCGGTCTCCAGGATCGCGATACCGTCCGCGAGGTCGAGCGCCGTGCGGAACGAGTCGGCGAGCCGCGTCTCCAGCCCCGCGCGCACCACGATCCGGTCCACGACCACGTCGATGTCGTGCCGCAGCTTCTTGTCCAGCGCGGGCACCTCGTCGATCTCATAGAAGGTGCCGTCGACCTTCACGCGCTGGAAGCCCTGCTTGCGCAGGTCCAGCATCTCCTTGCGGTACTCGCCCTTCCGGTCGCGCACGAAGGGGGCCAGGAGGAAGCCCCGCGTCCCCTCGGCCATGGCCATCACGCGATCCACCATGTCCTGCACCTGCTGTGCCTCAATAGGCAGGCCGGTGGCCGGGCTGTAGGGCGTGCCCGCGCGGGCAAAGAGCAGGCGAAGATAGTCGTAGATCTCCGTCACCGTGCCGACGGTGGAGCGCGGGTTCTTCGACGTGGTCTTTTGCTCGATGGAGATCGCGGGCGACAGGCCCGAGATGTGATCGACGTCCGGCTTCTCCATCATGTCGAGGAACTGCCGGGCATAGGCGCTCAGCGATTCGACGTAGCGGCGCTGCCCTTCGGCGTAGATCGTGTCGAAGGCGAGGCTGGACTTGCCCGAGCCCGAGAGGCCGGTGATAACCACCAGCTCGTCCCGAGGAATGTTGACGTCGATGTTCTTGAGGTTGTGCTCGCGGGCGCCCCGCACCTCGATGAACTTCTGCTCCGGCATCTGCGCGCGCCTTCCGTTGGGGACGAGGTTACATAGCGGAAACGCGCAGGGGGGCCAAGCCGAATACAAGAACGTTAGCGGAACATGGCCAGGGCCATGAGCCGCAGCCCAGCCCCTTGAAACGGCGAAGGGGCCGCCAGTCCGGCGGCCCCTCGAAGTCAGGTCAGTTCAGGCTCAGGCCGACTTGCGGCGCCGCGCCAGGGCCAGGCCGCCCATGGCGGTCAGCAGCAGGAGGCCCGCCGCCGGGACCGGCACGACGGCCGCCTCGACGGTGAAGGTCGCGGTGGCCGAGCCCTTGCCGGCCACCGAAGCGTTGTCGACCACCTGGCCGAAGCTCAGCACGAGATCGACGGTCTCGCCCGCGGCCACCGTCAGGCTGGTCCCGAAGGTGTCGGACTGGCCTTCGGCGTAGTCGAACATCTGGTCGCCGACCATGAACGAAATGCCGTCGGCAAACGACGCGCCCACCTGGAGCACGCTTCCGCCGACGATCGTCAGAGCCGCCAGCCTGTCCGAGGTGTTCTCGAAGCTGTAGGTCAGGGTGGCACCCGGCGTCCCCAGGCCGAAGACCTCGGCAAAGCCGTAGTCGTCGGCGAGCAGGTCATAGGTGCTGCCCGAGTCAGTGGGATCGAGGCGCACGGTCGCAGCCGAAGCCGCCACCGGAACGGCCATGATCGCCGCCGCCACACCCGCCGCTTTCAGTAGTTCCATCATTGCAAACCCTCTTGGCACATTCGGCCGATCACGGTGTCTCGCTCACCGCACTGCGAGATAGGTGTGACCATATCATGGACCAGGGCAAAGTGAACACCCTTATGCCTATTTCCTGCCGCACTTGCGAAGATCCACTCCGGCGAGGCCGAACAGACATTTATCGCGATTTCAGTAGCTTCGGCTTATACCCGACTGCATGCCGACCCAATAGATCGCTTACTGTCATCGAATCATGCACAGTGTGTCCACGATCAGACGCCGCATTGCGGCAACTGCGCGTCTTCCTCTCAATATTACGACTTTTTCATGACGCAGCGGCAACAAGCCGGGCCTGCCGACCGGGCGCGAGGGCGCGGCCGAGCCATACTGTCGGGACGTGGGGGTTCAGGCCGAGGCGAGCCGGCGGCGGTCGCGGGCGGCGGCCTCGCGCGGGTCGTCCGTGCGAGGCGCCTCGGCGGCCGGGAGGCGCGGCCGCTTCGCCAGCAGGGCCTCGCCGAGCCGCACCTGGAGATAGCCCAGGTCGGCGGCCGCGTAGTGCACGATGTGGTACAGGACGCTGCGGAAGGCGAAGACGGGTCCGCCCCGCGCCAGCAGGAAGCGGAGGAATTCGGCATTAATGGCCACGAAGGCCAGGAAGAACATGGCCGCGAACGACAGCAGGAGCGGATTGAGCAGGCCCATCAGCAGCCCCTGGAGGATCAGGACCACCAGCGCCCCGCTCGCGCGGTGACGGGTCGACAGGTTGAGGTCGCCGATCCCCGCCCGCCCCTCGCCCAGGAGCCGGGCCCAAGGGACCGCGCGCACCTTCCAGTCGGTCATGAACATGGAGCGCAGGCTCCACCGCTTGAGGTGCTTGCAGAGAAGGTCCCGGTCGAGCCGGATCCTCTGGCCCTCGGCCGTCAGCCGCAGGCCCAGCTCGACGTCCTCGATGGCCCAGGCGGGGTCGAGCCCGCCCACCGCCAGGAACTCCGCGCGGCGCACCGCGCCGAAGCCGGTCCAGAAGGTGCTCGCCTCGGGCGAGCTGGTCTGGTGGACGTAGTGGTGCAGGAGGTTCCGGTAGCGGCTGACCGCCGGGCCGGGCGGGTCGTCGTCGTAGGAGCCGAACAGGCCGACGTGGCCGGGGTGGTCGCGGAAGAAGGCCCCGATGCGCTCGCGCACGCCCGGATGGACCTGCACGTCCGAATCCACGAAGACCACGATCTCGGCCCGCGTGGCTGCGACGCCCGCGTTGCGCGCCCGGGCGGGACCTTGCGGCCGTTCGTGCTGGATGACGCGGATGCCCCAGTCGCGGGCGCGGATGCCGGTCAGGTCGGTGGAGCCGTCGTCCACCACGACGATCTCCTCGCGCGCGAAGCCCGCGCGCAGCAGCGCGGCCAGGCAATAGTCGATCTCGCCCGAGGCCTGGTGCGCCGGCACCACGACCTGCATGGTCGGCAGGTGGCCCCCCGACGCGCCGCGCGAGGCGGTCTGGGTCCGGCCCGCGGCCTCGCCTCGCCCAAGGGCGATGAGATCGCGGGCCGGCGCCGTCATTCGGCCGCCGCCTGCAGTTCGCCGAGCCGGTCGCGGAGCGACTCGATCGTGTAGCCCAGCCCTTCGTCCAGCGGCACCCGGGGCTCCCAGTTCAGCCGCATCCGGGCCTGGGAGATGTCGGGCTTGCGCTGGCGGGGGTCGTCGACCGGAAGCGGTCGCCGGACCACGGGCGACCGGCTCCCCGTGAGCGCCAGCACCTTGTCCGCGAGCTCGCGGATGGTGAACTCGCCGGGGTTCCCGAGGTTGAAGGGCCCCGTCACGTCCGGCCCCGTGGCCATCAGCCGCATCAGCCCGTCCACGAGATCGTCGACGTAGCAGAAGGACCGGGTCTGGTTGCCTTCGCCATAGATGGTCAGCGGGTCGCCCCGCAGCGCCTGGACGATGAAGTTCGACACCACGCGCCCGTCGGCGTGATGCACGCGCGGCCCGTAGGTGTTGAAGATGCGCGCCACCTTCACCTGCACGCCGTGCTGTCGGTGATAGTCGAAGAACAGCGTCTCGGCGCAGCGCTTGCCCTCGTCGTAGCAGGAGCGCGGCCCGATCGGGTTGACGTTGCCCCAGTACTCCTCGCGCTGCGGGTGCATCGTGGGGTCGCCGTAGACTTCGGAGGTGGAGGCCTGCAGCACCTTGCACTTGAGCCGCTTGGCGAGCCCCAGCACGTTGATCGCGCCATGGACCGAGGTCTTGAGCGTCTGCACCGGGTCGTGCTGGTAGTGGACCGGCGAGGCCGGGCAGGCGAGGTTGTAGATCTCGTCCACCTCGACGTAGAGCGGCAGGGTCACGTCGTGCCGGATGAACTCGAAGCGCGGATGGCTGTGCAGGTGGTCGATGTTGCGCTTGGTCCCGGTGAACAGGTTGTCCACGCAGATGACCTCGTGGCCCTGCTCCAGCAGTCTGTCGGTAAGGTGCGAGCCGATGAAGCCGGCCCCCCCGGTGACCAGGATTCGCTTCCGGCTATCGTAAAGTCTGACCATTTAACGTTGTCCTGCCTGGTTGGTCTGCCGTTGGGGTGGCGCGGGCCGCAGGGATGCGGCCGGCCGGTCGCGGGGTCAGGCGGTTTTCCTGACCTCGAAGTCCTCGTGGTAGGAGCGCTCGACGTTGACGTTCCACACGTCGTGGCTCTCGCCGGCGATGTTGCGGACGGCCAGCATGGCCGACAGCATCGAGTGGTCCTGGTTGTTGTAGCGGTGAAGCCCGTTGCGCCCGACCGTCTGGAAGTTGCTCAGCCCCCCCAGCCAGCCCTGGATGATGTCCAGCGCCTCGCGGTAGTGCTCGTCGTAGACGGGATAGGCCTTGCGCTGGCGGATCACCGCGTGGCCGATGACCGTGCCGGCCTTCGCAAGGCCCAGCTTCTCCAGCTCGGCCGCCGCGAGGTCGCGCAGCCGGTCGTCGGGCATGGACCACATCTCGTCGCCCTCGTTGACGAAGTACTCCATGCCGATGGAGGAGGTGTCGGGGCTGGCGACCATCTCGGGCGACCAGGCGCGGAAGTTCTGGATGCGCCCGACCTTCACCTCGGGCGAGTGGATGTAGATCCAGTTGTCCGGGAAGGGGTCCGGGTGATCGAGATGCAGCGTCACGATCATGAAGTCGCGGTAGCGCAGCCGGGCGGCCGCCTCGCGCACCTCGGGCGGCGGCGGCGGGTCGAAGGCCTCGATGAGGTCGCGCAGCGCCATGGTGCTGACGACCTCCTGCGGATAGATCCGCTCCTCGTCGCCGGGCTTCCCATCGTCGCCCCACTGGCGCACGTCCGCCGAGTCCACGCGGTCGCCGTCGAGGTTCATCCGGACGACTTCGGCCCCCAGACGCACCTCACCCCCGCGCTCGACCACCAGGTCGCGCGTACGCTCCCACATCATGCCCGGACCCAGCCGCGGATAGCGGAACTGCTCGATGAGCGAGGCGGTGTCGTTCGCCCCCGCGATCGCGTTCCAGACGGCCTTGGAGAGCGACAGGTTGCGGATGCGCTGCGCGGCCCAGTCGGCCTGGATGCGGCTCGGCGGGATGCCCCAGACCTTCTGGGTGTAGGTGCGGAAGAAGTGCATGTAGAGCCGCCCGCCGAAGCGGTTCATGACCCACTGCTCGAACGTTTCCTCCGCCTTGTGCGGGAAGACCTGCCACTTGAGGTAGGAGGCCAGGATGCGGAAGGATTCGTAGACGCCGATGTTCGACAGCGCGTCGAGCAGCTTCAGCGGGTAAGAGAAGTAGCGGCCGCGGTAGTAGATGCGGCTCATCCGCGGGACGGTGATGAAGTCGTCCCCCAGCACCTCGTCCCACATGGTCTCGACCTCGGGGACCTTGGTGAAGAAGCGGTGACCGCCGATGTCGAAGCGGTTGCCCTGGTGCGCCTCGGTCCGGGAGATGCCCCCCACCATGGACGAGGCCTCGACCACGAGAGGCCGGAGCTTCAGCCCCAGCTTCTGCATCTCGTAGGCGGCGGTGAGCCCAGCCGGTCCGGCCCCGATCACCAGCGCAGTCTGACGAAGCCTGAACGGAACGACCATGCACCCTGCCCGACGATTTGACGACCTGCCGAAGCCGCACGCCTCCATATGGAGCCACCGACGCCGCACCGCAACAATAATGTCTAAAGTGTGGCCGGAATCAGCCTAGTTGCAGACCCTAACTTGCCCGAATTGCGAAGGACTTTGGCAACCATAGGTTGCTTATGGGCACGCAAAATCCGCCGATGTATGTATTCCGGCCAGATTCGGAGACCGCACGCCCAATACGATCGGTCGTGCAAGGTCCATCTCCTTACACGAACTGTTTCGTTCCGATTTCCCCGTCGCGAACCCCGCCCTCGACGTCGCGTGCCCCGTCGGCGACGCGAAAACGCCGCGCAAGCATCCACTTGCGATCACCACCCCGCCCCGCCTGAACCACATTGAACGGTCAAGTGCCGCACGAGCGCCACGCAGAAGGCGCCGCTGAGGGACAGCCACATGACCATCGAACATCGCGACAAGATCGGCATCGGCCTGTGGGACGTCGACGCCAAGGGCACCGCCTTGAACGACGTCGACCGCGCCGGCTTCGCCTGGCACTACACCTGGCGGGCGAAGTCGCTCTGGGACGTCGATGCCACGCCCGAGATGTCCACCTTTGTCCCCATGATCTGGGGTGAAAGCTACCTGACGGCCGACGCGATCTCGCGCATCCGCGACTCGGGCGCCACGACGCTCCTGGGCTTCAACGAGCCCGACCATGCCAAGCAGTCGAACATGAGCGTGACGCGCGCGCTCGAGCTCTGGCCGCAGCTCGAGGCCACGGGGCTCCGGCTCGGCTCGCCCGCGGTCACGCAGACCGGAGCGCTGGGCGAGACCTCGTGGCTCGGCCAGTTCATGGCCGGCGCCGAGGCGCAGGGGCTCCAGGTGGACTTCATCCAGGTCCATTACTATTCCAAGACGGCCGACGTGGCGGCCTTCAGGACCTTCCTCGAAGCCGTCCACCAGCAGTATGGCAAGCCGATCTGGGTCACCGAATGGTGCCTCGCGGACTGGGCCAATCCCAGCCGCTTCTCGGCCGACCAGCAGGCCGCCTATGCCCGGGCCGCGACCGAGATGATGGACGACCTTCCCTTCGTCGAGAAGCAGGCCTGGTTCGCGGGCTACGAGGGCGGGGACGGCTGGAACCTCAACAGCGGGGTCTTCACCTCCACGGGCGACCTGAGCGCGGTCGGGCAGGCCTTCCTCGACCTCAACGCCGGCACGCCCGAGATCCTGGGCACCAGCGGGGCCGACGTCCTCGTGGGCACCGCCGACTCCGAGCTTCTGCTGGGCGAGGACGGCGACGACCGGCTCGGCGGCGGCGGGGGCGACGACACGCTCCGGGCCGGGGCGGGCCACGACCTGCTCGACGGCGGTGCCGGCCGGGACCGCCTCGAAGGCGGCCAGGGCGACGACGCCTACGTGGTGAGCGATACGCTCGACACGATCGTCGAGCTCGCGGGAGAAGGGCGCGACGAGGTCCGCTCCTCGGTCACCTTCACCCTCGGCCAGGACGTCGAGGACCTCGTGCTGACCGGCACCGCGCGGGTGAACGCCACCGGCAACGCGCTCGACAATCGGGTTGTCGGCAACGCGGGCATCAACGTCCTCGACGGCGCCGCCGGGGCCGACCGGCTCGAGGGAATGGGCAGCAACGACATATACAGGGTCGACCACTCGGGCGACGTGGCGATCGAGCTGGCCGGACAGGGCTTCGACCGCGTCCAGGCCTCCGTCGGCCACACGCTGGCCGCGAACGTCGAGGAACTGCTCCTCCTGGGCACCTCCGACCTGGCCGGGACGGCCAATGCGCTGGCCAACCGCGTGACCGGGAACGCGGGCGCGAACGTCCTCGACGGCCTGGGCGGCAGCGACAAGCTTTACGGCGTGGCGGGCGACGACCTGCTGCTCGGCGGCGCCGGGCACGACACGCTGGACGGCGGGACGGGCCATGACGTCCTTCTCGGCGGGGCCGGGAACGACAGCTTCGTCTTCAACGGCGGGCAGGACCGCGTCGCGGACTTCACCGACAACCTCGACACGCTCCAACTGGACGACGCCCTCTGGAGCGGCACCGCCCTGACCCTGTCCGAGGTGCTGGCGCTCGCCGCCCATGCCGACGGCGCGATCGTCTTCGACTTCGCCAACGGCCACCTGCTTCGGGTCGAGGGGGTCGCGACCATCGCCTCGCTCATGGACGATCTCGCGATCGTCTGAGCCGGGCCTTCCGGACCGGGGATCGGGGCGCGCGGCCCCGGTCCCTCCGCCTCAGGGGGCCGGGCAGGCGGGCTGGGCAGCGGCGGGCTCGGGCTCGGGCGGCGTCCAGCGCGGCGGCGCCCCGGCCTTGCCCAGGACGGCGTCGGCGATGGCGTCCTTGCCCTGCCGGCGCAGGAACTCGGCCAGCCGCTCCCGCTCGGCCGCCCCCTCCTCCGACACCTCGACGGCCCGCACCAGAAGATCGCCGGCCAGCGCCAGATCGCCTCGCATCTCGTGGGCCTGCGCCTGGAGGGTCAGGATCTCGATGTCCGAGCCGTTCTGGGCGCTGGCGAACTGGAGCTTCCGCAGCGCCTCCTCGGGCCGTTCGTCCGCGATCAGCCATTCGGCCTGCGCCTTCAGGGTCGGGACATGGCCCGAGTCCTGCGCCAGGATCTCCTGCGCCAGCGCCTCGGCCCGATCGGCGTCGCCCTGGGCGTAAAGGGCCCGCGCGAGCGCGGCCCTGGCATCGTTGACGGTGAGCTGAGAGCTTTCAGGCGCCTCGACGACCGCCTGCAGCGGGGCCTCGGCCTCCTCGGCGCGGTCCTGCCGCAGTAGTTCGAGCCCCAGTTCCAGCCGCAGGGCCGAGGCGACGGGCGTGCCCGCGCTGTCCTCGACCAGCCGCGCGAGCTCCGCCGCCGCCGCGGCATCGCCCTGGCTGTCGCGCACGGCCGCCACGAGCTCCAGCCGGGGCGCGGGATCACCGCCGGCCGCCGCCGCCCGCTCGCGCAGAAGCCTGATGACCCCCTCGGCGTTGCCCTGCCCCCGGTAGCTGTCGAGCAGCCACTGTCCCACCTCCGCGTTGTCGGGAAACAGGCGATGCATGGCCTCGAGCTGACCGGCCACGGCCGACCAGTCCTCGGTCCGGGAATGCGCGTTCAGCTTCAGCTCGTGTAGCTTGTAGAGCGCCGGGGCTTCCGCGATGACGGCATCGAGGTGCGGCAGCGTCTCGCAGAAGCGCTCCTCCGCGCGCAGCCACTCGATCACCGGCCAGCGCGCCAGGACCAGCTCCGGATTCGCGGCGATCAGGTCCAGCGCCGCCTGGGCGGCGGCGGCCCGCTCGTCCCCGCTCGTCCCCGCGAAGCGCAGCGCGGCCTCCGCCGCGGCGGCCTCGGGTGCCCCCGGCGCCAGCTCGGCGATCCGGCCGCCGTAAAGCTCGGCCTTTGTCCAGTTCCCGTCGAGAAGCGCCATCAGCGTCAGCCGGGTCAGGACAAGGGCGTCGGCCTCGCCCCCGGCGACGGCCTCCTCGTACAACTGGAACGCCGCCTCGGATTGCCCCTGCCGGAACAGCTCGTCGCCCCGCGTCCGGGGCGGGCCGGAGCCGCCCGCCGGCTCGGCCTCGGGCGCTGGGGCGGCGCTGACCGCCCCCTCGTCGAGAGAGGCCGGCGCTTCGGGATCGGGCCGGAGCACGACGAACGCGGCGCCAGCCACCACCAAGGTGGAAGCGATCAGCGCGAACCGCTTTCGGCGTCTGGGGCGGGGCATGGGCGTCCTCGGAACGAATCGGATCGTGCCAGACTCGCATTGTGCGCAACCAAAGCAAGAGTGGCAAAACGATGGCGTGGCGCAACAGGTCGATCCGGTCCATGCGGCGGATGGCAGCGGGGCCGCACTCCCTGCGACCATCTGTCCCGGCGGCGCTGCGATGCGGCGACGGTTGTTCTCGGTCCAAGGTCGCTGCTAAGGTCGCGCCGTGGACGAACCGATGAACGTGACACACCGCGGCCGAAGCCTGGCGTCACCCGCGCCACGCCCGTGCGGTGGCCGCCGCCGGGCCCGTCCCGTCCGAACCGGCAGAATGGGACCCGTCACGGCAGATGGCTGATCGAGCCTTGACCCGCATGCGGCCCCTGGGCCCCAGCGCCGACCTTCGGCGCAAGTTCGAGCTCCTCTTCGAGCTCGTGCTGCGCGACCTGCGCATCCGCTACATGCGCTCCTATCTCGGGATCGGCTGGTCGCTGCTGAACCCGCTCAGCCAGATCGCGATCTTCTCGTTCCTCTTCCGCCAGGTGATGCCGCTCGACATCCCCAGCTACACCGCGTTCGTGTTCTGCGGCGTGCTGTCCTGGACCTGGTTCAGCTCCTCTCTCATCAGCTCCGCCGGCGCCGTTGTCGCCAGCCCCGAGCTGATCCGCCGGCCCGGCTTCCCGGTCACGGTCCTGCCGACCCTGAGCGTCATCACCAACATGGTGCAGTTCCTCCTGGCCCTGCCCCTGCTGCTGCTGCTGACGGTCGTCGACGGGGGGCGGCTGGGGGCGGCGCTCCTGGCGTTGCCGCTGGTGATGGCCACGCAATACGTCCTGACCCTCAGCCTATGCTTCCCGGTGGCGGCGCTCAACGTGCGCTTCCGCGACACGCAGCACGTGGTCGGCCTCGTGATGATGGCGCTCTTCTACATGACGCCGATCTTCTACAGCGTCGATGCGGTGCCCGAGGAGTATCTGTTCCTGTACGAGATGAACCCCATGGTCACCGTCGTGGACGCCTACCGCGACATCCTGATCCGCAACGAGGCCCCGGACCTCGGTGCGCTTCTGGTCGTGCTGCTCCTGTCCATTCCCATCGCCCTTCTGGGCCGGGCCCTCTTCCTGCGCGAAAGCGCGCGCTTCGCGGAGGAGCTCTGATTGCACGGCTCGTTACGGGTTTCGCAACTCGGCAAGCGCTATCGGGTCGTGGGCTCCAAGGGGCAAAGGACCCTGCGCGACCTGGTGCGCTCGGGCTTCCGGCGGACGCCGGCCGAATACGTCTGGGGCCTGCGGGACGTCTCCTTCGAGGTGGAGCCCGGCCGCACGGTGGGCGTGGTGGGCCGCAACGGCGCCGGCAAGTCGAGCCTGCTGCGGCTCATCGCCGGCGTGGGCCGGCCCGACGAGGGCTCGGTCGAGATCCACGGCCGCACGGGGGCGGTGCTCGACATCGGGGCGGGCCTCACCGACGACCTCACGGGGCGCGAGAACATGATGCTCGCGGGTCTGGTCGCCGGCATGTCGCGGCGCGAGGTCCAGGCCCGCGCCGCCGAGATCATCGCCTTCGCCGAGCTGGAGGACGCCATCGACGCGCCCCTGCGGACCTACAGCACCGGCATGAAGATGCGACTGGCCTTCTCGGTGGCGATCCATGTCGATCCCGACATCCTGCTGATCGACGAGGTGCTGGCGGTCGGCGACGCCACCTTCCAGCGCAAGTGCCTGGCCCGCATCAACGAGATCAAGGCCTCCGGCCGCACGATCTTCTTCGTGTCGCATGACGCGTCCCTCGTGCGGGCGCTCTGTGACGACGTGCTCTATCTTCGCAAGGGCCGCGTGGTCGCCTTCGGCCCCACGACCGACGTCATGCCGGTCTACGAGGCTGCGGGCACCGAGGCCGGCAACGGCGCCGAGGCCTCGGACGTCCCCGACCGGCTCCTGCCAGGGGGACGGACGCTGCGGCAGGGCATCAACCGCTTCGGCACCCTCGAGGCCGAGATCACCGCCGTCCGGATCCTGAGGCTCGACGGCGCGCCCACGGGCAGCATCACCGCCGGGGCGGGGCTGATGGTCGAGATCGACTACGCGGCCCGGGCCTCGCTCGACGGGATCGTCGCCGCGATCGCCATCAAGTTGCCGAACGGCACCAGCTGCTTCGACACCAACACGCAGGTCAGCCACATGGAGCTGCCCGTCGGCGGGACCGGATCGGTCCGGCTGCGGATCGAGCGCCTGGACCTCGTGGCCGGCGACTACACCGTCGCGGTCGGGCTCTACGACCCCGACTGGAAGGGCGCCTACGATTCGCACTACAACGTCTACGGCTTCAACGTCATCGGCGTCCGCTCGACGGAGGGCGTCCTGAACCCTCCCGCACGGTGGGAGCTCACCACCCGGACCGAGGGTCCGGTCCGGTATTCGGGAACCGGCTGAATGGGGCATCGCATGGGACGTCAAAGCGCCGGGTCGCCCGCGACCCCCGTCTGGCGGGCCGCGCAGGGGGCGGGCGGCCGCCCTGACGGCACGACCCCAGGCTCCATCCGGCCATCTGCAAACGGGACCTTTCGCGAATGAATCCCACGGCAACGGAAGACCTCGACCGGCTTCATCGCGGCGTGATCGCCCCCGTCCCCGATGGGACGGAACGTCCGCTCTGGTCGGTGATGATCCCGGTCTACAATGCGGCCCATGACCTGCGCCGCAGCCTGGGCAGCGTCCTCGACCAATGCCCCGACCCCTCCGTCATGCAGATCGAGGTGGTGGACGACTTCTCGACGAAGGACGACCCCGGATCGGTCGTGCAGGAACTCGGCGGCGGGCGGGCCGAGTTCTTCCGCCAACCGCAGAACGTGGGGCACAGCCGCAACTTCAACACCTGCATCGCCCGCGCGCGGGGGCACCTCGTCCACATCCTTCATGCCGACGACTTCGTGGCGCCCGGCTTCTACGACCGGCTCGGCGCGGTCTTCGCCGTCCATCCCGAGGCCGGCGCGGCGTTCTGCCGCCACGCCATCGTGGACCCGGACGGCACCCCCAAATGGGAATGGGACATCCGCACCGAGCGCGAGACGCCGGGCATCATCGAGAACTGGCTGGACAGGATCGCGGCGCGGCAGTTGATCCAGACCCCCAGCATCGCCGTCCGGCGCGAGGTCTACGAACGTCTGGGCGGCTTCGACGACCGGATCAGGACCTGCGGCGAGGACTGGGAGATGTGGGTCCGGATCGCCGCGCATTACCCGGTCGGCTACCATCCCGACCTGCTGGCCTACTACCAGGATTCCTCCGACTCGCTGACGAAGCGGTCGATCCGGTCGGGCCAGAACATCAAGGACCTGCGCCTCGCGTCCCAGCTCTGCCGCGGCTACCTTCCCAAGCCCGCGCTCGCGGCGAACCGGCGCTCCTACGAGGCCTGGGCCGAGCTGGCGCTCCACTGGGCCTACGAAGGCTTCAAGAAGGGCCATCACGCCGCCGCCCTGGTGCAGTTGCGCGAGGCCCTGATCTGCAGCCGCTCGACCCGCATCCTGGGCAAGGCTCGGGGCATCGGCCTGTTCGGCCTGCGCCAGGCGCTGCGCCGGCGACCCACCTGAGCGCGGGCCGAGGTTGCGGCCCGCCATCGTGACTGAATATCGCCGACCCGTGCCCGAGGCGCGGCGCGAGGGATGGAGGACAAGACACGCCATGGCGATCGCCGTTCTGGACCTTGACATCGACAGGCTGCCTCCGGCCCTGAATCTGGCCGCCAAGTACGAGAGAGCGCTGGTCCTGCTCAGGGTCGCCGGGCGTCCCGCCGGGCAGGCGCTGATCTCCCTCGGCACGGACGATCCGGACGACCTGCAGAAGCGGCTGCTGCGCGCCGCCGACTCCGCCTTCTGGGAGGCCTGGCTGCGCGATCGGCTCCGGGTCGCCGTCCCGCAGGACCCGCCCCCGCCGTCGCTGACGACCACGGTCGCCGTCTGCACCCGCGACCGGACCGAGGACCTGGAGCGCTGCATCGCCGCGCTGCTGGCGATGCCCGACGACGGGCAGGAGATCATCATCGTCGACAACGCCCCGGCGACCCAGGGCACGCGCGAGCTGGTCGCCCGCTTCCCGCGCCTGCGCTACGTGCTCGAGGAGCGGCCGGGCCTCGACGTGGCGCGCAACCGCGCGCTCCGTGAGGCGCGCACCGACATCGTGGCCTTCACGGACGACGACGCCGCCCCCGACCCGCTCTGGCTGCGGGCGCTGGCGGGCAACTTCGCCGACCCGCTGGTCCTCGCGGCAACCGGCTCGACCATGCCGATGGAGCTCGAAAGCGACGCCCAGATCGCCTTCCAGAGCTACGGCGGCTTCCTGCGCGGCTTCAAGCGGATCGTCTACGACCCCTTCAGCCAATCCCCCCTTCTGGGCTGGCATGCCGGCGCCGGGGTGAACATGGCGTTGCGCCGCTCGGTCGTGGATCTCGTCGGGTCCTTCGACGAGGCGCTGGACGCCGGGACAGCCACCCAGGCCGGGGGCGATTCGGACATGTTCCGCCGCATCCTCGCCGCCGGCTACCGGATCGTCTACGACCCCGAGGCGCTGAACTGGCACCGCCATCGCCGGTCGCAGGCGGAACTGACCCGCCAGCTCTACGGCTACGAGGTCGCGGGCTCCGCCGTCCTCTGCAAGGCGCTGCTCTACGAGCGCGACCTGAGCAGCCTGACCGAGTTCCTCCGCTGGCTCCGTCGCGAGCTGGGCGGCTTCGCGCGCGCGGCCCTCCGCCGTCCGGGCGCGGCGCCGCTGCCGCTCGCGGCCTCTCGGCTCAGGGGCGGCGCGGCCGGCCCGGGCGCCTATATCACCGCCCGACGGGGACGCGCCTGATGACCACGATGCCTTCCGTTTCCATCGTCATCCCGACCCACAACCGCGCCGAGCGGCTGGAACAGACGCTCGGCGCGCTGGAGCGCCAGACCTATCCCCTCGCGCAGATGGAGATCGTCGTCTGCGCCGACGGTTGCCGGGACGGGACGCGGGCCCTTCTCGACCGGCTCGGGCACCTGCCCCTCTCGGTCGTGGAGCTGCCGGGCCTGGGTCCCGCCGGGGCGCGCAACGCGGGCGCGGCGGCGGCCCGCGCGCCCTTCCTCATCTTCCTCGACGACGACGTGGAGCCCCTCCCCGACTTCGTGGCCGCCCATGTCGAGGCGCACGAGGCCCAGCCGCAGGCCGCAATCCTGGGCCCCTACCCCCCCTGTCCCATGGCCTCGCGCAGCGCCTTCCGGCTGGGCGTGCGCCACTGGTGGACGCAGCACTTCGCCGCCCTCGTCGAGCCCGGCCACCGGATGCGCTACACCGACGTCCTGACCGGCAACCTGTCGATGGCCCGGTCCACCTGGGACGCCATCGGCGGCCTCGACCCCCGACTGCGCGCGCGCGAGGACTACGAACTCGGGCTGCGCCTCATCGAAGGGGGCGTGCCCGTCGTGGTCGCCCCCCGCGCCTTCGGCCACCACCACGAGCACGAGACGATGCTGGTGGACAAGTCGTTCCGCCGCTCGCGCGAGGAAGGGCGGGCCGACATCCTGATCGCCCAGACCCATCCCCAGGCTCGCAACGACCTCAAGGCGGTGATCTGGCGGCGCTGGTCCTCGCGCAAGTCCGACCTTCTCGACCGGCTGCTGCTGGGGGGCGGGCGCGGGACCGACTGGATCATGGACCTCCTGGCCCGGCTCCTGCCGCCTCTCGACCGGATCGGGTTCCGGCGGCTCCATTCGCTCCTTTTCCGCTCGCTCCAATCCTACTGGTACATCCGCGGCGTGGGCGACCGCCTGCCGACCTTCCGGGCCTGGAGGAGCTTCGCCCTGGAAGGCCGCGACCCCGTCGGCAAACCCGACCTCAGGCTCGACCTCCGCGACGGGATCGAGGCCGCCGAAGCCACGCTGGACCGCCTGCGCCCCGGCTTCGTCGAGCTGCGCTACGGCCACCGCATCCTGGGCCACCTGCCCCGCGCCATCGGGGCCGAGCCCTGGGCCGGCCGTCACCTGCGCCCCTACCTCGTCCGGCACCTCGGCCCCGCCTATCTGCGGGCGCTTGCGGCCGACGATGTCATCGTGCCTCTCACGCATGACGAGTTCGCGCGCCTGGACACGAGCCTCGGGTACATGGCGATGCATTACGGCCCCCGCCGCTCTCCCTGGACCTGGGACGAGCAGTACCAGCAATGGCGCGGCTTCCTGTCCGCCTGGGAGGCCAAGGCCGACCGCCGCGCCTAGCGCAGGAAGGCGAAGGGCCGCCGCCCCTCCGCCTCCTCCAGATCCGCGAGGTGCATCCGCTCGCCCCGGTCGGCGAGGCGGCTCCTCACCTTCATGGCATGGATGGACCGCAGCTCGCGCGCCCGGAACCACAGCGGGTTGCGCAGGTAGCTTTCGACCAGGAGCGCCGCCACCGTGCCGAACTCGCGCCGCCGCAGGAAGGCCTCCAGAAGCCAGCCGTTCATCGCCGTGCGCGCGTGGCGCACCTCCTCGGGCGGCAGATCGATCTCGCGGGCCAGGTCCTCCAGCACCGTGCGACCGGCGCGAAGCTGCCGCGCCGGGTGGCCCTGCGACATGCTGCGCGCGACCAGCCGATAGGCGGCCAGGTACTCCGGCACCAGCACGGGCGAGGCCCGCGCCGCCAGCCGCAGATTCAGCTTCCAGTCCTCCGCGCCCTCGGCCCCCCGCTCGCGCAGCGAGGTGTCGTAGCCCCCGGCCGCCCGGATCGCTTCGGTCCGGTAGACGGCCGCGCTGCCCGATCCCACCGTGTTCAGCGTCAGCAGCCCCCGAAGGTCGTGGCGCGGCACATAGGACCAGCGCGCGCCGGGAATCAGCCGGTTCGCCTCGTCCACCCGCAGCGAATGGCAGTAGGCGAAGGGCGCGTCGCGCCGGGCTTCCAGAGCCTCCACCAGCCGGGCGAGGAAATCGGGATGCCAGAGGTCGTCCGAATCGACGAAGGCCGCGTAGGGCGCCGTCGCCTCGGCCAGCCCCCGGTTCCGCGCCGCCGCCAGACCGCCGTTGGCCTGCCGGATGACCCGGAACCGTTCGTCGTCCGCGATCAGCGGCGCAATCACGGGGCCCATCTCCTCGGTCGAGCCGTCATCGACGACCGTCACGCGATAGTCCGTCAGGGACTGGGCCCGGATCGAGCGCAGCGTGTCGCCGATCGACCAGGCGGCGTTGTAGGCCGGAACGGTGACATGGACGCGCGTCATGGCGAGCGGGACCTCCCGAGGGGCCGCGCCATCAAGACGGGCCGCGCGCCGCTTGGCAACCCGCCCACGTCCCGGACGGGGCGGCATCCCGCCTCGTGCCGCACCCGCGAATTGACTCGGAGGGCTCAACCCCGATCATGGCGAACGGCCTCCTGCCACCCGAAGGTTCCATGCTCCGACATTCCGCCCTGCTCGCGCTCGGCCTCCTGGCCTGCCTGTCCGTCCTTTTCGCGAACGGGGCGCCGCTCTTCTACTTCGACACGGTCGGCTACATCGACCAGGGCCAGGCCATGCTGGGCCTCGCCGAGGCCCTGCCGCCCGCCGAGGCCGCCCCACCCGCCTCCGAGGCCCCATCGCCCGCGCCGCCCGCCGCGGAACCCGACACCACCGTCGTCGGCAGCCGCTCGGCCGCCTATTCCGCGGTCATGGCGCTGCTCGACCGTGTCCTCTCGCTCGAAGCGGTGGTGATCGCGAACCTCGCCGTCATCGCCGCCGCGACGGCGCTCGCGGCACGGCACGTGGCGCCCGGCGCGGGCCTTCGTGCGACGGGGCTCGCGCTCCTTGCGGGCGCATTGGGGGCGCTGCCCTTCTACGTCGCCTACCTGATGCCCGACATCCTCGCGCCGGTGCTGATCCTGACGGTGGCCACGGTCTGCGTCTGGGGCCCCGCCATGGGCTGGGGCGCGCTGGCTCTGGCCGCGTTCCTCGCGCTGGCCGCGATCCTGGCGCATCCCTCCCACCTCCTCCTGATGGTGGGCCTCCTGCCCTTCTGCCTCTTGGCCAGTCCCCTCCTCGCCGGCCACCGGGCCAAGACGGCGCTGGCCTTCGCCGGTCTCCTCGCGGTGGCGGGCCTCGGCGAACGTCTGATCTTCTCCAACCTCGTCGAGCGGTTCGAGAACAAGAGCGTGGTCTACCTTCCCTTCCTGACCGCCCGGCTCATCGACGACGGGCCGGGCCTCGCCTACCTGGCCGAGACCTGCGGGCCCGACGCCCCGTCGCGGCCCTCCTGCGAGCTTTACGCCGTGCTCCAGACCTCGGACGACCCCAAGCGCCTCGACGCGCCCAACATCATCTTCGCCCAGAACGAATGGGTGGGCTCCCTCCAGCGCCTCCCCCAGCCGGTGCAGGACAGGATCGCGCGCGAGCAGGTGCGCTTCGCCGTGGACGTGCTGCGCTGGGACCCCTGGGGCGTGGCGCGGGCCGTCGCGGCCAACGTGGGCACGCAGCTCCTCATGACCAGCGCCGGCATGACGCTGCACCCCGAGGGTCAGGCCGGCTGGCTTCGAGACGCCTACGGCCCGGTCGCCGCGAGCCTCGAGGACGGGCGCCTGGAGCGCCTGGGGCCCGAGGCCCGCCGCGCCCTCGACGTCGCGCACAACGCCGTCTACGCGCTCTCCCTCCTCGCGATCCTCGCCCTCCTGTGGCGCAACGGACGGCGCGACCTCTGGCTCTTCGCCGGGCTGGTGGGGCTCGGGATCGTGGTCAACGCCCTGGTCTGCGCCGGCATCTCCGAGCCCGCGCCGCGCTACCACGCCCGCGTCGCGCTCCTCCTGCCGATACTCGCGGCGCTCCTGGCGGCGGCGCCGGCCGCCCCGCGCGGCCCAGCGACCCTTCCCCGCCTCAGGTCAGCTCGGACAGGCTGAAGGCGTCGGGCCCCCGGCCCCGCGCCGCAAGCCGGTCGCGCAGGCGCCCCAGCCCCTCCTCCAGCCCGATGCGCGGACGAAAGCCCAGCACCGCCTCGGCCTGCGCGGGGTTGCCGCAGAAGCCCTCCACGTCGAAGCTCCGCGCCGGCTGCACCACGATCCGCGACCCCGAGCCTGTCACGCGCACCGCCGCCTGCGCCAGCTCCAGCAGCGAGGTCGGCACCCCCGTGACCAAGTGCAGCGGCGGCAGCGACCGACCCTCGCGCAGAGCCTGCGCCGCGCGCAGCAGCCCCTTCACGCAGTCTTCCACATGCACGAAGTCGAAGAAGACGTCAGAGCCCGTCAGCAAGAGGTCCTCGTCCTGCATCGCCCGCCACAGAAGCGACGGCACCGCCCGGCTCGGATGGTCATGCTCGGTCCCGTAGACGTTCGACAGCCGCACCAGCGCGGCCCGCAGGCCCTTTGCCATGGCCTCCTCGAACAGCAGCTCTCCGTCGCGCTTGGACCGGCCATAGGCGTTCACGGGCGCGCGGGGCATGTCCTCGCGGACGGGGACCTCCGGCGGGTTGCCATAAACCTCGCGGGAGCTCGCGAAGACCACCCAGGGCGCCTCGGACCGGTCCAGCGCCGCGCGCAGCAGCACCGCCGTCCCGTCCACGTTGATCGCATGGCAGAGCGCCGAGTCCTCCTCGCCCCAGGCCACCCGCGACACGGCGGCCAGATGGAACACCCCCTCGCAGCCCTGCAGCGCGCGAGCGACCGACTCGACGTCCCGCAGGTCGGACCCGTCATGGCGCCGGTCGAAGGGCACGACCTCGTGCCCCTGCGCCTCCAGCGCCGCGACCAGTTCGCGCCCCACCAGCCCGTGGCTTCCCGTCACAAGTATCCGGCCCAAGCGTCCACCCCTCGGTTCACACGCGGCCAGCGTCCCGCGTCCGCCGCGCAAGGGCAAGCCCCGCGCCGGGCCTACTGGAAGATCTGGAGAACGCCCGCCGCCACGAAGACGGCCACGGCGAAGCCGATGAGCTGGAGCGTCGTCGGCATCTGCTCGGCCCGGCCGCGCAGGTAGGACAGGTCGGCCTTCGACGAGTGGATGTCGGCGCGGATCGCCTTGAGGTCGGCCTTGACCTCGGCGAGGTCAAGTTCCAGCCGCTGCACCCGCTCCTCGAGCATGTCCGAACCTCCGCCGCCGGGCGACGAAGGTTCGGCGCCCACAGGAGTCAGTTTGACCACCCGCCGCGCCATTTCAAGTCCGACCCGCTAATGCCCCTCGAAGGCTCTGGATCGGACTATGGATGTTCCCGTTACGTTCTACAAGATCAGAAGTGGAGCGCGCGCCCGTAGGCGTCAAGGACCGCCTCGTGCATCATTTCCGACAGCGTCGGGTGCGGGAACACCGTCTCCATCAGTTCGGCCTCGGTCGTCTCCAGCGTGCGGCCGACGATGTAGCCCTGGATCAGCTCCGTGACCTCGGCGCCCACCATGTGCGCGCCCAGAAGCTCGCCGGTCTTGGCGTCGAACACCGTCTTCACGAAGCCCTCGGGCTCGCCCAGCGCGATGGCCTTGCCGTTGCCGATGAAGGGGAAGCGGCCGACCTTGACCTCGAAGCCCATCTCCTTCGCCCGCGCCTCGGTGAAGCCCACCGACGCCACCTGCGGATGGCAGTAGGTGCAGCCCGCGATGGCGCCGGGCTTGATCGGATGGACATGCTGCCCCGCGATCATCTCGGCCACCATGACGCCCTCGTGCGAGGCCTTGTGCGCGAGCCACGGCGCCCCGGCCACGTCGCCGATGGCATAAAGCCCCTCGACGCCCGTGCGGCAGAACTCGTCGGTGACGACGTGGGTCCGCTCGACCTTCACGCCCGCCTCCTCCAGCCCCAGGTCCTCGACGTTGCCGACGATGCCCACGGCCGAGATCACGGTGTCGAAGACCTTCTCCTCGGCCTTGCCGCCGGCCTCGATCTTCGCGGTGACCTTGCCCTGCCCCTTCGTCAGCGAGACCTTGGCACCCTCGACGATGGTCATGCCCTGCTTGACGAACTGCTTCTTCGCGAAGGCCGACACCTCGGCGTCCTCGATGGGCAGGATGCGGTCGGCCACCTCGACCACGGTCACCTTGGCGCCCATGGTGTTGAAGAAGCTGGCGAACTCGATCCCGATGGCGCCCGAGCCGATCACCAGCAGGTCCTTGGGCATCCGCGGCGGCTGGAGCGCGTGCTTGTAGTTCCAGATCAGGTCCCCGTCGGGCTCCATCCCCGGCAGGCTGCGGGCCCGCGCGCCGGTGGCCAGAACGATGGCCGGGGCCTCCAGCTCCTCGGCCCCCTTGGCGGTCGTGACCGCGACCTTGCCCTTGCCGGCCAGCCGGGCGGCCCCCATCACGACCTCGATCTTGTTCTTCTTCATCAGGTGGCCGATGCCCGACGAAAGCTGCTTGGCCACGCCGCGCGACCGCTTGATGACGGCGTCGAAGTCGAAGCTGGGCTTCTCGACCGACAGGCCGAAGTCCTTGGCGCGGTGGAACAGGTGGAACACCTCGGCCGACCGCAGCAGCGCCTTGGTCGGGATGCAGCCCCAGTTCAGGCAGATGCCGCCCAGGTGCTCCCTTTCGACGATGACCACCTTCTTGCCCAGTTGCGCGGCCCGGATCGCGGCCACGTAGCCGCCGGGGCCCGCCCCGATCACGATCACGTCGAAGGTCCGGCTGGCCATGAGCATCGTCTCCCCAGTCAAAGGTCAGGGGAGACTCCTAGAGCAAGCCGGGCACCGCCGCCAGACCGGGCGTCAGGCGGCCTTGGGCCTCAGGCCCTCGACCAGCGCCCGGTAGCCGCCCTGGGCCAGGAATTCCTGCTCCTCGGGCGTGCTGGCGCGGCGCAGAACCTCGTTGCGCATCGGGAACCGGCCGAAGCGGCGGATCTGCTCACGGTGGGCGACGGCGTGGAGCAGGTTGTCGGCCCCCGTTTCGGGCATCCGCGCCTTGAACAGCCGCACGCAGCGGTCCTGGTCCACCAGGTTCTCGCTGTGCATGAGCGGCAGGTAGAAGAACTGCCGCTCGGGCTCGGGCACCCGCAGGTCCCAGTCCCGCGCGATGCAGGTCTTGGTCGCCGCCCGCGCGTGCGGGTCCGAGGCGAAGCTGCGCGGGTCGCCCCGGAACATGTTGCGCGGGAACTGGTCGAGCAGGACCAGATAGGCCAGCGCGTCCCGCGGATCGGTGAGCCAGAGCCCCAGCCGCCCCTCCATCGCCGTCTCCCAGGCGGGCAGGAAGCGGTCGCGGATGCGCTGGTCCAGCTCGTGGTCGACGGCGTACCAGTCCTTCTCGCCGACCTCCCCGATCCAGAAATCGAGAACGTCCTTGGGCGTCACGGTCATGCGGGTGTCCTTTCGCTGCTGGCGGCGACGGGGCTGGCGGCGGCAGGGATCGGGGCGTAGGCGGTCTTGCCATCCACGATGGGCTTGTCGGGCGCGGCCCGCATCCGCCAGGCGGCGTAGGCCGCCAGCATCAGCATCACCGTCGCGATGATCGCCCAGAACCCCTGCGCCCCCGCGGCCTCCATCACCTGCCCGACGATGAGCGGCCCGGCGACGGCGCCGAGCCCGTTGATGAACAAGAGGCCTCCCGAGGCTGCCGCCATCTCCTCGCGCTCTAGGTAGTCGTTGGCATAGGCGATCAGAAGCGCATAGAGCGGGTTGGAAGTTCCCCCCACCACCGCCGCCGCCACGAGGATCAGCCAGAGCTGCCCCGGCACGAGCAGCGCCGCCAGGGCGATCCCCCCGCCCAGCGCCGACAGCCCCAGGATCAGCACGCGCCGGTCCATCCGGTCCGACAGCCAGCCGATCGGATACTGCGCCACCAGCGCGGCGACATAGGTCAGCGACACCATCAGCGTGATCTGCGCCTCGGACAGCCCGGCGCGGGTGCCGTAGACCGCGGACATCCCGAACTGCGCCGCGAAGACCGATCCCAGCAGGAACATGCCCGCGCAGGCCAGGGGCGACGCCTCCAGCAGCCGCCGCATCCGCAGCGCCTTGGTGGCCGCGAACTGGGGCGTCGTCTGGGTGGCCGACAGCAGCGCCGGCGCGAAGCTCAGCGACACCAGGATCGACGGGATGATGAAGACCACGAAGCCGGACACGTCGTTGAGCGAGATGAGCCACTGCGCCGTGACGATGCCGCCCATCTGCACGGCCATGTAGAGCGACAGCGCCTTGCCCCGGTTCGCGTTGCTGGCGGCGTCGTTCAGCCAAGATTCGGCGGTGATGTAGACCCCGCAGTAGCAGAACCCGATCGCCACCCGCGCCAGCGCCCAGACCCAGGGCTCGGGGAGGACCGGGTACAGGATCAGGATCGCCGAGATGCCCGAGCCCAGCGCCGAGAAGACCCGCACATGACCCACCCGCCGGATCAGCAGCGGCGCGAGGCGGGAGGCGAACAGGAACCCCACGAAATAGGCCGACATCACGACCGAGATCTCGAGCGTGCTGAAGGCCTCGATCTCGCCCCGCAGGCCCAGCAGCGTGCCCTGGAGCCCGTTGCCGATCATGAGAAGATACATCCCGAGCAGGAGCGCCCAGGCGCTTCCGAGGACTTGCAGCATGGTTGCCCTTCCCGTTCCCTCGTGCCGGAGTGTCGCCCCGGCCGCGACCCTAGCATGGCCAGGGTGGATGAATCGTCCGCGCGCGACCCGACCGGGCCGTCAGCGCCCTTCGGGCAGCAGAAGCGACGCGTCTCCGTAGGAGAAGAAGCGATACCGCGCCGCGATGGCATGGGCATAGACCTGCCGGATGCGCTCCACCCCCAGGAAGGCCGACACGAGCATCATCAGCGTGCTCTTGGGCAGGTGGAAGTTGGTCATCAGCCCGTCCGCCACGCGGAACGGAAAGCCCGGCGTGATGAAGATGTCGGTGTCGCCCCGCCAGGGTCGGATCGCGCCCTCGCGCGCCGCCGTCTCGATCAGCCGCAGGGCCGTGGTCCCCACCGGGATCACCCGCCCGCCCGCGGCCCGCGTCGCCGAGATCCCGGCGGCGGCCTCCTCCGTCACCTCGCCCCATTCGGCGTGCATCCGGTGCTCGCGGATGTCGTCCACCTTGACCGGCAGGAAGGTCCCCGCGCCCACGTGCAGCGTGACATGCGTGAACTCCACGCCCTTCTCGCGCAGGCGGGCCAGCAGCGGCTCGTCGAAATGCAGCGAGGCGGTGGGCGCCGCGACCGCCCCCTCGCGCCGCGCCCAGACGGTCTGGTAGTCCTCGCGGTCCTGCGCGTCCGGGAACCGCAGCGCCTCGATGTAGGGGGGCAGCGGCATCCGCCCCGCCTGGGCCAGCGCCTCGGAGAAGGCGTCGGGCGACAGCGCGAAGCGCAACAGTCCCTGCCCTTCCTCGCTGCCCTCGAAGGTTGCGGACAGCCCGCCGCCGAAGTCGATGACCTCGCCCTCCTTCACCTTGCGCAGCGGCTTGAGCAGCGCCGCCCAGAGCCCCTCGCCCCGGTCGGTCAGCAGCGTGGCCTCGATCCGCGCCTCGGCCTCGCCCCGCCGTCGATGGCCCTGGAGCCGCGCCGGGATCACCCGGGTGTCGTTCAGCACCAGCCGGTCGCCGGGCCGCAGCACCTCCGGCAGGTCGAACACATGCAGGTCGTCGATCGCCTCCGGCCCCGCCACCAGCAGGCGGGCCGAGGAGCGTGGCCGCGCGGGCCGGGTGGCGATCAGCCCGTCGGGCAGGTCGAAGTCGAAATCCGAGAGTTTCATGGCCGATTGGCTACCCCGCCCCGCGCGGCGGAGCAACGCCCCGCCCGCCGTTCAGGGCCGCCGCCGGAACAGCTCGCGCAGGCCCCCCGGCGCCAGCAGCGACAGCGGGTTGACGCCCAGCGTTGGCGCGTCCGGGCTTCCCTTCAGGGTGAAGTTCGCCCCCAGCAGCCCCTCGCCCGGCCGCGTCAGGATCGAGCCGATCCCGTTGACGAGGTAGAAGGGCGACAGCACCCCCTCCAAGTCCATCCACCAGGCCTCGGTGTCGAAGGCGCCGCTCGCCGACAGCCCCAGCCCGGCGCCCTGCGCGCTGGCCCGCTCGACGATGACCAGCGTCGGGTCGATGCGGAAGTCGGCCGCCACCTCGTCGAAGACGATCCCCTGCCCGCTGAGCTGCTGAAGGAGCCCGATCCCCGAGGCGGCGTTCAGGAGCGACGCCAGCACCGGCGCCTCGACGACCCGGAGGCCCGTGATCCACAGTTCGCCCGTGTAGCTCTCGTCCCCCTCGGGCAGCAGCAGCAGGTCGAGCGCCCCCCCTTCCGCGCGGGTGAACAGGTTCGCGGCCGTCATCACCGCCCCCGCGTCCGCGCCCCGGATGCGCGCGGCCACCCGGTCGCCCTGCGGCGCCACGCGCCCCGTCACCGTGGGTCCGCCGTTCACCTGCCCGGAGAACACGCCCTCCAGCCCGTTCTCGGTCCCGAACTCGCCCGCGAAGCCCGTGAGCGCCACCGATTCGGTCACCTGCACCCGGTCGAGGTTCGCCGTGATCGGCCCGCCCTCGCCGCCCTCCGCCCCCTTGCCAAAGGTCGCGCGGGACAGGTCGAGCCGCCCGCCCGTGACCTCGACGGCCGGCGTGTCGTGCCCCGCCCGCGCGGACAGGGTCAGCGGCACCTCCAGCCAGTCGCCGACGGTCAGGCTCGACAGCCGCAGCCGGTCGAAGCCGCCTTCGGGCGTCAGCCGCACGCTGCCTTCGGCCGAAAGCCCCGGCGCGCTCAGCGACAGCCGCTCCACAGTCGCGGGGCTGCCCAGCCGCCCCGCGACCCGCAGCGCGCCGCCCGCGTCCCGCCCCTTGGACCAGCCCAGCTCGGATACCGACAGCCCGAGCCCCCGGAGGTCCGACCGCAGGCTGTAGCGCGCCGCCTCCCCGCGCGCGAGGTCCACGACCAGCTCCCCCGTCCCCTCGCCCGCGACGCTGCCGGACGGCAGCAGGACGCCCAGCTCCTCCAGGGCCTTCGGCGTGATCCCGACCTGGGCCGTCACGCGCGACCGCCCCTGCTCCTCGGGCGAAAATCCCTGCCGCCAGCCGCCCCGCAGAGGGACCGAGCCCAGGCGCATGTCGCCGCCGATGTCGATCCCGTCCGGCGTGACCGCTACGGCCAGCGATTCGGCGGTCAGCACCTTCCCCGGCACCAGCACCTCGGTCCGCACGTCGCTCAGGACCGCCGCGATGTCGTACCGCAGCTCATCCGGCTGCATGGGCCCCAGGAACAGGTCCACTGTCCCCCCGACCTCGGCCCGCCCCTCGGCCAGGTCGACGGGCAGCTCCGCGCCCGACAGGAAGCGCCAGGGCGGCTGGTCGAGCAGCGACAGCGCCGCCGTCACCGGCCCCTCGGCGTCCAGATGCACCGTCGCGGGCGCGCGCGCCGAGTCGCCAGGATGGATGACGAAGCTCGTGCCCCCCATCTCCACCATCCCGCCTTCGGGCGCCGCGACCCGACCGCGGTCCAGCGTGACGGCGAAGGTTCCGTCCTGCCACTGCATCGCGCCCGCGCCACCGGTGATCGGCGGCTCCGTGGGCAGGGGCCGCACCGCCAGCCCCTCGAAGCCCGCCGTCAGAGCCACCTCCGGCGCCACGCCCGGCGCGATCCGCAGCGCAGCCGCCACGTCGCGCAGCCGGCCCGCCGTCAGGTTCGCGTCCAGCCAGTCCCGCAGCCCCGGCCGCAGCCGCTCGGGCCACAGCGCCAGGACCCCGTCCCGCGTCACCTGGGCCAAGCCCGCGTCCAGCGCGACGTGCCAGCCGTCCGGCGACGCCTCGACCCGCCCGCCCAGGGCGACGCGGCCCTCCTCCCCGCCCGGCAGCCCCAGGCTCGCCTCGGCCACGTCCACCGTGAAGGGATCGAGCCGCAGACGGAACTGCGCCTCGGCCTGCGGAAGCCGCACTGGCTCGGCGTAAAGTCCCGGCGGCGCCGCCACGATCTCGCTCAGCCGGAACTGCCCCAGCAGCGCGCGCGGCAGCCCCGCCTCGATCTCGCGCAGCCAGGCCTGCCCCTCGCCCAGCACGCTGCCCCAGTCGCTGCGGACCTCCACGCGGTCGAACTCGACGGCCTGCGCGGCGGGATCGTAGCTCAGGTAGGCCCGCGCCACGTCGAAGGGGACGCGCGTCGCGGCGTTGGGGCGCAGCTCCCCTCGCGCCATCTTCAGCGCGACGTTGGTGGGCCCCAGCGCGCCGCCCTCGTCCAGCTCCACTCGCACCGCCATCGAGATCGGCGCGTCCACCACCCGCAGCCAGGTCAGCGCCGGGCTCTGGCTCGCCACGTCGGCGGCGGCCACGTCGGTGATCGTCGCCCCGATCCGCGCCGCGCGGCTGCCCCGCGGGCTCTCGTAGTCGAGCCGCGCCCGCGACACGTAGGACCGCCCCGACAGGAGCGACACCTCGCCCCGCAGCCGGGTCATGCCCCCCGACAGGTCGAGCGTCAGCTCCCCCCCGTCCAGAGTCCAGGCCCGCCCCGCCCGCGCGTCCTCGTAGTTGACGACGAGGCCGCCCACCCGCACCCTCCGCAGCGCCTCCAGCGCCGGGCGCTCGAAGAGCCGCTC
The DNA here is from genome assembly GCF_006152145.1 of Rubellimicrobium roseum. GTDB lineage: Bacteria > Pseudomonadota > Alphaproteobacteria > Rhodobacterales > Rhodobacteraceae > Rubellimicrobium > Rubellimicrobium roseum. The sequence goes on along the minus strand of NZ_VDFV01000014.1, from coordinate 16,159 downwards.
GAACTGGTCGGGCAGCGAGGCGAGCCCCTCGGCCCGCCCCACCGGCACCTGCGGTCCCCCGCCCGCGCCGAAGGCGAGGTCCACCCGCCCCTCCTCGTCGCGGCGCAGCGTCAGCTCCGCCCCGCCCAGCGCGACCTCCTGCACCAGCAGGCGATGCTCGAACAGCAGCCCGCGGGGCGAAACCTGCGCCGTCACCTCCGGCACGCGCGCCAGCACCTGCCCGCTCCGGTCCGCCAGCGTCACGCCCAGCAGCCTTACCTCCGGGTGCAGGTCGCCCGGCACCCGCACGGTGATGGCCGAGAATCGCAGCCGCCCCCCGCCCAGCGCGTCGGCGGCCGAGGCCTCCACGCGCTCGCGGATCCAGCCGGGCGCCGTGACCTCCTGCCCGATCAGCAGGAAGGGCGCGATCGCAAGGAACGCCAGCGGCAGCAGAACCCCGACCCGCAAAAGCCGCCCCGCCCAGCGCGCGCCCCGCAGCCGCACGGGCCACAGGTCCCGCCAGAGCCGCCGCCGCAATGGCACGGGGGCCGCGTCCGGGCGCCCCGCCGCGGTCGCGTGCGTGGGGGAAGGGCTGGGGGCCGTCCGGTCGCGCATCGGGTGTCATCATCGCGCCACGGCCTCGCGAACGGAAGCCGCGACGTTCTACAAACCCTTTCCCAAGGGTCACGGCTGCGCGAGAAGACCGGCATGACCCTTCAGATCGGCCAGGACGCCCCCGACTTCACCCTGCCCCGCGACGGCGGCGGCACCGTCACACTTTCCGCGCTGCGCGGTCGCGCCGTGGTGCTGTTCTTCTACCCCGCCGACGACACGCCGGGCTGCACCACCGAAGCGCAGGACTTCACCGCCCTCGCTCCCCGCCTCGAATCGGCGGGCGCCGCCGTCTTCGGCGTCTCGGGCGGCGGCGTCGCCGCCAAGGACAGGTTCGTGGCCAAGGCGGGCCTCGGCATCCCCCTCCTCGCGGACGAATCCGGCGAGGTCATCCGCGCCTATGGCGCCTGGGGCGAGAAGTCGATGTACGGCAAGACCTACACCGGCCTCATCCGCACCACGGTCCTGATCGACGCGGACGGAAAGGTGGCCCAGACCTGGAAGGTGTCCCGCGTGAAGGGCCACGCCGAAGCCGTCGCCAAGGCCGTGGAGGGCCTCGCGGCCACAGCCTGAGTCGGATCGTCGCGCCGCCCTTTCGGCGTCAAGATCATCCGGTCATTCGCCACAATACGGACACAATTAGGCGGAAAGACATCTTTAGGCCGTATTTTCTCGGCAAATTCTCGCCCATTACGGCCGCCGGGGCGCCCTGCGGCCGTTCGCTTCGCTCTTGGGCGGTTGCGGCCCGGGGGACCCCTCGCTAGCGCTTGGCCTGGGACAGTGGGCCGCAAAGGCCCGGCAAGACGGGGCGAAACCTTGACCTCACTGATGCAGCGCGCGCACGCGGCCCTCGAGCGGCAGTTCCCCGAGCGCCGGCTCTTCCTCAAGTCCGACGAAGGCACCCGCTACGTCCGCCTCACGCCCGAGACCCAGCTCCTCGCCTGGACCGGGGCGGGCGCGACCGTCGCCTGGACGGTGGTGGCCACCTCGATCCTGCTCATGGACACGATCGGCGCGGGCAACTACCGCGACCAGGCCCAGCGCGACCGCACGATCTACGAGGATCGCCTGAACGCCCTCTCGGCCGAGCGCGACCAGCGCGCCGCCGAAGCCTCGGCCGCGCAGGAGCGCTTTGCCGCCGCGCTCCAGCAGATCTCGGCCATGCAGTCCGAGCTTCTCGACTCCGAGGAGGCCCGGCTCGAGCTGGAGACCGGGCTCGAGGTCGTCCACGCCACCCTCCGCCGGACCATGGAGGACCGCGACGCCGCCCAGACCGAGCTGGCCGCCCTTCTCGACGAAGAGGACCTCCCCGGCATCGACCCCGCCGAGCTGGCGCGCACCATCGATTTCGTGACCCAGGCCCTGGCCGACACCGCGGCCGAGCGCGACAACCTCTTCGGCGAGGCGCAGGAGGCCACCCGCCTCGCCGGCGACCTCGACCTGGAGATGCGGCTCAACGAAGAGCGCAACGACGAGATCTTCCAGCAGCTCGAGGACGCGCTCCAGATCTCTGTGGAGCCGCTCGACAACATGTTCCGCGCCGCGGGCCTCGACCCCGACGAGCTGATCGAGGGCGTGCGCGAGGGCTACGCGGGCCAGGGCGGCCCGCTCACCCCCATCCAGATGTCGACCATGGGCGACGCCGCCCACGACGACGGCACGCTGCGGGCGAATCAAATCCTCGACCAGCTCGACCGCATCAACCTGTACCGCATCGCCACGCAGCGCGTGCCGCTCACCGTGCCGGTCGTGGACTCGTTCCGCTGGACCTCGGGCTTCGGGCCGCGCTGGGGCCGGATGCACGAAGGCGTGGACCTCGCGGGCCCCATCGGCACCCCCGTCCTCACGACCGCCGACGGCGTCGTGACCTTCGCCGGCTGGGCCTCGGGCTACGGCCGGCTCATCAAGATCCAGCACGACTTCGGCATCGAGACGCGCTACGGCCACCTGAACGCCATCCGGGTCGAGGTGGGGCAAAGGGTCTCGCGCGGCGACAGGATCGGTGATATGGGCAACTCCGGACGCTCCACCGGACCCCATCTCCATTACGAGATCCGGGAAGATGGCGCGCCCATCAACCCCATGATCTACATCGGAGCAGGCAACGATGTTCTCTAAGTCCAAGATCAACGAGCCGGGTCCCGGCGCTGCCCAGCCGCAGCCCGCGGCGGCACCGTCCACGGGAACGGCCGTGGGTCAGGCGGCGGACTATCGGCCCCAGGCTCCGAAGGCCAAGCCCCCGGCGTCGATCCTGTCGGCGGACCTGCACATCAAGGGCAACATCAAGACCACCGGCGACGTCCAGATCGAGGGCCAGGTCGAAGGCGACATCCGCGCCCACCTGCTCACCGTGGGCGAAGGCGCGACCGTCAAGGGCGAGCTCGTGGCCGACGACGTGGTCATCAACGGCCGCATCATCGGCCGGGTGCGTGGCCTCAAGGTGCGCCTCACCTCCACCGCCCGGGTCGAGGGGGACATCATCCACAAGACCATCGCCATCGAATCGGGCGCCCATTTCGAGGGCTCGGTCCAGCGTCAGGACGACCCCCTGAACGCCGCGACCAAGGTCCTGCCCAAGCCCACGATGCCCAGCGACGCGCAGTAAGCGCGGCTCGGACGGAACAACGGACGGGCGCCGCGCTCTCCTCGCGGCGCCCGTCGCCATTTTCAGGCCTCGCGCAGCGCGCGGCGATAAAGGTGCCACGTCGCGTGCCCGAGCACCGGCAGCACCACGATCAGCCCCAGGAACCACGGCACCAGCGCGACCAGCGTCGCCGCCGCGATCAGCAGGGCCCAGGCCAGCATGACGGGCCCGTTCCGCATCACGACGGCAAGGCTCAGGAGCATGGCGCTCACGAAGTCCACCTCCTTGTCGAGCAGCAGCGGCAGGCTCACCACGGTCAGCGCGTAGAGGACGAAGGCCAGCACGCCCCCCACCCCGAACTGCACGGCGATCATCGCCATCCCCTCGCGCGACAGCAGCGCCTCCCAGGACGAGCTGATGTTCGTCAGCGTCGACAGCCCCATGAACAGCGCGAAGATCATGTGGGCCAGGAAGGTCCAGAACAGGAAGTAGATCACGATGATGGCGCCCGCCCAGGGCAGTTGCCGGTTGCGCTCGGCCCAGACCACGCCCAGCACGCCCGCCCAGTCCAGAGACATTCCCCGCTCCAGCCGACGGCTCACCTCGTAGAGTCCCGCCGCCGCGAAAGGCGCCAGCAGCGGGAACCCGAGCGAGGTCGCCAGCACCCAGACCACCGTGCCCGCCCCCAGCCAGACCATCAGGAACCCGCCCACCACATAGACGGCGCTGAAGAACAGCCCGAAGCGCGGCGCGGCGCGGAAATCCGCGACCCCTGCACACAGCGCCGCGCCCAGATCGGCCAGCGTCACCCGTGCCACCTCCGGCAGGGGCGAGGCCGCGGGCAGCGCGGACTCGCTGCGGGCTGGAATGTAGTCGATGTCCATGCGCTCCTCCCTTTCTGATGGGAAGCTTCGCGCGGACAGCGGCACCGGCAAAGAGTTTTCTGCCGATCCCCGGACATGACAGCGCCGCCGAAGCCGATGGGCTCCGGCGGCGCGCGTCGTTCAGGTCGATCAGGCGCAGCCCAGCCGCTGCCGTTCCTCGATGGCCGCCTGGCGGGCGACCTCGGTCTGTTCCGAGTCCTCGATGCGCAGCGCCAGTTCCTGGCACTCGCCCGCGTCGCCGGGAGCGCTGACCGCGTCCGCGACCACGCCGTCCGGAGTCGTGGCGACCGAATCGACATCGGTCGCGCCGATGCCCGTGTTGGTCCCCGACCCGAGGACGGCCCCTTCCTCGCAGGCGGCGACGAAGAGCAGCGCGGCGGCCGCGAGGGCCAGTGGCTTCGAAATCATATAGTGCCTCCTTGGATTACCTTGGGTCAGGTAGGCCACTTCACGAAGGCGTCAATCGCGCGGGCGCTTTGCCGACAACAGCTTACGCCACGTCCCGCGTGATCGGGCTGCGCGGTCAGGACCCGCCGGCGACCACGGCGGCGGTGCCCGTCGCGCCCGGCACGAGCGCCACGGGCGGCGAGCCGGGGGTGGTGGTGACCGAGGCGGCGTCGCCGCTCACCGGATCGACGGTCACGGTGGTCGCGGGCGGCGGCGGCTGGCACGCGGCCAGCATCACCACGCCGGCGCCCAGCACGAGAGAGAGACGAAGTTTCATGTCGAACTCCTTGATGTTCAAGGAGCAGCTAGGCGTCGTCCGGCCGTCGTCAATCTTCCGCGAGCGCCTCGGCCCGGCTCTTGCCGGCCACGTCCTGCGCCAGCGTGGCCGCCATGAACCCGTCGAGGTCGCCGTCCAGCACCCCCTGCGTGTCCGAAGTCTCGAAGCCCGTCCGCAGGTCCTTCACCATCTGGTAGGGCTGCAGCACGTAGGACCGGATCTGGTTGCCCCAGCCCGCGTCGCCCTTGGCCTCGTGCGCGGCGTTGATGGCCGCGTTCCGCTTGTCCAGCTCCATCTGGTACAGCCGCGACTTCAGCGCCTTCATGGCGATGTCGCGGTTCTGGTGCTGCGACTTCTCCGAGGACGTCACCACGATGCCTGTCGGGAAGTGGGTGATCCGCACCGCCGAGTCGGTCTTGTTGACGTGCTGCCCGCCCGCGCCCGACGACCGGTAGGTGTCGATGCGGATGTCCTTGTCCTGCACCTCGATCTCGATGGCGTCGTCCACCACCGGATAGACCCACACGCTCGCGAACGAGGTCTGCCGCTTGTCGCCCGACCCGAAGGGGCTGATCCGCACCAGCCGGTGAACGCCCGCCTCGCTCTTGAGCCAGCCATAGGCGTTGTGGCCGCTGATCTTGTAGGCCACCGACTTGATGCCCGTCTCTTCGCCCGGCGTCTCGGACTGCAGCTCGACCTTGTAGCCATGCGCCTCGGCCCAGCGGACGTACATCCGCGCGAGCATCGACGCCCAGTCGCAGGATTCCGTGCCCCCCGCCCCGGCGTTGATCTCCAAGAACGTGTCGTTGGCGTCCGCCTCGCCGTCGAGCAGCGCCTCCAGCTCCTTGCCGGCGGCCACGTCCTTCAGCGCGCGCAAGCTGGCCTCGGCCTCGGCCACGATCTCGTCGTCGCCCTCGGCCTCGCCCATCTCGATCAGCTCGACGTTGTCGGAAAGCTGCCGCTCCATCGCCTCGACGCCCGACAGCTTGTCCTGCAGCACCTGCCGCTCGCGCATCAGCTTCTGCGCGGCCTCCGGGTCGTTCCACAGCGTCGGGTCCTCGACCCGCGCGTTGAACTCCTCCAGCCGGTGCCGGGCCGTCTCGCGGTCCATGCGGCGGCTCACGAGGTCGATCGACTGGCGGATCGCATCGACGATGTTCTGGGTCTCGGTGCGCATGGAAAGGTCTCCGGGGCTAACCGCGGGGTCATACCCAACCCCGCGCAGCCGGGCAAGGCAGGCTCAGTAGAGCCCGCCCGAGGACAGCGTCCCGAAGCCCGCCTCGGGCGCCACGGTCGCGGTGCCCCCCGTGGATGTCGTGACGTTGCGCGACGCGGCCTGCACCTCCTCCACCAGCGGCAGGTCCCCCACGATCTCGAAGCCGCCATCGAAGGTCACGCCGAAGAGCGGCTCCTCGCCCGCGCGGAAGCATTCCGCCACCACGTTCTCGCCCGCCGCGTCGTCCGGCAGCCGCGCGCCCGAGAAGCGGTCGATCTTGATGAACACGCAGTCGCCCGGCACCGGGAACTCGCCCCCGCCGAAGCGCTCGACCACCGGCTCCATGAACTCCTGGAACACCGGCGCGCAGACGCCCCCGCCCGAGGCCCCGCCCATCGGGCGCGGCGTGTCGTAGCCGATGTAGCAGCCCGCGACGATGTTGGACGAATAGCCGATGAACCACACGTCCTTGGCCTCGTTGGTGGTCCCGGTCTTGCCGGCGATGGGCACGGGCAGCTCGATGGCCTTGTCCGCCGTGCCCCGCTCCACCACGCCTTCCATCATCGAGGTGAGCTGGTAGGCCGTCACCGCGTTCATGATGCGGCTGCGGTCGCTCTGGATCAGCGGCGCCTGCCCCTCGGCCAGCCCGAGGTCGCCGCAGTTCACGCAGTTGCGCTGGTCGTGGCGGTAGATCGTGTGGCCGAAGCGGTCCTGCACCCGGTCCACCAGCGTGGGCTCCACCCGCTCGCCGCCGTTGGCGAACATCGCATAGGCCGCGACCATGCGGAACAGCGTCGTCTCCTGGCTTCCCAGCGCGTTCGACAGGAAGGGGTTCATGTCGTCGTAGACCCCGAAGCGCTCGGCGTAGTCGGCGACCGTCTCCATCCCCACCTCCTGCGCGAGGCGGATGGTCATCAGGTTCCGCGACTGCTCGATCCCCGTGCGCAGGGGCGTCGGCCCATAGAACTGGCCGCTGGCGTTCTGCGGCACCCACAGCCCCTCGGGCGTGTCGATCTCGATGGGGGCGTCCACGACGATGGTGGCCGGCGTGTAGCCCGAATCCAGCGCCGCCGCATAGACGAAGGGCTTGAAGGCCGAGCCCGGCTGCCGCCGCGCCTGCGTCGCCCGGTTGAAGACCGAGGACTGGTAGGAGAATCCCCCCTGGAGAGCGAGCACCCGGCCGGTGTTGACGTCCATGGCCATGAAGGCGCCCTGCACCTCGGGCACCTGCCGCAGCGTCCAGCGCTCGAACGCGCCGTCCTCGCCGCTCCTCTGGCGCACCAGCACCACGTCGCCCCGGTCGAAGTTGTCGTCGAAGCTGCCGGGGATCCAGTCGATGTCCGCGCGCGGCACGACCGGCGCCTCGGCGTGCTCGCCCTCGATGCCCAGCCGCATCTCGGCGTCCCCGATCTCCAGCACGACCGCCGGGTACCAGCGCCCGTCCAGCGTGATGTCGCGCGGCGCGTCGAAGGCGGCCAGCGCCTCGCGCCAGGCCACCTCCTCGTCCAGCGCCTCGGGCGGCAACTGCCCCAGCGTCCCGTGCCACTTGCCCAGGCCCCGGTCGAAGTTCTCCAGCGCCCGCTGGAGCGCGTGCGCCGCGTTCACCTGCAGGTCGGGGTCCATGGTCGCGCGCACCGACAGGCCACCGGTGAAGAACTCCTCCTCGCCGAAGTTGGCCGAAAGCTGGCGCCGGATCTCGTCGGTGAAGTAGTCGCGCGGCGGCAGCGAGGACCGGAAGCTCGGATAGGCCCCCGACTGCACGGTCAGCAGCGGCGCCGCCCGTTCCCGCTCCAGCATGGCCGCGTCGATGTACCCGTCCTCGGCCATGCGGCGCAGCACGTAGTTGCGCCGGTCCACGGCGTCCTCGTAGTTGCGCACCGGATGCAGGTTCGACGGCCGCTGCGGCAGCGCCGCCAGATAGGCCACCTCGCCGGGCGACAGCGCGGAGAGCGGCTTGTTGAAGTAGCTCAGCGCCGCCGCCGTCACCCCGTAGGAGTTCTCGCCCAGGAAGATCTCGTTGAGGTAGAGTTCGAGGATGTCCTCCTTGTCGAGCACCTGCTCGACCCGGATGGCCAGGATCAGCTCCTTCACCTTCCGCTCCACCGACCTCGACCCGTCGAGAAGGAAGTTCTTCATCACCTGCTGCGTGATGCCCGAGCCCCCCCGCACGCTTTCCCCGCGCGTCTGCACCGCCTCCCAGAGCGCCGCCCCGATGGCGCGCGCGTCGAAGCCCGGATGGTGGTAGAAGTTCTGGTCCTCGGCCGCGACGAAGGCGTGCTTCACGAGGTCCGGGATCTCCTCCGAGGGCGTGAACAGCCGCCGCTCGGTGGCGAACTCGTCCACGATGCGCCCCTCGGCGCTGTAGACGCGGCTGATCGTGCGCGGCGTGTACTGGGCCAAGGTCTCGTAGGAGGGCAGGTCCCGGCCATAAATGTAGAGCACCGCGCCCAGCGTGACGGCGCCCATGGCAAGGCCCAAGGTCAGCATCGAGAAGATGCCCCCAAGGAAGGACATGATGAATCGCAGCAAGGGGCCCGTCCGCGCAATCAGAGGAATGGGCCCTTATAGGCGGGAAGCCCGCTCCGGTCAAAAGCCCTGCCCTTGCATTCGGCGCCGTTGCGCTGGAAGCCTTCTCACGAAGGCGTGGGCGGCCGACCCCCGCCGCCAGCGAAAGAGAGGGGCATGAAGCCCGAGGACGTCATCGGAATCTACGACCGCGAGGGGCCTGCCTGGGCCGCCACCCGCGACCGCCGCCTGACCGAACGGCCCTGGATCGACCGGGCGCTGGCCATCGCGCCCCATCCGCGCGGGCGCAAGCGTGTGCTGGACCTCGGCTGCGGCGCGGGCCGCCCGCTCGCCCAGTATCTTCTCGACTGCGGCGCGCAGGTGACGGGCGCGGACGCCTCGCGCCCGATGATCGAGCTCTTCGCCCGCACTGTTCCCCGCGCCGTGGCGCTGCACGCCGACATGCGGACGCTGCGGCTCAGCCAGGATTTCGACTTCGTCCTGGCCTGGGACAGCTTCTTCCATCTCTCGCCCGACGACCAGCGTGCGATGTTCCCGGTCTTCGCGGCGCATCTCGCCCCGGGCGGCGTGCTCCTCTTCACCTCAGGCCCCGAGGCCGGCGAGGCCATCGGCCGCATCGGCGAGTCCGACCTCTACCACGCGAGCCTGTCCCCGCAGGAATACCGCAGCCTCTTCGACACCCACGGCTTCGAGGAGCTGGGCTTCTGGCCCGAGGAGCCCGCCTGCGGCGGCCGCACCATCTGGATGGCGCGCCGGACCTAACGGCGCAGCAGCCCGGCCCGTTGCGCCTCGGCCTCCGACCAGGCCCGCAGCGCCGCCACGATCCCCCGGACGATGGGGGCCCGTCCCTCGGGGCGCGACAGCCGGGCCCGGTCGCCCGCGTCCGACAGGAACCCGGCCTCCAGCAGCACGCTCGGAAAGTCTGCCGCGTTCAGCACGGCAAGCTGCGCCTGCCGCAGCGCGTGCCCGTTCACCGGCGCCCCCGCCCGGCCCAGCTCGCGCGCCAGCGTCTCGGCCAGCCGCAACGAGGCCGGCGCCGTATCCAGCCGCGCGAGATCCATGAGCGCCGTCGCCACCGCGTCGTCCTGCCCCGTCAGGTCCAGCCCCGCGATCAGGTCGCCGCTCCCGTGCCGCTCCACCATCCGCCGCGACGCCTCGCCCACCGCCTCGTCGGTCAGCGTGTAGACCGAGGCGCCCGAGGCGCTGTCCTCCTCCAGCGCGTCCGCGTGAAGCGAGATCAGCACGTCCGCGCTCCCCGCCCGCGCCAGCGTCACGCGATCCTGCAGGGGCACGAAGACGTCGGCCTCGCGGGTCAGCACCGCCTCGATCCCCGCCCGCCCCAGCGCCGCGGCCAGTTCCTGCCCCAAGGCGAGCATCAGATGCGCCTCGCGCAGCCCCTCGCGCTCGGCGCCGGGGTCGATGCCGCCATGGCCGGGGTCGATGGCCACCACGAAGCGGTCCTCGGGGGGTGGCGGGGCCGGCTCGGGCGCGGGCGGCGCCCAGCCCTCGTCGGCGGGCGCGCCGGACCGGGCGGCAAAGCTTGCCTCGTCCGTGGGGTCGAGCCGCAGCCGCAGCCGCGCGGCGCCCGTGCCCTCGTCCACCTGCATCCCCGCCTCCGCGACCACCGCCGGGCCGCCCAGCGCCACCACCAGCCGCGACCAGCCCGCCTGCATCGCGCCGAAGCTCACCCCGATCGCGTTCGCGGCCTCCAGCAAGGCCTCCGCCTCGACGCCGGTCCAGTCGAGCCCGCGGAAGTCCACGACCAGCCGCGGCGGCTCGTCCAGCGTGAAGACACGCCACGGCACGGCCCGGCTCAGGGCGAGCTCGACCTCGATGCCTCCGCTCCAGCCCCGGTCGGCGATGCGGCTCCCCTCCGCCTCGACCCGCGCCGGCGCCTCGGCCGCCGCCGGCCCCGCCATCACCGCCAGCGCCAGCGCCGCCCGGCCCAGCCATCCCATGCCCGACTCCCTGCCCGTTTCCCCGGACCTCGCGCGCCCCGCCCCGCCCCGTCAAGCGGTCCCTTGGGGCTCAAGCCTGCGTGAGGTCGCCCGCGCCACTTCCCAAGCGCGCCGCGGTGTGATGGGATCGCGCGACTGTTCCGGGAGCCCCGCCATGATCCGCCGCCTCGCCTTCGCCGCCCTGCTGGGGGCCGCCGCGCTTCCCGCCGCCGCGCTCGACCTCGGCGCCATGACGCCCGAGGAGAAGGAGGCCTTCGGCGCCCAAGTCCGCGAATACCTCCTCCAGAACCCCGAGGTCCTGACCGAGGCCATCTCCGTCCTCGAAACCCGCGAGCAGGAGCGCCAGGTCGAGGCCGACCGCGCGCTTGTCCAGCAGCATCTCGACGCGCTGGTGAACGACGGCCATTCCTGGATCGGCGGCAATCCCGACGGCGACATCACCGTGGTCGAGTTCATGGACTACCGCTGCGGCTACTGCCGCCGCGCCTTCCAGGAGGTGGAGGACCTCGTGGCCGGCGACGGCAACATCCGCTTCATCCTCAAGGAATTCCCCATCCTGGGCGAGCAGAGCGACCTCGCCTCGCGCTTCGCCATCGCCGTCCACCAGCTCCACGGCGACGACGCCTACAAGGACGCTCACGACGCGCTGATGCTGATGCAGACCGACGTGGACGAATCCGCGCTGCGCCGCCTGGCCGAGGGCCTGGCGCTCGACCCCCAGCCGATCCTCGACCGGATGGAGGCGCCCGAGGTGACGGCGGTGATCGACGCCAACCACCAGCTCGGCCAGACGCTCGGCATCTCGGGCACGCCCACCTTCGTGATGGGCGACCAGATGGTGCGGGGCTACGTGCCGCTGAGCGGGATGCAGGCCCTCGTCGCCGACGAGCGCGCGGGCTGACTCAGGCCAGCGCCGCCCCCCGCGCCTCGCGCACCGCCAGCACCACGAGCCCCGCCGCCAGCGCGGCCTCGGCGGCGGCCAGCGCCGCGAAGGTGCCCTGCAATCCCAGCGGGCCCACCAGCGGCGCCGTCAGCAGCGGCGAGGCGAACTGACCCGCGAAGAAGGCGGTGGTCAGCATCCCCGAGGCGCGGCCCCGCAACTGGGGCGGCACGGTCGCCATCCAGTAGGTCGTGTAGTTGGGCATCGACGGCCCCATGCCCGCCCCCATCACCGCCACGCCCAGCGCCGCGACCCAGGCGTTTCCGGCCAGCGCCACGATCCCCATGCCCAGCGCCATGACGCCCCAGCCCAGCGCGAAGATCGCCATGAAGCCCAGGTGCCGCCGGATGCGGCCGTAGGACAGCGCGCCGGGGATCGAGGTCACGGTCATGATCGCCATGATCCCGCCCATCGCCGCCGGGCTCCGGACGCCCAGTTCGCCCAGCAGGAACGGCAGCCGCGTCGGCATGACGTAGAACACCGTCATGAACAGGAACGACAGCGGCCCCACGAAGGCGAAGACCTTCCAGGGCACGACCGCCCCCGTCCCCCCGACCGCGCGCGGCCGGTCCCGCCGCGCCCGCGCGTGCGGCGCCAGCGTCCGCAGCGCCAGGGCCGTCACCGGCACCACCAGCAGGTAGGTGGCAAAGGCCCCCCGCCAGTGGAGCGACGCGAGCAGCCCGCCCAGCAGCATCACCACGATCCCGCCGACCGAGATCGCGGCCCCCTGCCGGCCCAGGTAGCGCTCGCGCGCCGGACCCTGCCACAGGTCGGCGGCCCAGGTCGTGGCCAGGATCATCGTCCCCGCGACCCCGACCCCCAGCACGAGCCGCCCGGCCAGCATCGCCCCGAGCCCGTCGACCCACAGCCCCGAGGTGCCCCCCAGCGCATAAAGCCCGCCCACGGTCAGCAGCATCGCCTGCCGGTCGATCCGGTCGGCGAGCCACCCCATCAGCCCCGCGCTCAGCACGATCGCGGCCGAAGGCAGCGTGAGCAGCAGCCCCGCCAGCGTCCCGATTCCCGGCACGTCGGCATAATGCGCGGTCAGCGCGGGCAGCGACGGCGAGATGGTGGCGTTCGCCATGATGGTCAGCGCCGACAGCATCAGCACCGACAGAGTCAGCAGGCGTCCCGGCGGGCTGGCCAGGGGATCGGTCATGACGGAAATCCTCCCGGAGGCACGGCCGATCGGCAGAACCACGCCGAGTCCGCCGGCGCAAGCGGAGGCCCGCGCATCCAGCTCGGCCCGATCGGCGGAAAACACCACGGTCCAGACACAGTTTTTGCCATATTCAGCCTCACGGAATAGGAACAATGACACATCACGACATTGTTTTTGAATGCGGCCGGGGGAACTCTCGTAGGTCGCGCCAGAAAGGGACACCGCCATGTATCTCGCGCCGGTCGACGGTCCGGAAGCCATGCGCCTCCTTGCGAACGGTGCGCTCGTCGTGGACATCCGGGATGAGGAGGAGCGCTCGCGCCTCCATATCCCCGGCTCGATCCATGCCTCGGTGAACCGCCCGCTCCTCCCGATCCAGGACGAGGTGCCGGCCGTCGTGTTCCACTGCAGTTGCGGCCGCCGGGCCGAGGACAACGCCTACCGGCTCAAGGACCTGACCACGGCCCCCGCCTACATGCTGCGCGGCGGCCTCGACGCCTGGGTCGAGAACGGCCTTCCCGTCGTCTCGCGCGGCGGCCTGTCCTATGCGCTGCGCCAGCACGGCCATGCCGTCGTCATGGGCCTCGTGGCCCTCGGCGGCGCCCTCGTGACCCAGGCGCTGAGCCCCGCCGTCCAGAAGCTGTCCATGGTGGTCGGCCTGCGCTAGGGGCAAAACCCCTCCCCCGCCGGAGCGCCGGCCTCTCCTAACCCCGACGCCGCGGGCCCGCTTCCGCGCCACAGGGACCGCGCTCTCCGGCCCCGACCTACTCCGCGGCCTGCGCCGGCGCGGCGGCCCGCTCGGCCTCCAGCTCCGCCGCCTTGGCCTCGACCTGGCTGACGATGTGGTCGATCATCCGGTCGTTGTCCATGCGGTGGCTCTGCTTGCCCGCCAGGTAGACCATCCCGTGCCCCGCGCCGCCACCCGTGAAGCCCACGTCGGTCATCAGCGCCTCGCCCGGACCGTTCACCACGCAGCCGATGATCGACAGCGACATCGGCGTCTTGATATGCGCCAGCCGCTTCTCCAGCGCCTCGACCGTCCTGATGACGTCGAAGCCCTGCCGCGCGCAGGACGGGCACGAGATGATCTGCACCCCCCGGTGCCGCAGCCCCAGGCTCTTCAGGATCTCGTAGCCGACCTTCACCTCCTCGACGGGGTCCGCCGACAGGCTCACCCGGATCGTGTCGCCGATCCCCATCCACAGGAGGAACCCGAGTCCCACCGCGCTCTTGACGGTGCCGGTCATCAGCCCGCCCGCCTCGGTGATCCCCAAGTGCAGCGGCGCATCCGTCACCTCGGCCAGCGCCTGATAGGCGGCGGCTGACAGGAACACGTCCGACGCCTTCACGCTGATCTTGAACTCGTGGAAGTCCAGATCCTGCAGCAGCTTGATATGATCGAGGCCCGACTGCACCATCGCCTCCGGGCAGGGCTCGCCGTACTGCTCCAGCAGATGCCGCTCCAGCGACCCCGCGTTCACCCCGATCCGCATGGAGCAGCCGTGGTCCCGCGCGGCCTTGACGACCTCGCGCACCCGCTCCGGCGAGCCGATGTTGCCGGGGTTGATCCGCAGGCAGGCCGCGCCCGCCTCGGCTGCCTCGATGGCGCGGCGATAGTGGAAATGGATGTCCGCCACGATCGGCACCGGGCTTTCCCGCACGATCTCGCGCAGCGCCCGCGTCGACTCCTCGTCGGGCGTGGACACCCGCACGATGTCCGCCCCCGCCTCGGCCGCCGCCAGCACCTGCGCGACGGTGCCGGCCACGTCGGTCGTCAGCGTGTTGGTCATGGTCTGCACGCTGATCGGCGCGCCCCCGCCCACGGGGACGTTGCCGACCATGATCCGGCGCGACGGGCGCCGGTCGATGTTGCGCCACGGACGGACGGGGTTGTGCGTCATGGAAACGGCTCCTGAACGGGGTCGCCCGACACCTAATGGCAGCCCGCCGCGCCCGCAACCGGGCGCGAGGCCTCACTCCGTCCCGGGCAGCACGGCGCCGGCCGGCAGCGCGCCGGGCGCGGGCTGCGACGCTTCGGCGACGGCGACGTATTCGGCCAGCTTCTCCTCCTGCGCGGGATCGGCTGCGGCATAGGCCGTGGTGATGTCCTGCGGCGACAGCGCCACGTTCGATGTGACCTGCCCCGCCGCGCCCACCGGCCCATAGGGCACGCCGTTCACCGCCATGTAGAGCGCGCCCGAATCCCCCACGCGCATCGTCGCGGGCTCTTCGGTCGCGGGCAGTTCGAAGGTGTCGCCGGGCGCCAGGATGCCCTCGAAGATCACCGACCCGTCGGGCGCGTTCACCCGCACCCAGGCGTCGCGCGCGGCCACCAGCTCCACCTTGGGCGCGGGGCCGGTCGTGACCTGCACCCCGTCGGGATCGGCCGGGTCGAGCCCCAGCGCGTTCGCCAGCGCCACGTCCACGCCATCCACCCCAGCGGCGGGCGTCGTGGGCGCGGGCGGCGGGCCATAGACCGGCACGTCCGACGCGGCGACCTGCACGGTCACGTTCAGGTCGTTCCGCGGCACGGCCGTCACCGTCGAGGGCCCCAGCGTCCCCACCGTCTCGGGGTCGAGCGCGGCGATGGGCCCGTCGCGGGGCACCAGCACCGGCACGTCCAGCGCCTCGGGGCGATAGAGCCGGTCCAGCGCCTCGGCCGAGGGCACCTCGATCGAGGCGAACTGCGCCGCGTCCTCCACCTCGGGACGCGAGCCGCCGGCCAGCGGGTCGACCTCCGCGATCACCGTGGGCGGCTGGTCGACGGGGGCCAGCGTCACCTTCTGGACCTCGCGCAGCACCATCCAGCCGCCGTAGCCCAGGCCCGACAGCAGCGCCACGAGCACGAGGACCGAGCCGATGGCGCGCGGCTCCAGGTTCGCCAGCAGGCCGTCATCAAGGAACGGGCCCGACTGGACGGCGAAGATCTCGCGGCCCAGGCCGGTGTTCGCGACCTTCTCTTCCTTGGTCGCCTTCACCACCGAGGCGGCGGGCGACATCCCGTGCGCGGTGGTGAAGCCCGACTCGCGGCAGAAGGTGTCGAAAGCCCAGTCCGGGTCCATGTTGAGATAGCGCGCGTAGGAGCGCACGTAGCCCGCGATGAAGCCGGGCGTGTCGAAGGCCGACGGATCGGCGTTCTCGATGGCGGCGATGTAGGCAGCCTTGATCTTCAGCTCGCGCTGGACGTCGAGCAGCGACTTGCCCAACGTCGCGCGCTCGCCGCGCATAAGGTCGCCCAAGCGCAGATCAAAGGCGTCGAACCCCATCGAGTCCGACTCCTCAACTGCCTTAGCGCGCAGAAACCCACGCCCGATCATGCCTTTGCCCCGCGTCCCGTCCCGCCCCTCCGGCCCCTCTTGCGATTCGATAACAGGGGGCCGTTTCCGGCGAAACTATCACGACCGTTGCGGTCGTGCATCATCGGAACGTGATGTCACCCCGCAAGTTCGGCACGATTTAGCGCACAATGGCTCCAAAGCGAGTCCAAAGAGCGCACGAGCGCATCCATTTCCTTCGGCCCATGCACGGGCGACGGCGTGAAGCGCAGCCGCTCGGTCCCGCGCGGGACGGTGGG
>NZ_VDFV01000142.1 GCF_006152145.1 Rubellimicrobium roseum | reverse complement strand
GCTGCGGAGGTGGCGGATGGGATGGGTTCTGATGAGCGAGCGCGAGCTTCGACGGATCGAGGTGCTGTCCCGCGTTGTTGAGGGTCGGCTGAGCGTGGCGCACGCGGCAGAGGTGCTGGGCTTGAGCCCGCGTCAGGTGCAACGGCTGCTGCGGGTCTTTCGCGAGGACGGCGCGCCGGCGTTGCGGCACAAGGCGCGCGGCCGGCCGTCGAACCACCGCCTGCGTGCTGGCGTACGCGACCTGGCTCTGGCCTTGGTCCGCGAGAGCTACGCCGACTTCGGGCCGACGCTGGCGGCTGAGAAGCTCGCGGAGCGCCATGGGCTTGAGGTCTCGCGTGAGACCTTGCGCAAGTGGATGGCCGAGGACGGGCTGTGGCTGTCGCGCACACAGCGGCGGCAGTTCCACCAGCCCCGCCTGCGCCGTGAGCGCCTGGGCGAGCTGGTCCAGATCGACGGCTCGGAGCATCGCTGGTTCGAGGACCGCGCTCCACCCTGCACGCTTCTGGTGTTCATCGACGACGCCACGAGCCGGCTCATGCAGATGCGGTTCGTGCCGTCCGAGAGCACGTTCAGCTACTTCGAGGCGCTGGAGGGCTACCTGCATGAGCACGGTCGTCCGGTGGCCTTCTACTCGGACAAGCACTCGATCTTCCGCGTGGCCAAGGAGGACGCCAGGAGCGGCCACGGCATGACGCAGTTCGGCCGGGCCCTGGCGGAGCTCAACATCGAGATCCTGTGCGCCAACTCAAGCCAGGCCAAGGGTCGCGTGGAGCGCGCCAACCGCACGCTCCAGGACCGGCTGGTGAAAGAGATGCGGCTCGAGGGCATCCGCGACATGGAGGATGGGAACGCCTTCCTCCCCGGCTTCCTGGCCCGCCACAACGGGCGCTTCGCTCGGGTCCCGGCGCGATCGGACGACCTGCACCGGCCACTGGACCTGCCCCCCGAGCGGCTCTGGGACATCCTGTGCTGGCGCGACCAGCGCTACGTGGGCCAGCAACTCACGCTGACCTATGAGCGCAAGCGGATCATGCTGGAGGCGACGGAGGTCACGCGGGGCCTCGTGGGCCGGCACGTGGACACCTACGCCTTTCCGGATGGTCGTCTGGACGTGCGGTGGCGGGGTCTATCGCTGCCCTACCGGGTCTTCGACCCCGACCAGCAGCGCGTCACCCATGCCGCGATCACCGAGAACAAGCGCCTGAGTGCCGTGCTGGAGGCCATCAAGGAGATGCAGGAGGCCCAGCCCCCGAAGATCCCGGCCGCGGGCAAGCAGCGCACCCGGTATCAGCCCACGGGCCAGCGCAGTCCAGGACCTCGGTCGTTCCTGGACAAGCGCGCCGCTCGGAAGGCGGACAAGACGGCCCGCGGGACCGGGCCGGTCTCCGATCCCTGACCTCTGCGCCCGGCCCGGTC
>NZ_VDFV01000141.1 GCF_006152145.1 Rubellimicrobium roseum | reverse complement strand
CGACCTCCTCCAGGGCCGGGGCGGCTTCGACATCCTCGACGGCGACGCCTGGCTGAACGTCCGGATCAAGATCGTCAAGAACGGTGTCACGTACTCGGCCGAGTCCCTGAACAGCTCGACCATTGCGGGCGGCCCCTTCGCAGGAAAGGTCCTTCAGACCGATGGGCAGGGGAACCCAAGGTTCGACCTACCTCCTGCCTTTGACGGCCGCTCGCTCCAGTCGCTGCTGCTTGATCGGACCATCAAGCCGAGCGACATGTCGATCGTCCGCGAGCTCAAGTTCGACTCGGCGGTGGGTGATGTCGATACGGCCCTCTTCCAGGGCAGCGGGTTCGAATACATCATCGAAGGCCGCGGCTTCGAGGTGGTTGACGGCGACATCACCGAGATCAAGTCCGCCTGGGACGTGAACGAGGACGGCTTCATCTCGGTGACGGATACCCTGACCAACCGGGCGGGGCTGATCGACGACACGGACCTGCTCAAGAACATCGAGCGGCTCCAGTTCGCGGACGAGATCATCGACATCACCCAGAATCTCGGCGTCATCCTGGACACGCGGATCCTGTTCGACCCGGCCAGGCTGATCCCGCTCCCCACCGCCCTTCCCAGCGCGGGCGTGGTGGGTACCATCCTCGCGGATGTGGCCGGCGGCACCTTCTCGGAATCGGCCGACCCGAGCGACATCTTCACCGTCGCGGAGGACGGCACCGTCACGCTGGCCCGGGCGATGGCCATCAACCAGAACTACAATCTCTTCCTTGAGCTGGCGGCCCGCGGCGGGATCCAGAACGAGACGCTCCGCTTCTGGACCGGCAGCTCCGCAGCCCAGACCATGGGCAGCAGCGCGGACGACGACATCATCTATGCCCTGGCCGGCAACGACATTCTCAATGGCGGCGACGGCCAGGACCGCCTCTACGGCCAGGCGGGCAACGATAACATCTCCGGGGGCAACAACGCCGACATCATCGCCGGCGGCACCGGGTCGGATATCATCGACGCCGGGGCGGGTGCCGACATCATCAACTTCGTGACGAACGAAGGCACCGACACCGTGGAGGGCGGTGCCGACACGGATACGCTCCGCGTCTTCGGCACCACGGCGGCCAACACGATCAGCGTCACACTGGGCGCGACGGGCATCCTCGCCCTGACGGGCATATCGAGGATCTCCGGCGTCGAGAGCATCGTCATGGATCTCGACGACGGGGCCGACCGCCTGGCCTATGGCACCACCACCTTGGAGGTGGCGGTCGACCTGACAATGGGCCTCGCGACGGGCTTCCGGAACATCGCCAACATCGAGCACGTGACGGGCGGGAACGGCAGCGACAACATCCAGGGGAACACGCTGGCCAACTCGCTCCTGGGCGGGGGTGGCGCCGACACGATCGTTGCCACGGTCGACGACGTGCGCGACGTCTACACCGGTGGTGCCGGCGTCGATACGGTCGACTTCAGCGCTTATACGA
>NZ_VDFV01000140.1 GCF_006152145.1 Rubellimicrobium roseum | reverse complement strand
ACGTGCTTAGGGCTATGCCTAAGCCTCCATGGTTATGCCCAGGTGTCCGGTCGAAACAGGGGCCAGTTCAGGCAGATCCCTTGACTGCAGCGTAACGTCCGCGAGCCCTTGCGCTCGCCTGTGTGACAGGTCTAAGGAACGCACGACGGAGCGGTGGCCGAGTGGTCGAAGGCGCACGCCTGGAAAGTGTGTAGGCGGGAAACCGTCTCGAGGGTTCGAATCCCTCCCGCTCCGCCACATGACTCCATACTAGACAAGTCACTGTGACTCTTGATTATTGCTTGGCTTCAAAAGTGGACTCCTCACCAGCATTCGTCACACGCGGTCCCTGGTCTGCCCCCTGAAAGGTGGTCCTCCCTGAAGTAGGCTTTCGAGCCGGAGGGAGGACGAAGGAATACCGCAGAAGAAGCACAAGCCGGAGGAGATCGTGGCCAAGCTCCGGCAGGTCGACGTGTTGGTGTCGCAAGGCCAGTCGGTGGCCGAAGCGGTGCGCTCGACCGGCGTGACGCCGTTCACGTGACTCACGCTGACGCGAGGAGTTCGTGGGCTGAAGACCGACCAGGTGAAGCGGCTCAAGGAGCTGGAGAAGGAGAACGAGCGGCTCCGGAAAGCGGTCTCCGACCTGACACTCGAGAAGCTCATTTTGGCCGAGGCCGCCCGGGGAAACTTCTGAGCCCCGCCCGCCGTCGTCGCTGCATCGAGCACGTGAGGCAGACGTTCCAGGTCTTGGAACGCTTCGCCTGCCGGGTTCTGGGGCCGCATCGCTCGACACAGCGCAAAGTGCCGCGGGGCCGACCTGACGAAGAGGCCCTCACGGCGGACATCATCGCACTGGCGCGGGAGCATGGCCGCTACGGATACCGGCGCATCACGGCGCTTCTTCGGGAGGCCGGCTGGACGGTGAACGTGAAGCGCGTCGAGCGGATCTGGCGGCGGGAGGGGCTGAAGGTGCCCGCGAAGCAACCCAAGAAGGGGGGGCTCTGGCTCGATGACGGGTCCTGCATCCGTCTTCGGCCCGAGCGCCCCAACCATGTCTGGTCGTACGACTTCGTCGAAAGCCGGACCCACGACGGAAGGAAGTTCCGCAGGCTCAACCTCATCGATGAGTTCAGCCGGGAGTGCCTGGCCATTCGGGTCAACCGGAAGCTCCAGTCCACGGACGTGATCGACGTTTTGGCCGACCAGTTCATCCTTCGGGGTGTGCCGGCTCACATCCGGTCCGACAACGGGCCGGAGTTTATCGCCACAGCGGTGCGGGACTGGATCAGAGCCGTGGGCGCGAAGACCGCCTACATCGAGCCAGGCAGCCCCTGAGAGAACGGCTTTTGCGAAAGCTTCAACTCCAAGCTCCGGGACGAACTGCTCAACGGGGAGATCTTCTACAGCCTCGCCGAGGCAATAGTCGTGATCGAGTCCTGGCGGCAGCACTACTGGCCTGTCTCCCGAGAATGGATCCATTTGTAGTGTCAGCCTGTCTGACGAGGAGGATCCATGCCGAAGAA
>NZ_VDFV01000139.1 GCF_006152145.1 Rubellimicrobium roseum | reverse complement strand
CCCCAAGGTCTTTCTCTCGGCCATCGCCTTGGCCGCAACCGTCATGTTCTGGCTATGAGTCCTGAGCGTAGCGTGTCTCGAAACCGACTGTAGGCTTCATACCCAGTCCGCCAGATTGCACAGGAGAATGCAGCAATGATGAGTTGGACCTGCTCGAGCTTCGCGGTGATTGATATTGCCGTAGTCCAGATATCGACATCATCCTCTAGGAGGAAGCAGATCATTAAGGATGCAGCGAACGCGTGATCGTATCTTTCCGCGTCGAGGCAGTCGTTCAGGAGGACGCCCCAGGTAGGCACTTTTCCAAGAGGCCCGAACCGGTCTTGAAGGTTGTGTTGGAAGAAGTCTGTTGCCCAGGCTGCCAACCAGAGCTTGAGGGAAGCCTCGGCGTGCTCGAACTCATCGACAGACTTCTGCGCAGCAGAGAAGTAGTCCCGTGCTTCGTCAAAATGCCCCGAATATAGGGACGCATCGCCTGCACAGATTGCCACTCGTGTGCCCGGCGATATTTCATGTGCCCGCGCGTACATGCGAGCCGACATACGATAACGTTGGCGGAAAAACAGCGCGGCCCCAAGCTCTGCTAGGAAGTAGTCACGAGAAAGGTAGGTCGGGTCTTTCTTTCTGGCCGAGTTATAGTGGTGCACGGCTGAAACGAAGTCGCCGGCAACCCTCAGTGAGTTAGCTAGCGAATAGTGGACAGCAGCCTGCCCTGTCGTGCGCTCGGGGCCAAGCGACGCCAAGGCTTCCTCGTAGAACGTTCTGACGGCGGTGGCCTTGTCGGCCACGGGAAGGTCACTCCCGAGGAGGCCGTGCAGGTAGGCGACGTAGGCGTGGTCGTGCTCCTCATATAGCCGGTTGAGGCTGGCGATGCTGGCCGCAACAGGGTGGTCTGGGATCGCGACCAGTGCGACGGACGCGGCCAGGTGCCTGCTTCGGGTGACCAGCCGCTTCTCGTGGATGATCCGAGCCAGCTCCCTAGCCTGCACATCGAAGTCGTAGCGAGCGGCCATGAAGGCGAGCACGTAGGCAAGGTGGCCGACGAGTTCGGATCGTCGGACCTTCTCCAACTCGACCGTGATACTGCTAATCACGTCCACGGCGACGACCATTCTTTGAGCCTCGTCCAGCCGCACCTCGATCGGTAGGCAGGCAAGCGGGTCGGTACCTGCGGTGATCAGAGCGCTCGCGTCCCGCAGTTGGGAAATCGCGTGGTTCAGCTCGAACGCCTGCGAGCTCGTCAGTCCCTCTGATCGAAGCGTAAGACCTATGGGCAGCCTGCGCGAAGCTGTGCGGATCGTGCGATAGGTCTGCAAGGTTCTCAGGATTGCGGCTGGATCGCCAGCCTTCCAGCGGTTCTCAGCATCGAAACTAATCGTGACCGACTTCGTCGAGGGCTCACCAAGTCGGGCGAATACGTTCGTAAGCCACTGCCAATGGATAGTGTGACTTGGGTAGCAATAGCGCACAATCATTGAGGGCAGGTCGAGGGAGGCAAGATACTCCAGGCGGTCAGTTTTCATGCTGACCGAACGCTCCGCTGTCAATCGGCACGGGATCGGGACCCTGGATCGGCGTTCAAGAGGGACCCCGGTGTGGATGCGGCGAGC
>NZ_VDFV01000138.1 GCF_006152145.1 Rubellimicrobium roseum | reverse complement strand
CCGCAGCCGCCGTGGCGAACGAGGTCATCGGCGGAGAGCTGGAGCAGCAGACCTTCGGGGAAGGCGGTCAGGACCTCACCTTCGCCGACATCGGCAACGCCAACCTCGTCTTCCTGTCGGCCCTCGACGCGGACGACCAGCCCCCCTTGGGTGATACCGTCACCACGGACCCGACGCAGGCGGCCTTCGTCCGCGTGACCGTGACTCCCCACACCGTCCAGATGGGCTTCGCCTCGGCCCTGTCGGTTCTTCTGGGCGGCACCCGGAACGACGCCCAGGTCGGCGCGACGTCGGTGGCGGGCTTCACCCAGTACGCCTGCGCCGTCACGCCGCTCATGTTCTGCCTGCCCGAGACCGGCTACAGGGCCGATGACCATATCGGCGACCTCATCGTCCTGCGCACGAGCCGCAAGGACGCGGCCTGGCAGCCCGGCAACTTCGGCTTCCTCGACCCGACCTCCTCGGCGATCCCGGATCCGAACGGGCCCTGCGCCGGCCTCCCGACCACCGGGAACAAGCTCTGGCAGTGCCTGATCGGCGCAGGAGGGCCTCTTGTACAGTGCTACGCCATGCGCGGCGTGGACACCGAGCCGGGCCAGCGGGTGGGCTTGGCCGAGGCCTTCAACACGCGCTTCGACCTTTACAACGCGACCATGAGCGGCGAGCGCAACGACCCGGCCTATGCCCCGGCTCCGAACGTCATCCAGGGCGGCGCGAACCGCCGCAAGGGCGGTGGGACCTGCGACTACACCGACACGACGGCCGACGCCACGAAGCCGCTGCCCGTGGCCCAGCAGTCGATGGGCCTGCCGCGGGACGACTGCCTGGCCACCGGCACGTGTCCCGGCGGATCGAGCCGCTTCGGCGACGGCGACTGGTCGGACGGACGGCTGGCCTATGTCGAGGCGAACTACGGCGACGGGGATCCGGCCACGCCGACGACCGACCCCCATCCCGGCGCCACGACGCGCTATGAATACTACCTGGCCGAGATCGGAGCCATGGCGAGCGGCCGCATCCTGCCGAGCCCCCGCGTGGAGACGGGCGTCGCCCAGTGCCATGCGGCCCCGACCAGCGACCCCGACCGCCGCGTCCTGATCGCCGCCGGCATCGACTGCGCCGCGAACCCGTTCACCGGCAAGGCGTCGGGTATCCCGGTCGAGGAGTTCTTCCGGCTCTTCGTCACCGAGCCGGCCAGCAATGCCGACAGCGAGACCCCGCCCAACATCGACATCGTGGCCGAGGTGATCGGCAGTGCGGGCAGCGCGGGCTCCTACGGGGACGCGATCTTCCACGACGTCGTCCAACTGTACCGGTGATCGAGATGGCGCACCTGTCCCTCTTCCGCCGCCTGGCCCGCAACGAGAAGGGCGTCGCCCTGGTCGAGTTCGCGATGCTCCTGCCCATTCTTGTGCTGCTGCTGGGCCTGACCTTCGAGAGCGCGCGCATCATGTGGTCCTACCAGTCGACCATCGCCGGGGTCCGGGACGCCTCCCGCTACCTGGGCCGCATGGCGCCGTCGAACGTCTGCACCGCGGGCGGCAGCCTGGCCGGCTACAACGCGCAACTGCTGGACATCGTGACCAATCGCCTCGGGTCCACCAACTCCGTCATGCCTTCGGGGGTGACGGTGACGGCGGTCACCTCCTCGCTCACCTGCCTGGCCGGAACCTACCGGGTCTCGCCCGCGCCTGTCGCCACGGTGAACGCCAGCGTCACGATCACCCTTCCCTTTG
>NZ_VDFV01000137.1 GCF_006152145.1 Rubellimicrobium roseum | reverse complement strand
GATGCTGCCCGCCCTTGTCATGATCACCGTTGGTCCGGTCGTTATCCGTTACATGCGATATTTCGGCGGGTGAAACAAAGCCTGAGTCTCCAGTCAACCGTCTCGGATATTAAGCGGGTCCAGCAGTGGGCCCGCTTAGTTTTTCTCGTGTCGGTTGCATCTTCGTCCAAAACTATGTTCCTGCCGCCATCTTCTTGACGCAAAGCGAGATCTCGGCTTTGGTCTACTCAGGGGAAGTCGGAAAGTTTAGTAACGATGTCCGGACCTTGTGAGGGACTGGGAAGCGTTGTTCTGTTGGAGTTGAGTTGACATGCCGGATGTTTCAGCCACCGAAGAGACGATCTCTCACAAAAGCCGCGATGCACAAGTTTTGCAGACAAACCCTATTCTGGCCCTCGCCAGTTGGTGCGAGTGCTTGCAAGGCAAACAACCACTTCGGGCAGGGCTGCGGCAGCTCAGCAAAGCCCTTGGTGCCCGGTCGGTCTGCCTGTCTCGCCACTCCCGGGAACTGGTACGAGTGGCTCAGGTGCTGACCTTTGAGGAGCCGGAGATCACGGCTTCCTTTGCCAATGTCGACCGGTCCTTCGCCCACTGCGTGCTAGGCGTTCACATTGACCATCCACGAGTGGGGTCTGTGTGGCTCTCCTCTACCGTGGAGGAGTGGACCGATCCTGCGCTCTTAGAGTTTCAAGACAAGAGAAACATTGCGGAAACAGTAGTCATTCCGCTTGCCAGCGAAGGCAAGAGAGTCGATTACTTGGAACTTCACTTTGCGCAGCCTCTGACTGATACGGTTGTTGCTCTGTTGGGATCCTTCGGAGATGCTCTGAGTCGGACTTGGGCAACGCGCAATCCTGGTCTGTTTGCTGAAGCTATTCTTGTGGACGGGGGCAAGCATCAGGTGAGTTCAGCACAGGGAGATCTGCTTTCACCAGCAAACCCTTTTGGACTGACGCGGTGTGAGTTCCGTATCTGCGCCCTCTTGAAGCAGGGCATCGGAGCCGAAACCATCTGCGATCAATTGATGATCAGCCCAGCGACCCTGCGATCCCATTATCGCCGGATTTACAAGAAGACTCACACAAGATCTCCCACTGAGCTGGCCTTTGCCATCCTAGCGCCACCTCGGCTTAGTATCGATCAGCTATCGCACCGCTCCTTGCAGGCAGCCTGAGCAATGCAACTGCTGCCCCTTCTCCTCGCCGCGCCCCTGCTAGTCTGGATCGCGTGGACGGACTTCCGCTTCATGCGGATCCGAAATTCCGCTGTGCTGGCTGCGATAGGGATCTTCATTCTGACAGTGCCTCTGATCGGCTTGGAAGAGGCGATGCAGCGCCTGCTCGCGGCGGCCTTAATCTTCGGGGTGGCCTTTGGGCTCTTTGCAGCCCGAATGATGGGTGGAGGCGATGTGAAGATGGGGGCTGCTCTGACTCTGTTCATTCCGAGTGGGACGTATGCACTCTTTGCCACCGTGTTCTCAGCCGCCATTCTGGCCGGCATCGCTCTTATCCTGACTCTTCGGAGCGTGCCCATCCTACGCCGAACCGGGCCCGTGTCGCTGCGCGCGCGCGGCACCTTTCCTATGGGATTAGCCTTTGCCTTGGCAGGTCTTGCTCACCTCGGCGTGTTGGCTTCGGCAAGTTGAGCGTTTGAGGCTGCCCTCCTAATCGGAGCCCCCTGAGGCGTTCGGAGAGATCGACGAGCGGGGTGTCAGCCAATACCCTACTTCTACGCATCACCTACGCTCAGGACTCATAGCCAGAACATGACGGTTGCGGCCAAGGCGATGGCCGAGAGAAAGACCTTGGGG
>NZ_VDFV01000136.1 GCF_006152145.1 Rubellimicrobium roseum | reverse complement strand
CCCCGCCGCCTCGACGCCTCGCGGCCGGCTGGACAGTTCCGGGTCTTGCCGGTCAGGGCCTCGGTCGGCTCATGCCGGCCGCCCACCCCCCGGACCTACGAGATGAACCCCATCAGACCCCTCGCACAACAGAGCCAGCGTGGAGGCGCATCCCGGTCCAGTCCGGTTGCGCGGCTGGCCGAGATACATTTTTATCGCCGACGCCAGGGCTCGACCACAAAGAGCGATGCCCTCGGCCGCCCCGCAACCGACAGCTATGGCCTCGCGCTGCGCCACAGCGAGGGCCTGACCGGTCCGTAGGGCAATCTTCGGGAGAACTCCTCCCGTGGAGGAACGACATTTCACGGGTTGACGCTGGATGCGGACCCGCCTAGTTCCGGCACCGAGCGGGCCGTTAGCTCAGTTGGTAGAGCAACTGACTTTTAATCAGTTGGTCGCTGGTTCGAGTCCAGCACGGCTCACCATGTTTCTTGTGCTGAACTGTGAGTTACGTTTGCCTTGTTGCGAGCGGGCCACTTCTGAGCGCTCCCAGGGTCACTTTTTCGGTTTGTCCCTTTGATCGTACTGGCGAGAAGCGTGTCACTTGGCCTGTCCCCAGGAGTGGAGACGAGTGCCTCAGCATTCCACCCGCTCGGATCTGATTGGATCAACGTTTCGGTTGCGCATTCCGCATGGGGAACAACCGGGAGGCGGTGCCGAGAGCTTCAACCGTCGGCATGAAGCGACTTTTCTCTCAACAATGGCTCTGTACGTCCTGCTATAGTGTTTTCTTTACGGCACAAATGGGGCACACCCGCGGCACCTCGCGGGTCAGTGAACACGCGAGAGCAGTAGCAACTGGATGGGAGTATCACATGCTCAGCAAACTAAAGGTGGCGGGATTGGCAGCAGCGATGCTGGTGGCTCCTGTTGCGGCCACGGCCACAACCTTTGTGTCGCCGGGAGGCAGCTACGATCTCCTGGCGGACGATTACTTCTTCAACGGCCAGTTCGCGATTGGCGACACGGGCAACACCTACACCTTCTCCTTCGTCAACACCTCGAGCACTGCTGCCTTGGCCAACGTGGGCGCCACTGTTCAGCAGGTCTCAGCCGCCTTCGCGGGCGGGGTGTCGTTCACCTGGGGCTCTGAAGGACCGTTCTCAATCGCTCAGGACGACACGGACGGCTTCGAGAGCGAGGTTCTGGTGGCCGCTGGCCAGACGATCGATCTGATCCTCAGCTTCGGGAACGTGATCGATACGGGGAAGAGAGCGGGTGGCACGGCTGACATCGATTTCGCCGTTGAAGCTGCGGTGATCCCGGTGCCGGCTGCGGGTCTGCTGCTGCTGACGGCTATGGGTGGCCTGGCTTTGGCACGCCGTCGCAAGACGGACGCCTGACATACAAAATCTAGCTGGCGGGGGCCGTCCTACATGGGACGGCCCTTTGTCATTGCAGAACGTGATGGGACGGGAAGGCGGAGCGGCTAGCAGATGGACGGAGCCCGCCTGCGCCATCCCTGTGGTATACATGTCAGATCCCCCACGTCCGTTCAGGCGGCAACCTGGGCCTGCGGGTCGCCAGCACCGGCGTGAAGATGGCAGGCGAGGGTGAGTGGCAGGGCCGCCGCCAGGGTCCTGGCCGTCGGAGAGAATGGCGCAAGGTGCATCTGGCCCTGGACGCGGCCAAGGGGGACATCCGGGCCGTCGAGGCCACGCCCAGCCGCGAGGGCGACAGCCCAGTGCCGCCCGATCTGCTGGCGCATCCCAGCCGATCGACGCCGTCACGGCCGAGGGCGCCTACGACGCCCGGACCTGTCACAGCGTCATCGCCGGGCGGTGCGGCACAGCCACCATCCCGGTC
>NZ_VDFV01000135.1 GCF_006152145.1 Rubellimicrobium roseum | reverse complement strand
GGTCGAGCATGTGGTCGAAAGCCCGCTCGACGGTGCTTTTGCGCTTGGATTGGTCGGGCACGAAGGGGACGATGGTACCGTCCAGCTTTTCGAGGACTTCACGCGTCCAGGTCGAGAGTCCCCATAGCTGATCCTCGTCCATCGTGGCGGCGAGGCTCTTGCGCTCCTTGCGAGGCTTGGCGCGAAGCTCGAGGCGGACGTGGCCGGGATGGAAAGCGAGCCCTCTGGCCTCCTGCTCCTTGTCCTTCTCGTACACGTAGAGACGCACGTCCGAGGACCAGGCGCCAAAGTACATGGTGCGCCCGGTGGTGCGCTTCTCGTCGTTTGGATCGCCGACCATCGTGACCTTCACGCCGGCCTTACGTGCGATCGGATCGATCAGCGCGACGAGGTGGTCGAAGGCACCCTCGTCAACCGTGTCGATGGCGACATCAGCACGGGAAACCCTGTGAGCCGGGTACACACGGCGCACGAACTCGACAGCCTTGGGTGTCTCCTTGCCAGAGGCGACGAAGAAAGGATGCGGGTTCACACCACCATGGTAGAGGCGGAAGCCCTGCTCTCGGTGCTGCTTGCCGGCAGTAAAAGGCCGGACCGGCTTTGCCGTGTCGAGGTCCCCAGGGAACGCGTGCAAGAGCATGGCTTCCGCATGAGTGACCGAAGCTGGGAGGGTCGCAGCGTAGTAGTCGAAGGCCATGGATTATTGCCCCCGATCTTCATCGGGGAGGTTGTGGACCCCCCTATTAGTATAGGGGGGGTTGGCCCCGTCCGCAGACGCACGCTCCCCCCCTTCGGGGAAGCGTGCGTCCACGGCCGAGGCAGTTTCATCGGCCGATTCCGGCATGGCCTCAGCGAGTGTTTCCATCAGGCGACGCTCGGCCTGTTTCATGCCTTCGAGGAGCTGGGCGCGCTCCTCTCCCTCAGCTGCCAGGACAGCCTTGTAAGCAGCTTCGATGGCGATGAAGGAGGGAACAGCGACCTCGACCACATCGGCCAGGAAACGGCCCCTCGAAACGCCCTTAAGCTTCGCCAGGAAGGACACAGCGTCGTACGCTTCCTTGGTCAGAGGGACAGCTACGCGCGTGTTCATTGTGCTACCCGGTAATTACCACGTCATTGCGGGGTAACACATTGTACAAACGGACCCCATCTGTACAGTCTGCTCCCGGTGACGCTGTGTCAAGGAGCCAGCTCGGAAAAGTCACGCCATGGAAGTTCGGGCGCAACTTCCCGAAGAGGGAAGTTGACCCAAACTTCCCGGACAGGTCGCAAGGAAGAAAGAGGGGGGGCGGCCGCGTGCCCCAAGTCCGCATTCGCGTCCTTGGCCCACCCAAAAGCCCCGCGGCCGCCCCCGGGCTTCGCCCCCCAACTTCGTTGGGCCCCCCCGAAGAGAAGGAAGAGCGCTCGCCGCTGGGCATCCCTTCCCTGATGCTCAGGGAAGGGAAGCAAGGAGCTTGGAGGCTCCGGGAGCATCAAGGGTTGTCCTCACTGCGTTGCGGGAACCCTTGACCCTCCCTCCAGCCTCGTTGCCCGCCTCCCGACGCTCATGGAAGCCCGATAGGCCCCAGAAGAACGCCAGAGCCGTGTGGAAGCTCTCGAAGGTCTGCCAGCGGGACTTGTCGCCCCAGTTGAGGGTGACCCACTCAGAGGCCCGGAAATCGACCACATAGCCACGGCCACAGGCCGCATGGTCGAGCACAACCGTGCCGTACCGGCCTGAGTGGATCAGAGGGAGCTCAGTCGGCATCCAGGCGCGCAACGATGCGGTCGAACAGGATCTCCCGCGAGTGCTCCTGGCAGAAGGCCTTCATGGTGCCGGTGTACTGGTCGAGCATGTGGTCGAAAGCCCGCTCGACGGTGCTTTT
>NZ_VDFV01000134.1 GCF_006152145.1 Rubellimicrobium roseum | reverse complement strand
GAGCCGAAGCCCTCGAGCTGCGCAAAGGTACGCTCCGCAAAGTCAGGGGTGTAGCCGCGCGCGACCATGCCCCCTACGAGCTTGTCGCGGAACGGGCTCACGCCGCCGGTGAACTTGAACGTGGCCATGGCGCGCCGGAGCTGATCGGCCTCGCCGGGCGTGAAGCCCGCGCACTCGATGGCCACCCGCATGGCCTGCTCCTGAAAGAGCGGCACGCCCAGGGTCTTGCCCAGCACGCGCTCGAGCTCGGGGGTGGGGTAGTGGACAGGCTCCCGGCCCTCGCGCCGGCGCAGGTAGGGATGCACCATGTCGCCCTGGATGGGCCCGGGGCGCACGATCGCCACCTCCACCACGAGGTCGTAGAAGGTACGGGGCTTGATGCGCGGCAGCATGGCCATTTGCGCGCGGGACTCGATCTGGAACACGCCCAGTGTGTCGGCGCGGCGGATCATGGCAAAGGTGAGGGGATCCTCGGGCGGGATAGTCGCCAGGTCGAGGTGGATGCCCTTGTGCTGGGCCAGGAGGTCGAGGCCACGCCGGAGGCAGCTCAGCATGCCGAGGGCGAGGCAGTCGACCTTCATGAAGCGCAGCGCATCGATGTCGTCCTTGTCCCACTCGATCACCTGCCGGTCCGTCATGGCGGCGGGCTCGATGGGCACGAGCTCGTCGAGGCGGTCGCGCGTGAGCACGAAGCCGCCAGGATGCTGGCTCAGGTGCCGCGGGTGCCCCACGAGCTCGCGCGCCAGTTCCAGGGCCAGCTGCAGCCGCCGGTCGGAGGTGACGAGGTTCAGCTCCTCGGCGTGCTTCATCTCGACCCCCTCGACCGCCCAGGCCGAGACTTGGGAGGAGAGCGCCCGGAGCAGGTCCTCGGGCAGGCCCAGGGCCCGGCCCACGTCGCGCAGCGCCCCCCGGGCGCGGTAGCGGATCACGGTGGCGCAGAGCGCGGCGTGGTCGCGCCCGTAGGTCTCGTAGACCCACTGGATCACCTCCTCGCGCCGCTCGTGCTCGAAGTCCACGTCGATGTCGGGCGGCTCGCGCCGCTCGGCCGAGACGAAGCGCTCGAAGAGGAGGTCCGAGCGGTCGGGGTCGATGGAGGTGATGCCCAGCGCGTAGCAGACCGCGGAGTTGGCGGCCGAGCCCCGGCCCTGACACAAGATGCCGCGCGAGCGGGCAAAGCGCACGATGGCGTGGACGGTCAGGAAGTAGGGGGCGTAGGCCAGCTCCTCGATGAGCGCGAGCTCGCGGCGGATCAGGTCGGCCACCTCCTCGGGCACCCCCTCGGGGTAGCGCTCGGCCGCCCCCTCCCAGGCGAGCCGCTCCAGCGCGGCCTGAGGTGTAAGCCCCGGGATCGTGGCCTCTTCGGGATACTGGTAGGCAAGCTCCGAGAGGGAGAAGCGGCAGCGCTCGGCGATCTCCACCGTGCGCGCGAGCGCCTCGGGGTAAGCGGCGTAGAGCCGGTGCATCTCGGCTGCAGACTTCAGATGGCGCTCGCCCGCGCGCTCGCGGCGGCGGCCCAGCTCGTCGATGGTGCAGCCTTCCCGGATGCAGGTCATCACCTCCTGGAGCACGCGACGGCGCGGGTCGTGGTAGAGCACGTCGCCGGTGACTACGGTCCGGACGCTCTCGCGCGCGGCCAGCATCGAGAGCTGATGGAGGCGCAGCTGGTCCCGAGGGCGGCGGCACAGGGTCAGCGCGAGGTGGGCGCCCTCGCCGAAGAGCGTGGCCAGGCGCCTGGCCCGGACAGCGCAGACGGCATCGGCCTCCTCGGGCACCAGGATGGCCAGCAGCCCCTCGGCGTGGGCCGCGAGGTCGTCCCAGCCGAGCGTGCAGGCGCCTTTGCCGCCGCGCCGCTTGCCCAAAGTGAG
>NZ_VDFV01000133.1 GCF_006152145.1 Rubellimicrobium roseum | reverse complement strand
CCCAAGGTCTTTCTCTCGGCCATCGCCTTGGCCGCAACCGTCATGTTCTGGCTATGAGTCCTGAGCGTAGGATGAGCGCTGGTCAGATAGAGGTATCAGGTGTCCCGGACCTTTCTCGCATTTTGCTTCCGACATTCTCCTGCGGATCGTACTGCACTTGAGCGCATTGCAAATGTCTGCATGCCCTACCTGCCCCCGATTTATGACCGCTCGGCCCAGATCTGGGCGAATGGCAACTTGGCTATCATCAGCTGGGCCAAGCAGGGAATCCCGGGGGAGGGTGCCTTCACCGAGCTTGGCGGCTCGGTATTGTCGGTGGCCGGCCATTTGGGGCAGGTCGACAGCGCGGCTTCCATGGCCAGGGAACTGGCTCGGTCGCCCAAGGCACCGTCCCTGAACCGATCCTATGGCGGGACCGCCGCGTTCATTTGGGCACAGCCCGACCTAAGGCAGCTGACG
Source organism: Rubellimicrobium roseum (assembly GCF_006152145.1). GTDB lineage: Bacteria > Pseudomonadota > Alphaproteobacteria > Rhodobacterales > Rhodobacteraceae > Rubellimicrobium > Rubellimicrobium roseum. The sequence continues at coordinate 1,471 of NZ_VDFV01000133.1, read as the reverse complement.
GGCTGGACAACGATGCCTTCCGTCGTTCCGCTGTTTCATTCCGGCATGAACCCGGATTACCACGTCATCGGAGCGAGGCCGATGCTGGTTCACTTTGCGGCCCGCCAGATGGCGAGCGCCAGCTTGCGTGAACAATACCTTTCCGAGATGTTGGCTTCCGGATACTCGCTGACGGGCGAGACCGTGTTCGAGGGCGTCCGGCGCGTCGCGTTGGACGACGCCATCGTCATCAAGCCTGACAGCGTATCGGCAGCAGCACACCCCGTCGCGACTCCAGGGGAGGCCGATCGGCCCCTGACGGAGCTTGCGACGGACTATGGCGACCTTCTTGTACAGGCCGCCTCGCGCGAGCCCGTCCGCCCCCGCTTGTTCCGGCTCAGCGGTGGCAAGGACAGTCGCCTCGTGGCAGCGGCGCTTTCAAGGCTCGGACCTATCGAGGCCGTTACGGATGGGGTGACCGGCTCTGGGGAGACGGTCATCGCCGCCGAGGTCGCTCGGGCCGGCGGCTTCGACCACAGGATCCAGTTCACCAACGATGAGGATCGCTCGCTCTTAGCATCGGCGCTTTACTTCAACCGCCTCACGGAGGGGCTGACCTCTCACGATCCCAAGAACCACCGCGAAGTCCTGACATTCAACGCCGATCGCGAACTGGTCACTGGGCAGGGCGAACTGCATAAGGGTGGATACGCCCGGGTCAACGCCGGAAACGATGATCCTTTCCATCACCTGGGCAGCCGGCTGTTCGATCGGCAACTCGTGTCGCCCGAGGTGCTGGCCACCGCGCAGTCGGCGCTCAGGTCCTGGAGAGAGCGGCGAATGCCGCTCTTCACCGAGCCGAAGTCGGTGCTTTACTGGAGCTACGTCGATTTCCGGCTCGGTCACTGGTACATGAACCGATACATGCAGTGGGACGGGCGTCACCATCTGATGATGCCGCTCCTGGACGATCGGGTTTCGCTGTTCCTGGCTACTGTGCCTCTCAAGCACAAGATGCGGGAGCATCTCGTTTACGAGACCGTCAAAAGCTTGAATCCCAGTCTGGCACAGATCCCGCTCTATGAGGACCGTTGGGCCTGCCGGTCCGTCATGAGCAAGGTCAGGCAAGAAATAGCCGATCTCATTGCCGCGCCTGCGAATGAGAAAGCGAATAAGGTTCCGGCGAGAAAGGGCCCGAGTCCGCAGCATGTGGCTGCGGACTTCATTCTGTCGTCTTCCCGGCGTGATCATGTGCGCGAGGCCGTTTCAACCGAGATGTGGGATCAACTCGAACGTTTCGCGACCAAGAAGGGGCCGGGCCCGTTCTGGGCGCAAATGCAGGCAAAACGGCGGGACAACTTCCTTTTCCGGATTTTCATGGCGACCACCCTGTATGATCTGCCGTGGATCCGCGCCTACACCTAGGCTCAGGACTCGCTATCGCAGCCAGAAGATGACGGCGGCTGCGAGCGCGATGGCCGACAGGAACAGG
>NZ_VDFV01000013.1 GCF_006152145.1 Rubellimicrobium roseum | reverse complement strand
CCCCCTCAGACCGGGAGCTTGAATCACACCGTCACAGCGGGAGCGAGCAGATCAATGGGTCCTGAACCTACAGTCGTCCACGCTCCCACCCCTCGGCTGCTGCGTCATTGTTGGGGCTCCAATCTGCTACCAATCGGAATCAATCATGGCGAAAATGGACCATTTTTCCGCGCTCCGGCCTGCCGGCGCGTCAACGGCCCCGCAGGACCCATCGGTCATGTCCAGGTCGGAAGAGCGCGTCCCCGGCATCCGGGATCTGTCGTCCGGCCGAGAAGTCTCCGATGACGTGACCACTCCCCCTTGTGGATCGTCGCTGACCCACCTCGGCGCGCCAATGCCGTCGGGGGGCGGTCACAAGATCAGAACCGTCCTGAACAGGACACCCGTTCGAGAATTGCGACACGGAAATGCGAGATCAAAGAAAGCGGCTCTCTTGTGTGCAAACGTCCGTTCCGGCGGGCCGCCAGAAACCGGCTTGCATACATCGATGTACAGCGCTGTCGCTCGGAGGACCAAAGCTCAGGAAACATTGTCCCTGAATGGTACCGACACCCCGGCTCGAACGGGGGACCCCCAGATCCACAATCTGGTGCTCTAACCAACTGAGCTATGTCGGCACTGACCCGGGACCTAACGCCACCTTTGGGCGAATGCAAGACCCTTGCCGCCCCCTGCCCCCCGCGCTAACCCCAGGGCAGCGCAGCCGAAGGAGGGACCCATGGGGATCGACAAGGAAAGCGAGGTCGCCGCCAACCTCCAGATCGGGCCCACGTCGATGGGCATGGTCCGCATCTACGTCGAGGCCGAGGGCGGGATCGAACTGCCGCTCGACTTCGACCCCGAAGAGGCCGAGGAGATCGCCGAGGAGATCCGCGCGGCCGCCGAGATGGCGCGCTCCATGGGCAAGAAGCGCCGCTAGCCCAGTCCCATCCCGGGGTCGCGCGCGCCGTGCCAGCGCAGCGCCGCATGCCGCGCGAAGCGGTGCGTCAGGTGCTTGCGGCGTGCCCCTGCCAGCTTTGTCTCGGGCGCCATCCGCACGATCTCGGCATCGTAATGGTCCGCGATGATCAGTCCCATGCCCTCGGGCAGCAGCTCCACCGGGAACTCCGCGTCCACCGCCCAGAAGAAGCGGTCGCAGAACTCTAGGTAGCCCTGCCACTTGTGGTCCGACTGGAAGTCCGCGCGCGAGGACTTGCACTCCACGACCCACAGCTCCCCCTTCGGCCCCAGCGCCATCACGTCCACCCGCAGCCCCGGAGCGGGGGTCATCTCCTCGACCGTGACGAAGTCGTGGCTCAGCAGGTGCCGGCACACCCCGCGCGCCAGAAGCTGCCCCGGGCGGGGCGCGGGGGCGGGTAGGTCGAGCGCGGGCTGGGGAAGCGGCATCCCCCGAATCTCGCCGCTCCGATTCACGGGGTCAAGCGCGCGCCGCTCACGGTTGCGTCCCTCTTTCCGCCAGTCTAGCAACGGGCGCGGAGGGCCCATCCCATGTTCACCGGCATCGTCACCGACCAGGGCGAGATCCTCGCCACCGAAGCCCAAGGCGACCTGCGCGCCCGCATCGCGACCCGTTACGACGTGGACCGCATCGACATCGGCGCCTCGATCGCCTGCGACGGCGTCTGCCTCACGGTCGTCGCCAAGGGCCACGAGCCGCGCCCCTGGTTCGAGGTGCAGGTCTCGGCCGAATCCGTGGGCAAGACCAATCTCGGCACCTGGGAGCCCGGCAAGCGCATCAACCTCGAACGCGCGCTGAAGGTGGGAGACGAGTTGGGAGGCCACATCGTCTCGGGCCATGTGGACGGCGTGGCGCGGATCGTCTCGCTCCGCGGCGAGGGCGACTCGACCCGCGTCCGCCTGCGGGCGCCCGATCAGCTCGCGAAGTTCATCGCCCCCAAGGGCTCGGTCGCGCTCGACGGCATCTCGCTCACCGTCAACGAGGTCGAGGGCGCCGAGTTCGGCGTGAACCTGATCCCCCACACCAAGGAGGTGACGACCTGGGGGAGCCTTCAGGAAGGCCAGCCCGTGAACCTCGAGGTGGACACCATGGCCCGCTACGTGGCGCGGCTGCGGGAATGGGGCTGACGCCCGGCCCCGGCCACAACGGCGGACCCTCGCTCGACGAGGGCACCGCCTGGCGCCGTCACTGCTGGACGCGCGCCCGCACGGATCTCCTGCCCACCCTTCCGGTCGAGGTCGTGCGCCTGCGTGTGGCCCGAGCCCGCGAGCTGGGCCTTCCATACCGCACCTATGCGGGCTTGCGCGCCAGCACCGGGCGCGACCTGATCGGCTTCCTGTTCTCCTCGAACGCGCTGCGCCTCCTGCGCGCGACCGATCCCCTGCCCGAGGACCGCCACGCGCGCCTTATGGCTCTGGTCGCCTGCGACCGCGTGGGCCTGGCCCAGCCGCCGCTCGCCCCTTCGGCCCTCCTGGCCCGCGCGCCACTCGACGCCGCCCAGGCCGCGCCGCCCGCGCTCGCCTCCTGGCCCGCCCTGCGCAACGACCTCAAGGCCCTCCTTCGCACCCGGCGCCTGCCCGGCGACGCGGTCCTCCTCGTGGCCGACACCGCGCTCGAACGGGACTGGGTCGCGGCCGGGGGCCTTGCCGGAGTCCTCGCCGGCGACGCCTACTTCGCCCCGCAGCCCTGACGCCCTGCCCGATCACCCCCGCGCGATCGCCACAAAACGGCCGCAATGACCTCGTCTGAGCCGCCCTCAATTCGCGCTCGCCTTCCGGCGACCCGCGGCGTTCCGGCAACGCGAAAGGACGGCCCATGGCGACCCGACTCGGCCCGCATCCCCCCAAGAAGGGCTGGGCCCTGCGCTGGACCCGACAGGCCGCGTCGCTGCTGCTGGCAACGCCGATGGCTTTCCTCGCGCTCGCGACCGCCATCCTGACCTTGGGCGCGCTGGGCGAGGCCGCGCGCCACCTTCTTTGGGGACCGGGCGAGATCGCCGCCGCGGGCGTCCTCACCGCGCTGGCCATCCTTCCGGCCGTCACGGTGTCGAACCTCATCCTCATGGCCGACGGGCGGGGCCGGCGCAGCCTGACCGAGATCTGGGACATCGCGCGTCCGCTCCTCCTGCCCGCCTTGGCGCTGGCCGGGGCTCAGGCGCTGATGAACGCCCTCCTGCCCGGCGGTCCGGCCCCTGTCGACGCCAACCTGCCGGAAACCTGGCGGGTCGCCCAGACCGGCCTTGCTCTTTACGCCGAGGCAGCGGCGCTCCTCGCCGTTCTGAACGTCTTCTGGCTGGGCTCGGCCGCTGCCTTGGGCCTGCGCCCGGCCGAGGCCTGGACGCTGCAGGAGCTTCTGTCGCGCCGCGAGGCCAGCCTCTTCCTCACCCTCCTCCTGATGACGCTGGCGCTGGGCAAGGTCCTGGCGGTCCTCCACCCTCTCCTGGGGCTCGTCCTGCTCCTGGCCTATCAGACCTGGAACTACGTCGCCGGACGCGAGGTGCTGGGCGGCCTCGATGGCAACGGCACGCCCGAGACGTCGCCAGCCGCGCGGGCGCAGGCTGCCTGAGGCCCCGGCCGAGCGCGCCCTGCGGCCCCCGGCCGTCTGCGAGACGGTGAGTCTGGCGAGCGTCCCGGCCCGATCTGCCGTCAAGCGGCCCCGGACCACGGGGCGAGGTCCATCCTGCGCGCCCGCCGCCTGCCCGCAACCGGCCGACCGCTCCCATCGTTCCGCGCCACCCAAGGGGCCGCCGGCTCTCTCAAGTTCGAGGTCCGAGCTGCGGGTTGAGAGATCATCCCGCGCGAAGTAAGCCGATCCGGGGATGCGCCGGATGTCGTCCGCCGACCTCCCGGGCAACGGCCGGAGATCCCGATGCGCTATCAGTCCCTCGACGGCCTGCGTGGCCTGTTCCTGATCCTGATGATGGAGGCGCACGTCAACGCCGTCCTGCGCTCGGGCCTCGGCCGGCTCGACCATCACGACGTGAGCTGGGCGGACGCGGCGCACGGCTTCGTGCTGCTCTCGGGTCTGGTCGCCGGCCTCGTCTACACGCGCATCCTGGCCCGCGATGGCGCCTCCCGCATGACCCGGTCGATGCTGGACCGCGTGCGCACCGTCTACGCCTACCATGCGGCGACGGTCCTCGCGCTGCTCGCGCTCGCGCTGGCCGCGCTTGCCTTGGGACGGTCGGTGCCGCTCCTTGCGCCCGTCATGGAGCATCCCGCGATGATGACGGCGCTGGCGCTGGGCCTGGTGGCCGACCTCGACTTTCTCGATATCCTGCCGATGTACGTGGTCTTCATGGCGGTCTCGCCCGGACTGCTGCGGTGGATGTGGCGGGGGCGCCTCTTCCCGATCCTGGCGGCCAGCGGCGCCCTCTGGCTCATGGCGCAGGGCGGCCTCGGCGGCTGGTTCATGAGCCGGATCGAGGCGTGGCTGCCGCGCAACCTTTCCGATCTGCCGATCGGGATCTTCTTCGACCTGATGGGCTGGCAGCTTGTCTTCGTGGTCGGGATGGCCCTGGGACATCTGGTCGCCACGGGGCGCAATCCCGCCCCGACGCTCCTGCGACCGGACCGGCAGGGCCCGGTCTGGGCGGCCCTGGGCGTGATCGTGGCCCTGGCGGTGCTACGCCTCCTCGTCAAGCCGACCTCCTTCGGCCCGCTTCCGCCGCTTCTCGACGACAAGGCGCGCAACAGCGTCATCTACCTTCTTTCCCTCGTCGCGAACGGCTATGTCGTCGCGTGGCTGCTGGTTGCCGCCCAGGCCGCCTCGACCCCATGGCTCAGGGCCGCGGGCCGGGGACTGACCGGCATCGCGACCTGGAGGCCGCTCGTCTTCCTCGGCCAGCATTCGCTCCAGGCCTTTGCGGCCCATGTCGTGTACGTCTACGCGCTGGCGCTGGCGATCGGACCCACGCCGCTCGACCAGGGTCCGGCCGCGGTCCTCTTCCTGACCAGTCCGGCCCCGCTGTTCCTCGCGGCCTGGCTCCACAGCGCCGCCCGGCATCGCCGCCTGGGCGCCGCCTGAACCGGCGGGAGCATGGCCCCTCGCCCGCACATCCTGCGCCCTTTCCATCGCGCGCCGCCTCGGCTATCTGCCGCCCGACAGGGAGCGCACGCCATGACCATCGCCTTCGAACAGCCCGGACCCGTGGAACGCGACTGGTCCGACGCGATCTCGCCCATCGAGGACATCATCGAGGACGCGCGCAACGGCCGCATGTTCATCCTGGTGGACCACGAGGACCGCGAGAACGAGGGCGACCTCGTCATCCCCGCCCAGATGGCGACCCCCGAAAAGATCAACTTCATGGTGACGCACGGGCGCGGCCTCGTCTGCCTCACGCTGACCGGCACCCGCGTGGACCAGCTCGGCCTGCCGCTGATGGCCTCGCAGAACCATTCCCGTCACGAGACCGCCTTCACCGTCTCCATCGAGGCGCGCGAGGGTATCTCGACCGGCATCTCGGCCCATGACCGCGCCCGCACCGTGGCCGTGGCCATCGACGCCAGCCGTGGCCCGCAGGACATCGCCACCCCCGGCCACATCTTCCCGCTACGCGCCCGCGACGGCGGCGTGCTCGTGCGCGCCGGCCACACCGAAGCCGCGACCGACATCGCCCGCCTCGCCGGCCTCAACCCCTCGGGCGTGATCTGCGAGATCATGAGCGAGGACGGCTCGATGGCGCGCCTGCCCGAGCTGGTGGCCTTCGCACAGAAACACGGCCTCAAGATCGGCACGATCAGCGACCTGATCGCCTACCGCCGCCGCCACGACAACCTCGTGCGCCTTCAGAGCGAGCAGACCGTCGCCTCCGAATTCGGCGGCGACTGGGCCCTGCGGGTCTTCAGCGACGAGACGCAGGGGGCCGAGCACATCGCCCTCGTCAAGGGCGACCTCGGGGGCGACGCACCCGTGCTGGTGCGGATGCACGCCTTCGACCCGCTCCTCGACCTCGCGGGCGCGGGCCCCATGGGCCGGTCGGACGAGTTCCGCGACGCCATGCGCCTCATCGCCGCCGAAGGGCGTGGCGTCGTGGTGCTGCTGCGCGACCTGCACATGAAGCTCAGCTCCGGCCCCGAGGCCTCGCCCCAGACGCTGCGCCAGTACGGCGTCGGCGCCCAGATCCTGTCGGCGCTGGGCCTGTCGCGCATCGTGCTCCTGTCCAACAACCCCAAGCCGCGCGTCGTGGGCCTCGAAGCCTACGGCCTCGACATCGTCGGCACCCGCAAGCTCACGGAGGGCTGAATGGCCGGATCGCAGACCCAAGCCCTCGAACGGGGCCGCTTCGACGACAAGCCCGCCAAGGTGCTGATCGTCGTCTCCCCCTACTACCGCGACATCTCCGCCGCCCTCCTTCAGGGCGCGCGGACCGAGATCGAGGCCTGGGGCGCCACCCACGAGACGGTCGAGGTGCCCGGCGCGCTCGAGATCCCGGCCGCCGTTGCCATGGGCGCGCGCCTGGGCGACTTCCACGCCTTCGTGGCGCTGGGCTGCGTCATCCGGGGCGAAACCCCGCATTTCGAGATCGTCATCAACGAATCCGCCCATGGCCTCACGCTGCTGGGGCTCCAGGGCCACTGCATCGGCAACGGCATCCTGACCGTCGAGACCGAGGAACAGGCGGTCGTTCGCGCCGACCCCACGGGCGAGGACAAGGGCGGCGGCGCGGCCGCGGCGGCGCTGCACCTCGTCCAGCTTTCGCGCCGCTTCGCCCGCCCGGAAAAGGGGCTGGGCTTCCTGCGCGAGCGACTCGGAGCCGGCGAATGACCCCCGAGGACAAGCGCCGGATGCGCTCGGCCGCGCGGCTCTACGCCGTGCAGGCGCTCTTTCAGATGGAAGCCTCGGGCTCCAGCGTCGACCGCGTGACGCGCGAGTTCGAGACGCACCGCTTCGGCGAGACGTTGGACGACCTCGAGATGGCCGAGGGCCATGTGGACCTGTTCCGCAAGATCACCGCGCAGGCGGTGAACCACCAGGCGCGCATCGACCAGATGACCGACCGGGCGCTGGTGGCCAAGTGGCCCATCGACCGCATCGACCCGACGCTGCGCGCGCTGTTCCGCGCCGCCGGAGCCGAGCTGGTCGCGGCCGACACGCCGCCCCGCGTGGTCATCACCGAATACGTGGACGTGGCCGACGCCTTCTACCCCGGCGGGCGCGAGAAGAGCTTTGTCAACGCCGTGCTCGACCACATGGCGCGCGAGGCGCGGCCCGAGGCCTTCCCGGCCTCCGCCGGTTAAGGACTCCTCGACCCCCATCCTGCGACGCGTCCCGCGGCAGAGCTGGAGGAGCCGGAAGCTGGCGGTCGCGGAACCGACACCGGAAGACCGTCGCATCCGTGCCGACGCCTCGGCGCATCGCCGGTGAGGCCCCCTCGGGGGCAGTCATCGCATGGGGGAGGTGCGGTGGCGGGAACCGCGGCAACCGTGTGGGTGACGTTTCCCGAGGACCTGTGCATACAGGTGGGTACCAGATAACCAGGCCTGGACCTGATCAGAGCCAGCTCCCTCGGAGTCGTTATAGGCCACTGGAATCGAACCCGTTCACGAGAGGGGCAGAAACCCGCCGGAGACGAAGGTAGGATGCGCGCCCCGCCCCTGCAAGGCCCGCCCCTGCCATCCTGCCCCCACGACAGGCCCCGCCTGACTGTTTCCATATCCTCAACGGTCGAACATCCGGCGCGGCGGGCCAGCAGACTCAACCCACGGAAAAGCTGAAGTAAACCCGACCCCCTGATGGCTTTCCCCTCAGTGACGGATTGTCCACGAAGCGCCTTGACCCCGATCAAGTCCCGACGCGTCCCAAGCCCCTATCACGGCAGGCAACGCAGCTCGCGCCCCGCGAAAGGACAGACCCCCATGCTCAAGACCCCGCTCGCCGCCGCCCTCCTTCTCGGCCTCGCCTCGGCGGCCCAAGCCGACACCCACCAGATCTCCATGCTCGACATGGGCGAGACCGGCCACATGGTCTTCGAGCCCGCCTATCTCCACGTCCAGCCCGGCGACACCGTGGTCTTCGTCCCCACCGACCCCGGCCACAACGTCGCCTCGCTCGAAGGCCTGATCCCCGAGAACGCCGACCTCATCGAAAGCGCCATCATGGGCGAGCCGATGCCCGTGACCTTCACCGAGGAAGGGATCTACGCGCTCGAATGCACGCCGCACTTCGGCATGGGCATGGTGGCGGTGATCCAGGTGGGCGACTCCAAGGACAACCTCGAAACCGTCGCCGACGGCATCAGGAAAATGCGCGGCCTCCCCAAGCAGCGCTTCACCGCGCTCCTCGAACAGGTCGAGTGATCCTTTGCGGGCGCGGGCTCAGTCCCGCGCCCAGCGCCCCGCGACGTCGCCGCCCACGGTGTGCAGCCCGCGCAGCCGCAGCCGCGGCGCCTGGTGCAGCCGCTCCAGCGCCAGCGGCCCCAGCATCGGGCGCCCCTCGGCCCCCAGCGCCAGCCCCGCCTGGAACAGCCACAGCTCGTCCACGAGGTCCGCGCGCAGCAGGCTCGACGCGAGCCGGCCGCCCCCCTCGCAGAAGACCCGCGTGATCCCCTGCGCCGCCAGCGCCGCCAGCGCCGCGCGCGGATCGACCCCGCCTTCGCTTTCCGCCACCGGCAGGCCCACCGCTCCCCGCGCCGTCCAGGGCGCCGCGTCCGCCCGTTCGCCGTGCAGCAGCCACAGAGGCACCTCCCGCGCCGTCCGCACGAGCTGCCCGTCCATCGGCAGCCCCATGTCGCGGCTCACCACCACCCGCACGGGCTGGGGCCGCGCGCCCATCCCGCGCACCGTCAGCAGCGGGTCATCGTCCCGCGCCGTGCCGCCGCCCACCATCACCGCGTCATGTCGGGCCCGCAGCGCATGGACCATCGCCCGCGCCGCCGGCCCCGTGATCCACTGGCTTTCCCCCGCCGCCGTGGCGATGCGCCCGTCGAGGCTCGCCGCCAGCTTCAGCGTGACCCAGGGCAACCCTTCCGTCACCCGCCGCAGGAAGCCCGCGTGATCCGCCCGCGCCTCGGCCTCGCGCACCCCTTCGACCACCTCAGTCCCGGCGGCCCGCAGCCGCGCGATCCCGCGCCCCGCCACGCGCGGATCGGGATCGCCGGTCGCCACCACCACCCGCGCCACGCCCGCCGCGACCAGCGCCTCGGCGCAGGGTGGCGTCTTCCCATGATGGGCGCAGGGCTCCAGCGTGACATAGGCGGTCGCCCCCCGCGCATCCCCCGCCTGCGCCAGCGCCCGCGTCTCGGCATGGGGCCGCCCGCCATCGGCGGTCCAGCCCCGCCCCAGCACGCGGCCGTCCCGCACGATCACGCAACCCACCGCCGGGTTGGGCCAGACCCGCCCCATCCCGCGCCGCCCCAGCGCGAGCGCGAGGTCCATCCAGCGCCCGTCCTCCTCGCTCACGGCTCGGACGTCTCCGGCGGGCGCAGCTCGGCCATGAAGCGATCAAAATCGCCCACCGCCTGGAAGTTCATGTAGACGGAAGCGAAGCGCACATAGGCCACCGTGTCGATCCGGGCGAGCGCCTCCATCACGATCTCCCCGATCTGGCGCGAGGAGATGTCCGTCTCGCCCAGGCTCTCCAGCCGGCGCACGATGCCCGACACCATCTGGTCGATGCGCTCGGGGTCGATGGGCCGCTTCTGCATGGCGATGCGGATCGACCGCTCCAGCTTGCCGCGGTCGAAGTCCTCCCGCCGCCCATTCGCCTTGAGCACCACGAGATCCCGCAGTTGCACCCGCTCGTAGGTGGTGAACCGCCCCCCGCAGGCCGGGCAGAAGCGCCGGCGCCGGATGGCCACGTGATCCTCGGCCGGGCGCGAGTCCTTGACCTGGGTGTCGATATGTCCGCAGAACGGGCAGCGCATGGGGTCAAGGCCCTCCTTTCGTGCGGCGCATCCTAGGTAGGGCCGCAGGGATTGGGTAGACTCGATCTGCCACCACCAGAGGCGGGACTCGCGCAATGACCACGCCCCTCGCCCGCCTCAAGGACTGGGCCCGGCGCATCCGGCGGGACGTGCTCGCGCTCTGGATCGCCGCCCGCGACCCGCGCACGCCCCTCACGGCCAAGATCCTCTGCGGCGCCATCGCCGCCTATGCGCTCTCGCCCATCGACCTCATCCCCGACGTGATCCCGGTCCTGGGGCTGCTGGACGAGGCGATCCTGCTGCCCCTCCTCATCCTTCTCGCCGCCCGCCTGATCCCCGCGCCGCTCATGTCCGAGTTCCGCGCCGAGGCCGCCCGCCGCGACGAGCGCCCCGCCAGCCGCGCTGGCGCGGCCGTCATCGTCGCGATCTGGCTCCTCGCCCTCGCGCTGATCGCCTGGTGGGCGATCCCCGCGTTCTAGGGCAGCTACTCCGCCGGCCGCACGCCCGGCGCGGGCTGGGGATCGGGCTCGGGCAGGCCCAGGATGCGCGGCGCCTCGGTCTCCTCGTCATCGGGCTCGGCCTCGAAGGCCACGGTGATCGCCTTGCCCGTCTTGGCCCCCAGCTTCCTCAGCTTGTCCACCTGCCCCATCAGGTTGCCCGACCCGCGGTTGAGCTGCCCCCAGGCCCTTTCGTGGGCCGCGCTCGCCTGGCCCAGGGCCTTGCCCACCGCCTCGAAGCTGTCCACGAAGCCCAGGAGCTTGTCATGCAGGCGGCCCGCCCGGTCGGCGATGGCCTCGGCGTTGCGGTTGCGGTTGTCGATGTCCCACAGGTGCCGCACGGTCCGCAGCGCCATCAGCAGCGTCGTCGGATAGGCGATGCCGATGCGCCGCTCCATGGCATAGGCCGCGATGTCGGCCTCGTGCGCCCAGGCGGCGCTGACCGCGCCCTCGATGGGCATGAACAGCAGCACCCATTCGACCGCCCCCTCGTCAAGCCGCTGGTACTCCTTCGAGGCCAGCTCATCGATGCGGGCCTTCACGGCCTTGACGTGGTCGCGCAGGTGCCGCGCGCGCTCGGCCTCGTCCTCGGCCCCGATGGCGGCGGCATAGGCGGCCAGCGACACCTTGCTGTCGATGATGAGGCTGCGCCCGCCGGGCATCTTCAGGATCACGTCGGGCCGCAGGCGGTTGCCGCTCTCGCCCGTGCGCGTCTCCTGCGTCGAGTAGTGGACCCCCTTCACGTAGCCCATGTGGTCCAGGTACTGCTCCAGCTGCGCCTCGCCCCAGGCCCCCTGCCGCTGCTTCTCGCCCTTGAGCGCGCGGGTCAGGTTCACCGCCTCCTTCGACACCATCTCCGTGCGCGTGGTCAGCTCGCGGATTTGGTCCACCAGCACGGCCCGGTCGCGCCCGGCGGACTGGTGCACCTCGCGCAGCTCGGTCTCGAAGGTCCGGACTTGCTCGCGGAACGGGTTGAGCAGCGCCTCCAGCCGCTGCTGGTGCGCCTCCGAGAACTGCGAGCCCGTTTCCTGCAGCATCCGCGCGGACAGGGCCTGGAACTCGTCGGACATCTCCTTGCGGATCTCGCGAAGCCGCTCGACCTCACGCTGGGCGGCCGCCGTCTCGGCCTCCAGCCGCTCCTTCAGCCCGCGATGCTCGACGCTCAGCCCCGCGTGGCGGTCCTCCGCGTCACGCAGCGCCCCCGTCAGCCGGTCGATGTCGGCCCGCAGTTCCCCGGCCGCCTTCTCCGCGTCCACCCGCAGCCGGCGCTCCAGCGCTTCCAGCCGCGCCACCGCCTCGGTCGCCGTCGCGCAACGCGCCTCGGCCTCGGCGCAGCGCCGCTCGGCCTCGCCGTGCTTCTGCCGGACGTCCTCGACCTGCCGGGCGATCTGCGCGATCTGCCGGTCCCGATCCTCCACCGCCTTGGCCTGCTCCTCGGCCCGCGCCCGGATCGCCTGCGCCTCGCCCCGCGCCGCCTCGACGCCGCGCAGCGCCTCCAGCCCTTCGCGCCGCAGCGCCGCGCATTCCACCTTGGCCGAGCGTGCCGCGACCAGCGCCGCCACCGCCGTCGCCAGGAGCGCGCCGCAAAGCGCGAGAAGTAGGGTCTGAAGGTCCAAGGCGCACTCCCGAAGCCGTGATGCGCCAGTCGTCCCGCGCCGCCCGCGCCCGGTCAAGCGCCCGCTGCGGTTGCGCCTCCGATCCCGCGCGGTCGAGTCCCCGCCGCCACCGCTGCACCCAGCCGGCAGCCCCAAAGGGCGGCCACGCTCCCCATGGGACCGGCTTCGCCCCGCCCCCCCTTGCGGGTGTTGCGCGCACCGGGGGAGGACCGTTCGGTGCTGTAGGAAAGCGTTAATCCCTCCCTGCGAGAGTGGACTTCACATGACGGGGCCGCTTGCGGGACATCGCTCTCCCGCTCTCGGAGGGTGCCCCCGTTTATCGCTCTTTTCTGGGACGGCCCAAACGCGCCCCCGTCCCGACTGGGACACAACCGCCCAGCCGCCGCGCGTCGTGGACGCGCCCCCTGCCCGCCCGGAGTGGCGTCCCGCGGGCAGCCTCCGGGCGCGACGGCAAGGCATCCCATGCCCTCCGTGACGGCCCGGCCCCTGCGCCTCAGTCCGCGATCCGCACCGCGAGGTCCTGCCCCCGCAGGTAATCGAGCACGGCGTACAGCATGACCGAGATCCCGAACATTTCGAGGGCCTCCTCGATCGTCGCGACGGCCAGGTAGGCGGGATTGCTGAAGTGTTCGTCGGCCGTCAGACCGCCCAGCCCTTCCATGACCAGGCCGCCAACGACGTAGATGACGGCGGCCGTGACGAACAGCTTGCGCGTCCGCGACGGAAGCCGAAGGAACCACGGCAGAAACGCGACCGCCACCGCGGCCACGATCAGGACCCCCGGAATGATCCAGTTGAAGCCCTCGGTCGCGTCGCTGACCTGGATGCCGGCGGAATGCTTGGACCAGAAGCCGTGCATGTCCGTCTCCTCATCCACCGAAAGATAGACGAACAGAAGCGACAGGAGCCTCCACCCCCAACGTCCGGTTGGCGCGAAGGCCCCGGCCACCACAAGGGCAAGCGCCACCGCCGCCAGTTGGACCGTCGAGAACCACGTGGGGACGCTCAGCTCCGACCCCAGGTCGAACAGGTATCCATAGGTCATGTCGAAGCTGCGGGACGGTCCGCAAATGTCCTCGTACCAGCACAGGTGGATCTTGACGTGCATGCCGACCAGAACCGCGATGACGGCCGTCAGTATGCCAAGGACGAGACGGGGGGTGATGACCAGCCCGGTTTCCGGAAGGGATCGTTCGATGGCCACCATGTGTGAAGCTTCCGTAAAACGAATGTTACGAAAGCTTCACACGACTGTCACAAGATTGGAAACGATAAATGCCGGGCCCCGGATCACTGATCCAGGAAGCTCCGCAGCTTCCGCGACCGGCTCGGGTGCTTCAGCTTCCGAAGCGCCTTGGCCTCGATCTGGCGGATGCGTTCCCGAGTCACGTTGAACTGCTGGCCCACTTCCTCCAGCGTGTGGTCCGTGTTCATCCCGATGCCAAAGCGCATCCGCAGCACCCGCTCCTCGCGCGGGGTCAGGGACGCCAGCACCCGCGTCGTCGTCTCCTTCAGGTTCTCCTGAATGGCCGAGTCGAGCGGCAGGATCGCGTTCTTGTCCTCGATGAAGTCCCCAAGCTGCGAATCCTCCTCGTCCCCGATGGGGGTTTCGAGGGAGATCGGCTCCTTGGCGATCTTCATCACCTTGCGAACCTTCTCGAGCGGCATCTGCAACTTGTCGGCCAGCTCCTCGGGCGTGGGCTCGCGCCCGATCTCGTGGAGCATCTGCCGGCCCGTGCGGACGAGCTTGTTGATGGTCTCGATCATGTGGACCGGGATGCGGATCGTGCGGGCCTGGTCCGCGATGGACCGCGTGATGGCCTGACGGATCCACCAGGTCGCATAGGTCGAGAACTTGTAGCCCCGCCGGTACTCGAACTTGTCCACGGCCTTCATCAGGCCGATGTTGCCCTCCTGGATGAGGTCCAGGAACTGCAGGCCGCGGTTCGTGTACTTCTTGGCGATGGAGATCACGAGCCGCAGGTTCGCCTCGACCATCTCCTTCTTGGCCTGACGGGCTTCCTTCTCGCCCTTCTGGACCTGCGCCACGATGCGGCGGAACTCGCTGATGTCCACGCCGACGTACTGGCCCACCTGGGCCATCTCGCCGCGCAGATCCTCGATCTTGTCGCGCGACCGCTCCAGCAGCATCTGCCAGCCCCGGCCGGGCTTGGCGCCCATGCGGTCGATCCAGGTCGGGTCCAGCTCGGCGCCGCGATACTCGTCGATGAACTCGCGCCGGTTGATGCGCGCCTGATCAGCCAGCTTCACCATGGCCGAATCGATCGTCATGATCTTGCGGTTCACGCCGTAGATCTGGTCGATCAGCGCCTCGATGCGAGCGTTGTGCAGGTGAAGCGAGTTCACCATGACCACGATCTCCGAGCGGAGCTGCTGATACTCCGCCTCGTCGGCTTTGGAGAAGGACCCGTCCTCGTTCAGCGTGGCCGACATGCGGGCGTCCTGCATGTCCGACAGCATCCCGAAGTCGCGGGCGATGGCCTCCAGCGTCTCCAGCACGCGCGGCTTGAGCGTCGCCTCCATCGCGGCGAGCGACATGTTCGACTGGTCGTCGTCCTCGTCCTCGTCGTCGCGCAGGATCGGGTTGCCGTCCGCGTCGAACTCGGGCCCCGCCGCACCGCCGGCACGCGGCCCCGGGGCCACCTCGCCCGCTTCGGCCAGAGGCTCGATTCCCTCGTCCTCGCCCAGCTGGTTGCCGAAGGTGGCCTCCAGGTCGATGACGTCGCGCAGCAGGATCTCCTCGTTCAGGAGCTCGTCGCGCCAGATCGTGATGGCCTGGAAAGTCAGCGGGCTCTCGCAGAGGCCCGCGATCATGGTGTTGCGGCCGGCCTCGATGCGCTTGGCGATGGCGATCTCGCCCTCGCGCGACAAGAGCTCCACCGAGCCCATCTCGCGCAGGTACATGCGCACGGGGTCGTCCGTGCGGTCGAGCTTCTCGGTCTCGCCCCCGGCCAGCGCCACGTCGCGCCCGCCGCCGCCCACCACCGCCAGCTCGCGCGAGCCCTGGGCCTCGTCCTCGGCCTCCTCGGGCTCGTCGTTCTCGGTGACCTGGATGCCCATTTCGGACAGCATGGCCATCACGTCCTCGATCTGGTCCGAGGAGACCTGGTCGGGCGGCAGGACCGCGTTGAGCTGGTCGTAGGTGATGTAGCCGCGCTCGCGCGCCTCCGCGATCATCTTCTTGACCGCGGCCTGGCTCATGTCGAGCGAGATGTCCCCGTCCTCGGCGTCGTCCTTGATCTGGTCGTCAGTGTCCTTGGCCATGGGGGGCTCCCTGAGGTCGAGGTGATTCGGCTGATTCGGTCGATTCGGGCATCTGACGAATCAACTGCGGTCCTGGGTGATTCGCAACGGCCATATAGTGATTCTCAAAGGCCCTGCCACATGCGTCGTGCGGGCGCGGTCGTCAAGCACGGGGACCACGTCCCCCCCGGCTGAAGTCGATCCCGGAAAAGATCCGGTCCAGCCGCTCGCGTTCGTCCTTGTCCATGGGCAGGCCGTTCGGAGCCAGCACGACCTCCCGCGTGTCCTCCGTCTCCTTGCGGAGCGTGGTGTCCACGCCCGCCGCCGCCTGGCCGAGCCGCCGCGTGAGCCATTCGTCGGCATGGCCCGTGGTGATGTCGTCCTCGCCTTCCCGGATCGCCTCGACGAAGCCCCGCCGCGCCGCCAGCTTGGCCAGCGCCTCGGCCAGGTCTAGCCGCGACGACTCGATCTCGCCGGGGGGCCGTATGGCCAGGATGTGGGCGGCCCGCAGCAGCCGTTCAACCCCGTCCGTCCCGATCTCGCGCCCCAGCGCCTCGCGCAGGTCCGGCGCGTCGGCATGCCGCAGCAGCCCGTCCCGCAGCGCGGCCTGTCCGGCGTCGGGGCAGTCCAGGGTCTCGATCTCGTGGGCGAAGTCGGGAATCAACGCGGGCGTCACGAGAAGGATGGCAAGGATGTTGCGCCGCAGGTCGTCCTCGGCGGACCCGCCCGGACCATCGCCGCCCAGCACGTCCCACAGGATGTTGCGCACGGGGGCCGTTCCCGCCGCCAGCGCCGAGGCCCGCGTCGAGGCCATGGGATGCGCCGGCAGGCTCTTGGCCCCCTTGCCCCGGAACTCGCGCCGCTCGTAGGGCCGGAACTCGCGGGGCTTCGCGCCCCACAATTCCTCGCGCAGGCGCTTGATCTCCTCGCCGTAGTGGTGCCGGATCGACGGGTCCTTGACCCCCGCGATGGCCGCCCTCAGCGCCTTGTCCAACGCCGCCTTCCGCTCGGGGCTGTCGAAGACCTTCCCTTCCGTCTCCCGCTGCCACAGGAGCCGCACCATGGGCTGCGCGGCGTCCAGCACCGCCTGCATGGCGCCCGCGCCCCTGGCCTTGATGAGCTCGTCCGGGTCCTGCCCCTCGGGCAGCAGCGCGAAGCGCAGGCCCTTGCCCGCCTCCAGCTTCGGCAGGGCGAGGTCGATCACCCGCATCGCCGCCCGCACCCCGGCCTTGTCGCCATCGAGCGCCAGGATCGGCTCGTCCGCGATGCGCCACAGCAGCGCAAGTTGCTCGTCGGTAATCGCAGTCCCGAGCGGCGCCACCGCTCCGGCGAACCCGGCCTCCGCCAGCGCGATCACGTCCATGTAGCCCTCGGCCACGATGAGCGGCGCTCCCTTGCCCGCCGCCTCGCGCGCCGGGCCATGGTTGAACAGGTTGCGCCCCTTGTCGAAGAGCGGCGTCTGCGGCGAGTTCAGGTACTTGGCCCGCGCGTTCGGATCGAGCGACCGCCCCCCCAGCGCGATGGCCCGCCCCCGCGCGTCGCGGATCGGAAAGATGATCCGTCCCCAGAAGCGGTCGTAGCCGCCGCCCTGCCCCTCGCCCGTCAGCCCCGCCTCGAGGAGCAGGTCGTCGGTCACGCCCTTGGCCTTGAGTGCCCGCGTCAGCCCGTGCCGGTCGTCACCGGCCCAGCCGATCTCCCAGCGCTTCTGGGCGGCCTCGGACAAGCCCCGCCGCCCCAGGTAGGCCCGCGCCGCCTCGGCGCCCTTGGTCGCCAGTTGCAGCCGGTAGTGCTGCACGGCCAACTCCATGACCTCGGCCAGCCGCGTGTTCCGCGACACCTTCTCGGCCGCGCGCGGGTCCTGCGCGGGCATCTGCATCCCCGCCTCGCGGGCCAGGATCTCGACCGCCTCAATGAAGGACACGTTCTCCGTCTTGGTCACGAAGGAGATGGCGTCGCCCTTCTCGTGGCAGCCGAAGCAGTAGTAGAAGCCCTTCCGGTCATCGACGTGGAAGCTTGCGGACTTCTCCTGGTGAAAGGGGCACGGCGCCCAGAAGTCGCCCTTGGCCTGGTTCGACTTGCGCGCGTCCCATGCGACCTTGCGGCCCACCACCCGTGCAAGGGGGAGCCGGTTCCGAAGCTCTTCAAGGAATCCAGGGGGCAGGCTCATGGCAGGCGAATCCCTTTGCACAAGGATTCCCCATCCCGCAAGCGGAAGCGAGTCCCGATCCGTTCAGCCCCGCCGCAACCCGGCGAAGAAGCCGCGCAGAAGAGCCCCGGCCTCCGCCGCCCCGATCCCCTCGTAGACCTCGGGCGCATGATGGGCCTGCGGATGGGCATAGATGCGCGGCCCGTGCAGGACGCCGCCCGACTTCGGGTCCTCGGCCCCGAAATACAGTCGCCCGATCCGCGCGAAGCCGATGGCCGCCGCGCACATCGGGCAGGGCTCCAGCGTGACCCAGAGCGAATGTCCGACCAGCCGCTCGGACCCCGCCGCCGCGCAGGCCGCCCGGATCGCCAGCATCTCGGCATGCGCGGTGGGGTCGCACAGCTCCCGCGTCCGGTTGCCCGCGACGGCGACCACCCGTCCGTCGGGCGCCACGACCACGGCTCCCACTGGCACCTCGCCGCGCCCGCCCGCCGCCCGGGCTTCGGCCAGGGCCGCTTCCATGTGAGTCGCGAAAATCATGGCGCTTCGTCGCAGCCCCCCTATCTTCCCAAGGCTCCTCTGGCGTGGAGGGGCCATAACCGCTATGGGCGCCCGATGAGCACAGATGACAAGACCCCCGATGGCGCCCCGGGCGAAGGCGAGCGCATTGCCAAGGTTCTCTCCCGCGCGGGGGTGGCCTCGCGCCGCGATGCCGAGCGGCTCGTCCTCGAGGGCCGGGTGACGGTCAACGGAACCCAGGTGACGAGCCCCGCCACCAACGTCACCGACAAGGACCGCCTCGCCGTCGACGGCCAGCTCGTGGCCGCGGCCGAGGCGACGCGCCTGTGGCTCTATCACAAGCCCGCCGGGCTCGTGACCACGGAACGCGACGAGGAGGGCCGCGAGACCGTCTTCGACTCGCTGCCCGAGGACATGCCCCGCGTCATGAGCGTGGGCCGGCTCGACCTCACCTCCGAGGGGCTCCTGCTGCTGACCAACGACGGCGAGATCAAGCGCAAGCTCGAGCTGCCCTCGACCGGCTGGTCGCGCCGTTACCGCGTGCGCATCCACGGCAATCCGACTCCTGCGGACCTGGAGCCGCTGCGGCAGGGCGTGACCGTCGAGGGCATCGACTACCAGCCGATGGAGGTCGCCATCGACCGCCAGCAGGGCAGCAACTGCTGGCTGACGATCACCCTGCGCGAAGGCAAGAACCGCGAGATCCGCAACTCGATGGAGCATCTCGGCTACACCGTGAACCGGCTCATCCGCGTGAGCTACGGCCCGTTCCAGCTGGGCGACCTGCCCGTGGGCGACGTCGAGGAGGTGCGGCCCAAGATCGTCCGCGACCAGTTGGGCCTCGGCAAGCCCGAGCCAGTGACGCGGTCCCGCAGGAAGCCCGAGCCCTCGGATATGCCCGTCTTCGACGACGAGGCCGAGGACCGGCCCGCGCGCGCGCCTCTCGCCACCCGCCGCCCCGAGGGCGCGACCGTCCGGCGCGAGATGAAGCCCCGCCTCAAGGCCAAGGGCGAGGCGCGCGAGGACAGCCGTCCGCCGCGCAAGCCTGGCAAGCCCTCCATGCCCGGCTCCTTCACGCGCCCGCGCACCTGGATGCGCGACGGCGAGGAGCCGCCCGCGACTCGCGACGAGCGCCCGCGCCGCGACTTCGGCGACAAGCCCCGCTCGGGCGGCTATAAGAGCCATGACCGCGGCGAAGGCGACCGGCCCCGCCGCGCCGAGGGCTTCCGCAGCCACGCCGACGGCGAGCGCCCCCGCCGGGACGAGGGCGACCGCCCGCGCCGAGACTTCGGGGACAAGCCGCGCCGCGATTTCGGGGACCGTCCCCAGCGCAGCGAGGGCGACCGCGGCCCGCGTCGGTCCAACGACGACCGCCCGCCGCGCCGGTTCGACAACGACCGCTCCCCACGCAAGTTCGGTGACGACCGTCCGCCCCGGCGCGAGGGTGACGACCGCCCGCCCCGCCGCTTCGACAACGATCGTCCGCGTCCGCCCCGCGAGGGTGGCGAGGACCGTCCGCGCTCCTTCAAGCCGCGCCGCGAGGACGGCGACCGGGCCCCGCGCCCGTTCAAGCCCCGCTTCCCCCGTGAAGGTGGTGACGACAACCGGCCGGCGCGCAGCTTCAAGCCCCGGGAGGGCGGCGACGACCGGGGTCCGCGCCCCTTCAAGCCTCGCTTCCCGCGCGAGGGTGGAGAGGATCGCGGCCCGCGCCGCGAGGGCGAGGATCGGCCCGCGCGGCCCTTCAAGCCCCGGGGCGACGACGAGCGCCGTCCCCCCCGCGACGGCGACCGCCCGGCCAAGTTCTCGCGCGAGGGCGGCGGTTTCGCGGGCCGTGGCGGCGACCGGCCCGAGGGCGGGCGCCCGCCTCGCAAGGGTCCCCCGCGCGACGGTGGCTTCAAGCCCCGCACGGGCGGCTTCGACAAGGGCCGCCCCGCCGCTGGCGGGCGCCCCGGCTTCAAGCCCCGCAAGGGCTGACGGCCGGTCCCGCCCTGGAACATCCCCCGCGCCCCTTCGTTGAACGGGGCGCGGCCGCACCTAAGTAGGGCTTTCCGCTTGTGATGGTCCGGCGGCTTGGGGATGATGAGGCATGGCGCGGCTGATCCTGTTCCTGATGCTGTTCGCGGCGTTGGCCCTGGCCATCGCGGCAGCCGTCACGCTGGTCCGCTCCCTTTCGACCCCTGCCCCGGCGCCGTTGCCCGTTCCCACGGAGGACAGGATGCCCAAGGCCGCTCGCAACATCGCGTATGTCGTGCTTCTGCTGCTGCTCGTGGGCGTGACAGGCGGCGTGATGGGGCCATCCTGATGGCGCAGCGCTTTGGCGGACGATTCAGCCCCGGCGCCCGGCCAGCAGGCCCGCCCGACGACGCCGCGCGCGAGGCCCGGGCCGAGATGCGGCAGGTCGACGCGGCGGGTGCCAAGGCGAACCTTCTCTTCGTGCCTCCGGTCCTTGCAGCCTTCACCTCGCTTGGCGGCGACGGAAGCGAAGTGGTCCTCGGCCTCGGGGCGGCGGCCGTCCTCGGCCTCGGGGCCCGGCTCCTGCGCCACGGCCTGCGGGCTCAGGCGGCCTATGACCTTCGTCCGCTGGCGCGCCGCCCGGCCCTGCCGCGCAAGATGCTGGCGGCAGCGCTGGCCGCCCTTGGAACGGCGCTGGCCGTGCTCTCGGGCGCCCCGGATGCCGTGGGGGACGCGATCCTCTACGCCATCGCCGCCGGAGGCCTGCACCTCGCCGCCTTCGGTCTCGACCCCCTGCGCGACAAGCGGATGGAAGGGATCGACACCTTCCAGCAGGACCGCGTCGCCCGCGTGGTCGAGGAGGCCGAGGCCCACCTCGCCACCATCCGCGACCGCATCGGCGCCCTGGGCGACCGGGGCCTTGCCACCCGCGTGGCGGGCTTCGAGGCGCTCGCGCGACGCCTGATCCGCACCGTCGAGGAGGACCCCCGCGACCTCACCGCCGCGCGTCGCTACCTGGGCGTCTACCTGATGGGGGCGCGCGACGCGACGCTGCGCTTCGCGGAGCTTTACGCCCGTACGCGTGACGCCCGCGCCCGCGCCGACTACGAGGCGCTGCTCGGGGACCTCGAAACCAACTACGCCCAGCGCACCACCCAGCTTCTCGAAGGCGGGCGCGAGGCGATGGACCTCGAGATCACCGTGCTGCGCGACCGCCTGCAGCGCGAAGGCGTGCCCACGGACCACTAGGGGGAGAGCGAGATGTCCGACACCACCCGCAAGGCAGCCGAGGCGGCGCTCGCCCAGGCCGAGAAGGTCACCGCCATGGTCCTGCCCGAACCCGCCGCCGCCGTCACGCCACTGGACCAGGCCGCGCCGCCCGTGGGCGAGGAGATCCGCCGGCGGATGGCCGAGATCGACCTGTCCAGCGCCGGCTCCATCGTCGCCTTCGGCTCGCGCGCGCAGGGCGAGCTCCAGCAGATAAGCCAGTCGATGCTCGAAGGGGTGCGCAACAAGGACGTGGGCCCAGCGGGCAACGCGCTGCGCGACATGGTGGCCGCCATCCGGGGCTTCTCCTCGGACGAGCTCGACGTGCGGCGCGAGCGGTCCTTCTGGGAGAAGCTGACAGGCCGCGCCGCGCCCCTCGCCCGCTTCGCCGCCCGCTTCGAGGAGGTGCAGGGCCAGATCGACCGGATCACGGACGACCTCCTGAAGCACGAGCACCAGCTCCTGAAGGACATCGAGGCGCTCGACCGGCTGTATGACCGGACGCTCGCCTTCTACGACGAGCTCGCGCTCTACATCGCCGCCGGCGAGGCCAAGCTCCAGGACCTCGACCGCGAAACGATCCCCGGCAAGGAGCGCGAGGTGAAGGCCGCCCCCGAGGAGCAGGCCGTGATGCGGGCGCAGGAGTTGCGCGACCTCCGCTCGGCCCGCGACGACCTCGACCGCCGCGTCCACGACCTCCGGCTTACCCGGCAGGTCACGATGCAGTCGCTGCCCTCGATCCGGCTGGTGCAGGAGAACGACAAGAGCCTTGTGACCAAGATCAACTCGACGTTGGTGAACACCGTGCCGCTCTGGGAAAGCCAGCTTGCCCAGGCCATCACCATTCAGCGGTCCTCCGAGGCTGCCTCGGCGGTGCGCGAGGCCAACGACCTGACGAACGACCTCCTGACGCGCAACGCGCAGAACCTGCGGCAGGCCAACAAGGTTGTCCGCACCGAGATGGAGCGCGGCGTCTTCGACATTGAGGCCGTCCGCGTGGCCAACGACAGCCTGATCGCCACGATCAACGAGTCCCTCGGGATCGCCGACCAGGGCAACGCGCGCCGCGCCGCCGCGGAAGCCGATCTCGAACGCATGGAGCAGGAGTTGAAGGCGGCGCTCGCCTCTGCCAAGTCCCGGTCGACGGGCCTCGGCGAGTCGGTTAGCGGCTCCGCGCGCGGCTGAAGTGGAGGGACCCTCGTGATGCGTCGCCGCCCCCTGTCCGCCGCGCTCGCGGGCCTTCTGGCCCTGTCGCTTGCCGGCTGCGCGACGGCGCCCGAGGAGCCCCCGGGCCGCCCTCCCGCCGTTCGTCCCGAGCCGCCGCCGGCCCCCTCGCCCAACGCCGAGGAGCCTGAGCCCGCCGCGATCCCGTCGGCGCCCTCGCCGGAAAGCCAGGCGCTCGCGCTCTACTACCGCCGGCTCCAGGCCGACCTTCTGGCGCAGGGCCTTCTGCGCGGGGACGGGGGTGGCAGCGACACGCCCTACACCGACACGATGCTCGCGCGGAACTTCGTCGAGATCGCGCTCTTCGACGAATATGCCTCCGCGGGCGGCACGTTGGTGGCCGAACGGTCGGCCGCGCGGCTCCGCCGGTGGGAGCAGCCGATCCGCATGGAGATCGAGTTCGGTCCCTCGGTCGAGCCCTCCCAGCGTGTCCTCGACCGCGCCTCGGTCCTGGCCTATGCGGCGCGGCTATCGCGCCTCACGAGCGTGCCCATCGCGCAGGTGGAGGAGGACGCCAACTTCCACGTCCTCTTCCTGAGCGAGGACGACCGCGAGGCCTTCGAGTCGCGCCTGCGCGACCTCGCCCCCGGCATCGCGGAGTCCTCGGTGCGCGCCTTCATGAACCTGCCGCGCTCGACGCTCTGCCTCGTCTTCGCCTTCGGCTCGGGCGACGGCTCCGGCTACAGCAAGGCCGTGGCGCTGGTGCGGGCCGAGCATCCCGAGCTCCTGCGCACCGCCTGCATCCACGAGGAATTGGCCCAGGGCATGGGCCTCGCGAACGACAGCCCGAACGCGCGCCCCTCGATCTTCAACGACGACGAGGAGTTCGGACGGCTCACGGCGCATGACGAGCTGCTGCTGCGGATGCTCTACGACCCGCGTCTCAACTCGGGGATGACGGCCGAGGAGGCCACGCCCGCCGTGCAGCAGATCGCGGCCGAGCTCGTGGGCGGCCCCGTCTGAGGGTCCGGCCACCGGGTCGGGAAAGCCGCCATAGCGGAGCGGCCCTCCGCTGCTATATCTTCGGGGCGCACCGGGCCGGAGCTTTCCGGCCGCCCACCATCCGAGGAGCCGCGCCCATGGCCCTGTTCGACTTCCTGTCCGGCCAGTTCATCGACGTCATCGCCTGGACGGACGACACCCGTGACACGGTGGTCTGGCGGTTCGAGCGCTACGGCCACGAGATCAAGTACGGCGCCAAGCTCACCGTGCGCGAGGGACAGGCCGCCGTCTTCGTCCACGAAGGGCAGCTCGCCGACGTCTTCGGCCCTGGTCTCTACGTGCTCGAGACCAACAACATGCCGATCATGACCACGCTCCAGCACTGGACGCACGGCTTCCAGTCGCCGTTCAAGAGCGAGGTCTACTTCGTCAACACGACCCGCTTCACGGACCAGAAGTGGGGCACCAAGAACCCGGTCATGTGCCGCGACCCGGAATTCGGGCCCGTGCGCCTGCGCGCCTTCGGCACCTACGCCCTGCGCGTGACCGACCCCGCCCTCTTCATCAAGGAGATCGTCGGCACCGACGGCGAGTTCACCACCGACGAGGTGACGAACCAGATCCGCAACGTCGTGGTGCAGGAGGCGAGCCGGGTGCTGGCGGGCTCGGGCATCCCGGTCCTCGACATGGCGGCCAACACCGACGACCTGGCCCGGATCGTCCGGGACGCCATCGAGCCGACGATCAAGGACTACGGCCTGACGCTGCCCGAGTTCTACATCGAGAACGTCTCGCTGCCCGAAGAGGTCGAGCGCGTGCTCGACAAGCGGACCTCCATGGGCATCGTGGGCGACCTGCACCGCTACACCCAGTTCTCGACCGCCGAGGCGATGACCAGGGCCGCCGAGAACCCTTCGGGCGGCATGGGAGCGGGCCTGGGCATGGGGATCGGCTTGGGCATGGCCGGGGCCGCCGGACCCTGGGGCCGGGCGCCCGACCAGCCGGCGACCCAGGCAGCTCCGCCTCCTCCTCCGCCCGCCACCGACGCGCAGTGGCACATCGCCGAGAACGGCCAGACCATGGGCCCCTATGGTGCGGCCGACCTCCAGCGCCTCGCGCGCGAGGGCTCGCTCACCCGCGAGACCCATGTCTGGACGGCCGGGCAGGACGGCTGGAAGCGCGCGGGCGAGGTGCCGGCCTTGACCTCGCTGCTGTCGCAGGTCCCGCCGCCCCCGCCGCCGGCCTGACGCCGCCCCCTCTGGCGCGACCGACACGCGCCCGGCCCCCGGCCGGGCGGTCCATGGCCTTCGGTCCCGCGCCTTGCCACCCTGCCCCGAAGACCGCGACCGGAGACTCCATGCCCGACCAGCGATTCCCCTGCGAGAACTGCGGCGCGCAGCTCGTCTTCGCGCCGGGGCAGACCTCGCTCGCCTGCCCCTACTGCGGCCACGTGCAGGAGATCCCCGAGGGCGAGGCCGAGGATCTGTCCCAGGCGCTCCAGGAGATCGACTACAGTTCGGCCATTGCCCGCCTGGAGGGCGGTGCCACCTACGAGGAGACGCGCGTCCTCCGCTGCCCCAACTGCGGGGCCGAGACGAGCTTTCCCGAAGGCACGCGCGCCGCGACCTGCCCCTTCTGCGCTACCCCGCTGGTCACGGAAGCCAGCACCCACAGGCAAATCGAGCCCGCCGCCCTGATCCCTTTCCAGCTTTCCGAGGCGCAGGCCCGGGACGCGATGACCCGCTGGCTGGGCAGCCTCTGGTTCGCGCCCAACGGCCTGCAGGACTATGCCCGACGGGGGCGCAAGATGGACGGCATCTACGTCCCCTACTGGACCTTCGACGCCGACACGGCCACCGATTACCGCGGCCAGCGCGGGGACGACTACTATGTCACGCGCACCCGGACGGTGAACGGCAAGACCCAGACCTACCAGGAGCGGCGGACCCGCTGGCGTTCGGTCAGCGGCCATGTCGCGCGGTTCTTCAACGACGTGCTGGTGCTGGCCTCGACCTCGCTCCCGCGCGGACACACGGACGGGCTGGAGCCCTGGGATCTCTCGGCGCTGGCGCCCTACCGCGCCGACTACCTGTCGGGCTTCGGCGCCGAAAGCTACCACGTCGACCTCAAGGAGGGCTTCACCCTCGCGCGCGCCAGGATGGACGCGCAGATCGAGCTCGACATCCGGCGCGACATCGGCGGCGACCACCAGCGGATCTCCTCCAAGCGGACCGAGATCTCGGACGTGACCTTCAAGCACGTCCTCCTGCCCGTCTGGATGGCCGCCTACAAGTTCCAGGACCGCAGCTTCCGGTTCGTGGTCAACGGCCAGACCGGCAAGGTGCAGGGCGAACGGCCCTGGTCCAAGTGGAAGATCTTCCTTGCGATCCTTCTCGCCCTCATCGTCGCGGGCGTGGCGGCCTACCTCTACCAACTCTATGGCGAGGGCGGCTCGATCTCCTTTGACGGCGGCGCGGGCTTCGGGCAGGACGCTGGCCCAAGCTGGCTCGACGAGGGCGGCTGACGGAACGAAGCGGAGGAGACCCATGATCCTGTCCTGCGGCGAGGCGCTGATCGACATGCTGCCCCGCACCACTCCGGCGGGCGAAGCCGCCTTCGCCCCCTATGCGGGCGGCGCCGTCTTCAACACCGCCATCGCCATCGGCCGGCTGGGCGCGCCGTCCGGGTTCTTCTCCGGGCTCTCCTCCGACCTCTTCGGCGACCTCCTGCGGCAGGTGCTGGCCGATTCGCGCGTGGACACCTCGCCCGCCCATGTCTCGCCGCGGCCGACCACGCTGGCCTTCGTGCGCCTGACCGATGGCCACGCGACCTACACCTTCTACGACGAGAACACCGCCGGCCGGATGCTCTCGCCCGCCGACCTGCCGGTTCTCGGCGCGGCGACGCAGGCCCTGTTCTTTGGCGGCATCTCCCTCGTGGGCGAGCCCGCAGCCCAGGCCTACGAGGCGCTCCAGGCCCGGGAATCCGCGGTTCGCGTGACCATGGTGGACCCCAATATTCGCCCGTCCTTCATCACCGACGAGGCGGGCTACCGCGCCCGCATCGACCGGATGCTCGCGCGCGCCGACATCGTGAAGCTGTCGGACGAGGACCTGCACTGGCTCATGGGTCCGGGCGACAGTCACGACCAGGCGCGCCGGATCATCGACATGGGGCCGAGCCTCGTCTGCATCACCGAAGGCGCGCGCGGCGCAACCGGCCACACCCCCGCGGGTTACGTCCATGTCCCTGCACCCAAGGTGACGGTGGCCGACACCGTCGGCGCGGGCGACACCTTCAACGCGGGGCTCCTGACCGCGCTCTGGAAGGCGGGGCTGCTTTCTAAGGCGGCGCTCCGCACGCTGCCCGAGGCGGCCCTGCGCGACGCGCTGTCGCTCGGCGTCCGCGCCGCCGCCGTCACGGTCAGCCGCCCCGGCGCGAACCCGCCCTGGGCGCACGAACTGTGAGGGCGCTTGTCCAGCGCGTGTCCGAGGCTGCCGTCCGCGTGGACGGCGAGACCCTGGGCGAGATCGGCCCCGGCCTCCTGATCCTTGTCTGCGCCATGGGGGGCGACGATGATTCCAAGCCGCGCATCTTGGCCGAAAAGCTGTCCAAGCTCCGCATCTTCAAGGACGAGGCGGGCAAGATGAACCGCTCGCTCAAGGACACGGACGGCGCTGCGCTGGTGGTGAGCCAGTTCACGCTGGCTGCCGACACGTCTCGGGGCAACCGCCCCGGCTTTTCCACGGCCGCGCCCCCGGCCGATGGCGAGCGGCTTTACGAGCTGTTCGCCGCCGAGATAGAAGCCCTGGGCATCCCGACCGCGCGCGGACGCTTCGGCGCCGACATGAAGGTGAGCCTCGTCAACGATGGCCCCGTCACGATCTGGGTCGAGGTTTGACCTTGCGTGAGCGGGTCCGACGTCTTATGGCCCGCTTATGAGCCCGAGCCCCGCGATCCGACGCCGACGCTGACCGTTCCGGCCCCCGTTCCGGGGCCCGCTCCCGCTCGTCCTTCCCGTTGACACCCATCCGGCCCTCCTGCATCGAAGGGCCCATCCTTTCCCGGGGTATTGCCCATGATCCCTGCCGTCCTGCCCACCTACAACCGCGCGCCCCTCACCTTCGAGCGCGGTGAAGGCGCCTGGCTCGTCTCGGATGACGGCCGCCGATACCTCGACC
Source organism: Rubellimicrobium roseum (assembly GCF_006152145.1). Lineage (GTDB taxonomy): Bacteria > Pseudomonadota > Alphaproteobacteria > Rhodobacterales > Rhodobacteraceae > Rubellimicrobium > Rubellimicrobium roseum. Next base: position 69,786 of record NZ_VDFV01000013.1, on the reverse strand, counting down.
TGGGCGCCGGGATCGCCGTGAATGCGCTGGGCCACGCCAACCCGCAACTCACCGAGGCGCTGACGGCACAGGCCCACAAGGTCTGGCACCTCTCGAACCTTTACCGCATCCCCGAGCAGGAGCGGCTGGCCGAGATGCTGGTGGACAGGACCTTCGCCGACACGGTCTTCTTCACCAACTCGGGGACCGAGGCCGCCGAGCTTGCCGTCAAGATGGCGCGCAAGCACTGGCACGACGCGGGCCGGCCCGACCGCACCCGCATCCTGACTTTCGAGGGTGCCTTCCACGGCCGCTCCTCGGCCGCCATCGCCGCCGCGGGCTCCGAGAAGATGACCAAGGGCTTCGGCCCCCTCCTGCCCGGATTCACCCAGCTCGCCTGGGGCGACCACGAGGCGCTGGACCGCGCCATCCGCGAGCCCGACGTGGGCGCGGTCATGATCGAGCCCATCCAGGGCGAGGGCGGCATCCGGCCCCTGCCGGACGTCTGCCTCAAGGGGTTGCGCGACCTCTGCGACCAGACCGGCGTCCTGATGATCCTCGACGAGGTGCAGTGCGGCATGGGCCGGACGGGCCGTCTCTTCGCCCATGAATGGGCGGGCGTGACGCCCGACATCATGATGGTGGCCAAGGGCATCGGCGGCGGCTTCCCCCTCGGCGCGGTGCTCGCCACCGAGAAGGCGGCCGCCGCCATGACCGCCGGCACCCACGGCTCGACCTACGGCGGCAACCCGCTCGCCTGCGCGGTGGGCGCGAAGGTCATGGAGATCGTGGCCGACGACGCCTTCCTGTCAGAGGTCCGCCGCAAGGGTGCTCTGTTCCGGCAGGGTCTCGAAGGTCTCGTGGCCTCGCATCCCAACCTTTTCGAAGGCGTGCGCGGATCGGGCCTGATGCTTGGCCTCAGGTGCAAGGTCGTGCCCGCCGATGTGGTCAAGGCGGGCTATGCCGAGGGCCTTCTCACCGTCCCCGCAGCCGACAACGTCGTGCGCCTCCTGCCCCCGCTCAACATCCCTGACGCGGACATCGCCGAGGCCGTGCGACGTCTCGATGCCGCCGCAAGCGCCCTGAACGCCGCCTGATCCCTTTCGGAAATCGGGGGCCGACAGCCCCCGGTGACTCCCGCAACGAGCCCCGCAATGAACCACTTCCTCGACATCGACAAGACGACGCCCGCCGACCTGCGGGCCATGATCGACCACGCCCATGCCATGAAGCAGGCGCGCAACGGCCGCCCCAAGGGCGCGCCCGACGACGCCCAGCCGCTCAAGGGCCACATGGTCGCGCTGATCTTCGAGAAGCCCTCGACCCGCACCCGCGTCAGCTTCGACGTGGGCGTGCGCCAGATGGGCGGGGAGACGATGGTCCTGTCGGGCGCCGACATGCAGCTCGGCCACGGCGAGACGATTGCTGACACGGCGAGGGTTCTGAGCCGCTACGTCGACCTCATCATGATCCGCACCTTCGAGGAGGCCACGCTCCTTGAGATGGCGGAATACGCGACCGTGCCCGTCATCAACGGCCTGACGAACCGCACTCATCCCTGCCAGATCATGGCCGACGTCATGACCTACGAGGAGCATCGCGGCCCCATCGGCGGCCGCAAGGTCGTCTGGTCGGGCGACGGCAACAACGTCTTCGCTTCCTGGGCGCAGGCGGCCGGGCAGTTCGGCTTCGACATCACCTTCACCGGCCCCGAGACGCTGGACCCCGAGCGGGCGCATCTCGACTTCGCCCGCTCCAAGGGCCGCGACGCGCAGGTGATGCGCGACCCCTTCGCCGCCGTGGCGGGCGCCGACCTCGTGGTCACCGACACCTGGGTTTCCATGCACGACCCCCAGTCGGCCAAGGAGCGGCGGCACAACCAGCTCCGCCCTTACCAGGTGAACGAGCGCCTGATGGCCGCCGCCAGGCCCGACGCCCTGTTCATGCACTGCCTCCCCGCCCATCGCGAGGACGAGGTGACGAGCGCCGTCATGGACGGCCCGCAGTCGGTGATCTGGGACGAGGCCGAGAACCGCCTCCACGCCCAGAAGGCCGTCATGCGCTGGTGCCTCGGCGTCTGATGGCTTGACCCAGGTCAAGGCGGGGCGTCACGGAACCGTCATGCTAGCGGCATCCAACTGCGGAGACCGCGATGACCGACGCCGCCTTGGCGCCTGCGCCCACCGAGCCGCCATCCACGACCGGAACGGAGCCCACGACCCCGGTCGCGACTCCCCGTCCCGCCGCGCATGAGGGCCGGCTCACGCCGATGGGCACCCGCGCCTACGAGGCGCTCCTCCAGCCGCTCCAGGCCGAGCTGCTCAAGGTCCAGATCTGGGCGCAGGACACGGGCCAGAAGTTCGTCATCCTCTTCGAAGGGCGCGACGCCGCCGGCAAGGGCGGCACCATCAAGCGCTTCATGGAGCACCTGAACCCCCGCTACGCCCGCGTGGTCGCGCTGACCAAGCCAGACGAGCGCGAGAAGGGCCAGTGGTTCTTCCAGCGCTACATCGCCCACCTGCCCACTCGGGGGGAAATGGTCTTTTACGACCGCTCCTGGTACAACCGCGCCGGCGTCGAACGTGTCATGGGTTTCTGCAGGCCCGAGGAATACCTAGAATTCATGCGCGAAGCCCCCGAGCTCGAACGGATGCTCGTCCGCTCGGGCATTCGTCTGACGAAGTTCTGGTTTTCGGTCAGCCAGGGGGAGCAGCGCCGCCGCTTCGTCGCGCGCGAGACCGATCCGCTCAAGCGCTGGAAGTTGTCGCCCATCGACAAGGCCTCGCTCGACCGCTGGGACGACTACACCGAGGCCAAGGAGGCGATGTTCTTCTACACCGACACCGCCGACGCGCCCTGGACGGTGGTCAAGTCCGACGACAAGAAACGCGCCCGGATCGAGTGCCTGCGCCATTTCCTCCATGGCCTCGACTACCCCGGCAAGGACCCGTCGGTGGCGATCGCGCCCGATCCGCGCATCGTGGGCCAGGCCGAGGCGGTGGTCGAGCGGCACCCTGCGATCCTGTCGACCGCGCTCCACCCCCTGACGCGCATCCGTCGGGACCGCTAGTTCCGCCCGCCCCGGCCGCGTCCCTGCTCGATCCGGTCCGCGAAGGCCGCGCGCTGCACGGGTTCCATACCGGCGATGCGCTCCATCACGGCGGCCTGCACGGCGGCCTCGATCTCGGCGCGGCCCGCCCGCAGGCGGTCCATGGCCTCGGCCAGGGCTACCGGGTCGAAGGGCTCGCGCCGGATCGCTGCCAGCATCCCGGCCATCTCCGCCTCGCGCGCGCGGCGGCCGTGACGCGCGAGCACACCGGATCGGTCCAGCGCTTCCAGGACCGCCCTGCGATCCTCCTCCTCCAAGGCGCGGGACATCGGCCCCAACGCCAGTTCCACGGGACGCGGGCGGCCATGCGGTCCGTCGCCATGGAGCAGCGCACCCACGGCCAGCCCTGCCACGAGCAGGTTCAGCCCGAGCGAGACCACGAGCAGCCAGCGCAGCGGGCGCGACAGGCCGGGACGGGGAGAGGCGGCGGTGTCGGTCACGTCGGTCAGCCCTCCAGCAGGCTCAGAAGATCCTCGTCCACGCCCAGGGCGACGCTGACGTCCTCGCCCCAAAGCCCAGGCGCGAGCGCCGAGACGCCCGCGGGCGCGGTCAGGCCGATCCAGAAGCCCGCGACCGTGGCAGCTGCAAGCCCGCCCAGCGCGGGCCAGCCGCCCAACGCCCGCATCCAGTCGCGCCAGCCCGGCTTCGGCCGGGGCGCCGCGACGACCGTCCCCGGCATCTCTCGCAGGGCATCGGCCATGAGCCGCGCCATCAGGTCGTCGTCGGGCTCGGGCCGCAGGCCGCGCGCCTGGGCGAAAATCATCTCCAGCTCGTCTTCGTCAGTCATCGCCATAGCCCAGCTCCGCCTTGCGTCCCTTCAGCAGCGCCGCCAGGGCCCGCTTGCCCCGCGCGGTCAGGGACTCGACCGCCTCGACTCCGACCTCCATCACCATGGCGATCTCCGGGTTCGACAGCCCCTCCAGATGCCGCAGCGCCACTGCCTGGGCCTGCCGCTCGGGCAATTGCCCCAGGGCCTCGGACAGCGCATGCAGCCGCGCCTCGCCCTGCATCCGGTCCCCGGCCGAGGGCGCGGAGTCCGGCGGCTCGGGCACGTCTTCGATCGCTACCGACCGCCGCCGTTTCCGCAGCCGGTCCGTGCAGAGATTGGCCGTCACGCGAAACAGCCAGGTTCCCACCCGTGCCTCGCCCTGCCGCCAGTCGGGCGCCACGCGCCAGAGCCGCAGGAGCACCTCCTGCGTCACGTCCTCGGCCTCGGCCCGGTCGCCCAGCATCCGCATGGCCTGCCCCAGCACGCGCGGCGCCAGCCGGGCCACGAGTTCGCGCGCGGCGCCCGCGTCTCCGTTGGCATAGGCCACCAGGAGCGCGCCGTCGGGATCGTGGGGCGGGGAAGGCTCGGCGTCCATCGCCCGCAGCTTGTCGGTCATCGGTGGCCCGGCGTCCAGCATGGCAAGGGCGCCCCGGGCCGGCCTGTGCCGACCCGGAGCCCATCAGGCGCTCAGCCGCCGTGCCCATGGCCTCGGCCGCCCCGGCCTTCGCCGCGCCCCGGTCGCCCGGCCTCGATCTCCTCGAGCGAGATGCCGCGGTCGCCGTCCGCGTCCAGCCGGTCGAAGATCGGCGCCAGCCTCGGGCTTCGCGCCTCGATCTCCTCGGCCTGGAGCAGGCCGTCCCCGTTGTCGTCCATGCGCTCCACGGCGCGGGTCGCGCGGGCCAGTCGCATCTCCTGCCGGATCTGGTCCTCAAGGGCGATCAGCTCCTCGGGCGAGAGCGCGCCGTTCCTGTCGGCATCGGCCTGCCCGAAGCGCTCGGCCTTGCGCGCCTCGATCTCGGGCTGCGTGACGATCCCGTCGCCGTCAGTGTCATAGGTCTCGAGCGGCGCAAGGCCCAGCGGTCCCATCCTGTCGCCGCGACCAAAGCCCCGGCCCGGACCGTTCCCTTCCGCCATGGGCGGCATCGGCGGCGCCTCGGCCGTCGCCGATGTGTCGGGCTCGGGCGTGGTGGTCTGCGCCAGCGCCATCGTCCCGACCAGCCCGGCCAGAAGTCCCGCCATCAGCATGGTGTGTCTCATCATTCGGGTCCTTTCCCATCTGCATCCGCAGCGCATCGCGTCCGGATCTGGGGCTTGAACGGCGTGGCCCGGAACTTCCGTCGCAGCCTTCGGCGACAGGCACCGCGGAAGCGACATGGCGCCGCAACGGTCCCGCTCCCCCTTTCCAATCCAGCGGGAGGGGTCCACATCATCGGGCAACTTCTTGCACACGAGGTCCGTCATGGACGATCACGCCCCGGCGGCCCTGGCCGCTCCCGCCATCGCTGACCCCGACGAACGGCCCACCTGGCCCGCCCTGCGGCGCGGCCTCCTGCGCCGCTGCCCCAACTGCGGCGAGGGGCACCTGTTCGACGGATATCTCAAGGTGACGGACAGCTGCGCGTCCTGCGGCGAGGTGCTCAAGCACCATCGCGCCGACGACGGCCCGGCCTACCTCACGATCCTGCTCGTGGGGCATCTGCTGGCCTTCGTCATGCACTTCGTCTGGGTGACCTTCCGGCCCGAGCCGCTGGTGTTCGCGACGGTCCTGACGGTCTTTGCCGTGGGCCTGTCGCTATGGCTGCTGCCACGCTTCAAGGGCGCGATCGTGGGCTACCAGTGGGCGCACCGCATGCACGGCTTCGGCGGGCGCGACTGAGCGCTCGCGCCGCAGGAGCGGATGCGGCACCGGGTCCTTCGCGCGCCACAGATAGCGGGCGAAAATTTCGGCATAGGATCGGTAGCTGTAGCCGCCGTTGACCCCCAGGTAGCGCTGGGGATTGGCCCGGTAGAGCCGGGGCAGCCGATACCACGGAACGCGCGGGTGCATGTGGTGGACCACATGCAGGTTGTTGTTGAGGAAGAGGAGCGCGAGCGGCCCCCGGTCCTCGATGATGACCGTCCGCCCCCGCGCCTTCTCGTGCGCCTGATGCTCCAGGAAGGTGCGGATCTTGAGGAGCGACAGCCCCCCATAGGCCGCGACCGCGTAGGCCCAGAGTGGCATGGGCGAGGCCAGCACCAGCGCCAGCACGGCGGCCATGGCCGGAAGGTGCCAGAGCCAGCCCGCGATGACCCGCCAGTCGCCGTCCCGCGCCGCACGCCAGTCGGACGACATCCAGAAGACCTGCCCCACCACCGGCCCGATCAGGAGCCGCCCCGCCAGCGTGTTGTTGACCCTCAGCACGAACCGCAGCCAACCCGGCATTTGGTTCCAGTCCCGCTCGGCCAGATAGTTCGACTCCGGGTCGTCGTAGGGGTCGGTCAGGTTGGCGTCGTGGTGATGCGCCAGATGTGTGTCGCGGAACCGCAGGTAGGGCACGACCAGTGTCAGCGCCGGAAAGACCAGCGCCGTGTTCAGGCGCGGATCGCGGAACGGGTGCCCGTGGATCATCTCGTGCTGAAGCGAGGAGTGCTGGGCGATGGCCCAGGCCGCGACCGGCACCGCGAGCCAGAGCGAGACTCCGGGCAGCGAGAACACCGCCGCCCCCCAAGCAACGTAGCACGCCGCCAGCATCCCGAGGGTCGGCCATTCGACCCCCGACGTCATCTTCGTCATGTCCATTGTTCCTGGGGCCGACGTGGTCCCTTCAGCCCATGAACGTCTGAATGCCGGCAAAAGCTTGACGCGTGCAGCCGGCTTATGCGCAACATGGATGCAACTTTGTTGTGTTTCCTCACCGATGTCTCGAAACCTCGACAAGCGGCAGCGCGCCACCCTGTTCCGGGAACGCCTGCTCGCCGGCATGACCCAGGCCGGGATGACTCAGGCCGACCTCGCCCGCGCCGTGCGGGTCGACCGCTCGACGGTTTCGCAACTTCTGGCACCCGATGGCGTGCGTCTTCCCAACGCCCAGGTCGCCGCCGAATGCGCGGGCGCCCTCAAGGTGTCGGCCGACTGGCTGCTGGGCCTGTCGGACCGGCGCGAGCCTGCGGCCGACCTCGTCGCCGCCGCGCTCACCATGACCGAGGCGCCCCGCGCCCTTGTGGACGACCGGATCTTCGCCTGGCATCGCGAGGCCGCGGGCTACAAGATCCGCCACGTCCCCACGGGCCTGCCCGACATGCTCAAGACTCCCGAGATCCTGCGCTGGGAGTCCGAACCTTCGCTCGGCCGCACCACCGAGCAGGCCATCGGCGCGAGCCGCGACCGCCTCGACTGGATGCGGGGCGCACGCTCAGACTACGAGATCGCCCTGCCGCTTCACGAGCTCGACAGCTTCGCCCGTGGCGAAGGCTATTATGCGGGCCTGTCCGTCGAGGACCGCCGGGCCCAGCTCCTCCGGATGGCCGCGCTGCACGAGCAGCTCTACCCGACGCTGCGGGTGCATCTCTACGACGGGCACAGGGTCTTCTCGGCGCCGATCACCGTCTTCGGGCCCTTGCTCGCGGTGATCTACCTCGGCCACCACTATCTCGCCTTCCGCGACACCGAGCGCGTGCAGGCCATCAGCCGCCACTTCGACGCGCTGGTGCGCGAGGCCGCCGTCCCCTCACGCGACTTCCCCCGCTACCTAGCGACGCTCCTGGCCGGACTCTAGGCCGCTTGTGGGGCCGCGCCCGGTCGGGCAAGCTCGGCCTGCGGCCACAGGGGGCACCCAATGCTATTCCTCGTCTTCCTCCTCGCCTGTCTTTGCGCGGGGATGACCGGCTATCTTTTCCCGACAGGCGAGTGGTACAAGCGCCTCGACAAGCCATCGTGGACCCCGCCCAACTGGGCTTTCCCGGTGGTCTGGACGACGCTCTACCTCTTCATGGCCATCGCCGGCGCCCGGGTCGCAGCCATCGGAGGCCCAGGCGCGACGACGGCGCTGGCCTTCTGGGCGCTCCAGATCGCGGCCAACACGCTCTGGACCCCCACAGTCTTCGGCCAGCACCGGCTGCGGCTCGGCCTGGGGGTCATCGGGCTCCTGTGGCTGGCCGTCCTGGGCGCCACCATCGCCCATTGGAACGTCTCGACGCTCGCGGGCATCCTCTTCCTGCCCTACCTTGCCTGGGTCAGCGTCGCCGCCGCTCTCAACGCGGCGCTCGTGCGCCTGAACCCGTCAAAACGGTGAACCTGTCGAGATTTGGAGCGGCTAGTGGGAATCGAACCCACCCCATCAGCTTGGAAGGCTGAGGCGCTACCACTACACCATAGCCGCGCTCGGGGTTGATATAGGCTGAGCCGGCAGGCGGGCGCAAGCCCATCAGGCCGGGTTCAGCGGCACAGGCACGATCAGCCCCTCGCCCGTCGCCCGGGACGAGTTGATCTCGGTCCCCACGCGCACCAGCGTCAGCGCGCCCTCGGCGATGGGCCGCATGAGCCGCGCCGCGCCCTTGCCCTCCTCGCCCAGCCACAGCGCCCAGTCCTCCGGCTCCAGGATCACCGGCAGGCGGTGATGGATGCGCGACAGGTCGGCGTTCGCGTCGCAGGTCACCACCGCGCAGGTGGAGATGCGCTCCTCCCCTTGCCCCCAGTCCTGCCAGAGCGCGGCGAAGACCATGGGCCGCCCGTCCGCCCGCGTGACGAACCACGGCAACGGCTTCTTGGGGTCGCTCCGGTCCCATTCGTAAAAGCCCGTCGCGGGCACGAGACATCGCCGCTCGCGAATCGCTGTCCGGAACGCGGGTTTCTCGGCCACCGTCTCGGAGCGCGCGTTGATGAGCAGCGGTCCGTCGTTCGGCGCCTTGTACCAGTGCGGGATCAGCCCCCAGCGCATCGGGCGATAAAGCCGTCGCCCCTCCTCGGCCGTGCAGACGGCGATCGCCTGCGTCGGGCAGACATTGTAATTGGGCACCTCCGGCATATCGTTGGCCGGGGATGCCGCGAAAAGCTGCGCCATGGCGTCATGGGGCAGCGTCATGACCATGCGTCCGCACATGACCGGCAAGGTGGCGCCCCCGCCCGCGCAAGGCAAGGGCGCCCGAGCGGACCTTTAGGGCGTGGCCGCCTCCGCCGGGGCGGCCTCGGTCGCCCCCTCGGCCGGGGCGGCCTCGGCGGGCGCAGCCTTCTCGGCGGCGGGCGCGGCGGCGCCGAGGACCGTGATCCGGCCGTCCACGAAGGGCGTGTAGGGCTGGTTCGCCGCCAGGTACTCGGCCGTCACGTCCGCGAGGTCGGGCCCGAAGTCGTAGGCGTTCTCGGCGTCCACGAACATCGCATAACCATCGCCGCCGGTGCGGACGTAGTTGTTCGTGACCACACCGTAGGTCGCCGCGGGGTCGATGGGCGCCCAGGCGTCGCCGCCCAGCAGCACCATCACGTCCGACACGCGGCTGCCAGCGGGCTGCGACAGATCGATGCTGTACATGAGCCCGGCCACCTGCGCGAAGCGGCCGCCCTGCTCCTCGATCTGGCTCGCGCCGTTTTCCAGCGCGTCGATGATCGTCTGCCCGTCCGTCTGGAACGTCGAAAGCGTGTTCTGGAACGGCAGCACCGTCAGCACCTCGCCCATGGTCACCGGGCCCTGGTCGATGGACGCCCGCAGCCCCCCGCCATTGGCAATGGCGATGGTGACGCCCTGGTCGGCCACGCGCGCCAGCATCGCCTCGGCCACGAGGTTGCCCATCTCGCATTCCACGGCGCGGCAGGACTCGCGCTCGCCGTCGATGGCCTCGGCGGCCTCGGCCACGACCTGCGCGCGCAACTCCTCGAGCGGCGCGGCCAGTTCGGCCACACGCGCCTTCGCGGCCTCGTCCTCGGCCACAGATGCGTCGAGCAGGATCGGATCGCCCTCGGCCGAAAGGACGTTGCCTTCGTCGTCAAAGGTGACCGTCAGCTCGCCCAGGTACTTGCCGTAGGACCGCGCCTGCGCGATCGGCACGTCGTTGACCATCGTCGGATAGGGCCCCTCGGCGCCCTCCTCGGTGTTGGACAGGAGCGTGTGCGAATGCCCGCCCACGATCACGTCCACCCCCGTCAGGGTCTCCGCAAGCTGCTGATCCTCGGCAAAGCCGGCATGGGACAGAAGGACGATCTTGCTCACCCCCTGCTCCGTCAGGGCGTCGATCTCCTCCTGCGCGGCGTCGTAGGGCACGAAATTGACGTTCGGCCCCGGCGCCGCGATCTCGGGCGTGTCCAGCGTCGTCAGGCCGACGATCCCGACCCGCTCCCCGCCCACCTCGATCACGGTAGACTTGCCGATCTTGCCCGCCAGGGCGGGCTCCTGCGAAGGATCGATGTTGGCGGACAGGACGGGCAGGCCCACGCCGTCGATGAACTCGCCCAGGACGGCGGGGCCGTCATCGAACTCGTGGTTGCCGACCGCCATGGCGTCGTAGCCCAGTTGCGGCATGAACTCGGCCGACATGTCGCCCTTGTATTGCGTGTAGAGCAGCGAGCCCTGGAACTGGTCGCCCGCGTCCAGAAGGATCGTGTTCTCGTTGCGCTCGCGCGCCTCGGCGACGGCGGTGATGAGCCGCGCGATCCCGCCGAAGCATTCGTTCGCCGCCGCCTGCTCCTCGTTACAGGCCGAGTCCGTGGCGTTGATCGGCTCGAACCGGTCGTGGAAGTCGTTGGTGTGCAGGATGGTGAGCGTGAAGTCCGCCCAAGCGCCCGAAGCCGTCAGCGCAAGCGCGCCCGCGGTGCACAATAGTCGCATCGAAGTCTCCCCTGTTGGTCTTGGGCCAGGATCTAGGGCGCGAGCGGCGCCCGTCGAAACCCAGCCTGCCGCGATTGCGGTTAACGAAGCGTGACAGCACCGCGCGGTGCTTGACCCGTTCACGCAACACCGTCATTGCGCCCCCATGGCCATCTACAAGATCCTCCGCACCCCCGAATGGGAGGCGCTCCAGGCCGCCGGGCACAGCCTCGGCGCGCCCGTCGACCTCCAGGACGGCTACGTCCATCTGTCCACCGCCGCGCAGGTCGAAGAGACCGTCGCCAAGCATTTCGCGGGCGAGGAGGGCCTCGTGCTCCTCGCCGTGGACGAGACGCGGCTGGTGCCCGAGCTGAGGTGGGAGCCGTCGCGCGGCGGCCAGCTTTTCCCGCATCTCTACCGCGAGCTGCGCATGGCCGACGTGATCTGGTCCGCGCCCCTGCCGCTGGACGGCGGGCGTCACAGGTTCCCGCCGCTATGAGGCGCGTCATCGAGCAGGCGGGGCTGAAGGCGCTCCAGCGGATGGACCCCGAGGCGGCGCACGGCCTTGCGCTCAAGGCTCTGCAGGCGGGGATCGGGCCTGCTGGCGGTCCCGTGACCTCGGCGCGGCTGCGCACGCGCCTCATGGGCCTCGACCTGCCCAACCCGGTCGGCGTCGCGGCGGGCTTCGACAAGAACGCCGTGGCGCTCCGCGGGCTCGCGCAGGGGCCGACCGGCTTCGTGGAGATCGGCGCGGTCACGCCCCGACCGCAGGAGGGGAACCCTCGCCCCCGCCTGTTCCGCCTGCCCGAGGACCGCGCGGTCATCAACCGCTTCGGCTTCAACAACGACGGCATGGAAGTCGTGGCGGCGCGACTGACGAACCGCCCGAAGGGGATGGTCCTGGGCGTGAACCTCGGGGCCAACAAGGACTCCGAGGACCGCGCGGGCGACTTCGCCACGGTTCTCGGGCGGCTCGGTCCCTTCGTGGACTTCGCCACGGTCAACGTCTCTTCGCCCAACACCGAGCGGCTGCGCGACCTCCAGGGCCGCGCGGCCCTCTCGGCCCTTCTTGCCCGCGTGATGGAGGCCCGCGCTGGCCTGCCCCGCCCGATCCCGGTCCTCCTCAAGATCGCGCCGGACCTGACCGAAGGCGAACTCGCCGACGTGGCCGAGGTCGCGACCGCCGCAGACCTGTCGGGGATCGTGGCCACCAATACGACCCTGTCGCGCGACGGCCTGCGCGGCGCCCACGCCGGCGAGAAGGGCGGCCTCTCCGGCGCGCCGCTGTTCGAGCGCTCGACGAGGGTCCTGGCGCGGCTCTCGACGCTGACGCCCTTGCCGCTGATCGGCGTGGGCGGCGTGGACAGCGCGGAGGCGGCCTTCGCCAAGATCCGCGCCGGAGCCAGCGCCGTGCAGCTTTACACCGCGATGGCCTATGGCGGGCTCAGCCTCGCCGCCGACATCGCGCGCGGGCTCGATGCCCTGCTCGCGCGCCACGGCTTCGCGACGGTGGCCAGCGCCGTGGGTACCGGCCGGGGCGACTGGCTCTAGCGCCCCGCCGCCCGCTCCAGCGCCGGATAGCGCCAGCCCAGAGTGACGGCGCGCAGTGCCCAGCTCAGGGTCAGCGCCGCCCAGAGGCCGTGGTTGCCGAAGGCCTCGGTCAGCGGCCAGGCCGCCGCGAAGTAGAGAGCCACCGCCAGCGCCGTCATCGTCCGCATGTCGCGCGTCCGCGTGGCCCCGATGAAGATGCCGTCGAGCATCCAGGACGGCAGCCCGATGAGCGGCGCGAGGGCGACCCAGGGCAGGAACCTCGCCGCCTCCTCGCGCACTTCGGGCGCGGTGGTCATCAGCGCGACGATCCCAGGCCCGAAGGCCGCATAGGCCAGCCCCAGCGCCGCCGCGGCCCCGAGCCCCCAGAGCGAGGCGAGCCGGATGCCCCGACGCAGTTCTCCGATCCGGCCCGCGCCGAAGGCCTGCCCGACCAGCGCCTCGGTCGCGAAGGCAAACCCGTCAAGGGCATAGGCGGCGATGTTCACGAATTGCATGAGCACCTGGTTGGCCGCCAGCGTCGCATCCCCCATCCCCGCGCCCCAGAACTGGAAGGACACGAAGATCGACAGCAGCAGAACGGTGCGGATCAGGATGTCGGCGTTGACCTGCGCCATCCGCCGCAGCCGCACGGAGTCCAGCACCCGCGCCCGGTCCTTCCACGCCGTCCCCCGGAAGGCGTCGCGGCAGAGCCAGAGACCCAGCACGAGCCCCGACCCTTCGGCCAGCGCGGTCGCCAGGGCCACGCCCGGCACGCCCCAGCCGAAGCCCAGCACGAAGGCGACATCCAGCGCGATGTTGATCCCGTTGGTCCAGAGCTGAAGCGCCAGCACCGCCCGCGTCCGCTCCTGCGCGATGAGCCAGCCGTTGATGCCGTAGGCCGCGATGGCCGCCGGGGCGGCCCAGATGCGGATGGTGAGATACTGGCCCGCCAGCGCCTCGACCTCCGGCGAGGCGGGCGCGAGGCGAAAGGCGGCCCAGAACAGCAGCGGCTGGAGAAGGATCAGCAGGCACCCGCCCCCGAGCCCGATCAGGAGCGCCCGCGACAGCAGCGCCGCCACCTCCGCGCCGTCCCCCGCCCCGCGCGCCTGCGCCGCGAGGCCCGTCGTGCCCATCCGCAAGAACCCGAAGACCCAGTAGATCGAGGTCAGAACCACCGCCCCGATCCCCACCGCCCCGATGGGCGCGGCTTGCCCCAGTTGCCCGATCACGGCCGTGTCCACCGCGCCCAGCAGCGGCACGGTCGCGTTCGACAGAACGATGGGCACCGCGATGCGCAGCACCCGGCCGTGGGTGATGGCCTCTGCGCTCACCCGGCCGCGTCGGGCATCAGGAAATGCCCCGTTGCCTGCGCGAAGAGCCGCGAGCGGTGGTCCTGCCAGGCCTCGACATGGACGCTCGCGTAGCGCCGCCCCGAGCGGTTCACCCGCGCCCGCGCATAGGCGTCGCGCGGCAGGCCCGAGCGGAGGTAGTCCACCGTGAAGTCGATGGTCTTGGGCAGCCGCAGGGGCGAATCGGAACCGATCCGGCCCGCCTCCATGTCTTCCCACATCGCGGTCCAGGCGAGTTCGACGACCGCCGCGCATTCCAGCATCGCGGCCGTGGCGCCTCCATGGAGCGCGGGCAGGATCGGGTTGCCGATCAGGTCCTCGCGGAAGGGCAGCACGGCGGTCAGCTCGTCGCCACGCCGGTCGAAGCGCAGGCCCAGGAAGCCGATGAAGGGCACGGCGCCCACCAGCCGCTCCAGGGCGGCGTCGCGGCGGCCCTTGACCACCTGCACGGGCTCGGGCGGGGTCCTCATGCGCGGGGTCCCTCTATGGTCCAGGCGCCGGTCGCGCTCGCCACGGGGCGCCCGTCCGTCCCGTCGTCGGCGGTGGCGCGCACGAAGGCCACGGTGCGCGTGACATGATAGCATTCCGCCCGCGCACGGATCGGCTGGCCGGGGACGGCGGGGCGCATGTAGTCGATCCGCAGGTCCAGCGTCGCCGTCCCCCCCGGACGGCTGGGATGCGCCATCACCGCCACGCTCGCGCAGGTGTCCAGAAGCGCGAAGACCGCGCCGCCATGGATCACGCCCGTCTCGGGGTCGCCCACGAGCCGGTCGTCCCAGGGCATCTCCATCTCGGCCACCCCGTCGCCCAGCGTGGCGAGCGAGAGGCGCAGCGCCCGCGCGAAGGGCAACGCAGCGATGAAGCCGCGCGCGGCGGCCAGGCGCGGATCGGCGTCGGTCTCCTGTGTCATGGGCGGGACCATGCCAGCAAAAGCCCGTTACGCAAGGCGAATCCGCTTGCCCCCGGCTCGTGACCTTGCGACCTAAGGAGCGGGCCGCGATGCAGCGAGGGGGATCATGTCAGACGAGCGACCCGAGATCCGGCTGTCCTTCAAGGAGATGTGCGCGCGCTTCGACGTGACGCCGCGCACCCTGCGCTATTACGAATACATCGAGCTCCTCGCCCCCCAGAAGGAGGGCCGCGCCCGCTTCTACGGCCCCCGCGAGGTCGCGCGCATGACACTCATCCTGCGGGGCCGCAAGTTCGGCTTCTCGCTCGAGGAGATCCGCCAGTGGCTCCTCGTCTACCAGCAGGAGGGAACCGAGGTGCAGATGCGCCGCTTCCTCGACATGGCCGACCGCCAGCTCGCCGCCCTTCGCGAGCAGAGCCGCCAGCTCGAGGAGACCATCGACGAGCTTGCGAACCTGCGCGAGGACACGGCCCGCACTCTGGGCTCCTGACCGCTGCGCTGGCCGGCGCGGGGGGGTGTTGCACCGACGCTCCGTCACGCTGCGGCGTGACGCCGCGTTACCGGCACGCGTGTTACAATCGGCTTGTAAGATGAATTCGTTCGGCCCATTTGCCGCCTCTCATCACGTGGCGGCAAGAACAAGAGGGCCAACCCGATGACCGACCAACTCATGACCATCCGCGAGATGTGCGAGCAGTACGACGTGACAGCCCGGGCGCTGCGCTTCTACGAGGCGAAGGAGCTTCTGTTCCCGATCCGCGAGGGGACGAAGCGGCTGTTCACGAAGTCCGACCGCGCGCGCCTCACGCTCATCCTGCGCGGCAAGCGTTTCGGCTTCTCCCTGGAGGAGATCCGCCAGCTCCTCGACATGTGGGACGGCGGCAAGGGCCGCACGAAGCAGCTTGCCAAGACCCTCGAGGTCGCCGAGCACCATCTCCACGAGATGGAGGCCCGCCGGGCCGAGCTCGACGCCACCATCTCGGAACTGCGCGAGCAGCTCCTCTGGGGCCGGGACGAGCTGGAGCGCAACGGGCGCCAGGCCACCGCTGCGTGATGGAGGATTGACCAAGGGGGAGCACCCGGAATGCCGATCTACCAGAGCCCGCTTCGCGACATGCAGTTCATCCTCCACGAGGTGCTGCGAGTAAGCGAGGACGAGACCCCGGGCTTCGCGGACCTCGACCGCGACACCACGGGGGCGATCCTGGAGGAGGCCGGCCGCGTGGCCGCCGAAGTGCTCCTTCCCCTGAACCTCGTGGGCGACCGCGAGGGCTGCCGTCTCGAAAATGGAGTCGTCCGCACGCCCGAGGGCTTCAAGGACGCCATGCGCGCCATGCGCGAGGGCGGCTGGACCTCCATCGACTGCGACCCCGCCTATGGCGGCCAGGGCCTGCCCTATGTCATGCACACGGCCGCGCAGGAGGCCTTCGTCTCCGCGAACATGGCCTTCAACATGTACCAGGGCCTGACGCACGGCGCCTATTCCGCGATCCACATCCACGGGACCGAGGCACAGCGGCAGGCCTACCTGCCCAGGCTCACCACCTGCGAGTGGACGGGCACCATGAACCTGACCGAGCCGCACGCCGGCACGGACCTCGGCATCATGCGGACCCGCGCCGTCCCGAACGGCGACGGCACCTACGCCGTCACCGGCCAGAAGATCTTCATCTCCTCCGGCGAGCATGACCTGGCCGAGAACATCATCCACCTCGTCCTCGCCAAGATCCCCGGCGGACCCGAGGGGACCAAGGGCGTCTCGCTCTTCATCGTGCCCAAGTATCTCGTGAACGAGGACGGCTCGCTCGGGGCCCGCAACGCGCTGTCGTGCGGCAAGCTCGAGGAGAAGATGGGGATTCACGGCAACGCCACCTGCGTGATGAACTTCGACGGCGCGACGGGCTACCTCCTCGGAGATGAGCACAAGGGCATGCGCGCCATGTTCACCATGATGAACGAGGCGCGGCTCGGTGTGGCCCTCCAGGGCTATGCCCAGGCCGAGATCGCCTACCAGAACGCGCTGGCCTATGCGCGCGAACGCCTCCAGGGCCGCGACCTGACCGGCGCGAAGAACCCGAACGCCCACGCCGACCCGATCATCGTCCATCCGGACGTGCGCCGCAGCCTCATGGACCAGAAGAGCTTCTGCGAGGGCGCGCGCGCCTTCACCTACTGGGGCGCGACGCTGATCGACCGCTCGCACCGGGCGGGCGATCAGGACGCCGAGGGGCTGATCTCGCTTCTCACCCCGGTCCTCAAGGGCTTCCAGACCGACAAGGGCTTCGAGATGGCCGTCGCCGCCCAGCAGCTCTACGGCGGGCACGGCTACATCGAGGAATGGGGCATGTCGCAGTACGTCCGCGACGCCCGCATCGCCATGATCTACGAGGGCGCGAACGGCATCCAGGCGCTCGACCTCGTGGGCCGCAAGCTCGCGGCGGGCGGCGGCAAGCCCATCATGGGCCTCTTCGAGCAGATCAAGTCCTTCATCAAGGCCCACGAGGAGGACGCCGATCTCAAGGCCCAGGTGCTCGATCCGCTCAAGGCGGCCAGCAAGGACCTGCAGGCGGCGGCGATGTTCTTCATGGGCGCGGCCGGCAAGAACCCGAACGACGCCTTGGCCGGGGCCACGGACTTCCTGCACATGATGGGCCATGTCTGCCTGGGCTACATGTGGGCGCGCATGGCCGTCGCCGCACGGGCCGCGCTGGCCGCAGGGGCCGAGGACCGCGCCTTCTACGAGACCAAGCTTGCCACCGCCCGCTACTACGCCGCCCGCCAGCTTCCGGCGACGGGGATGCACCTCGCCCGCATCCAGAGCGGCGCCGCCCCGGTCATGGCGCTGGAAGCCGCGAGCTTCTGAGGTAGTCTCCGAGTCCGGGCAGGCGCCCGGACCGGACAGGCTGCGCGAGGAGGACAGGTCGCATGCGTATTTGGACCAAGTTGATAGGGCGGGCGCGAGACGACGCCGCCCTGCCCGCGCTCCTCCTTGCGGACAGACCGGACAGGGCTTGCATCAACTTGGGCGGTCATCGGCTCGCCAGCCTGTACCGCAGCGCCACACTGCCTCAGGACGGGTTAAGATCCGGTAAAGGGCGGGCCTCATCAACTTGGCCCAAATACGCCAGCGACGCCTCCGCATGCGCGGCGTCGGAGGTCTGCTCATGACCCTTCATCTCCACTGCTTCGGCGAGTCCGGCAACGCCTACAAGGCGGCGCTGACCCTCACCCTCTGCGGCATCGACTGGGAGCCCGTCTTCGTCGACTTCTTCCACGGCGCGACCCGCACCCCCGAGTTCCGGGCCCTCAACGTCATGGGCGAGGTGCCCGTCCTCGTGGGCGACGACGTCAAGCTCACCCAGTCCGGCACGATCCAGCTTTGGGCGGCCGAGCGGACGGGCAGGCTCCTGGGCCCCAGCCGCGCCGAGGCGCTGCGCTGGCTGCTCTTCGACAACCACAAGGTCTCGTCGCAGGCCGGTGCGCTGCGTTTCCACATGAACTTCCTCGCGCCCGAGAAGCGCTCGCCCCAGGTGATGGACTGGCTTTCGGGGCGCCTGCGCGCCGCGCTCCAGTCCATGGAGGCGCAGTTGGGCCAGACCCCCTGGCTCGCGGGGGAGGAGGTCACTATCGGCGACATCGCCTGCTGCGGCTATCTCTACTACCCCGAGCCCTTCGGCTTCGACCGCGCCGAATGGCCCGCCATCGACGCCTGGCTGGACCGCATCTCCGCCCTGCCCGGCTGGCGGCATCCCTACGACATGATGCCCGGCCGGCCCTCGGATCGCGCCACCATCTCGTGACGCAGCGACGCGGTGGACGGAGGGCGCGGGCCGTCGCAGGCTCACGCTCGACCGATGGCCGCTCGCCCCCCGGCGGCCATCCCGCAGACGACCGACCGGAGAGCGCGCATGACCGACGCCTACATCTACGACGCCATCCGCACCCCCCGTGGCAAGGGCAAGCCCGACGGATCGCTCCACGAGGTCACGAGCCTGCGCCTCTCGGCCCAGGTGCTCGACGCGCTGCGCGAGCGCTCGGACCTGCCCCCCGACGCGGTCGAGGACGTCATCTGGGGCAACGTCACCCAGGTGGGCGAACAGGGCGGCTGCCTCGCCCGATCGGCCGTCCTGGCGTCCAGCCTCGCCGAGTCCGTGCCCGGCCTCTCGGTCAACCGCTTCTGCGCCTCCGGCCTGGAGGCGGTGAACCTCGCCGCCAACCAGATCCGGGGCGGCGCGGGCGAAGGCTACATCGCCGGCGGCGTGGAGATGATGGGTCGCGTGCCCATGGGCTCGGACGGGGCGGCCATCGCCGTGGACCCGACCCTGGCGCTCGAGACCTACTTCGTCCCGCAGGGCATCTCGGCCGACATCATCGCGACCGAGTACGGTATCACCCGTGACGAGGCCGACGCCTTCGCCGTCCGCTCGCAGAAACGCGCAAAGGCCGCCTGGGACGACGGCCGCTTCGCCCGCTCGGTCGTGCCGGTGGTGGACCAGAACGGCCTGACCATCCTCGCCCATGACGAATACATGCGGCCCAACACCGACATGCAGGCGCTGGGCGCGCTGGAGCCCTCCTTCCGCGCCATGGGCGAGGTCATGCCGGGCTTCGACAAGGTCGCCCTGATGAAGTACCCGCACCTGGAGCGGATCAACCACATCCACCACGCCGGCAACTCCTCGGGGATCGTGGACGGCGCGGCCGGCATCCTCCTGGGCTCCAAGGAATTCGGGGAAAGGCACGGGCTCACCCCCCGCGCCCGCATCCGCGCCACGGCCAAGATCGGCTCGGACCCGACGATCATGCTGACGGGCCCCGTCCCCGCCACCGAGAAGATCCTGCGCGACAGCGGCATGGCCGTCTCCGACATCGACCTCTTCGAGGTGAACGAGGCTTTCGCCTCGGTGGTGCTGCGCTTCATGCAGGCCTTCGACGTGGACGACGACCGGGTGAACGTCAACGGCGGGTCCATCGCCATGGGCCATCCGCTGGGGGCGACCGGCGCCATCATCCTGGGCACCCTGCTGGACGAGCTGGAGCGCACCGGCAAGGGCACGGGCCTGGCCACGCTCTGCATCGCGTCCGGCATGGGCGCGGCCACCATCATCGAACGGGTGTGACCCCGGGTCATCCGATTTCGCATCTGGGCACGCGCAATGTATGCTATAGCCTACAACCAGAAGGATACGTCGACTCCCCGACACGGACCTGAGGCGGAGGTGGCCGGCAAGGATCATGGCAAGCCGCAAACCCTTGGGCGTGACGGATCTTTTCACCCGGATGGGTCAGGACTTCGTGGCAGGGCGGTTCCGCGCCATGACCGAACCATGGATCTTTCCCTGTCCCGTGGAGATGGACGGCCATCTCGTGGTGATGCGCTCGCCCGAGGATCTCGAAGACTACTTCCGGCGGCGCTTCGCGGCCCACAAGTCCGCCGGCATCAGGACGATGGCGCCGCGCATCTCGGCGATCGAGGTGCCGCGACAGGGGCGGTTCCGGGTCTGGCTCCGCTGGATCGGCCACTACGACGACCATCAGGAGGAGGACGACTACGTCGCCCTCTACTACCTCAAGCAGCAGGCCCTGGACAGCCCGCGCATCGAGATGATGGACGTCGTGCACTGCACCCTGGTCGCCCGCTCGGACAGCGACGGCTAGCCGGCGGCGACCGGGCGCCCGACCCACGCGGCTTCGGGCCGACCGACATTCCCATGGAAAGGACAGGATGATGACCGACTTCTCCTTGCAGACGGACGACCAAGGCATCGCGGTCCTGACCTGGGACGTGCCCGGCCGCTCGATGAACGTGCTGAACCTCGACTCGCTGCGCGAGCTGGACGCGCTGGTGGCCGAGGCGCTGGCCGACCCCGCGGTGAAGGGCATCGTCGTCACGAGCGGAAAGAAGGACTTCGCGGCCGGCATGGACCTCGCCGTGATCGCCGCCATGAAGGAGAACGCCGGCGACGAGCCCGCGCGCGGCCTCATGGACGGGATCATGGGGATGCACCACGCCCTGCGCCGGATCGAGCGGGCGGGCATGGAGCCCAAGACCAACAAGGGGGGCAAGCCGATCGTGGCGGCGCTGCCCGGCACCGCCCTGGGCATCGGCTACGAGATCCCGCTCGCCTGCCACCGCATCATCGCCGCGGACAACCCCAAGGCGAAGATCGGTCTGCCCGAGATCAAGGTCGGCATCTTCCCCGGCGCGGGCGGCACGACGCGGCTGGTGAGGAAGCTCGGCGCGATGGGCGCCTCGTCCTGGCTCCTTGAAGGCAAGACGGTGGACCCGCAGGCGGCCAAGGCGGCGGGCCTGATCGACGAGGTGGTCCCGGCCGACCAGCTCCTGTCGCGCGCCAAGGAATGGGTGCTCTCGGCCGTGGGCGCGGAGTTGTCCAAGCCCTGGGACCGCAAGGACTACAAGATGCCGGGCGGCACCCCTTATCATCCGGCGGGCTACATGACCTTCGTCGGCGCCTCGGCCATGGTGAACAGCAAGACCTTTGGCGTCTATCCGGCCGCCAAGGCGCTGCTGTCGGCGGTCTACGAGGGCGCGCTGGTCAACTTCGACACGGCGCTGCGGATCGAGGCGCGCTGGTTCACCAACATCCTGATGAACCCCTCCTCCTCGGCGATGATCCGGTCGCTGTTCATCAACATGCAGGCGCTGGGCAAGGGCGCGAACCGGCCCGAGGCCCCGGACCAGAAGGTGCGCAAGCTCGGCGTCCTCGGCGCGGGCATGATGGGCGCGGGCATCGCCTATGTGGCGGCCAACGCGGGGATCGAGGTCGTGCTCGTGGACGCCGCGCAGGACGCGGCCGACCGTGGCAAGGCGCATTCCGAGGGGCTGCTCTCCAAGGGCGTGAGCCGCCGCAAGGTGACCGAGGAGAAGAAGGCCGAGGTGCTGGCCCGCATCACGCCCACGACCGACTATGCGGCGTTGTCGGGCTGCGACCTGATCGTGGAGGCCGTGTTCGAGGACCCGAAGGTGAAGGCCGAGGTGACGCGCAAGGTGCTCGGGCATGTCGGCCCCGACTGCATCTTCGCCACCAACACCTCGACCCTGCCGATCACCGATCTCGCGAAGGCCAGCGACAAGCCCGACCAGTTCATCGGTATCCACTTCTTCTCCCCCGTGGACAAGATGCAGCTCGTGGAGATCATCCGGGGCCAGGAGACGGGCGACCGCGCCGTGGCCAAGGCGCTCGACTTCGCGCGCCAGATCGGCAAGACGCCGATCGTCGTCAACGACGCGCGGTTCTTCTACGCCAACCGCTGCATCATCCCCTACCTGAACGAAGGCGTCCGCATGGTGGCCGAGGGCGTCTCGCCCACGCTCATCGAGAATGCCGCCAAGCTGGTGGGGATGCCGCTCGGGCCGCTACAACTCATCGACGAGACCTCCATCGACCTCGGGGTGAAGATCGCCAAGGCGACCCGCGCCGCGATGGGCGACGCCTACAAGGACGAGGCCGTGGACCAAGTCCTCTTCCCCATGGCCGCCGAGGGGCGCCTCGGCCGCAAGGCCAAGGCCGGCTTCTACGCCTACGACGACAAGGGGGAGCGGCAGGGCCTCTGGCCCGACCTCGCCCGCCGCTTCCCGCTGGCCCAGGAGCAGCCGAGCCTTCAGGAGGTGCAGGAGCGCCTGCTCTTCGCGCAGGTGCTGGAAGCCGTCCGCGCGTTGGAGGAGGGCGTCCTGACCGACATCCGCGAAGGCGACGTGGGCGCGATCCTGGGCTGGGGCTTCGCGCCCTGGTCGGGGGGGCCCTTCTCCTGGCTCGACATCCTGGGCACGCCCTACGCCGCCCAACGCGCCGAGGAGCTGGCCGAGGCGCACGGCGACCGCTTCGCCCCGCCCGCGCTGCTGGAGGAGATGGCCGAGCGGGGCCAGAGCTTCTACGGCCGCTTCTCGCCCGCCCAGGCCGCCTGAGTCCCGGCGGAGGGGGCCGGTCGGGCCTCCTCCGGCACCGGCCCGGCGGCGCGCGGCTCGCGCAGAGCGATCATCACGCCGGCGGCGGTCACCAGCCCCAGCCTCAGCGCCTCGGTGGGGCCGGGCACCTCGCGCCACAGCACGACGGCCCACAGCGTGGCAAAGACCAGCAGCGTGTTCTCGAGGACCGAGACCACCGTCGCGTTGGCGATCTGGTAGGCCTTGATCGACATCCCCACGCCGACCAGCGACCCCACTCCCTGCACCACGGTTATCACCAGGAACACGCCTTGGGGCGCGACCCAGCCGCGCGTGGCCCAGCCCGCCGCGCCCTCGGGCACCGACCGCGGCAGGAACCACAGCACCAAGCAGCCCAAGGTCCCCCAGACCATCATCAGCGCGAAGAAGCCACCGAGCAGCGTCAGCGTCCCCTCCTCGGCGCACCACTTGCGCGTCACGAGGTTCCCCAGCCCATAGAGCGCGCCCGCCAGCACCGGCAGCCCCGTCCAGACCGTGACCTCCTCCGCGACTGCCACAACCCGCCCGTCTCGGCCGCGAGCCGCATGAAGTTGTCGATGAGCCCGAACAAGGCCATCGCCCCCACCACCAGCGCCCCCGCCAGCGCCGGCCGGTTGCCGCCCCCCTCCATGCCCGCCTCCTTCGGTTTTCCCTTCCCTATCCGCCGGCCTGCCCGGACGGTACGCCGTTCGCGACGGGTCCGCCCCACCTTCCCCTTCCCGCCCCGGCCGGGATATACCGGCGTCCGAAGCGACACCCCCGAGGACCATGACCGCGCTCTCCCGATACGCCCGCCTGGAATCGACGGGCCGCTGGCGCGCGGCCCCCGGCGAGGGCGGGCGCGAGGTCGTCGTCTCCTTCGGCCACGCCACCCTGGTCCTGGCCGACGGCTCCGGCCTGCCGCTCGCCCATTGGTCGCTTCCGGCGGTCACGCGGCTCAACCCCGGCACCCGGCCCGCGCTCTACGCCCCCGACGAGGCCGGCTCCGAGACGCTGGAGATCGACGACGAGATCATGGTCTCGGCCATCGAGACGGTGCGCCGCAGCGTCGCCAGGGCGCGCGGCGGCCCCCACCGGCTGCGCCGGGCGCTTTGGCCCACGCTCGCTGTCCTCGCCGCGTTCCTGGGCCTCGTGTGGTTCCCCGGCGCCGTCCGGCGCGAGGCGCTGGAGGTCGTGCCGCTCTCCAAGCGGACCGAGATCGGGGCCACGCTCCTCGGCCATCTCCAGTCGCGCCTCGGCCCCGCCTGCCGCGACCCGCTCGGGGCCGAGGCGCTCCAGCAGCTCCATGACCGGGCGCTGGGCCAGGGCGGCCATGCGGTGGTCCTGCCTCTGGGGCCCGCCGCGCCCCTCGTGCTGCCCGGCCACATCGCCGTCGTCCCGCGCGACCTGGTCGAACGCGCGGCCGAGCCCGCGGTGGTGGCCGGTCACCTCCTCGCCGCCGAGGCGACCCTCGACGGCGACGACCCGCTCGGGCTCCTCCTCGACGAGGTGGGGGTCTGGGCGACGCTGCGCCTCCTCGTGACCGGCAACCTCGACCCCGCCGTGCTCGAGGCGCATGCCGCGACTCTCTTGGCCGCGACGCCGACCGAGCCCGACGCCGACCTCCTGGGCCCTGCCTTCGCCCAGGCCGAGGTGCCGCTCGCGCCCTGGGCGCTCGATCTCGACCCCACGGGCGACACGGTGGAGGACCTCGTCGCCGCGGACGCCTATGCGCAGGCCGAGGCGCCGATCCTGATCTCCGATTCGGAATGGGTGGCGCTTCAGGGCATCTGCCAGGGCGTCTGAGCGTTCAGCGCGTCAGATACGCCTCGACAAAGCCCGCCGCCCGCAGCGCCGCCAACGCGACCGCCGCCTCGCTCTCGGACGCGAAGGGCCCCGCCGCGACGGCGCGCATCGCCCCGGCCCGTGCCGCCCGCTCGCCCACGCCAAAGCCCATGGCCTTCAGCGCCGCGACCGCCCGATCGGCGTTCGCGCCGTCGGCATAGGTGCCCACCTGCACATGGAGCGGCCCGGACTCGACCGGCACGGCCCGCCGGGCCACCTGGCGCGGCGCGGCTTCGGCCAGGGACGCCACATCCGCCCCGCGTGGCACGGGCCGCACCGCCCCCGCCCAGGCGAGCGGCGCGGGGCGCAGGGTCGGCGTCGCGGTCTCGAAGGCCTCCGGCGCGGCATCGCGGGACAGCGCCGTCAGACGCCCCGGCCCGACCCAGTCCGACACCCCGGCCAGCCCGGCGGGCCGGACGGGCCCGGCATCGACCAGCCAGTGGAGCGGCGGCAGGGGCTGCCGGGCCTTGATCGGAACCGGGGCCGCCGAGGCCTCGCGCCGGGGCAGCTCGCAGGGCCGCTTGGCGACGGGCGAGGCAAGGCAGACGCTCATGGGGCGCGACTCGGACCGTGGCAGGGGCGCGGGGGCCGTCGCCACAGGATCGCTCGGCGCCCAGACCAGCGCCATGGCCAGCCCCAGCGCGGTCACGACCGGCACCAGATGGCTCCGCACGGCCTCCACACCCGCCTGTCGAATCGCGTCGAACCCCGTCGCCATGCCGCCTCCCCCGGTGCGGGCGGAGATTGCCGAACGAATGGGGAAATCTTATGACGCGACGACGGGTTGCGTCACTTGGTCCCGAACATCCGGTCGCCCGCGTCGCCCAGGCCCGGCACGATGTAGCCGTGGTCGTTGAGGTGGCTGTCGATGGCCGCCGTGACGATGGCCACGTCCGGGTGGGCCTCCTGCATCCGGGCGATCCCCTCGGGCGCGGCCAGCAGGCACAGGAAGCGGATGTCCTTCGCGCCCGCCTCCTTCAGCAGGTCCACCGCCGCCGCCGACGAATTCCCCGTGGCCAGCATCGGGTCGACCACGATGCAGGTCCGGTCCTCCAGATGCTGCGGCACCTTGAAGTAGTACTGCACAGGCTGGAGCGTCTCGGGGTCGCGGTAGAGCCCCACGAAGCCCACCCGCGCCGCCGGGATCAGGTCGAGGATGCCGTCCATCAACCCGTTCCCCGCCCGCAGGATCGAGATGAGCGCGAGCTTCTTCCCCTCGATCGTGGGCGCGTCCATCTCCTGGATGGGTGTGCTGATGCGCTTGGTGGTCATGGGCAGCGTGCGCGTGACCTCATAGGCCAGCAGCAGGCTGATCTCGCGCAGGAGCCGCCGGAACGAGGCCGTCGAGGTGTCGTGCTCGCGCATGAGCGTCAGCTTGTGCTGCACCAGCGGGTGATCGACCACGGTGACGCCGGCCGGGGCGGCCACGACGGATGCGGGCTCCACCGGCGTTCCGGTGGGCAGGTCGGGGGTGTCGGTCATGCGGCCTCCAGCGTCTTTCGAATGCGGTCCTTCGTCGCCTCGTCGCAGAACGCCGCGTCGAGCGCCACCCGGTTGAGAGCCTTCAGGTCCTCCTCGTTCCACTCGAAGACCCGCTCCAGCATCTCCCATTCTCGGGTCAGGGTCGTCCCGAAGAAGGGCGGGTCGTCGGTGGACACCGTGACCTTCACCTCGCGCGACCGCAGGGTCTCGATAGGGTGCTTCTCCCAGGACGGCACCGCGCCGAGGTAGACGTTCGACCCCGGGCAGACCTCCAGCACAATCCCCGCCTCCGCGATCCGCTCCATCAGCGCCGGGTCCTTCGCCGCCGCGATCCCGTGCCCGATCCGCGCGGGGTTCAGGTCCCGCAGCGTGTCCGCCACCATGTCCGGCCCGCCCCATTCGCCCGCGTGGCAGGTCAGCCGCAGCCCCGCCTCCCGCGCGCAGTCGAAGGCCCAGGCGTAGTCCTTGGGCCGCCCCACCGTCTCGGCCCCCGCCATGCCGAAGCCGGTGACGAAATTCCCCGCCGTCTCCGCCGCGCAGAGCGCCGCGGCCTTCGCCTTCTCGGGGCCGAAGTGGCGCACGCAGGTCACGATGCCTCGCAGGGTGATCCCCGCCTTGGCTTCGGCCTCCCTCGCCGCGTCCTCGATGGCCAGCAGGTAGTCCCGCCACGCGGCCACGTCCCCGTCGCCGCAGAAGTCGGGGCACAGGAACGTCTCGGAATAGACGACCCCGTTGGCCGCGCTCTCCTCCAGCACCGCGAGCGTCAGCCGTCGGTAATCCTCGGGCGAGGTCAGCACCGTGCAGGCCGCCTCGTAGACCTTCAGGAAATGCGCGAACGTCCCCGTCCGATACCCGCCCCGCTCGTCGAAGATGCCCGAGATGTCGACGCGCTTCTCCTGCGCCATCCCCCGGATGAAGGCGGGCGGCGCGCCTCCCTCCAGATGCAGGTGCAGCTCCACCTTGGGCAGATCCCGCCAGCTCACAGCACGCTCCTCCCCGGCCCCTGCGCTGGCACGCCCAGATGCGCCGCGACCGACGCCCCCACGTCCGCGAAGCCCATCAGTCCCAGCTCCCGCGCGCCCAGCCCATGCATCAGCACCGGCACCCGCTCCCTCGTGTGGTCGGTCCCGCTCCAGGTCGGGTCGTTGCCGTGGTCGGCGGTGATGACCAGCAGATCGCCCTCCCGCAACCGTCCCAACAACTCCCCGATGCCCCGGTCGAACCACTCGATCTGCCGCCCGTAGCCCGCCGCGTCGCGCCGGTGCCCGTACTCGCTGTCGAACTCCACGAAGTTCGCGAAGACCAGCGCCCCCTCCTCCGCCTCGTCCGCCAGCCGGTGCAGGTGCCCCATCAGCTCCCGGTCCGGCCCCTTGGACAGCGTGTCGATCCCGCGCATGGAGAAGATGTCGCCGATCTTGCCCACCGCATGGACCTTGTGCCCCGCCCCCTGCACCCAGTCGCACAGCGTGGGCGCA
This sequence comes from Rubellimicrobium roseum, assembly GCF_006152145.1. Taxonomy (GTDB): domain Bacteria; phylum Pseudomonadota; class Alphaproteobacteria; order Rhodobacterales; family Rhodobacteraceae; genus Rubellimicrobium; species Rubellimicrobium roseum. The sequence continues at coordinate 42,641 of NZ_VDFV01000013.1, read as the reverse complement.
GGCGGCGCGATGGCGAAGTCCCTCCGGTGCGCCGTCCGCCGGAACGCCCCCGGCCCGCCCACGAACGGTCGCGCGATCACCCGCCCGACCTTCATCGCGTGAAGCCTCGGCGCGAGGTCCCGGCACAGCCCGATCAGCCGGTCGAGCCCGAACGCCTCCTCGTGCGCCGCGATCTGCAGCACGGAGTCCACGGAGGTGTAGCAGATCGGCCAGCCGGTCCGCAGATGCTCCTCCCCCAGCTCGTCGATCACCGCCGTCCCCGAAGCGTGCCTGTTCCCCAGGATGCCCTCCGTGCCCGCGATCCGGCACATCTCGGCTACCAGATCGTCAGGAAAGGCGGGCTCCGTCTTTGGAAAGTAGGTCCAGCCCCACGGCACCGGCACGCCCGCCAGCTCCCAGTGGCCCGAGGGCGTGTCCTTGCCCTTTGACACCTCCGTCGCCGCGCCCCAGGCCCCCGTGACCGTCGCCGCCATCCCCGGCACCTCCAGCCCCGAGGCCAGCCGCACCGCCGCTCCCAGCCCCAGCTTCGCCAGCGTGGGCACGTCCAGCCCCACGGCCTCCGCGATATGCCCTACGGTGTTCGCGCCCGTGTCGGGCCGGTCCCCGTTGAAGAAGGCCCCCGCATCCGGCGCGCCGCCGACGCCGACCGAGTCCATCACGACCAGAAAGGCACGCGTCACCCCACCGTCTCCCGCACCAACGGCCCGACCTCCGGCGCCTCGCCCAAGCGGATCGCCGCCCGCACGGCCTCGACGGCCGCCTGCGCCGACGCCTCGTCCCGGGCGTGCACCCGGGCCAGTGGCTCGCCGCGCGCCACCCGCGCGCCGCGCCGCACGACATCTGTCAGCCCCACGGCCGGATCGACCGGATCGGTCTCCTTGGTCCGCCCGCCGCCCAACCGCACGACGGCCAGACCCAGCGCCTCGCCGTCGAACTCCGCCGCGAAGCCCTCCACCTCGGCCGGCACCTCCACGACGACCGGGGCCCTCGGCAGCCGCTCCCGCCATGTCGCGGCCAGATCGGACGGCCCGCCCATCAGCGCCACCATCCGCTCGAACCGCTCCATCGCCGCTCCGCTGGCGATGGCCCGCGCCACCCGCTCCTCGCCCTCGCCCTCGGCCTCCCCGGCCAGCGCGAGCATCCGCCCGCCCAGCGCCACCGTCAGGTCATGAAGCCGCGGCGCGGCCTCCCGCCGTCCCTCCATCACCTCCAGGCAGACCGCGACCTCGACGGCGTTCCCCAGCGCCGGGCACAGCGGCTCGTCCATGTCGGTGACGAAGGCCGCCGTCGGGCAACCCGCTCCGTTCGCCGTCGTCACCAGCGCCTCGGCCAGCGCCCGCGCCTCCCTGTCCGTCTTCATGAACGCGCCCGACCCGCACTTCACGTCCAGCACCAGCCCCTCCAGCCCCGCCGCCAGCTTCTTCGACAGGATCGACGCGGTGATGAGGTCGATGCTCTCCACCGTCCCCGACACGTCCCGGATCGCATACAGCCGCCGGTCGGCGGGCGCGATCTCGGCCGTCGCCCCGGCGATGGCGCAGCCCACCTCGCCCACGATCCGCCGCAGCAGGTCCTCGGAAACCTTGGGCTCCACGCCGGGGATCGCCTCCATCTTGTCCAGCGTCCCCCCCGTGTGCCCGAGGCCGCGCCCCGAGATCATCGGCACCGCCACCCCGCAGGCCGCGAGCGCGGGCGCGAGGATCAGCGACACCGCGTCGCCCACGCCCCCTGTCGAATGCTTGTCCAGCACCGGCTTGCCGACGTCCCACGACAGCACCCGCCCCGAATCCCGCATGGCGAGCGTCAGCGCCACCCGCCCCTGCTCGCCCAGTCCCCGCAGGCAGACGCCCATGGCAAAGGCCCCCGCCTGCGCGTCGGTCACCTGCCCGCTGGCCAGCCCCCGCGCGAACCAGCGCAGCTCGTTCTCCGACGGCACCTCGCCGCGCCGGAGCTTCCCGTTCACCCAGCGCGCGTCCAGACGCGGCTCCATCAGGCCATGTCCGTTTCGGCAAAGGCGCCGGGCAGCAGATCGGCCACCGTGGTCTCCATCGCCTGCCCCCGCGTGGTGGCCAGCGTCACCTTTACCCCGCCCCCCGCGAACTCCGCCAGCTTCTGGCGGCAGCCGCCGCAAGGCGGCACCGGGCGCGGCGCGTCGGCGATGACCGCGATCTCGTCGATGCGGGTGTCGCCCCCGGCGATCATCGCGGCGATGGCCCCGGCCTCGGCGCAGGTGCCCTCGGGATAGGCCGCGTTCTCGACGTTCACGCCCAGGTAGACCTGCCCCGACCCGGCCCGGATCGCCGCGCCCACCTTGAAGCGGGAATAGGGCGCATAGGCGTTCTCGCGCACGCGGGCGGCATCCTCGACGAGGCTCATGGCAGGTCTCCTTCTTTGCGACGAAGACTGGTCCCGCGCCGCATCCGAGGCAAGGCCCGAGGCCCCGCGACGCAGGGTTCCGCCGTCCCGCAGGTGTTGCGCGCACCGGGGGAGGACCGTTCGGTGCTGTAGGAACCTGTTAACCTCTGTCCCGCACCCTGATCGCGCACGCATCGCCACGGGACCGCCTGCGGGACATTGCTCTCCCGCTCTCGGACGACATCTTCGTGGCCCGCTCTTTGCAGGAGCCCGGCCCGCGTGCCGCCGGACCATCTGGGGAACCCGGCCCGCGTGCCGCCGGACCATCTGGGGAACCCACCCCCCAGCCGCCGCGCGTCGAACACGCGCCCCCTGCCCGCCCGGAGTGGCGTCCCGCGGGCAGCCTTCGGAGGCCGTCCGGCCCGCGACAGCACACGCGTGACCCGGAAACGCTCCGACCCACCACCTCTTTTCCGGCTCCCGATATCCCGCAAGCTTCCGAGCGCCCGCGAGCGGCAGGACGCGCCACAGGCGCGGGGGGACAGACCCCCCGTCCGTGGCCCCGCCTCAGGCCCCGCCGATGGGCGTGTTGACCTTGCCCGTGCCGCCGCAGTCCGGGCAGTCCTGCCCCTCGACCTGGCCGGTGCCTTCGCACTTGCGGCAGGTGTTCTCGCCCGACCCGACCGTGCCCGGCGGCACCTCTTCCGGAGTCTCGTTGTCGGCCATGATCCTCTCCGTCGCTGAACGCCCGCTCAACCGCCCTCGGCCCGGGATCGTTCCCCGCTCACGAGAAGCTCTTCGGATCGGGCCCCGTCCGGTGCCCCGTCTCCAAGCCCTCGATGGCCGTGACCTCCTCGGGCAGAAGCCGCATCTCCGCCGCCGCCAGGTTCTCCGCCAGCCGCGTCTTCTTCGTCGACCGCGGGATCGCCGAGCAGCCCAGGGCCAGGTGCCAGGCCAGGATCACCTGCGCCGGGCTCGCCCCCGTCCGCTCCGCCGCCCGCCTCACCGGCTCGGCGTCGAAGGTCCGCGACTGGCCCAGCGGCGTCCAGCTCTGGGTGACGATCCCCATCTCCGCGTGCTTCCTCCGCAGCTCGGCCTGCGGCAGTTCCGGGTGCAGCTCGATCTGGTTCAGCGCCGGCACCTCGCCCGTCTCGCCCACGATCCGGTCCAGATGCTCGGGCAGGAAGTTCGACACCCCGATCGAGGTCACGCGCCCTTCCTCGCGCAGACGCACCAGCGCCTTCCAGGCCTCCACGTAGCGGTTCCGCGCCGGCGCCGGCCAGTGAATCAGCAGGAGGTCGATCCGGTCGAGCCCCAGCCGCCCGAAGCTTTCCTCCGCCGCCCGCAGCGTCTCGTCAAAGCCGTGGCGGTCGTTCCAGATCTTGGTGGTGACGAAGACCTCGTCGCGCGGCAGGCCGCAGGACCGCACGCCCTCGCCCAGGCCCTCCTCGTTGCCATAGAGCGCCGCCCCGTCGAACAGCCGGTAGCCCACCCCGGCCGCCTCGCGCACCAGCCGCGCCGTCTCCTGCGACGGCACCTGCCAAAGGCCGAAGCCCATCTGCGGCATGGTCTTGCCGTCGTTGAAGGTGAGGACCGGCTGCGAGGTCATCGGGCGCTCCGTTCGTTGCACGAGGCCACGAGATAGCGGCGAACGCCGGACGGCAAGGCCCGGCCCACGCGCCTTACCGCGGCCAGGCGGGCCAGCCCGGCTGGCTCGGCACCCCGTCGGCCCAGTCCCAGCCCACCCCCGTCATGTGGGGCAGGAACTTGCCCACGCGCCGCCCGACCATCACCGGCTCCTCCAGCCGGTAGGCCGGGATCTCCGCCGATCCGATCTCGCCCCGCGCGAGCTGCGCATAGATCCGCGTCAGCTCCGACTCCCGCCGGTTGAAGCCCTCGTCCAGGAAGTAGATGCCCTGCGGGTCGATCCGCCGGTTGGGCTGGCGGCACAACGAACACCAGTCGGTCGAATCGATGTAGGGATACCAGCAGAAGCCCTCGAACCGCTGCCCCCGCGCCTCCAGCTCCGGCACCAGCGCCTCGCATTCGCCGACCATGTACTTGAGCCAGGTGATGCGGTCCTCGATGCGCCCGCGCACGTTGGTCTCGGTCAGCATGAGAGGGAACTGCGGGTAGCGCTCGGCATAGTCCAGCGCCACGCGCCGGAACCCCCAGGGCAGGAAGTCGTCGCTCTGCCCTTCCACGGTCCAGCCCAGTTCGCTGTGCGCGTAGTAGTCGAGCCCCAGCACGTCCACCCGCGCCGGGTTGTCGCGGAACCAGGCGGCGTCCTCGGCCGAAAGCCCGTGCGTCGTCAGCGTCTCCCACAGGGGATGGCTCTCGTCCACGCGGCCCAGGATCAGGTCCAGCACCACGAACCGCAGGTCGTTGCCGAAATCGGTATGGTACTGCGACTGCGGATCGAGAGCGGTGTGCCGCTCGCAGGTGTCCACGTGGACGACCCGCAGGTTCGGCACCATCCGTTCCAGCATCGGGGTGATCAGGCCGATCGCCTTGGCCTTGCCCAGGATGATCGGCACCACGCCCTGCCGGTCGCGCCAGTGGGGATACCATTCGCCCATGAACCCCGCGAGGACGGCGGTCGCCAGCGGCTCGTTGATGATCGTGTAGTCCGACACCCAGGGATAGCGCTTGGCGAAGGCCCGCACGAAGTCGCGGTAGACCTCGGGAAACTCCGGGTGCGCGAAGCCATGCTCCAGCCACTGCGGAAAGCTCGTGTGGTGCAGCGGATCGACGATGGGCGTCAGCCCCAGCCGCCGAACGTAACCCAGGTAGCGGTCAGTCCAGGCCCAGTCGTAGACGCCCCGCACGCGCTCGATCTTGTGCCAGGGGATGCAGCACCGGAACGTCGTGATCCCGTCCGCCACCAGCAGCTTGAGGTCCTGCCGGTAGCGCACCGTGTGCTCGGTGGTGTCGAGCACGTCGGTCCCGTGCCCGAACATCTGAGTACCCTCGAAGCCGGTGAGGTAGGACAGCCGGGGCACGGCGGGCCCGATGCGCCCCGAGACCTCCGTCTCGGGCGACGGATCGAGCGGGACTCCGGAGCCCAGGTCATACGGGGAAAGGTATCTGGACAGGTTTCTCTGCATATCCGTTCTGGCGCTGCTGGTCGGTGATCGTTCGGGGTGAGGAGGCCTCGTCCGTGGGGCCGGCGGCAGGGGGGACGCCTCGACGTCGCCGAGACAGGAAAAGATGCGGCATCCTCCATCGCTTGCGCCCGGTCGCACCGCGCTCCGGGCCCTTGGGGACCCGATGGCGGCGTCCGGTTAACGTCCCTTCAACATAGGAAGGTTCCCGCCGTTCGCGCTTTTCGCGCAACCCTGCACATGGGTTAACAACGCCGGGGGCGCCCACCCGCCGAAACCAGACCCCCGTCTCGGCGGCTCGCCGCAAGTCTGGTCCGCTCGATCCCGGCGCTATGTTGCGTCCCGCATGGCACCGCACAGGGAGGACCGAATGGAGATCAGGCCGATGGGCTGCAGCGGCACGGGGGTCTCGGTCCTCTGCCTGGGGACGATGACCTTCGGCGCCGAGTCCTCCGAGGAGGACTCGGTCCGCATGATGGACGCCTACGCCGAGGCGGGCGGCACCTTCCTCGACACCGCCGACGTGTACAGCGCCGGCGTCTCCGAGGAGATCGTGGGCCGATGGCTTCGGTCCCACCCGACCGAGGCGCGGCAGATGGTGCTCACCACCAAGGGTCGTTTCCCGATGGGCCCCGGCCCGAACGATCTCGGCCTGTCGCGTCGCCACCTGCGCGACGCGCTCGACGCCTCGCTCCGGCGGCTCGGGGTCGATCACCTCGACCTCTACCAGGTCCATGCCTGGGACGCGCTGACGCCGCTCGAGGAGACGCTCCGCTTCCTCGACGACGCGATCTCCCTGGGCAAGATCGGCCATTACGGACTGTCGAACTTCCTGGGCTGGCAGATCACCAAGGCCGTCCACGTGGCGAAGGCCCATCTCTGGGCGCCGCCCGTGACGCTCCAGCCGCAGTACAACCTGCTCGCCCGCGACATCGAGCACGAGATCGTCCCCGCCTGCCTCGATGCCGGGATCGGGCTCCTGCCCTGGTCGCCGCTGGGGGGCGGCTGGCTCACCGGCAAGTACAAGCGCGACCAGATCCCCACCGGCTCCACCCGCCTGGGCGAGGACCCGAACCGCGGCGTCGAGGCCTACGGCCCCCGCAACGAGTCGAGCCGCACCTGGGATGTGCTCGGCGCGCTGGAGGCCATCGCCGGCGAGCGCGGCACCAGCCAGGCCGAGGTGGCGCTCGCCTGGCTCAAGGGCAAGCCCGCCGTGACCTCGGTCATCCTGGGCGCCCGCACGCCCGAGCAGCTCGCGGAGAACCTGGGCGCCGCCGATCTCGTGCTTTCGGCCGAGGAGATGGCCCGCCTCGACTCGGCCAGCGAGCCCATCACCGGCGACTATCCCTACGGGGCCAAGGGCATCGCCCAGCGGCACCGCCGGATCGAGGGCGGGCGATGACCTCGGGCTTCATGTTCGCCACGGGGATCGAGAACAGCTATCCCACAATCAAGGGCGGGACCCACCGCGTCGACGAGATGGAGAAGTGCGGCCACTACACGCACTGGAAGCGCGACTTCGAATGCGTGCAGGAGCTGGGCATCGACTTCCTGCGCTACGGCCCGCCCATCCACCGCACCTGGCTCGGGCCCGGCCGCTACGACTGGGAGTTCGCCGACCTGACCTTTGCCGAGATCCGGCGCCTCGGGATCATGCCCATCGTGGACCTGTGCCACTTCGGGGTGCCTGACTGGATCGGCAACTTCCAGAACGGTGACTTCCCTGCGCTCTTCGCCACCTATGCCCGCGACTTCGCCCTGCGCTTCCCTTGGGTGCAGCTCTACACGCCCGTGAACGAGATGTTCATCTGCGCCACCTTCTCGGGCCGCAACGGCTGGTGGAACGAGCAGGGAACCACCGACCTGACCTTCGTGACCGCCCTCAAGCACCTCGTCAGGGCGAACGTCCTCGCCATGCAGGCGATCCTGACGGTGCGGCCCGACGCGCTCTTCATCCAGTCCGAGTCGTCGGAATACTTCCACGCCTCCAGCCCGGCGGCGATCCGGCTGGCCGAGACCTACAACCAGCAGCGCTTCCTGACGCTCGACCTCAACTACGGCCACCGCGTCAACAGCGACATGTACGAGTTCCTGACCGACAACGGCATGACCCGGGACGAATATCACTTCTTCCTGGAGAACCGCCTGCGCCGCCACTGCATCATGGGGACGGACTACTACTTCACCAACGAGCACCGGGTCTACGCCGACGGGCGCGTGACCGCCTCCGGCGAGGTGTTCGGCTACGACGAGATCACGCGCCAGTACCACGACCGCTACCAGCTCCCGGTGATGCACACCGAGACGAACCTCTGGGAGGGTTCCACCGGCGAAGAGGCCGTGGACTGGCTGTGGAAGCAATGGGCCAATGTCCTGCGGGTCCGCAACATCGGCATCCCGATCCTGGGTTTCACCTGGTACTCGCTCACCGACCAGGTGGACTGGGACACCGCCCTGCGCGAGGACAACGGCAACGTGAACCCGCTCGGGCTCTTCGACCTCGACCGGAACATCCGCAGGGTGGGCGAATGCTATCGCACGCTCATCGCCGACTGGTCGAGCGTGCTGCCGGCCCAGAGCCACTGCCTTGTCCTGCCGCTCGACATGCCCCGGGACGAGGCCCCGCCCCGCGACAAGGCCGATCACCTGCGCCGCCTCGCGGTGCGCGGCCTGCGGCGGGCGGGCAGTTTCGGGCCGGGCGGAGACCGCAGCCCCGGTCCGCCGGGCGGCTGGTGAGAGAGCCCGAGCTCCTCCGGCAAAGCTGCAACACCGCACGCGCCCATGCCGGAGTCGTGCGCCCCGTCTGACTGGCCTGTCGGCCGCGTTCCGTGCTTTCCTCTGCCCGGCCGGCCCTTGCGTCCGGTCCACGACGACGGGGGACAGCCGGTCGCATCAGGCGGCACATGAGCGAGCCCGGCCATAGGTCCGGCGCGCCTGCGTGTCCCCTTGCGCTCTGCAAGGCCCCGAGCATAGAGGACAAGGATGCGCAGAGTTCCCACGTTCCGTTCGATCCTTCTCGCCTCCGCCATGAGCCTTGGCGGATGCGGCGTGTCCTATGTCAGCCCGCTCGTGCGCGAGGACCCGAACGACGGCGTCCAGGTCGTCGAGATCACCCGCGACACGCTGTCGGTGGCCAACGCCGCAACTTATGTTCCGCGCGCGCTTCCCCCCGCCTTCACCCAAGCGGCCGGCGGTGGCAGCCTGCGCGGCGCCGGGGCGCTGCCCGCCCCTCCCGAGGTGCCCGAGTTCGCTCCCGTCGCGCTCGACCTGCGCCCGCCGCCGCCCGCCACGCCCGAGCCCTACCGCATCGGCGTGAGCGACGTGGTGCAGCTCGCCACCCGCTCGGCCGCGACCGCCCCCGATGCCACCGTGACCGGCACAGTCTCGGGCAGCGAGGTCCGCCAGACCTACACCGTGCGCGACGACGGCACCATCGCCGTGCCCGAGGTGGGCACCGTGCAGGTCGGCGGCCTCACTATCGAGGAAGCTGAGCAGCGGGTCTTCGAGCGGTTTCTCGATTCCGGCATCGACCCCGATTTCAGCCTGGAGATCGCCGGGTTCAACGCCCGGTCCATCAGCGTAGGCGGCGAAGTCGGCCAACCCGGCAACCTGCCGGTCGGGCTGCGGGTGCCCCGCCTCGACGAGGTCCTGGCTGAGGCCGGAGGGCTCGCCGTCGACACGCCCGAGTTCGCCTCCATCCGCATCTACCGGGACGGCACGCTCTACCAGATCCCGCTCGACGACTACACCGAACGGGCCGAGCTGCGCGACGTGCAGCTCCTGCCGGGCGACTCGGTCTTCGTGGACACGAGCTACGATCTCGACCGGGCGCTGGGCTACTACTCGCAGCAGCTTAATGCTGCGAACCTGCGCCGGGCCGAGCGGACCGCTGCCCTCGAGGAGCTACGCGCCGAGATTGCCATCCGGCGCGACGCTCTCGCTGATGAGCGGGCGCTCTTTGCTGCGCGCGCCGAGCTGGGCGCCGAGCCGCGCGACTACGTCTACCTAACCGGTGAGGTGGCCCGGCAGCGCCGCTTCGCGCTGCCCTATGGACAGCCGGCTTCGCTTGCGGACGCCCTTTTTGAGGATGGCGGCTTCGAGACGGAGACCGGCAACCCGTCGCAGATCTACGTCCTGCGCGCCAATGACGGCTCGACGGGCGAGCCGGTAACGGCCTGGCATCTCGACGTGCGGAATGCGGCGAACCTGACACTCGCCACCCGGTTCGAGATGCGCCCCGACGACATCGTGTTCATCGAGGAGCAGCCCATCACTCGCTGGAACCGGGCATTCCAGCAGTTTTTTCCGACCGTGATCAATACCGCTTCGTCAGCCGTAGATTGACCTCCTGAGTCCCGGCGGCGAATTGTATCGCCGCCGGTCCAACAGGTTCGGATACCTGCTCAGTTGTCGTAATAGCTGCGACCATAGCGGGAGTAAGCGCCGTATCGGCCCCCATAGCCGTAGCGCTTCATTCCCTTCGGATCGACACGCGACAGCACCAGCCCTGTAACAGGTAGGTTCACAGAGCGGAACTGCCGCAGCCCCTCCTCGACCTGAGACTTCGTCGTATGGTCCCAATGGACGACGTAGATGACGGCGTCCGTCTGCTGGGCAATGACCCGCGCATCCGGCACGACAAGGACCGGAGGCGTGTCAATGACGATATAGTCATATTGGGCGCGGGCCATCTCGATCAGCCGCTTGAAACTCTCGGACGAGAAAAGGTCCGCTGCGTTGATAGCAGATCGCTCTTCGCCCAGGAGCACGTCGATCCCTAGATTGTCCGGCCGGACGACAGCCTCACTCAGCGCACTCCGCCCCGCGATGACGGACAGGAGTCCATGCTGCCCTTTCGCTTGGGAGAAGTAAGCTTGGAACGTCCGCCGCCGGATGTCTCCTTCTATGAGCAAGACCCGCTTGTTGAGCCCGGCCAGGTTCTGCGCCAGAGCAATTGTCAGAGTGGTCTTGCCCTCGTTCGGCACGGAGGACGTCGCCATGATAACCTGCGGCGGGCGGTCCACATTTGAGAGCAGAAGCGAGGTACGCAGGTTCCGGATCGCCTCAGCTGCAGCCGAGGTCGGTTTGTTGAGCAGGTATTCGATCGTGTCGGGGCGGCTCCGCGCCGGTATACGCGGGAACTGGCCAAGAACTGTCCGTCCCGTGTGCTGCTCCAGATCTTCGGCGGTTCGGATCGTGTTCTGGAGGAACTCGCGCAAGAGCACGATGCCCGCACCGAGCAGGAGACCAAGCAGGAGCGCCATGGCCATGATGCGGGACGAGCGAGGGGCCACCTGCTCACCTACCCTGGCTTCGGTCAGGATCCGGCTATCGGACTCATGGATGCTTTCTTGGACCGTCGTTTCCTTGAGACGGTTCAGGAACGTCTCATAGAGAACCTGAGTCGCCTCGGCTTCCTGCTCGAGTTGCTGAAGCGCCTGGAAATCAGCCGATTGCCCTTCGAACTGGCCCGAAAGGTCCTCCACGGTGCGCTGCAGCTCTTCGATCTGCTTCTGCGCCCGTTCACGTTCCGCCTCAGTCTGTAAGAGCAGTTGCGAGTAGCGACGGTCGAAGCGAATCTGGGCGCCCGGCTCGGACGCGGCCAGTTCGGCTGCAGCAGCCTCAAGCTGGCCGTCGTCGGCGGCGGCTAGCTTGGCCTCTGTGTCGCCTGACGCGGCAGCCCGCAACTCAGCAGCTCGCTCGTCGATCTGAACGAGCTGGCCCTGGACCTGCTGCAACGTGGTGCGCAGCTCGATCGCCTGGGCATTCAGGGCTTGTAGGCTTTCGGCACTCACGAGAGCGCTGCGGGCGCGAAGGTCCGAGATCTCATTCTGCCGCTCGTCGAGCTCCGCCCGCAGTTCCCCCACGCGGCCGGACAACCATGTGGCGGCACGCTCGGTGGCCTGAACTTTGAGGCGGATCTGATCGTCGCGGTAAAGCTCGGCCAGAGTGTTGGCCAGGAGTTGCGATTTTACGGGATCTGTCGTGGTGGCCGAGATCGAGAACACGTAGGTGTCCCAGCTGCTTTCGGTCTCGAACGCGCCCCGGACAGCATCGATAAGCTCTTGTCGCTGCTCCTGAGGAGACGGCAGAGACTCAGCCCCCTCGTCCTGCTCACTACCCCGCAACGCCTCCGATATCGTTCCCCGCAGCCGCGTGATGAGCCCAGGCGAGTAATCTGGGTCGGGCAAATAGGCGTTGAACTCGGGGTCCTGCTCAAGGTGCAACTCATCCACGAGCCGCCCGATCAGATCTCCCGAGCGCACAATCGCCATTTCAGTGTTGATGCTGGCTTCGTCGCCAGAGAACCCCGAGACAACAGCGTTGATGTCCAGGACAGGCGCGCTGTCCACCTCCAGCGCCATCTCCGCCGTCGCCGTGAAGAGCGCGGTCGAGGCGACGTTGGCCTTGTACCATCCGTAGGACAGGGCCAGCGTCGCACAGAGCGCGATCCAATGCTTTCCGCGCCAAAGAGTCCGAGCAAGTCCGAGAAGATCAATCTCGTCCTCGTCCTCCCGTCTGCCGACGGCTGGCTGGGCGTCTAACGGACTTACCGGCTTCTGCATCACGATGTTGTCTCTGATTCTCGGTCTCGGGGGAGTCTGAGGAGACCCCATGCACATGGATAAGTGTCAAAACTTGGGCGACTGTTGACGCTATCGAAATTGTGGATGCCCCATGCGACCAGCCGTTCACTCAACCTGAACGGTAATGGGGCCTGGAAGCTCGACGCACCCTTACGGAAGTGAATCGACACATTGTCCAGCTGAAGCCCGCTTGCGCGGCACTGACCGAGCAGCGCGAGTTTTGTCAAGAGTTTAAAGAATATTCTCCGGTTCAGCCCACGGTTTCAGGGCGCGCATTTTCACCACCTCAGCATCTGATCTGCTGAACAGGGAGCAGCTTACGCAGTCGGGCGACAAAGCCTGACCATCAGGAGCGGCCTGCCGCCCGACCGGGATAGGACGAGAGTCGCTGCTTCAGGACACGAGCCGTTCGCGACATACGAATGTCTCAAGGCAGCGCAACTGCCCGTCGAAGCCTTGCAGTTGAGAGCGCTCCAAAGATGCTCCCCGTCGTGCATGGGCATGCGGAGCTACTCAAAGCCTTTTACTGCCTCCCACTGCTGCGACGAAGCGCCGCAGCCTTACGGTCTGGTAGACAAGCGAGCTGAGTTCATGGCAGGGCTGCGCTGGCCGACAGGCTCCGGTGGAGATTGCGCCTATTGAAGATTGGTGCGTCTAAAGCCGTCGCTGAGGTCGTACTTCCCCATGGCAGGATTGAACCACAGTCTATTGAACGTGCCGTGTGGCACCAAGCCAAACCAGTAGAGGCAGGCGGAAAGCTCAACATGGGTTTCACGCCCTTTAGACGGCCGAGTTAAGCAGCCGAAAGGCTCCAAGCACTATAAGACAAAGGTAGAAGCAGTGATTGCGGACACTGATGAATTCGTGGACTCCTTTCTTGCAAAGGCGCTTTCTGGTCCAGTGCTTTGGCCTTCCCAAATCAAAGCCGATCTCGTTGTACGGCGGGCCCTCTACCACGGCATAGCAGGCTGTCTCGCAAGTCGCTTGGGTAACTGGCCAACCGAAGCGGCAGATCCACTCCGCCGAGCGGCCATGGCCCAAGCCATGTGGGAAATGCGACACCAGATCGTTCTGTCCAGTTTGCTCCAGGCGATGGCAGCAGCAGGTATCAGGGTCTTGGTTCTGAAGGGATCAGCACTTGCCTATGATCTATATGACTCTCCTGCGGCGCGCTCGCGAGGAGATAGTGACATTCTCATTGAGCCCAAAGATCTACCTGCCGCACGAGCGGTGTTGTCCGACCAAGGGTTCTCGCACTTCTACGACGATCCCACCGCGGACGAGAATGTTCGGCTTCAAGAGGCGTGGACGCATCGTACGGCCGATGGTCTCATGCATGAGGTCGACCTGCATTGGCAGACACTTAACGCACCGGCCCTCGCGGACCTTTTCCCGTTTACGGAAATTTGGACGCGTGCACGCGCCCTCCCCCGCCTTGCTCCTGTCGCTTATGGGCTCGCCAGGGACAGCGCCTTGCTCTTCGCCTGCGCCCATCGCGCACAGCATATCGTAAATCCTTACTTCGTCGATGGAAGTATCTACTATGGCGGCGATCGACTGATCTGGCTGTACGACATCGATCTTCTGAGCCGCGCGCTAGATGAAACTGAATGGGCTGCATTCGAAGTCGCCGTGCGCCAAAGCGACTTGGCTGAAGTAGCTCTACACGGCCTCCAGATGGCGGCGGACCGGCTCGGAACGCCCCTGCCTTGCGATGTAATCTCTCGCCTTGAGAGAATGAATCTCAAAACTAAGTCATCTCGTTACCTGCTCAGCAGTCGGCAGACTGGTCGAGCTTGGCGGGATCTTCGTGCGATCCAAGGATCGAAGGCTAAAGCTGCCTTCCTAGCGGGTCGAGCGTTCCCTTCGGAGGCATTTATACGAGCCAAGTATCCCGACATGGCGGATCGGCCTCTGCTGCTCCTGCACCTCCGCCGCATTCTAAATTTCGTGAAGCCACGCCCGCGCGGAGTAGGACAGTGACCTTCGCCCGACTGCTTGATCTCGCGCACCCACACCGCACTGCTCTAGCGCTCATGGTGCTGCTTACGCTGCTCGAGGCGGCGGCCGTACTTCTCGTGCCGGCGCTGGGGGGCTGGATGGCCGGAGAGGTCCTGACCGCGACAGGGTCGTTCCTAGGTCCGGTGGCCTGCCTACTTCTTGTCCTGACTCTATTGGCCTTGCTGCGTACGACTTCGGGCATCATCTCCGGCCGCACCTCCGCACGAGTGCTCGCCCATTTGCGCACAAAGGTGCACGATCACCTCCAGTGTTTGCCTTTGTCATTTCACCAGCGGCATAGCCAAGGCGATCTTCTTGCGCTCTCGACTTACGAGATTAGCCGACTCGGCGACTTCCTTGCGGTCACGTTGGCCGCGTTGCCTGCCCAGCTACTAACGGCGATAGGCGCTGTTGTTCTCATGTCCCGCATCGATGCTGCGCTGGCTGTGGCGGTCCCCATCCTAGTGCCTGTGTTCTATCTTGGGCTCAAGATGCTCGGCAGGCACCTGCGCCGCATCGCCCAGGAGCATCAAAAAGCCGAGGCGGCGATCGTTGCGGCCGCGTCCGAGGATCTCGCGATGCTATCGGCGATCAAATCCTTCACGCGGGAAAGCGAAACCGCCCGCCGCTTCGCGGAACGTGTCACGGTTTCGCGTAATCTGCTCATCAAAGAGACCGACATCTATGCCATACTCGGTCCTGTGACGAGCCTCCTCGCGGGGATCGGCGCTGTGGCCCTGTTGGCATCAGGCGGAGGGAGCTTGCAGTCCGGCGAGATCTCCCCGTCCGCAATGGTTAGCTTCTTCCTTTACGCCGCGCTCCTGACCCGTCCTGTGGCGGAACTCTCCCATGTTTACGGTCAGGTCCAGTCGGCTAAGGGCACTCTGAGCCGCCTTGGGGCCATTCTGGACACAGCAACCGAGTCTGATCCAGCCACGCCACATCCGCTGGGCCGGATGCGGGGCCAAATCACATTCGAAAACGTGACCTTCTGCTATCCTGGCCGAGACCCGGTTTTGCGTGGGCTTTCGCTGTCGCTACGGCCCGGCGAGACGCTGGCGCTGACCGGGCCGAATGGCGCGGGAAAGAGCACGCTCGTATCCCTTCTCCTCCGGCTTGAGGTTCCCGAGTGTGGGACCATTCGGCTAGACGGAGTCGACATCCGCACCGTGGCATTGCAGGATCTCCGTCGCCAGATCGCTTGGGTCCCGCAGCGACCCTTACTCTTCGACGGCTCCATCCGCGAGAATATTGCCTTCGGTCGGGCAGGTGCAACGGACACCGAAATCGAGAGAGCGGCCCGATTGGCTCAGGCCCACGATTTTATCGGCGACCTGCCCCATGGATATGACACTGAGATCGGCGAGCATGGCGTCCGTCTTTCCGGGGGACAGGGCCAGCGCATCGTTCTGGCTCGCGCGATTCTCAAGGATCCGGCCATCTTAATCCTAGACGAAGCCACTTCGATGTACGACCTTAATGGCGAGACGGCCTTTGTCGCTGCGGCTGCCGCAGCCTTTCGAGATCGTACGGTCATTCTGATCACGCATCGGCCCGCCACGCTAGCCTTGGCGGATCGGATCGTTGTGCTCGAGAGGGGCCAAGTCGTGGCTCCGAGAACCGCAGCATGAGCGGTATCTGCGGACTATTCCGCCTTGATGGAGCCCCGGCAGAGAGTGCCGATCCTATGATTGCCCGCCTACGGCGGCGCGGGCCCGAGGCGAGTCGCACCCATGTCGAAGGTTCGGTGAGCTTGGGTCATGCCCTGCTCGCGACAACGCCCGAGGCGCTGCATGAAGTCATGCCTCTGACTGACTCCACAACGGGCTGCACCATCACGGCCGACGTCCGGTTGGACAACCGGGAGGAGCTGATCGCAGCGCTACGGATCTCAAATCCGAAAATCGGCGACGGAGAGCTACTCCTGCGAGCATGGCTCGCGTGGGGCGAAGCCTGCCTCGACCACCTGCTCGGGGACTTCGCGTTCGCCATATGGGACCCTCGAAACCGTCAGCTCTTCGCTGCACGGGATCACATGGGCCTGCGGCCGTTCGCCTATGCCCATGTGCCCGGCCGCATCCTCGCCTTTGCGTCCGAGGTCGTTGCAGTGCTGGCTGCGCCCGACGTACCTCACCGGATAGATGAAGGCCGGATTGCCGACTTCCTGTACAGCGGTCTAGAAGGCCTAGGCTTCACTTCCACCTTCTTTAAGGATGTGCAGCGGCTGCCTCCCGCCCATTGCCTGACGGCGAGCTCGACTGGCCTGTCCGTGCGTCGCTATTGGTCCCTCGCCCCGGGCCCCGAGCTCCGGCTTCCCAGCAACGAAAGCTATGCCGAGGCTTTCCTCGACATCTTCACCGAAGCCGTGCGCTGCCGTTTACGAGGGGTCGGTCCTGTGGGGTCCATGCTGTCTGGAGGCATGGACTCGGGCTCGATCGTCGCCGTCGCGACTCGCTTGTTGGCCGAGGAAGGTCGAGGGCCTCTTCCGACATTTTCCCTGGTCGGGCCCGACCCCGACACCTGTAAGGAAACCCGCGCCATCCGGGCGGCCATGACGATGTCGAACCTCCAGTGCTATGTGCTCGACTGGTCTCAACCCGAAACGTGGCCAACGGACTTGGTACGGGATCTCAATCAGATAGATGAACCGTTCGACGGGCACATAGATATCCTACGCGGCATCTATGGGGCGGCCCAGGCCGCTGGTGTGAAAGTGGTGCTGGACGGAGCCGCCGGCGACGTCGTCCTGTCCGCGGGAAACCGGATCGAAGAGCTGGTTAGATTGCTCCGCTGGCGCGAGGCTTGGCGCGAGAGCAAGGGCGAGTGGGAGTTCTACCCCGGAGGACCGCGGCCATGGCGAACTTTTGCCGCCTCTGTCCGTCGTGCGGCGACGCCGGACTGGGCCCGCCGCCTGCGCAGGTCCTGGCAGACGTACTTCTCAGGATTACCGGAACATCGGCTGATCTCGCCAGAGTTTGCCGCCCGGAGCGATCTGGTCGGGCGTCTGGCACGGGACCGGGAGCAGACCCTCTTGGGCCGCCACTCGAACTCTGTCGCACATGCCCATACGATCCAGCGCGCATTCCTGACAGCCGCGCGAGAGCGATACGACAGGGTTGCCTCGGCCTATGGGGTCGAATGCCGCGATCCGTTCTTGGACCGTCGGTTCATCGGCTTCTGCCTTCGCCTGCCTGCAAGCCAGCGTTTGTCAGACGGGTGGCCAAAGGTGATCCAGCGGCGCGCGATGGCCGGGCGCCTCCCCGACGAAGTCCGCTGGCGAAAAGGAAAGGAGCACTTGGGCTTCACGCTCACGAAGGCGATGTTTGCGACGTGGCCGGATTGGACCCAACGCTTGGCCGAAGCACGGCCACTGCTGGCGAATTATGTTTGCCGGGATGTAATAGACCGTATTCTCGCCGACGACCAGTCCGTCGTTGCCGATCAATGGAACCTCCTTTACCTTGCGCTCTGGCTGGATCGCCATCGGCACAGTGAGCATTCCCAGTCGCTCGGAAGCGCTATTGGTGCTACCTTTTCCAACAGTTTCAGCTCGGACATGTGATCACGTGACAGCCGCCGTGCCGCTCGATGGCTCCCGCACTCTCCAAGACTACGGCTGGTCGCTTCTACCCGACGAAGGGCCACCATTTGACGTAACGGACGCCGCATCGATCTGGGTGGACCCCCAGGGCACCTTGGAAGTCTTGCGCGTGGGAACACGCAGTTCGACGCAATATGTCCTCCGCTTCTTTGGCCAGGACTTCGCGGCCGTCGAAATCGGCATGCAGCGCATCTGGCTGTTATCCGGTGAACGCGACCTCCAATCGCCAGATACGGTTCACATGCTGCTAGATCAGGTACTGCCTCGTGTGCTGGCCCACGAAGGGCATCTTGTTCTTCATTCAGGCGGAGTTGCCTTCGAGAATCGTGCTATCCTGATCCTGGGTGATTCAGGCTTCGGAAAGTCCACCCTGACCGCCCGTTTCGCCCAGTCCGGGGGTGTCCTGCTGAGCGACGACGCCATGCTTGTGGACCGCTTTGACGGCGCGTTCGTTGTCCGACCCGTGTATCCCGGTCTGCGCCTGATGCCGGACTCTTTGGCCGCACTTTTTGCCGGCCGGAGTGGCAGCCCCGTCGCCGCTTACACGGACAAGAAGCGGCTCCCGGTCCCACTGGCCGGGCACAATGGCCCTGTGAGGCTTGCCATGATAGTGGTCCTCGGACGTCCTAGCGATGCGGTTGATCTGGAACTGGCCCAACTTGCTCCGGCCGAGGGATGCATGGCCATGATCCGTAACAGCTTTGCTCTGGATCCGACCGACCATGCGCTCGCGGCAGCACGCTTAGAGCGGTTCTCTATGATCGCCCGCCACATCCCTGCGGTCCATCTCAACTACCGACGCGAGTTCGATCGTCTGCCCGAGGTGATCGCCAGAGTGCAGCAGGCTATGGTCGTCGGACAGGCGATCTGAAGCCGCGACCAGGTTGCGTCAAGCCGAATCATCAAGATACAGTTAAGGCCCGACAGATCCGGCGCCACGACCTTCACAAGATTTGGCGCTCAACCCCTGCAACAACTACAAGGCGAATTAATGAATTCATATAATATCTTAAGGCGTAAACGCACGACGGACAGTTGGCTTTATGTCAAATGTTGGACGGTCAGCAAGCCATAAGCGTTAGCCGCCTCGCTTGCGACCACAACTGCGCGAAAACTTTACCTCATCTGGACACCATTGCTCGATACTAGATGCGGGCACCTTCGCAAGGTAGGCGGCCACAACGTGCGCTATCTCAACTTGGCACCGGGTCAGAGATCAACAGGCCCCGGAATATATAAGGACTGATCATGACTAATACGACTTCTACGGACGGAACTGTGCGTGCCTATCAGGCTCCGACGCTCAAGGTGTTTGGCAGCGCCATCAAGCTGACTGCGGCCGGGACCAAGGGCCAACCCGAAGGTCAGAGCTCTAGCAGGCAAAAGGTTCTGCCCTGAGGGGGTTATCAATGTGCAGGCAAGCCCGCGATCCTTTTGGACCGTGGGCCTGCTTACTGAGAGAGCGGCTCTGCCGTTCCGATTGCGACGCAGGCGGCCGGTCAGCGTTACAACGCCGCCTGAAAACCTATTGGAGACAAGAAGGCACCCGCTCCTTGACAGACCTCCTCGCCCGCACCCTGAAACCTTCGCCCGAGACGATTGAAAGTGCTCTGGGGGACGAGACCGTTATCCTGCACATGGGCAGCGATACTTACTTCGGCCTTGATGCGCTGGGCACCCGAATCTGGGCCATGATCAAAGATCAACGACCGCTTCCGGAGATACGGGACAGCTTGGCGCAGGAATTTGGCGTCGATCCGTCAGTGATAGAGGTAGACATGACCCGTTTCCTTAGCGATCTCTTGGCCCATAGGATCTTGGTGGATGCCTAAAGAACCGCCGCTGGTTACGCGCCTGCTGTCACTTGGGCCGCGTCAATGGGTTGATCTACTTCGCGCCCTGACTGAGCTGGCAAAAGCTCGTTGGTCAATTAGGTATCATTCGACACAAGACCTGATCAGGTTGGCCCGCCACCGCAACCCAGCCTCCTCGATTGCTGACGACGCCGCCGCCTCGTTCGTGCGGCGGGTTGCCTGTGCCATCCCGCGGGTTGCCGCCCGTGTTCCGTGGCGCGCCGACTGCCTTGTCCAAGCAGTTGCTGCACAGTCTTGGCTGGCCAGTAAAGGGATCGCGAGCGATCTCCATATCGGCGTGCGCCAGAACCGCGGAGCGGGGTTCGAAGCTCATGCATGGCTTCACTACAGAGAGCATCCCATCACCGGCGGTAACGTTGCAGGATTTAAGACCCTCGTCACCCCGGACACCAAACTCTGAATCAGCTTGTTGAACGGCTCTTTGGCCAGAGGCATCCAGGGGAGCCAATATACCAGCGAGCAGTTCCAGCGCCTCATGGCCGACCACGGCATCACCTGCTCGGTGTGCCGGGCGGGCAACGTCTGGGACAACTCTGCGATGGAGAGCTTCTTCTCGTCGCTGAAGACCAAGCGGACCGCCCGCAAGGTCTATCGCACCCGCGATGCCGCCATAGCCGATGTCTTCGACTACATCGAGCGCTTCTACAACCCGACCCGCCGGCACTCGACCCTGGGCTATCTCAGCCCCGTAGAGTTCGAGCGGCAGGCAGTGCTATCCCCAACTTGCTGTCCACGAAACTGGAGCCGGCTAAGGACCTAACTCTAGGGCTGTCTAGAAAACAGGCATCCTGCCTTTAGACGTCACTCGGCACATTCCGGAACAGAATCTTTCGTCGATTGTTTACGTTTTTGCCTTATTCACGCCCAACTGACCCGCTTTTAGGGCGCTGACCCCGCTCCCCTGAGGGAGCTAGTATGAGGTTAGTCTCGTGAGCTCTATCGATGATGCGCCGCGCGCCAGCGCGACATCGCGTGTTGATATTCCCTTCTCCTCATCCGTAACCTGGCGCGCACCAAACTCGTCTGCCTCCTATCACGCCTCCAAGCGTGCCTTCGACGTAATGGTGTCGCTGATTCTCTTGTGGCCACTTGTGATTGTTGGCCTGATGCTGCTGATGCTAAACCCGCTCTTCAACCGCGGCAGGCTCTTCTTCGTGCAAACCCGGATGGGGGCGGAATGTCAGCCGTTTCGGGCGTGGAAGTTCCGCTCCATGCGGCCCGCTCCTTCCATCGAGCGCGGCGCGTTTGACGCGCTCGATAGTCACCGCATCACTCCCTTGGGACATCTCCTGCGAAAGACCCGGCTGGACGAGTTGCCGCAGGTCATCAACGTGCTCAAAGGCGAGATGAGTCTAATTGGACCTCGTCCTGACTTCTTTGATCACGCGCAGGTTTATGTCCGGCAGATTCCTGGATATCGCGAGCGTCATGCGGTGCGGCCGGGCATCAGTGGGTATGCACAAACCGAGGTGGGCTACGTGGACGGCCTCGAAGGTCTGCGCGCCAAAGTAGCGGCGGATCTGCACTATGCGCGCCATGCCTCCTTCGGCTTCGATATGTGGATCGCTTGGCGGACGCTTTGTGTGGTGTTGGGCCGGAAAGGGTCCTGAACCACTTGCGAGGCCATAATGGTCTCAGTCCGGTCATGCCGCTGCCACAATGATTGTTTCCAAAGTGGACATAGTCGAGGTCTGAGCGGCCGTCCCAGCCGCCTTCAACCGTTGAAGCAGAGCAGGCCATCCAGAAACCGACCTACCGGCTGGCTCCCTCCAGGGCGGCGCCAGTCCGGTGGCTATCAAGAGCAGCGCTGACTCACAGTGGGTCAGCAATCAGGCAATGAAATGGCTGACGAGAAGCAGGTCTTCGAACTCAGCTGAGCGGTACACCTCTCTGTGGCTCTGCTTGCAGGAGCCACGCTGGGAACGCCAAGAGTTACGGCAGGAGCATACTAGCGTGACAAAACGTGCCCTTATCACCGGCATCACGGGCCAGGACGGCTCCTACCTGGCCGAGTTGTTGCTCGCAAAAGGCTATGAGGTGCACGGCCTCAAGCGCCGCGCATCTCTGTTCAACACTCAACGTGTGGACCACCTTTACGAAGACCCGCACGAGAACGGGCGCTTTCGCCTGCACTACGGCGACCTCACCGACACCTCGAATCTGACCCGCATTCTGTCCGAGATCCGGCCCGACGAAGTGTACAACCTCGGCGCCCAGTCCCACGTCGCCGTGAGCTTCGAGGCCCCCGAGTACACGGCCGACGTGGACGCCGTGGGGACGCTGCGACTCTTGGAAGCGATTCGTTTTCTCAGGCTCGAGAAGACCACCCGCTTTTATCAGGCCTCGACCTCCGAGCTTTACGGTCTCGTGCAGGAGACACCGCAGACGGAGCGGACGCCCTTCCACCCGCGCTCGCCCTATGCCGTGGCCAAGATGTACGCCTACTGGATTACGGTGAACTACCGTGAGGCCTATGGCATGTACGCCTGCAACGGCATCCTTTTCAACCACGAGAGCCCTCGCCGCGGCGAGACCTTCGTGACGCGCAAGATCACGCGCGGCCTCGCGAACATCGCCATGGGTCTCGAGAAGTGCCTCTACATGGGCAACATCGACAGCTTGCGCGACTGGGGCCACGCCAAGGATTATGTCCGGATGCAGTGGATGATGCTCCAGCAGGATGAGCCCGAGGACTTCGTCATCGCCACCGGCAAGCAGTACTCGGTGCGCGAGTTCATCACCTGGGCGGCCCGCGACCTCGGCATGACGCTGAAGTTCATGGGCACCGGCGTGAATGAGGTCGCGGCGGTCGACAGCGTGGAGGGGGGGCTCGCGCCGATGGTCAAGGAAGGCCAGATCATCATGCGCATCGACCCGCGTTACTTCCGCCCCGCCGAGGTGGACACCCTCCTCGGCAACCCGGCAAAAGCCAAGCAGAAGCTGGGCTGGACGCCCGAGATTACCGCGCGCGAGATGTGTCGTGAGATGGTGGCCGCCGACCACGTCGCGGCGCGGCGTCAGGCGCTGCTGCGTTCGCATGGGCTCGACCTGCCCATCAGCGTTGAGGCCTGAGCTATGGCGCGCATCTACGTGGCCGGCCATCGCGGCATGGTGGGCGGCGCTATCCTCCGGCGCCTCCTCGCCGAGGGCCGGCACGAGCTCATCACCCGCACGCATGCGGAGCTGGACCTGACGGACCAAGCGGCCGTGCGCGAGTTCATGCAGGTTGAGCGCCCCGACGCGGTCATCCTGGCCGCAGCCAAGGTGGGTGGCATTCACGCCAACAACACCTACCCAGCCGATTTCATCTACGACAACCTTCTCATTGAGGCGAATGTCATAGGCCAGGCGCATGCGGCGGGAGTCCAGAAGCTCCTGTTCCTGGGCTCCTCCTGCATCTACCCGCGCGAGGCACCCCAGCCCATGGCGGAAAACGCCCTCCTGACCGGGACACTGGAGTCCACCAACGAGCCCTACGCCATTGCAAAGATCGCCGGGATCAAGCTCTGCGAGAGCTTCGCGCGCCAGTTTGGCCGCGACTACCGCTCGGTCATGCCCACGAACCTCTACGGGCCCGGCGACAACTTCCACCCTGAGAACTCCCACGTGCTTCCCGCCCTGATCCGCCGCTTCCACGAGGCCGCACGGGACGGGAAGAACGAGGTGGTGATCTGGGGCACGGGCACGCCCCGGCGCGAGTTCCTGCACGTGGACGACATGGCTGAAGCCTCGCTCTTCGTGATGGATCTAGACCGCACAGCCTACGAGGCCAACACTCGGCCCATGCTCTCGCACATCAACGTGGGCACTGGCGAGGACATCTCTATCGCCGACCTCGCAAGCATGGTCGCGGAGGTGACGGGCTTTGGCGGCAACATCGCCTTTGACGCGACCAAGCCCGATGGGACACCGCGCAAGCTCATGGACGTGACCCGGCTGGCGTCGATGGGCTGGCGGGCCCGGACTCCGCTGCGCGGAGGGCTGGAGCAGACCTACGACTGGTTCAAACACGAACAGGGCGAGATCCGGCAATGAGCGGCCCCGTTTTTTTTCAATGCCGATGCGCAGGTATGATATGAATAAGATAATTTTGACCACTTCCCTGCTCCGTCAGGATGATGACCGGCGCGTACGGACCTCCGAGGCTCCCATGGCCACCATCCATCCCGTTCTCCTCTGCGGCGGCTCCGGCACGCGGCTCTGGCCATTGAGCCGCAAGAGCTATCCCAAGCAGTTCGCGGCTCTGCTCGGCGAGGAGAGCTTGTTCCAGGCTTCCGCCCAGCGCCTGTCGGGTTCGCTATTCGCGGCGCCCACCGTGGTGACGGCCGACGCCTTCCGTTTTATCGCCGCAGAGCAGCTGTCGAACTCAGGCATCCGTCCCGAGGCCCTGCTGATCGAGCCTGAAGGGCGCGACACCGGCGCGGCCATCCTGGCCGCAACACTCCATGTGGCGGCCCAGGATCCGGAGGCGCTCCTCCTCGTGGCGCCTTCTGATCACGTGATCCCCGAAGCGCAGCGCTTCCGCGACACCGTGGCGGCCGCCATCCCGACGGCGCTCGCTGGCCAGATCGTCACCTTCGGCATCGCCCCCGACCGGCCAGAGACCGGCTACGGCTATCTCGAGCTCGAGACGGCGCTGGACGCCGGCACTGTGGCGGAGCCCCTGCCCCTCGCGGCCTTTGTCGAGAAGCCCAATGCCGCCCGCGCCGCCGCCATGGTCGCCGACGGACGGCACCTGTGGAACGGTGGGCTGTTCCTGTTCCGCGCCGATGTCATGATCGCCGCCGCCCGCGTGCACGCGCCCTCGCTTCTGGCCGCCGTGGAGGCTTCGCTCGCCGGCGCCACGCGTGACCTGGGCTTCTGCCGGCTTGACCCGGCGATCTGGGCCACGGCGCCCGCGATCTCGATCGACTACGCCATCATGGAGAAGGCGGACAACCTGTCGGTAATGCCCTATACCGGGCGCTGGTCGGACCTGGGCGACTGGGCCGCTGTCTGGCGCGAGACCGAAGAGGACGGTACCGCGCTGTCCGGCGCCACCACGGCTATTGACTGCGAAGGCGTACTCCTGCGCTCCGAGGCGCCCGGCCAGCGTGTTGTGGGCATTGGCCTGCAGGACATCGTGGCCGTGGCAATGCCTGACGCCGTGCTTGTGGCCCACAGGGATCGCGCGCAGGACGTGAAGGCCGTCGTGGCTTCGCTCAAGAAGGACGGCGCCCGTCAGGCCGAGACCTTTCCGCGCGATCACCGCCCTTGGGGCTGGTTCGAGAGCCTTGCCATGGGCGATCGCTTCCAGGTCAAGCGCATCGTCGTCCATCCCGGTGCAGCCCTCAGCTTGCAAAGCCATCATCATCGCTCCGAGCACTGGATCGTCGTGCAGGGCACCGCACGGGTGACGGTGAACGAGGAGGTCAAGCTCGTGACCGAGAACCAGTCCGTCTACATCCCGCTCGGCGCCGTCCACCGGATGGAAAACCCCGGCAAGCTTCCCATGGTGCTCATTGAGGTCCAGACCGGTGCGTATCTCGGTGAAGACGACATCGTGCGCTACGAGGACGTCTATGCGCGGCAATAGTTTGCGTTATCGGGCTTTTGGCAGGTTGGCCGATTCCGAGAGGGCGGCGGTGCGCCGAGGCGGCCGGCATGAACCCCCAATAGCGAAATCACCCGCAGGCCAGTCGTCCAAGCGAACCAAGCCGCCGCTGATCTCCTGAACCCATCCGGACTGCCCCTCGGTCGAAGCTAAATAGGGCTGACTATCTCCGTTCCTGAGGATCTTGCGTTGCATCTGTCCATCGTCACAGCGGTCTATAACCGAGCCGACACCATTGCGGATGCGGTCCGGAGCCTGCGCGAGGAAAGCTTGACCGATTGGGGGCACGTAGTCCAGGACGGCGCCTCGACCGACGGCACCCTCGACGTCCTCGCTGGCCTGGCCGATGGCCGCACCTGCGTTAAGAGCGGCCGGGATGGCGGGATTTGCGACGCACTGAACCGTAGTTTGCCCGCGCCACCGGCGAGGTGGGCCTCCTGCACTCGGACGAACTTTACGCCGCCCCCGATACCTTGGCTGAGGTGGTCCGCGCCTTTCCTCGCAAGAGGTGGCGACCAGCCATCCGACGGCGCGGGGCCAACGCAGCCGGCGCCGCGAGTCGCAGGAAGCCTTCCTCCGGTCACAGGACCCCGGCCGGACCGAGCCACCGTCCCCTTCCGCCGAACCACCGAAGCCGGTCCCCATAGGGGACCGGTCCGCAACCATCTCTTAAGGACGTCCTAAGTTGCGCCCTCCTGCAGCACAACCTTACGCCGAATGGCGCATCCATCTCGGGGCCCACAAGACGGCCACCACCTACATCCAGATCATATTGGAGCGGATGGCGCACGACCTGAACGGCAATGGGGTCGATGTCCTCGTGCCTCAACTTGGGCTGCGCGACGCGAACCTCCTCAGACCCTACTCCCTACGCCGCCCGGCGACTTGGCTCCTGCCCGGGGCCCGCAACCTGACCGGCAGGATCTCCCATCTTCGCCAGGGCCACCCGGTCGCCCTCCTCTCCGAAGAGAACCTGCTCGGGCCCCCAGGCAACGTGATCAGGGGCAACTTCTACAAGAACAGCCTTCTGTTGAAGATCCTGGGCGACCTCGCCCGCCGGACCCCTACGACTCTCTACCTGTCGGTTCGGTCCCCGGCCACCTTCCTCCCCTCGATCTACGCCGAGTCCCTGCGCCACGAGGCCGCCCCCGCGGGCGGGTTCGACAACGTCATTCGCTGGGTCTCGAGACGGGCTCCCCGCTGGAGCGGCTTGGTCTCCGACCTCAAGGCCGCGGCCCCGAGCGCCCGCCTTGTGATCTGGCGCTACGAGGACTTCCGGAACAACGACGCGGCGATCCTGTCCGAGCTCTGCGGAATCAAGGTTGCCCTGCCGGCCGAGCCCGCGGACACCTTGCGCACACAATCCGGCTCGGCCAATGCCGTCCGGCTCGCGGAGCGGCTCGGACCGGAGATGGAAGCGGACGAGCGACGCCGCCGCGTGCACGAGATTTACACCGACCCGGGCAGTGCGGGTCCGCCGTTTCGTCCGTTCCCGCCCGATCTGATCAAGAGCCTTGAACTCTCCTATGAGCTGGACCTGCACGAGATACGGCGCATCTCGCCTGGCTCGCTGATGGAGTTCGGCGGGCCCCGTGCCACGTACGCCGCATGACCGACACCGTCCCGGGCGCCTACGGCGCATCCTCCTTCCTGTAGAGGCACCACTATGCTCTGGCGAGATGTTCCCGGCATGCTGACCCGCGACGAACGTCGGCGCGGCGGTCTCGTGCTTGTCCTGATGTGCGTCATGGCCCTATTCGAGGTCGTAGGCGTGGCCGCCGTCATGCCCTTCCTCGCAGTCCTAGCTGATCCCGGCGCGATCGACCGGTCGCCGGCGCTGTCCCGGCTCTATGGCGTGGGCGGATTTACCTCGGATGAGACGTTCCTGATGGCGCTGGGTCTCGGGGCCTTCGCCCTCGTCATCCTGTCGGCAGTCATTCGCAGCATCTCGCTCTACAGCCAGACCCGCTTCCTCCACATGTGCCGGCACACGCTGTCCTGCCGGCTCCTCGAAGGCTACTTGGGCCAACCCTATGAGTTCTTCCTCGCGCGCAACACCGGCGACATGTCGAAGAACATCCTTTCCGAGGTCGACCATTTCGTCGACCGGGTCCTGCTGCCGATGGGGGGCATCGCGTCCTACGGCATCGTCCTGATGGCCGTGGTGGCCTTCCTGCTGGTTATTGAGCCGAGCTCGGCCATCATGATCGCGGTGGTCCTAGGCCTCTCCTACGGCGCCGCCTACCTCGTCGTCCGGCGCGTAAGTAACAGGATCACGGCCAACCGCATGGCGGCGAACCGGCACCGGTTCGAGATCGCCGCCGAGGCGTTTGGGGGGATCAAGGGCATCAAGGTGCTCGGCCGGGAACGCCAGTACCTCGCGCGCTTCTCCCAGTCGACGCGGGTCTATTCCCAGCATCTGGCCACGAGTTCGGTGCTCGGGCTAATCCCCAAGTACGCCGTGGAAGCCATCGCCTTCGGCGGGATCATCGTTATGGCGCTGCACATGATGATGCGCCAAGGCTCGGACGACGGCCGGACGCTCGCCACTGTCCTTCCGCTGCTGGGCCTTTATGCCTTCGCCGGGTATAGACTGCTGCCCGCGGTGCAGGGCCTCTACCAGAACTTCACTACGCTCCGCTTTACCGAGCAGGTGATCGCTCTCGTCAAGAAGGAACTCGCGCTGGCCGGCCGCAGGGAGCAGCGCGCAGGCTCGACGGGCGAGCGCAGACCGATGTCCGACGGCATCGAGCTTCGCAATGTCACCTACCAGTACCCGACGGCCGACAGGCCCGGGCTGTCCGACATCAGCCTCCGCATCCCGGCCCGATCGACCTTGGGCATCGTCGGCAGCACGGGGGCCGGCAAGAGCACCCTGGTCGACGTCCTCCTGGGGCTCCTAGAGCCGACCGACGGAGCGATCCTGATCGACGGCGCGCCCCTGACCAAGGAGTCGGTCCGGGCCTGGCAGGACCGGATCGGATACGTCCCCCAGAACATCTTCCTGAGCGACGCCACGATCTACGAGAACATCGCCTTCGGCTTGGGGCTGGACGAGCTGGACACGTCGCGCGTGCAGGCCTGCGCCCGCGCAGCCAAGGTGTCCGACTTCGTCGAGAGCCTACCCGACGGCTACCGGACCCGGGTGGGCGAGCGCGGCGTCCGCTTGTCCGGCGGCCAGCTCCAGCGCATCGGCATCGCGCGCGCCCTATACGACAAGCCAGACGTGATCATCCTCGACGAGGCCACGAGCGCCCTCGATAACCTGACCGAGGCCGAAGTGATGCAGACGATCAACTCGCTCCCAGGGGATCGGATCATCATTATGATCGCCCACCGGCTAACCACGGTGAAAGGCTGCGACCAGATCCTCGTGCTCCACCGCGGGCAGGCCACCGGCCTGGGCAGTTACCAGGAGCTCTTGGCCGACCACACGGAGTTCCGGAAGATGGTGGACATGTCGGCCATGGCTTGAACAAGGAGCTCGGGCACGGTGACCTCCCGTTGCACTGGCCTCCTCCAGGGCGTCCAATCCGGAGCCGAGCCTTCCCGGTCGGGCGCAGCCGATGGGGCAAGAAAGCCACTTGCCCGGACCTCGGTTATTGAACCGGCTTTACATTTCCCGGCTAGGCCAACGAACCGAGAGGCGGCCGGACCAAAAGGAGATCGAGAAGGTGGACGGCGTCACCATCATCGTGTGTTGCTATAACTCCGAGCAAAGGATCGAGCGGACGATCCGGCATCTTCTCGGACAGCAGATCCGGTCGGTGCCCGGCTGGGAGATCGTGCTCGTGGACAACAAGTCCACCGATCGGACGGTCGAGCTGGTCCGGGCGATCTGGAGCCGTGAGGCCGAGCCGCCGCCGCTGAGGGTGGTGCACGAGGAGCGTCCCGGCCTCTCCCACGCGCGCAAGGCCGGCGTGCAGGCGGCCAGTCACTCCTGTATCGTCTTCTGCGACGACGACAACTGGCTCGACGCCGACTATGTCGAGACGGCCTACCAGATCATGTCCCGCGACCCGCAGATCGGCGTGCTGGGCGGTGCGATCACGCCGGTCGGCGACGCGCCGTTTCCGCCGTGGTTCCTAACCAACTGCGCTTGCTTTGCGGTGGGCGCCCAGGGACGGGTCTCTGGCGACATCTCGGCGCGCGGCTATGTCTGGGGAGCCGGTGCAGTCGTCCGTCGCGACCTGCTGCTGACACTTTACGAGACCTGCGGCGGCGGGCTCCTCGTCGGGCGGGAGGGCTCGAAGCAGGGCTCGGGCGACGACAGCGAGATCTCTAAGTGGTACCTGCTCGCGGGCAGGAAGCTCTACTATTCCGAGCAGCTCATCCTGTCGCATTACATGCCAGCGTCGAGGGTCAGGAAGGAAGTGCTCGAGCGCCTCCTGAACGAAGGCGCTTCGGCCACCTCCTACCTCAACCTCTACGACGCGATCCTAATGGTCCTTGAGCCCGCGCGCTTCGCCTCGGTGTCGGTCCCGCGCCGCCTGCTGACCCTCGCGCGGGGCGCGCGCGGCCTACTTTCCATGACCCGCGCAGACTTCCGCAGGTTTCGGCGCCTCATCCGCTGCTGCCGGCAGGCCCGGCTGGCCTGAAAAACGGTACCTTCCGTGTCCTCAGGGGATGCCACCTTGCCCCCCGGGCCAACCTTCAATGCGCCCCCCGCTCCTGCATCCTTCCCTTGCGTCCAGAAGGACCACAACCATGATTCCCCCTTACCCGAGGCCACGATGCCGTCTCTCCGATCTCTTCCCGGCAGGTGCGGCCGGTGCGGCAGACAAACGGGCTTCAGCTCCGGAGACCGGCCCATGCAGGCAGTAGATCCCAGCACGTCGGCAGATGCTATGGAGCGCATCGTCTTCTGGCAGCCGACCATCACCACGCACCAGGCCAACACGCTCGAGGAGCTAGACCGGCAGCCCGGCCTTGCGGTGGCGGCCTACGAGGTCCAAGCGAAGGAGACCCGCCGGGCCGACCAAGTCTGGACCCGTCCGAGCCTCACCTTCGAGGCGGGCCGCCTGGACGGCCTTGCCTTCTACATCCGGGCGGCCCGGCAGGTGCTCCGCGAACGGAAGAGCGCCCACGTCTTCTGGAGCCCCTTTGCGAGCTTGCGGATGCTCTACTTGCTGGCCCTCGCCAACGCCCTGGGCCTCCGGTTCTATCTGGTGTCCGAGCCCTACTCGCCGTCGGATCTCGGCTACTTCTCCGGTCGGGTGCGCCTGAGGGACAGCCTAAAGAGCCGGCTCCGACCCCAGTTCTACCGCGCCTACGCCGCCCTGCTCTGCCGCAGAATGTCCGGCGTGTTCGCCATCTCAGACTTGGCCAGCGAGCAGTATCGGGCGCTGGGGGTGCCTTCGGAGCGGATCTTCCCGTTCGGCTACTTCGTGCGCGAGGAGGGATCGGGGGAACCCGGTCCCCAGCCCGACCAAGTTCCCGATGGCTCGGCGCTGCGCTGCATTTTCGTCGGGAACCTCATTCCCCGGAAGGGCCTCGACCTGCTGCCGCAGGCCGCGCGCTACGTCCAGGCCCGCGGCGCCTCGATCCGTATCGACGTCTACGGGCCGGGCACGCCGGGTTTGGATCTCCCAGGTTGCGAGCAGGTCCGGCTCTGCGGCCCCGTCCCGTTTGGCGAGGCCTCGGAGGTCATCCGGACCTACGACCTGCTGGTGGTTCCCAGCCGCCACGACGGCTGGGCCGTCGTCGTCAACGAGGGCATCCAGGCAGGCACTCCGGTCGTCTGCAGCAGCGCCGTGGGCGCGAAGACGCTGGTCACCGACCTAGATTGCGGCTGGGTCTTCCGGTCGGATGACGCCGAGGACTTGGGCCGGGTGCTCCTCGACTTGGCGCTGCACCCGGAGAAGGTCGCAGAGGCCGCGCGAAACGCGCGCCAGAACCGGCACCGCCTCCATCCCCGGAAGGCCGCCAAAGTGCTGGGCTCCATCATTGCGGGCCGTCCATGCCTCGACGGCGTCACGGCTCCCTGGAACGCCGTCTGAGATCATGACGGAGCTAAGCATTCACCTCACCAACATCAACGGCACCGGAGCCCGTCAGCTCGTCTCGTCCCTGCTGCCCGCGATGCGGGCCAACGGAACCTGCGACCTACAGTTCTGCTACCTCTCCGACGACGAGTTCGGCAACCGACTCGAAGCGGTCCTGAAAGGTGCCCAGGTGGTCAAGTACCGCCGCCGCCTCCCGAACGCCCTGTCGCGGCTCTTCGAGTGCCTCGCCTACCGTGGCGATCCGTCCGACACCTCGCCGCTTTTGGTCCTCGGGGACGTCCCGCTCCGCACCGGCAGGCGGCAGATTCTGCTGCTGCACAAGCCCGGCCTAGTCGCCATCGGCCCCCTGCCGGGCGGCGTGCAGGGGATCAAGCTCTTAGTGGAAAGGCAGATTTTGAGGGCCAACCTCCGGTACACCGATCTCGTGATCGTCCAGACGGCCCATATGGAGGCCCGCTTCCGCAGCCTCTATCCTGACTATGCCGGGGACGTCCTGGTGCTACCGCAGCCCGTTCCCGTCTGGGCGTCCCGGGCCCTAGACCCGGCGCGGGGCCGACAGACCGATCCTTCCGCTGGGAAGCTGAACCTGTTCTACCCCGCTGCCTCCTATCCCCATAAGAACCACGCCCTGCTGGGGAGGCTGCCGGACGGGTCGTCCGACCTAGACGAGATCGTCGGCCGCCTCGCGCTGACGATCGATCCCGGCTCGAAACTCGCGCCCGGGCTGCCTTGGGTCGACTGTGTCGGCCTCCTCGACCACGAGAGGGTCATCGAGGAATACCTCCGCAGTGACGCCCTGCTCTTCCTCTCCCGGTCCGAGAGTTTCGGCTTCCCGCTGATCGAGGCGATGACGCTCGGATTGCCGATCGTATGCCCCGACCTTCCCTATGCTAGAGAGATCTGCGGCGACCAAGCCATCTACTTCCGGGACGACGATCCCGGCTCCCTCCGTCTGGCGATCCTCGGTCTCTCCGAACGGATCCTCGGCGGCTGGAGGCCCGATTGGACCGACCGCCTGAAGGTCCTGCCCGCCAACTGGGGCGACATGGTCGCCAGACTCCTCCAGAGAATCGAGCAGATGGGCAGCCAAGACGCCGAACCGCGTTCCCAGATGGCAGGCCCGCGCCGACTGTGGCTCGCACAAGACCTGAAGGACCGGCCCGGCATCACCCAAGCAAATTGCAGCGAGGATTGATGAGCCAGACACCGACGCGACCGAGGATCTACTACTTCTGCTTGGTGAACACCCAGCGCTACAATCAGATAGCCGGCGACGGCTCTTATGTCGGCGCCGCTTCCAACAAGGTGTCAGCGCTGTCGGCGGCCCTGAGACAGCGGGGCCAGCGGTCCTGCGTCGTATCGATGCCCCTCTGCGGCCGGGGCGCCGCCCCTCCGGCAAGCGCGACCCTGCTCCGCGACAACGGCCTCCCTTGGCTCTTCCTGCGCTCCCACAGGAGCCGTTGGCG
Organism: Rubellimicrobium roseum; assembly: GCF_006152145.1. Taxonomy (GTDB): domain Bacteria; phylum Pseudomonadota; class Alphaproteobacteria; order Rhodobacterales; family Rhodobacteraceae; genus Rubellimicrobium; species Rubellimicrobium roseum. Next base: position 10,055 of record NZ_VDFV01000013.1, on the reverse strand, counting down.
TCGCAAGTTCTCGGCCCTGGCCCAGTTCGCTTGGTTCTCGCTTTGGGTCGTGGACAGGCACGACCGGGTTATCCTCTACAATCACGGGTTCGAATACCTGCTGGCGCTCTTCGTCCTGCGGCTTAGGGGCGTCGTGACGGTCCTCGACATCGAGGACGCGCCCAGGCTCGACGAGCCGGGACTGCGGCCCGCCGTGGACCGCCTCATGTTCCCCGCCTTCCTGAAGCTTACGAGCGCGAGGAAGATCGTCGCCTCCCGCGGCGTCGGAGAGGGCCTGAAGCTTCGTGAGTTCACCCCAGTCTACGGCGCCATCAACGCGCCTACGCGTCGGCCCGAGCCGCGCGCAACGTGGACCGATGTCGGGATGACTGCGGCCAACCCCCTCCGGATCTGGTACGGCGGCACCATCGAGCGGGACACCGGCCTCGACCTCTTCTGCGAGGTCCTACCCCTTCTCGGGGAACGCCTTGCCGAGGCCGGCAGATACGTGGTGTTCGAGGTCACCGGACGAGGCGGGGAGGCAGCGATCGCCGCGGCTCAGGCGGCCGCATGCGACAACCTAAAGGTCGAGCAGCGCCAAGACCTCGATCGTCCCTCCTTCCTCGCGGTGCTTCGCGCCTGCCATGTGGGGCTGTCCCTGCGGATCACTGATTCCAGCCTCGCGCAATCCACTTTCCCCTCAAAGGTCGTGGAGATCACGCAGCACGGCCTCGCGCTGATCGCAACGCCGTCAGCTGATCTCCTCCACATCTACGGCTCCGACGGAGCTGTCATCCTGGGCGACTGCGCTCCCCATTCCCTGGCCGAAGCCATCATGCTCGCCCTGCATGACACGTCGGCCCTCCAGGAAATGGCGCAGGCTGGATTTGACCGCTCGTTGGACCAGTTCGAGGCCGGCCGAGTCGCCGACCGCCTAGTCCTGTCCCTCGGGCTGAAAGTCCGGGACCTCCGCACCGCCCCAGACCCGGCATCGGCGGAGACCTGCCCCACGGCCCCGAGGTGATGCTCGCCCTAGATGCTCGGCCCAGTTCCGGCTACAATTCCCCGGCTGGGCGGTCCTCGTCGCCGCAGCGCCCTAGCCCCGGCAGCGCCCCAGCCCCCACGACGTTGCACTGAATGAGTATGCCCCTTCCCACCACATCGCCCCTGCTGCAAATGAGCAAGCCGACCGGTCTCCTGGTGGTGGTGGTCGTGACCATGGCTCTCCTCGCGGCGGCCTTGGATGCGGGCCTGGTGGCCCTCTATGTCTCCGGCCTGGCCCTCATCATCAATTTTGGGATGACCCGGCCGACGAGCCCGCTCTCCCTGCTTGTCTTGGCCTGGATGCTGGTCGCGCACAACTTCCTGTTCGGGCCTATCGCCTACGACCCCTCACTCTCCTGGTTGCCGACGCTCCTCTACCTGGCGCTGTGCTTCGCCTTTTTCCTGATCCCCTACCTCGTTGCGCTGCGGACAAAGGTCGTACTCCGCGGCAGACGCGACCTCTTCCACCGGGCGAGGACGCCCCTGCTCGCCTGCGCGCTGTTCGGGGCGGGTCTCCTCCTGGCCGGGGGACTGAAGACGGCCCTCCCGTATCTTCTATCGCTGAATCTAGGGGGCCTGAGGGGCGCTTTCATCGAGGACGTGAACGTCCTGTCCAAGCTCGGTTGGCTGTTCCTCTGGCCCGCGTTCTTCTTCATCGTCTCTTTTGCCCTGCCCGGCCGCTATGCCCCGGGCTTCTGGCTCGCGGCGATCTTCCTGTCACTGTTCGCGATCCCACTCTTCTCGGCGGGACGACAGATCTACCTGCAGGTCATCCTGCTCATCCTCATATCCTTTTCGCTGGTGCGGCGGCACCAGGCCCAGATGCCCGACGAGGCGCGGGCCATCCTGAAACGGCGTCGCAGGACCGTATCAATCCTCATCCTTGTCTGCATCGGGTTCATCGCCGCGGTAAGCCAGCTGAGATTCGGCGGGGTGTCGCAGGAATACTTCGGGAACAAGCTCAACGTGTACGCCACCTTCAGCGGTGCGAGCCTATCGGAAGGCTACGAGGCCCTGTGGGCGGGCCTGTCGCCCACACTACAGGACATCTGGGTCGAGTTCGCCTACTACTTCGGCGCCCAACTGCCGCGCTTCGGCGAGGTCTACCACCTGCAGACCTTCCCGATTGTCGAATTCGACCCCATGTCCAAAGTCGCGATCCTGGAGCGCAACTTCGACAAGCTGCTTTCGGGCGACACAGTCACGGCCCTCTCGGCCAGCGACGGCGTGGTCGGCAGCATTGCCTCGTTCACTTGGAAGACCGCGCTGCCGAAGAACATGGAACTGTTCGGCGAAGTCGGCAACCTCCTCATATGCGCCCTGTTCGGCTGGGTGGCGGGGATCGCATACAATGCCTACCGCTCCTTTCCTCTGACCTTCGAGGCTCTCAATCTCTGCGTCGCCAACGGGGTCGTGGCGTTCTATTCGATCATGTTCTCTCCGTTCGGGGAGACAAACTTTTTCCTCTACTATCTGGCCTCCCTTGTCCTCTTCGCCCTGCGCTTCCGCGTCTAGCCGCCGATCGGCTTTATTGCTGTACCGCCCCCGGATCTTGAGACACTCGATTGCGATTATGCGGCCAGGGGCATGGTGTCCATCTGGTCGCGTCGGAACTGGGCGGGCGAGCGGTGGCCATGCCGCTCGATCAGCCAGTGCTCATTGTAGGTCCGCTTGAACTCGAGCAAGGCAAGCCGGAGTTCCTCGACGGTGCGGAAGGTCCGGACCCAGAGCAGGTTCTCCTTCAGGGTGCGGATGAAGCGCTCAGCGCAGCCGTTGCCTTCAGGGGCACGGACAAAGGCCGGCGACGAGGAGGCGCCGAGCCAGGCGATCTCTTTCTGGAAGTCGTGCGACATGTACTGGCTTCCGTGGTCATGGCGGATCGAGAGGCCGGTGGCCGCGTCCTTCTCGACAGCTCCGAAGCGCTCCGCGACGCCCTGCCGGACCGGCTCCAGTGCCTCGTGGCGGGTGCCGCGCAGGGCGGCGTGGAGGCCCACGCACTCCGCCGAGCAGTGATCAACGGCAACGAAGACGGCGACCTGCCCATGCTCGGTGGCGAAGGCGGCGGTCATGTCCGTGCCCCACATCGTGTCGATGCTCTCAGGGATGATCGTGCCGTCGTGGTTGCGCGGGCCGGTGGGGCGGCCGGTTCGGACGGGCGCTGAGAGGCCGTTCTCGCGCATGAGCCGTCGCACGCGCTCCTTTGAGCTGCGCAGGCCAGCATGGCGCAGCCGCGCCCAGACCTTGCGGTAGCCCTCGCCGTGAAACGGGCTGGCGAGGAGCACGCCCCGGATCGCCTCGACCAGGGCTGCGTCCGGCATTGGCCCCTGCGGCCCTGGTCGCCGGCGCGGCATCGCCGGAGCGTCAGCCGGCCGACGCCGCCGATACACACCCGAGCGGGCAACGCCCCAGACCCGGCAGACCCGGGCCAAGCCGTAGGGACGGCGCGTGGAGATCGAGACGGCGGGGCTCATCGCTTCGACCTCCGCGACCCAAAAGGGCCACCGCCACCTCCGGCCTCGAGCCGGTCGACCTTGGCCTGGAGCAACTCGTTGTCCATCAGCACCTCGCCGAGCTTCGACTGCAAGCGGTCGATCTTCTCATCGCGGTCATCCCGCTCCCGCGCCTTCAGGCTTGCGGCGCCCGCCTCCAGAAACGCTTCCCGCCAGGCGCTCAGGTCCGCGGCTGTGACGCTGAGCTCCCGCGCCACGATCTCCAGGGGCTCGGCCCGGAGAAGCCGAAGAACCGCGTCGCGCTTGCGCCCCGCCGTCATCCGCCGTTCCCGCCCCGGAGCCGCGGACGCTCCGATCCCTGAGGTCTCCGCGCCCGCGGCTCCTCCGTGCTTCCCATCCGTCATCCAACACCTCCGGTCGGCTTCAATAAGCCTTCAGCGGTGTCTCAGCGAACCCTGGGGCGGAGGATTGCAGAGCTCAGGCAGGACTCCCCTTATAGGCTGAGCGGGCTGGTCGCTGGGAATGACCACCTTTCCCTGCCGCTTACCGCACGACTGAACCGCGCCGGGTTTGAGGGCAACTGTACTCAGGACGGTGCGGTTTCGAGGCAGTCGGTCTCCGAAGCGATCATGGTGTTGAGGACGGTCAGTAGCTTTCGGGCGGCTGCGGTTAGCGCGGCCTTGACCGGCTTGCCGGCTGCTTCGAGGCGCCGTCGGAAGTGACCAAACGCCAGCAAGTGGCGAGAGGCGTGGAGAGCCGCCAAGTAGAGTATCGTGCGGATATTGGGTCGCCCTCCACCGATGATTCGCCGGTCGATGGTCCCGAGCTCAGGCAGTTCAGCCATGAGGGTTGCCGCGACGATCGGGCCCCCTTTGATGGACACAGGAGCATCAACACCCTAGCCGAGACGATCACCGGTCTCTTCAAGATCGAGGTGATCCATCGCTGCGGACCTTGGTGCAGCTTCGAGGATGTCGACTACGCCACCCTCGGATGGGTGGACTGGTTCAACCACCGGCGTCTCCTAGAACCGATCGGACACACCCCGCCGGCCGAAGCCGAAGCAAACTTCTACGCCGCTCTGGAGCAATCCGCTTTGGCCGCGTAGCTTAGACCAACCGGCATCCGGCAAACCCGGCGCGGTGCAGGTTCTGTCTTCCGGCGCCAGCACCCGTCGCGTCGAGTGCCCATCACGGCTTCGCGCCTCCGCGCGCCGAAGCTCCGTAGCGGACGGCTCGGTGCGCGTGATCTCCACAGTTCGCCCCGTCGGCATCGTTACCTCCCTCCATGCCACGCACAGAGTGAATTACCGCAGCCCCCGCCCGAAAAGCCCCAAGTCACCGCCAGTGGCCGTTGGCATGACGCAGGAATAAAGGCAAGCAAGGTCAGCAGCACTCTACATCGGGGAGGGGCCCTGCGTAGATGTCCTGCTACGTCATCTATTTGAGCGGCATTCGCCGCAATGGCGCCACTTTCTGAGTTGCTGTACCGGGGCGCCGGAAGCAGTATCAAGGAGGCAACCTCACTATGGTGGCAAGAGCGTCCAACGAGAAGGTAGCCAGCCTTCAATACTTGCGAGGTGTGGCGGCCCTCATGGTGGTCCTTTTCCACGCAGGGGCTCTCATCGGGAGCGACAATTATCATGGAAACCAGGCGATAGGATCACTCACTAGTGGGCTTAACATCGGTGTCGATCTATTCTTCGTCCTTTCTGGGTTTGTGATATCGGTCCCTCTGTTTCTCGGGAGGACAGTTCCGTCACCTAGGGAGTTCTTAGTTAACCGCGCGCTGCGGATCTATCCGTTGGTCGCTCTAACAGCGCTGATCTTCACTGCCTCCTCGACTATACTTTCAGGCAAACCTTTCGCTGACAACATTGACGTCCTGCTTTCCTCGGCACTCCTCGTACCCTATCCTAAAGACCCCGTGCCAATCGTGCTCTGGACGCTGCGCCAGGAGATGCTGTTCTACTTACTCTTCGCCGTGGTGCTAGTAAGCCGGCGCACTGGCCTCATAATGATTGTTGGTTGGGCAACTTCCTCCTTTCTTATCGGCAGTTCTCACTGGCTTTGGGGTATCTTCTTCCACCCAAACAATATCCAGTTTGCTATGGGGATCGGGACGTGCTTTGTTTGCTCGCGCATCAGCATTAGCTCGGCTCTCGCCAGTGTTGCGTTCGCCCTTTCAGGAGCTCTCCTGCTCGTATATGCGCTGTTCTGGAACGAGCACACGTCGGTCGGGATGTTCAACTGGGGCGTAGGCTCGGCCGGGATTCTGAGCAGCATCGTAGTAGGCACTGCCTACTTCTCGAGCCTCCTGCTTGGCCGTAGTCTCTTACTCTTGGGCAAGGCATCGTTCTCGATCTATCTGATCCACTACTTCTTCATCTCAGCTGTCAACAAAGTCCTATTTGGCTTCCGACATTTTCTTCCCGATGTTGTCTCTCTGGTAATTCTTTTCGTGCTGGCAGTCATTGGGGGCGTGATTTTCTTCCTGCTGTTCGAAAAGCCTTTGGAGAGAGTCCGCAAGGGTCTGATGCTGCGGCCTAAGCTGACTTGTGCCGGACAGACCACGTGAAGGGATTAGACTGCTCATGCCAGCGGCTTTAGCTATTGACCCTGGCCCAGGCTCGGGTGGTGACGGAGCGTACGATGTCGGGCCGGGCCAGGACGCGGCTCCAAGTCTGACAGCAAGCCTCAACGATGGCGGAGGCGTCCTCTCAGACTTGGAGACTGAGGCAGGTCTGGCGTTCTCGACTGGGTTGAGCTCGGGGCTGCGAGGCGGCAGCGGCGGGAGGGTGATGTTGGTGGTCACGACCAAGGCGGCTGAGGCGTGCCAGCCGGCGCCGTCGAGCACGAGCACAGAATGCCCGCCCGGGGCGACCGCTGCGCTGATCTCGGCCGCCGTCACCGACAGATCCCGTGCCACGATCTCCAGGGGCTCGACCCGGAGAAGCCGCAGCACCGCATCGCGCTTGCGTCCCGCCGTCATCCGCCGCTCCCGGCCCGGAGCCGCTCCGACCACTGACGCCTCCGCGACCACGACTCCTTTGCTCTCAACCTTGTCCATCTCAACACCTCCGATCGGCTTCAATAAGCCTTCAGGGATGTCTCAGCGAACCCTGGGGCGGAGGATCACAGCACTTCGATGCGGGGCTAGCGGCTACATTCTCAAGAGCAGTAGTTCCGCCGACCTTAAAGAGGCGCTGCTGCGGATACATGGATTCTGGCGTTCCAAAAGCGACAGGAGTTCGCCGGCTGGCCTGAGCCCGCCAACGCCTTGGCGGAGCGACGGCGCCAGTCAATCCGCCCTTGCCGCGGGTAGTAAGCTTGCCTACCATCACGTCCGGAGGTGCCCCATGTCTCGCGTTGAGAAGGTCAGCGTCGCGCTCACGCCCGAGATGGCTACGATGATGCGCGAGGTTGTCGAAGCCGGCGAATACGCCTCCGCCAGTGAGGTCATGCGCGAGGCGCTACGCGACTGGCAGGCTCGGCGCATTCAGCGGGAGCGCGCCATGACGGAACTGGGCCGCCTCTGGGACGAGGGTCTCGCCAGCGGCCCGGCCCAAGACGGCGCCGAGGCCTTCCGCGCCCTCCGCGCGAGCTTGGACAACGGGGATATATTGGCCCTTCGCTCCTGAATGGCCTACCGCCTCCTCCCCGCTGCGCTGGCCGATCTTGAGGTCATCTCCCTCCACATTGCCGCCGACAACCCCCGCGCCGCCCGCCGCTGGCTCGACCGCATAGAGGAGCGCTGCGCCCGTCTCGCCGAGCTGCCGGGCCTCGGCGTCGCGCGCCCCGATATCCGGTCCGACCTCCGCTTCTGGCCCGAGGGCAGCTACCTGCTGCTCTACCGCCAGACCGGCGAGGACGTGGAGTTCGTGCGCATTCTCCACGGCGCCCGCCAGTGGGAGGACCTGCTCTGATGGCGCGTGAGCCCGTTACCACTCCGACGTGCCCTGCACCTCGAGGGGCGTCCAACTTCAGGTTCCTCGCCCGACACATCACGGACCCCGAATGGTGAAACCGGGTATCTCCTTTCAGATCAGATCCCAACTCGCGCCGGGCCGCACGTTCTGGATGGCCAAGTGATCGGAGAGTACGAGGCAGCCTCCTCCCGGGTGTCGAACAAAAGGGTGGATCAAGTCACGATGGCCCTCCCGCCGACTCAAACGCCTGATGACCGACGTTACCGAGCCTCCGCGCCGGCCGGCGGAGGCGCTGCCCGCCTTTCTTCCCAGACATTGTGCTCGGCGTGCTCCAAGTATCGCGCCAATACGTTGATGCTCTTCCACCCACCTGCCCGCATGATGGAGACGGTGTCATGCCCAGCGCAGAGGAGATCTTGCGCTGCTCCCACACGCATGGAGTGCCCGCTGAAACCCTCCGCCACAACGTCATACAGCCCTGCCCTCTTCGCGGCTGTCTTGATCAGCCGCTTGACCGTCGTGTCGCTCAGGTCTCGATTGATGGCTTTACCCTGGTAAATCGGGCAGAACAGTGGCCTGATCGTGAGGCCACGCCAGTCCAGCCACGCATTGATCAGGTCCGCCGACCGCCGGGAGGTGAAGGCGATCCGGCCCTGCCCAAAGGGGTCGGCCTTGCTGCGCCTGATCAGGACCCGCAAAGTTCCATCAGCCCGCCAGGAGAGATCGTCAATCTGCAGAGCAATCAGTTCCGAGCGCCGCGTCAGCAGGTCGTAGCCGAGCGACAGCATGGCCTTGTTTCGGAGGCCTAACGGAGTATCGGGCTGAACTGCCAGGAAGCGCTCGAGATATTCGCGTGTCATTCCGGTTGCTTGCTTCGGCCTCTCGAACTTGGAGCGCCGAATACGCCGCAGGGTCAGGTTGATCTCCTCGTGCTGCGTTGGATCTGGCAGATCCAGAAGTGCGTGGGCTTTCCGAATAGCATAGAGCCGCCTGCGGACTGTCGAGGGCGCCAGTGCGGGAGCTTGGGCTTCTAGGAAGGCGCATACTGTCAGCACCGCCGCCGGAAATGGGGCCTCTCCCCTCTGCTGGCACCAAATCACGAAGATCTCGACATCGGTATAGTACGACCGCATGGTAGCAGGCGCATAGGCGCCTTCGAGGCGCATGAACTCGGCGCGCCAATCGTAGTTTTGCCCAGCCTGTGACATGGGCCCTTTATGATAAGATTTTTATCACAATGCAAGAGGTGAATCTTACTGGTCAGCAGATTAGAGCAGCTCGATCGGCACTAGGCTGGTCGGTGCGGGAGTTGGCCGAAAAGACAGGAGTCGGTAGCGCCACCATCGTACGCTACGAGACCTACGATGGTTCGCCTGCCTCACGGAAAGGGCACTTGGAGACCATTCGAGTGACGCTCGAAGCCGCCGGTATAGAGTTCATTGGCACGCCCGACGACGGGCCCGGCATCCGCATCCGCAAACCTAGCGGAAAAGGCTGACTGCGTCCGCCTAGCCTCCAGTAGACCGCTTATTTGTCACGGGACAGTAGTCGCAAATCCGTCCCCTAGGTATGCTCCCAGTGGGTCCTTTCTACAGAAACTGCACCCTGTAATCCGGCGACCCGCTCCAGATCAGGTCCCAGCTCGCGCCAGGCCGCGCGTTCTGTATGGCCGAGGGTTCGAAGGCGACGAGGCAGCGCCCTTCGGGCTGCCGAACCGAAGGATAGATCAGGCCACGATAGCCGTCCCGCCGCATAGCCAGAGCGAGTGCCTGGCCCTCGGGATACCCAATGTCCGGGTCCGGGTGAAGCGCAGGATGGCTGGTCTCGTCGTGCAGGTCCGGAAAGTCCCCAATGAAGTCGGCCAAGAGCTCGACATATCGCGCCTGGTCCTCGTAGATCCCGATATAGTCCAGCTCCCGCGTCCGGTGGAACGCAACTTCGGCCATTGACGTCATGGTGTCCCAGCTGCAGTACCACGCCCCACGCGTACTGTCGTTGAAGCGGTTGCCCGTCGGACGAGTGTAGGTGAAGGCGGCGTTGACGTGGCTATTGCCGTAAACCTGTAAATCTCGGGCCCGACGTGCGAAGGCCAGTTCACGCCGGTCGAGGTGAAGAGAGCGGCCGCGCTCCGCAATTAGCCGCGCGCTCGTCAGTCCCTCGATTTCCACGAGGATTTCAAACTGGTCATCCGTGTCGACTAGGCCCCGCAGTGTCGGAGGCTTGTGGTACGTCGCAGGGATTAGCCGGACGAGGCCACGATCATTGATCGGGCTGAGCCTCATGCACCCCCGCGCAGTGCATCAAGGTAGGTCCGGACCTGCAGGAACTGCGGCAGGCCCTCGCGGATCATGGTATCGATCGGGCGTTCTCCGTTAAACAAAGGGCCATCGTTCGGCAGGGTAATCCAGCGCCTCGCGATAGGGTCGCTGAAGTAGAGCTTCAGGGCCTTGTAGATCCCGACCACTGCGCTGAGCCGCAACAGCTGGTCATGGGTGAGATCGCCTGTGTAGCCCGCCCTTCTTGCCCGTTTCCATGTGGACTCCGACATATCGGCCAGCGCGGCCGCTTCGGGAATGGGGATCTGCCACTCAGAGATGATGTAGCTGAACGCCTTCAGAGCAACCGTCTTCGTCTCGGCTGCACTGTGCTTTTGG
>NZ_VDFV01000132.1 GCF_006152145.1 Rubellimicrobium roseum | reverse complement strand
CGCGCAAACGGTCCAGAGCAGGGCGGGACGCAGGGTCCACACGGGGTCCTCGTGGCAGCGGGTCAGCGGAGTGGTTCGTTCCTGTTTTGTTCTAGCTGACGAGGTCGTGAGTCAAGAGGGTGGCTCGCGTGACGACAGCACACCGTCGTCCCCAGCCTACACCGCCAACACGGCACGAAAGGCCACCACACACTCGGACCCACAACTCGTTTTTATGTTTACATTGTGGCATTCCGGTAAGTAGCTTTGCCGCTTAGGACTCCACGCCACACGTTAGGCCTGTGGCACAACTGCTCGCCCTGAGTCACGTCGAGGGGAACGTCACGCCCGGCGCACATGCGGGGGCTGATCTCGACGTCGTCTGCCGGCCCTGAGGCTCTCACTCACTCTCCATCACTTTGAACCTTCTGGTGGTACCATGACCCTTCCGACTGCTGTCTCGTCGCGGATCGCCATTTATGGCGCCAATGCCCTTGCTGCCGTCGCGGGCAGACTCACGGGTACGGACCCGGAGGGTCAAACGCTCACGTTCGCGCTCTTGAGTGGAGATGCACCGGAGCACGGCAGCGTCACAATTAACTCAGATGGAACCTACACTTATACGCCTACCGCGGAATACCTGGGCTCAGACAGCTTTTCCTTCCAAGTGACTGACACCGAAGGCGGCACCTCCACAGCGACCGTGGCGATCACCATTGCCGAGGAGGCCCCTCTCACCATCAACGGCACCGCAGGCCATGACGTGCTCATCGCCGAGAATGTCGATCACATTGTGACCTATGGGGGTGAGGGTGTTGATCTGATCACCGGTGGGTGGGGCGCCGAGGTTCATGGCGGCTCTGGGAACGACGATCTGACCGGACAAGACAGTAGTTCCCTGTTTGGTGACGACGGCGACGACCTGCTTACTATTGGGGGGACAGGCGGTGGGTACGCGTATGGCGGCGCCGGAGATGATACGCTCAGAGGTAAGGTTGGCGCAGATCACCTCTACGGGGGTGAAGGCGATGACATGTTCTTTGGCGGCAGTGAAGGTGCCAGCGAGATTTATGGGGGTGCCGGCAACGACACTATAAAGAGTAGGTCTGGCGCTGGCGACAATGTGCTGGATGGAGGCGACGGTGATGACACTCTCTATGCCGATGGCGGAAATGCAGGTGGCGGAGCCGGACATGACACCCTGGTCGACTTAGGATCGGGGGATGGTGATGGCGGCAATGACACCCTGACGGGAACCTGGGATGACAACCATCTTAGGGGCGGGGCTGATGATGATTGGATCAACGGCAGGGAAGGCGATGACCGCATCTATGGCGGCACTGGCACCGACTTCCTCAATGGCAGCTTCGGCAACGATCATGTCTGGGGCGATGACGGCCACGACACCCTCTCCGGCGAGGCCGGCAATGACACCCTTGACGGAGGCCTTGGCAACGACCGCCTGGGCGCGGGCACCGGGCTTGACCAACTCTCGGGCGGGGAAGGCAACGACATCCTGACCCTCAGAGGCGTGGAGGCGGGTGACACGGCAGATGGGGGCTTGGGCACGGATAGCCTGTGGATCACAGGCGGCAGCACTGGCGACCGCATCACCGTCTCGGGCGAGGGTGCGGTCGTCAACGGGACGGCCATCGGCACAGGTTTCGAGCGGTTTCAGTTCTATGGCGAGGACGGCAACGACACGCTGACGGGCGGCAGCGGGTCCGAGTTCTTCTACGGCGCGGCTGATGATGATGGCCTGTTCGGAGGTGGTGGCAGCGATGCTCTGTTCGGCGAGGCGGGGAACGACACTCTCATCGGCGGCCGGGGCGTCGACCGTGTGCTCGGGGGGGCGGGCAGCGACCTGTACGTCGTCGAAGATCCTAGCGACACGATCGTTGAGGCCGCAGATGGCGGCACAGACCAGGTCAACGCCTGGGTCAGCCTGACACTGGCGTCTGAGGTGGAGAACCTC
>NZ_VDFV01000131.1 GCF_006152145.1 Rubellimicrobium roseum | reverse complement strand
TCTTCGGCATGGATCCTCCTCGTCAGACAGGCTGACACTACAAATGGATCCATTCTCGGGAGACAGGCCACTTCCCTCCTCTGGCGTTCCGGTTGGGAAAGGCTCCGCAGCGATGGTGGCTCCAACCTTCCGCGAGATTGAACGCGATCACCTTTCAGGCGTTTGCCATATCAGGATCTGGTCAGGCTCAGCGACAAAGGGGACCAGCTCAGACCCAAATGCCTGGGGATGCCGTGCTGCTCATTCAGCTGCCACGCGGGTCTTCACCTCGTCGCACCAGACTTGAAAGCTCTTGAGGGTGGTGGACCCGAAGGAGGTGATCATCGGCACGTCACCGGCATCCCGACCGCGGACCATGACGATGCGGCCGATGCGCGGCACGTTGTAGCGCGCATCGAACGTGTACCATCGCCCGCCAAGGAACACTTCCGTCCACGCGCAGAAATCTCCTGGTCCATGATCGGGCCAGTCGATGTCGCCCAGGTAGCCCGAGACATAGCGTGCAGGTATATTGAGGGCGCGAGCGAACGCGATCACCAGGTGCGCGAAGTCGCGGCATACGGCCTTGCCCTCCTTGAGGGACGAATGGGCCGTGCGCACGCTGGATGCGTCCTTGTAGTCGAACGTCATAGCCTCGTGGACGAAGTCGCAGATGGCCTGCACCTTGCCCCAACCTGTCGGAACATGACCAAAGCGGTCCCACGCCTCCTGACTCAGGAGATCGCTCTCGCAGTAGCGCGAGGCTTGCAGGAACTGAAGCACCTCGTCGGGAAGGTCTTGGACAGGATGCTGCTCGGCGACCGGGTTGACGTCATCTGGGCGGCCGTTGTCGGTTGCAAGCCCTTTCCAAGTGAGGCGCAGATCACCCTCGGGGGCGACCAGACGTCCGCGCCGGTTGCCGAATGGGTCCGTGTACCAATGGACCGGCACATTCGGGCCGACCACCAAGGGACCCGCCGACACGCGGTGCATCTCGTTCGGATGGGGAGACAGCGCCAGGATCACCGGCGTTGGCGCGGAGGCGGTTAGGGTAACGTCAAAGGCCACACGAATGAGCATGGATCGGCTTCCGGAGACAAGGCGTGGAGGCCAGGCACCAAGCGAGCCCGGCCACGTATATGGCGTCAAACCTATACGAACCGCTTCTGTTCCAAGTCGGACTGATATCGCGCGGCTATGTTAAGGAGTTACAGAGATATACGTCAGGAAAGCGAACGTTTTATGGACATGGCTGCCTTTGAACGTTCTCACTGTAAGCATCAGCAACACCTCTGCAGCAGAACAAAACTGATTGTCTGCTGACTGCAGCAAATAACCGTATGGTTGCAAACTTAGTTAGCGAGACGGGCTGTGGGTCGCAGCCGGGTTATCTCTGTGGAGCGGGTGCTGGACGCAGCGGAGCAGGTCGTAGCCTGCGACGGGGCGGCCAGTCCGACGATCGACGCGGTGGCGCAGCAAGCCGGCATCAGCAAAGCTAGTCTTCGTTACGACCATAAATCTAAACAGGCCCTCATCGATGCCGTAGTGCAGCGAGCCGTGGCACTCGATAGTGCGCATCATGCGACCGTCCACAGGAACTCGGATCTGTGCCCAGTCGGGTCATTCGAGGCCGTAGAGGCGAAGAAGGGAGTTCTCAGTGATGAGAGCCGTGCCGCCGCACTGAGCCTTTGCGCGGCTCTCACACAAGATGCCGGGTTGCACAGGACGATCCAGGCCAATCAGCGTGACGTTATCGCCTCGATCTTGTCCGACTCAACCAACCCACGTGGAGCGCTTCTGGCCTATCTGGCCCTCGAGGGGCTGAAGCAGCTTGAGTGTCTCGATTCTCATCATTGGCCCGCCGACGAACGCACGCGTCTCCTAGAGGAGATCGGCCGGCTGATAGACCGGACCCCATCCGACACGGGCGTTGTTGCGTAACCCATGAGCGAGGGGGCTCGCGCGGCGGGTCTGCCTGCTTATCTGGGCGGCCATG
>NZ_VDFV01000130.1 GCF_006152145.1 Rubellimicrobium roseum | reverse complement strand
CCCAAGGTCTTTCTCTCGGCCATCGCCTTGGCCGCAACCGTCATGTTCTGGCTATGAGTCCTGAGCGTAGCCTATCTTTCGATTCATATCTGACTGGAGTGAAAAACCGAACATGCAAGGAATTGCGTTCGGCCGTAATCGGGGCGGTTGTGGTGACGGCCAAAGAAGCACGGCTCACGACGTCGAGGTAAGAGTGAGAGGATGACCTGATGGCGTCCAAGACGACCCTGAATGCCAAGAACCTCGAAGCGCTCGGGGCGACGCGCTTGGCGGAACTCCTAATCGAGCTAAGCACCGGCGATGCAGCGGCCAAACGGCGTCTTCGCCTTGAGCTCGCTGGCACCGCAGGCTCCGAAGACGTGGCCCGGCAGATCCGCAAGCGCCTCACGACGATTGCAGGGTCGCGCTCCTCTTTGGACTGGCAGAAGCGCAAGGCGCTGGTGAAGGACCTCGACACGCAGCGCCGGGCCATTGTGGACCAAGTGGCCCGGCACGACCCCGTCGAGGCGCTCGAGCTGATGTGGCGCTTCCTGGGACTGGCGAGCTCTGTCTTCGAGCGCTGCGACGACAGCAGCGGGACGGTGAGCACCGTCTTTGCCACGGCGGTTGCTGACCTCGGCGAGATCGCGACAGCCGCGCAGCCCGACCCTGCGAGACTCGCGGATGACGTGTTCGAGGCCCTCACCGACAACGGCTACGGCCAGTACGATGACCTGATCGGAGTCCTGGCCCCGGCTCTCGGACCGGAAGGTCTGGAGCACCTGAAGAGCCGCATGCTCGCCTTGGCAGGACAGCCGGTCGGACGTTACTCGGGGGCAAAGCGGCAGGTGGTCGGCTATGGGCTTTCTGGTCCGCTCTATGCCGACGAGATGGTCGAGCGCTCGCGCTCGAGCACCGTGCGCCTGGCTCTCATGGCCATCGCCGATGCTCAGGGCGACGTGGACGCCTTCATCGGCCAATACGACTCGCGGGCACGCATGGTGCCGACGATCGCGGCCCAGATCGCGCGGCGCCTGCTGGCGGCCGGTCGGACGGAGGAGGCCTGGCAAAGCATCGAGGCCGCCACGCCGAAGGGCCGGGACGCCCCCGACCTCGACTGGGCGGATGCGCGCATCGAGGTGCTCGAGGCGCTCGGCCGGACTGAGGAGGCCCAGGCCGCCCGGTGGTCCGCCTTCGAGCGGGCGCTCTCGGCGGAGCACCTCAGAGCCCACCTGAAGCGCCTGCCTGACTTCGAAGACTTGGAAGCCCAGGACCGGGCCCTGGCTCAGGTCGAGCGACAAAGGAGCTTGCTCCACGCCTTGGCGTTCCTGGTGTCCTGGCCAGCGCTCGACCGGGCCGCAGCACTCGTGCTCCGCCGCGCGAAGGAGATCGACGGCGACCACTACGAGGTCCTGACCCCGGCCGCCGACGCGCTCTCGGCCAGGCACCCGCTCGCGGCCACGCTGGTGCTGAGGGCCATGATCGACTTCGCCCTGAGCCACAGCCGGGCCAGTCGCTACCGCCATGCCGCCCGTCATCTGCTCGAGTGCGAGAGCCTCGCGTCCTCCGTGCCGGACTGGGGAGACATGGAAACACACGTGGCCTACCTCGCTCGCTTGAGGAAGCAGCATGGGCGCAAGAGCGCGTTTTGGAGCCTGATGGACTGAAGGGACATTCGGACATCGCCGCTTGGACCTGGTCGAAGCGGCCCGCACCGTCGCATCATGTTCAAGACGGTTGGCGAGCAGGACGTCCCCGACGTAGCGGCCGGGTCCCGATGCCCCGATCCTCTGCCGGATCTCACGCGCAAGCCGGCAGAGGACCGCGCCGTGAGCCTTGACGCAAGGTCCGCTGGCTTGATCCAGATCAGGGCGGCCCCAACTCCCCCCGCCTAGGGCAGGCCGAACCTGCCCGGGGGGACAGCCATGATCGACTTGGATCAGTCCGAACTGCTGCGCGTCGACATCCTGCGCAAGTCGGGCCTTCTTACGGGCGTTGTTGCGCAACTCGAGTTGAGGCCGAGTTCGCCCCTTTCCCCTCGAGGTCAGGCGACGCGCGTGA
>NZ_VDFV01000129.1 GCF_006152145.1 Rubellimicrobium roseum | reverse complement strand
GGGGTCCACATTGCTCCCGAGGGTCAGTCGGGAGCCGGGATGGGATGCTGGTTGTGGAGACGATCGCGAAGATCCGCCGCGCGTACTTCGTCCAGGGTAAGGCGATCAAGGCAATCTGCCGGGAGCTTGGTGTCTCGCGCAAGGTGGTCCGCAAGGTGCTGCGCTCGGGGGCAACCGAGTTCGCCTACGAGCGGAGCGTGCAGCCCCAGCCGAAGATCGGACCCTGGCGGGAGCAGCTCGAGCGGCTGCTGGCCGAGAACGCCGGCCGGCCCCGCCGGGAGCGGCTGACGTTGATGCGGGTCTTCGAGGAGCTGAGAGGCCTGGGCTACGAGGGCGGCTACGATGCGGTCCGTCGTTATGCCTCGGCCTGGACCCAGGAGCGCGCGACGGCCACGGCATCGGCCTTTGTGCCGCTGAGCTTCGCCCCGGGCGAGGCCTACCAGTTCGACTGGAGCCACGAGGTCGTGCTGATCAACGGCACGACCGTGACGGTGAAGGTGGCCCATGTCCGGCTCTGCCACAGCCGGATGCTCTTCGTGCGGGCCTATCCGCGCGAGACCCAGGAGATGGTCTTCGACGCGCACGAGCGGGCCTTTGCCTTCTTCCGCGGGGCCTGCACACGCGGCATCTACGACAACATGAAGACGGCGGTGGACGCGATCTTCGTGGGCCGGGAGCGGGCCTACAATCGACGCTTCCAGCAGATGTGCGGCCACTACCTGGTCGAGCCGGTTGCCTGCACCCCAGCCTCGGGCTGGGAGAAGGGGCAGGTCGAGAACCAGGTGGGCGTGATCCGGCAGCGGTTCTTCGCGCCGCGGCTGCGGGTGAGGAGCTACGAGGAGCTCAACGCCTGGCTTCTGGACCGCTGCATCGCCTACGCCAAGGCGCAGGCTCACCCGGAGGTGCGCGACCGGACGGTCTGGGAGATGTTCGAAGCCGAGCGGCCGAGCCTGGTGCCCTATGCCGGGCCCTTCGACGGCTTCCATGCCGTGCCGGCCTCGCCCTCCAAGACCTGCCTCGTGCGCTTCGACAACAACAAGTACTCGGTCGAGGCGAGCGCCGTGGGCCGACCGGTCGAGGTCCGCGCTTACGCCGACCGCATCGACCTGCGCCAGGACGGGCGCCTGGTTGGCCGCCACCCGCGCTCCTTCGGTCGCGGCGAGACCGTCTACGACCCCTGGCACTACGTGCCGGTGCTGGCCCGCAAGCCCGGGGCGCTGCGGAACGGGGCGCCGTTCAAGGACTGGGTGCTTCCGGCCGCGCTCGAGCGGGTCCGCCGCAAGCTCAAGGCCGCGCCCGACGGCGACCGGCAGATGGTGGAGATCCTGAGCGCCGTGCTGACCGACGGCTTGGCCGCGGTGGAGACCGCCTGCGCCGAGGCGCTGCGCGAGGGCGTCCACTCCGCCGACGTGATCCTGAACATCCTCGCCCGGCAGCGCGATCCCGGTCCCCCTGTGACGATCATGACCCCCGAGGCGCTCAAGCTGCGGCACGAGCCCGTGGCCGACTGCGCCCGCTACGACAGCCTGAGGAGGGCAAGCGGATGATGGAACGATCGGAGATCCTGGCCACCATGAGTGGGCTGAAGCTCTTCGGCATGAAGGCCGCCTATGACGAGATCGTCTCCACGGCCGTGAAGCGCCAGCACGAGCCGCAGCGGGTGGTCAGTGACCTGCTCGGCGCCGAGCTCTCCGAGAAGCAGGCGCGCTCGATCAAGTACCAGATCGCCATCGCCAAGCTCCCCTTCGCCAAGGAGGTCGAGGAGTTCGCCTTCGACGGCACCCCGGTGAACGAGACCCTGGTGCGTGACCTGGCCGGCGGCGGCTTCCTCGAGCAGCAGCGCAACCTCGTGCTGGTCGGCGGCACCGGAACGGGCAAGACCCACCTTGCCGTGGCCATCGCGCGCTCCTGCATCCGGGCAGGCGCACGGGGCCGCTTCTTCAACGTCGTCGACCTCGTCAACAAGCTCGAGGCCGAAGCCCGCGCCGGCCGGCAGGGGCGCTTGGCCGACCATCTCGCCCGGCTCGACGTCGTCGTGCTCGATGAGCTGGGCTACCTCCCATTTGCCCAGGCCGGAGGCCAGCTCCTCTTCCACCTGGTGAGCCGCCTCTACGAGCAGACCTCGGTGATCGTGACCACCAACCTGGCCTTCGGCGAGTGGCCGGCCGTCTTCGGCGACGCCAAGATGACCACGGCCCTCCTCGACCGG
>NZ_VDFV01000128.1 GCF_006152145.1 Rubellimicrobium roseum | reverse complement strand
CGAGGAGCTGCTGCCCGAGGAGCTGCGCGGCCTCACTTGATCTGCTGCTCGGCACCCGCGCGGGAGCGGAGAAGCAACCGCTCCAGCGCGGCCGTGGCGACCAGCCCTATCACGGCCCAGAGGGCGAGGCCCAGCACCTCGAGCCGCCCCAGCCCGAGGACGCCCAGGGCGAGAAGTCCGATGCCGACGAGATGACTGAGCGGCCAGCGCCGGCTGGTCGCGTTCTTGAAGAGGAAGTTGCCCAGCAGGAACAGGGCGGGGCCGCCGAGGATCGTCACGGCGTCCTGCCAGGCTGCGGGCTCGTGGGGGTGGGCGATAAGACCCTTGTCGCCCACTGCCGTCAGCACGATGCCCGCGACGATGGGCAGGTGGAGATAGGTGTAGGCCACGCGCGCGAGGTGGCCGGGATGCTGCTCCTCGAAGGCGCGCGTGCCGCGCTTCGACCCGGTGTCGAAATACAGCCACCACATCGCGAGCGTGCTCGCGACCGCCGTGGCGGCGGCCCCGAGCGAAGTCGCCGTCCATTCGAGCTCGGCGGCCCGCGCGCCGGTGACGAGAAGGGTCTCGCCCAGCGCGATGATGATGAACAGGCCGCAGCGCTCGCTCAGGTGCTCTCCCGCGACGTCGAGGTCCCGCGTCTCCTCGCGGCCCAGCCCCGGCACCGGGAAGCCGAGCCAAGGCGCGGTCAGCTCGATGGCGAGGGCCAGGACCCATAGGTTCACGCGCATGTCGGCTTCGGCCGTCGCGCCGAAGATCCAGACGACCCCGGACACGGCGAACCAGACCGCCTGCCGGAGCGAGGTCCGCGCTTGGGCCGACTCGCCATTCCGGGCGAGCGCGTCGGCCGAGAAGAGGCACCGGCCGACCTGCATGGCGACGTAAGGCGCCGCGAAGGCGAAGCTGCGGTCCTCGAAGGCGCGGGGCAGCGCCATCGACAGGACGAGGCTCGCGGCCATGAGCGTGAACATCGTGAAGCGCACGGGCGCGGCATCGGGGTCGAGGCGGTTAGTGGCCCAGGTGGTGTTGATCCACAGCCACCAGACCGCGACGAACAGGATGGCGGCCCTAACGGCCCCCTCCGCGGTGATGTTGTCGACCAAGTATCCGGCGAGTTGCGTCACCGCGAAGACGAAGATGAGGTCGTAGAAGAGCTCGACGAAGCTGACCTGGGACGATTCCTCGTCGCCGCGGTCCCGCAGGCGGCTGCGCTCGTCGTCGAGCACGGCCACGTCGTCCGGGGCCTCCACGTCAACGCTCTGGCCGATGTCACTCATGCTCCGCCCTCCCGCACTAGGGCGGAATTAGCGGTCCGGCGGCGCCTTGGTAGGACGCCGGTGCCAACGGGGCATAAGTATGCACATCCAGCTGATTCGCCACTCTCATGGCCTAGATAATCTGAGCAAAAGCTGGATTTTATTGGGATGGCTGCGGCTAAGCGCCTCCATAAGCATGCACACTGGCGACATAAGCATGCACATCCCTAAGCTGACGATCAGGCAAAGAAATAGCCCGCTCAAGGCGGGCGTCCTTTGTCTGAGGTTGGGGCGGCCTAACTTGACCTGTTGAGAAGGTCCAGAAGCTCGTCTGGATCGAAGCTCTCCCGGTAATGTCGACCGTGAGCGGTGAGAACCCGAGCGGCAGTCCAGTCGCCTTGGCGAAAGCCTCCACGAAGTGACTAGGTTACCTTGGTCGCTCCTGAGACTTGGCGCTGCACGAATGCCTCGATGATCAGCTCGATCACAAGACCCCAGCGTCCGGCAAAGGCGTAAGCAAGCCGATAAAAGAAGTCGGTCGAAGACAGAGCGTCAAAGCAAAGGCCGGCCCGATCGGCATAAGTGTAGGCGAGCCGGTTCATCTCATCCATGTCTTGCGGAAGATGAATGGGATCGAAACGGATCGGTCTGAGCAGGCGTGCGAGCTGCTCTTCTTTCTGGACGTAGTTTCCGAGTTCCGGCACGCCCGACAGGATCAGCATGAGCGGCCAACGCGAGTCCTTGAGCAGCGTCTTGAAGCTGTCGAGAAAGATCCCGTTGGTCCTTCCGCCCCCCTTTGAGAAGACGTGCTGACATTTGTCGAACGCGATCCCGATCACGCCCTGCAGTCGCGCCTTCTCCACCTGGCCTGTCTCCCGAGAATGGATCCATTTGTAGTGTCAGCCGGCGTTGTTGCGCAACTCGAGTTGAGGCCGAGTTCGCCCCTTTCCCCTCGAGGTCAGGCGACGCGCGTGA
>NZ_VDFV01000127.1 GCF_006152145.1 Rubellimicrobium roseum | reverse complement strand
GGTCATGCTTGGGTCAAGGCGGGGCTGGTTTCCTTCTTCTTTCGGGTTGCTGAGGCGGAGCTGGCTTTGAAGCGGAAGCTGTCGTTGCCGGTCTCCAGGATGTGGCAGCGGTGGGTGAGCCGGTCGAGAAGCGCGGTGGTCATCTTGGCGTCGCCGAAGACTGAGGCCCATTCGCTGAAGCTCAGGTTGGTGGTGAGGACGACGCTGGTGCGCTCGTAGAGCTTGCTCAGGAGATGGAAGAGCAGCGCGCCGCCTGAGGCGCTGAACGGCAGGTATCCGAGCTCGTCGAGGATCACGAGATCGAGGCGGGTCAGGCCATCGGCGATCTGGCCGGCCTTGCCCTTGGCCTTCTCCTGCTCGAGAGCGTTGACCAGTTCGATAGTCGAGAAGAACCGGACCTTGCGGCGGTGATGCTCGACGGCCTGGACGCCGAGGGCTGAGGCGATGTGGGTCTTGCCGGTGCCTGGCCCGCCGATGAGCACGACGTTCTGAGCCCCGTCGAGGAACTCGCAGCGGTGCAGCTGGCGGACGGTGGCCTCGTTGACCTCGCTGGCGGCGAAGTCGAACCCGGCCAGATCTTTGTAAGCCGGGAAGCGGGCCGCCTTCATGTGGTAGGCGATGGAGCGCACCTCCCGCTCCGCGACCTCGGCCTTGAGCAGCTGGGTCAGGGTGGGCACGGCGGCCTCGAAGGCCGGCGCCCCTTGCTCGATCAGATCGGTGACGGCCTGGGCCATGCCATGCATCTTCAGGCTGCGGAGCATGATGACAATGGCGCCGCTGGCGGGGTCATGACGCATGGCGGCCTCCCGCGATCCGGGAGCGCAGGCCGTCATAGCGCTGGACGTTCGCTCGCGGCTCCTCAATCAGCGCCAGGGCCTTGGGCGGGTCTATCTCGGGCGTCACCGGGGGCCGCTCGTCGACAAGCCGGTGCAGGAGGTTCAGCACGTGGGTCTTGGTGGGCACGCCCGCCTCCAGGGCCAGCTCCACCGCACAGAGCACCGCCTGCTCGTCATGCTGAAGAACGAGGGCGAGGATGTCGACCATCTCGCGGTCTCCGCCCGGTCGTCGCAGCATCAGCTCCTGCAACTGCCGGAACGCGGGCGGCAGCTCCGTGAAGGGCGCGCCATTCCGGAGCGCCCCTGGCTTGCGCTGGAGAACGGCCAGGTAGTGCCGCCAGTCATAGATGGTCCGGGGCGGCAGCTGATGGCTGCGCTGGATCACCCGCGCATGCTCGCACAGGACCTGTCCTTCCGCGGCCACGACCAGCCGGTCGGGGTAGACCCGCAGGCTGACAGGTCGGTTGGCGAAGGACGCCGGCACGCTGTAGCGGTTGCGCTCAAAGCTGATCAGGCAGGTGGGCGAGACGCGCTTGCTCTGCTCCACGAAGCCGTCGAAGGCGGGCGGCAGCGGCATGAGCGCGGCCTGCTCCTCGGCCCAGACATCGGCGATGCTGCCGGGAAGGCTCCCGTGCGGGATCTCGCGCCACAGCTCCAGGCAGCGCTGCTCCAGCCAGCCGTTCAGAGCCGCCAGGTCGGGGAAGCTGGGCATCGGCTGCCACAAGCGAGGCCGCGCGTCCTGGACGTTCTTCTCGACCTGTCCCTTCTCCCAGCCCGAGGCCGGGTTGCAGAACTCGGGCTCGAAGACATAGTGGTTCGCCATGGCCAGAAAGCGCATGTTGACCTGCCGCTCCTTGCCGCGGCCCACACGATCCACCGCCGTGCGCATGTTGTCGTAGATCCCGCGCCCCGGCACGCCGCCGAAGACGCGGAAGCCGTGCCAGTGGGCGTCGAACAGCATCTCGTGGGTCTGGAGCAGATAGGCGCGGACCAGGAAGGCTCGGCTGTGCGAGAGCTTGATGTGGGCGACCTGAAGCTTCGCGCGCTCGCCCCCCAGGATCGCGTGATCCTCGCTCCAGTCGAACTGGAACGCCTCGCCCGGTCGGAAGGTCAGGGGAACGAACGTCCCGCGCCCCGTCGTCTGCTGCTCCCGCTGCCGATCCGCCCGCCATTCTCGGGCAAAGGCGGCGACCCGGTTGTAGGAGCCCGTGTAGCCCAGTGCGACCAGGTCGGCGTGCAGCCGCTTTGCCGACCGGCGTTGCTTGCGCGACTTCGCTGCCTCCGTTCTCAGCCAGCCCGCCAGCTTCTCCGCAAACGGATCAAGCTTGCTGGGTCGCTCGGGCACCGTGAACTTCGGCTCGATGGTGCCAGCGTTCAGATACTTCGCGATCGTGTTGCGCGACAGGCCAGTCCGCCGCGCGATCTCGCGGACCGACAGCTTCTCCCGCAAAGACATGCGCCGGATGATGTTCAATAGTCCCATGTGGATCACTCCGTTGCCCCCGTCGCTCTCCGCCCAGGGGGAAGG
>NZ_VDFV01000126.1 GCF_006152145.1 Rubellimicrobium roseum | reverse complement strand
CTCTCACGAACCGCTTCTCGGCCCTTGAACAGGACCGAGATCACGCGCGTCGCCCGAACACACAGGGAAAGGAAATAGCTCAGCCTCAGGCACAGCACCGCCGGCTGGGTGCAGCATTTCCACTTGCGCGACCAAGTCGGTGGAGCGATGGCACTCGTCGATGACGGCGCGCAGTTCCATCGCATCACCGTGGTCTTCGGGGGTTGGCGGCTGCCGCCCGGTATCTACGAAGAGCACTTCGAGAAGGTGAGCCAGTAGGTCCCCATCTTAGGCGACACAGGTAACCCCGGACACTGTCGTGCCCAGGGCCTCGTCACGGGTAAGGCCGCGTCAGAACGTACCCGCGGGGCCTGAGCCCGAGGTGCCGGTCGTGCCGCCGGTCAGGCCGGTGCGGTCGCCGGTGCGCTCGTCCTCGATCTCGACCTCGGTCTTGCGGACGGTGTCCTGGATGCGCTCGTGCTGCACCTCGGTTTCCTGCCGCAGGCCGATCTCCTCGACCACGCGAGCCTCCTTGCCGACCACGGGCTGCTCGGCATGCTCGCGAGCCTCAAGGACCTGCTCGGGCAGGCCGATCTCATCCGGGTTCACGGGCCGGTCCACCGGGCGGCGCTCGATATAAACCCGCGTGGAACGCAACTCCACATCCGCCTCCACCGGCACTTCGCGGACGTAGGACCGCACGCGCACTGCGCCGCCTTCGACCTCCTGCTTGCCGACGTTTAGACGCTCCTCGACCACCTTGACGGTGCCGTCCTGGTTGAGTTGGTCATCGCGGTAACCGGAGGCACCAGTCGCACCTTCCGCGCCGAAGCTGCCCATCTGGCCTACTGAGCCCGTGTCCGCATACGCCGCCTGTTGGCGGGGGATGTAGTCCGCATCCGAGTACTGGCTGTCCAACGCATCTAGATCGTAAGCGTCCTCGGGCCGACGCATGACTTCCTGCACGCGATCGAGGTAAGCGTCGTCGTCGACCTCAACCGAGACCACGTAGTCGCCGTTCCGAAGCGCCTGCTGGTAGGTGCGGGCATCCTCCTCTGGGATGCCCAAGTCATGAAGGCGGTCGATTGCAGTACCCGCATGGTCCTGTGTGCTACCGGTGAAGTTACTTCCGCCCGCCGTGTCCGGAAGAACAGTGATGTTGTGAGACGCAATGCCGAGTTGCTCCAGTTCCCCCCGGACCAGATCGGCGACATCGAAGGCACGATAGATGGCTGTCACGGCACGTTGCATCGTGAACTCCTTTTCAAGTCGGCAGCCAAGCAATCGGGATAGCTGTCCCGTGCTCCGGCATTGATGACGTTCGACCGAGACAACACCCGAGCGTGCAGGCGGTTTCGCTTGACGGGAAAACCGTCGAGAGATGGGCACATCTTGGCCGGGCAGGGCCTGCGTTGGGCTGCCATCCGCTTCCATTGCTCTGCTGGGGCCGAGGTGCCCGTGCCGATCGTCGCCCGGCGTTAGCGTCCCCGGAAGTGGTGGACTTTCCGGTGTAGCTGGGGGTGGCCATCGGGGTGTGCGGCTAAGGTGGAGTTGTCCGACTTCACCCCGAGCCACGAGGACCCGATGACCGACGACAGGATGGCGCTTCTGGAGGCGCTGCAAAAGGCCGATGACGGCAACTTCCTCCGCTCCCTGGCCGAGACCGTGCTCCAGATCCTGATGGAGGCCGACGTGGAGGGACTGATCGGAGCAGGACGATACGAGCGCAGCGGCGAGCGCTCGACCTGGCGGAACGGCTACCGGGACCGCTCGCTCGACACCCGGCTCGGGCAGCTCAACCTGCGCATCCCCAAGCTGCGGACGGGGAGCTACTTCCCGCCTTTCCTGGAGGCGCGCAAGACCACCGAGAAGGCGCTGGTCTCGGTGATCCAGGAGGCGTGGATCGCCGGGGTCTCGACCCGCAAGGTGGACGATCTCGTCCAGGCCATGGGCCTGAGCGGGATCAGCAAGAGCCAGGTCTCGAAGCTCTGCAAAGAGATCGACGAGCGGGTCGGCGCCTTCCTCAAGCGCCCGCTGGAGGGGAACTGGCCGTATCTCTGGCTCGATGCCACCTACCTCAAGGTTCGCGAGGGCGGGCGCATCGTCAGCGTGGCGGCCATAATCGCTGTGGCTGCCAACCGGGACGGCCGGCGCGAGATCGTGGGCCTGCACATCGGTCCTTCGGAGGCGGAGACCTTCTGGGCCACGTTCCTGAAGGACCTCGTCCGGCGTGGCCTCAGGGGCGTGAAGCTGGTCATCTCGGACGCCCACGAGGGCCTCAAGGCGGCCATCCAGCGGGTCATCGGCGCCACCTGGCAGAGGTGCCGCGTGGGGCTGTTGAGAAAGTCCTCTGCCCGTGATTCCCTCCGAGTTGTCGGCTTGGGAGGCGGTCCATGCTGGGCACGACGCGGAGCGAGCAATACGAGTTCTTCGTCGGCA
>NZ_VDFV01000125.1 GCF_006152145.1 Rubellimicrobium roseum | reverse complement strand
GTTGCGGATCGACCAGGCGGAAAAGTTCATCGCTACTCTCCTTGGGCCGGCGTCGCGGACGCGGTTTCCATCTCGGCGGGGATCGGGTTGATCCGGTCGCCGTCGCGGACGAAGGCCCCGGCCTTGGTGACCACCTGGTCCCCGGCCTCCAGCCCTTCGGTGATGCCGATGAGCCCGCCGTCGCGGATGCCCACGGTGACGGAGACGCGCTCGGCCACGCCGTCGCGGACGCGCATCACGGTCGCGCCGTCCGGGCCCTGGCCCACGGCGGTCACGGGCACCGCCATCATCTCCTGCTCGTCGACGATGACTTCGGCGGTCAGGAACATGCCCTTCACCACCCGCGAGGGATCGTCGATCTGGACCCGGGCCACGCCCAGGCGGGTTTGCGGATCTATGGCGGGCTCCACGAGACGGACCTCGCCGGGAATGGGCGCCGAGCCCTGCACGGCCGAGAGCCGCGCCGCCTGCCCCGGGCGGAGCTTCAGGAGGTCCTGCTCGGACACGTCGGCGCGCAGCTCCATGGCGCCGTCGCGGACCAGCGTGAACATCGGGCCCGCGGCCGAGGAGGCGATGGCCCCCACCTGCGCGTTGCGAGCCACCACGAGGCCGGCCACCGGCGCCTTCACCTCGGTGCGCGACAGCTGCAGCTCGGCGTTGGCGATCTGCGCGTCCGCCAGCTCGAGCTGCGCCTGCGCCGAGGCGATGCCCTGCTCGGCCACGCGCAACCGCGCCTGGGCCTGCACGGCGGCGGCCTCGGCCTGGTCGCGCTGGGCCGACGAGACGCTGCCCGCCTCGGCCAGCTCGGCCGTCCGGTTGGCGACGCGCTGCGCCTCCTCGGCGCTGGCGCGGGCTTCCACGAGGCTCGCCTCGGCCTGGGTGATCGACGCCTCGGCGGTGGCGCGGTTGGCGGCGAGCTGGCTCAGTTGCAGCTCCAGGGTCGAGGTCGAGAGCCGCGCGAGGACCTGGCCCTCCGTCACCGTGTCACCCACGTCGGCCAGAAGCTCGTCGATGGGCTGGCCTTCGACGAGCGGCTGCACCGCGACCTCCTCGACCGCGTCCACGAGGCCCGAGGCGATCACCCGGTCGGTGAGTGGCAGGGCGCGGACCTCGGATACGGTGATGGCGGGCAGGGCCGCCTCGGCGGCGGGCGCCTCGGCCTCGGCCTCGCCATGGGCCTCCTGGGCCCAGGCCTGCGGCGCGGCGACGAGAAGGGCGGCGAGGCAGGCGCCGCGCAGCAGGGCGGCCGGGGAGAGGGGGGACATCTCAGGACTCCTTCGATTCGGCCAGGGCCTCGTCCAGCACGCGGTCGATCGTGCGCAGGACGCGGTCGGTCAGACGATCCGCAAGGGCCGTCCGCATGAGGTTGGAGGTCATCGCGCCATGCATGATGATGAAGACGAGCCGCGCATCGTCGCCGAAGCGGTCCATCGCGGTCTCGTCGGATATTCCGGCCGCACGGCCCAGCACCTGCGCCACGCGGAGGACGATGACGTCCTCCATGCGGCCGAGCAGCGCGGCGATCTCGGGCTTCCGGGGGGCCTGGGCGGCGATCTCGGCCCAAAGCGCCTCGTCCTTGTCGCAGCCTTTGCCAAGCTCCTGGCGCAGCGCGACCTTGAGCCCGCCGACCGGGTCGGGCGAGGCGACGATCGCCTGGAACGCCTCCTCGATCTCGGCCATGTCCCGGGCGATCAGCGCCTCGACGATGGCGGCCTTGGACGGGAAGTAGCGGTAGAAGTTCCCGGCGCTCATCCCCGCCGCGCGGGCGAGGTCCTGCATGGAGGCCTTGTCGAAGCCCTTCTCGACAAAGGCGTGACGGGCCAGCGTGAGGATCTCGTCCCCCCGGGCGGGTCCGTCGTGCCCGTCGGTCGTGCGGGCGGCCTGGGTCGAAAGGAGTTCATGGGGCACCGGGACGAATCTCCTGCAAGGCTGGGTGAATGAACGTTCATTCAGATGGAGAAGTCGGGATCGCTTGTCTAGTGGCTACGGATGACCCAAGGGAAAATTGTGCCGCTTTCCGCCGGGTCATGACTGTGAAGCTCATCAAACAGGCGATCTGGCCCCAGAGTCCCCTCTGGACACGCCTGCCGGGCTCGCCTAAAAGCCCGCTACCCGATGCGGACCACTCGACCGCATCCCCGTGCCCGGGTAGCTCAGGGGTAGAGCAGCGGATTGAAAATCCGCGTGTCGGTGGTTCAAATCCGCCCCCGGGCACCACACCTCCCTCCAAAGACATCCAGGGTGTTTATAAGCCTCTGATAGTGTGCCCCTTGAATCCAAGAGCGTCCAACTTCAATCGTTGGCAGCCATGAGCTTTGGGGGTACAAGTGGGGGTATGGTCTCTCGCCTTGGGAGGGCGTTGTTGCGCAACTCGAGTTGAGGCCGAGTTCGCCCCTTTCCCCTCGAGGTCAGGCGACGCGCGTGA
>NZ_VDFV01000124.1 GCF_006152145.1 Rubellimicrobium roseum | reverse complement strand
GGCTCTGCTAATCGGCCGCGAGCCAGCCGCTTACCCCAGCCTGTCCTCGGTCAGAGTTTGCAACGGAGCCGCCGAAAACAGGGGGGAGGGGGTCCGGCCGGAAAACATGAAGCCCCTGGTTGCAGTTGCATACGCGCGTGGCAGCTACCCGGGGTCGCGCAATTCGGACATATCCCCACCTTGGGTCCCCATGCTGCCCCGTCCGGCCCTCTAGAACGTCTCAGGGCGGGCCCTATGGCCCGCCCCGGTGGTCGAGGTGTCTGGATTGGAGAGGCCCACCAGTGGCCCGCTCCTGCGCTCCTATGCGGTCACGCGCTTCGCCAATCGCGACAGGGTGGAGCGCGAGCAGCCAGTGGCGGCGATGATGCTGTTCCAGCTTTGGCCCGCCTTCAGCATGGAGACGATGGCGGCATTGCGCTTCTCGTCCTCAGGGCGACCACGGTAGACCCCTTCGGCCTTCGCCTTGACGATCCCCTGCGCCTGACGGCGGCGGCGATCCTCATAGTCCTTGCGGGCGATGGCGGCGAGCATGTCCAGCATCATGCCGTTGATGGCGTCCAGCATCCGGGCCGAGAAGTCGTCGCCCCCCGGCTGCACCAACTGGTGCGAGGTCGGGAGGTCCAGCGCGACAACGCGGACGCGCTTCGCCGCGATCTGCGCCTTGAGGCGTTCCCAATCCGCCGCGTTGAGGCGCGACAGCCGGTCAACCTGTTCG
Source organism: Rubellimicrobium roseum (assembly GCF_006152145.1). Lineage (GTDB taxonomy): Bacteria > Pseudomonadota > Alphaproteobacteria > Rhodobacterales > Rhodobacteraceae > Rubellimicrobium > Rubellimicrobium roseum. The sequence goes on along the minus strand of NZ_VDFV01000124.1, from coordinate 1,723 downwards.
ACCAACAGCACGTCGCCGGGCTGGCAGTCGGACAAGAGCCGGAACAACTCGGGGCGTTCCAACTTCGCGCCGGACTCGTTCTCCATGTAGCGGGCGGCGATGGTCAGCCCGCGTTCGGCGGCGAAGCGGTCGAGGTCCGCGCTGGCGCGGCTGGCATCCTGATCGGCGGTCGAGGCGCGCAGGTAGGCACGGACGAACATGGCGGAACCCTCTCTGGTTCGTTTTGGATGGTTCGTTGATGACCGGTTCGTTTTGGGTTGTAAACGGGAATATATAGAACCAATCCTGAACCGGTTCGCCTGAGGTATGCCCATATGAGACAGAGCATGATCTGATCCCGCGACCTAGGCTCTCGGGCAGAGTGGCTCTGGCCTGCCTAGATGGAAGTCAGAAGCTGCACCTTTGGAGAGGTCGCAGCCCGAGGTTACGTGGGGCTGAAATGATCGTTTCAGCTGAGTGGGTGGCCTGTGTTACGCAGGGGAAGCCGCCGGAGCGGATCGGCGCACGGCGGACCCGTGGAGGACGCCCATGCGCTATCGTCTCACCCTTTTGCCCGTTCTTGCCGTGTGGGTTCTGAGTGCAGAGGCGCGCGCTCAGGACCAGTGTGCCCAGATCGCCGAGCAGTGCTCCCGCATGACTGGAGCCGCCTCCCAAGCGATGTGTCAGCAGAACCTCTCGAGCTGCTACAGCATGCAGGGCGGCGGGGGTGGCATGATGATGCCACAGATGCCGGCCATGCCGCAGATGCCCTATGTGCCGCCGCTGACGCGCACGCCGCAGCAAGACGCCGACGAGTTGGCCCGGATGTTGGAGCAGACCTGCCCCATGGAGCGGGACTTCCAGAACCGCATGGCCCAGATCGGTCTGCCCAACATGCCGATCACGCCCGCCTGCGAGGAATGGTTTGCCCGCAACGGCGAGGGCTTGGTGCCGCCGACGCCAGCGATGCCGCAGCTGCCCTTTGGCACGGCCCCCGCGCCACAGGCGCCGGTCATGGACGAGGCCGCCATGCAACGCGGGCTGCACGCCATCGGGCAGATGCTGCTCGCCCGGGGCGCGGACCCCGCCCGCATGCAGCAGATGGCGGCCGCCTGTGACGGCGGTGACCGAGCATCCTGCACGACTCTTATGAACGGCTTTGACGAGATATGTGCGGGCACGGCCGGATTCTTCCCCGGCGCGGACCCGCAGATGATCGCGGAAGCGTCCTATGCGGCTTGCGAGACCGCGCAGTTCATTCGCATGGCCCTGAACGGCTGGTAACGAAACAGCCCACTAGCGTTCACGCGTCCGTCGGATCCCGAGAGCCAGCGGGCGGGCGTTTGGGGGGCCGTCGGAGTGCTCGTGAGAGAGCGCATGCGCGCGTAGCACATACCCTGTTGGATGGTCGGAAGCTCAGCGCAGAGCGCCCGCTACGCAGATAGGATGAGAAGCCAGACCCCGAATCCTGCGAGCACGCCTAGCCATATGCCAGGGCTGACCGTCAGCACGCCCTCGGGGGCCGTCGCCTCCAATACAAGCGCAGCCACGATCACGAGTAGGCAGGCGAGGACGAAAGAAGACATCGCAGCGCATCATAGCGCCTGCCCGCCAACGCACGCCAGGTCCAGCCCGAGCAAGGGCGCATGAGCCCGCCAGCGGGCCCGCCAAAATCGGCTCCGTTGCAAAGCTCGCGAGTTTTGGTGATGAGGCGCCGAGCGTGGCGGTGACGGCGGGCCGATGA
>NZ_VDFV01000123.1 GCF_006152145.1 Rubellimicrobium roseum | reverse complement strand
CGAGCTGGGCAGTCATCTCCGCGGGCGCGAGCTCGGCGGGCTCCTCCTCCTTCGACCCCACGAAGCGGCCGAAGATCCAGGACAGCAGGCGCTGGAGGTCGTCCATGATGAGGAAGAAGGACGGCACGATGACGAGGGACAGCACCGTCGACATGATGATGCCCCCGATCACGGCCGTCGCCATGGGCGCGCGGAAGGACCCGCCCTCGCCCACGCCGAGGGCGGAGGGCAGCATCCCCGCCGACATGGCGATGGAGGTCATGACGATGGGCCGCGCCCGCTTGTGGCCCGCCTCGATGATGGCCTGCAGCCGGTCCATGCCCTGCGCGCGCATCTCGATGGCGAAGTCCACCAGCAGGATGGCGTTCTTGGTCACGATCCCCATCAGCATCAGGATTCCGATGAAGACCGGCATGGACACCGGGCTGGAGGTCAGGATCAGCGCCGCCGCCACGCCGCCGATGGCCAGCGGCAGCGAGAACAGGATGGTGAAGGGCTGGATCACCGAGTGGAACAGCAGGATCAGCACCGTCAGCACCAGCAGAAGGCCCATCAGCATGGCGTTGCCGAAGCTTTGGGTCATCTCCGCTTGGATCTCGGCGTCGCCCGAGGCCGCGACGGTCACCCCCGGCGGCAGATCGATCGCGTCGAGCGCCGCCTGGAACGCCGCCTGCGCCGTGCCCAGCGCCACGCCGGGCGGCAGGCTCGCGCCGATGGTGGCGTAGCGCTGGCGGTTGATCCGCTCCACGACCGACGGACCTTCGGCGATGACGAGGTCGGCCACGGCGTTCAGCGGCACCGCCGCGCCCGTGGAGGTCGGGATGCGCAGCGCCCCGATGCGGGCAAGGTCGTCCTTCGCCTCCTCGGTCAACTGCACCCGGACGGGGATCAGCCGGTCGTCGATGCTGACCTTGGCCAGCGCCGCGTCGACGTCGCCGATGGTCGCCACGCGGACGGCCTCGGCGATGGCGGCGGTGGTCACGCCCAGCCGGGCGGCCTCCTCGACGCGGGGCGTGATCTGCAGCTCGGGCCGGGGCAGGGCGCCCTCGCTGGCGACGGCCGCCAGTTCCGGCACGCTCCGCAGCGACTCCTCGATCCGCGCCACGGCGGTGTTGAGCGCGGCCGCGTCGTCCGACTTCACCCAGTAGGCGATGTCGCGCTCGCCCCGGTCGTTGAGCTTGAGCGCCCGGATGTCGGGGATCGCCTGGAGGCGCTGGAACACCTCAGCCTCGATGTCCGACTGTGGCCGGATGCGCCCGTGGGGCGGCACGTCGGGCACGAGGTCCGAGACCAGCGGCACCTGCTCCACGAAGTCCAGGAGCCGCCGTTCGAGCGTGTTGTCGAGGCGGTCGAGGATCACCGTCACCGAGGCGCGGCGCACGTCGAGGTCGCCCGTGGGCGAGGAGCCGCCCAGGATGAACACGCTGTCCACGCCGTCCACGTCCTGGATCGCGGCGTATATGGCGTCCGTGGTCCGCTCGGTTTCCTCCAGCGTGACGCCCGGGGGCAGCTCGACGGAGATGGGGAAGCGGCTCACGTCCTCGGGCGGGATGAAGCTGCCGGGGATCTGCGCCATGAAGTAGACCGACACGCCCAGGATGCCGAAGGCCGCGAGCAGCGTGAGATAGCGCACCTTCAGCGTCACGCGCACGAACGACAGGTAGGCCCGCATCATCAGGCCGTCCTTCTGCTCCTCCTCATGGGCGTCCTTGGCGCTCATCAGGTAGGCCGCCATGAGCGGCGTGATGAGGCGCGCGACCAGGAGCGAGAACAGCACCGCGATGGCGACCGTCAGGCCGAACTGCCGGAAGTACTGTCCCGGGATGCCCGGCATGAAGGACACCGGCACGAAGACCGCGACGATGGTGAAGGTCGTGGCGATCACCGCCAGGCCGATCTCGTCGGCGGCCTCGATGGCGGCGCGGTAGGGCGTCTTGCCCATGCGGATGTGCCGCTGGATGTTCTCGATCTCCACGATCGCGTCGTCCACGAGGATGCCCGTGGCCAGCGTGATGGCGAGGAAGCTCACGAGGTTGAGCGAGAAGCCCAGCAGGTCCATCAGCCAGAAGGTCGGGATGGCCGACAGCGGCAGCGCCACGGCGGCGATCATCGTCGCGCGCCAGTTGCGCAGGAAGGCCAGCACCACCAGCACCGCGAGGATCGCGCCCTCGATCAGCGTGTGGAGCGCGGCCTCGTAGTTGCCGTAGGTGTAGAAGACCGTGTCGTCCACGAGGTCGATCTGCACGCCGGGGTTGGCGGCGCGGATCTGCCCCAGCGTCTCCTCGACCGTCTCGGAGACCGAGACCTCCGAGGCGCCCTTCGCGCGGAACACCGAGAACACGACCACCTCCTGCCCGTTCACGCGGGCGAAGGAGCGCAGCTCCTCGAAGGTGTCGGTCACGGTCCCGAGGTTCTCGAGCCGCACCTGCTGGCCCGAGGGCAGCGCGATGGTGGTCCGCGCGAGTCGCTCGGCGTCGCCCTGGTCGCCCAGAAGGCGGATGGCCTGCTCGCCCGCGCCCA
>NZ_VDFV01000012.1 GCF_006152145.1 Rubellimicrobium roseum | reverse complement strand
CCCTCCGAAGTCGGGCCGGATGAATCAGCTAAGCCGCTGAAACGCCAGAGCGCTTACAGGTCCTGAGCCTAAGGACATCCAAGGTATCGGTATTGTAAGGGCAATCGATGATGCATCTGAAAAGGTCAGAATACTTTCGGAACATGGAACTTTCAGCTACCCCGTCGAGCGCAGCGTTCTTCGGCGCGACTTTCGCGGCGCTCTCAATAAGTTTGTAAACTTCGATGTGCATGCAAAAACTTCGCCTTCCGGCTCCATTATTTCTGTGGAGACAGGGCGGAGTATCACAGTTCTACAAGAAACTCGGGACCATGACATATACACGAACAGAATAGAGCAGTTGTCCTGTCTAAAAGATGGCTGGAGGAATTGTAAAGGCGTCGCCATCCAGGCCCAAGCTGTGCACTTTGCAAGAGATCTGGGTGGATTTGTAACTGCAATCTACTCTGACGCGGCTGTTTTTCCTACGCTGGAGGGCGGCCTAAATATTGAGATAACTCGCGGCAACATCGAGGCGGTGATAATGATTACTGCGAGATCAATTATGCTTGAGGCATTCGATGACTCGGACGGCGATCCTAGGTCGCAGATATTCTTCGGATTATCGCCGAAACTATTGTCGCATTTAGTTGACCTTGATGACTTTGTGAAGGGAGTGGTGTGAAATTGACTAAAGCGGTCTACAACATTCTTCCCAACGAGCCGATTGATGGCGAGGAGCGCCTTCTTAAGGCGCTGCACCATACAGACTATCATAACGGAAAAATCAATAGTCTTGCGTTCTTCCCTTCCGAGGAGCATAACTTCAAGTTGAGTGTCGATAGGGCAAAGCTGTCGACTCCTAAAGAGACCTATGATCGATATGTGAAGGGTGGAGAGCAATCTAGCGGCGTTTGTGGTGTGCATGCAAGTGATTTCGTAAATGAAGAAATACAATGCAGTACGGATCCTAGCGATGATAACGTAGCTCACTCTCTTGCCGACTTCAGCCCCCATGGTGTCAGTCAGAGAAGGAAAAAGGCGCGTAGATTAGCAGCTATCGCTGTTAATTATGGCTTAGACTACTCGAACATCGCAGCAGACGATTAGCAAAACGGCGCGGCCTACTCGGACCGCGCCGCTCTCATTCCGTCCCGTTATCTCTTCAGGCCGCCCGCGCCACCACCCCCGGCCGCCGCGCCAGTCCCAGCCCGCCGACCGCGACGCCCGCCGCGGCCAGCGCCGCCACCAGCGCCGCCACCAGCGCCATCACGTCCAGCGACGTCCGCCCGTCCGTGAACTCGCCCGCATGGACCTCGGCGATGGCAGGGCTTTCGGGCAGGTAGCGGATCTCGACGCGCTCGCCCACGCGGGCCTCGTCATAGACGGCCTGCGGCACCTCGTGCGCGATGCGGTGCGTCCTCTGCGCGCCGTCCACGGGACCGGAGCGGTAGAGATAGGTCACGCGGGGCAGGGCCTCCGTGCCCTCGGCGGCGGGCTGCCTCTGCACGACATAGGCGCGGGTCGTCACCCCGTGGTCGTCGAGCGCCCGCTCCGTCGCGCCCGCGTCGGTCCAGAGCGTGGCCCCGCCCAAGGCAACGGTGGCCAGCATCAGGGCGGCGAAACCGCCCTTCTTCAAGTAATCGACGATCATTGGAAATCCTCCGTGGACGATGACAGGGGGATGCCACGTCCGGGCGCGCGGCCCCAGTCGGGAATGCCATACCCGGCGGGTGTTGCGCGAATCGGGGGAGGACCGTTCGGTGGTCCTACCATTTGTTAACCTTTGGCGGCGATCCTTCCCTCATGCGCTCCGGGATGTCCTCGGAGCAGGGCCCCCACGCGACGGGCGCAGAAAGGAGGATCGCGCCCATGACCGAACCGAGCCGCCGGACGGAACCCGCCCACGCGTCCCTCCGTTGCTTCGCCGACATCGAAGGGAGATGCCCACATGACCGACGATCCCAAGAAGGACGCCGAGATCGAGGCCCGATTCTGGGCCGCGCTGCGCAAGGACATGACCGTGATGCTGGGCCTGGGGTCCGAGATCGAGTCCCGCCCCATGACCGCCCAGCTCGCGGACGACGACGACCACGGGCCGATCTGGTTCTTCGGGAACACCGAATCCGATCTCGTGGAACATCTGGGGCAGGGCTCCAAGGACGCGAGCTTCCATTTCGTCTCCAAGGGGCACGACGTCTGGGCCACCGTCTCGGGCCAGCTCGCGGTCGACAACAACCGGGCGATGATCGACAAGCTCTGGAACCCCTACGCCGCCGCCTGGTACGAGCACGGCAAGGACGACCCCAAGCTGGCACTGCTGCGCATGGACGTGAGCCACGCCAAGGTCTGGAAGGACGGCTCCTCGCTGGTCGCGGGCTTCCTGTCGATCCTGGGCCGCGATCCCAAGAAGGACTACCAGGACAACGTGGCCGAGGTCAGCCTCCGCTAGGCGTCCGATCCGGCGTCGAGGAACACCCGCACGGCCGCCTCCACCTCTCGGGGACGGTCGGCGTGGACCCAGTGCCCCGCGCCCTTCACCCGCGCGAAGCGGGCGGCCGGGAACAGCGCCTTGATGCGCGCCCGGTGCTCCGGCAGGACATAGGACGACTCCTCGCCCGACAGGAACAGCGTGGGGCCAGGGAACGCGCCCTCGACCTCGGGGAAGCCGATCACGGCGTCCATCGCCGCCTCCAACGCATCGAGGTTGAGCCGCCAGCGTCGCTCCGACAGGTCGAGGCTCTGGAGCAGGAAGGGCGCGATGGCCGGATCGGCGCTCATCTGCGCCTCCGCTTCGCTCCGCGACGTGACATTGGCGAGATCCACCCGCCGCATCGCCTCGATCTGCGGCTGCTGCGTGTGCCCGTAGGCGACCGGCGCGATATCGAGCACCACGAGCTTCCGCACCAGCTCCGGCCGCGTCAGCGCCAGCACCATCGCCGCCTTGCCACCCATGGAATGGCCCATCACGTCCACGGGCGCGCCCTGCGCCTCGATGACCTCGGCCAGATCCGCGGCCATGGCCGGGTAGTCGTGCGACGGATGGTGGAAGCTCTGCCCGTGGTTCCGCATGTCCACGGCCAGCACCTCGCGGCTGTCGGACAGCCGTCTCGCGATCACGCCCCAGTTCCGTGCCGACCCGAACAGGCCGTGGGCGATGAGCAGGGTAGGGTGGTCGGTGGGGGAGCCGTGGCGGACGACGTTCAGCATGAGCGTTGCTCTAGCCCGGACCGGGGGCCGGCTCCAGGGGGTCCGGCGCCACGCCCGCAGGGTGGCGCCGGACGGACGGGCTCAAAGGCCGGGATAGATCGGGAAGCGCTGGCAGAGCGCCTCGACCTCGGCCTTCACCTTGGCCTCGACGGTCGGATCGCCTTGGCCGTCCGTGGCCTTGAGGCCATCGACCACCTCGATGATCCAGCTCCCGACCTGACGGAACTCCGCCTCGCCGAAGCCGCGCGTGGTGGCGGCGGGGCTGCCCAGGCGGACGCCCGAGGTCACGGTGGGCTTCTCGGGGTCGAAGGGCACGCCGTTCTTGTTGCAGGTGATGTGCGCGCGGCCCAGAGCCTGCTCGGTGGCGTTACCCTTCACGCCCTTGGGCCGCAGGTCCACCAGCATCAGGTGCGTGTCGGTCCCGCCCGTGACGATGTCGAGACCGCCCTTCATCAGCTCGTCGGCGAGAGCCTGGGCGTTGGTCACGACCTGCCGCTGGTAGTCCTTGAACGAGGGCTCCAGCGCCTCGCCGAAGGCCACCGCCTTGGCGGCGATGACGTGCATCAGCGGCCCGCCCTGGATGCCGGGGAAGATGGCGGCGTTGACCTTCTTGGCAATGTCCTCGTCGTTGGTGAGGATCATGCCGCCGCGCGGGCCGCGCAGCGTCTTGTGCGTGGTCGTCGTGGCCACATGGGCGTGCGGGAAGGGCGAGGGATAGAGCCCCGCCGCCACAAGGCCCGCGAAGTGGGCCATGTCCACGATCAGGTAGGCACCGACGCTGTCGGCGATCTCGCGCATCCGGGCGAAGTCGATAACGCGGGGAATGGCCGAGCCGCCGGCGATGATGGCCTTCGGGCGGTGCTGCTCGGCGAGTTGCGCGACCTGGTCGTAGTCGAGGAGCGAGTCCTGCCGCCGGACGCCGTACTGGACGGCGTTGAACCACTTGCCCGACTGGTTGGGCTTGGCGCCGTGGGTCAGGTGGCCGCCCGCATCGAGGCTCATGCCCAGGATCGTGTCGCCGGGCTGTAGGAGCGCGGTGTAGACGCCCTGGTTCGCCTGCGACCCGGAGTTGGGCTGCACGTTGGCGAAGCCACAGCCAAAGAGCCGCTTCGCCCGCTCGATGGCGAGGGTCTCCGCGATGTCCACGAACTGGCAGCCGCCGTAGTAGCGCTTGCCCGGATAGCCCTCGGCGTACTTGTTGGTCATCACCGAGCCCTGCGCCTCCAGCACGGCGCGGCTCACGATGTTCTCGGAAGCGATGAGTTCGATCTCGTGGCGCTGGCGGCCAAGCTCCTGCGCGATGGCGGCAGCGATCTCGGGGTCGCGGGCGGCGAGGGAGGTGTCGAAGAAGCCTTGGTCCAGCATCAAGCATCCTTTCGGGCGGGTTGCCGCCTCCTTAGCTCCGCATCTCCTTCGGTGCGAGGCGCAAAACGACGCGCGAGGGCCCGGAGACGCCGCCGATCGGGTGCTTGCCTTTCCGATCGTGCCGGCGGACAACCCCGAGGAAACCTACGGGGGCCCGTCCGGCGCATGACCGCGCTTCGCATCTGCTTCCTGGCGAGCGACGCCCCCATGGCGCGGGACGCGCGTGAGCGACTGTCGACCCGCTACGGCGACGTCCCGCTGGAAGCGGCCGAGGTCATCGTGGCCTTGGGCGGCGACGGCTTCATGCTCCAGACCCTCCACGCGGTGGAGGGGCGGGAGATCCCGGTCTATGGCATGAACCGTGGCACCGTGGGCTTCCTGATGAACGCCTATCGCGAGGGGGACCTACCCGCGCGGCTGGCCCGCGCCGAACATGCGGTCGTCAATCCGCTGCGGATGCGGGCGGCGCCGCTCTCCGGCGAGGTGCAGGAAGCGCTCGCCATCAATGAGGTCTCGCTTCTGCGTGCCGGGCCGCAGGCCGCGAAGCTGCGCGTATCCGTCGACGGCAAGGTGCGGATGGAAGAACTGGTCTGCGACGGCGCCCTGGTGGCGACGCCGGCGGGATCGACGGCCTACAACTACTCGGCGCATGGGCCGATCCTGCCCATCGGGGCCGAGGTCCTGGCGCTGACGGCCATCGCTCCCTTTCGCCCTCGCCGCTGGCGCGGCGCGCTGGTGCCCAAGGATGCCGTGGTCCGCTTCGAGGTGATCGAGGCCGCGAAGCGACCCGTGCGCGCCGACGCCGACTCGCGCCCCGTGCGCGACGTGGCCTGGGTCGAGGTCGCCTCCGAACCCGCCGTGCGGCACCATCTCCTGTTCGATCCTGGCCATGGCCTCGACGAGCGGCTGATCCGCGAGCAGTTCGCGTGACGCTGGCGGTCTACGCGGCCGCGGCGCTCTTGGAGATCGCGGGCTGCTTCGCGGTCTGGGCCTGGGCGCGGGGCGGGGCCTCGGCGCTGTGGCTGGGACCGGGCGTGCTGGCGCTGCTCGGCTTCGCCTGGCTCCTCACACGGTCCGAGGCGGCGTTCGCAGGGCGCGCCTACGCGGCCTATGGGGGCGTCTATGTCGCGGCATCCGTCCTTTGGCTCTGGGCTGTCGAGGGGCAGCGGCCTGATCGGTGGGATCTTGCGGGCGGGGCCTTGGTCCTGGCGGGCGCCGCGCTCATCCTCGGGGGGCCCCGCGGCGGCTGAGGGCTCTGGGATCTTGGTGGCGCGCAGGACGACAGCGGCCGATTGTGACGTCCCAAGAGCCGGGTTCTAGGCCTCGCCCCGCTTGCGCTGCATCGGTCCCGTACCATGCCAAAGCCTGGACGAGGCCGGGACCTGCCAAGGACGGAGAGCGATGACCTTACACCGGCTCCCGCCGGTGCCGCCCGTTCAGCTGTAGTGCTGGACGGGCGTGCCGGCGATGGCGCTCATGTTGAGGAGGCCGCGTGCGGTGATCGCGGGCGTCACGATATGCGCCCGGTTGCCCATGCCCATCAGAATCGGCCCGACCTCCAGCCCCCGGGCCTTGGCCTTGAGGATGTTGCGCACCCCCGAGGCCGCGTCGGTGCCCGCGAAGATCAGGATGTTCGCAGCCCCGTCCAGGCGTCCGTTGGGCAGGAGGCGGGCCCGGATCTCGGGGTCGAGCGCGGCGTCCACATGCATCTCGCCCTCGTAGGCGAACTCGGGCTCGCGCCGGTCCAGAAGCTCCATGGCCGCGCGCATCTTGATCCCGGACGCGGTGTCGAGGTTGCCGAACTGGCTGTGCGAGCAGAGCGCGACCTTGGGTGTCACGCCGAAGCGGCGGGCGTGGCGGGCGGCCCCGATGGCGGCCTCGACCACCTGCTCGGGCGTGGGGTCCGGGTGGACCTGCGTGTCGGCGATGAAGAGCGGGCCGTCCTCCAGAATCATCAGCGACAGCGCGCCCTGGGGCCGCAGGCCGTCGCGGGCGAGGATCTGGCGCACGTAGTTGAGATGCCAGAGGAATTGGCCGTAGGTGCCGCAGATGAGGCTTTCGGCCTCGCCGCGATGGACCATGATCGCGCCGATGGCGGTGGTGTTGGTGCGGATCGTCGTGCGTGCCACCTCGGGCGTGACGCCGCGCCGGGCCATCAGCTCGTGGTAGGTGCCCCAGTAGTCGCGATAGCGGGCATCGGATTCGGGGTTCACCAGCTCGAAGTCGCGGTCGGGGCGGATGGGGAGGCCCAGGCGGCGGCAGCGGACGTCGATGACCTCGGGGCGGCCGATCAGGATCGGCTTGTCGTCGGTCTCTTCCAGCATGGCGGCGGCAGTCCGCAGCACCCGCTCGTCCTCGCCTTCGGCGAAGACGATCCGCCGGGCGGCGTGGCGCGAGGCCTCGAAGACCGGCTTCATGATGAGCGCCGAGCGGAAGACCGAGCCGTCGAGCTGGTCCTTGTAGGCCTTGAGGTCCGCGATGGGCCGGGTGGCGACGCCGGTCTCCATGGCGGCGCGGGCCACGGCGGTGGCGACGACGCCCATGAGGCGCGGGTCGAAGGGCTTGGGGATCAGGTAGTCAGGGCCGAAGGTCATCTCCTCGCCGTGGTAGGCGGCGGCAGCCTCGGCGCTCGTGGTGGCGCGGGCGAGGTCGGCGATGCCCTCGATGCAGGCGATCTTCATCTCGTCGTTGATCGTGGTCGCGCCCGCGTCGAGCGCGCCGCGGAAGATGAAGGGGAAGCAGAGGACGTTGTTGACCTGGTTGGGGAAGTCCGACCGGCCGGTGGCGATGATAGCGCCGGGGGCGGCCTCGCGGGCGAGGTCGGGCAGGATCTCGGGCGTGGGGTTGGCGAGGGCGAAGATGATCGGGCGCTCGGTCATCCGGGCGACCATCTCGGGGGTGAGGACGCCGGGGCCGGACAGTCCGAGGAACATGTCCGCGCCCCCGATCACGTCCAGGAGCGTCGCGGGCGTGGTGCCCTGGGCGTAGGCGGCCTTCTGGGGCGTCATGTCGGCCTCGCGGCCGTGGTGGACGAGGCCGTGGAGGTCGCAGAGCCAGACGTTCTCGCGCCGGACGCCCAGCTTGAGCAGCATGTCGAGGCAGGCGATCCCGGCCGCGCCGCCGCCCGTGGAGACGACCTTGATGTCCTCGAACCGCTTGCCTAGGACCCGCAGGGCGTTGGTGGTGGCGGCGCCGACGACGATGGCGGTGCCGTGCTGGTCGTCGTGGAAGACGGGGATGTTCATCCGCTCGCGGCAGATCCGCTCGACCGTGAAGCAGTCGGGGGCCTTGATGTCTTCGAGGTTGATCGCGCCGAAGGTGGGCTCCAGGGCGCAGACGATGTCGGCGAGCTTCTCGGGGTCGGACTCGTTCAGCTCGATGTCGAAGCAGTCGATGTTGGCAAACTTCTTGAAGAGGACGGCCTTGCCCTCCATCACCGGCTTGGATGCGAGCGCCCCGATGTTGCCCAGGCCCAGCACGGCGGTGCCGTTCGACACCACCGCCACGAGATTGCCGCGCGCGGTGTAGTCGCGGGCCGTCTGCGGGTCGGCGCGGATCTCCAGGCAGGCTTCGGCCACGCCGGGGGAATAGGCGCGGGCGAGGTCGCGGCCGTTGGCCAGCGGCTTGGTCGCGCGGATCTCCAGCTTTCCGGGCCGGGGCAGCCGGTGGTAGTCGAGCGCGGCCTGGCGGAGCGCCTCCTTGCCGTCGTCGGGGACCCTTTTGCCGTCGTCGGGCATGCTGCCCCTCCCTGCCTCGTTTTCGCCGGTTTAGGCCTGAAGCGCGGGGCTTGCAAACGGGCCGTGGCCCCCGCAGGCTTCGGCCCATCATGACCCAGATGACCGAGATCCGCGCCGAGGCGCGACTGCCCACCACCGACCTTCGGGCGGACCTGCCGTTCTTCAGCAAGGTGCTGCGGATGCGGCTCGACATGATCTATCCGGCGGACGACCCGGCGGTGGCCGTGTTCTCGGGGCACGGGCTGCGGGTGCGGCTGGAGCAGAAGCCGGGCGAGCCGGGGGTGCTGCGGCTCCTGACCGACGACGCGGGCTTCGCGGGCGGCGAGCGGGCGCTGGTGTCGCCGGGAGGCACGCGGGTCGAGGTCGATGAGCTGAACCCGCCGCTGGTGCTGCCCGCGACCGAGCACGCCTTTGTCGTGCGGCGGCTGGCGGATCAGGCGCCCTGGGTGATCGGCCGGGCCGGGATGCAGTATCGCGACCTCGTGCCGTCGCGGCTGGGGGGCGCGATGATCGCCTCGCACATCCGCATCCCCGACGGGGGGCCGGTGCCGGACATGGTGCATTTCCACAAGGTGGGCTTCCAGCTCATCTTCTGCATCCGGGGCTGGGTGGATGTCCTCTACGAGGACCAGGGCGGGCTACGGCGGCTGAATGCGGGGGACTGCTTCATCCAGCCGCCGCGCATCCGGCACCGGGTGGTAGAGGCGAGCGACGGGATCGAGGTCATCGAGATCGGCGTCCCGGCCGAGCACGTCACCGAGATCGACCACGAGATGACGCTGCCGACGCCGGTCGAGCGGCCCGAGCGGGAATGGGACGGGCAGCGCTTCGTCCACAACCGGGCCGAAGGGGCCGAGTGGCGGCCCTTCCGGCTGGCGGGCTACGAGGCGCGCGACACCACGATCGCGGAGGCGACCAGGGGCGTCGCGGGGGTGATGGTCGTGCGGCCGGGCGCGGGCGAGCCCGAATGGGTGGCGCATGACGGGGACATCCTGTTCGGCTTCGTCATCAAGGGCGGCTTCACGCTGGAGGGGGAGGGCAAGGAGCCCTTCGGCCTGACGGCGGGCGACGCCTTCGTGATCCCGCCGGGGATGGCGACGAGATGGGCCGGGCCCTCGGCGGACCTGGAGATCCTGGAGGTGAGCCTGCCCGGACGCTTTGCCACGCGCGCGGCGGAGTAGATATCCGGGCGGTCACGCCTGCGCCTGGGGGCACGCGGGCGTCGGACCCGGAGGCCGCGCCGGGGAGGCCAGTCCCAGGGCGCGGAGGGCGCGTCCACGACGCGCGGCGGCTGGCCGGGGCTCCGGGGGAGCTGTGCCAGTGGGGCGCGATGCCTGACCGGACGGGGCACCGGACTCTCTCCGGAGGTGCTGCCGCTCGTCCCGCCCCCTAAAGAGCCTCTCGCCCGGGGGAACCGGTCCCGGACATGGACGACGCTCACGAGCCGCATGGGCACCCGCCATCCAAGGGCAGCCCGGGAGGGGAGCGGCCTTCCCGTGCCCCCCGGCCCCGGTCGCGGCCCTGCACCCGTGCGGGTGGTCCGGGGGCCGGCGTCGGGGCGGAAGGTGCCGCTCCTGATCTCGTGGAGAGGAGCGTCGCAGGACGAGGTTAACGGTTCGTTGCACCACCGCGCGGTGGTCCCCCGATTCGCGCAACACCCCCGTGGCGAAGGGACGGGCGCGGTGGGCGCCCGTCTTGGGAGAGGCATCGGGAGGGGCGCCCCGAGACCGGCGGGACCCGGACCGCATGGCGGAGCGATCCGTCGCGCGCGAGGAATCCTGCCCGATGGGCGAGATTTTCATGGACAGGGTCCGCCTCGCTGTGGCTTGGAGAAGGCAGGAGACGACAGGAGGGACCAGCCATGTGCCAGATCTTTTCCGGCCAGCCACCCGAGAACTACGAGCCCGTCACCCGCCGGCTTCGGCTTCATGGACATTCCACCAGCATCCGCCTGGAGCGCAGCTTCTGGCAGATCCTTGACCGCATGGCCGCGCGCGAAGGGGTGACGACCCCGGCCTTCGTGTCGCGGCTGCACGACGAGGTGCTGGCGATCCACGGGCAGGCCCCGAACTTCGCCTCGCTCCTGCGCTGCGCCTGCCTCGTGGAGGCCAGCCGCGACGCCTACGAGCCCGTCTACGCCATGGCGGCCGAGTAGGTCACAAATCGGTCATGTAGTAGCACTCTACTACCTCGGCCCCTCCGATCTCGCGCAGGCTGCGCAGGAAGTCCGAACGGACGAGACGAGGAGGAGGGCCGGTTGGCCAAGGCGATCCATTCCATGATCCGCGTGCTGGACGAGGCGCGCTCGGTCGAGTTCTACGAGAAGGCCTTCGGGCTGACGATCGATACCCGGCTCGACTTCGAGACGTTCACGCTGGTCTACCTGCGCAGCCCCGACGCCGATTTCGAGGTCGAGCTGACGGTCAACAAGGACCGCACGGAACCCTACAACCTGGGCGACGGCTACGGGCACATCGCCTTCGTGGTGGACGACCTGGAGGCCGAGCACGCGCGGATGACCGAGGCGGGCCTGGGGCCCCGCAAGCTCGTGAGCTTCTCGCCCGACGGGGGCGAGCCCATCGCGCGCTTCTTCTTTGTCGCCGACCCGGACGGCTACCAGATCGAGGTCCTGCAGAAGGCCGGCCGCTACCGCTGAACGAACATATCCGAATGATCTGAGGGAGGAGATCATGACGACCACAACCCCTCGCGGCCTTTCGCGCCGCGAGCTGATCTCGCGCAGCCTGGTGGCGGGCGGGAGCTTCCTTGTGGGGACGAGCTGGGTGACCGGCCAGTCCGCCGCCTGGGCCGTCGAGGTGACGGCCTTGAGGCCCGAGACCATGGCCACGCTGGTGCAGATGGCGCGGGACATCTACCCGCACGACCGCATCGCGGACGAGTTCTACGTCGTGGCCGTCAAGGGCTACGACACCGCCGAGCAGGCCGGGATGGTCGAGGCCGGGATCGCCGCGCTGGACGCCGCGGCGCAGGGCAAGGGGCACGCCAGCTATCTGGGCGCCGGTTGGGAACGGGACCGGGTCGAGATCCTGCGCGGGATGGAGGAAAGCCCCTTCTTCCAGACGGTGCGGGGGGGCCTTGTCACGGGCCTGTACAACCAGAAGGCCATCTGGCCGCTCTTCGGCTACGAGGGCGAGAGCTTCAGCTTGGGCGGCTACATCGACCGCGGCTTCAACGACATCAACTGGCTCTGACGCGGGGAGGCGTTCGACATGGTTGCGAAGTACGACCTGAACGACGACAGCGTCGTCGTCATCATCGGCACCGGCGCGGGGGGCGGGACGCTCGCCAACGAGCTGGCGCAGAAGGGCATCAAGGTGGTGGCGCTGGAGGCCGGCGGCCGCTACCTGCCGCAGGACTACATCAACGACGAATGGGACAGCTTCGGGCAGCTCGCGTGGCTGGACACCCGGACGACGAGCGGCGACTGGCGGGTGGCGCGCGACTTCTCGGGCCTGCCCGCGTGGATCGTGAAGGCGGTGGGCGGCACGACGACCCACTGGGCGGGCGCGTCGCTGCGGTTCCAGCCGCACGAATGGAAGGCGCTGACGAACTACGGCCGCGTGGACGGGGCCAACCTGATCGACTGGCCCATCGACGCCGAGGAGATGGACCCCTGGTACACGCTCGCCGAGGCGAAGATGGGCGTGACGCGCACCAACGGCCTGCCGGGGCTGCCGGGCAACAACAACTACCTCGTGCTGGAGAAGGGCGCGCAGGCGGTGGGCTACAAGGAGGTCCACACCGGGCGCATGGCGATCAACTCGATCGACTACGGCGACCGGATGTCCTGCCAGCAGACGGGCTTCTGCTTCCAGGGCTGCAAGTGGGGCGCCAAGTGGTCCACCGCCTACACCGAGATCCCGCTGGGCGAGGAGACGGGCAACCTGGAGGTGCGCGAGCGGGTGCATGTCGCGCGCATCGAGCATGACGACGCGGGCAAGGTCACGGGCGTCGTGTATTTCGACGCGGAGGGGCAGGAGCAGCGGCAGGCGGCGCGGATCGTCTGCGTGGCAGGGAATTCGATCGAGTCGCCCCGGCTTCTGCTGAACTCGGCCTCGGCGATGTTCCCGGACGGGCTCGCCAACTCCAGTGGCCAAGTCGGGCGCAACTACATGCGGCACGTCACGGGGTCGGTTTACGGCGTGTTCGACAAGCCGGTGAAGATGTGGCGCGGCACGACCATGGCCGGGATCGTCCAGGACGAGGCGCGGCACGACCCGTCGCGCGGGTTCGTCGGCGGCTTCGAGCTGGAGACGCTGAGCCTGGGCCTGCCCTTCATGGCGGCGTTCCTGAACCCCGGCGGCTGGGGGCGGGAGTTCACGTCGGCGCTCGACAGCTACGAGCGGATGGCGGGGATGTGGATCGTCGGCGAGGACATGCCGCAGGAGACGAACCGCATCACGGTCAACGCCGACGTGCTGGACCAGTACGGGCTGCCCACGCCGAACGTGCATTTCGACGACCACCCGAACGACGTGGCCATGCGCGATTATGCGTATGCGCGCGGGCGGGCGATCTACGAGGCGGTGGGGGCCACGCAGACCTATCCGACGCCGCCCTATCCCTCGACGCACAACCTCGGGACCAACCGGATGTCCGAGAACCCCCGCGACGGGGTGGTGAACCGCTGGGGGCAGACGCACGACATCGCCAACCTGTTCGTGTCGGACGGGTCGCAGTTCACCACGGGCGCGGCGGAGAACCCGACGCTGACCATCGTGGCGCTGGCGATCCGGCAGGCGGACCACATCGCTCGCGAGATGGCGGCCGGAATGATCTGATCCCCTGCCCAGGGGTCGGGTCCGAGAGGGGGAGCGGGGTGCCGCTTCCCCTTTTTCATGTCCGGTTCGGTCAGCCCGGCCGCGTGACCACGATCGCGCCGCGCTCGGTCGCCACGACGGTGTGCTCGTACTGCACGACCGGGGCGGGGGGCTGGCCGTAGAGGGTCCAGCCGTCGTCGCCTTCCTGCGCCCAGATCCCGCCCCTGGACAGGAAGGGCTCGACCGTCAGCACGAGGCCCTTGTGCATCCGTCGCCGGTCGCCGCGCGTGGGCCAGGTCGGAACTTCGCCGGGCTCCTCGTGGAGGGCGCGGCCGACGCCGTGGCTGGCGAGGTTGCGGATCAGGGTGTAGCCGCGCTCGGAGGCGAAGCGGCCGATGGCGGCGCCGATCCCGGCCAGCGGCCTGTCGTGGCCCACCTGCGCGATGCCGATCTGGAGCGCCCGCTGGCCGTCCCGGCACAGCCGGTCGAGCGAGGGGAGGACGGGCGGCACGCGGAAGGTGGCCCCGGTGTCGGCGAAGAAGCCGTCGCGCGAGGCCGAGACGTCGATGTTCACGAGATCGCCCGCCGCGACGATCCGGTCACCGGGGATGCCATGCGCGACCTCCTCGTTCACGCTGATGCAGGTGGCGCCAGGAAAGCCGTAGGTCGCCTCGGGCGCGGGGGTCGCGCCCTCGCGCTCGAGGAAGGCGCGGCCAATCCCGTCCAGCTCGCGCGTGGTCATGCCGGGCTCCAGGGCCTTGGCCATCGCCTGCATCGTGTTGGCCACGATGCGGCCGATCTCCTTGAGGCCGTCGAGCTCGTCTTCGTGGGTGATGGTCATGCCGGGCCTCGGGGGAGCGTGCGGGAGGGCCCGGCCTTAGCACCGACCACGCGCCTTGTCGCGCGGAATGAGAAAAAGGGGGACGCGGTCGCCCGCGCCCCCCTTGCCGTGTCCGGTCCCGGTCGGGGCCCTACAGTCCCTCGGCCCAGGAGGCGCGGGCGGCGCGGTTGGCCTCGCGCACGAGGTCGCCCGCGTATTTCAGGAGGCCGTGGCCGTCGAGGACGCCGTTGATCTCGCCCATCGAGGTTTCGTCCTCGGGGTCGTTGCCGGCGTCGCGGGTCTGGGTCAGGACGTAGCCCCCGCGCAGGACGGGCATCGCGCCCATGATGCGGATGAGCTCCGACAGCTCCTCGGCCCAGGTCTCGGGGTCGCGGTGGATGCGGCCATAGGCGAAGACGCCCTTGGAGGGGCGGTTCAGGAGCGCGCGGCCCCCCACCTCGGACAGCACGAAGGGCGTGCGGCCGTCGTAGCTGTAGCCGTTGGGGTGGAAGACGTGCCGGGGATTCTTGCCCCAGACGCCGGGCTCGGGCCATTGCGGGATGCGGCCGTAAAGGGACTTCACCCGCGCGTTGTCGGCGTATTCGTGGATGTTGAACATCAGCCGGTTGGGGTCGAGCCGGTTCTGGATCTGCCCGTTCCGGCGGGTGGTCACGCAGCGCCAGCCGTCGTTGGCGGCGTAGGGCATGCCGGGAGGCGCGATGGATTCGGTCAGCTCGCCCAGTTCGTACTGGAAGGTCTCGCGGTCCTCGTGCGTGGCGTCCACCTCGTGGTGCTTGTGCTCCAGGAGGCCCCAGTCCTCGTTGCCGGCGACGAGGAAGAACACCGACGGGTGGTTCCAGGCATAGGCCGACACGATCCGCCGCCACTGGTCGAGCGCGGAGGCGCGGTCCTCGGCGTCCATGAGGTTGCGGCCCGAGGGCAGCTCGATCGACAGCCAGTAGCCCATCTTGTCCGCGAGCCAGAGGTCGCGGTGGCGGGGCGTGGTCTGGTGCCGCCGCTCTCCGTTGAAGCCCTGGTCGAGCGTGTGCTCGTAGTCGGTGAGCGTGTGCTTGTCGGTGGGCGTGTAGAGCGTGTCGGGGTAGATCGCCTGGTTAAGGAGGCCCTGGAGGAAGAAGGGCTCGCCGTTCAGCCGGTAGTAGCCGTCCTGCATGACGAAGTCGCGGAAGCCCGCGTAGGTCTCGATCTCGTCGACCTTGCGGCCGCGCGCGTCAAGGAGCGTGAGAGTGCCGAAGTAGAGGTTCGGGCAGGCGGGCGACCAGGGGCGCACGTCCTCGACGCGGCCCGCGAGCGTGACGCGGCCGTCCTCGACGGGCGCGCGCAGCAGGAGGCCGCCGCCGTCCTCGTGCCAGAGGCGGAGGATCACGGAATGGCCGGCGGCCGCGCCCGCGATCTCGACGTCGGCGGACAGATCGCCGGAGGCGCGGGCGGTCAGGCGGATGTCGCCGAGGCGCACGTCGCCCGCGTGCTCGATCCAGGCGGACTTCCACAGGCCCGACATGTTGCCGTAGAAGATCGCGCCCTCGCGGGGCTCGCGCTCCTGCTTGCCCGACAGGATCGCGCGGGAGCGGGAGGAGTCGGTCACGTCCACCTCCAGCTTGTGGAGCATGGTCGTGTCGTCGAGCAGGCCCTGCCGCAGCACCGAGCGGGGCACGAAGACCGAGCAGGGGTCCCAGGCGCCCACATGGCGCGCCAGGAGGACGCCGTTCACCCGCACCTCGGCCGTGTGATCCACGCCCTCCAGATGCAGCACCGCGCCGGTCCAGGCGAAGGGCAGCTCGAAGGTCGTGGCGTAGCGCAGGTGCACCTCGCCCTCGGGGATCACGATATTGTTAACCTTCGCCTGCGGCGGGAAGGGAACCATCACGGGCTGTGCGGGTTCTCCATTCACCGAAAGGGCCCATACCCCGTCCAGGGGGAGTGTCTCGCGCCGCAAGCGCGCGGGATTGGGAGCCGTGTCCCGAGAGAGGACCGGCAGTGGGGAAAGACCGAAGTCCAGGGCCTGGGTCTTCATGGTGCGCCTCGCTCCTGCAGGGACCGGAGTCCCCGACCGCTTCTTCCGCGGCGGTTTGTTGTCCGATTGTACCCTATTATGGGTCTAATTGTGGATAATTTGGGGCAGCGTTTCCGTCCGCTGACTTATGTGACCACCCCGCAACGGCGGCGTGCCCTGGTCTGGTTCTGCGGTCTCCGGCATTTGTCCGGGTTCAGGACCAATCGCTGATTGGCGCCGCCCGGCGTGCACTTAGACGCGACAATCGCGTCCGTCGAGAGACTTTCTTTCGCCGCTGCTGACAGTTCCCTCACGACTTCGTGGGCGTGGTGCGCGGACCACAGCGGGCGTGGCGAAGCCGGATCGGGGGCTATGGAACCTGGGGTCACGGCGGGTCCTCCGGGGACGCTTTCCGGGAATGGATATAGGCGATCCCCAGGGTTCGCGCAGCGGTTCCGAGCGCCCGGCCGATCACGCTTCGCTGTGCTCGGCTTCGTGGTCCTCGATGCGGTCGAGCACTGCCTCCGGTGAGACGTTCTCCTCGATCTCCTCCATCTCGGGGTCGGCCCTGCTGTGCACGTCCAGCCGCTCGGCGATGGCGGCGACCAGCGTGGCGAGGCGGGTGATCTCGTGTTCGGCCAGGAGGCTGATCTGGAGGTCCAGGTCGGCCCGCTTGTCGGCGGCGGCCTGCATCCGGTTCTGGCTGATGAGCACGAAGGTGGACAGGAAGATCGCCTCGACCGATGCCCACATGGCCAGCACCACGAAGGATTCGTCCCAGCGCGGCACCCCCGGCACCCAGCCCAGGTTCGCCACGATCCAGAAGCCGAAGAAGGCGAGGTGGAGGTAGACGAAGAGCATCGAGCCCGTGAAGCGGGTGATGGCCTCGGCGGCGCGCGCCTGAAGGCTGGCCGTGGCCTCCTCCTGCCGGCGGCGCTCGGCCAGGATGCGGATGTTGCGTTCGAGGACCGAACTGAGGCCCGGCGGGTGCGGCGGCGGATGCGTCGGGCGGGAGGCGGTGGGCGAGGCGGTCATGCGGGGTCTTTCTGGTCGGCGTCGGAATCCGGCTACTCTCAACCGCCCGCCGTCCGGGCTGTTCCCGTCCGGGAACGGGCCCGCGCCCGGCGCCGTTGAGGGCGGCCATTCCGGAGTCCGACCGATGCGACCCTTCGTCCGTCCCCCCGTCCTGCCCGTCCCGGCATGACCGGCCTCCCGGTCTGGGCGGCGGCGGGCGCCTGGGGCCTGCTGGGCGGATCGGCGCTGGTGCTGGGGGCGGCGGTGGCCTACCTCGTCCGCCTGCCCGCGCGGGTGACGGCCGGGATCATGGCCTTCGGCTGCGGGGTGCTGGTCTCGGCGGTGGCCTATGACCTGATCCTTGAGGGCGTGGAGCTGGCGAGCCTGCGCCCGGTCGTGCTGGGGGCCCTGGCGGGCTCGCTGGCCTACACGGCCGCGAACTGGCTCGTGTCGCATGGGGGGCTGTCGGTGGCCGGGCGGCACCGCAAGCGCTCGGGCGGCCAGCAGATGGACGCGGCGCAGGGCGGGGCGCTCGCCATCGCCGTGGGCTCGCTGCTCGACGGGCTGCCCGAATCGGTGGTGCTGGGCGTGGGGCTCCTGGACGGGCAGGGGGTGAGCCCGGGGGTGCTGGCGGCGATCCTGCTGTCCAACCTGCCCGAGGGCCTGTCGAGCGCGGCGGGCATGCGCAGGGCGGGACGCGGCCCGGCCTATGTCTTCGGGCTCTGGGGCGGCATCGCGGTCCTGTCCGGGGCCGCCGCGGCGCTGGGGGCGGGGCTTCTGGGCGGGGCGGGCCCCGAGGTCGTCGCCGGGGTGCGCGCGCTGGCGGCCGGGGCGCTGCTCACCATGGTCGCCGACACGATGATCCCCGAGGCGGTCGAGGGGGAGAAGGGCCTCGCGGGGCTCTTCGTGGTGCTGGGGCTCCTGACGGCGCTGGGGCTGTCGCAGGGGCTTGAAGGCTGAAGCAGGCGGCGCGATGACCTCGGCCGGGTGGCTGGCCGTCCTTGCGGCACCGATGCCGGTTCCTGTGGGGGCTCCGGGGAACGGCCCAAAGCGTCCGGCTGTCGGTCGCGCAGGTTTCGCGTGTGGCGCCGCGAGGGGGCGAGCCGCGCGGCGGCTGGTCTTCGCTCTCGCCATGGCGCTGCACTCCGTGGTGGCGGGCCATGGCCCGAATGAACACCACGAGGCGCTTCAGCTCTCGTCGTTGGGGATGTTGAGGAGGGTGCCGCAGGCCTTGCAGTGAACGGCGTCGGGGTCGTGCCGCAGGAGCCCGCAGGTGGGGCAGCCGAAGCGGACCTTGCTGGGCCGGAAGAGCACCTGCGCCAGCCGCAGGAACAGCGTCACCCCGAAGATCATGATGAGCACGGTGAGCATCCGCCCCGTGGTGCCGGGCAGCGTGATGTCGCCGAAGCCCGTCGTCGTCAGCGCCGTCACCGTGAAGTAGAGCGCGTCGGCGTAGTTGCCGATCTCGGGGTTCGTCCGGTGCTGCGTCTCGTAGACGATGGCCGTCATCACGAAGATGAACACGCCGAGGTTCGCCACCGCGAGGATCACCTCCTCGTTGCGGCTGATCGGGTGGTGCGGGTCGCGGATGTCGTTCAGCAGCGTGTAGGTGTGCAGGATGCGCAGCGTCCGCAGCACACGCAGGAAGCCCCCCGCTTCGCCCGTGAGGGGGGCGAGGAACGAGACGATGGCCACGATGTCGGTCCAGGTGGACAGCCGCAGGAACTCGCGCGGGCGGTTCCGGCTGATGGCGAGGCGGGCCAGGAGATCGAGCAGGATGACGACGCCCAGAACGGCGTCGACGATCTCGACGCTCACCCCCCGCTCGCTGAAGGAGGTGGCGACGATGAAGACCACCGTGGCGATGTCGAAGGCGAGGAGCCAGGTCCGGAAGCGCTGCGCCCGGTCGGAATGGCCTTCGTAGAGTTCGCGCAGCAGGGGGATCATGCGGGCGAACCTAGCGTGTCGTGGCCACGCCGTCAGGTGCCCGTCGCCGCGACGAGCCGCGCGGGCGCGCGCAGGGCATGGGCCAGCTCGCGCGCCCGCGCCCGTCCGGTGTGGCCCGCCAGCACCCGCGCGCGAGCGGCCCGGCCCATGGCCTGCCGCTCGGGCTCGGGCAGGGCGAGGGCGGCCAGCACGTCCTCGGGGCCGGAAGCGATGCGGATGGAGCCGGGCGCGGGCAGCAGGTCCGTGAGGCCGCGCCAGTCGTCCGAGACGATGGGCGTGCCGCAGGCGGCGGCCTCGAAGAGCCGGACGGAGGGCGACCAGCCCATGCGGCGCATGGCGGCGCGGGTGACGTTCAGCGTGAAGCGCTGCGCGTTGTAGAAGGCGGCGTGGTCGGCGGGGGGCAGGTGCTCGATCCGCTCCACGTTCGCGGGCCAGTCGATGTGGGCCGGATACTGCGGCCCGGCGACCACGAAGCGGAGGTCGGGGCGGCGGCGGGCGGGCTCGAGGAGCAGCGCCTCGAGCGTGGGCTGGCGGTCGTCGCTGTAGGTGCCGAGGTAGCCCAGGTCCCAGCGCTTGGGGGCCAGGGGATCGGGCGCGTAGGCGGTGGGATCGACCGAGCAGTAGAGCGCCTCGGCCCGGCGCGCGCCGCGCCGCTGTTCGAGGTGGTCGAGCACTTCGCCGCCGGAGAAGGAGAAGTAGAGGTCGAAAAGCGGGATCTGCCGGGCGGCCAGATATTCCTCGTGGCCCGCGTCGAGCCCCGCGAGCGTCACCGGCGTGTCGATGTCGTAGAAGGCGAGCTGGCGCAGGTCCATCACGGCGAGCCGGTCGATGAGGCGGATGCCGTCGGGGACGTAGGAGCCGACGATCACCGCGTCGGCCATGCGCAGGCGCGGCGCGAAGCGGGCGAGCATCGCGTCCAGGTCGTCGTAGAGGACCAGCTCGCAGAAGTCCGGGTCGGGCAGGTCGCGGTGCGCGCCCGCGTACCAGGGCATGTCGCGTTCGAGGAAGAGGACGCGGTGCCCCTCGGCCGCGAGCCCGCGCAGGAGCGCGCGGAAGGTGGTGGCGTGACCGTTGCCCCAGGCCGAGGACAGCGAAAGCCCGAGGAGGACGATGTCGAGCGGGCGGGTCACGCGGCGGCCCCCTGGCGGGCGGCGTGGGCCTGGAACAGCGCGTCGGCCTGCTCGGCGCGCTGGTCGTAGGTGTGGTGGGCGAGGACGCGGGCCAGCGCCGCCTGCCCGATGGCGCGGGCGCGGTCGGGGCTGACCGTGCGGACGGCCTCGGCCACGTCCTGGCCGTCGCGGGCGACCAGCACCTCCTCGTCGGGTTGCAGGAACAGCTCGATCCCCTCCCAGGCGTCGGTCACGAGGCAGGCCCCGGCGCCGGCGGCCTCGAAGACGCGGGTGGCGGGGGAGAAGCCGTTCACCGCCATGCTGTCGCGGGCGACGTTGAGGACCATGCGGGGCGAGCAGTTGAGCGCGTTGTGGTCGGCCGTGGGGACGTGGCCCAGTTTCTGGACGTTCGCGGGCATGGCGACGTCGTGCCAGCCGTTGCCCCCCAGGATGAAGCGTTGATCGGGTAGGAGCCCGGCCGCGCGGGTGAAGAACTCGGCCACGCGTTCGTCGCGGTCGGGGAGGCGGTTGCCGAGGAAGGCCAGGTCGCAGGCGAAGCGCGGTTCCGGCGCAACGGGGTGGTGGGTCGAGGGGTCGAGCGCGTTGTAGACCGGCACGCAGGCGCGCGCGCCGAACGCCCGATACTGCTCGACCACCGGGTCGCCGCCGCCGTAGGTCAGGACCATGTCGAGGTCGGGGAGCCAGCGGCGCAGGGCGTGGTCGGGGGCCTGCCGGATCTCGCCCAGCGTGTGGGGGGCGTCCACGTCCCAGAAGATCCGCAGCGCGCCGGGGCGGGCGGCGGTCATGACCTCGGACAGGATCAGGTCGTCCTCGAAGCCCACGCCCGAGGCCTTGACCACGATGTCGTAGCGGGCGGCCTCGGCGGCGACCTTCCTCAGCGCCTCGACGGTGCCGTCGTAGACGACGACGCGGGCCCAGTCGGGCGGGTCGATGTCGCGGTTCTTCTGCCGGTCCCAGACGTCGGGCTCGTAGAAGGTGGTCTGGTAGCCCCGCCGCGCGAGCGCCCGGATGATCCCCCGGTAGTAGGTCGCCGCCCCGTTCCAATAGGCCGAGAGCAGCGAAGAGCCGTAGAAGGCGATGGTCTTGGTCATGCGGTCTTCCTTGAGGGCGCGCGGAGCCGGGCGAGGATGTCGAGTAGCTCGTCCACCCGGTGGCGGCAGGTGTGGCGGGCCCGGATGGTCTGGAGCCCCCGCGCCGCCTGCTCGGCCCGCATCGCGGGGTCGTTCACCAGCGCGCTCAGGTGGGTGCGCATCTCTTCGCCGTCCCTGGCCCAGAGGAAGTCGCCGGGGCGGAACAGCCCCTCGGCGTCGTCCCAGGGGGCCGAGACGAGGGGGATGCCGCAGGCCAGCGCCTCGAAGGGGCGGATGGTCGGGATGCCGGGGAGCTGTTCCACGTAGGGGCGCCGGGGGACGTGGACGGTCACGCGGTGGCGGGCGAAGGCGCGGGGCACCTCGGCGTTGGGGAGCCAGCCGCCATAGGCGATGCCCGCCTCGCGCAGCGTGGCGAGCGCGTGGTCGGGGTAGCGGACGCCCCGGATGGTGGTGCGGAGGCGGAGGTCGCGGGCGGGCTGGATCAGGAACTCGTGCAGCTCGGCGGTGCGCTCGTCGTCGCCCCAGTTGCCGATCCAGACGAGGTCGCCCTCCTCGGGCTCCTCCATCGGGTGGAACAGGGCGTCGTCGGCGGCCTCGTGCCAGGTGAAGACCTGACGGCCCCAGCCGGCCTTGAGGTAGCGTTCGCGCAGCGCCTCTCCGAAGGCGAGGATGCCGTCGTAGCCGGACAGGTCCATCGCCCCGATCTCGCCCGAGGCGGAGACGGCGCGGTGGTGGGTGTCGTGGAACAGGAGCGTGAAACGGCCGCCGCGCTTGCGGGCCGCGCCGATGCGGGCGACGAGCGCGGGCTCGCTCCATTCGTGGACGATCACCACGTCGGCGGCGTCCAGCGCGGCCTCGTGGTCGAAGTCGTCCGCGTAGATCGTGGTCGAGAGGCCGGGAAAGTCGCGGTGGAAGGCGTCGATCGCCTCGGGGCCGCGCTCGGCCAGCAGGTTCTCGCGGCTCCAGGCGCCCGCGGGCTCCAGCGCCAAAGTCTCGTGGCCCCGCCGGTCGAGGTCGCGCATCACGCCGCGCAGGAAATGCGCGTTGCCGTGGTTCCAGTCCGAGATCAGCGAATGGGTGTAGAAGAGAAAACGCATCTCACCTCGGGGCGGCGGCTTGGGGGGACACGGGGTGGCGGACGAGGTCGGCGTAGAGCCGGAGCATCCGGGCGGCCTGCGCCTCGGGCGTGAAGCGGCCCGAGCGGAGCTGCGCGGCCTCGCCCAGGTCCTGCCGCCGGGCGGGGTCGCAGGCCAGCTCGTCGAGCGTGACGGCCAGCGCCTCGGGGTCGCGGGGCGGCACGAAGACGGCCGCGTCGGACCACAGCTCGCGGAAGGTGGGGATGTCGGACAGCACGAGCGGCAGGCCCAGCCGCGCGGCCTCGGCCACGGCGAGGCCGAAGGGCTCGTAGAGCGAGGGGGATACGAAGATCGCGGCGCGGCTCATGACCGAGACGACCTCGGCATGGGACCTCTCGCCTTCGGCGATGGCGTGAGAAGGGGCGAAATGCGCGCCGTTGGGCCCCTGCAGCGGACCCAGGAGGTGGATCGGCCAGTTGGCGTGCTCGGCGGCGGCATCGAGCGTCGCGCCGCCCTTGCCTTCGTCCCACCAGCGGCCGGCGGCCACGACGAAGGGCTCGGTCCCCGGCGTGCCGCGCGGGGCGGCGGTGCCGTTGGGGACGACCGTGAGACGCGGCAGCGGCCCGTAGCAGGTCGAAAGCGCGGCGGCGTGGGCGCGGGATGGCGCGACCACGGCCTCGGCGCGGGCCAGCCCACGGGCGTTCAGGGTCTTGTGCCATTCCCAGCCGGGGGGCGGGCCGCCCCCGCGCACCGCGCGGAACCAGGTCGGGACGCAGGAATGCGACACGGCCAGCACGGGGCGCTCCGTCTCCAGCCCCGCGGCCTGGGTGGGCAGGTTGAGGTGGAGCAGGTCCACCCCTTCGGACCGTGCGGTGCGGGCGATGGTCTCCGGCACGGCCGCCAGCGCGCTGGCGTCGGGCGCAAGCCAGTCCAGCGGCGCGTCGGACCAGAGAAGCGGCCCGAGGGCTGCGGCCTCGGCGCGCTGGGCGCGGGAGGGGGACGGGCCGAAGCCCAGGAACACCGTCTCCACGCCCTGCGGGGCGAGAGCGCGCGCGAGGTCCACCGCGTAGCGCCAGACGCCGCCCACGGCGTCGAGCGTCTGGAGGACCCGCAGGCGCCCGCTCATGCGCGGATGCGCTCGGGGACCGGGCGGACCCGGTGGGCGCGCAGCCATGCCGCGAGATCCGCCAGCCCCTCGCGCCAGGGGATCGTCGCCTGCCAGCCGGTTTCGGCCGACAGGCGCCGGGCGTCGGCCACGAACCAGTGCTGGTCGCCGGGCCGCCAGTCGCCGTGGGACACGGAGAGGGGACGGCCCACGAGGCGTTCGATCTCGCGCAGGACGGCGAGGAGGCTCACGGCGTTGCGCGGGCCGCCCCCGAGGTTGAAGGCGCGGCCCGACAGGCGGTCGATGTTCGCCAGGACGGAGCGGTAGGCGGCCACGGCGTCCGAGACGTGGAGGATGTCGCGCACCTGCTTGCCGTCGCCGTAGAGCGTGATCGGCTCGCCCTGAAGCGCGCGGATCAGGAAATGGGCGACCCAGCCCTGGTCCTCGGTCCCGAACTGGCGGGGGCCATAGATGCAGCTCATCCGCAGGACGGCGGTGGGAAGCCCGTAGGACTTGGCGTAGTCCAGCACGTACTGGTCGGCGACGCCCTTGGAGCAGCCGTAGGGCGTGCGGAAGTCGAGGGGCTGGCCTTCGGGCACGCCATGGGCGCGCAGGGGTTCGTCGGCGGGGAGGTGGCGGTCGGCGGCCTCGGCCATCTCCATCGCTTCCAGGCAGCCGTAGACCTTGTTGGTCGAGGCGAAGAGGACGGGCACGCGCCGACCCGTCGCGCGCACGGCCTCCAGGAGGTCGATCGTGCCGCGCGCGTTCACCTCGAAGTCGTCGATCGGGTCCGCCATGCTGGTGGTAACGGCGGTCTGGGCGGCGAGGTGGATCACGGCCGAGGCGTCGCGCGCGGCCTCGCGCAGGGCCGCCCGGTCGCGCAGGTCGGCGCGCAGGGGATGGATCCGCGCCCCGTGGCGGGCGCGCAGCCAGTCGAGGTTCTGCTCCACGCCGGGGCGGCTCAGGTTGTCCAGCACGATGACCTCGTGCCCGTCCGCGAGCAGGCTGTCGGCGAGGTTGGAGCCGATGAAGCCCGAGCCCCCCGTGACGAGGACCGGCCCGGTCACGACACGAGTCCCTTGGCTTCCAGCTCGCGCCGCATCTCGGCGCCCCGGTCGATCACCGCCTCGCCGCGCACCCAGTCGACGAACTCGGTCAGCGAATCCTCCAGCCGGTGCCCGGGCTCGAAGCCCAGGAGCGCGCGGGCCTTGGAGATGTCGGCGAAGCAGTTGCGGATGTCGCCCGAGCGAGACTTGTGCAGGATCTCGGGGCCGAGATGCGGCAGGTTCATCGCCCCCGCGAGGAGCCGCGCCACGCCCGAGATCGTGTAGGCCTGCCCCGAGCCGATGTTGAACAGCTCGCCCGCGGCCTCGGGCTTCTCGTAGGCGAGGCGGAAGGCGCGGGCCACGTCGCGCACGTGAACGAAGTCGCGCCGCTGCTCGCCGTCCTCGAAGATCGTCGGGCGCTGGCCCGAGGCGAGGCGCGAGGCGAAGTTCGCGAGGACCCCCGTGTAGGGGTTGGACAGCGCCTGCCCGGCGCCGAAGACGTTGAAGAGCCGCAGCGCCACGGCAGGCACGTCGTAGGCCTCGCCGAAGATCAGGACCTCGCGCTCCTGCGCGTACTTGGTCAGGGCGTAGATCGAGGCGAGGTCGACGCGCTTGCGCTCGTCGGTGGCGATGGGGGCCAGCGGCTCGCCCGCGAGGTCGGTCGGGTTCCAGAGCCCGGCCTTGATGTCGGCGGGGCGGCGGCGGACGGTCTCGACCAGCGAGCCGTCGGGGCGGGCGTAGTAGCCCTCGCCGTAGACGCTCATGGAGGAGGCCACGACGATGCGGCCCACGGGGTGGTCGAGCATCGCCTCCAGCAGGATGGCGGTCCCGAGGTCGTTGGCGCCCACGTAGCGGGCGATCTCGTACATGGACTGGCCCACGCCCACCTCGGCGGCGAGGTGGATCACCCCGTCGCAGCCCCGCAGCGCGGGCCGGAGCCGGTCGGCGTCGCGCATGTCGCCGCGCACCACCTCGGCGCCTTCGGGCAGCGCGACCTGCGTCCCGCCATGCACCTGGTCGATCAGGGCGTCGTAGAGGCGCACCTCGTAGCCGTGGTCCAGCAGCTCCTGGGCGACGTGCCGCCCGATGAAGCCGCATCCGCCGGTGATGAGCACCTTGGTCATGAAGTCTCCGCCGTTGCCCGGTTCGCATTCGTCGAGCGGCAACGTCCCTCATCTACAAAGGTTCCCGGAGATGTGAGCAGCGGTGCGGACCGCGGCGATTCCGCCATGCTGTCCGGGTGTTGCAGGGTGTCCTTCGGGCCACGCCCGAGCCTTGCTGCGACGGCCCGGCGTCCTAGGCTGGAACGGAGGGGCCGGTGCGCCGGTTGATTCAACTTGCGCGGGTCCCTTCGACGCATCTGAAGGACGACGCCATGACCTGCCCATTCCCCGCGAACTCCACCCTCCCCGAGGCCGACCGATGACCGAGGCCCTGCGCGCCGCCCGCGTCACAGGCCCCGGACAGGTCGAGGTCGTGAGCCTGCCGCTGCCCGAGCCGGGGCCCGGGCAGATCCGGGTGCGGCTCGACGGCTGCGGGGTCTGCGCCTCGAACCTGGGGCCCTGGGCGGGGCCGGACTGGATGACCTTCCCCACCGAGCCCGGCGGCCTGGGGCACGAGGCCTGGGGCGTGGTGGACGCCCTGGGCGAAGGGGTCGAGGGCTTTCGCGTGGGCGAGCCGGTGGCGATCCTGGGCCAGCACGGCTACGCCTCGCACGACCTGGTGGAGGCGGGGCAGGCGGTGCCGCTGCCGCCCGAGCTTGAGGGCGTGCCCTTCCCCGGCGAGGCCTTCGGCTGCGTGATGAACATCTTCCGCCGCAGCCGGATCGAGGCGAGGCAGGTCGTGGCGGTCATCGGCGTGGGCTTCCTGGGCGCGGCGCTGACGCGGCTGGCGGCCGCGGCGGGGGCCACGGTGGTCGCCATCTCGCGGCGGGACAGCTCGCTGTCGCTGGCGAGGGCCATGGGGGCGGCGCACGCGATCCCGATGCACGATCACTGGACCATCGTCGAGGAGGTGCGCCGCCTGACGGACGGGCGGATGTGCGACGTGGTGATCGAGGCCGTGGGCAAGGAATGGCCCCTGAACCTCGCGGGGGACATCGTGGCCGAGGGCGGGCGGCTGGTCATCGCGGGCTACCACCAGGACGGGCCGCGCACGCTCAACATCGGCGGCTGGAACTGGCGCGGGCTCGACATCGTCAACGCCCACGAGCGCGATCCGCAGGTGAACCTGCGCGGCCTGCGCGAGGCGGTCGCGGCGGTGGCCGAGGGGCGGCTCGATCCCGCGCCGCTGGTCACGCACCGCTATCCGCTGGAGCGGCTGGACGAGGCGCTGGACGCCACGCGCGACAAGCCCGAGGGCTTCGTGAAGGCCTGGGTCGCGCCGGGCTGAGGGGCGGTCCGCTTTTCCACTCCGTTCCTCAAGGGGTTGACCGGGGGTGAGTTGCCCTAGGTTTGTTGTAGAACCTTTCGCGCGCCCGCCCGAGGCGGGTGGCGCGGGCGCCGGCCGCCCCGGCCGGCGAATCACCGCAAGGCGCCCTGCGCCGCAAATCGAGGTGCCGGATGCCGCGCAAGGAACGACCCCAGGACCCCTCCGCCCAGACCGGCCGCCGCATCCTCCTGACCGGGGGCGCGGGCTTCGTGGGCTCGCATCTGGCCGAGCGGCTGGTGCGCGAGGGCCACGAGGTGATCTGCGTGGACAACCTCCAGACCGGTCGGCTGGCGAACGTCGCGCCCCTGATGCAGGGGCCGCGCTTCCGCTTCCTGAGGCACGACATCACGCAGCCGCTGGCGATCGACGGGCCGCTGGACGAGATCTGGAACCTCGCCTGCGCGGCCTCGCCGCCGCTGTATCAGGCGGACCCGCTCCACACCTTTCGCACCTGCGTGCAGGGGAGCCAGAACCTGCTGGAACTGGCGCGCGAGACGGGCGCGCGCATCCTGCAGGCCTCGACCTCCGAGGTCTATGGCGACCCCGAGGTGAAGCTCCAGGCCGAAAGCTACAAGGGCAGCGTGAACACCTGGGGTCCGCGCGCCTGCTACGACGAGGGCAAGCGGGCGGCCGAGACGCTGTTCTACGAATACGGGCGGCTGGGGGTCGAGGTGCGCGTGGCGCGCATCTTCAACACCTACGGCCCGCGCATGAGCCCCGAGGACGGGCGCGTGGTGTCGAACTTCGTGCGGCAGGCGCTGACGGGCGAGGCGCTGACCATCTATGGCGAGGGGCAGCAGACGCGGTCCTTCTGCTACGTGGACGACCTCGTGGAGGGGCTGGCGCGGCTCATGGCCTCGGACGCGAACGGCCCCGTGAACCTCGGCAATCCCGGCGAGTTCACGATCCGCGAGCTGGCCGACCTCGTGCTGGAGATGACCGGGTCGGACTCGGCTGTGGTGCAGCGGCCCTTGCCGCAGGACGATCCCCGCCAGCGCCGCCCCGACATCGGCCGCGCCCGCGAGCTGCTGGGCTGGGAGCCCCGCGTGCCGCTGCGCGAAGGCCTGTCCCGCACCATCGCGCAGTTCCGCGAGGAGCTGGCGCCGGGCCGCCGCCAGGCCGCGCAGGCAGGCTAGGTCAGGGGATACTCGGCCAGGAGGTCGTGGATCGCGCCCTTGGGCCGCAGGGTCGATCGCCAGAGGCCGAAGCTTTCCACCCGGAACGGGGGCGAGGGGAAGCTTTCCCACCGCGACAGGAACCGCGCCAGCCGCTCGTGCTCCTCGGGGCCGGTGCGGTCGAATCGGGCGAGCGTGACATGCGGGCGGAAGCGCTTTCGCTCCAGGGGCAGGCCCGCGCCGTGCAGCGCGGGCAGGAGGCGGTCGTGCAGGGCCTTGAGCTGGGCCGGGTCCTTCACGCCCGCCCAGAGCACCGTGGGCTCGCGGTTGCCGAAGGTGCCCAAGCCCCCGAGCTGCAGGTCGAAGACGGGAAAGCGGATGCCCTCCATCGCCTCGTGGGCGGACTGGATCAGGTCGTCCGGCTGCTCGCCCAGGAAGGCGAGCGTCAGGTGCATCTGCTCGGGGTCCGTGAGCTTGCCGAAGGGGATCTTCTCCTGAAGATCCTCCAAGCCGTCGCGGACCGGGTCGGGGATGTCGATGGCAACGAAGGCGCGCATGGGCCGCAAGCTGGCACCGGGCCGACGGCCCGGCAAGCCCCTCAGAGGCCGAAGGGCCAGGTTTCGGGGATCGCGCCGTCGTGGGGCTCGGGGCCGAGCGGCGTGACGGCCGTGGTCTCGTCGAACCAGACCCAGCCGTCGAACTGCCGGGGCAGGGTGCAGCGGGCGTAGTGGGACGCCAGCTCCGATTCGGGCCGGTAGATGACGCCGATGAAGCGCTCGCGCCGCGGCTCCTCCAGGGCCCGGCGCAGGTCCGGGTCGCGGTGGAGATCCAGCAGGAAACGGGGCACGCCCGCGTCGTGCGACAGCGCCTCGTAGCTGTCGGCGCGCGACGGGCGGACCCGCTTCACCTCCATGTCGCCGTCCCAGTCGGTCGCGGCGGCGACGGTGCCGGTGTGGGTGCCGAAGCCGATCAGCGCGGCCTCCTCCTCCCACCATTCCCGGCAGAGCTGGCCGATGTTCAGCTCGCCCCGCCGCTGGCCCATGTCGGTGTGGCGCGCGTCCCCGATGTGGGAGTTGTGGGCCCAGACGACGGCCCTGGAGTCCGGCCCCTTGTGGTCGAGGATGCTTTGCAGCGTCTCGAACATGTGGGTGTCGCGGAGGTTCCAGCTTTCCTCGTCACCGTGGTACATGATCCGGTAGTAGCGCTCGGCCGAGGCGACGAGGCGGGCGTTGCGCTCGGCGTCGAGGAAGCCCTCGCCGTCCTCGGCGACATAGGCGAGACGCTTCTCCAGCAGGTCGCGCCATTGCTGGACCACGGCCTTCTCGCAGCGGCGGTAGCCCTCGGTCAGCACGGCCCGGCCGTAGATGGCGGGGTCCTCCTGCCAGGGGTGGAGGCAGCCATAGCGCTCGCGCGCGACGCTGGCCGCCTCGGGGTCGATCTCGTCGAGATAGGCCAGGACCGCCGAGATGGACCCGGCCATGTTGTAGATGTCGAGCCCGTAGAAGCCCGCCTGCTCCCCGGACGGCTTCCCTTCGTTCCAGCTCCGCAGCCAGTCGAGGAAGGCCGCCACGTCGGTGTTGCGCCACATCCAGGTGGGGAAGCGCTGGAAGGGCGGCTCGGCCCCGTCGCGGCGGGGGCGGCCGCGCACAAAGGCGTCGAGCACGGCGGCGTCGGGCCAGTCGGCCTCCACGGCAACGGTGGTGAAGCCGTGATGCTCGATCAGGTGGCGGCTGATGGCGGCGCGGGCGCGGTAGAACTCGGAGGTGCCGTGGCTCGCCTCGCCCAGCAGGACCACGCGCCGGTCGCCCCAGCGGTCGAAAAGGCGTCCGAAGGCGGGGTCGTCGAAGCCGGGCAGCGGCTCGGCGGCCTGCGCGATCCGGGCGGCAATGCTGTCGATGGGATCGCTGAGCGGGCTCATGGCGTCAGGCCCCCTGTCCCCAGTTCATCTCCAGCCCGCCGTCGATGGTGAAGCTCTGCCCCGTCACGTAGTCGGCGTCCGGCGAGGCGAGATAGAGCGCGAGGCGCGCGACCTCCCAGGGCTCGCCGGGGCGGTTCCAGGGAATGCGGGGCAGCTCCTCCTTCATGGCCTCGGGGTCCTCGGTCCGCTCGGCCGTCATGGGGGTGCGGATGAGGCCCGGGGCCACGGCGTTGACGTTGATCCGCTGGGGCGCGAGTTCGAGCGCGAGGCTGCGGGTGAAGGTCAGGAGGCCCCCCTTGGCCGCGCCATAGGCCGCGCCGCCCGGCGTGGGGATCGCCTCGTGGACCGAGGTGATGTTGACGATCTTGCCGCCCGGCGCCCCGGCGCGGCGGCGGGCGCGGATGAAGGCGCGGCAGCAGAAGAAGGGGCCGTAGAGGTCGGTGCGGACCACCCGGTCCCAGGTGGCGGTGTCCATGTCCACCACGTTCGCGTCGCCCCCCGTCCCCGCGTTGTTTACGAGGATGCCGGGCACGCCCAGCTCGGATTCCACCGCGCCGAAGAGCGTGTCCACGGCGGCCTCGTCCATCACGTCGAGCTGCTTGACCAGCGCGCGCCGCCCTTCGGCGCGCACGCAGCGCGCGGTCTCCTCGGCCCCGGCCGCGTCGGTGTGGAAGGTCACCGCCACGTCGGCCCCGGCGCGGGCGAACTCGATGGCGATGGCCTGGCCGATGCCGGAATCCGATCCGGTGACGATGGCGATCTGGTCGGACAGGTCGAGCATGGGCGCCTCCGCTGGGGTGCCGGCGAAACCGCCGGGGCGCGGGGTTGTTCCGTCAGGCCAGCGCCTCCAGCATCTCCAGCACGAGGTCCATGCGCTCCGGGCCGCTCGCGGTCTCGCGCCGCAGCACGAGCCGGTCGTCCTGCCATTCGAGCGCCCCGCCGGCGGCCGCCACCGCCTCGGCCACGCGGTCCGTGTCCTCCACGTCCAGCGCCACGGCGGCGGGCCCGGCCGAGATGCGCGTGACCCCCAGCGACCGCGCGAGCGCCCGGATCTGGGCCGTGCGCAGGAGGGTGCCCACCTCGGGCGGCGGGGGACCGAAACGGTCGTCGATCTCGTCCGCCAGCCGCTCCACGTCGCCCGCGTCCCGCGTCCGGGCGAGACGGTGGTAGAGGTTGATGCGCACCTCCTCCTCGGGGATGTAGGCGGCGGGCAGGGCGCCCGTGGCCTCGGCCTGGAACTCCACCTCGCGGTGCAGCGGCGGCTCGCCGCGCGCGGCGCGGATCGCGTCGGCCAGTAGCTCTTGGTAGAGGCCGAGGCCGATGAGCCGAACATGGCCCGTCTGCCGGTCCCCGAACAGCTCGCCCGCCCCCCGCAGGTCGAGATCCTGCGCGCTGATCGCCATGCCCGCCCCCAGCCGGTCGAGCGCCTGGAGCGTCCCGAGCCGCTTCATCGTGGCGGGGGGCAGCTCCTCGCCCGCCTCGGTCAGCAGGTAGCAGAAGGCCTGCGCGCCGCCGCGCCCGACGCGGCCCCGAAGCTGGTGCAGCTGCGCCAGACCGAAGAGGTCGGGCCGCAGAACCACCATGGTGTTGGCGCGGGGCACATCGAGGCCGGATTCGATGATGGACGTCGCAAGCAGCACGTCGCCGTCACCTTCCGCGAAGCCGACCATCACCTCGTCGATCTCCTTCGCGGGAAGCTGGCCGTGGGCCACGCGGAGGCGATAGCGGGGCAGGAGGCGGCGCAACTCTTCGGCCACCGGCTCGATGTCCTCGACGCGCGGCACGACGACGAAGCTCTGCCCGCCGCGCCGCCGCTCGCGCCCCAGCGCCTGGCGCAGGACCTCGGCCCCGCGCTCGGCCAGAAGCGTGCGGATCGGGCGGCGGCGCGCGGGGGGCGTGGCGATCACCGACAGGTCCTGCAAGCCCACCAGCGCCGACTGGAGCGTGCGCGGGATGGGCGTCGCCGTCATGGTCAGCAGATGCGCCCCGGCCACGAGCGCGCGGGCCCTGTCCTTGTCCGGCCGGCCCAGCCGCTGCTCCTCGTCGATGACCATCAGCCCGAGGTCCGCGAACTCGACGCCCTTGCCCAAAAGCGCGTGGGTGCCCACCACGATGCCGATCGAGCCATCCTTCAGCCCGGCCTTGACCCGCTTCGCCTCGGTCGGCGTGACGAGGCGCGACAGGTGCCCGATCTCGACGCCCAGCCCTTCGAAGCGGCGGCGCAGGGTGGACAGGTGCTGGCGCGCCAGCACGGTGGTGGGCGCGAGGATGGCCGCCTGCCTGCCGGCGAAGGCGCAGGCGGCGGCGGCGCGGATCGCGACCTCGGTCTTGCCGAAGCCCACGTCGCCGATGACGAGCCGGTTCATCGGCGTGCCGCTGCCCAGGTCCTCCAGCACCGCCGCGATGGCGCGGGCCTGGTCGGGCGTCTCCTCGAAGGGGAAGCGCGCGGCCAGCCGCTCGTAGGGCGCGCGCTCGGGGACGAGCCGGGGGGCCTCGGTCGCGGCCCGCGCCTCGGCGGCGGCGATCAGCGCGCGGGCCGTGGCCGCGAGCCCCTCGGCCACCTTGGCGCGGCGCTTGTCCCAGCTGGCCGTGTTGAGCCGGTCGAGCGCGACCTCGCCCTCGTCCGCGCCATAGCGCCAGATCCGCCCGGCCTCGGCGGCAGGCACGAGGAGATGCTGGCCTTCGGCATAGTCCAGACGGATGGCCTCGCCCGCGACCCCCTCGGCCTCCAGCGCCTCCAGCCCGTCGAGCCGCGCGAGCCCGTGCTCCATGTGCACCACCAGGTCCTCGTCGTGCAGCTCGGCCGCCTCGACAGTCCAGGGCGCGGCGGTGGCCTGCGGATCCAGCGCGCCCGCCCGGCTCCCCAGCACGTCGCGCGCGGCGACCAGCGCGACGCCGGCTCGCAGGTCCACCACGCCTTCGTCGAGCCCCGTCGCGATCGCCACCGGCGTCCCCGGCGGGGCCGCCAGTGCCGCCGCCCAGTCCGCCACCGGCTCGGGCGCCACGCCCCAGGCCTCGCGCAGGCGTCGGGACAGCCGGGCCCGGTCGCGGCCTGCGAAGCCCGCCACGATCACCCGCCGCCCGGCCGTGGCCTGGGCCTCCAGGAACCCGGCCAGCGCCGCGCGGGGGCGCCGCGCCTCGGCGAAGGCGGGGACGGCCTCGGCCCCGGCGCCGTCGAGGGTCGCCGGATCGCGCGCGCCGGCGAGGCGGTCCCAGTCCTCCACGCTCAGGTAGAGCCGCTCGGGCAGCGGGGTGCGCCGGGCGGGGGTGTCGTCGCGGCTGCGCTCGGCGAAGGCCTCGGCGATCTGGGTGAGAGCGGCGTCGCGCGCGCGCCGCGCGCCGGGGGCCAGCGAGAGCCGCGCGCCCTCCATGTGATCGAAGAGGGTGGCCAGCCGTTCATAGGCCCCGGGCAGGCGCGCCGCCACGTCGGCCTCCTCCTCGTCGGCCGGGCCGGGCAGCTCGGAGGCGGCGTCGATGGCCAGCCGCCTCACCTCCTCGACCGAAAGCTGCGTGGCGGGATCGTAGCGGCGGATCTCGGTCACGACCTCGCCCAGCTCGATCCGGTAGGGCCAGTCCGACCCCGCCAGGAACACGTCCGCCACCTCGCCGCGCACGGCGATCT
Organism: Rubellimicrobium roseum; assembly: GCF_006152145.1. Classification (GTDB taxonomy): domain Bacteria; phylum Pseudomonadota; class Alphaproteobacteria; order Rhodobacterales; family Rhodobacteraceae; genus Rubellimicrobium; species Rubellimicrobium roseum. The sequence continues at coordinate 67,460 of NZ_VDFV01000012.1, read as the reverse complement.
CGCCCGGTTCGTCCACCCGCTCGTCGAAGATGTAGCCCGTCCCCTCGCAGAAGGACCGCAGCGCCTCGGCGTCGAGCGGCTCGCCCACGCGCGCCACGAGCGCCCGTGCCGCGCCCGGGGGCGGCACCCGCTGAAGGAGCGCGGCGGGCGTGGTCACGACGAGGCGCGGGGCCTCCTCGGGATCGCCAAGCCGCCGCAGCACCGCCATGCGCCGCCCCATCGCCTGCGCCGAGGGCGGGGCCCAGTCGTAGGGCAGCACGTCCCAGGGCGGGAAGGCCACGGCCCCCGACGAGGGCAGGGCGCCGCGCAGGACGCGCGCCAGGGCCTCGGCCCGGCCCTCGCCGGTGGTGACGTGCAGGAGGGGGCGGCCGGGCTCCTCGCCCAGGCGCGCAAGGAGCCGCACGGCCTCGAGGCCGAAGGGAAGGTCGTCCGACACGGGGTCTCCCATCACTGTCCGGAGGCGTCCGGCGCCCCGCGATCCAGCCCCGAGAACGGCGAAGAACCGCGCGAGTTCCTGCGTCGCCGATGGTTCGGGCGGGCCGGGTCGGGCGCATTCTGTTCACGTTCTGGAACCAATGTGCCCTCTGGTTGCGTTAGAAGCCAGCGCCAAGGCGACGGGCGCGTGGCCCTCGACCTCAGGAAGAACGCCGAAGCGGCGAATGAGAGCGAGACCTCTGACCGGGACATTCGAGACAGGAGACACGATGCCGGACGCGACCCCTTTCCCCCTGAACGACTCCTCCGGCCTCCTGATCTGCTTTTCGCATCTCCGCTGGGACTTCGTGCTCCAGCGGCCCCAGCACCTGATGAAGCGCTTCGCCAAGGGGCGCCGCGTCATCGTGTGGGAGGAGCCCATCCCCTGCGAGCACCATCTGCCTTTCTACGAGGTCCACGACTTCCCCGACGACCGCGTGCGCGCGATCCGGCCCCGCATCCCCCAAGGGTGGTCGGCCGAGCGCTCCGAGCAGGCGCAGGCGAAGATGCTGGACGACCTTCTCGAGCTGCAGGGCGGCATGAAGCCGGTGCTGTGGTTCTACACGCCGATGATGTGGCCCGTGGGCGCCCATGTCGAGGCGGAGGCGGTCGTCTACGACTGCATGGACGAGCTGTCGCACTTCAAGTTCGCGCCGCCCGAGCTGCGCGAGCGTGAGGCCGCTCTCCTCAAGGCCGCCGACGTGGTCTTCACCGGCGGCTGGAGCATCTACGAGGCCAAGCGCCTCCAGCATGACAACATCCACCCGTTCCCCTCCTCGGTGGATGCGAAGCACTTCGCGCAGGCCCGGCGGGGGCAGCGCGCGCCCGCCGACATGGCCGCCATCCCCGGCCCGCGGCTGGGCTTCTACGGCGTGATCGACGAGAGGATCGACCTGTCGCTCATCGACCATGTCGCGGCCCAGCGCCCCGACTGGCACGTCGTCATGGTCGGCCCGGTCGTGAAGATCTCCGAGGACGACCTGCCGCGCCGCCCGAACATCCATTACCTCGGCGGCAAGGGCTACGCCGAGCTGCCCGCCTACCTGTCCGGCTGGGACGTGGCGCTGATGCCCTTCGCCATCAACGAGGCCACGCGCTTCATCTCGCCCACCAAGACGCCGGAATACCTGGCGGCCGGGCGGCCCGTGGTCTCGACCCCGATCCGCGACGTGCTGCGCCACTACGGCGACCTCGACGGGGTGAGGATCGCCGACACGCCCGAGGCGTTCCTCCGGGCCTGCGACGAGGCGTTGACGCTGTCCCACGCGCCCGAGGCCTGGCGGCCCGAGGTGGACAAGATGCTGGCCGACCTGAGCTGGGACACGACCTTCAAGCGCATGGACCGGCTGGTGCAGGAGGCCGTGGCGCACCGCCGGTCGCGCCGCGCGCCCGACCGCTTCGCGGCGCCCGGCATCCGGCGCGGCGGGTCGCGGCCCTATGACGTGGTCATCGCGGGCGCGGGCTTCGCCGGCGCCATCATGGCCGAGCGGCTGGCCGAAGGCTCCGGCAAGCGCGTCCTCGTGGTCGACAAGCGCCCTCATGTCGCGGGCAACGCCTACGACCTGCACGACAAGGCGGGCGTGCTGATCCACCAGTACGGCCCCCACATCTTCCACACGAACAGCGAGCAGGTGGTGGACTACCTGTCCCGCTTCACCGCGTGGCGCCCCTACGAGCACCGCGTGCTCGCCAAGGTGGGCGACAAGCTCCTGCCCATGCCGATCAACCGCACGACGCTGAACGGGCTCTACAGCCTGAACCTCCAGACGGACGAGGACGCGGCTGCGTTCCTCGCGGCGCAGGCCGAGCCGGTGGAGGACATCAGGACCAGCCGCGACGTGGTGGTGAACGCCGTGGGGCGGCACCTCTACGAGACCTTCTTCCAGGGCTACACGCGCAAGCAGTGGGGGCTCGACCCGTCCGAGCTGGACAAGTCGGTGACGTCCCGCGTGCCCACGCGCACCTCGCTCGATGATCGCTACTTCACCGACACGTTCCAGGCGATGCCGCGCGACGGCTTCACCCGGATGTTCGAGCGCATCCTCGACCATCCCAACATCGACCTCGCGCTGGGCACCGACTTCCACGACCTCAAGACGGGCGACCTCGCGCCGCTCACGGTCTATACCGGGCCTATCGACGCCTTCTTCGGCCACCGCTACGGGCCCTTGCCCTACCGCAGCCTCCAGTTCCGGCACGAGACGCTGGACCAGCGGCGGTTCCAGGAGGTCGCGGTGGTGAACTACCCCGCCGAGGAGGTGCCCCATACCCGGATCACCGAATACAAGTACCTCACCGGGCAGGTGCACCAGCAGACCTCGATCACCTACGAGTATCCGTCCGCGGTCGGCGACCCGTACTACCCGATCCCGCGCCCCGAGAACCAGGTCCTGTTCAAGAAGTACGAGGCCTTGGCGCTCCAGCGCGACGACGTGATCTTCCTGGGCCGCCTCGGGACCTACCGCTACTACAACATGGACCAGGTGGTGGGGCAGGCGCTGGCCACCTACCGTCGGCTGGCCGAGCGCATGGCGGCGCAGGCGGGCGCCGCCTCCACGGCCGCCGAGTGACGTCCTCCGCCCGATCCCTCGCGGGCGGATGAACGGAGCGGCCGGGTCCCAGGGCCCGGCCGCTTCGCCTCGGGACCGGCGCGGATCGGCCGCCCGCGCCGCCGTGGCGCGCTTTCCTCGGAACCCGATCCGCCCCGTCCCGCGTTGGGGCCCCGATCCACAAGCCGCCGCGTCCCGGCCTGCGCCCCCCGGCGACGGGCCCCCGGCCGGCGTGCGCCCGCGACCAGAGGAGCTCCCGCATGTCCCACGACGACGACTCCTGGCTTCACCAGCCGCGGCCGACCTGGCCCCCGGAAGGGCACCACCAGAACCTTCCCTACCGCGACCGCGAGCCCTATCCCGCCGCCCGCCGCGACTCGGGCGGCCTCACCGAGAAGAAGGTGGTCGCCGCCGCCATGACGCTGGGCCTGGGCGCGCTGGCGGGCTTGGCTGCCTATGCCTATCTCGGACCCTCGGCTTCGCAGTCCGCGCGCCACGCGCAGGAGCCGCGCCTGACCGACGACGCCCCCGGCCGCACGGCCAAGCAGGCGCGCTTCGGCGGCTTCGCCGTCACCGGGCGCAGCGTCACCATCGACCGCCCCAAGGACGAGATCTACGCCTTCTGGCGCGACTTCTCCAACCTGCCCAGGTTCATGGAGAACATCGTCGACGCGGGCGAGCCTGAGCCCGGCATCTCCACCTGGACGATCCGCGCGCCGATGGGCACCAGCGTCAAGGTCCGGTCCCGCGTCGTCAACGACCGCCCCGGCGAGCAGATCGCCTGGCGCTCGACCGAGGGCAGCGGCATCGAGACCGAAGGCAAGGTCATGTTCCGCGACGCCCCCGGCGGGCGCGGGACCATCGTCGAGACGGTGATCGCCTACAAGCCGCCCATGGGCATGGTCGGGCAGGCGGTGGCCAAGCTCTTCTCGGCCGAACCCTCCGTCCAGGCCCGGCGCGACCTCAAGCGGCTCAAGATGCTGCTGGAGACGGGCGAGATCGCCACCAACAAGAACCAGAGCGGCAAGGGCGGCAAGTTCCAGAAGGCCGTCCAGACCGAGCTCCAGTCCTCCCCCGCCGTCTGAGGAGACCCCCTGATGCGCGCACTGACCTATCACGGCAAGCACGACGTCCGCGTGGACACCCACCCCGACCCGCAGATCGTCAACCCCCGCGACGCCATCATCGAGGTCACCTCGACGGCGATCTGCGGGTCGGACCTGCACCTGTATGACGGCGTGATCCCCGGCGTCCTCAAGGGCGACATCCTGGGCCACGAGTTCATGGGCCGCGTGGTCGAGGTCGGCTCCGCCTCGACGCTCAAGGTCGGGCAGCGGGTGACCGTGCCCTTCACCATCTCCTGCGGCGCCTGCTTCCATTGCCGCAACCAGGAGTTCTCGCATTGCGACAACTCCAATCCGGTCGAGAAGCAGGACGTGAGCGAGTCGCTCTACGGCCATCCCATGTCCGGGCTCTTCGGCTATTCGCACATGACCGGCGGCTATCCCGGCGGGCAGGCGGAATACGTGCGCGTGCCCTTCTCGGACGTGGGGCCGCTGGTCGTCCCCGACCATCTGGAAGACGAGAAGGTCCTGTTCCTGACCGACATCCTGTCCACGGGCTGGATGGCCGCCGACCAGGCCACCGTCGAGCCCGGCGACACCATCGTCGTCTGGGGCGCGGGTCCGGTGGGCCTGTTCGCGGCGCAGTCGGCCCGCGTGATGGGGGCCGAGCAGGTCATCGTCATCGACCACTACCCGCACCGGCTGGAGCTGGCGCGGTCCCTGGGCTGCAAGGTCATCGACTACCACCAGACCGTCGTCCTCGAGGCGCTGATGGAGATGACGGGCGGGCAGGGGCCCGACGCCGTGATCGACGCCGTGGGCATGGAAAGCCACGGCTTCGAGAACTTCAACCCGGTGGACACGCTCAAGCAGAAGGTGGGCATCGGCGCCGACCGCATCGGCGCGCTGCGCCAGGCGATCCTCGCGGTCCGCAAGGGCGGGCGCGTGTCGGTGCCCGGCGTCTATGGCGGCATGGCCGACAAGTTCCCCACCGGCGCCCTGATGGAGAAGGGCCTGACCCTGCGCACCGGGCAGACCCATGTCCAGCGCTACCACCAGGAGCTGCTCCGCCGGATCGAGGAAGGCGAGATCGACACCACCTTCCTGATCTCCCACATCACCTCGCTCGAGGATGCGCCGCAGGGCTACAAGAACTTCGCCTTCCGGCAGAACGAGTTCACCAAGGTCGTGCTCAAGCCCGCCTGGGCCAAGGGCCGCGAGGAGGCGGGCCGCGCCAACATGGCCCACTGGACGGGCCCGAGCACGCCGGGCTCCAAGCCGGCGACGGCCCCGAGCCGGGACGTCCTGACCGATGCCTGACCGGCCCTTCGCCGTCGTCACCGGAGCCTCGACCGGCATCGGGCGCGAGCTTGCCCGATGCGCGGCCGAGGACGGCTGCGACCTCCTGATCTGCGCCGACGAGGCGGAGATCGACGCGGCCGCGCATGACCTGCGCCGGCACGGCGGGCAGGTCGAGGCGCTGCGGGCGGACCTGTCGACCGAGGAGGGCGTCCTCGCCCTCTGGCATCAGGTCGGGGCGCGCGAGATCGACTACCTCATGGCGAACGCCGGGCTCACGCTCGGCCACGCCTTCGCCGATCAGGACTGGCCCGACATCCGGCGCCTCCTGAGGCTCAACGTCCTGGGCACCACGCTGCTGCTGCACCGCGCCCTGCCACGGATGCGGGCGCAGGGGCGTGGCCGCGTGCTGGTCACGGGCTCCATCGCGGGCTTCGTCCCGGGCAGCTATCAGGCCGTCTACAACGCCTCCAAGGCCTATCTCGACATGCTGAGCTTCGCGCTCAACGACGAGATGAAGGAGCACGGCGTCACCGTCACCTGCCTGATGCCCGGCCCCGTCGATACGCCCATCTTCGAGCGGGGCGACATGGCCGATTCGGCCATGGGCTCGGCCCCGGTCCCGATCAAGGACACGCCGGAGCACACGGCGCGCGCGGGCTACGAGGCGATGAAGGCCGGCAAGGCCGGGATGACGCCGGGGCTTCTGAACAAGCTCGTGGTGGGATTCGCCGGGCTCCTGCCCGAGCCGCTGCTCGCGCGCATGAACCGCTGGGTTTCCGAGACCGAGCGGGACGACGACCGCGCGCGCTGACCCCTTGGCGGCCGGTTCCGCCCCATTGGGGGCAGGATCGGCCGTCGTTGTCGATATGTTCCAGATATTTTAACTAATTTTTAATGGCTCGATTGAATTAGGGGCCAGTTCGCGGCATTCCTGCGGCATCATGACCCGCTTCGCGTTCCTCGCCCTCGGCGCCCTTCTCATCGGAGTCGCGATCCTCGAACTCCGCTCGGGCGATCTCGACGGCGTGGCGAGCGCCGGAGACGGCGCCCTGCGCGGCACCGTGCGGATGATCGACGCGGACACGCTGGACCTGGGCGACGCGCGGGTGCGGCTGCACGGCGTCGACGCGCCCGAGCGCGACCAGATCTGCCTGGACGAGTCGGGCGTCCCCTGGGACTGCGGCGCCTGGGCGACGACCGAGGCACAGGCGCGCTGGGACGGGCAGGCCGCCGTCTGCGAGGTGCGGGACACCGACCGCTACGGCCGCTCCGTCGCCCGCTGCGTCGTCGAGGGGGTGGACCTCGGCGCGGTGCTGGTGGCCGAGGGGATGGCCGTGGCCTACCGCGACTACTCTCTCGACTACGTGCCGCAGGAGGACCTGGCCCGCGCCGGGCAGATGGGGCTCTGGCGCGGGGAGTTCCAGCGCCCCGCCGACTACCGCCGCGACCCCGATTCCCGGATCACCGACATCGAGGTCCTCAGCGCCCGGACGGGCTGCGAGATCAAGGGCAACATCTCGGGCTCGGGCCGCATCTACCACATGCCCGGCGGGACGAGCTACGACCGCACCGAGATCGACGAGACCGAGGGCGAGCGCTGGTTCTGCTCGGAGGACGAGGCGCTGGCCGCCGGCTGGCGCCGCGCCGCGCGCTAGGGCCGCGCCGTCCCCCGCACGAGGAGCAGCGACACCCCCGCCAGCGCCACCGAGCCCGCCATCAGGGCCTGGAGCGGCCAGGGCCCGGTCCCCCGGCTCAGGACCGCCGCGCCCAGCACCGCGAGGACCGCGCCGCCCGCCGTCATGATCGCGCCCGACAGCCCGGAGGCCGTCGCCGCGAGGTCCGGCCGCACCGAGATCGAGCCCGCCATGGCGTTGGGCAGCGTCATGCCGTTGCCCAAGCCCAGCGCCATGCAGAAGCCGAAGAAGACCCAGGGCCCGCCCAGCCCGGCCAGCGTGAGTATGAGCGACGCCCCGAGCCCCAGCACTGCCACCATGCAACCCAGGAGCGCCATGCGGTCGAGCCCCACGCGCATCGAGTGCCGCCCCGCGAGGTAGTTGCCCAGGACGTAGCCGATGGAGGGTGCCCCCAGCGCCACCCCGGTCCAGAGCGGCGACAGCCCGAAGATCTCGCCCGACACGAAGGCCGCCCCGCCCAGGAGCGCGAAGAAGGCCCCCGAGGCGAAGGCCGCACAGAGCGAGTAGCCCCAGAACCGCCGCGAGCCCAGCAGCGCCGGATAGTGCCGGAGCTGCCCCCGCAGGCCTTCGCCCCGCGCCCGCGCCGTCTCGCCCTGGTCCAGCGCCACCAGCGCCAGCACCAGCGCCCCCGCGGCGGCGAGCAGCACGAAGCTGGCCTGCCAGCCCCAGACCTCGTCCAGAAGGCCCCCCAGGACGGGCCCCACCATCGGCACCAGCGCCATGCCCATGGTGACGTAGCCGATGCGCGACGCCGCCTCGGCCGTGCCCACCGTGTCGCGCACCACCGCGCGGCTCAGGACGATCCCCGCCACCGACACGCCCTGGAGCATCCGGCACGCGAGGAAGACCCCGACCGAGGGCGCCAGCATCGCGCCCAGCGAGGCCAGCACGAAGATGGCGAGCGCGGCCAGCATCACGGGCCGCCGCCCGAAGGAATCGGCCACCGACCCCAGCAGGATCTGCAGCACCGCCGTCGCGGCGAGATAGCCCGACACCGCGAGCTGCATGACCCCGTAGGAGGTCCCGAAATGCTGCGCCATGTGGGCGAGCGAGGGCAGGAACACCGACTGGCTGAGCGCGGGCACCCCCGCCATCAGGATCAGGGTCGCCATGTGCGGCGGCGTCGTGCGGTCGAGGAACCGCACCGCGGGAACGGCGGTCATGTCAGCCCCATTTGTGGAAGATGAAGAAGGCCCCCAGTCCGATGAAGCCGAAGCCCAGCAGATGGTTCCAGCCCAGGGGCTCCTTGAGGTAGAGCACCGAGAAGACCGCGAAGACCGAGAGCGTCAGCACCTCCTGGATGGTCTTCAGCTCGGCCGCCGAGAAATGGCCGTGCCCGATCCGGTTGGCGGGCACCTGGAGCACGTATTCGAAGAAGGCGATCCCCCACGAGACCAGGACCACCATGACCAGCGAGGCCGTCTTGAAGCGCAGGTGGCCGTACCAGGCGAAGGTCATGAAGACGTTGGACAGGAGCAGAAGGCCGACGGTGAGGACCGGGACGGGCAGGGTGGGCATGGGGAACTCCGGCTGAGACGCCCGTCCTGCCGCAGCCCCGCGCGGGGCGCAACCCGGCCCCGGGGGATTGGCAAGCCTGCCGTTCTGCGGTTTCGTGCCACGATGCGGCGACGAGGCGAGGGGGACGGCGTGAACGACATCCTGAACGAGCTCGAATCCCGGCGCGCGGCGGCGCGGCTGGGGGGCGGGCAGGCGCGCATCGACGCCCAGCACGCCCGCGGCAAGCTCACCGCGCGCGAGCGGATCGAGCTTCTCCTCGACGAAGGGTCCTTTGAGGAATGGGACATGTTCGTGACCCACCGCGCCACCGAGTTCGGGATGGAGCGCGACCGCCCCGCCGGCGACGGCGTGGTGACGGGCTGGGGCACGGTCAACGGCCGCCTGACCTACGTCTTCTCGCAGGACTTCACCGTCTTCGGCGGCTCCCTGTCGGAAACGCACGCCCAGAAGATCTGCAAGATCATGGACATGGCCATGCGCAACGGCGCGCCGGTCGTGGGCATCAACGACTCGGGCGGCGCGCGCATCCAGGAAGGGGTGGCCTCGCTCGCGGGCTATGCCGAGGTCTTCCAGCGCAACGTGCTCGCCTCGGGCGTGGTCCCGCAGATCAGCCTCGTGATGGGCCCCTGCGCGGGCGGCGCGGTCTATTCCCCGGCCATGACCGACTTCATCCTGATGGTGAAGGACACGTCCTACATGTTCGTCACCGGCCCCGAGGTGGTCCGCACCGTGACGAACGAGGTCGTCACCGCCGAGGAGCTGGGCGGCGCGCTCACGCACACGCGCCGGTCCTCGGTCGCCGACGCCGCCTTCGACAACGACGTGGAGTGCATCGCCGAGGCGCGGCGCCTGCTCGACTTCCTGCCGCTCTCCAACCGCTCGGGCGTCCCCCGCCGCCCCTTCTTCGACGACCCGGCGCGCGAGGAGCCCAGCCTCGACACCCTGATCCCCGAGAACGCGGGCACCCCCTACGACATGCGCGAGCTGATCCTGAAGGTCGCGGACGAGGGCGACCTGTACGAGATCCAGGCCGAGTTCGCGAAGAACATCCTGACAGGCTTCATCCGGCTGGAAGGCTCCACCATCGGCGTCGTCGCCAACCAGCCCACGCACCTCGCGGGCTGCCTCGACATCGACGCGAGCCGCAAGGCTGCGCGCTTCGTCCGCTTCTGCGACGCCTTCGAGATCCCCCTCCTCACCTTCGTGGACGTGCCCGGCTTCCTGCCCGGCACGGCGCAGGAATACGGCGGCATCATCAAGCACGGCGCGAAGCTCCTCTTCGCCTACGCCGAGGCGACCGTGCCCAAGGTCACCGTCATCACCCGCAAGGCCTATGGCGGCGCCTATGACGTGATGGCCTCCAAGCACCTGCGCGGCGACCTGAACTATGCCTGGCCCACCGCCGAGATCGCCGTCATGGGCGCCAAGGGGGCCGTCGAGATCCTCCACCGCGCCGAGCGGGGCGACCCGGAGCGCATCGCGCAGCGCACGGCCGACTACGAGGCCCGCTTCGCCAACCCCTTCGTCGCCGCCGAGCGCGGCTTCATCGACGAGGTCATCCGTCCCCGCAACACCCGCAGGCGCGTGGCCCGCGCCTTCGCCATGCTGCGCCACAAGAAGCTCGAGAACCCCTGGAAGAAACATGACAACATCCCGCTCTGACTGGCCCGCCCGCGCGGGATGGCTCGCCGCCGTGCTGGGCATCGCCGGGCCCGTGGCCGCGCAGGAGGTGCAGCTTCCCTCCGGCCACAGCGCCCGGCTCTACGACGTGGTGCTGGAGACGGCCGAGCCCGTCATGGTCCCCGACGCCGGCACCGACCCCGAGGCGCTGCCCGAGGAGGCTTTGGCCGAGGACGAGCCGCTGAACCGCCCCCCCGCGCAGGTCGCGGCGCCCGCGGCGGGTGGCCCGGCCCAGGGCGGGCTGGCCCGGTTCCGCCTGGTCGTGGACGGCCTGGGCGGCGCGGGCGCGGCCTACGAGGACGTGGCCCCCGACTTCGCCTGGCTCTGCGAGAGCCTCGCGCTCCCCGCGCTCGACGCCAACGGCTGGAGCCCGACCGAGGTCGTCATCGCCCTGTCGGACCGCGAGGTGGCCTTCGGCGCAACCGATCCGCAGGCCGTGCAGTTCTTCGAAGGGTTCCGCATCGACGGCGGCGCCTGCATCGCCCAGGCCTTCTGAGGAGGACCCCATGGAAAAGCACCGCGGCTTCCCCGGGCGGCTGCCCAGCTCGGACTTCCAGTTCACGATCCGCCACGCCAACAAGAAGGGCGCGACGCCCCTCATCGCGCGCGAAAGGTTCCGCGACCGCAAGGCCGCCGACCGCCGCGCCGACGAAGGCTTCATGGCCGCGCTCTGGGAGCATTTCGGCGAGGAGCCCTTCGTGCGCGGCAACCTCGACGCCGGCCGCCTGTCCTGGCTCTTCGGCCGCGAGGTCGTCCCGGCCGAGGAGCCCTTCGATCCCCAAAGCTACGACGCGCTCCTGCGCATCGACGTGAGGAAAGCCCGCGCCTCCTTCCCGCAGGTCTTCGAGCCCGACGCGCCCGAACCCGCCGACGACGACGACTGGGACGAGGGCGAGGATTGAGCGTGGCCCTTGCGCCACGGTCGGGGCGGAAATCGGGCGCGGGCCCCGTGCCGCCGGCGGGACGCGCGCTAGGCGACCCAGCGACCTGACCGGGCCGTTCCGGCCGTCACGGCTCGGTCCCGCAACGGGAATCCCGACGCGGGAACGCCGCGTGGGGGCCGGCTGGAGTCACGGCAGGCTGCGGGGTCGGGGAATCCCTGCCTTGCACCCCCCGGTCGGGAATGGCATCCCTTGCCGCATCTGGGGCCACACCAAGATCTGGAGAATCCACATGTCCATCACGCTCCGCCTCGTCGCCGTCCTGGGCGTCGCCGCGACCCTGACCGCCTGCGGCGAGACCGACCTCGAGCGCACCGCCACCGGCGCCGCGATCGGCGGCGGCGTCGCCGCCCTGACCAACGGCGACCTGGCCGAAGGCGCGCTGATCGGCGCGGCCGCCGGCGCCATCTCGTGCAACGTCGCGCCCGGCGCCCCGAACTGCTACTGATCTTCGGGGGCCTTGGCCCCTGACCGATCCGGCCGCCGGGGCACCCGCCTCGGCGGCCGTGTCATGTCCGGGCGGGGCTCATCCCCCGCCGCCGCGATAGCGGGTCTCCTCCTGCCGCAGGGGCGTGCGGTCGATGGCGCGCGACAGGTCCCGCACGGTCTGCGGCGAGGGCCGCCGCAGCGTCACCCGCCCGTCCTTGTCCACCAGCACGATCCCGAAGCCACGCGGCCTCAGGTCCTGCCGCGCGGGGCTGCGCGCGGCCGGGTCGGTGTCGAGGATCACCACCACGTCCCGGTCGGCCAGGGCCGCGGGGTTGGTCTCCAGCAGCCGGAGCTGCTCCTCCACCTGCGGCTGGCGCGGGCTGTCGGCGAAGATCACCAGGGGCCGCGCCACGTATTCGAAGGCCGTCAGGTCCACCCCTTCGGCGTCAAGGATCGCGGTCCGGTCGATCTCCCAAAGGGCGACGGGATCGGCGGGGACCTCCTCGGCCGCCGGGCCGCCGGTGGCCTCCTCGGCGGTCGAGCCGCCGGCGGCCGGCGGGGCTGCCGCCTCCTGCGCGGAGACGGAGAGGGGGACCAGGGCGAGAAGGAGCAGGGCAAGGGCACGGGTCATGCCCACCATATAGGCACGACCTGCCCCACCCTGTAGGCCGAACCGCCTGAAGCCCTCCGATTCCGGTCCGCTTCGCTCGGTTTCCCGTGCTCCGGGACTCGCGCCGCCGCGCGCGCCGTGCGACAACCGCCCCGACGGACGGGGGCGACCCTGGGCGGCAAACAGCCGCGCGCCAGGGTCCCGCCTCCCGTCCCGGAGCCGCTGCCTGGGGAATCCGCCGATGGAGCTCGACCACCTTGCCGTCACCTGTGCCTCGCTGGAGGAGGGCGCGGCCTGGGCCGAGGAGCGGCTGGGCGTATCTCTCGACCCCGGCGGCCGGCACGACCGCTTCGGCACCTGGAACCGCCTCCTATCCCTCGGCCCCGGCCTCTATTTCGAGGTGATCGCCCCCGAGCCCGGCACGACTCCCGCCGTCCCCCGCTGGTTCGGCCTGGAGGAGGCGGGGGCCCCCCGCCTGGGCAACTGGATCGCCCGGGTTCCCGACCTCGACGCCGCGCTGGCCGCCGCCCCGCCCGAGGCGGGCGAGGCGCTGGCGCTCGCCCGGGGAGACCTGTCCTGGCGCGTGGCCGTGCCGCCGGACGGCAGCCTTCCCTGGGGCGGCGCCTTCCCGACGCTGATCCGCTGGGCATCGGGCCTCCATCCCGCCGAGCGCCTGCCCGACCGCGGCGTGCGCCTTTTGTCGCTGGAGGTGGGCCATCCCCGCGCGCCTCGCCTCAAGGCGCTCCTGTCGGGCCTCGACGACCCCCGCGTGACCTTCGTGACCGCCGACCACCCGACGTTGCGCGCCCGTTTCTCCACGCCCAAGGGCGAGGTCGAACTGTGATCCGTTCCGCCACGCCCGCCGACGCGGCCCAGCTCCATGCCATCTGGACGCCGGTGATCCGCGAGACGACCCACATCTTCCACACCACCGAGCGGACCGAGGCCGAGATCGCCGCCCTGACCGAAGGGACCGACCCCTTCCTCGTCTGGGACGAGGGCGGGCAGATCCTGGGCTTCGCCCGCTGCTTCCCGTTCCGCGCCGGCAACGGCTACACCCACACCGTCGAGCACACGATCCTCCTCGCGCCGCAGGCGCGGGGCCGGGGCGTCGGTCGCGCCCTCATCGACGCGCTCTGCGCCGCCGCAAGCGCCCAAGGCAAGCACACGATGTGGGGCGCCATCAGCGCCGAGAACGCCGGGGGCCTCGCCTTCCACGCCGCCTGCGGCTTTCGGGAATATGGACGCCTGCCCGAGGTGGGCTACAAGTTCGGCCGCTGGCTCGACCTCGTGCTGATGGGCCGCCGGCTATGACCCAGGAACCCCGGAGGCTGCTCCTCATGTCGATCTGGACCCGCGTCACCGACCTCCTGGCCCTCCTGACGCGGAACGAGCCCCTGTCCTCGCTGTTCGAGCGGCTGCGCACCCCGCCGGAGAAGACCGTGGGCTTCGCCATCGCCACCGTGGCGCTGGGGGCCAAGATCGCCAAGGCCGACGGGCTCGTGACCCGCAACGAGGTCGCGGCCTTCCGCGAGGTCTTCATCATCCCCGAAGGCGAGGAGTCGAACGTCGCCCGCGTCTACGACCTCGCCCGGCAGGACGTGGCCGGCTTCGAGGACTACGCCCGCCGCATCCGCGCGATGTTCGGGGACGGGGCCGCGCAGCTTCCCGACCTGCTGGAGGGCCTGTTCCACATCGCGGTGGCCGACGGCGACTACCACCCCGAGGAGAACCGCTTCATCGCCCGCGTGGCCGAGATCTTCCACGTGCCCGAGCACGAGTTCCAGCGCATCCGCGCCGAGTTCGTCCCCGACGCCGAGCGCGACCCCTACGACGTGCTGGGCGTCCCCCACGGCGCCCCTCTGACCCAGGTCCGCGCCGCCTGGCGGGCGCTGGTGCGCGAGACGCATCCCGACCGCCTGATCGCCCATGGTCTCCCCGAGGAGGCCATCCGGCTGGCCGAGAAGCGGCTCATCACCGTCAACCGCGCCTGGGAGCAGATCTCGGACAGGGCGGCCTGATGCGCCTGGCCACCTACAACGTCCAGTGGTTCGACTACCTCTTCGACGACCGGGGGCGGCTGCTTGAGGATGACGGCCGCGGCGGGCGCGAGGGCGTCACGCGGGGCGAGCAGGCGGCGGCCCTGGGCCGGGTCTTCCGCGCGCTCGACGCCGACGCGGTGCTGGTGGTCGAGGCCCCCGACGCCCGCCACCGCTCGCGCGACGGCGCGCTGGCGCTGGCGGGCTTCGCGCGCCGGTTCGACCTGCGGGCGCGCGAGGTGCTGCTGGGCTTCCCCAGCCATTCCCAGCAGGAGATCGCGCTCCTCTACGACCCCGACGCGCTGGAGGCCGGGCACGACCCGCAGGACGACGGGCCGCCCCGCTTCGACGGCACCTTCCGGGTGGATCTCGACGACGACGGCCAGCCCGAGCCCGTCACCTGGTCCAAGCCGCCGCTGGAGGCGGCGCTGCGCACCCGCGCCGGCACGTCCCTCCGCCTCATCGGCGTCCACGCCAAGTCCAAGGCCCCCCACGGCGCGCGGACCGAAGCGCAGGCCCGCCGCATCGCCATCGAGAACCGCCGCAAGCAGCTCGCGCAATGCGTCTGGCTGCGGGCGCGGGTGGACCGCCACCTGGCCGCGGGCGACCCGCTGGTCGTTCTGGGCGACTTCAACGACGGTCCCGGCCTCGACGAGTTCGAGAAGCTGTTCGGCCGCTCAGGGATAGAGATCGTGCTGGGCGAGAACGGCGAGCCCCGCCTCCATGATCCCCACGCCGCGCAGGCGCTCTCGGGGCCGCTCGTCGCCGCGCCCGCCACCGCGCGGTTCCGCGTGCCGCCCGACGGCCGGTGGCTCTCGGCGCTGCTCGACTACGTCATGGTCTCGCCGGACCTTCGGACGCGGGGCGCGCGCTGGCGCATCTGGCACCCTTTCGACGACCCCGCCTGCTGGAAGGACGAACCCCTGCGGGACGCGCTCCTTCACGCCTCGGACCATTTCCCGGTCACGCTCGACCTCGACATCTGACGGCCGGTCGGCGTGGGCCCGGCCCTTCAACAAGGCGGCGGGCGTCCTATATGCGGGACATGAAACCGCTTGTCCCCCTCGCGCTCGCCGCGGCGCTTCTCGCGGCCCCGCTCCACGCCCAGGAGGAAGGCCCGAGCCTTCTCGACCAAGGCCGCGATCTCTTTCTCCGCGGCCTGACCGAGGAGATCGCCCCGCAGATCGAGGGGCTGTCGGGCATCGCCGCCGAATACCTCCCGACCTTCACCCTTCTCGCGCGCGAGATGGGCCCCGCCTTCGTCGAGGTCTTCGGCCGGATCGATGCGATCGGCAACTACGAGCCGCCCGAGATCCTGCCCAACGGCGACATCCTCCTGCGCCGCAGCCCCGACGCCCCCGAGTGGACGCCGCCCGAGGCCGATCCCGGCGCCGTGCCCGACCCCGAGGCTCCGCAGGTCGAGCTCTAGGGCGGGCTCCGGCCCGCTTTCCGGGGTGTTGCGCGAACCGGCCCCCCACCGTTCGGTGGTGTCAGGTTTCGTTAACTCCTCTGCGGCACCCTGATTCCATGCGCCCCTGATGTTGGGGGCCTCGGAGGATTAGGACCCATGAAGGCGGAAGGACGCGCCCGTTCAGTCGTCGGTGAAGGCGACCTTGCCCGTCGCGCCCATGGCCTGCGCCAGCGCGTCGAAGCGCGCCTTGGCCACCTCCCCGAACAGGGGCCGCGCCCGCGCCTCGACGGTCAGCGTCAGCGCCTTCTTCTCGGGCTTCCAGCGGAAGGACCCCGGCGCGTCATGTGCGCCCAGCCAGAGCATCGCCCCCAGCCGCAGGGCGCGGCCCAGCACCTCGGCCTCGCGCGCGTCCTCGTCCGACAGGAGCCCGAACAGCGCGTCGAACCGCGTCCCCTCGCGCCGCGACGAATAGCGGAACATGAGCGCGAGCCCCAGGTAGACGCGCTCCTCGTGCTTGATGCCGCCCAGGTTGGCGCGGGTCGCCGCGTCCACGCAGGTCTCGGCCCGGTAGTCGGGATGCGCGCGCCAGTTGACGTCGTGCAGCAGGCAGGCCGCCTCGATGATGCGCCGCCGCTGCCAGTCCGCATCCGGGAACAGCGGCAGCACGAAGGTGTGCAGCACCCGCCCGAAGCCCGGCAGCCGCGCGTCGCGCCGCTCCTGGAACCGGCAGGCCTCCAGCAGCGGGTCGCGCTCGCGCAGGGCGGGGGGCATCCGCTCGTAGAGCATGCCTTCGCGGATGCCGTAGGACGACACGGCGATGTCCTTGGGCCGGAAGACCCGGCACAGTTCGTCCAGCACCTGCACCGCCACGGGCACCAGCGCGATCCGGTCGGCCGAGATGCCCAGCCGCTTGCCCAGGCCGCCCACCTCGTTCGCCTCGATGAAGGCGCGCGTGGCCGACACGGCGGCGGGCGTCATGCGGTATTCGTGCAGCACGGTCAGCGGCCAGCCGCGCCGCTCCATGTCGATGCGGGCGATGGCGCGCCAGGAGCCGCCGACCAGGAACAGCCGCATCCCCGTCTCGCGGTCCATCTGGTCGTGGAGCCGCGCCATGACCTCCTGGATATGCTTGGTCAGCGCCTTGGGCCCGCCCTTCACCTCCTGGAGCTTGAGGCCCCCCAGGGGCGAGGTCACGCGCCGGCCCACCCGCCCGTTGGCGATGTCGGCCAGCTCCATCGAGGCGCCGCCGATGTCGCAGACCAGCCCGAAGCTGCGCGGCCAGCCCAGCAGCACCCCCTGCGCCGAAAGCCGCGCCTCCTCGTCGCCGGGGATGACGTCCAGCCGCAGCCCGGTCCGGCGCTCGACCTCGGCCACGAACTCGGGCCCGTCCTCGGCCTCGCGCACGGCGGCGGTGGCTACCGCCATCATGGTCTGGAGCCCCATCCCGCGCGCCAGCGCGGCAAAGCGGCACAGCGCGTCCATCGCCCGCAGCCGCCCCTTGGGGTTGAGCCGCCCCGTGTCGGACAGGCCCGAGCCCAGGGCGCACATGATCTTCTCGTTGTAGAAATAGGCGGGGCTGCGGGCCGCGCCGTCGAACACGACGAAGCGCACCGAGTTCGAGCCGACGTCCACCACCCCGACATGCAGGGTCTGGGCGGCGCTGTCGTCGAACATCGGCCGGCTGTCCTCCCAGGAGGGCGGCGCCGCGCCGGCGAAAAGGTCGGTGTCGGGGGCGCTGGTCATGGGCGTCCGGCTCCTGCTGCGGGCCAAGGTGGGGCAGAGGCCGCACCGGTCAACGCCGGCTCACGCCTCATGGGTCAACTGGCGCACGTCCGCCGCCCCCTTGGAGCCCCGCCCCGAGAGCGAGGGGTTCTCCATGAAGAAGCGGTGGCACGAAAAGCCGCCGTCCTCGGGCTGGCGCGCGCGGGCGAAGCTGCCGTCCGGGGCCATGACCCAGCTCTGCGCCACGTCCGCGAGGTTCGCGGCCATGATCTGGTCCACGATCTGCGCCTTGACGGTGGGGTTCATCGCCTCGACCAGAGTCTCGACGCGGCGGCTCATGTTGCGCCCCATCCAGTCGGCCGAGGACAGGAACACCCGCGCCCGCCGCGCGGGCAGGCCGTAGCCGTTGCCGAAGCAGACGATGCGCGAATGCTCCAGGAACCGGCCGATGATGGACTTCACCCGGATGTTCTCGCTCAGCCCCGCGATGCCGGGGCGCAGCCCGCAGATGCCCCGCACGATCAGGCTGATCCGCACCCCCGCCTGGCTCGCGGCATAGAGCGCGTCGATCAGGTCCTCCTCGATGAGCGAGTTCATCTTGGCCCAGATCGCGGCGGGCTTGCCGGCGCGCGCGTGGTCGGCCTCGGCCGCGATCATCTCCAGGAGCCGCCCCTTGAGCGACAGGGGCGAAATGGCGAGGTTCTCCAGCCCCTCGGGCCGGGCGTAGCCGCCCACGTAGTTGAAGAGCTTGGTCGCGTCCCGCCCCAGCCGCGCGTCGGTCGAGAAGAGCGACAGGTCTGTGTAGATGCGCGCGGTGATCGGGTGGTAGTTGCCCGTCCCGAAATGGGTGTAGGTCACGAGCCTGTCGCCCTCGCGCCGCACGACGATGCTGACCTTGGCATGGGTCTTGAGCGCGGTGAAGCCATAGACGACATGCGCGCCCGCCCGCTCCAGCCGGCGGCTCTGGCGGATGTTGGCGGCCTCGTCGAAGCGGGCCTTCAGCTCCACCAGCGCGGTGACGGACTTTCCATCCTCGGCCGCCTCGCAGAGCGCGTCCACGATGGGCGAGTTGCGCGAGGTGCGGTAGAGCGTCTGCTTGATCGCCACCACGTCCGGGTCCCGCGCCGCCTGCTGGAGGAAGCGGATCACCGAATCGAAGCTCTCGTAGGGGTGGTGCAGAAGCATGTCCTTCTGCCGGATCGCGGCGAACATGTCGCCGTTGTGGTCCTGCACCCGTTCGGGCACGCGCGGCTGGAAGGGAGGCCAGAGCAGGTCGGGCCGTTCGTCCAGCACCAGCTCGGACAGGTTGCCGATGCCCAGCAGCCGGTCGATCTCCACGACCTCGCCGGGCTCGACGTGCAGGTTGTCCATCACCAGCGCTCGCAGGCTGGGCGGTGCCCCGGTTGTGATCTTGAGCCGCACGACCTCGCCGCGCCGCCGCCGCTTCAGCGCCGTCTCGAACTCGCGCACCAGGTCCTCGGCCTCGTCCTCCACCTCCAGGTCGCTGTCGCGCAGCACCCGGAACGCGCAGGAGCCGGTCAGGCGGTAGCCGGGGAACAGCCGGTCGAGATGCAGGAGAAGCAGCTCCTCCATCGGCAGGAAGCGGTGCGCGCCCTCGGTGGGCAGCGGGATGAAGCGCTCGATCTGCGAGGGCACCGGCAGCAGCGCCCGAAGGCTGCGCCGCTCGCCCTGCCGCTCCAGCGCCAGCGCCAGCGCGAAGCCCTCGTTGGGGATGAAGGGAAAGGGGTGGGCAGGGTCGATCGCCAGGGGCGACAGGATCGGGAAGACCCGGTTGAGGAAGAACTCCTCCAGGAAGGGCCGGTCCTCGTCGGGCACCTCGGCGCGCGTGAGCAGGGTGATCCGCTCCTGCGCGAGCTTGGTCTTGAGCACCTCCCAGGTCGCCTGCTGACGCGCGATGAGCCGCCGCGCCTCCGCGTCGATGAGCTGGAGCTGCCGCGCCGGGATCAGCCCGTCGGGCGAGGGCGTGACGTTCCCCGCCCGCGCGAGCTCCCTCAACCCCGCGACCCGCACGGTGTAGAACTCGTCGAGGTTGGTGGCCGAGATCGACAGGAAGCGCAGCCGTTCGAGGAGCGGCACGCGCGGGTTCTGCGCCTCCTCCAGCACGCGCCAGTTGAAGCCGAGCCAGCTCAGCTCGCGGTTGAAGAAGCGCGCGGGCCCGGCCATGTCGGCCGGCGGCGCGACGGGGTCGGCGAAGGGCGCCTTGAGGAAGTCGGCGTCGGGCATCGGGAATCTCCTGGCGCCGGCAGGCTAGGGCGCGCTGTCGGCGCTGTCGAGGACCCGGCGGGCGAGAGCGAGGCTCACGCGGCGTCCCTCGGACAGGCTGGCGCGGTCGAGCGCGGCCACTGCGGCGGCGGCGGCGGCGTGCGACCGCTCGATGCGGCGGGCGACAAAGGCCAGCACGCCCGGCGCGGGAAAAAGCTGCCGGTCGGCGAACTGCTTGGCGATCAGCGCCTCCAGCAGCATGTCGTCGGGGGGCTCCAGCCGCACGACCGTCGTGGCCTGCATCCGCGAGGCGAGGTCCGGCAGCCGCACCCCCCAGCGCGCGGGCGGCCGGTCCGAGGTCAGCAAGAGCCGTCCCCCCGTCGCCAGCAGGTGGTTGTGCAGGTGGAACAGCGCCGTCTCGGATTCGCGGGGCAGGGCCTCCAGATCCTCCACGGCGACCATCGAGCCGGGCGCGGGAAGATCGGGCGACAGCTCGCGCGCGTCGCGCCGCTCGGCCCCGGCCAGGCCCTGCCAGATGCGCACCAGATGCGTCTTGCCCGATCCTTCCGGCCCCACGAGCGCGAGCTTGCCCTCGGGCCAGCGCAGGCCGCCTGCGACCATCGCATGGGCGTCCATGTTGGAGTCCGAGACGAAGAAGTCCTCGGGTCCCAGCGCCACGGGCAGGTCCCAGTCGAAGGGAAGCTGCTCGGCGTCGATCGCGGGGGCGGTGGTGCGGGTCGTCCGGCGCGGCTTCTCGGGCCAGTCCTCGCCCGCGAAGAGGCTGAGCTGTTCGTCGTTCATGCGGAGGGAGAGCCCTGGTAGAGGCGGCTTTCCTTGTACTTGGTGATGGCGAAGCGCGCGAGCACGCCCAGCACGGCCGCCACCGGCACCGCCACCACCACGCCCAGGAAGCCGAAGAGCGCCCCGAAGGCCGAGAGCGCGAAGAGGAGCCACACCGGGTGCACGCCTACCCGCTCGCCCACGAGCTTCGGCGTCAGGAAGTTGCCCTCAACGAACTGGCCCGACTGGAAGATCGCCCACACGGCGATGACCCAGGCCCACTCGCCCCAGAACTGGTAAAGCGCGAGCCCGATGGCCAGGAGCCCGCCCACCAGAGCGCCCACGTAGGGGATGAAGGTCAGCACCCCGGCGATGGCCCCCACCACCAGACCGAAGCTCAGCCCCACCGCTGCCAGCGCCACCGCGTAGTAGGTGCCCAGGATGAGGCAGACGAGGCCCTGCCCGCGGATGAAGGCCGCGAGCCGTTCGTCGCATTCGCGCAGGAGCGCGCGGATCGTGGGGGCGTGCTCGCGCGGCAGGAGGTCGTCGATCCGGGCCACCATCGCGTCCCAGTCGAGGAGCAGGTAGAAGGTCACCACGGGCACGACGACGATGAGCAGCAGCCAGTTCAGCACTCCCACCGCCGAGGTGATGAGCGTGTTCAGAAGTTGCCCGCCCCGCGCCTGGAGCCCCTGCGCGATCTCGGTGACCTGCCGGCGCAGGGCGCTGCTCTCGTCGGCCAGCTCGGGGAACCATTCGAGGAGCTTCGCGCTCAACTGCTCGCCCAGCGTGGGGGCGATCTGCACGAGCGCGGTGGCTTGGTTCACCAGCGTCGGGATGACCAGCAGCACCGCCAGCACCATGGCCAGCACGGCCGACAGGGTGATGATGACGACCGCCCAGGTGCGCGGCATCCCGGCCCGCTCCAAGCGGTCGGCGACGGGGTCGAGCAGATAGGCCAGGATCGCGCCCAGGACGAAGGGCAGGAGCACGTTCCCCAGGAACCACAGGAGCAGGAAGAAGACGAGGGCGGTCACGCCCCAGATCCTCGCCTGCTGCCCGACCGTCACCGCCATGCCGGCCCGTCTCCCCTTCCGTGCGGCCCAGATGTGACCGAGCCCTTCGGGCTTGGCAAGCTTGGCCCAAAGGGCGGCGCTCCGCCGGGTGGGGATATCCCGACTGGAGCGGGGTCCGGCCCGGGCCTAGGCTCGCGGACATTGAGCCTTTTTCACGGTCCCATTCCTCTTCCGGAGTTTCCGATGAACGCCTTGCTTCGCGATCTCGCCCCCGTTCTTCCCGCCGCCATGGCCCGCGACCTCATGGGCGCAGCCGGGCCCTTGCCCTCCCGGATCACCTATCACGCCATGCTCTCCTCCCGCGACACCGGCGCCCTGGGCGTCACGGACTGCACGACCCCGGCCGAGACCCTCGTGCCCGCCCACAGCCACGCCGAGGAGGACGAGCTCTGCATCGTGCTCTCGGGCCTTCTGGAGTTCCGGCTGCCCGGCCGCATCCTGCGCCGCCGGGCGGGCGAGTCGCTCTTCATCCCCCGCGGCACCGAGCACGAGGTCCGCGCCCTGACCGAGTCCCGGCACATTGCCGTCCTGACGCGCCGCAGCCTCGAGTCCTGACGGACCCGGATCCGCCGGAGCCCATCCTGCGCCGGACTCTGGCGCGCGGCCGATGCCCCGCGTCGCCGGCCCGCCTTCCACTGCCCGCGGCCCCGCGAAGCCGCCGGGTTCCCCCTTTCCCTTGGAGACGACCATGAAGGACCTTCCCGACCCTGCCGCCCCTTCGCTCGACTGGAACGGCACGACCTACCGCACGATCCTGTCCACCTCCCAGACGAGCGGCGCGATGTGCATCGTCGACAGCACCTCGCCCGCCCTGTCAGGCCCCCCGCGCCACGTCCACGCCGCCGAGGACGAATGCTTCGTCGTCCTCACCGGCGAGGTCGAGTTCTGGGTTGCCGGGGCGATCTTCCGCAAGGGCCCGGGCGAGGCCGCCTTCATCCCCCGCGGCACCGAGCACACCTACCGCTCGGTCACCGAGTCGCGCCACCTCGTGATCCTGACCCCCGGCGGCTTCGAGGGCTTCTTCGCCGAGATGGCGCGGAACGCCTACCGCATCCCCGAGGACATGGGACCGGTCCTGGAAAGCGCCGCGCGCCATAACCTCAGCTTCACCGGCCCGCCGCTCTGAGGCTCCGGGCGGGCCGCCTCAGAGCGGCGGGCCGCCCTCGTCCAGCAGCGCCAGGATCTCCGCGATCCGCCCCCGCATCCAGCGATGGGCGGGCGCGGCCGCGTCGCGCCGATGCCAGACCATCGCGATGGGCACGGGCGGCAGCTCGACCGGCGGGACATGGGCGCGGAGCGTTCCCCGCCCGATCCCCGCCCGCGCCGCGTGGCCGGGCACCAGCGCCACGAGGTCGCTCGCCTCCACCACCCGGCAGACGCCCGAGAAGTTGGGCAGCGTCATTGCGACATGGCGGGCGCGCCCCAGCCGGGCCAGCGCGGCGTCGCCCATCCCCTGCATCCGCCCGTCGGGCGAAGCCAGCACGTGCCGCAGCCCGCAGAACAGATCGAGCGGCACCTCCGCGCCGGCGGCGAGCCCCGCCAGCTCCGGGTGCCCGCTCCGGGCGATCATCGTCAGGCGGGACACGAAGACGCGCCGGCCCTCGGCCCAAGGGGGCAGGTCCATCTCGGGCAGGATCGCCAGGTCCGCGTCGTCCCGCTCCAGTCGGTCCAGGAACCCCGGGGTCCCCAGCTCCAGCAGTTGCAGCTGGATGCCGGGCGCCACCCCGGCCAACTCGGCCGCGAGGCGCGGCATCAGCAGGTCCGCCTGCGACTCGCTGCCCGAGATGCGAAAGGTCATCTCCGCTCGCCCCGGGTCCCAGTCCTCGGGCCCCGCCAGCACGGCGCGCAACCTGTCCAGCGCCTCGCGCAGCGGTCCGGCAAGGCCGCGCGCGTAGTCGGTCGGCACCAGCCTTTGCCCCTGCCGCACCAGGAGCGGGTCCCCCAACGCGTGCCGCAGCCGCCCCAGTGCCGCCGAGACGGCGGGCTGCGACAGGCCCACCCGCTCGCCCGCCCGCACGGTCGAGCCCGTCTCGAGCAGCGCTTCGAGCACGCGCAGGAGATTGAGGTCGAGCGACTGGAAATTCATGGAACGAATAGATGCCATACCATCAATCAATTTTCCATATGCCCGCGCCTCGTGGCAGGACAGGCGCAACGGCCAGGGCCGGGATTTTCATCAACTCATCGAAAGGCGAAGATCATGAAGGACATCGTTGAACGGCCGCGCCGCGGCTCGGTCGGCCCCTCGCAGGTAAGCATCCTCGCCACCGCCGAGGAGACCGGCGGCCGTCTGGGACTCGTGGAGATCATCAGCCCGCCCCTGGCCGGACCGCCCCGCCACACCCACGCGAACGAGGACGAGGTGATTGCCGTGCTCGACGGCGCCATCGAGGTCTGGACGCCCGCGGGCCTGACCACGCTGGGTGCCGGCGAGTCGGTCTTCGTCCCGCGAGGGGTGGAGCACGCCTTTCGCGTCCTTGGCGAAGGCCCGGCGCGGATCCTCGCGGTGCTCACCCCCGGCGGCTTCGAAGGCTATTTTCAGGGCCTCCTCGCAGGGCAACTCCAGATGCCCCGCGACCGCGACGCCATCGCCGCCCTGGGCGCGCGCTTCGGACAGGTCATCACCGGCGGCCCGCTCTGACAGGGAGGTCAGGTATTCCTGACCTCCCCCCTGCGGCGGCTTGACGCAAGTCGCCGGGCTGGTCATCAATTCCTTCAGAACGGGCCGCATTTCGCATCCCATTTCACGGAGCCGGCACATTCATCCGGCTCCGATCATGAATTTAGACGCCGTGCCATTCGAAAGGATCGCCTCATGCGCGACATTGCATTCGTATTCTTCCTCGCCGCCGCGCTCTGTGTCACGGGCGGCATGATCTGGGGCCTCCAGATGTCGGCCACCCACGATCATGCCATGTCCGGGGCCCATGCCCATCTCAACCTCGTGGGCTGGGTCACGCTGGCGCTCTTCGCGGTCTACTACCGCCTGACGCCCCAGGCCGCGCGCGGCTGGCTGCCCAGGGTCCACGCCGCGCTCGCCATCCCCGGCGTTGCCCTCATGGTGCCCGGCATCGCCATCGCCATCGCGGGCGGCGCGCCTCTGCTGGCCATCGTCGGCTCATTCCTGACCTTCGGCTCGATGCTCGTCTTCCTCTTCACGGTGATCCGCCACGGCTTCGGCGCGGCCCCGGCCGACGCCCGCGGCAACCGGATGGACGCGCTCCTGACGCCCGCGGAGTAACCAGTGCGGTTGTGACCAGTGCGGCCGGGCAGCCCTTGGCTTGCCCGGCCCGTTGCCTTGCCCTAACACGGCGCGGCCCAAGAAACCCGCCGCGAAGGACACGCGAATGCGCCTGACCCGCTACTTCCTCCCCGTGCTCAAGGAAAATCCGGCGGAGGCGCAGATCGTGTCGCACCGCTACATGCTGCGCGCGGGCATGATCAAGCAGCAGGCGGCGGGGATCTATTCCTGGCTCCCGCTCGGCCTCAAGGTGCTGCGCCGGATCGAGCAGATCGTCCACGAGGAGCAGCAGAAGGCGGGGCACATCCCGCTCCTGATGCCCACGCTGCAACCGGCGGACCTGTGGCGCGAGTCGGGGCGCTACGACGACTACGGCCAGGAGATGCTGCGCATCCGCGACCGTCAGGATCGCGAGATGCTCTATGGCCCCACGAACGAGGAGATGATCACCGACATCTTCCGCAGCCACGTGACCAGCTACAAGGAACTGCCGCTCACGCTCTACCACATCCAGTGGAAGTTCCGGGACGAGATGCGCCCCCGCTTCGGCGTCATGCGAGGGCGCGAGTTCCTGATGAAGGACGGGTACAACTTCGACGTGGACAAGGAATCGGCGATCCACGCCTACAACCGCCACATGGTCAGCTACCTGCGCACCTACGAGCGGATGGGCCTGACCGCGATCCCGATGCGCGCGGCCTCGGGCCCCATCGGCGGCGACAACACGCACGAGTTTCTGGTGCTCGCCTCGACCGGCGAATCCGAGGTCTTCTACGACGAGGCGGTGACGACGCTGCGCCTCGGCGGCATCGACATCGACTACCACGACCGAGAGCAGGTCGCGGGCATCGTCCAGAAGTTCACCAGCTTCTACGCCCGCACCGACGAGACGCACGATCCCAAGGCGTTCGAGGACGTTCTTGAGGTGCATCGCAAGGTCGGCCGCGGCATCGAGGTCGGACAGATCTTCTACTTCGGCACCAAGTATTCCGAATCCATGGGTGCCACCGTCACCACTGCCGACGGCCGCAAGGTGCCGGTGGAGATGGGCTCGCACGGGATCGGCGTGAGCCGCCTCCTCGGCGCGATCATCGAGGCGTCGCACGACGACAAGGGCATCATCTGGCCCGAGGGCGTGACCCCCTTCCACGCGGCCATCGTCAACCTCAAGCAGGGCGACAGCGAGGCGGACGCCGCCTGCGAGGCGATCTACAAGGGGCTCCAGGCGCGCGGCCTCGACCCGCTCTACGACGACCGCGACGCGCGGGCGGGCGAGAAGTTCGCGACCACCGACCTGATCGGCCTGCCGTGGCGGATCACCGTGGGCCCGCGCGGGCTCAAGAACGGCGTGGTGGAGCTGACCTCGCGCCGCACCGGCGAGTCCGAGGAGATGTCGCCCGAGGCCGCGATCGACCGCGTGGCGCAGATCTACGCGGCCCATCCCTGACCCGGGCTCGGCCGGGGTGGCTTGACCCTCCCGGCCGAATCCTGTCCCGTCCCCCAGGCCAAGGGAGGACGACACATGAAGGCACTCATCACCTGGGGCGGCTGGCCCGGCCACGAGCCCGACCGCGTGGCCGAGATCTTCCGGCGGATGCTGGAGGCCGAGGGCATGGAGGTCACCGTGACCGACTCCCTCGACGCCTTCGACGACGCCGAGGGGCTGCGCGCCCTCGACCTCATCGTCCCTGTCTGGACCATGAGCGAGCTTTCGCGCGAGCGGGCGACGAACGTCTCCGAGGCGGTGGCGCGGGGCACCGGCATCGCCGGCTGCCACGGCGGCATGTGCGACGCCTTCCGGGGCAACCCGCTCTGGCAGTTCATCACCGGCGGCCAGTGGGTTGCGCATCCGGGCGGCGACGGCCAGCGCTACGCCGTCCGCATCACCCGCCCCGAGGACGCGCTGGTGCGGGACATCCCGGATTTCGAGGTCGAGACCGAGCAATACTACCTGCACGTCGACCCGGCGAACACGATCCTCGCCACCACGCGCTTCCCGACCGTCACCTGGTACCACTCGCCCAACGGAGAGGTGGAGATGCCCGTCGCCTGGACGCGGCACTGGGGCCTTGGCCGCGTCTACTACAACGCGCTGGGGCACAAGGCGAACGTCATCGCGGAGGGCGCCCCCTACGAGATGCTGCGCCGTGGCATGATCTGGGCGGCCCAGGGCAAGGGGCTCGCGGCGGGGCAGGGGGTGGACCAGTTCCAGAGCCCCGGCAGCCACTGGTAGGGGCTCAGCCCCCCAGCGCCCGCACGAGGTCGTCCTTCGACATCCTCGAGCGCCCCTCAAGGCCGCGCTCCTTGGCCATGCCCAGGAGGTCCGCCTTGGTCATCGCGCCCAGCGCTCCGGCCCCGCCCTTGGCGCGGCCGTTCGCGTCGGTCGTGGCCCCAATGGACTTGAGCAGGGCCTCCTTGCTCATGGAGCCGCGCCCCTCGATGCCCAGTTCCGCCGCGCGCTCCTCCAGCATCTCCTTGGTCGGCCCGTCATCTCGGATGCGCGACACCTTCTCGCGGACATCCTTGGGCTGGTCCACGAACTGCTCCCTGGCTCCCCGTTTCCTGCGCGTCGTGCGGGCGTATTCGTCCTCTGTCAGCAGCATGCGCACCTCGCGCGGCAGGTAGCGCTCGCCCGTCTCGCCGCTCTCGCCGCCCGACTTCGTGCCCCAGTCCTCCTCGGTCCAGTGGTGCAGCGAGGTGTCCTCCTTCTTCGGCCCCTTCGTCTCGTCGTAGCCGCCACCGCGCTTCTTGTACTCCTGAACGGCCATCTGCGCCTTGCGGGCCGACCACTCGCCCGGGTCGCCTCCCTTGTCGCCCTTGGTCACCTCGGCCTTCACCTTCTCCCACAGGTCCGGGTTCGTCCGCTTCGCGTTCGCCATGTCACGCTCCTTCCGGCTGACGAGACCGGAACGCAGCGAGCCGCAGGACGGTTGCGCCGCAGGTCAGACGGTCACCGGAACGCGACGCCCCGTCAGCGGCCCTCGCGTTGACCTTCCCTGCCACCCTCGCCATGGTCCGCGCGACCCGGAAGGACCCCTCATGGCCCGCACGACCCCCTTCGCCCCGTATGAATGGATGATCGCCTGGCGCTACCTGCGCGCCAAGAGGGCCGAGGGCGGCGTTTCCGTGATGACCTGGATCAGCCTCGTCGGCGTGACGCTCGCCGTTTTCGCGCTGATCGCGACGCTCGCCGTGCGCTCGGGCTTCCGCGAGGAGTTCGTGGACACGATCCTGGGCGCCAACGCCCATGTCACCGTCTACGTCACGCCCGAGCTGGGCCCGCAGGGCCAGGAGACGCGCACCATCCCCGACGCCCCCGATATGGCGCAGCGCATCGCCCAGGTTCCGGGCGTCACCCGCGCGGCTCCCTTGGTGCGCGGGCAGGTCATGGCGACCTTCCAGGGCCGGAACGCGGGCGTCGAGATCTTCGGTATCGCGCCCGAGGACCTTCAGGACATCCCCCGCATCGCGGCGCCCGAGGTCTTCGACGGCGACCTCGCCCGCTTCCCCCAAGGGATCGCCATCGGCTCGGGTCTGGCACGGGAACTGGGGGTCGCGGTGGGCGACCGCCTCCGCCTGATCTCGCCCGACGGCGCGCGCACGCCGCTGGGCGTGAGCCCCCGCGTCTCGGCCTACGAGGTGACCTACATCTTCACCGCCGGGCGCTGGGACATCGACCGCACCCGCGCCTACCTGCCGCTTCCCGCCGCCCAGACCTTCTTCAACCGAGAGGGCGTGGCCGACGAGATCGAGGTGCTGGTCGCCGACCCCGACACCGTCGAGGCGCAGGTGCCCGCCATCCTCGAGGCCGCCGGTCCCCGTGCCTATGCCTGGACCTGGAAGGATTCCTCGGGCGCGTTCCTGTCCGCGCTCACTGTCGAGGATAACGTGATGTTCGTGATCCTTTCGGTCCTCGTGCTGATCGCGTCGATGAACATCATCTCGGGCCTCATCATGCTGGTGAAGAACAAGGGCCGCGACATCGGCATCCTGCGCACCATGGGCCTGACGGAGGGTGCGATCCTGCGCGTCTTCTTCCTGTGCGGCGCCTCCATCGGCACCATCGGCACGATCCTCGGCGTCCTCCTCGGCTGCGCCTTCGCCATCTGGATCGACCCCATCTTCGCCGCCGTGAACTACCTGTCGGGCGGGGGCGTCTGGGACCCGCAGATCCGGGGCATCTACCGCCTCCCGGCGAAGCTGGAATGGGCGGACGTCCTTTCCGCGGTGACCCTTTCGCTGGTCCTCTCCTGGGTCGTCACGCTCTTCCCGGCCCGCCGCGCCGCCCGCATGAACCCCGTCGAGGCCCTGCGCTATGAGTGAGGCCCTGGCCCTTCGGGGCATCCGAAAGACCTACAACCCCGGCAAGCCCTCGGCCGTCGAGGTGCTGCGCGGCGTGGACCTCTCGCTCGCCCCCGGCGAGGTCGTGGCCCTCGTCGCCCCCTCGGGCGCGGGCAAGTCGACGCTGCTGCACATCGCGGGCCTCCTCGACTCGGCCGACGAGGGGCAGGTGATCCTGGGCGGCACCGACATGACGCGGCTCGGGGACCGGCAGCGCACGCTCGCCCGCCGCGACCTCGTGGGCTTCGTCTACCAATTCCACCACCTCCTGCCCGAGTTCACGGCGCTGGAGAACATCGTCCTCCCGCAACTCGCCCATGGCACCGCGCGCAAGGCCGCCGAGGCGCGCGCGCTCGACCTCATGGACCGCGTCGGCGTCCGGCCCCGTGCATCGCATCGCCCCGCCCAGCTCTCGGGCGGCGAACAGCAGCGCGTGGCCTTCTGCCGGGCGCTGGCCAACGCGCCGCGCCTGCTGCTGGCCGACGAGCCCACCGGCAACCTCGATCCGGATACCTCCGACCTCGTCTTCGACGCGCTCATGGTCCTCGTCCGCTCCACCGGCCTTTCGGCGCTCATCGCCACGCACAACCTCGCGCTCGCCGCGCGCATGGACCGCGTGCTGCGTCTCGACGGGGGGCGGGTGGTTCCGGCATGATCGGGGCCAAGGCGACTCAGACGCGCCATCCCGGGACAGAGCAGGAGCCCCCCATGCGTCATCTTCTTCTCCTCGCGCCCTTCGCGCTGATGGCCTGCGTGCCGGCCGACCCGCATGAAGGCATCTCGGGCCGCAACGCCTTCCTCGAATCCTGCGCCTCCTGCCACGGCGTGGACGGCACCGGGAACGGTGCGATGGCCGGGGGGCTCGACCCCCGCCCGGCCGACCTCACGACCATCGCGGCCCGCAACGGCGGCACCTTCCCCCGCGACTACGTCATGAGCGTCATCGACGGCTACCGGCGCGGCTCGCACTTCAGCCCCGCCATGCCCGAGTTCGGCGCCACCGACCTGGGCGACACCATCATCGTGGAGAACCCGGACGGTACGGGCACGCCGGTGCCCGCCACGCTCCTCGCCCTTGCAGACTACCTGGAAAGCATTCAGGCGCCCTAGCTCGTCGCCAGCTCGCGCGAGACGTCGAGGAATCGCTGGAACATCTCGTCGTCGCCCAAGGGCAGCAGCTCGGGCGGCGCGATCTCCATCAGGCTCTCGAACTCCTCGGACGACCACAGCATCTGCGACTGGAGCGACACCGCCGCCTCCAGCGTCCGCAGGGTGTTCAGCGCCACGTCCGCGTCCTTGCGCGCGACCTCTAGCCCGTCGCGCGTCAGCCCCTCGCGCCCGTCCAGCATGGCACGGTAGGCATCGATCACCTCGTCCACCTGCCGCTGCACCTCCAGGTTGCCCTGGTAGGCCTCGCGCCGCCCGGCTTCGGCGGTGGAAAGCGCGGCCTCCGTGTCGGCCATCAGCCGGTCGTTGCGCGCCTCGATCTCCGCGAGCTTGGGCAGCCACTCCTCCTCGTAGTCCCGCAGGTGCCGTTCATAGAGCCGCACCACCAGAAGGCGCGTCACCGCCGCCACCGCATAGTAGCGCCGCAGCACGGCTTCCTCGTCCGTGGCGGCCCGGATCTCGCGCAGACGCTCCTCGATCCGGGCGATCACCTCGAAGACCACCGCCGACTCCACGATGGTCGAGCCGTTCACCTGATACAGTGCCGCCTCGGCCTCCTCCCGCGT
The DNA here is from genome assembly GCF_006152145.1 of Rubellimicrobium roseum. Taxonomy (GTDB): domain Bacteria; phylum Pseudomonadota; class Alphaproteobacteria; order Rhodobacterales; family Rhodobacteraceae; genus Rubellimicrobium; species Rubellimicrobium roseum. The sequence continues at coordinate 36,633 of NZ_VDFV01000012.1, read as the reverse complement.
GATCTCCACGCCGTAGACCGTCCGCAGCTCCCCGGCGAAGCGGTCGAGCAGCGCCACCCGCCGCGTCTCCAACTCCTTCAGTTGGGCCTCCCGCGTGGCGATCTCTTCGTCGATGGCCTCGATCGAGCCCGGCGCGGGCCGCCCCAGCGTCCGGTCCCAGACCCCGACCGCGTCCTCGCTGCGGGGCGCCGTGATGCGCTCGATCCGCAGCTCGGCGATGCGCGCCCGCACCGCCTCGGCCTCCTCGTCCAGCGCGAACAGCGCCGCGCGGCTCTCGGGATACAGGTCGCCCAGCACCAGCCCCAGCACCCGGTCGAGCTGCCGGTTCAGGTCGTCCCGAAAGTCCTCCTTGTCCGCGCGGAAGGGCAGGGCGCTCTCGGGGGCCTCATCCATGTCGGCGATGATGCCCCGGATCGCGTCGAGGTCCTCCTCGATCTCCGCGATGACCGGTCCCACGTCGCGCCCCTGGGCCCCCAGCGGGGTGCCCGCGACCAGCGCGGCGGCCAGCAGCAGTCGTTTCGGCATCGAACCTCTCCCGATCCACGCCCCGAATCTAGGCGCGCCCGACCCGTTCAGGAAGGCGCCCCGTCGCAGATCCCTTCGACCTCCACCCCGTCCCAGGGCAACGCGACCCATTCGCTCAGCGGCTCGTCGAGCGGCTTCAACGGGAACACCTCCGACAGCATCGCATGGAGCCGCGCCGTCCGGTCGGCCTCGGGCGCAAGCGTCCGGCAGCAGACGTATTCCTCCATGATCGCGCCCTGCTGCTCGTAGCCGTAATCGAGGTAACGCGCGCTCGTGTCGAGGTCGAAGAGATAGGGGTCCGCCTCCCGCGCGTGCTCGAACGCCGCCTTGAGCGGGTGATAGCCCGTGACGTGCCGGTTCTGCCACTGCCAGGCATGGACCATCTCATGCGCGAGCAGCATCGCATCCGCGAGCGGCAGCACCTCGGGCCAGCCCTCCACCATGTCCTCGCGATACAGGTCGCGGCGGAAGTAGATGTTCTCGAAGATCGAGATCGCCCCCGTATGCACCCGGATCGTCTCGCCCCTCGGCGGCGGGAAGATCCTCGACTGGCAGGTGAGCCGGGGCGGCGCGGGCACGGTCCGGGGGGAGCCGAGCTGGATGCCATCATGGAGCCGCACTCGGTCCATGTCCAGCGCGGGCCCGTGCAGCCCCTTCAGGAAAGCCACCTCGCCCGGCGTGAGCGGCCGTCCGCAGGCGGCGAGAAGCAGGAGGGCGAGGAGGGCGCGGCGCATCCCGCGATCAGGCCATGCCCCGCGCCGGAGGGCAAGGGCTCAGGCCGCCGGCGCCCGCCGCATCGGCGCGAAGGTCGACAGCCCCAGCCAGACCGGCATTGCCGCCACCAGCGCGGGCGGCCCCTCGACCTCCAGCGCGCCGCGCGCCATCTCGCTCCGCAGGCTCGTGTAGCCCATCCAGACCGAGGTCATGACCCGCAGGGACCCGCGCACGAAGACGTCGACCTCGTGCCCCGGATCGGTCAGGCACAGGTCCACCGTCCCGCGCTCCACCACCAGCCACCAGTCCTGCCGCGCTTCGTCCAGCTCGGGGTAGTGAAACTGAACCACCGTCCGGCCTGCGGGAAAAGGGCCGGGATCGACTCGCCGCCGCATGTCCCACATCAGCAGCGACGGATCGAGGTTCCGCAAGGACAGCGAGGTCTCGACCCAGTTCTGCCCCCAGTCGCCCAGGGTCATGACCAGCGGGCGCAGCTCCTCGCCCGCCCGCGTCAGGCGGTAGTCGTTGACGCCCGGCGTCCCCGTGGGCTCGGCCCGCACGATGCCCGCCTGCTCCAGTTCCTTGAGCCGCTTGGACAGCAGCGCCGGCGACATGCGCGGCACGCCCCGCCGCAGGTCGTTGAAGCGCGTGGACCCGCAGAGAAGCTCCCGGATCACCAGCACGGTCCAGCGCGAGCAGACGACCTCGGCCGCCATGGAGACCGGGCAGAACTGCCCGTACGAGGTGCTCATGACCGCCCCTCCTGCACACCAACACTGGTCCGAGACTGCGACCAATGTCGGGGTTCGTCCAGTACAGTTTCCATACTGGACCGATTCGTTCCCCAGGGCGCAGGATGCCCGTCATTGAAACGGAGCATCCCCATGACCAGACTTGAGACCATTTCCATCGACCCCTCCCAGACCCTCCTGGAAAAGGCCGAAGCCCTCGGCCCCCTCTTCGCCGCCCGCGCCGAAGAGGCCGACGAGGACGCCTTCGTCGCGCAGAACTTCGCCGACCTGAAGGCTGCGGGCTTCCTCGAAGCCGGCGTCCCGGTCGAGCTCGGGGGAGGGGGCGCCGACATCCCCGAGCTGTCCCTCATGCTGCGCACGCTCGCCCGCCATTGCGGCTCCACGGCATTGGCGCTCGCCATGCACACGCACCAGGTCGCCATTCCCGCCTGGCGCTGGCGCCACCAGCAGGTCGCCGCCGTCGAGCCGCTGCTCAAGCGCGTCGCGGCCGAACGTCTCGTCCTCGTCTCGACCGGCGGTGCCGACTGGGTTGGCGGCAGCGGCGAAGCGGTGCCGGTCGAGGACGGCTACCGCATCCACGCCCGCAAGGCCTTCTCCTCGGCCTCGCCGGTGGGCGACCTCCTGATGACCGGCGCGGTCCTGAAGGGCGACGAGACTGGCCCCGGCGAGGTCCTGCACTTCGCCGTGCCGCTGGCCTCGCCGCAGGTGCAGGTGCTCGACACATGGCGCGCGCTGGGGATGCGTGGCACGGGCTCGCACGACGTGCTGATCGACGGCCACGTGGTCCCGGCGGGGGCCGTCTCGCTCCGCCGCCGCGCGGGCGAGTGGCACCCGATGTTTCAGGTCGTCGCCACCATCGCCTTCCCGCTGATCTACTCGGCCTACCTGGGCGTCGCCGAGGCCGCCCGCGACATCGCCGTGGCCCTCGCCGCCCGCAAGCCCACGCCCCACACGATCACGGCCGTGGGCCGCCTCGACACCGAGCTCATGGCCGCGCGCCTCGCGGTCGGGGGGATGCTGGCGGTGGTGGCCGAGAACGCCCCCTCCGCCGACACGGTGAACCGGATCATGATGGGCCGCACGCTCGCCGCCCGCCATGCGCTGGCCGTGGGCGAACTGGCGCTGGAGGCCGCCGGCGGCGCAGGCTTCCACCGCAAGGCCGGCCTAGAGCGGAGGTTCCGTGACCTCCAGGGCGCCCGGTTCCACCCGATGCAGCCGGGGCCTCAGGCGGAGTACACCGGGCGCATGGCGCTGGGGATGCCGGTGGAACGGGTGTTCTGAGAAGACGAGTCCCAACAGGGCGATCAGGCTGACAGCTTAAGCACTGCTATACTGTTCAACCTATTGCTTAAACGCAAACAACTCCGCAGTTGCCTCAGGGAAGGACCGCTACCCGCATGGGCCGAGTTCGTTGTGCTTAGGCGGTATGCAGCACAATGTCGAAGGGCATTGACTTCGAGGAACCTTAGTAGAACATAAGGGCATGAATCTACAACAGGTACACCTACTCCAACCTTACGCCCTACGATTGAGCCGCCTCTTGGATGGAAGCATCCCTCCCGAGAACCTAGGTCAGTCGAGACTAATTAGCATTTATCGAAGTAGGATCGGAGCAAAGACTCGCTTTGAGAGAGCTGTTCTGGCTTGGGTCATCGCTGGCCGACCAGATTTCAGTCGCTCTGCTGACTGCGTAGTCTCAAAAGGAAAGAGGCCGCATAGAGGAAAGGGAATGTCTGTCGCGGCAGCCAAAGCGGAGCCGAAACCCAAGCATACGAAGCGAGAGATCGAACTCACGCATTTGATCTCGGGTTTCGGCCGAAACATTAGGATAGTCTCTGGTGGTGGCTTCAATCCGAAGTAATAGCAAAGTTCACTTTTTCTGCCTTGGAACGCAACAACGCACCACTCATGTTGCCACTATCTTCTAGCTCCCTCAAACATCCAGCTCTTCCACAAACCTTGCGTTCTCCTGGATGAACTGGAACCGCATCTCCGGCTTCTTGCCCATCAGGCGCTCCACGAGGTCCTCGGTCTCGCCCGGCTCGTCGTCCTGCAAGGACACCCGGATCAGCCGCCGCGTCGCGGGGTCCATGGTCGTGTCCTTGAGGTCCTTGGCGTCCATCTCGCCCAAGCCCTTGAAGCGCTGGACGTCGATCTTGCCCTTGCTGCCGATGCCCTTGGCCATCCACTTCGCCTTCTCGGCGTCGTCGGCCACATAAAGCCGCTTCTGGCCCTGCGTGAGCCGGTAGAGCGGCGGGCAGGCCAGATACAGGTGCCCCTTGTCGATCAGGGGCCGCATCTGCGTGAAGAAGAACGTCATCAGAAGCGACGCGATGTGCGCCCCGTCCACGTCGGCGTCGGTCATGATGATGACCTTGTCGTAGCGCAGGTCGTCGATGTTGAACTTCGACCCCAGTCCCACGCCCAGCGCCTGCGCGAGGTCCGCGATCTCCTGGTTGCTGCCGAGCTTGGAGGACGCCGCCCCCAGCACGTTCAGGATCTTGCCCCGCAGCGGCAGCAGCGCCTGCGTCCGCCGGTCCCGCGCCATCTTGGCACTGCCGCCCGCCGAGTCGCCCTCGACGATGAACAGCTCCGTCCCGTCCCGCGCCGTGGCCGAGCAGTCCACGAGCTTGCCGGGCAGCCGCAGCTTGCGCGTGGCCGACTTGCGCGCCGTCTCCTTCTCCTGCCGCCGGCGCAGCCGCTCCTCGGCCCGCAGGATCAGGAAATCGAGGATCGCTCCCGCCGACTTGGTGTTCGCCGCCAGCCAGTGGTCGAAGTGGTCGCGCACCGCGCCCTCGACCAGCCGCGCGGCGTCCGTGGTCGCCAGCCGGTCCTTGGTCTGGCCCACGAACTCCGGCTCGCGGATGAAGCAGGACACCAGCGCGCAGCCGCCCGTCAGCAGGTCCTCGCGCGTGATCTCCTGCGCCTTGCGGTTCTTGGCCAACTCCCCATAGGCCTTGAGGCCCTTCAGGATCGCCGCCCAGAAGCCCGTCTCGTGCGTGCCGCCCTCGGGAGTCGGGATCGTGTTGCAGTAGGACTGGATGAAGCCGTCCCGCGCGGGCGTCCAGTTGACCGCCCATTCCACCTTGCCCGGAACGCCGAACTTCTCCTGGAACGACACGAGGCCCGCGAAGGGCTTCTCGGCATAGGTGCTGGCGCCGCCAAGCGTCTCGGTCAGGTAATCCGACAGGCCGCCGGGGAAGCGGAACGTCGCCTCCGTCGGCGTGTCGCCTTCCTCGATCTCGGACCTCCAGCGGATCTCGACGCCCGAGAACAGGTAGGCCTTGGACCGCACCATCTTGAACAGCCGCGACGGCCGCAGCTTGTGATGCCCGAAGATTTCCGCATCCGGGTGGAACGTGGACGACGTCCCCCGCCGGTTCGGCGCCGCCCCCAGCACCTGCAACGGCTCCAGCGGAATCCCGCGCGAGAAGCGCTGCTCGTAGAGCACCTTGTTCCGCGCCACCTGCACGACGAGGCTGTCCGACAGCGCGTTCACCACGGACGCGCCCACGCCGTGCAGGCCTCCGCTCGTCTCGTAGGCCTTGCCCGAGAACTTGCCCCCTGCGTGCAGGGTGCAGTGGATCACCTCCAGCGCGCTCTTGCCGGGGAACTTGGGATGCGGGTCGATGGGCATGCCGCGCCCGTTGTCGCGGATCGTGATCGAGCCGTCCGCCAGCAGTTCCACCTCGATGCGGTTGGCATGCCCCGCCACCGCCTCGTCCATGGAGTTGTCGAGGATCTCGGCCACGAGGTGGTGGAGCGCGTGCTCGTCCGTGCCCCCGATATACATGCCGGGGCGCTTGCGGACGGGCTCGAGCCCTTCCAGCACCTCGATCGAGGAGGCGTCATAGGTGTCGGCGGCAGCCAGGAGATCGTCGGGCATGGGCGTCATGTTCTCGTTGTGTTCTTCCCAACTAGTCATTTCCGTCCCTTTTCGCAACGTTCTCGGTGCCGCAGGCGTCAGAGCCACATGGGCTCGGCCGCGCGCCGGTCCCACATGGCCCGGAAGGCCGGCCGGGCCTGACAGGCCCGCAGCCATCCGTCAACCGCCGGATACTCGGCCAGGAGCGGCTCGTGGCTCTGGGCATAGCGCAGGATCTCGGCCACGTTGATGTCGGCGACCGTGAAGCGCCCGCCCACCATGTGGCCGTCGCGCCCCAGGTGTCCCTCCAGCACCCGCAGCGGCCGGCCCAGCGCTTCGACCTTGTCGGCGATCTCGCCACGCCCCGCCTCGCTGTCGGCCCGGCCATAGGTGTGGACGTTCTGGATGGCCAGCCCCGGCCCTTCCATCGCCGTCGCGGCGAACAGGGTCCACTGGGTCATCAGCGCGTTCTCCGCCTCGTCGCGCGGCCCCAGGTCGCCGCCGTAGCGGCGCGCGAGATACAGGTTGATCGCCAGCGACTCGGCCAGCACCAGATCGCCGTCCACCAGCACGGGAATCGCCCCCATGGGCGACAGCGACAGGAACCCGCGCGACCGCGTATTGAACGGCGCGTCGGGCGCGTCGGGCTTGTCGAGCCGGTACGCCTGCCACACCTGCCTCAACTCCAGTTCCAGCCCGATCTCGCCCGCGAGCCAAAGGTTGCGGGTCGCGCGGCTGCGATAAGAACCGTAGAGCACGGGCATGGACGGGGCCTCCTGTTCCGATCTCCTTGCTAGTGCGCCCCGCGCGGCCTTGAAAGCCGGGACCGGGCAGGCTTCACTCCGCCGCGACAAAGGAGGAACACATGCGCGTCTTCTTCACCGGGGGCGCCGGCAAGGCCGGCCGCCACGCCATCCCTCATCTGGTCGAGCAGGGCCACCGCGTCACCAATATCGATCTCGTGAAGCTCAACCATCCGAACGTCCCCGACCTCCGGGTGGACCTCACCGACGGCCATCAGGTCTTCAATGCCATGGCCTCGCCCGCCTCCGGAGCCGAACTGGACGAGCCCCCCGCGCCCTACGACGCGGTCGTCCACTTCGCGGCCATCCCCTCGATGTTCCTGACCGCGGACAGCGAGACTTATCGCGTCAACGTCCTCTCGACCTTCAACATTCTCGACGCGGCCACCAAGCTCGGCATCAGGAAGATCATCATCGCCTCGAGCGAGACGACCTACGGCGTCTGCTTCGCGCAAGGAGAGATCCGCCCCGACTACATCCCCGTGGACGAGGAGCACCCCACGGTGCCCCAGGACAGCTACGCCATGTCCAAGGTCTGCAACGAGGCGACGGCCCGCAGCTTCCAGGCCCGCACCGGCTTCGACATCTACGCGCTCCGCATCAACAACGTCATCGAGCCGCACGAATACCTGGGCCACGCCAAGGCCTGGCGCGAGACGCCCGAGGTCCGCCGCCGCAACATCTTCGCCTACATCGACGCGCGCGACCTCGGCCACATGGTGGACCGCTGCCTGAGAACGGACGGGCTGGGCTATCAGGTCTTCAATGTCTCCAACGACGACTCGTCCGTCGGGATGCCCTCGGCCGAGGTCATCGACCGCTTCTACAAGGGCGTCCCCCTCAAGCGTCCCCTGGGCGAGCACGAGACGTTCTACAGCAACGCCAAGGCCAAGCGGCTCCTGAATTACGCCCCCAGCCACGGCTGGCGCGACCTGCCCTGACCCGTCCGGGGGCTGCGGCCCCCGCACCATCGAAGGCCCCCCGAGTGACCACTCTCCACCTCGTCTGCGGCGCGGCGGGCGCCGGCAAGACCACCCACGCGCTCCGGCTCTGCGAGGAGCTGGGCGCGCTCCATCTGTCCATCGATGACTGGATGGTGACGCTCTTCGGCCCCGACGCGCCCCAGCCGCCGCAATGGCCCTGGATCGCCGAGCGCGTCGCCCGCTGCGAGGCGCAGATCCTCAGGACCGCCGTCGCCTGCGCCCGCCGGGGCCTGCCCGTCGTGCTCGACCTCAGCTTCCTGCGGGCCGACCAGCGCGCCCGCGCCGCGCAGGCCGCGCGCGAGGCCGGCCTCGACCTGCGCCTCCACCTTCTCGACCCCGGTCCCGAGGAGCGCTGGCGCCGCGTCGAGGCGCGCAACGCCGCCCAGGGCGAGACCTACCGTGTCACCGTCACCCGCCCGATGTTCGACTTCATCGAAAGCCTCTGGCAGCGGCCCAGCCCCGAAGAGATGGCCGCCCTGAACGGCCACGACGTTCGCGCGCTGCACGATTCGGCGCCGATCTGACCGTTCGCTGACCGCTGCGCTGGATTCTGGCGCCGCTCCGGCCTAAGTGCGGCGCCATGACCCAGGTTCCTGCCTTCACGCCGGCCCGTTCGGGCTGGGGCGGCCATGCGCGTGGCCTCATCGGCCTCGCGGTGCCGCTCATCGGCTCCAACCTCGCGGGCTTCGCCATCCATCTCACGGACATCGTGCTGATGGGCTGGTACGGCGTGACCGAGCTCGCGGCCATCACGCTGGCCTCGTCGCTCTGGTACATCGTCTTCCTGATGGGCTCGGGCTTCGGCATCGCCGTCATGCCGCTCGCCGCCACCGCGCGCGAGGCGGGCGACCTGCGCGAGGTGCGCCGCGTCACCCGGATGGGGCTGTGGCTGTCCATGGGCTACGCGGCGCTGTTCCTTCCGGTCCTGCTCTGGTCCGGGCTGATCTTCTCGCATCTGGGGCAGGAGCCCGCCATCGCCGACCTCGCGGGGCGCTACCTCGCCATCGCGGGCTGGGGCATCTTCCCGACGATGATGATCGCCGTCCTGCGCTCGTTCCTCTCGGCGCTGGAGCGGGCCGGGGTGCTGATGTGGTCGACCGTCGCCGCGGCGCTCCTCAACGCCGTCCTGGGCTACGGGCTGATCTTCGGCGCCTGGGGCCTGCCCGAGATGGGGATCGAGGGCGCGGCCTGGGCGGCGCTGGGCACGCAGACGCTGACGGCGGCGATCCTCTGGGCCTATGCGCTGGGCTGGCTGCCCGACTACCGGCTCCTCCAGCGCTGGTGGGTCCCGGACTGGGCGGCGATGGGGCGCGTCTACCGCCTGGGCTGGCCCATCGGCGGGCAGCTCCTGGCCGAGGTCGGGCTCTTCGCCGGCTCCTCCGTCCTGATGGGCTGGCTGGGCGAGATCGCGCTGGCCGCGCACGGCGTGGCGCTCCAGATGGCTTCGGCCACCTTCATGCTCCACCTCGGCCTCAGCCAGGCCGTGACCGTGCGGGCGGGGCAGGCGCTGGGCCGGGCCGACCGCGAGGGGCTGCGCCAGGGCGCGCTCGTCGCCATCGCGCTCTCCGCGGGCTTCGCGGCGCTGGCCTCGCTCGTGTTCCTCCTCGTGCCGGGGCCGCTCCTGTCGCTCTTCCTCGACGCCGCCGACCCTGCCGCGCCGCAGGTGCTGGCGCTGGGCGTGGGCCTCCTCGCCTTCGCCGCCCTCTTCCAGGTCTTCGACGGGATGCAGGTCCTCGCCATGGGCCTCTTGCGGGGATTGCAGGACACGACCGTGCCGATGGTGCTCGCCGCGCTCTCCTACTGGGCCCTCGGGCTTCCGGTGGCCTATCTCCTGGGCTTCGTCCTGGGCTGGGGCGCCTCGGGCGTCTGGCTGGGGCTGGTGACGTCCCTCGTTGCGGCCTCCGCGCTTCTCATGGCACGGTTCTGGCGCCGCGCCTCGCGCCCCCTTTCAGGACTGCACGCCTAGAATGTTCGACTTCATCACCGGCTGGATCGAGCAGGGGGGCCTCCTCGCGGTGGGCCTCCTCATGATCCTGGAAAACGTCTTCCCCCCGATCCCCTCCGAGCTGATCGTCCCCCTCGCGGGCTTCAAGGCGGCCGAGGGGACCTTCAGCCTCACCGGCCTCCTGATCGTCGCCACGCTGGGCTCGGTCCTGGGCACGCTCTTCTGGTACGCCCTCGCGCGCCTCTGGGGACGCGAGCGTTTCCTGCGCTTCCTCGACCGCCACGGCGTCTGGCTCACCATGTCGCGCGAGGAGGCCATCGACGCCATGGACTGGTTCCACCGCTACGGGCCGGCGGCCGTGTTCCTCGGCCGCCTCGTGCCGACGGCGCGGACGCTGATCTCGGTCCCCGCCGGGCTGTCCGGAATGTCCTTCCCGTCCTTCCTGGCCTACACGGCCGCCGGCAGCGCCATCTGGATCGCGCTCCTGGCCGGGGCGGGCTACCTGCTGGAGGACAACTACGCGGCGGTCGAGCACTGGGTGAACCCCGTCTCGACTCTCGTCGTCGTCCTGATCGTGGGCCTCTACCTGTACCGCGTCGCCCGCGGCCTGCTCCGCCGCCGCCGGGCCTAGGGCTCCGCGAAGCCCAGCGCCCTCAGGTCGAGGTCGTATCGGCGCGGGTCCTGCGCGAAGTAGAGCCCCGCCCGCCGCTCCGACCGGCCGGGCACGTGGTCGAGCGTGACCCGGCTGGTCTCGACCGCCGTTCCGTCCCGGCGCAGCACGCCCTCGATCTCCACCGCCGCCGCCGTCGCGGCCGCCAGGTTCACCGCCGTCACCTCGACCACGAAGCCTTCCGCCGCTTCCGTCACCGCCCCTTCGGCCACGACGATTACCGGCGGCTCGTCGGTCCGCAGCCAGGCCTGCCATCCCAGGAAGGCCAGCAGCCCCAGCGTCAGCCCCGCGCCGACCCCGGCGGCGATCCATTCCAGCGCGGGCGTGCCCGACGGCTCCTCGTCCCGCTCCGGCCCATCCTCCCGCCCGTCCATCCCGCGCCCTCAGACCACGAGCCGCGCCAGCGCGGCCCCCAGCGCCGCCGGAAAGCCCAGCACCACCGTCATCATCGCCACGAGGCCGGGCTCCGTCCCGTCCGTCCGCCCGAAAGTCCAGAGCACGTAAAGGCTCACCAGCACCGCGATGCCGTAGCCCGCGACGCTGAAGCCGAAGAAGCTCCGCCTGAAGCCGCCATCTCCCGGCAGCCTCTCCTGCCCCGAGAAGTCGAGCGAATAGACAAAGGCGTGCAGCACCGCGACCGACAGGCCCACCAGCAGCATCCCCTGCCAGGGCTCCATCTGCAGGGCGATCAGGACCATCTCCTCCGTGGGCGCGACGTTGAAGGCCAGGAACAACGCCCCCGCCAGCATCAGGACAAGCTGTCCCTGGTAGCTGGGCGGGGCCTCGCCCCCGTCATCGTCGCCCAACTGGCGCCGCGCGGCCATGGCGCCGACGCTGGCCGGGACCGACTGGACCGCCACCTTGCCCAGCAGCTCGTCCCAGCCCATGCCCGGCCCGATCAGCCCGAAGGCCGCCAGCATCGCCGCCGCCGCGAGGACGCCCACCCCGGCGGCCGCGAAGGCGTCGAGCGCGTCCTCCTTGAGGTCGAAGGCGGTGCGAAAGCCCGCGTAGTAGGACAGGCCCAGCAGCAGCACGAGGTTCAGCGCCAGGAACAGCAAAAGCCGCAGCCGGTCCATGTAGAACCCCAGCCACCACATCTCCATCGTCATCACGAGGGGGAAGGCGAAGAGGATGGCGCCCCCGAAGGCCCGCATCAGGTCCACCGCATAGGCGCGGTTGCCGGTGGCGGTCGAGGGGGTCGCGGGCCCTGTCGGCAAAGGGCGGATCCTCCCCCGGTGTCGGACGGGGCCTCAACCGGCCCCGCCCGTCGCGGGTTCCTTGCCGGGCCTCAGCCGAGTCCGGCGCAGAAGTCCTGGATGCGCGCGCAGGCCTCGCGCAACTGGGCGTCCGAGGTGGCATAGCTCACCCGGAAGGCGGGGCTCAGCCCGAAGGCCGCGCCGAACACCACCGCCACCCCCGTCTCGTCGAGAAGGGCGGTGGCGAAGTCCTCGTCCGTCTCGATCGCCGTGCCGCCCCGGCTCACCTTGCCGATGCAGCCCGAGATGTCGGGATAGACGTAGAAGGCGCCCTCGGGCTTGGGGCAGCGGACGCCCGCCGCCTCGTTCAGCATCCCCACGACCAGGTCGCGCCGCCCCTGGAACAGCGCGCGGTTGGGGCCGAGGAAGTCCTGCGGCCCCGTCAGCGCCTCCACGGCGGCCCATTGGCTGATCGAGCAGGGGTTCGACGTGCTCTGCGACTGGATCTTGCCCATGGCGCGGATCAGCGGCACCGGCCCGGCGGCATAGCCGATCCGCCAGCCCGTCATCGCATAGGCCTTGCTGACCCCGTTCACGGTCAGCGTCCGCTCGTAGAGCGCGGGCTCCACCTGCGCCGGCGTGGCAAAGCGGAAGTCGTCGAAGACCAGATGCTCGTACATGTCGTCCGCCATCACCCAGACCTGCGGGTGGCGCAGCAGCACGTCCGTCAGTCCCTTGATCTCGGCGGCGGTGTAGCCCGCGCCCGTGGGATTGGACGGCGAGTTGAAGATCAGCCACTTGGTGCGCGGCGTGATCGCGGCCTCCAGCTGCTCCGGCGTGATCTTGAACCCCGCCTCGGGCCCCGCGGCCACGAAGACCGGCACGCCCCCGGCCAGCAGCACCATGTCGGGATAGCTCACCCAGTAGGGCGCGGGGATGATGACCTCGTCGCCCAGGTTCAGCGTCGCCATCAGCGCGTTGTAGAGCACCTGCTTGCCGCCCGTGCCCACCGTGACCTGCGCCGGCTGGTACACGAGCCCGTTCTCGCGGTCGAACTTCTGGCAGATCGCGCGCTTCAGCTCCGGGATGCCGTCCACCGCCGTGTAGCGGGTCTTTCCTTCCCGGATGGCGCGAATGCCCGCCTCGCGGATGTTCTCCGGCGTGTCGAAGTCGGGCTCGCCCGCGCCCAGCCCGATCACGTCGCGGCCCATGGCCTTCAGCTCCTGCGCGCGGGTGGTGACGGCGATGGTCGGGGACGGCTTGACGCGGTCGAGCGTGGCGGACAGGAAGGGCATCGGGGCATCTCTCGGGCAGGGGATCCATCCGCCTTTAGGCCCCGGTCCGGCCACTCACAAGCGCCAAGGGGGGCGAGCCATGACAGAGACGCACGAGGCGCGGCTCGGCCGCCTGAAGACCCGCTCCATGTGGCGCGGCATCCGCGAGATGGACCTGATCCTGCGCGACTTCGCCGGGCGCGAGCTGGCGGCCATGCCGCCCGCCGATCTCGACCTTTACGAAGCGATGCTGGCCGAGAACGACCACGACCTCCTCGCCTGGATCATCGGCTCGGCGCCCACGCCGCCCCGCTTCGCGCCCCTGATCGACCGCATCCGCGCGGGCGCCGTGGGCCTCACGCGCCCTGACTGAATCGCTCGAATTCGAGGCATTCGGGCGCGGTTGCTTAACCCGATCTTGGCGATTTTCCCGGCAAGCTGACGCAGATGCGCCAGATCGGAGCCTGCCATGAACGCCCGGACCCCCGTTGATTCGCCGCTGCCCGCGCGGGATGCGGCCTTCATGCGCAGCTACCTCGACGCCCTCACGCTGGTGGAGCGTCTTCACCGCCTCCTCCTCGACGTCATCAAGGACGAGTTCGAGCGGCTGCACATCCTGGACGTGAACCCCGTGCAGGCGCTCCTGATCTTCCACGTCGCCGACCACGAGGTGACGGCCGGCGAGCTCAAGACCCGCGGCTACTACCAGGGCTCGAACGTCAGCTACAACCTCAAGAAGCTGGTGGAGCTGGGCTACCTCCATCACCAGCGCAGCGAGATCGACCGCCGTTCCGTCCGCGTGCGCCTGACCGACAAGGGCCGCAAGCTGCGCGAGGTGGTGGCCCGCCTCTTCGCCACCCATGCCGAGGGGCTGACTTCCCGCGCCATCCTCGACGCCGACGCCATGGACGAGATCACGCGCGCGCTGCGCCGGATGGAGCGCTACTGGACCGACCAGATCCGCTACATCTACTAGCCCGCGTCGTCGCCCTCGGGCGTCCCGCTCACCGCGGGCAGCCCCAGCTCCCGCAAGAGCTTGCGCTCCATCGCCCGCGCGTAGTCGCCATAGCCCTCCGCCACCTCGACAAAGGCGCCCGGTCCCCGCATGACTTCCGCCTCGAACCAGCGGACCAGCTCCGCCTCGAAATCGGACCCGCCGATGACCAGCGCGTTGACGGTCACGCCCGTGAAGGGGAACTCCCGATAGGCAAGGTCGGGCCCGAAGCCTTCGTTGTGGAAGCCGTCCCCCGCGACGTCGATGGTCCGCGCCCGGCAGTCCGGCCCGTCGCGCAGCGCGATGGCCCCCCGCGCCAGCGCCGCGCCGACCGCGGTGGGCAGCTCGTCCGTGCTGCGCGGGCTCCCGGCGATGGTCGCGGCCAGCCGCTCCAGCGTGGGCTCGTCCTCGACCATCACCCAGCCGGGCCAGAACGGCACCTGCGTCCGCTGCCCCGACCATTCGAAGGCATGGAGCGCCACCGGATCGCCGGCAAGGAACGCCCGCACGACCTCTGGCGCCAGCAAAGCCCGCGCCAGCCCCTCGCGCTGGAGACGGTCCTCCTCGGCATCCACCGAGGAGGAGACGTCGATGGCCAGCACCAGCGCCAGCCGGCATCCGTCCGCCCCCGCCGGCCCCGCCAGGGCCGACGCGGCCAGCAGGGCAGGGGGGACGAGCCTCACCAGTGGCCCGTGTTGGGCATCGAGGCCCAGGGCTCGGCCGGCTCCTTGCGCCCGCCCTTCTGGAGCAGCTCCACCGACACGTTGTCCGGCGAGCGCACAAAGGCCATGTGCCCGTCGCGCGGCGGCCGGTTGATGGTGATGCCCGAGTCCATCAGCGACTGGCACATCGCGTAGATGTCGTCGACCTCGTAGGCGAGGTGCCCGAAATGCCGCGAATCCGACGGCAGGCCCTCGTCGCCGTCCCAGTTCCAGGTCAGCTCCACCGGGCATTCCTCCTGCCCCGGAGGCGCCATGAAGACGAGGCTGAAGCGCCCGCCCTCGTTGTCGATGCGCCGGACCTCCTTCAGGCCCAGCTTCTCGAAGAATGCCATGGATTTTTCCAGGTCCAGAACCCGGACCATCGTATGCAGATAACGGATCGTCATGCCGTCCCTCCTTTGCGAGGGCGAAGGTAGCAGCGCCCCGGCGCCGCGCCAGCCCCGTCAGAAGGTCGAGCGGATGGCGACGCCCAGGCCCAGGTTGTCGCTGTCGAACCGGCCGACGTTGCTTTCGGTGCGGCTGGCCTCCAGCGTCGCGACCGGGATGAAGCCCGCGTAGTCCCAGGCGGCGAAGGCGGCCTCCAGCGTGACCGACAGCGTCCGGTCCTGCCGCCCGCCCGGCACCGGGAAGACCACGGCATAATCCTCGTAATCCGACCAGAGCGCCCGGACGTCCACCCCCAGCCGCGCCGGTCCGACGGCGCGGCCCAGGTCATAGCTCGCCCGTGCCCCCCACGAGGTCTGGGCGGCGTTGACGTTGTCGCTGCGCACCTGGCCCCGCGACAGCGCCAGGGTCAGCCGGTCCCGCCCGAAGGCGCGCGTGCTCCAGGCGCCTTCGGCCCCCAGACGCAGCTCGGCCCGGTCTCCGTCGTCGTCCCAGCGCGGCTCGACGAAGCCCGAGACGCGGACCTGCCGCCCTTCGCCCAGCGGCCGGCTCGCGTCGCCCGCCAGCCGCAGCGTCCGCCGGTAAAGCTCGTCCCCCGACCAGGTGGAGCCCAGCGACAGGTCGGCCCCCACCCGCGCGCCCGCGAGCGCCCGGTCCTGCCGCAGCCGCAGCTCGACCGAGCGGAACGCGAAGTCCGCCCCCGTGATCGGCGGGTCGCCAGGGTCCGTCTCCTGCTCGATTAGGTCCTTCGCTTCCTGTGACAGGGCCACGCCCCGGGCATAGGCGCGCACCGACAGGACCGTGCGCTGCCGCTCGCTTTCCGACAGGCGCCGGCTCACCCGCAGGTCGAGCGTGCCCTCATAGCCCGCCAGAGCGCGCCCATCGACGCTGATGACCCCCACGAAGGGCAGGCCATCGACCAGATTGAAGGCCGATTCCGACCCGCCGTTCACGTTGTCGGACGGGGCGAAGGACAACTCCACGTCCACCCGCCAAGGGTTCAGCGTCCTCACCCGGCCGGCATCGCGTCGCGTGCGCGCCTCCTGCTCGGCGTCGGGCGCCACGTTGAGCGCGCGCCGCAGCCAGAACTCGGCCAGGAAGAACCGCCTCTCGGCCAGCGCAGCCGCCGCCGCCAGCCGTGCCGCCTCGTGCCGCTGGGCGTCCGTACGCGACAGCCGCCAAGCCCGCGCGGCCGCCAGCCGGCCTTGCGCCGGGCGCCCCAGCGCCGGCTCGGCGGAGGCCAGCACCACCAGCGCGGCCCGGTCGTCCGGATTCCCGGCCAGCAGCCCCGCCGCGATCTCGCGCGCCAGGGCGGCGTCGCCCGACAGCACCGCCTGCCGTGCGATCGCGCGCGCCTCGGGCAGGGTCATGTCCAGCCGGGCTGGCTGTGCCGCCGCCATGCCGCCCCAAGCGAGGGCGAGAACGGCGGCGAGAGTCTTAATTCTCAACGTCCGGCTCGACCCGGTTGCAGACGTCGGCTGTGCTCTGCTCTCCGCATCTGTCCAGGACGAAGAGGCCATACTCCTGCTCGTTCTCGACCTCGGCGATGAAGTCGCCTTCCAGGCGCACGCCGCCGGCCACCGCCGTCGCGCCGGTCCCACCGAAGACCCCGCCATAGCTGCCGATGGCAGTGCCGATCTCGTTGTCCGGCTCGACCTGACCCTCAAAGCGACCATTCTCGCCGATGTCGGCGGGCGTCAGGGCAAGATCCTTGAGCGTGAGGTCACCCGGCAAAGCATCGACAGCCTCGCGGTTGTAGATGGCACCGTTCACGGCATTATCGGCAAAGTCGGCATTCAGGAACACGTCGCCTTGGACCCGGATCGCCTGACCCGGCAACAGGGCGGGGTCCGTCCCCGCCGGGACATCCAGGGCCTCGTTCGGGCGTGGTACGGGGCCGTTGAGCATCCCCACATAGGCCCCGGCGTAGCTGACCAGCCCATTGTCCGGCTGGTCGGGCACATGGGGCGAATAGGCGCCGTTCCGGCCATAGTTCACGCCGCCGAAATAGGTGTTGAACTGGCCGCCATCGACCACGACCGTGCCTTCGACCGATCCGTCCCGGCTCTGCCGCGCGAGGCCGATGAAGAAGCGGTCCAGCGGGTCCTCCTGCATCGTGTAGGCGACGTAGCCGTCCTCGACCGCCTCCCCGTCGGAGCAGGCGCCGTCGTCGCACACGTCCAGGACGGTACGGCGCCGGTACGCCGCCTCGACCGGCGTCGTGTCCAGCGACGCGATCTCGACCACCAGCCGCCCGTTGTCGTCCCCCGAGGGCGGCGTGTAGGTCGCCCCGTTCAGGTTGCCGCGGATATCCTCCGGCACCCCGTTGTCTGTCGGGTCCTCGGGGCCGGGGACGGGCTCCGTCGGATTGCCGAACTCGAAGGGCTGCCCGTCGCTGCAGGCAGACAGGCTGGCCAGCAGGCCCAGCACGAGAAGGGAGCGGTTCATCACAGGGGCCTGTCCGTTGCAGGGGGTCGTCCGGCGCAGCGTCGCCGCAAACCCGCCCATGGGTCAACCGCGCCCCGGCGGCAAGGCTGCGGGTGTCACGCCCGCGCCACGTCTTTCCCTTGACCCATGGGCGGCCCTATGACGAGGCGCACCCAGGCCAGGAGACCGCCATGCCCCTCACGCCCGAGCAGGAGGCCGAGATCGCGGCCCTCCGCGACGCGCCCCGCCCCACGCTCCGCCCCGTCGCGGACGGCATGGAGCGCCACCTCCACCTCGTCCACCCGGTGCTCGACCACGGCTTCGTCCGCGTCGTGGACTACATGGGCGACGACGCCGCCATCTGTCAGGCCGCCCGCGTCAGCTACGGCAAGGGCACCAAGTCCGTGCAGACCGACGAGGGCCTGATCCGCTACCTCATGCGCCACTGGCACTCGACCCCCTTCGAGATGTGCGAGATCAAGCTCCACGTGAAGCTGCCCGTCTTCGTCGCGCGCCAGTGGATCCGCCACCGCACGGCCTCCGTCAACGAATACAGCGCCCGCTACTCGATCCTGGATCGGGAGTTCTACATCCCCGCGCCCGAGGCCCTGGCCGCCCAGTCCTCGGTCAACAACCAGGGCAGGGGCGAGACGCTGTCCGACGACGAGGCCCAGCGTGTCCTGGGCTGGCTGCGCGAGGACGCGACGCAGGCCTACGACCACTACGAATCGATGATCTCGCAGGAGGGGCAGCAGGGCCTCGCGCGGGAACTCGCGCGGATGAACCTGCCCATGAACGTCTACACCCAGTGGTACTGGAAGACGAACCTGCACAACCTGTTCAACTTCATCCGCCTGCGCGCCGATTCGCACGCCCAGTACGAGATCCGCGTCTACGCCGACGCCATCGGCCGCATCACCGAGGACTGGGTCCCCTTCGCCTGGAAGGCCTTCGCCGACTTCCGCCTCGGCGGCACGACGCTCTCCGCCCGCGGCGTCGAGGTCCTGAAGCGGAGGCTCGCCGGCGAGGTGGTCACGCAGGAGACCTCGGGCATGAGTAAGGGGGAATGGAGGGAGTTCGAGGGGGTGTGGGGGTAGAAGTGTTTCTATTCTACTACGATGAGGTTAAGTTGCATCCGCCTAACCAGAAGTCGTTCTGGTTGGGCGGCATAGGTGTACGTGAAGAATTGGTGCTGGATCTTGAGGAGCAGATAGGAGTTCTAGCAGACGATGTGTTCAAGTCGCGCAAGCTGGAACGCGGAACGGAGTTCCACGGAAAGGAGATCTTCTTCGGCAAGGGTGCATTCAAGGGGCGTAAATTCGAAGACCGTTTATTGATCTTGGAGCGACTTCTAGGGATATGTGCAGCGCCAGGGCTGGTTCGCTTTTTCATTAGGATCAACCCGGAAAACTACGTTGTTCGCCAAGAGACGGAAAGCGTAGCTTTCATGATGCTTGTGGAGCAGATTGACGAATTTTTGAAGAAGCAGGGCAGTTTGGGGATGATATTTGGTGACTTCGATGATCCCGCAATAGGCCCATCCGTTGCCGCATTGTCTGCTTACAGGAAAGATGGAACCCAGTGGCGGAATGGCCGAAAGATAGGCAATATCATTGACACGGTTCACTTCGCAAAGTCGCACCACAGTCGCTTGATTCAGCTTGCTGACGTTTTCCTATATGCGAAGCAGTTCTACTCGTATTATGATGAAAACACATGGCGTCAAAGGTTCAACGAAGTGATTGCCGCTTCGGGCGTCTTAAAATGCACCTTCGCAAAGAATTGGCCTAGTTCAAAAAGTTGGCAAAGAGGAACCTAGCAAATCTAAGGCCCGAAGCTAAGCGTCTTGGCGCCGGTTCACGCAGCCAATGCGACCACCTTGGACACAGGCCCTTGCGTCCCGAACGGCCACGCATCCGCCCTTCGATCCCCATCCACCCAACCCAGCCGTGACTCACGACCCAACTCACCTACTTGACGTAGCGTCGCACTCCTGCGGCCACGAAAAGGGAGGAACCAACCGTGAGACCACTTGCCCATACGACCTTGGCGCTCGCCATGGCCGGCCTGATGCCGGCGATCGCCGGCGCGGCCACGATCGGCGCGGACAGCTATTTCGCCACCCTCAAGCCCCTCAACGACTCGGGCGTAAGAGGCCGGGCCGAGCTGACGCTCGACGGCAACCTGCTCACCGTGCACCTCATGGTCCGGGGGCTGGAGCCCGACATCATCCACATCCAGCACATCCACGGCCGCTCGGACGAGAACGGGAACCCGATCGACTCGGTCGTCCCGCCGCCCTCGGCCGACACGGACGGCGACGGCTTCGTCGAGGTGGGCGAGGGCGCGCCCTTCTACGGTCCGGTGCTGCTCAACCTCGTCGATGCGGGCGGCCAGTTCCCGACCGCGCCGGGCGGCGTCATCGACTTCACGAACACCTTCGACATCTCGACGATCGCCGGGATCACCCCCCTCGACCTGCGCGAGATCGTGGTCCACGGCCTGACCGTGCCCGCGGGCGTCGATCCCAACGTCCCGGATGGCGGCTACTCGGTCAGCCTCCCGGTGGCGGCGGGCGAGATCGCCCCCGTGCCGGTCCCGGCGGCGGGCGTGCTCCTGGTCGGCGCGCTGGGCGGCCTCGGCCTCCTGCGCTTGCGTCGCCGGGCCTGACCTCCGGCGGTGGTCCCCTGTTGCGCGAATCGGGGGACCACCGTTCGGTGCTGTAACGGCCCGTTAACCTCGGCCTGCGACGCTCCTCTCCACGAGATCAGGAGCGGCACCCTCCGCCCCGACGCCGGCCCCCGGACCACCCGCACGGGTGCAGGGCCGCGCCGGCGCACGGAGGGCACGGGAAGGCCGCTCCCCTCCGGGCCGCCTCGGGATGGCAGGCGGCCTGCGACGGCTCGGCAGAATGCTGTCCATGCCCGGGACCGGCGTCCCCGGGCGAGAGGCTCTTTGGGGGGCGGGAGGATGGCGGGGATCGCGCGAGGCGCGGCCCGCCCCTCCGGTCGGACGCCGCGCCCCACTGGCACAGCTCCCCCGGAGCCCCGGCCAGCCGCCGCGCGTCGTGGACGCGCCCTCCGCGCCCTGGGACCGGCCTCCCCGGCGCGGCCTCCGGGTCCGACGCCCGCGTGCCCCCAGGCGCAGGCGTGACCGCCCGGACCCCCCGACGCGGAAACGGCCGGAGCAACCGCCCCGGCCGTTCTCCGCGAAGACTCGATCCCTTCCTACGGCTTGCGCAGGTTCCCCGCCATCTGCCGCCCGTCGCGGCCGCTGATGAGGTCGAATTCGATCGGCTGGTTGTCGGCCAGCCCGGTCAGCCCCGACTGCTCCACCGCCGAGATGTGAACAAAGATGTCCTTTCCACCGTCTTCAGGGGCGATGAAGCCATAGCCCTTCGTCGTGTTGAACCATTTCACGGTGCCCTTGGGCATAGTCGGTCTCTCCATCGCGTCCTCCGGCCGCGCGGCCGGGTCTCCTGGCGGATGATCTAGGCGAGCCGCCGGACCGGGCAACGTGTCGAGATGGCGAAAATGTGGCGATCCCTCAATGGCAACGGCCCCGGGCGCGTGGCGCCCGGGGCCTGCCGAAAGATCAGGCAGCCGCCTCAGAAGCGGTCGCGATCGGTCCCGGTCGTGCCGCCCGTCAGGCCGGTGCGGTCGCCGGTGCGCTCGTCCTCGATCTCGACCTCGGTCTTGCGCACGGTGTCCTGGATGTGCTGGTGCTGCACCTCGGTCTCCTGCCGCAGGCCGATCTCCTCGACCACGCGGGCCTCCTTGGCGACCACGGGCTGCTCCATGTGCTCGCGGGCCTCCAGGACCTGGTCGGTCATGGCCACGTCGCCGGGGTTCACCGCGCGATCCACCGGGCGGCGCTCGACATGGACGCGGGTCGCCCGAAGGTCGACGTCGGCCTCGACCGGAACCTCCCGGACATACGAGCGCACGCGGACGCGCCCGCCCTCGACCTCACGCTTGCCGACGTTCAGCCGCTCCTCGATGACCTTGACGGTGCCGTCCTCGTTGTACTCCTGCCCGGTGTAGCCCGAGGAGCCGAAGGCGGCGTCGCTGGTGCCCGTCGACTGCGACATGGAGCCCGAGGAGGCGTAGCCCGCCTGCTGGCTGCCCAGGTCGGCCTGGCTGCGACGGCCCATGTCGGCGGCCATCTGCGTGCTGCGGTCCTGCATCCCGTCGTCATAGATCGTGCCGCGGGTGTTCATGTCGACGCCGGTCGCCGCTGCGCTCATGCCGGCCGCGCCGCTCGCGTACTGGCCCGAATGGCCGCCCGCCATGCCGCTCGTGCCCGAGATGTCGCCGTCGCCGCGGTAGCCCGAGGCGCCCTCGTAGCCCGTCCAGCCCGACGACCGCCACTCGTTCTCGCGCGCCTCGAGGTCGACCGAGCCCTCGTCGTCGAGGATGTCGACGATGGTGTCGTGCATCGACGAGTCAAAGCCCGAGACCACCACCATGTGCGAGCCGCGGGTCAGGCCCTCGGCATAGGCGTAGCGGTCGTCCTCGGGGAAGAAGAAGTCCGCGAGCGAGTCGAAGAAGCCCTTGTGCTGGTCGCGGTAGGTCGTGTCGTTGTAGTCGTACGAACCCGTGGTGCTCGTCGACTGCGAGGTGCTCGTCGACTGGGAGCCCTGGGTGTGGCGGATCTGGCTGTCCGGGATGCCCGCCGACCGCAGCCGCGCGATGGCGCGCTCGGCCTCGGCGGAGTTGTCGAACATCGCGGTGACGGTTCGGGTGCCGTTGTACATGTCGTCCATCATTGGGGTTGCTCCTGGATGGATGTCTGTCGATGGGTTGAGTTCGTCCAACGGGGGCAGGCGTTCCACTTCGGCCACCTGGCGGCGGATCTCCACGGGCATCTCGACCTCGCGGGACCGCGCCTGACGGCGGACATGGACCTCCTCGACGAGAAACAGCCGCTTCTCGACAACGAGGCGCTCCTCGTAAACTGGCAGGATGGTGACGTCGCCTTCGCGGCGCGGGTCCTCGGCCGCCTCGACGAAGCGGCCCACTGGAACGCGCTCCACCTCGACGGTCACGTCATCAAGGATGTCGCGAAGGGTTTCGGTGCTGACCTCGGTCCGCGTGGAGACGCGTACGCCCCCCTGGTCGATGACGCGCTTGGCGATGACCGCCCGCTCCTCGACACGTTCGATGAACCCGTCCGAAGGGAGCCGCACCGCATCGCGGAGCCGCTCCTCCTCGGTCGAGGAGAGGATGGGATCGTTCTCGGGGTTCGCCATGAGACCTCGCCGCCTGCCCGTTCCCGTGGGACGGGATGCCGGACAAACGGCCGCCGCGCGCGGATCGTTCCGCGCGCGATCCCAATTAAGTGAGGGTCGGCTCAGCCCCGCTGATCGGGGGCCTTCGCCTCCTGCGCGAGCAGGGTGATCGCCTCGCCCAGGCTCATCACCTTCTGCCCGTCCTCGCCGAGCCGGCGCATCGACACGGTCCGCACCTCGACCTCCTTCATGCCCAGCGCCAGGATCACCGGCACCTTGCCGACCGAATGCTCGCGGACCTTGTAGTTGATCTTCTCGTTCCGCGTATCGGCCTCCGCGCGCAGGCCCGCCGCTTGCAGCGCCTCCGTGACCTCGCGGACATAGTCGTCCGCGTCCGACACGATGGAGGCGACCACCACCTGCCGTGGCGCGAGCCAGAAGGGGAACCGGCCCGCGTAGTTCTCGATCAGGATGCCGATGAACCGCTCGAAGCTGCCCAGGATCGCGCGGTGGAGCATGACAGGCCGGTGCTTGGCCCCATCCTCGCCCACGTACTCGGCGTCGAGCCGGACCGGCAGGTTGAAGTCGGCCTGGAAGGTCCCGCACTGCCACTCGCGCCCGATGGCGTCGGTGAGCTTGAAGTCGAGCTTGGGCCCGTAGAAGGCCCCGTCGCCGGGCGCGATCTCGTAGTCGTTGCGGACCTTCTTGATCGCGCTTTCCAACGCGCCCTCAGCCTTGTCCCAGACCTCGTCCGAGCCCACCCGCACCTCGGGCCTCGTCGACAGCTTGATGTCGAACTTCTGGAAGCCCAGGTCGCGGTAGACCGAGGTCAGCAGCTCCAGAAAGCCTGCGCATTCCGCCTCGATCTGGTCCTCGGTGCAGAAGATGTGGGCGTCATCCTGCACGAAGCCGCGCACGCGCATGAGCCCGTGCATCGAGCCCGACGACTCGTAGCGGTGGCACGACCCAAACTCCGCGAGCCGCAGGGGCAGGTCACGATAGGACTTCAGGCCCTGGTTGAAGACTTGGACGTGGCAGGGGCAGTTCATCGGCTTGAGCGCGTTGATGCGCTTCTCCTTGGCCCCTTCCTCGTCCACCTCCACGATGAACATGTTCTCGCGGTAGGCTTCCCAGTGACCCGACTTCTCCCACAGGACGCGGTCGAGCACCTGGGGCGTGCGGATCTCCCGGTAGCCCGCCTTGCGCAGCCGCCGCCGCATGTAGTCTTCGAGGGTGCGATAGAGCGTCCAGCCATTCGGGTGCCAGAACACCATCCCCGGGGCCTCTTCCTGCATGTGGAAGAGCTCCATCTCGCGCCCGAGCTTGCGGTGGTCGCGCTTGGCGGCCTCTTCCAGCATCGTCAGGTGCGCCTTGAGGTCGTCGCGGTTGCGGAACGCGACCCCCGTGATCCGCTGGAGCTGCGGCCGGTTCACGTCACCGAACCAGTAGGCCCCCGACACGCCCATGAGCCGGAAGGCGTCGCCCGGAAGCTGCCCGGTGTTCTGCAGGTGCGGCCCCCGGCACAGGTCCTGCCAGTCGCCGTGCCAGTACATCCGGATGGGCTGCCCCTCGGGGATGCGGTTGATGAGCTCCACCTTGAAGGGCTCGTTCGTCGCCTCGTAGTGGGCGATGGCGCGGGCGCGGTCCCAGACCTCGGTCCGCACCGGGTCCTTCGCGCCGATGATGCGGCGCATCTCGGCCTCGATGGCCCCCAGGTCCTCGGGGGTGAAGGGCTCGCGGCGGTCGAAGTCGTAGAACCAGCCCGTCTCGGTCACGGGGCCGATCGTCACCTTCACATCGGGCCAGAGCGCCTGCACCGCCCGCGCCATGACATGGGCGAGGTCGTGCCGGATCAGCTCCAGCCCCTCGGCGTCCTTGAGCGTCTTGATGGCGAGCGCGCCGTCCCGCTCGATGGGCCAGGCCAGATCCCAGTGCTGGCCGTCGAAGGTGGCGGAGACGGCGGCCTTGGCGAGCGACGGGGCGATGGACTGCGCGACCTGCGCGGCCGTCACGCCCGTTTCGTACTGGCGCGAGTTGCCATCGGGAAAGGTCAGGGAGATGGAGGCCATGGCCTGCTCCTCGTCGGTTTGGCGCCCACGATTGCGCCCGGTTGCGGGTCCGGGGGTTCTGCCCCCCGCTTGCGAAGGCGTCAAGGCCCGCGCACCATGGCAACCGAGCCGAAGCAGGAGACCCGCCATGGAGACCATCGCCACGCCCCAGGGCCGACGCCTCGCCGTCATGCGGCAGGCGGGGCAGGGGCCCCACGTGATCTTCCTGGGAGGCTTCCGCTCCGACATGACCGGGACCAAGGCCGCCTGGCTCGACGACTGGGCCAAGGCCCATGGCCGCGCCTTCATCCGGTTCGACTACTCGGGCCACGGCCAGAGCGAAGGCACCTTCGAGGAGGGCACCATCGGCCGCTGGGCCGAGGACGCCGAGGCGGTGCTCGACCTCGCGCCCGGGCCGGTGGTGCTGGTGGGCTCCTCGATGGGCGGATGGATCTCGCTCCTCCTCGCGCGTCGCGCGCCGGAACGGATCGCGGGCCTCGTGACCATCGCAGCGGCCCCCGACTTCACCGAGGACGGCTACTGGGCCCAGGCCACCGAGGCGCAGCGCCGGGACCTGTCCGAGACAGGCGTTCTTCACGTTCCCTCCGACTACGGCGCGCCTTATCCGATCACGCGGGGGCTCATCGAGGATGGGCGGGATCACCTCGTGCTGCGCGCGCCCCTGCATCTGCCCATGCCCGTTCGGATGCTCCAGGGCACGGCCGACCGCGACGTGCCTCCCGCAACCGCGACGCGCCTTCTCGATCACGTGACCGGGCCGGACATCCGGCTGACGCTCGTCAAGGACGCCGACCACCGCTTCTCCTCGCCCCGCTGCCTCAAGCTCATCTCGCAGGCGGTCGAGGAGGTCTCGTGACCCTGCCGCCGCTTACGGAGATCGATGGCTGGCTTGCCGAGCGGGAGGCCGGGGCGCATGCGCTCCGCCCCCGGTGCGAGAAGCGGGTCGGCTGGGCGGAGGGGCCGAAGCGCACCCCTTGGTCGGTCGTCTACATCCACGGCTTCTCCGCAAGCCGCCGGGAGCTTTCGCCCTATCCCGAACGAGTGGCCGAGGAACTGGGCGCCAACTTCTACGGAATGCGCCTGACTGGCCACGGACAGGATGGCGCGGCCATGGCGCAGGCCAGCCTGACGGCCTGGCGCGCCGACCTGTCCGAGGCGCTGGCCATCGGGCGGGCCCTCGGGGACCGAGTCCTTGCCATATCCTGCTCCACCGGAGGCACGTTGCTCACGCTGGCGCTTGCGGGGGGCGAGGAGGTCGCGGCCGCGGTGATGGTTTCGCCCAACTACGGCGTGAAGGCGCGCCGCCTCCAGGCCATGCTGGATGCGCCGCTGGCCAGCCGCTGGGCGCCTCTGGTCATGCGGGGCGAGGTCGGTGGCCCGATGGAGGCTGATGCCTCGGGCATCTGGACGCCCCGCTACCCCGTCCGCGCCTATGCGCCCATGGCCGAGGCCGTGCGGGCGGTCCGCCGCGCCGACCTCGACGCGATCCGCGCGCCCGCGCTTTTCGCCTATTCCGAGGCGGACCAGATCGTGGATGCGGGCCTGACGACGGCCGTCATGCGCCGATGGAGCGGACCCGTGCGGCGCGTCATCCTGCATCCCGGGCCCGGCGACGACCCCAAGGCCCATGTCATGGCCGGTGACGTCAAGAGTCCGGGCCAGACCGCCCGCCTCGTGCGGCAGACGGTGGACTGGGCGCGCGCGCTCTAGTCGACCTGGGCGGCGACGGTGGGCAGGACCGCGACGGGACGCAGGCGCCGGTCGGTCCGACCGCCATTCTCGTCCATGAAGGTCAGCACCAGGGGGCGGATGTTGTCGCGCCAGCTCTTGCCGGCGAAGATGCCGTAATGCCCCGCACCGGGCTCCAGATGCGCGGCCTTCTTGGCCTTGGGCAACCCCGTGAGCAGGTCGAGCGCCGCGAGGCACTGGCCGGGGGCCGAGATGTCGTCCTTCTCGCCCTCGACGACCATGACGGCCACCGTGCTGATCCGCCCGATGTCCACGAGGCGCCCGTTCACCTCGAAGGCGTTCCGCGCGATCTCGCGACCCTTGAAGACGCGCTCGACGGTCGACAGGTAGAACTCGGCGGTCATGTCCATGACGGCGAGATATTCGTCGTAGAAGGCGTTGTGCTTGTCGTGGTCCGACGACTGACCCTTGGCGCTGCGGAAGATCTGGTCCACGAAGCTCTGGGTGTGGGTCTGCGCGTTCATCGACATGAAGGACGCGAGCTGCAGGAGGCCCGGATAGACCATTCGGCCGACGCCCCGGTACTTGAAGCCCACCTGCTGGATCACGAGCTGCTCGAGCTGGCCCATGGTGATGCGCCGGCCGAAGTCGGTGACGTCCGTGGCGTTCGCGTCGGGATCGATCGGCCCGCCCACGAGGATGAGCGAGCGCGGCTGCGCCTCGGGCTGCTCCTCGGCCAAGAGGGCGGTCGCGGCGAGCACCAGGGGTGCCGGCTGGCAGATCGCCATCACGTGGAGGTCGGGCCCCAGGTGCCGCATGAACTCGGCCACGTAGACCGTGTAGTCCTCGACGTCGAACCGGCCCTCGGACACGGGGATGTCGCGGGCGTTGTGCCAGTCGGTGATGAAGACCTCGCAATCCGGCAGGAGCGAGATCACCGTCTTGCGGAGCAGCGTGGCGTAATGCCCCGACATGGGCGCCACCAGCAGCACGCGGCGGCTCCGGGG
Organism: Rubellimicrobium roseum; assembly: GCF_006152145.1. Classification (GTDB taxonomy): domain Bacteria; phylum Pseudomonadota; class Alphaproteobacteria; order Rhodobacterales; family Rhodobacteraceae; genus Rubellimicrobium; species Rubellimicrobium roseum. The sequence continues at coordinate 9,384 of NZ_VDFV01000012.1, read as the reverse complement.
CACTCGGCCCGGCACGCGGAAGTGGATGAGGTTGCCGAAGGGCTTGGCCACCAGCGTCTCGATCCGCACCGTGTGGTCGCGCCCGTCATCCCCCGTGACGGCCGAGATGCCCCAGTCGGGCTTGACCACCATGCGGGCGAAGGTTCTCTCGGTCACGTCGCCCCAGGCCTTGATCCATTCCACCCAGGGATTACCGGTGGCCGCCATGCCCGGATAGGCCCCGATCGCGCGCGCCGTCGCCCCCAGCCATTGGTTGGTGTTGCGCACGCTTTCCATCAGGTCGTAGGTCAACATATACTTCACGTCAGGGTCTCCGTGTCGTGCGGACAGGGTCGCGCCAGAGACCTTGCCAACGCCTTGATGCTGCAACTGCGAAACATACAGCGGGGTTCCGCGCATGACAACCGAGCGGGCAGATGGCAACGACAAGGTGGAGCAAAAGGGACGCAACCTTGAGCTTTTCGAGGCGAACCTCAAGAAGATCGACGCGCTGACCAAGCGGCTCGTGGCTGTGATGGCCAAGCGCAAGCCGGTGCCGCCGGCGCTCCAGGGCCCGTCGCAGGAACTCTATCTCAAGGCCGCCACCGCCTGGATGACCGAGGCGATGCAACATCCGGCGAAGCTCATCGAACTCCAGGCCGGCTATTGGGGCAAGACGCTCGCACACTTCGCCGAGGCTCAGGCGGCGCTGGCCAAGGGACCGTTCAAGGCCCCGGAGGACCCTGGCCCGAGCGACCGGCGCTTCGCCAACCCGCTCTGGGACCGGCATCCCTGGTTCAACTTCGTCAAGCAGCAGTACCTCATCAACGCCGAGGCCATCCAGAAGGCGGTGGAGCAGACGGAGCATCTTGCCCCGCGCGAGAAGAAGCGGCTCCAGTACTTCACCCGGCAGATCGTGGACATGCTGGCGCCCACGAACTTCCTGGCGACCAATCCCGACGCGCTGGAGCGGGCAATCGAGACCGACGGGCTGAGCCTTGTTCAAGGGCTCGAGAACCTCGTCGCCGACCTGGAGCGCAACGACGGCGAACTGATCGTGCGCCTCGCCGACGAGAGCGCCTTCCGGGTGGGCGAGAACCTGGCCACCACGCCGGGCGAGGTGGTCTTCCGCAACCGCATGTTCGAGCTGATCCAGTACCGGCCCACGACCGCCGAGGTGCGCGAGATCCCCCTGGTGATTTTCCCGCCCTGGATCAACAAGTTCTACATCCTCGACCTCAAGGCGCAGAACAGTCTCATCAAGTGGGTCGTGGACCAGGGCTTCACGCTCTTCGTCGTGTCCTGGGTGAACCCGGACGCGTCCTACAAGGACGTGTCGATGGACGACTATGTCGAGGAGGGCTACCTGGCCGCGCTGCGCGAGGTGAAGGCCATCTGCGGGACCGACCGGGTCAACACCGTCGGTTACTGCATCGCAGGGACGACGCTGGCCCTGACGCTCGCGCTCTTGGAGAAGCGGGGCGACACGAGCGTGAACTCCGCCACGTTCTTCACCACGCTGACCGATTTCTCGGACCAGGGGGAGGTCGGAGTCTTCCTCGATGACGACTTCGTGGACGGCATCGAGCGCGAGGCCACGCAGAAGGGCGTCCTTGAGTCCTTCTACATGGCGCGGACCTTCAGCTACCTGCGCTCCAACGACCTGATCTATCAGCCAGCCATCCGGTCCTACATGATGGGCCAGACGCCACCGGCCTTCGACCTGCTCTACTGGAACGGAGACGGGACCAACCTGCCGGCGAAGATGGCGGTCGAGTACCTCCGCGGGCTCTGCCAGAAGGATCGCTTCGCCACGACCGGCTTCCCGATCTGCGGAGAGACTGTCCATATCTCCGGCGTGACCGTGCCGCTCTGCGCCGTCGCCTGCGAGACCGACCACATCGCCGCCTGGAAATCCTCCTACAACGGCATCCGCAGCATGGGATCGGAGGACAAGACCTTTTTCCTCTCCGAGTCGGGCCACATCGCCGGGATCGTCAATCCGCCCACCAAGAAGAAGTACGGCCACTGGACCGGGCAAGACCTGTCCCTGTCGCCCGAGGACTGGTTCAGCGTCGCCGAGAAGAACGAGGGAAGCTGGTGGCCGCGCTGGGGCGAGTGGCTCGTCCAGAGATCGGGCAAGCTGATTCCGGCGCGCGAGCCCGGGGACGCGATGCATCCGCCGCTGGCCCCTGCTCCGGGGTCCTATGTGGCGGCTGCTCCCAAGGCGGCGTGACCCTGCGGCAATCCGGCGCGCCGAAAAGTGCCGCTCGCCTCGCTGCGACGCAGAATCTTCCCTTGCGTCGCTGCAGTGCAGCATCCATATTTGGCTCATCAGCACGGGGGCGGCGCCGTCGCCTCCTTTCTTGAAAAGGACCTCGATATGGCCTCGACCGACTACACCCAGATGATGAAGGACATGATGAGCAACTTCCCCATGGATACCTCCTCGTTCGAGAGCCTGGCGAAGTCGCAGGCCGCCCTGGCCGAGAAGATGTCCGCCGTCGCCATCGAAGCCGCGCAGAAGTCGACCGACCTCTCGGCGAAGTGGATGCAGGACACGCTGTCCAAGCTCTCGAACATGACCACGGCCAAGGCCGAGCCCGCAGACTACGCCAAGGCGATGACCGACTTCGTCTCGTCCTCGGCCGAGTCCACCGCCGAGCACATGGCGGCCTTCGCCGATATCGCCAAGCGCGTGCAGACCGAAACGCTGGAACTGATGCTGGCCGCTGGCAAGGACATGTCCGAGGACATGACCGCCGCTGCTCGCAAGGCGACCAACGACTTCGCCGCCGCGGCCAAGAACGGCGCCCAGGTGACCTCGACCTCGACCAACGTCTGATCCCTTAGGGGACCTGACGGCCGATCCGTCCAAGTCTCCCTGCCGGATCGTGGACTGGGGCGGGCCCATGCGGGTCCGCCCTTTCTTTTTCCCCGGACGGGGCTTAGGCTTTGTGCATCTGCAGCACCGGAGCCGTTCATGCCCGAGACCGACAAGCCGCTCCTCATCAAACGCTACGCGAGCCGCCGCCTCTACAACACGGAGACGAGCGACTACGTGACGCTCGAGGATATCGCGGCCTTCATCCGGCAGGGCCGGGACGTGCAGATCGTGGACCTCAAGTCCGGCGACGACCTGACGCGCCAATATCTTCTCCAGATCATCGCCGAGCACGAGAGCCGGGGCGAGAACGTGCTACCCACGGACGTGCTCACCTCGCTCGTGCGGACCTACACGACGCAGGCGGCGAGCGTCATGCCGCAGTTTCTTGCGGCAAGCTTCGAGATGATGCGCGAAAGCCAGTCGAAGATGCTGGAGCAGATGACCAAAGGCAACCCGATGACGAAGCTGCCCGGCTTCGAGGCGATCCGCGCACAGCAGGAGGCCTTCTTCAAGGCGATGACCGGCGGGCTGATGCCCGGAGCGTCCTCGGGACCCGCGAAGGACGAGGACGACGAACAGAAACGGTGACTAAGGAGACGCGATCCTGCGCCCGGTGGGCGTGCTCGTTCTCCCGTTCGCGGACTTGATGAGCGCCTCGGCCATCGCGCCGAATGCGCCCGAACCAGAAACGTTGAAGGCCATGTTACTGACGGACGTCGGCCATTGCGACGGGATCCGCTGAGGCAGCCGGGGCGACACCGACTAGGCCTGCGGAGCAACTACTTTGGCTTCTCCCTCGACCATCTGGGCTGGCGCTGGGACCAGAACCGCAAGTGTTCGGCGGAATAGTCGTGGTACGCGTGCGAGACCACGTCGGCGCGCGTACCAAGGCCGACCGGAGGCCGGTCGGGATACAGGTCCTGATCTGCCGAGCTTATAGCCCTTCATCGGACCCGAGACAGAACAGGGTGGAAACCTGCTGAGAGGGCATTGAGCCCTCCCGTTGTTCCGCTCAGGCGACCTCGGCGAAGACCCTGTCGAGGGCGCGGCCGAGCTTGGTGAACATCTCGTCCATCTGGTCCTCGGTCATGATGAAGGGCGGCGCGAGGACAATGGCCTGACCCAGGGGGCGACAGATCAGGCCCTGGTCGGTCGAGGCGTTGGCGATGCGCTCGGACACCGAGAGCCTGCCGTCGAAGGGCCGCTTGGTGGCCTTGTCGGCCACGGCCTCCAGCGCGCCCATCAGGCCCACGCCGCGCCATTCGCCGATGTTGGGGTGCTCGGCCAGCTTGGCCATGCCCGCCTGGAACAGGGTGGTGAGGCGCTTCACGTTGTCGGCCAGCCCTTCGTTCATCACGACGTCAATGGCCTTGAGCGCAATCGCGCAGCCCACCGGGTGGCCCGAGGCCGTGAAGCCGTGGGGAAACTCCTCAATGGCGTCGCTCGCACGCTGGAGCCGGTCGGTCAGCTCGGACCCGAGGATCACGGCGCCCATGGGGAAGAAGCCGGCCGTCAGGTTCTTCGACGAGATGATGGCGTCGGGCATGAAGTCGAAGGTCTCGCAGCCCCAGGTGTTGCCGGTGCGACCGAAACCGCAGATTACCTCGTCCGAGATGAGCGGGATGCCGTGCTTCTTGAGGATGGGCTGGATCGCCTGGAAGTAGCCCCTGGACGGGACGATCACGCCGCCCGCACCCATGACCGGCTCGGCCACCATGCCTGCGATGGTGTCGGCGCCCTCGCGCGCGATGACCTCTTCCAGTTCGGCGGCCATGCGGCTCGTGAACTGCTCCTCGGTCTCGCTCTCCTGGCCGTTGCGCCAGTAATGGGGGCAGGTGAGATGGATGAAGCCGGGCAGCGGCAGGCCGAAGACCGAGTTGTAGGGCTTGCCGGTCATGGAGGCCGAGACGGCGGTCACGCCGTGGTAGGCATTGACGCGGGTCAGGATCTTGCGCCGCTGCGGCTGGCCCTCTGCCGCCCAGAGGAACCAGAGCATCTTGACCAGGGTGTCGTTCGCCTCGGACCCGGAGTTGGTGTAGAACACCTTGCCGCTTTCGAAGGGCGAGACCTCCACCAGCTTCTCGGACAGCATCACCGTCTGGTCGGACAGGCGTCCGAAGAAGGCGTGATAGCCGGGGAATCGGGCGTACTGCTCCTGCGCGGCGGCGATCAGGCCGGCGTGGTCGAAGCCCGCCACCATGTTCCAGAGGCCCGAGTTGGCGTCGAGGTATTCACGTCCGTGGACATCGTAGATGTAGGGACCCTTGCCATGGGTCAGGACCACAGCCCCTCGCTCCCTGACGCTCGGCAGGTCGGTAAAGCCATAGAAGGTGGCAGCGTCGGCGCGCATCTCCCAGGAGTTCGGGCTCTGGTCGTTCATGGCGGCTCTCCCTTGTGGTCGTCCCTGCTTAACCCAGGCGTCACGCTGCGAACAATGCGAGGCGGAACGGCCCTTGTCGGAATCCGCGCACGATTCCCGCGCGGATCTGCTGAAGTGTCGGATCGACTTGCGATCGCGTGGGCGTGAGTGGTTCAGACGCCCAGTCTGTCGCGCAGGGCGTACCAGGTCATGGCCAGTGTCAGCAGCGGCCCCCGTGCCATCGCGCCTCCGGGGAAGCGCGGGGTGGGCAGCGTGGCCAGCGCGTCGAAGCGGCCGGCCTGACCGAGGATCGCCTCGGCCATCGCGCGGCCGGCGATGCCCGAGAGGGCGACCCCGTGCCCCGAGAAGCCACCACCCGACAGGATATTGGGCGCGACCCGCAGGAGCAACGGCAGGCGGGTCATGGTGATGCCGAGCGTGCCGCCCCAGACATGCTCGATCCGCGCGCCGGAGAGCTGGGGGAAGAGATCGGCGAGGCGCTTGCGGAGTGGGCCGCCGATGTCCTTGGGGAAGCCCAGCCCGTAGCTTTCGCGCCCGCCGAAGAGGAAGCGGCGGTCTTCGCTGAACCGGAAGTAGTTCACCACGAACTTGGAGTCGGCCACCGCGATGTCCTGGGCCAGCACGTCCTGCCAGTGGTCGGGCAGGGGCTCGGTCGCGCCGATGAAGCTGTTGATCGGCATGACGCGGGCGGCGACCTGTGGCTCCAGGTCCGGCATGTAGCCGTTGCCGGCGAGGATGACGTGGTCTGCCTTCAGCTCGCCGTCCTTGGTGCGCAGCGTCGCGGGCTGGCCCTTGTCAATGCCGAGGACGATGGAGCCTTCGTGGATCACGGCGCCCGCGCGCTCGGCGGCCCGTGCCAAGGCCAAGGCATAGCGCAGCGGGTGGACGTGGCCCGCACCACGGTCGAGCACGCCGCCCACATAGCGCGGCGACTTGACGAGCGCGCGGAAGGCGTCGCGGTCCAGGACCTCGACCTGGTTGTAGCCGTAGTGGGTAGCGAGGTGCTCGGCGTTCTTGCGCGACTCGCGCGCCTCGGCGGCGGAGTATTCGCCGTGAGCGACGCCGGGGAGGTAGCGCGCATCCGGCGCCTCGGCGGCGATGAAGTCGCGAAGCTGGCGCTTGCCGTCCTCGCAGATGTCCCAGACGGCGCGGGCGGCGTCGCGGCCGATGCGCGCTTCGAGTTGCTTCTGGTGCCAGTTGGTACCGGAGCCCACTTGGCCGCCGTTGCGGCCCGAGGCGCCCCAGCCCACGCGATGGGCCTCCAGCACGACTGGCTTGAGGCCCCTCTCGGCGAGGGTCTTGGCGGCCCAGAGGCCGGTGTAGCCCGCGCCCACGATGGCCACGTCGGCGCGGTGCGACCCCTTCAGGGAACCACGCGCCTCGGAGACCTGCGCGGAGGCCGCGTACCACGAGGCCGGATAGGCTCCGGGGACTGGGTCGTTCCGGGTGAGCGGATCGCGCGGCATCAGACGTTCAGCAGGAGATGCTCCCGCTCCCAGGGGCTGATGACCTGGAGGAACTCGTCGTTCTCGGTCCGCTTCACGATGGAGTAGACGCGGGAGAAGTCCTCGCCCAGCACGGCATGCAGGTCCTTGGCCTCTTCGAAGAGGTCGAGCGCATCCGACAGCGAGTAGGGGATCTCGGCGTCGGACTGGTAGGCGTCGCCCTCGAAGATCGGGCCGGCGGGGGTCTGCTGGATCATGCCGAGGTAGCCGCAGGCCAGTGAGGCCGCGATGCAGAGATAGGGGTTGCAGTCCATCCCCGGAAGGCGGTTCTCGATCCGCCGCGCCTCGGGCGAGGAGACGGGGACGCGCAGCCCGGTGGTGCGGTTGTCGCGGCCCCATTCGAGGTTGATGGGCGCGGCGTGGTTGCGGACGTAGCGGCGGTAGCTGTTCACGTAAGGCGCCATCACCGCGATGGCGGCCGGCATGTGCCGCTGGAGGCCCCCTACGAAGTTCAGGAATTCGGGCGTTTCCTCTCCGTCCCGGCCGCAGAAGATGTTGCGGCCCGAGGCGTCGAGAATCGAGTGGTGGACGTGCATCGCGCTGCCCGGCTCGCCTTCGATGGGCTTGGCCATGAAGGTGGCGAAGCAGTCGTGCTTGAGCGCGGCCTCGCGGATCAGGCGTTTGAAGTAGAAGACGTCGTCGGCGAGGCGGATCGGGTCGCCGTGGCGGAGGTTGATCTCCAGTTGCCCGGCGCCGCCCTCCTGCGTGATGCCGTCGATCTCGATGCCCTGGATCTCGGCGTATTCGTAGATGTCGTCGATGACGGGGCCGTATTCGTCCACGGCGGTCATGGAATAGGCCTGGCGGGCGGCGGCGGGGCGGCCCGTCCGGCCCATCATGGGCGTGATCTCCTTGGCCGGGTCCACGTTCTTGCCGACGAGGTAGAACTCCATCTCGGGGGCGACGATGGGAGTCCAGCCGCGCGCCTGGTAGAGGGCGACCACCCGTCGGAGAACGTTGCGGGGAGCCATGCCGACGGGGTTGCCCTGCATGTCATAGGCGTCGTGGATGACTTGGAGCGTCCCGTCCGCCGCCCAGGGCGCGGCGGTGGCGGTGTCCATATCGGGGCGCAGGATCATGTCGGGCTCGGTGAAGCCGTCAGTCGCGGCCTCGGCCCAGTCGCCGGTGATGGTCTGGAAGAAGATGGAGTTCGGCAGGTGGAAGTACTGCTGCCGTTCCCATTTGGCGGCCGGCACGGCCTTGCCGCGGGCGATGCCGGGGAAATCGGCGATGACGCATTCGACCTCGTCCAGGCGGTTCCGGTCGAGATAGCTGCGCGCGGCGGGGGGGATGCGGTCCATCCAGCTCATGCGGCGGCCCTTTCGGTGAAGAAGCGGGCGATGCGGGAGGCCAGGGCGGCGGCGTCCACCGGGCGGTCGAGGCTGGCCTGGGCCGCGTCGAGCAGCGCGTCGGGGACGAGGCCGCGCCCGCGCTGGTCGATCAGGTCCTTGAGGAAGGCGCCCGTGAACTCGGGGTGGGCCTGCACGGTGAAGATACGGTCGCCATAGGCGAGCGCCGCGTTGGCGCAGAAGGGGGAAGACGCCACGACCTGAGCGCCTTCGGGGCGTTCGACCACCTGATCCTGGTGCCAGGCGTTCAGCGCGACCGGCTGGCCCTCGAAGTCGTATTCGGTGCGGCCCACGGACCAGCCGCCCGGATGTTTCTCGACCCGGCCGCCCAGGGCCTGCGCGATGATCTGGTGGCCGAAGCAGATGCCGACGAGCGGAACGCCGGCGGCATGGATGTCACGGATGAGGGCTTCGAGCGGGGGAATCCAGGGGAGGTCCTCGTAGGCGCCGTGGCGCGAGCCGGTGATGAGCCAGCCTTCGGCCGCTTGGGGGCCTTCGGGGAAGTCGCCGTCCACCACCGACCAGGTGCGGAAGTCGAGGCCGCGGTCGGCGAGGAGGCGCTGGAAGAGGTCGGGATAGTCGCCATGAGTGGGCCGGAGCGCGTCGGGCGCGTGGCCGGTCTGCAATATGCCGATGAGCATGGGGGTCTCGTGTTGAGGTGCCCTAGGCCTACTTCCGCCCCCCGGGGGGTCGTCAACCCCCCAAGGGGCGGGATGGGTGGGGGTCGGGACGTCACGTCAGCGTGGACGTCGTTCCCGATGGCTGACCGCGGGACGCCACTCCGGCGGGCAGGGGGCGCGTCCTCGACGCGCGGCGGCGGGCATGGCACCCGTGGACCCCGCCCGGGGACCTCAAAGAGCGGATCACCCGGCGGGGCGGTTTCCATCGATCCTGAGGATCGGGCGCCGGGGGCGCGGGGCGGAGCCTGTGGTTCGGTGCCCGTCGCGAGGACCAGGGTGGCGGACAAGGATTAACGCTTCCTTACACCACCGAACGGTCCTCTCCCGGTTCGCGCAACATCGCGACAGCGGAGTGGTGAGGACGCGAATCGATGCGTCGAAAGCGCCCTCTTAAATCCGGAATGGGCCTTTCCGGTTTCCCGGATCGGTGCAATTTCCAATTGAGGCGCGAGTGGCTCTGCAACGCGCCGTTGAGGTGCCGGATTATCTCAATAAAAATGTTTTCTGTTGTCTTCAAATTGTCTGGAAATTGTCTACGCTCAGGACTCATAGCCAGAACATGACGGTTGCGGCCAAGGCGATGGCCGAGAGAAAGACCTTGGGG
>NZ_VDFV01000122.1 GCF_006152145.1 Rubellimicrobium roseum | reverse complement strand
GCAGGCGGCAGAGGCGGCCATAGGCGGCGCGGTCGGTTGGATAGACGAGCACGGTCGCGCCGTCGTCGAGCCGCAGTTGGCCGCCCACGATGAGGCGCACGCCCGTGGCCTTGGCGGCCTCATGGGCGCGCACGAGACCGGCCAGGCTGCCCAGGTCGGTGATGGCCAGCGCCTCGAGACCCCCAACTGCGGCTTGGGCGAAGAGCTCGTCGCACGACGAGGCCCCGCGCAGAAAGGAGAAGTGGCTCAGGCACTGCATCTCGGCGTAGCGGGGGGCCGGGCTGGTGGGGTGCATTCCCTCGTCAGGGCGTCTGGAGGCCGACGGCTGACCGGCCGGCGGTTCGCCGATCCCATCCCCGTCGCCTGAGCTGTCATTCGCCTCGCTCACGCGAACAGCCCGTGGAGGAACCAGCGCTGCGAGCCGGTGGCGGGGTCCCGGCCATCGCCGGCCCGAAACAGCCAGAAGCGCTGGCCCGCCTCGTCCTCCATGACGAAGTAGTCCCGCACGGCCCAGAGCTCGGCGTTCGAGCGCACCCACTCGCCGTAGATGCGCTCGGGCCCATCGGCGCGCGCCACGCGACGGCGCACGCCCCGCCAGGTGAAGTGAACCGGCGGGTGGTCGGGCAGCAGCGCCATCGTGTCCACCGGCTCGGGCTGGGCCAGGAGGCGGGCGGGGCGCGGCCAGCCGGGCTCCCAGCGGCCCGCGGTGGGCGCTGCGAGCGGAGCCACGCGCCGCACCGAGCGTTCGGGCGTGTCGCTCTCGACGGCGGCTAGACGGTAGAGCCGCTGCGCCCCCAGCCGGTTCGCCAGGGTGTCAACGAGGGCCGCCACATCCGCCTCCGGCGCCTCGCCCAGCGCGGTGAGCGCGGGCCGCCAGCCCAGGGGCTCGGTGCCGGGCGCGACCAGTGTCATGCGCTCGACGCCCAGGCCCGGGTCGACCCGCTCGAGACGGTCAGTCAGCAGCCGCGCCACCCGCCGCGGCTCGCGCACGGGCTGGGCCGTGCCGACCCGGACCGCTTCCACGCGGCCGTCGACACGGTGGAAGAGAAGGTCGAGCCGACGTGCGCCCAGACCCTGGGCCTCGAGCGCCTGCGCCAGCATCTCCGCCAAGAGCCCAATGGCGCGGGCCAGCGTCTCCGGGGCGCTGATCGGCTCGGCAAAGGCGCGCTCCGCCCGCAGGAGGTCCGGGACCACCACGGGGGTGATGGGCTCAGGCAGGCGACCGAACGCCTGGTCGAGGCGCCGGCCCGGGGTGGGCCCGAAGCGCAGCGCTAGGGGAGCCCGGGGCTGGGCTTCAAGGTCGCCGATGGTGTCGAGCCCGAGCTGGCGCAGTCCAGCCAGCGTGGGCGCGTCCAGGCGCAGGGCGGCCAGGGGCAGGGGGCCGAGCGCCGCCACAAGCTCGGCCGCATCTACCACCAGAGGCGACACGGCGCTCCAGCGCGCCAGGGCGTGCGCCGCGCCCCAGGTCGGGGCCATGGCCGCCCGGGCCTCCACCTGCACGGAAGCAAGCCGCCCCACGAGGTCGAGGAGGAGCGCGTGCTCGCCGCCATGCAGGTGTGCAGCCCCCGTGACGTCCAGGACCAGGCCGTCCGGCAGGTCGGGGGCAACCACCGGGGCGTAGCGCCGCTGCGCCCAGGCGGCGAGCCGCGCGAGCCCGGCCGCGTCCTCCGCCGGGGCGGCCGCAAAGACCGCGAGCCCGGGGACGAGCGCCTGCGCCTGCGCGGCCGGGAGCCCCGGACGCAGGCCCAGCGCGCGCCCGGCGGCGTTGGTGGCCAGCACTACGCGCCGGCGGCCGTCGGAGCCCACCAGAGCCAGCGGCACCTCAGGAGGCGGCGCGGCCGCGCCCAAGCGGCGCCTGAGCCGGTCCACGGGCCAGCTCGGCAGGTAGAGCGAGACGACCCCCCTCATCGCAGGCCTCCAGCACCCAGTCGGCACTCGCCCCCGCCTGCGCCCGCACCAGCTCCACGAGCCAGCGCGCCCGGCCCACCCCCGGCACCGGCAGGGGCGCCGAGGGCAGCGCCGACACCCGCCAGCGCGTCCGCGCCGCCGTGGGCTGGCCGAAGTCGGAGGCCTCGGCAGGCCGGCGCCAGCGCCGGAGCGCCAGACCCAGCGTCCCGCCCGCCTCGGCGGCGAGCTGCAGCCGGCGCGAGGCGGTCAGCGACAGCTTGGCCACCTCGGCCACCACGCCCCCGAGCCCGCCATGGCGCAGGCCCTCCTCGGCGCACGAGAGCACGGTCGCGTCGTCGCCCGCCTCCACATAGATCACCCGGTCGGGGTCGAGCCCCACGTGGGCCAGCGCCGGGGCGAACAGATCCGGGCGCGTCAGGCACCACAGCACCCGGCCCGGCGCCCGCGCCAGGAGGCCGGCGGCAAAGAGCGCCGCGGCCGTGCCGTGGACCACGTCGGCGCCCCCGCCGGCCACCTCGTGCAGTGCGCCCCGCACGAGCCCGCCCCCGGGCAGGCGCGCGTCGATCGTGGGCAGGCCGAAGGGGAGCACGGCCGGAGGGCGCGAAGGGTCGCGGGCCTCCAGGCGAGCGATGTCGGC
>NZ_VDFV01000121.1 GCF_006152145.1 Rubellimicrobium roseum | reverse complement strand
CTGCGCCAAAGGGGTCCCGTTTGGACGCCGATCACCCCGGAAGCGGGGTCCTTATTCCATGCTGATCAACAACGGTGTGGGGGTGCGGGCCTTCGTCCGGTGGTGCGACGAGAAGGGCATCCTCTATCTATTGCCCGTCGCCCCCCGCACACTCGCGGCCTTCGTGGACGACTTGGCCGAGCGTCTGACGCCCGCGACAATCAAAACCTATGTCGCCGCTATCAATCGGATGCACCGCGACTTGGACCTGCCGCTGCCGGCAGGAGCCGGTGTCGTCATCTTGGCCCAGAAGCGGACGCGTCGGGCGGCGGTTGAAAAGGGTCATCGCCCGAAGCAGGCCACGCCGATGCGCCGGGCTCACATCGATGGCACGTTGGAGCGCATGGGGACCTCGCTGATGGATCTCCGCGACGCCGCCCCCTATGACACGCTCTGCCGGGCCGCCGAGCTGGTCGCGCTCCACGTGGCCGATGTCCGGTCGCAGGGGGGCGATGCCGTGGCCTACGTCGCCCGGTCCAAGACAGACCAGGAGGGCGACGGAGACTTCCGCTTCGTGGCTCGGTATACCTTCGAGCGGGTGCGCGCTTGGGTGAAAGCAGCGGGACTTGACGATGATGACCCGCTGTTCGTGCCGATGTCGCGCAATGACCGGGGTAAGCGTCTGACCCGCCGCGACGTCGCGCGCATCTACAAGCGCCGCGTGGGCGAGGACTTCTCGGCGCACTCGACCCGCGTCAGCGCCGCCGTTGAGCAGCGCGCGGCGGGCGTGCCCACGGGCCTCATCGCGCAAGCCGGCGGGTGGAAAGGCGATGCCATACCGGCGCGTTACACGCGGCACATCTCAGCCCAGGAGAGCGGGGCGGCCATTCTAGCCCGGCGGCAGGGTCGGGCGTAGATCTCAGCAAAACCTGGAGCGGCGGACTTTCATCGGGATCAGCAGGTAGATAGAGCCTTGTGATGCAGCGCACCTAGTCGGTCATGCTCTTGCGCCACGGAGTGGGCCTGACTCGGACCGAGCTCGGGCAAGCAGCCAAGAGCTGTACAACTCGATGCGCCTAGCTCAGATCTCATCTAGAACGCTATCTTGCCCTTTTTCTGACAGGAACTTGCGAAGGGTGAGGAGCTGACAGATCAGCTACCCCCTAAGGCGGCCCGTGTCAGGGATGCACTCAGCGAATTGGGGGGCTCCTTCGGAGAGCGACGCACCCGCGATTCGTTCGACTCTGATCTGAGTAAACTTCCCCACCTCAGCCTGCATAATCAGGACGAACAAGAACTCAACCCGAACGGGAAGTTTTGGGCGTCTTAGAAAAATACAAGAACACGACATTAATCTATAAATTATCTCAGGCCGGTTCACCAACGAGCGGCCCATCGAAGTCCAAACCGGCCCCCGGCCTTGTAATCACAGGAACTCTGTTATGCGTAATGCGCTCGTGAATACCTTCGCCCGCCTCCGCAAGGACGAGAAGGGCGTGACCCTCGTCGAGTACGGCATCGCCCTTGTGCTGGCAATCACCGTAGGCGGCGTTCTGCTGACCAGCTTGGGTAACGGCGTCACCGAGCAGATGGGCGATGCCTGCGCCGCTCTTGGTGCGAACGTCGCTGCCTGCTGATTAAGGTTTCCGCTTCCTTCTAGCGGTCCGCAGGTGCCGGAGATTCACAAGCATGGATCTCCGGCGTTTCTCTCCCGACTTTGGAGCTCCCTAATGCGCCTTAGCTCGATCCTGATCGTTCTCACGGGTTTTGGCGTGGCCGGCGGATCGGTCTACGCGGCACGCGATTACTTGGAAGCCCAGGCCCAGGCCGCTCGCGACAGCGGCATTTCCACCGTGTCGGTACTGGTGGCCGCCCGCGACATTCCCTTCGGCCAGTTGATTGAGCCGCACATGGTCAGCAGCATGGATTGGCCGGTGGACGCCGTGCCCGCTGGGGCCTTCACCGATCCCGCCGCCCTGCTGCCTATTGAGGGCCAGGAGCCGCGCCGCGCCATGCGGGCCATCGCCCAGGGCGAGCTTATGTCGGCCTCGCGCGTCAGCGGTTTTGGCGAGAAGGTTACCATCGCCCAGACGCTGAGCGAGAACACCCGCGCCATGGCGATCAAGGTCGACGCAGAAACCGCTGTGGGCGGCTTCGTCACCCCCGGCGACTTCGTGGACGTCGTGCTGACGCAGGGCAGCAGCGAGACGCTGCGCGCCATCACCATCCTCCAGAACATCCGCGTCATCGGCGTGGACCAAGACGCCCATGAGGAGAACGACGCCCCCGTCGTGGCCCGCACCGTCACGGTCGAGGTGACGCCCGACCAGGGCCAGCGCCTCGCGCTCGCCCAGAAGGCCGGGACGCTGTCGCTGTCGCTGCGCGATCCGGCCGCCGCCGAGGACATGCCCCTCGAAGCGATCAGCCTGAACGACCTGCTCCAGATCGCGCCGCCCGAGGAGCCCGCGCCGGTCGAGGTGGCCTCGGCCCCCGCGCCGGAGCCCGCTCCCGCGCCGCGCCGCGCGATCACCGTTCGCCGGGGCGGCGTCGTGTCCATGGAAGAATACTGACCAAAAGGCGGGAGCCAGACCCATGCGCCGTTTCCGCGACCTGCGCCAGGACGAGGAAGGAACCTTCATCGTCTTTTTCGCGCTGGCGCTCGCCGCGCTCCTCGGAATGATCGCCCTGTCCTTCGATCTGGGACGGGTCGCCTCCACGCAGGCCGAGCTCCAGTCCTTCGCTGACAACGTGGCGCTCGCCGCCGCGGGGGAACTCGATGGCGGCAGCGACGCGATCACGCGCGCTCAGGCCGC
>NZ_VDFV01000120.1 GCF_006152145.1 Rubellimicrobium roseum | reverse complement strand
CTCGCCGCATCCACACCGGGGTCCCTCTTGAACGCCGATCCAGGGTCCCGATCCCGTGCCGATTGACACTCATACCTGCAGGGGTCCTATGACTGGCACTGGTCGCGCCCGACCTCGTGGAGAAAATCCTGTATAGTCGGCAGGGGGGTGGAGGTTACGTTGGCCAGGCTGCTCGAGCCGTTTCCAAGAGCGTGGAGCGTAAAACGGCGCAATCGCGGCAAAGCCGTATCCTGTTGCTCACCGCGCTGCCCAATTGCCCAGTCGGCCAAACCTCCCCGATCCTGATGCTCAGTTCCTGTTCAGCCCGTGAGCTCTGGCCCCCAGCTTGTCTTTCCAGTGGCCTTCGCGGGCCAGAATGTCTTCGCGGGACATGTCTGGCGATGCGACTTCGAGGATCGAGACGGCGTAATCGCGATGGCCTCGCTGTCGAAGCAGGACGTTCCCACCGTGCCCGTTTGCCGCATAGACGATCCACCGACCGATCAGCCCGTCCTGCCCGGATGCGGATCCCACGTACTGCTCGCCGTCATCCGACACCAACAGGTAGATGCCGCGAACCGACGCGAGTGCAGCCTGCCAGGCCTGAGGCAGCAATGGGACTTCGCTGATCCTGCTCATGAAGAGGGAAAAGCCAGGAAACGGTGGCTCCCTGCGGTCGATCCTTAGTTCCAAGATCTCCTTAGGCTGGCGGTCTGCCCACTGCGACCACGCACGGGCTGCCGCCGGCGGTCCCCAGCGGATGAGAATGCGTTCGGAGTGCCGGACGCCTTCTTCCAACCATTGCAGATCGAAGGCATGCAGCTCCTGCTGACCGCCCTCGCCCTCGACGATCTCCGGATCCTGAATTGCGGGAAGACGACCGCCGTCCCAGTCCCACCGATCGAGGATGCTCGTGATCCCGATAAACAGACCCGTCGCATCTCCATCCGCGAGGGTCGGGCCAGGCACGAAGTGGCAAGCCGTTTGCGCCCCGGCATAGGGGGAAGGGTCACGTCGCTGAAAACTTGCGAAACACCCGAACTTCTGGAGGCCTCCGCTACGCCATGCCGCTAGGCCACGATTGTCATGCCGGAGCAACCTTGTTCGGCCAAGATCGAGGTCGAGCTTCGCCAAGAACTCGTGGAAAAAGAACAGGTAGGTGCCTCCCTTCGCTGTAATCGTGGGCGGATGCGCTTGCGCCGTCAACGCTCTTACTTTTAGTATCTGCTGTCGCACTCTCCGGACAGTCGTGGTCTGGATAGCCAGTTCGTGCAAGCTGGACGGACGGTAGGGCCAGAGGTCGTGCTGACCTTGCCGCTGGCGCCACTCCCAACAGACGACACCCGCTAACATGCAGCCCCGCAGATAGGGATAGGCGGCCTCGCGACCAGGCGATCAAAGCAATCAGCCTCCTTGCGGCGAGCAGCCAGCTACTTGGCGGCGAGGCTCTTGTTGGCTGCCCTAACGCGGATGCTGACATTCTTGTCGCCCATGCGCTTCATTTCGAAGGCGCCACTCTTCTCGATCAGCATGCTGAGCTTGGCCTGGCCGAAGCTGCGCGAGTCGAAATCCGGAGCGATGTTGAGGATGCGATGGCCGACGCCGCTGAGGGGAACCCAGCCCTCCTCGTCCTCATGGCCAAGCATGGCTTTCCGGATGATAGGGGCAGCCTTGCTCGGGGGCTCATGTATTTTCGCTGCGAGGGGCGCCACTGCGGAGGCGTCCGAGACGATCACCGTTGAAGCCGCCTCAGCCGTGTCCAAGAGGTTCTCCAGGTAGATGAACCGGGTGCACGCACTGCGGAACGCCTCCGGTGTCTTGCGCTCCCCGAAGCCGTAGACCACGAGACCATCTTCCCGGAGCCGCTGGGCAAGGCGCGTGAAGTCGCTGTCGGACGTGATCAGGCAGAACCCGTCGACCTTCCCTTTGGACATCAGGTCCATCGCATCGATGACTAGAGCGATGTCCGCGGCGTTCTTTCCTGCGGAGTTGCTGCGCTGCTGGTGCTGCAGGATCGCGTGCGACTGCACAGCCGTGTCCCAACCGGCGAGCCGCGGGCCAGAGAAGTCTCCATAGATGCGCCGGACGTTTGCCTCCCCCAGCGAGGCGATCTCCTCGAAGACGGCTCGAGCATAGCGAGCACTGGTGTTCTCGGCATCGATTAGTACCGCGAGACTTCCGCCTCCGCTCTGTTCCGCCATGGAATGGGCTCCCCGACTATGCCGCACCAGTCGTGCAGTGGCCGCGCACCCTGTCAATGCTCGAGCTACAACATAACCACACCGTTTCGTGGTTCGCTTAAGGGACGCACTCGTGCAGCAGGCCCCTGATGCTGCACAATGGGAGAGACCTGGTCTAGTGCCGCGTAACAAGGAGGCAGGAAGTTGATCCTGGAGCTTGATTGACGGAAAGACGCCAGCGCACGCTCCTGTTCCGCGTCACCGACGAAGCCCTTTACGTGGCGAACTTTGGACGGCGCTTCGACCGGCGTGGGGTCGTGTCTGTATGCCGTGAGAACCTCAGTGCCAAGACGGACCGCGGTCTAGGCGAAACGCTGGATGACGTGCAAGACCGAGATCTCGTGGATGCAATCCGGGAGCGCCGCCTTGCGGTATACAAGATGGACCGCGACCAGCTCCAGGAAGACGCGAACCACGAGCAGGAAACAAGCAGCGACTATGCAGGACGGTCGCTTTGGGAGTTGCTACAGAACGCGGACGATGCACTCGCGCCAGCCGGCACGAGCTCGGCGGACCTGATCGGCGCGAAAGGTCTCGGGTTCAAGTCAGTCTTAGAGATCAGCGATCGACCCGGCGTTGTTGCGTAACCCATGAGCGAGGGGGCTCGCGCGGCGGGTCTGCCTGCTTATCTGGGCGGCCATG
>NZ_VDFV01000119.1 GCF_006152145.1 Rubellimicrobium roseum | reverse complement strand
CGCCTCCCGTTTGGCAACCTTGAATCACTCGCCGACCAGCTAGGGAATCCTCAAACGTCAACAAGCCCTAGTGTCTGGTACGCAAAGTATAATATCGCCATCCGAATACGCCCATCGCTATGGTCTGACCGAGCGGGCTCGGGCCGCCTTTGCACAAGCCTCAGCTGTGCGTCTGGACAGCCGCAGTGCGGCCCTAGATGGCAGCGGGGCGCCTGAACGGATGGCCTGACAAGCGGTCCTCCTACGCTGCGCTCCTGCCCGTCTGTGCCGGGAGCGGCCTATCATGCAGATCAACCAGTTCCGCCGTGAGAACGACCGCCTAGCCGCTCTGCTGGAGATGCTGGTGTTGCCCGAGCCCGACCGGCTGGCGCTCGCGGCCGAGTACCGGGCCCGGTCGGAGGCGGCTTTTGCGCCCGCCACCCAGCGGGTGCTCCGGCAGGTGATCGCCTCGTTCCAGATTTGGTGCCGCGACCAGGGCCAACCGGATGAGCCACCGATCCCGCCCTCCGTCGTGGCGGCCTACGTGGACAGCCTTTCGGGCCGCATTCGCGCCTCCACTATCGAGACGCGTCTCTGGGCCATCGCCGAACTGCACAAGAGCCGCTTTCTGCCTTCGCCTTGCCAGCACGACTTGGTCCGCTTGGCCGTGAAGGCCGTCAAGCGCGCTCACGGCTCGGCCACGCGGCAGGCTGCACCATTGGGCAAGCGGGAGATCCGGCGTGCGCTGGCCCGCCTTGGCAACAGTCGGCGCGACCTGCGCGACCGTGCGCTCCTTCACGTGGCCTCCGATACGTAGTGCCGCTCGGCCGAGATCGTGGCCTTTCGCGTGAGGGACCTGCTGCCGCAGTCCGACGGCTCGGGACTTCTCTTCATCGCCCGTTCCAAGTCCGATCCGGACGGGCGCGGCGCCTACGCCTACCTTTCGCCCCTGGGGCTCGCAGCCGCGTTGCAGTGGATCGAGGTGGCGGGCCTGAGCGGAGACGATCCGTTGTTCATGAGTTCGCTCAAGGGCGACCCGAAGCGCCCGCTCGATCCTGCAACGGTCTCGCGCATCTTCAAAGCCCGCACGGGCCGGCGTGATGTTTCCGCTCACTCCACGCGGGTAGGAGGCGTGCATGACGCACTGCGGCTTGGCTGCGATCTGGCGTCCATCATGATCGCGGGTCGCTGGACGTCGGCGGAGATGCCCGCCCAATACGGTCGCATGATCCTGCCCGCATTGGGCGCTGCCGCACAGGTGTGCGCCGCTTATGGAGAGGAATAACACCTATGGTCATGCGCGCTCGTATGGGTCGGCCACCTACTCGATCCGATCTCAGCAGCGGGCGCAGTCCTGCAGAAGGTTGCCCACAGTCACGCGCTCGCGCTCGTCCATGCTGAGCGACCAGCGTACCTTCACGGTCACCCAGTTCGCCACATAACGGCAGCGGTATGCCGCCTCGGGTGGGAGCCAGTCCTCCGGGCCTTGGTCACCCTTGGCGCGGTTCGCCGAGGCGCTGACAGCGATCAGCGTGCGGCTGTCCTCGGTATCATTGGCAAAGGCCGCTCGCCGCTC
The DNA here is from genome assembly GCF_006152145.1 of Rubellimicrobium roseum. Classification (GTDB taxonomy): domain Bacteria; phylum Pseudomonadota; class Alphaproteobacteria; order Rhodobacterales; family Rhodobacteraceae; genus Rubellimicrobium; species Rubellimicrobium roseum. The sequence goes on along the minus strand of NZ_VDFV01000119.1, from coordinate 1,329 downwards.
AGTGCTCCAGTCCCGCCCCCCCGAGCGGTAGGCCTCGGCCAAGGGCACCATGTGATCCACGTCGAGCCGAGTGGGATCGCGGGTGGTCTCGCCCGTATAGGCGTCGCGCCAAAGCCCGGTTTCGACGCGGCAGCCGTTCGCACTCAGGCGCACCTGTTCGATGCTCTCGGCGACAAGCACCTCTTGGCGGGCGTCCTGGCAGTCGCTGTAATCATTTCGCCAGTAAGGCCATGCGCTCCGGTCATACCTGCGGAGGCGCTCAGGCTCGATGCGAACACGATCAAGGAGCGCAATAGTCTGCACCACGGCAGCCTTGTCCATCGTGTCGCGAGGCGAGGCCGCTATTCAAGTGGCTGAGACAGCATGGCCGTGAACAGGCCATGTACTTAAGACCATGCAACAACTCGCTGCGGCTCATGCGACACTCTCAAGCAGGAAGTGTAGGTTTTTCCTGTTTTTGCGTGAGGTGTGATGAACCCGCTACGGTCCAAGACTGCGAGGCACACGAGTGATGCGGCAAAGGCCGCTTTGACCCAGTCCTATGAGGACGATCTGAGATACCACCTAGGAGAGACCCAGCAGGCTCGCACGACATCGACAGACGCCCAGAGCCTGCCTTGCAATGCCGGCCAGGCACCAAAGACCAGGCGAGCCATTCTCACCATTTCAGGCTTCCTGCTGACGTCGCGTTGCCCCGCACCCAATTAGGAGAAGCCGGGTGCGACCAAGGGGCGCCGTAAACTCCCATCTCCCGCAAGTATCGCGCCCGCTGCCCCGGCCGGTCGCCACCCGATAGGCAGAAGTCCGAGGCCACCTCGGAAGCGGTTGGGCGTCTGGACTCTGCGGCTTCCGGTGGGAGCTCCCTTGAGCGCCCATGCCTGCCGTCAGGCCGCGCGGGAGATCCTTTCCCTGCGCCAGTGTGTCGCTGCAGATTGCTGACACGAACGATGTTGCGACCTGTATAGGCGGCTTCGGCGAGCCTACCACGTCACCCCTGGGAGCCGAGCTGGGGAAAGCACGGCACTGAGGGCACAGAGCGGCCGTGCGCATGGTTGGGACGCCATGTCGCGCGGCCGCCTCAGCTCCGCCCTTACAGCGCCATCCTCGCCCGGCATCCAGACCCTCAGCTACAGCTCCAACGCGGCGATTGGGCCGCGCTTGACGTAGTTAGGCCGCGCGGGGTGGCGCGAGAGCTCATCCCGCGCGGCTGACTATCCAAGAGGGTGGCAGGCCTTCGATGTGACTGAGGAAGGATACCGCCTGAGGTGGCCGGTCCAACTATCGAGATGCTCAACACCCTTCGAAAGGGGGCCAGCGCCATCGACCGTA
>NZ_VDFV01000118.1 GCF_006152145.1 Rubellimicrobium roseum | reverse complement strand
CTCGCCGCATCCACACCGGGGTCCCTCTTGAACGCCGATCCAGGGTCCCGATCCCGTGCCGATTGACACTCTGACAACATTGCCGTGCACCGGACCTACCTGCGCGCGGACGGCTCGGGGAAAGCTAACGTGGAGCCGGCCAAGGCCATGCTGGGCGGCACGGCAGGAGGCGCTGTGCGCCTCTCCAATCGCGCTGGGCAGCTCGTGGTAGCCGAGGGCATCGAGACCGCGCTATCGCTCGCTTCGGGGCTCCTGAGCGCTCCTGCGAGTGTCTGGGCGGCGCTCTCCACCTCAGGGATGCGCAGCCTGCGCCTGCCTCTCGCGCCGGGGCGGCTGGCCATCGCGCCGGACGGCGACGAGGCCGGCCACGCCGCTGCGCGCGCTCTGGCCGAGCGGGCGCACGCCTTGGGCTGGTGGGTAGACCTGCTGCCCGCTCCGCAGGGCTGGGACTGGAACGACGTGCTGACGGCGCAGGCGCCCCAGCACGCGCGAATGATGGCGACCGTGCTATGAAGCTGGATCCGATCCCCTTCGCCCCTGAGGGCCCGCAGCCGCTCCTGCGCGAGGTGCCGCCCGGCGCGCCCTACCCCGTCGCGGCGCTCGGACCACTCCGGCCGGCGATAGAAGAGGTCCAGGCCATGACGCAGGCGCCTGTGGCCATCCCGGCGCAGTCGGCGCTCTCCGTCGCTTCCTTAGCGGTGCAGGGCTTTGCCGATGTCGAGACACTGGGCGGGCTTCGCCCGACCTCGCTTTACGCCCTGACCATCGCGCAGTCGGGCGAGCGCAAGTCCTCCTGCGACGGGCCGCTCCTCGCGGCCCTGCGCGAGTTTGAGCGCGAGCAGGCCCAGGCACGGCGGGACGAGATGGCGCACTGGGCCAACGCCCACGCGATCTGGAAGGGCGAGCGCGAGCGCATCCTCGCGGAAGCCAAGCAGGCCAAAGGCAGCAAGCGCGACGAGGCCCGCGCCGACCTCTCGGCACTGGGACCCGAGCCCTGCCCGCCGCCCTCGCCTGACCGCACGGTGACCGAGCCCACCTTCGAGGGCCTGACCCGGCTCTTCGCCGAAGGCCAGCCCTCGCTTGGCATCTTCAGCGACGAGGGCGGTCAGTTCCTGGGCGGGCACGCCATGTCGAGCGAGAACCGCACCAAGACGCTCGCGGCTCTCAACAAGCTTTGGCAGGGCGATCCCATCCAGCGCACGCGCGCCGGCGACGGCTCGGTGTCGCTCTACGGGCGCCGGCTCGCGGTGCATCTCATGGTGCAGCCCACGGTGGCGCGCGAGTTCATGGCCGACCCCAAGGCGACCGGGACCGGGTTCCTGCCGCGTTTTCTGGTCGCGGAGCCCCCGAGCGCCATCGGCACGCGGCTCTCGGCCAACGCGCGACCTGCCGGGACAGTGGCGCTGGGCATCTTCGGCCGGCGCCTGCGCGAGGTGTTGGAGACGCCCCTGCCCATGGACCCGCAGTCGAGGGACCTCAGCCCGCGCCGGCTGCCCCTCGCGCCTGAGGCGCGCGTGCTCCTTGGGCAGTTCGCCGATGCCATCGAGGCGGCACAGGCACCAGGGCGGGATCTGGCCCATGTCACGGGCTACGCGAGCAAGGCCGCCGAGCAGGCGGCACGCATCGCGGGGGTGCTCACCTTGTGGGGCGACCTGCACGCGCCCGAGGTGCCGGCCGACACCATGGCTGACGCGATCACGCTGGCGCAGTTCTACCTCTCGGAAGCCGCACGCCTCGCCGATGCCGCCACGGTCTCGGCGGAGACGGCCCGAGCCGAGGCGCTGCGACGCTGGCTGGTGGAGACCTGGCCCTATCCGGACCTGACCACGCGCGAGGTGGTGCAGAGTGGACCCAATAGCCTGCGCGAGACCAAGGCGGCGCGAGCGGTCCTGCAGGTGCTGGAGAGCCACGGCTGGTTGGTGCCGCTGCCGCCCGGCGCGCTCGTGCGGGGAACCGTGCGCAAGGAGGCGTGGCGGATCGTGCGGGGGGTGGGCCATGTGGTTTGACCCGCGCCGAGCGCTGGCCCGACTGCGGCAGGAGGACTGGCACCGGCCCCCTGCTACAGTTGCTACTTCCGCTACTCCGGCGGCCTCGCAGATGCTCAGGCTGGTCCGTGTAGCAGAAGTAGCGGAAGTAGCGGCACCCCTCCCCGGGGCTGCAGCCTTCCTCACCATCCCGGGTGGCACCGATCCAGCGAACCGCATGGCCGCCGCATTGGACGCCTTTGAGGAACGGGCCGCCATCCGCGAGTTCGACGGCGGCCAGACCCGGGCCGAGGCCGAGCGCGCCGCGCTGGGCGAGGTAGCCCAGGCTTTTGACATCGCGCCCGAGTTGCTGGCGCGGCACATCCGAACAGGAGAACAGGAATGACGGACACCACAGGTGTCGCATGGTGCCAGCCCTGCCTCGCCCCCGAGGGCCGTAACAGCGGGAGCAATACGGTCATGAGCCCGTCTGAAGTGGCGGTGTCGGTGGACGACGCCGCTGGTCGCCCCCGCAACCCCGACGGCACCTTCGCGCCGGGCAACCCCGGCAAACCGCCCGGCAGCCGCCACAAGGCCACGCAGGCCGTGCTGGCGCTCCTTGACGGCGAAGCGGAGGCGCTGACTCGCAAGGCCGTGGAACGGGCGCTGGAGGGCGACACCACCGCGCTCAGGCTCTGCCTGGAGCGCCTCGCGCCACCCCGCAAGGACAGCCCTGTCACCTTTGCCCTGCCAGCCATGCAGAGCGCCACCGACGCGGCGCAGGCGGCCGGGGCGGTGCTGGCCGCCGTTGCGGGGGGCGACCTCACCCCAACGGAAGGAGCGCACGTCATGGCGCTGATCGACACCTACCGGCGCACGCTGGAGACCACGGAGCTGGAGCGCCGCCTTGCGGCCCTGGAAGGAGGACGGGCATGAGCTTGAAGCGCCGCATGGATCAACTGGAGGAACAACGCGCGCGC
>NZ_VDFV01000117.1 GCF_006152145.1 Rubellimicrobium roseum | reverse complement strand
CCCCCTCAGACCGGGAGCTTGAATCACACCGTCACAGCGGGAGCGAGCAGATCAATGGGTCCTGAACCTAGGTCAGCGGGTTGTTTCAGCTGGCTTGTTCGAACCGACTGGGGGCCGCCATGTATTTCGACCGTGCGACTATCAATGAGCATTGGAAAGAGCGCGAGGGCCAACTCCCTGCGCTACCTTCGGCGATCGTGCTGCGCAAGCCGGACCTGCCTGACGAAGAAGTTGCCCACGACCCTGCGGAAGACGACCTGTGGCTGCGCCGGCTGGCGCTCTGGGGTGACGCTCCCTTGGACCAGAAGCTTGTCGAGGCCGTCGGGCTCGTGGCGGAATGGCTTGAGCAAGGCCCAGGGCGGGTCGAACTCATCGTCACGCCAGCTTACTGGCACAGTTTTCCGGAGGTCGTGGTGTTTCGCCCCCTGCAAGACGGAGTGGCCCCGATTCTCCGAGTCTTCTCGCTTCGCGGCATAGAAGAGTTGATCTGCAGCTGGCGAGCCGCGTCTAAGGATCCGGGCCTGCAACGGCGGCGAGGCAGGCGCGCGCAGGCGCCCGTCCGCCTCGTGTTCGATCGCGGCGAGCTGGTGGTGCCGGCTGCACCCACTCGCTGGGATCTAATGCTGTATGTGACGCACCGCGTGCGCCGCCATTACGAGGTCATGAAGCGAATCTGACGACACAATGACCCTGAGCCGAGCAGCAGACTCTGGCGCTTTGGGGCCGCGGCACCCGGCCAGTTCTGGCCAACTTTCGAGCATAACCACTTTATTCACACTGGGTCGACCACGTCGGTCACGGGTTCAGCAGTGCATTTCGCAGGATCTGGGCGTCGGCCTCAAAGCGCTCGAGAACTCCGCGTGGGACTTCAACAGGGTCAACCCCTGTACCCAAGGTGAGCCAGCCCACTACAGTGAAGATCCGGCCACGGCCGGGATCAGCTCCCACGACAGCCAACGCGACCAAGCGCGAGCCCTGCCCCGGCGGAACGCACCAGCCGCAGATGAAGTTGGCTCCCTCATTGGCGGTCAGCTGCCACTCCTCGAGGAGGAACGACCCCGTATCACGACCTTCCTCGAAGGCATTTGCGGCGCGGGCGAGCTCGCGGCGCTCCCAAGATGGAAGGCTCTCGACGTAGTCCCGGGCGCTCACGGACGTCCCCCTCCCTCGGGGCGCAGCAGGGCATTCCGGAGCTCCCGCGCGAGTTCTTCGCCCCATTCCAGCTCGCGCCGGCGCCGGTCGCTCACGGGCGAGACGATCCGCAGCCAGCCCGAGGGCACGTGGAACAGCCTCTCCTGGGGGCGCACCCCGATGAGCGGCTGGTACAAGACCTCCTGGGTGTTCGCCGCGTCGGCCGGCCAGGCGAACACCAGCGGTGGGGAGCCTTCGCCCACGAGCCACGCGTCGATTGGCAGCGCGTCCGTGACTGCTCCCCCGGTCATCGCCTCAAAGCGTCGCGCGGCCGCCCGCAGGGGCTCGAGCTCGGCTGCAGGCCGGCGCGCGACATAATTCTTCAGAATACTCAATGCAGGCACCCCCTCTCCTCAGCGGTCCGCAGCTCTTCCAGCGCGCGCATGACGTGCCGGAGCGTGAGCTCACCCCGCGAGCGCCTGATCCGCTCGGCAAGCAGCTCGAGGCTGTCGGCGTCGACGCCGCGCCTCTCTCCCTCGCGAAGCACGACGCCGATGAGGTCCCCGCGCGAGGGTCTCTGGAGCGGGACGATCCGCATGCGGCTCAAGAGCGGCGCCGGGAGCCATCGCGTGTCGTTGGCCGTTAGGATCCAGCAGACGCGGGACAGGTCGAACCGCAGCCGGTAGTAGGGGCATTCCCAGCGCCTGGCGCTCCCCGGCTCCAGGAGCCCCAGGAGAGCATTCCACGCGCTGGTCTTGTAGCCGTCGCCACCTTGGGCGTGGCCCCCTTTGTCCAGCTCGTCGATGATCACGAGGGGGTTGCCGCACCCGCTCGCCAGGATCTCCTCGACGGGACGGCCGGGTGCGGCCGAGGCCCAGCCTCTCGTCACGCCGGCCACGCGGAAACCTTCCGAGCCGGCGCCCAGGTCGATGGTCACCAGCGGCACGCCCGCGAGCTCCGCGAGCCTGCGCGCCAGATGCGTCTTGCCGATGCCGGGCGGCCCGTCGAGCAGCACAGGCCCGAACCCCAGGCCGAGGCCGTCCCGCGCAGACCGCTGCGCACCGCGCCAGATATGCGCGACAGCTTCCCGCATCCACGGGAACTCGTCGGCCAGCGCAGACGCCAGCTCGTCGGCGGCGTGCTCCGTCTGAGGCCCGCCGAGCCGGACGCCGGGGAGCCGCGGCATGATGAGCTGGCGGTCGACCTCCTTGAGGTGCGCAAGACCCCCTTTGGCCGCGCGGGCCGCCAGGATCGCGCGGGCCCGCGTCCGGACGCGGCCTTTCTCATGCCAAGTCAGCTGAACGTCGGCCGCGGCCGCGGGCCGCTGCGGGGGCTCTTCCCCATGGTCGAACTCCGGGTCACCGAAAGGCAGGCAAAGCTGCTCCTCGACAGGAGCCGGAGGCCCTTGCAGCTCGAGCAGCTTGGACATGCGGGCCGCGCGCCGACGGACCAGGTGGGCCTCCAGCCGCTTGCAGAGGTCCGTCTCCGTGTCGGTCCAGTGACGCACGCCGTGGACCAGCGGGAACAGCTCACCGCGCATAACGGAACTCCCAGCGAAGCTCGTCGCACCACTGCTGCGCGTCGAGGAGGAGCGCGGCAAGTTCCTCGCCGTCCTCGCCAAGCGCGTGCGCCCCGAGCTGGACCCACGCGGCGCCCGCGAGCCAGACTGTCAATCGGCACGGGATCGGGACCCTGGATCGGCGTTCAAGAGGGACCCCGGTGTGGATGCGGCGAGCTGGGCCTGATCCGGCGCAGCTGACCAGGAGCGGAGCCGGATCAGGCCCAGCTCGCGTTGGCCGATGAAAGGGATCAGGAGCGGGTCTTGAACCGCCAGGACTCGTTGCCGGTCTCGACGATGTCGCAGTGGTGGGTGAGC
>NZ_VDFV01000116.1 GCF_006152145.1 Rubellimicrobium roseum | reverse complement strand
GAAAGCTTCAGCGCCTTCATCTCCTTGGCAGCCACCGTCATCCGACTGAGGTGAACGTCAACAAGCCCTAGAGCAAGGGCGCTGGCTTCCGCTCTCTCGCGCACGACATCGACACCATCATTCCAGCCGGGCGGCTGGTGTTTGACGTTTTCGTTTCCATCGCTGAGTTCGAGCGCGGCCTAGCTGCGGAGCGCACGCGCGTGCGCGTGTCCATCATCAAGCGGGTGTGGCACTGGTGACACCCAGACGAACTGTGCTACCTGATCAACCATGACAGAGAAGCACTACCGTCACATTGCCCTCACGGAGTCGCTCACCAGGTTCATTCAGGACGAGGTCGCCGCAGGACGCTACACGTTGGCGAGTGAGGTCGTGCGCGCGGGACTTCGTCTGCTGATCGAACGCGAGGACGCCGGCCGTCAGTCCGCGCATAGAGACGAGTAGCGTTATGGATGATCTCGTCTGCCAGCCGGCCAGCGATTTGGGGTTTCTGGCAGGTGGTGGCGAGATGGGCGTGCTCATGCGCGGCCATGACTGGTCAGCCTCGCCGCTTGGGGCACCCTCAGCTTGGCCACAGTCGCTGCGCAGCGTGGTAGGTCTGATCCTCACGTCCAAATTTCCGATGTTCGTGGCCTGGGGCCCGGAGCTCGGCTTTCTCTACAACGACGCCTATGCCGAGATCCTCGGCGCCAAGCACCCGGCCGCGCTGGGTGCTCGTTTCAAGGGCATCTGGTCGGAGATCTGGTCCGACATCTCGCCCCTGATCGATGCCGCGCTCGCAGGGCAGGGGACGTACCACGAGGATCTACCGCTCGTGGTCAACCGGAAAGGCTTCGACGAGCAGGCCTGGTTCACCTTCAGCTACTCGCCCGTGCGCGATGAGAGCGGGCGCGTGGCCGGTATGTACTGCGCGGTGGCCGAGACAACCGGGCGGGTTCTCACGGAGTCAGCACTGGCGGAGAGCGAGGCTCGTCTGCGAGCGCTCACCGACAACCTGCCGGCCGGGATGGTGTATCAGATCGCCACGGGGCCGGATGGCAATGAGCGGCGCTTCCTTTACGTCTCCCAAAGCCACGAAAAGCTAACCGGCTGGCCGGCTCACGCCGTTCTTGCTGATCCGACCCTTCCCTACAGGCTGATCCTGCCTGAGGACAGGCAACGACTTGCCGAGGCAGAGGCACAGTCGCTCCGTGAGATGGGCCTGTTTGACGTCGAAGCGCGGCTCCGGCGCGCTGACGGCGAGGTCCGCTGGTGTCGCATCATCTCGGCTCCACGCAAGCAGGCGGATGGCTCACTGATCTGGGACGGCATTCAGATCGACGTCACCGAGCACAAGGAGGGTGAGGTCCGCCTGCGCGAGCTGAACGAGTCGCTCGAGCAACGGGTCGCCGAGCGCACGCGGGAGCTGGAACGGGTCTGGCACCACTCTCAGGACCTGCAGGTTGTCGTTGATGGGGAGGGCATCTTCAGGGCCGTGAGCCCGGCGGCCACGCGGCTCCTGGGTTGGCTGCCAGAAGAGATGATCGGGCGGCCGTTGTTCGACTTCACCCACCCGGATGGCCATGTCGGACGGGCTGAGAAGCTCGCCGGGGCTCTCGCAGGGCCGACTGAGACCCATCTCAACCGGTACCGCGACAAGGCCGGTAACTATCACTGGATCTCGTGGATCACTACGCCCGCCGACGACCTGATCTACTGCTCCGGCCGGGACGTGACGGTAGAGATAGAGCGTCAGGCCGAGCTTGAAGTCGCGCAAGAGGCGCTGCGCCAGTCTCAGAAGATGGAGGCCATGGGCCAGCTCACCGGGGGTGTGGCTCACGACTTCAACAACCTGCTTACGCCCATCATCGGCTCGCTCGACCGGCTTCTCACGCGCGGGGTGGGGAGCGAGCGCGAACGGCGGCTCATGGACGGAGCATTGCAATCGGCCGAACGGGCCAAGGTATTGGTGCAACGGCTCCTGGCCTTTGCGCGCCGGCAGCCACTGCAACCGGGTCCAGTGGACGTCCGGCGTCTCGTGAGCGAGATGGCCGAACTCATCGCCAGCACCGTGGGACCACGGATCGATGTGCGGTTGGATATGCCAGAGGACCTGCCGCCCGCCCTGGCCGACGCCAACCAGCTTGAGATGGCATTGCTGAATTTGGCGGTAAATGCGCGGGACGCGATGCCTAATGCCGGTGTGCTGGCCATCTCGGCAGAGCACGTGACCGTCAGGACGGGCCGCCGCACGAAGTTGCGCCCCGGGCCTTATGTCCGCCTCTCGGTCAAGGACACCGGCGTGGGCATGGACGAGGCCACGCTGGCCCGCGCCGTCGAGCCCTTCTTCTCGACCAAGGGCATCGGCAAGGGTACGGGACTGGGCTTGTCGATGGTGCATGGGTTGGCACTGCAGCTGGGTGGCACGCTGACCATCGACAGCCACTTGGGGGAGGGCACCACGGTCGAGCTGTGGCTGCCCATCAGCATGGGGGCGGTCGGGGAGGGGAGCCAAGCATCAAACTCTGCGGGGACCACCAAGGCACAGGGTATGGCGTTGCTCGTCGACGACGAAGACCTTGTGCGCCTGAGCACGGCCGACATGCTGATGGACCTGGGCTACGAGGTGGTGGAGGCGAACTCGGCAGAGGAGGCCCTGAGCCTCATTGGCGAGGGGCTCCGTCCGCACCTCGTGGTGACCGACCACCTCATGCCGGGCCTGACCGGTCTCGATCTGGCGCGCGATCTGCGGCTCCGCCGCCCTGACCTGCCAGTGCTGATTGTGTCCGGCTATGCGGAGATGGACGGCATCGCGTCCGGCTTTGCTCGGCTCACCAAGCCCTTCCGGAGCGCAGAGCTCATGGCAAGCCTCGCAGCTTTGATGCCGGACGGCCGAGAGTAGCGAAAAGGCCTACGGCAGGCGTGCGCTCTTAGCCCGTTGCGCTGGCCATCATGCTGGCGATCTTGGCCGAGAGGTCTTCGATCGCGAAGGATTTGCTGAAGGGCACGCGTGAGGTCGCATCCTCTCAAGATCTGGGGTTCACGCAGGCTCGGCTGTCAATCGGCACGGGATCGGGACCCTGGATCGGCGTTCAAGAGGGACCCCGGTGTGGATGCGGCGAGC
>NZ_VDFV01000115.1 GCF_006152145.1 Rubellimicrobium roseum | reverse complement strand
CTCGCCTCGCGAGTTCATTGCCGCCCAAACCGCAACCGCCTGAGTGTCCGGTGAAACGGGGGACAGATCAGATGGGCAGTGCGACTATAGCCTCCTGTTCGTCCTTGAGGATGGACGAGAGCGGCTGCACCGCACCGATGTCTGCCAGATGGCAAGCTACACGATCGAAGTCGCCCAATGATGTGTGCATCGGGGATTGTGTCTAGTACGCTTGGAGAACGTCGATGGACCAACGGAGGGGAGAGGGGCTAGCGAGCGGTGGGTGCAACTCGCCGTAGTGCTGGTCAGTCGCGGGCACGTTGGAGTTCTTGCCGCAGGGCTGCCAACTCCTCTCGCAACGCGGCGATGTCGGCCAGGCCCGGCATTTCGCTGTCGGGAGCTGCGGCATCACGGCCGACGAAGAACGACGCAAAGCTCGCGGTAATATAGCCGAACACGGCAAAGCCATAAAGCGCGAGAAGAAAGCACAGGATGCGCCCCTCGGCCGTTCGGGGCCAGAACTCCGATCCCATGGTTGCCACCAGCATCCCCGTCCACCACAGCGCCTCGCCGTAGTTGGCGAAGCCGCCCTCGATTTCATGGGCGGGCTCGAACGCCAGCATGCCGCCCGCGCCAAGGAGCATCACCAAAGCCGTGGCTGCGAGGACGTAGCCCAGACCGCGCCGGCGCAGGCTTGCGCGAAGAGCATTCATGCTGCGGTTGGCCGTACCCACGACTCGCACCAGGCGCGCGCCGCGCGTCACACGTGCAAGCTGCAGCAGACGCAGTCCGCGCAGAAGGCGCAAGGCGGGCACGATGAGCGCGATCACCGTGAGCCAATTGCGACGTAGAAAGTGCAGGCGGTTGGGCGCAAGGACCAACCGCAGCGCGAACTCAAGAAGAAAGGCTATCCAAATTGCGGTGCCGAAGGTCTCGAGGAGGTCTGAGGAGCCAGCGCCGAGCTCATACAGAACGAGGACCAGCCACAGGAAGCTCAGCACCAGCATGGGTGTCTCAAGCCAGTCTTCCAAGGCCGTCAATACGGTCCAGCGACCTTCGGGCGTATCAGGGTCGTCCGAGTTGACAGTGGGCTCGGGCATGGAACCTCCGGCTGGTTGCGGGCGGGCCCACAAGCTAGGCCGATGTAAGACCATCCCCATCGCTGCCGCAAAGCCAGATACGCTCGCGTGCGATCTGGCGGGGCAGGGGTCAGGAGAGCATACGGCCGTCCACGTCTGCCGCCCGCTGGTTGCGACTGAACCCCCGTCCGTAACTGGCGAGGGCCGGATCAACCGTATGGGCCGGCTGAGGCCTATGCCAGCTACAGAGACCTGCGAGGGCGCTTACAGACTGGATCCGCTGATTGCTTGTTCAACTCGCCCCGTTCATGCCGCCGGCCGTAGGCAAGGCCCGCTCAATGACATCACACCTATGGCCTCTCTGGAGCACTGGCATAGATCGGGGCCGGAGCGTCCGGGCTCCGCCACGGCCCACGGAGACATGCGTGAACCTGATCTTCGACCTTCCCCGCCTGGTCCGGACCGCCGCCATTGGCTGGTGGAATGATCGCGCCACAAGCCTGGGCGCGGCCATCTCGTACTTCACGCTGTTCTCGCTTGCTCCCATGCTGTTGGTGGCAGTTAGTGTGGCCGGCTTGGTCTTCGGACGCGACGCGGCCCAAGGTGCCGTCGTGGGCGAGCTCTCCGGACTGCTGGGAGAGGACGCGGCACAGGCCCTTGAGGCGATGATCGCCAGCGCCAACGACTTGGGCTCCGGGATTGTCGGCACAGCGGTCGGCCTCCTCACCTTCCTGGCGGTAGCCACGGGCGCCCTCGGGGAACTCCAGGGTAGTCTGAATCTGATCTGGGAGGCCGAGCCAGCCACTACCGGTATCCGTGGCTTTCTTCGAAAGCGCGTCCTGAGCCTCGCCCTGATCATCGGGGTGGGCTTCCTCCTTCTGGTCTCGCTTATCCTCGATGCGGGTCTCTCCGCAGGCCGCACCTACCTGCAAGGCAGCTTTCCCGATGCGCTCGCGATCCTGGGTCTCCTCAACGACATCATCTCGCTAATGGTGTCGGTCCTGCTCTTTGCAATGATCTTCAAGGTGCTGCCGGCCGTGCCGCTGAGCTGGAAGGACGTAGCCATCGGCGCGTTGGTCACAGGCCTGCTGTTCACTGTCGGAAAGGACATGATCGGGCTCTACATCGGCCGGAGCGCCATCGCCTCGAGCTACGGCGCCGCAGCTTCGCTCGTCACGATCCTTCTCTGGGTCTACTACTCCTCGCTGATCCTTCTCTTCGGCGCGGAGTTCACCAAGGCCTATGCCGAGAGCCGCGGCACCCGCGCGCCAAGGGCGTCCAGGAGTGAGGACGGCTGACCTGTCCCGGCGTGAGCTGGCATCCAGCGCACGGCACTTGGGCGCTGCCCCATGACAGGGAACACTGCCCAGCGGAGATGGTCCGATGCGGGGCGGTCAAGATGTCTCGCGAGCGTATTGCTGGCTGATGTCGACCTGAGCTACGCCGCCACTCATATAGAGTTCGTCGACAAGGGCGCGCTCTGGGCGCTGGCCACCTTCACCATCTTCGCCTCCACCGTGATCCATGGCCTGACGGCTGCCTACACCGTCAGAGTTCTCGTTCAGGAGTAGCCAGAGCGGGCGAGAGGCCCAGCCGTGTGAGTCCGTCGGCCGCGACGGTGTGTCGGCTCAGCTATGCCTTATACCCGACCACTTCGGGGAGGTCTGCCAAGCCAAGCTGAAGACAGAATGTTCCGTGTGCTGCCTGAGTTGGTGTGAAACTCGGCGCTGTTCACTCGGCCCCTGGCCCCCGCGCCACTCTCCCAAGCGCGGGGGCCTGTGTGGCGGTCCCAAGGAGTCCAGACCAGGGGTCGTTACGCGAGGGGATGGACGCACCCTCGCCAGAATACCTGGGGGTCCCGCCCCAGAGGGCGAGGCCGACTGATTAGTCTCGAGCCCGGACTCGCCTATGCCGGCCGGCCCGCTGGCTTATCTTCTTCAGGATCCAGCCGGCAGCTAGGCCCTTGAGGATGCCTCTGATCATCGTTGCCTCCCATAGTTCAGAACTGATCTGTCCCCCGTTTCACCGGACACTCAGGCGGTTGCGGTTTGGGCGGCAATGAACTCGCGAGGCGAG
>NZ_VDFV01000114.1 GCF_006152145.1 Rubellimicrobium roseum | reverse complement strand
CGCGCAAACGGTCCAGAGCAGGGCGGGACGCAGGGTCCACACGGGGTCCTCGTGGCAGCGGGTCAGCGGAGCGACACGTTCCTGTTTTGTTCTAGCTGACGAGGTCGTGAGTCAAGAGGGTGACTCGCGTGACAACAGCACACCGTTGTCTCAGCTTACACCGCCAACACGGCACGAATGGCCACCACACACTCGGACCCCCAACTCGTTTGTATGTTTACATTGTGGCATTCCGGTAAGTAGCTTTCCCGCTTAGGACTCCACGCCACACGTTAGGCCTGTGGCACAATTACTTGCCCTGAGTCACGTCGAGGGGAACGTCACGCCCAGCGCACATGCGGGGGCTGATCTCGACGTCGTCCGCCGGCCCTGAGGCTGTCACTCACTCTCCATCGCTTTGAACCTTCTGGTGGTACCATGACCCTTCCAAGTGCCGTCCCCTCTCGGATCGTGATTTCCAAAGCCACTGCCCCAGGGGCCGTCTCAGGCAAACTCACGGGTACGGACCCGGACGGTCAACCGCTCACATTCGCACTTCTAAACGAGGGCGCACCGAAGCACGGCACCGTCGGGATTAGCTCGGATGGAACTTACACTTACACGCCGGCCGCAGGTTACCTGGGGCCGGACAATTTCTCATTCTGGACTATCGATCCAGAGGGCGGCACCTCCACTGCGACCGTGTCGATCTCCATAGCTCAGGACGCGCCAGTCGCGATCAGTGGAACCGGTGGCAGTGATGTGCTGATAGGTGGGAGCGGCAATAACACGATTCGTGGCGAGGCAGGCGACGATCAGATAAACGGTGGACAGGGCCAGGATCTAATCTACGGAGGGGAAGGCTGGGACGCCGTTACACTCAACGGCGTAGATGCAGCCGACTCTGCCTATGGGGGGGCAGGCATCGACCGACTCATCATCTACGGCTCTGATTCCGCAGATGATGATCTGTCCATCGTTTATGGAGGCGCAGTTTTCAACGGGGTCGCTATAGGCGTCGACTTCGAATGGATCGACTTTTTCGGTGGGGGAGGCAATGACACTATTGACGGAAGCAGCGAAGATTGGCCCGGAAGCCTTTACGGCGGAGCTGGCAACGACATTATAAAAACTACGATGTCCGAAAGTTATGGCGGCGCCGGCAATGACACGCTCTATGGCGGATTCATGGCGACCGTCCATGGTGACGATGGGGACGATGTCATTCGCGCCGATGGTGAGGCTGCAGCAGGCTACGGCGGAGACGGCAACGACACGATGATAGGCGATAATCTGCTTGTCGGCGGTGATGGTGACGACTCGCTAACAGGAGAGGACGGCTCTTGGTCAGTGCTTTCCGGAGGAGCGGGCAATGATACTCTCACAACCTCCTCCACTGGCAGCGAGCTTTACGGTGGTTTTGGTGACGATGTCCTGCATGGGCTCAGCCACAATCAAGTTCTTGCTGGAGGAGATGGGGCTGATCTCATCTATTCCGGCGTGGGTGCGGGCGGGTGGGGCGATATCGCCATCGATGGAGGAGCAGGGAATGACACGGTCGTGGGCAGTTCCGGGGATGAGTCTCTAATCGATGGTGGGGCAGACGACGATCACCTGTATGCAGGCGGTGGATTAGATACCGTAATCGGCGGAGACGGCAATGATTTCGTGCGCCTCGACGATGTTCAAGCCAAGGATTCGGCCGATGGGGGATTGGGATCTATCGACGTACTTGAACTGGTTGGCGGCAGTGCAGCTGACATCATGTCCGTCTCCGGAAGCGGAACAGTTATCAATGGCATTGCCATGGGCAGAAACTTCGAGCGCTTTCAGTTACTAGGGGGCGATGGCAACGATACACTGAGCGGCGGCACTGGCACCGACTTCCTCAATGGCAGCTTCGGCAACGACCATGTCTGGGGCGAGGACGGCCACGACACCCTCTCCGGCGAGGCCGGCAATGACACCCTTGACGGAGGCCTTGGCGACGACCGCCTGGGCGCGGGCACCGGGCTTGACCAACTCTCGGGCGGGAAAGGCAACGACATCCTGACCCTCAGAGGCGTGGAGGCGGGTGACACGGCAGATGGGGGCTTGGGCACGGATAGTCTGTGGATCACAGGCGGCAGCACTGGCGACCGCATCACTGTCTCGGGCGAGGGTGCGTTCGTCAACGGGATGGCCATAGGCACAGGTTTCGAGCGGTTTCAGTTCTATGGCGAGGACGGCAACGACACGCTGACGGGCGGCAGCGGGTCCGAGTTCTTCTACGGCGCGGCTGATGATGATGGCCTGTTCGGAGGCGGTGGCAGCGATGCTCTGTTCGGCGAGGCGGGGAACGACACTCTCATCGGCGGCCGGGGCGTCGACCGTGTGCTCGGGGGGGCGGGCAGCGACCTGTACGTCGTCGAAGATCCTAGCGACACGATCGTTGAGACCGCAGATGGCGGCACAGACCAGGTCAACGCCTGGGTCAGCCTGACACTGGCGTCTGAGGTGGAGAACCTCCTGCTGCGGGGCTCTGCGGCCCTGCACGGGACCGGGAACGGGCTGAACAACCGGATCACCGGCAACGACACCGACAACCTCCTCAACGGCAAGGCGGGCAATGACCGGCTGGATGGGGGCGCTGGGCGCGACACCCTCGCCGGAGAGGCCGGGAACGACATCCTGGTCGGGCGACATGGCAACGATCGGCTTGGAGCAGGGACCGGACTGGACCGCTTGGCTGGCGGCGAGGGCGACGACGTCCTGACCTTTCTGGGCGTCGAGACCGGCGACCGAGCCGATGGCGGAGCGGGGACAGACAGCCTCTGGCTCACCGGAGGCGCGAAGGCCGACACCATCTCCGTCTCTCAGGCGGGAGGCGGCGCGATGTTCAACGGAGTGGCGGTCGGCACCTCGATCGAGCGCTTCCAGTTCTATGGCGAAGACGGCAATGACGCTCTGTCAGGGGGGGGCGGCGCTGACTTTCTGTACGGAGGTCACGGCAAGGACCGGTTGCACGGGGCTGCGGGTCATGACCTTCTGCAAGGCGAGAAGGGCGATGACATCTTGGACGGCGGCTTGGGCAACGACAGGCTGTCTGGCGGGGTAGGCCGGGACAGGCTGACCGGCGGTCTGGGCCACGACGCCTTTGTGTTCACGGCCCGCTCGGAAGGCAGGGA
>NZ_VDFV01000113.1 GCF_006152145.1 Rubellimicrobium roseum | reverse complement strand
GCCGAGCCTCGGCGAGAAGGCTGGGCCGGGCCGGAGCTCGAGTGGGAGGACGCCCGCATCGAGGTGCTGGAGGCACTGGGCCGCCCCGAGGAGGCGCAGGTTGCCCGTTGGTCCTGCTTCGAGCGGAGGCTCTCGGCCCCGCACCTCAGGACCCACCTCCAGCGCCTGCCCGACTTCGACGACCTCGAGGCAGAGGAACGCGCCTTCGACCTCGTCCAGAACTCCGAGAACATACATCCAGCGCTGCTGTTTCTCCTGGCCTGGCCGGCGCTCGACCGGGCGGCCGCGCTGGTGATCGGGCGCGCGGCCGAGCTCGACGGCGACCACTACGAGGTCATGACCCCGGCCGCCGAGGCGCTGGCGGGCCGGCACCCGCTGGGGGCCACGCTGGCGCTACGGGCAATGATCGACTTTGCCCTGACCCACAGCCGATCGGGCCGCTACCGCCATGCCGCTCGGCACCTCCTGGAGTGCGCAAGCTTGGCGTCCGCGGTCCCGGATTGGGGCGCGGTGGAGCCTCATGAGACCTATGTGGCGCGCCTGAAAGCAGAACACGGGAGCAAGAGCGCGTTCTGGAACCTGACCTTATGAGGCGTGCAGGCCAACCGCTTCCGCTCCGCCGTGGCGGTGGGCGAGAGGTGCCCGAGCTAGGCTGAGCCAGCCGAAGGTGCCGAGACGGGGCGGCGACACAGGTGGAGGAGGCTCATCCGCCCTAAGCCTTTCTTTCGCGCCGCTGGCCGACTGGTCGGGGGCTCGCCGGAATGGCGGCCGGCATCTCGACGACCGCCTCGGCCCCAGGTTTGCTCTCGCCTTGGGGGCGCTACTGCTTAGTCAAACAGCCGCTCCCCCTGTTCGTCGATCACTTGCCGGGCCTTCGCCAGCGACAACGCGCGCGCCTCTTCAGGAGTGGCGACCGTGTCAGCCCGGACGAGATCATAGATGCGGCGGACGCCAGCCACCTCCTTTTCGATCCGCGCGGCGATCCGGTAGTGGCTGCCCTCGCGAATAGGCTTGGGTGTGATATGGAAGCCCTTGTGCTCCTCCGAAGGGGCGGAGGCAGGTTCCTTTGCTTGCTTACGTCCGAAGAAGCGTGACCAGAGCGGCATGGCGGGCCCTCCTTGGGGATGCGAAAGCTGAGGATGAGGGTAGCCCCACCGGAGCAGGGGTAGCGGCGAAAGTGGCTGGTCGACAAGCGGCGCGTTCGCCGATCGCTGGAGGCCGCTTCGGCGTGTTGCAGAGCCCTAGGAGCATTGCCGGACGACCTGATCAGGCCGCTCCTTTCCGCTCTGTCCGTCATTCCACTGGCATGCGATGAGCCAAGTGGAACGCTTGGATACCAGCCGACCGACAACACGCTTTGCTTGCCACAACGGTTCAATCTGACAGTTCCATACGATGGGATAGTCTTCAATCATGGCACCCTTTAGGCTCCCATCAGCTCCTTGGCTCAAAGCGGAGCACGAGAGGGCCTTCGGGTCGCAGCGTTATTCGGTGGATGGGTTGCGGCGGGACGGAACTGCCGAGCCGGACTGTCACGTGATTTAGGAGAGTTGCTAGCCCGACAATCATCTCCATGAGGGCAAATCCTGCGCCGATGCAGATCCGCGGCCCGGCGCCGAAGGGCAGAAAGGCGCAGCGCGGCCGTAATCGCGTGGCGGCGTCCTGAAAGCGTGCCGGGTCAAAGACATCCGGCTCCTCCCAGAGGGTGCGATGCCGATGGATGGTGTAGATCGGAATGAAGACCAGGGAGCCGGTCCGGATCAGTTCGCCCCCGATTTGGCAATCACGCAAGGCAAGGCGGGCCAGTCGTGGCACTGGTGGAAAGAGGCGCATGGTTTCCTCCAAGAAGCACCGGACGTCCCCGAGCGCCTCAAGATGGGCCATCTCGACAGGCCCTTCGCCTACCACCGCCCGGACCTGAGACGACAACGTGTCCTGTCGGTCCGGCTGGGCCGCCAGGCAGTATAGCGCCCAGATGAGGGCATTGGCCGATGTCTCATGTCCGGCGGCGAGTAGTGTCATGAACATGTCGAGCAGGTCCTGGTCGCTGAGCGCCCGGCCGGTCTCCGGATCCTCAGCCTCGATCAGAACCTGCGCGAGGTCCGGCGAGTCCAGCCGCTTACCCCGTCGGGATGCGATAAAGGAGCGGATGAGATCGCGTCCTTCTGCCGCCGCCCTCCTCATCCGCAACTTCCCCGGATGGGGAACGAACGAGGGCAGACCCAGAAGGACATAGGCGATGATCCAAGGCACCGGGGCCACGTAGCGGGCGACAAGCTGCGAGACGCGCCTGGCGTCGGGCTGGCTGAAATCGGAGAAGAAGGCCCCGCAGATCACGTTCAGGGTCGCCCGCCTTACGGCCTCGTCGACCTCATGCGGGCCCGGCGCGCTGGCCCAGCGTGAGGCCAGCGCTTCGAAGGGCTGGCGCATGACGGGAAGATAGGTCGCGAGAGCCGTCTGTCGGAAGGCCGGGGCGGCCAGGCGCCGTTGCCAGCGCCAGTCCTGGCCCTCAGCTGTCAGCAGGCTGCGCCCGACAACAGGCTCGAAGATCCGGGCATCGATGGGGGACTTGGAGAAGGCCTCATGGCGGTGAACGAGCACGGTTTCCACGAGGTCGGGGGCCATGAGGGAGTAGACGTCTCGCCCCCTCAGGGTGGTGCGGATGCAGGCTTCCTCGTAGGCCGCCTTCGGCACCGAGGCCACCGGGTTGCGGACGACGACCCGCAACAGTCCCAGCGTGGACAACGGTCCTTCGACCGGACTTATCTTGGGGGGCGTGAAGGCGGCTGGTGGTCCGGCGACAGTGGTGTCCATCGGATTGGTCCCTCCGGAGATGGGAAGAGCCTAGGCGCAACCGGGACGGCCGGTCCACGGTCTCGTCGGCCTTTGCCCAACAAGCATCCGCTCCCAACGTTCAAGCCCTGACCGCGAGGTGATGCGGGGCACGGGTGCTGTCGGGTCTGGATGGCTCCGGTCACCACGGGAACCGATTTGGCAGCGTGACACTTCGGGGGGCCGTTCAGGTCTCTGACCGTTCGGAGCGACCCAACAAACCGCCGGCCGTTATGAAGTCCGCAAACCCTGAGTTCCCTCGCCAGCCCCCGATCACGGTTCCGGGGTCAATGATAGTTCGTGGGGGCATGCTGGGCTAGCGAGATGGCTGG
>NZ_VDFV01000011.1 GCF_006152145.1 Rubellimicrobium roseum | reverse complement strand
GCCAGCGTCGCCGAAACGCGTTAACAGATCCTGACAGCACCGAACGGTCCTCCCCCGGTGCGCGCAACACCTTGACAGGCTGGCGCGCGCGTCACCCGCTTGCGCCCGAAGGCCCCTGCCCTTACGGAGCGCGCCATGCCCGACGATCCCCGGACCCTCGTTTCCACCGAATGGCTGGCCCAAAGGCTGGGCGGGCCGGACCTCGTGATTCTCGATGCCTCGTGGCACCTGCCCGGATCGGGCCGGGATGCCGAGGCCGAGTTCGGCGCAGGGCGCATCCCCGGCGCGCGGCGATTCGACATCGAGGCGGTCGCGGATACCGAAAGCGCCCTGCCCCACATGGCGCCTTCGGCCGAGGTCTTCGCCAAGGCGGCGTGGGACCTAGGCATCGGGCCGGGCACGCAGGTCGTTACCTATGACGCGGCGGGGCTCTTCTCGGCGCCGCGCGCGTGGTGGACCTTCCGGCTCATGGGGCATGAGCGGGTCGCGGTACTGGACGGGGGCCTCCCGAAGTGGCGGGCCGAGGGGCAGGCGTTGGAGACGGGCGAGGCCGGCGCCGCGCCCGAGGCCGCGCCGCTGACGCCCGCGCCCGAGGCGGCCCGCGTCGTGGATGCGGACGCCGTGGAGCGCGCGCTGGAGACGGGCGAGGCGCAGGTGCTGGACGCCCGGGCGCGGGCGCGATTCCGGGGCGAGGCGCCGGAGCCCCGGGCGGGGCTTCGGGCCGGGCACATGCCGGGAGCGCTGAACGTTCCCTTCGGCGAGGTGCTGAACCCGGACGGCACGATGAAGGACGAGGACGGTCTTCGCGCGGCGCTGATCGCCGAGGGGGTGGACCCCGCGCGGCCTGTCATCGCCACCTGCGGATCGGGCGTCACGGCCGCGATCCTGGCGCTGGCGCTCGAGCGGCTCGGGCGCAGCGCCGCCATCTATGACGGCTCCTGGGCCGAGTGGGGGGCCGATCCCCTGCGCCCGGTGGCCACAGGACCCTGAGGAGATTCCATGCTCGACCAGTTGAAGGACCAGCCCGCGGACAAGATCCTGAGCCTCATGGCGGCGTTCCGCGCCGACCCGCGCGAGGGCAAGATCGACCTGGGCGTGGGCGTCTACAAGGACGCCGAGGGGCGCACCCCGGTCATGCGCGCCGTGCGCGCCGCCGAGAAGCGCATCTGGGACGAGGAGACCACCAAGACCTACACGGCGCTGGCGGGCGACCCGGCCTTTGCCGACGCGCTGGTGCCGCTGGTTCTGGGGCCGTCCGTGCCCCGCGCCAACGTCGCCGCCGTGGCGACGCCCGGCGGCACGGGGGCGGTGCGGCAGGGGTTCGAGCTGATCCGCATGATGAGGCCCGAGGCCACCGTCTGGGTGCCCGAGCCGACCTGGCCCAACCACCTGTCGATCCTCAAGCACCTCGGGATGACGGTGAAGGGCTACCGCTACTTCGACGGGTCCACCCTGGCGGTGGACGCCGAGGGGATGCTGGCCGACCTGCAGGGCGTGACGTCCGGGGACGCGGTGCTGCTGCACGGCTGCTGCCACAACCCGACCGGCGCGGACCCGGAGCCCGCGACGTGGAGCCGCCTCGCGGACCTGCTGCGCGAGAAGGGCGCCCTGCCCTTCATCGACCTCGCCTATCTGGGCTTCGGTGATTCGCTGGAGCTGGACGCGGCGGCGACGCGGATGATCGCGGGCGGGGGCGAGTGCCTGATCGCGGTCTCGTGCTCCAAGAACTTCGGCATCTACCGGGAGCGCGCCGGGCTGCTGATGGCGGTGGCACGGGACGAGGCGACGGCCAAGCTGGCGCAGGTGAACCTCGCGTATCTGAACCGGCAGAACTATTCCTTCCCGCCGGATCACGGGGCGCGGGTCGTGTCGACGGTCCTGGGCGACGCCGACCTTCGCGCCGACTGGGAGGCGGAACTGGAGGAGATCCGGGCCGGGATGCTGGGGCTGCGCGAGAGCCTTGCGGCGGAGCTGCGGCGGCTGACGAATTCGGACCGCTTCGACTTCCTGACCCGGCACAAGGGCATGTTCTCGCGGCTGGGGGCCACCCCGGAGCAGGTGGAGGCCATGCGGCGCGACCATGGGATCTACATGGTGGGCGACAGCCGGATCAACGTGGCGGGGCTCAATGCCCGGACCGTACCGGTGCTGGCCAAGGCGATGGTGGAAGCGGGGCTGTAAGGCGTCCTCCCCTCTCCGAGCGGATGAAGGGGCCCCGCGGGGCCCCTTTTTCGTGTCCACCGGCACGAAACGGCCCGCGCGGGAGGAGACGCGCGGGCCGCCGGTCCGGTCCTGGGCGCGGAGGGAGGCTCCGTCCCGGGCCGGAATCACATGTTGTAGGCGGGCTCGCCGTGCTCGGCGAGGTCGAGGCCCTCGCGCTCCACGTCCTCGGTCACGCGCAGGCCCATCACCATGTCCACGACCTTGAAGAGGATGAAGGAGCCGATGCCGGACCAGGCGAGCGTCAGGAGGACCGCCTTGAGCTGGGCCATGATCTGGAAGCCGAAGTCGTAGGCGCCGACCTGGAGCGTGCCGGGCTGGCTCAGGTAGTCGGGGATCCCGGCGCCGCCCAGGGCGGGGTTCACGAGGATGCCGGTCGCCAGCGCGCCGATGATGCCGCCCAGGCAGTGGATGCCGAAGACGTCGAGGCTGTCGTCGAGGCGCATGGCCGCCTTCATGTAGGCCACGAACCAGAAGCAGCCCACGCCGGCGACGAGGCCCAGGACGATCGAGCCCATGGGGCCGGCGAAGCCCGCGGCCGGCGTCACCGCCACGAGGCCCGAGACCACGCCCGAGACGAGGCCCAGGAGCGAGGGATGGCCCTTGAGGCTCCATTCCGCGAAGAGCCAGGCCACGCCGCCCGCAGCGGCCGCGACGAAGGTGTTCACGACGGCGAGCGAGGTGATCGAGTTGGCTTCGAGGTTGGAGCCGGCGTTGAAGCCGAACCAGCCGACCCACAGGAGGGCGCCGCCGATCATGGTCATGGTGAGCGAGTGGGGGGCGAAGTTCTCGCGGCCGTAGCCGACGCGACGGCCCAGGACGATGCAGCCCACGAGACCCGCGATGCCGGCGTTGATGTGGACCACGGTGCCGCCCGCGAAGTCGAGCGCGCCCCAGTTCCAGATGAGCCCGTTGGCGGCCAGCGCGGCGGAGGCGGCCTCGACACCCGCGGTGTCACCGGCGGCTTCGGCGATGCGGCGCAGGGTTTCCTGCTCGGCCAGGAAGTCCGGGCCGCCCCACCACCAGACCATGTGGGCCACGGGGAAGTAGATGAAGGTCACCCAGAGGATGGTGAAGACGAGGAGGGAGGAGAACTTGATGCGTTCCGCGAAGGCGCCGACGATCAGGGCCGGTGTGATGCAGGCGAAGGTCATCTGGAAGGCGATGAAGGTGTATTCCGGCAGGTAGATGCCGTTCGAGAAGGTCGCCACCATCGTCGTGGGATCGACGCCAGCCAGGAACGCCTTGCTGAAGCCGCCGACGAAGCTGTTGAGCGAGCCGCCGTCGGTGAAGGCGAGCGAATAGCCGTAGGTCACCCAGATGATCGCCACCACCGAGGTGATCGCGAAGACCTGCGTCAGCATCGACAGCATGTTCTTGGTGCGGACGAGGCCGCCGTAGAACAGGGCGAGGCCCGGTACCGTCATCAGGAGCACCAGCACCGTGGAGATGGTCATCCAGGCCACGTCGCCTTTGTCGACCGCCATCTCGTAGGTGTAGGGCGCCAGGGCCGCGGCGTCGCTGGTGGCGGAGGCCACGCCCTCGGCCGCCTCCTGCGCCATCGCGGGCAGGGCGGCCAGTGCCGTGCCCAGGGCCGCGAGGCCGGATAGTCTGGTAAGTGTCGTCATTGTCCGGTGTTCCCTGACCCCATGCCCCTCAGAGGGCGTCCTCGTTGAGCTCGCCCGTGCGGACGCGGAGGGCCGCCTCCACGTCGACCACGAAGATCTTGCCGTCGCCGATCTTGTCGGTGCGGGCCGTGCGCGCGATCGTCGTGGTGACCTGGTCCACGAGGACGTCCGGCACCACGATCTCGAGCTTGACCTTCGGCACGAAGGCCACGGCGTATTCGGCGCCCCGGTAGATCTCGGTATGGCCCGACTGCGCGCCGAAGCCCTTGATCTCGGTCACCATCATCCCGCGCACGCCCACGGCGGTCAGCGCCTCGCGCACCTCCTCGAGCTTGAACGGCTTGATGGTCGCGATGATGAGTTTCACGTCCCTGGTCCCCCTTCGGATCTCCGCTCGGGATGACCAAGGCGCGGGAGCGGCCTGCGGGGCAAGAAAGCGCGGGGCCCGTCGAACCCGACGCTCGCCACTATCGGCCGGGCGAACGCACAAAATGTGCGCATTGCACATTATTCGTGCGTTCGGTGAAAGGTCACGTCGGCGTGAGTCGTTTCCGCCCCTTCGACAGTGGCGCAGGGCTGGGTTATGGTGCGCCCTCAAAACGAGGGCGGCCGACGCGGGCGGCCGGAGGCGCATGGGCAGACAAGGATCGGGCAAGCCGCCGCTGGTGGCGGATCGGCGCTATGGCGGCGGGTCGGCCAAGGCCGCCAAGGCGCCGCCGCGCGCCGCCGCGCCCAAGCGGCGGGCGGCGGCGCCCAAAGCCCGCCGCCGGCGCGGGCCGCTGGGCTGGCTCGTGGGGCTGGTCCGAATCGTCCTGCACGCGATCTGGTCGGTCGTTTGGCGCGCGGGGGTCGTGGCGACGCTGCTGCTGGGCGCGGCGGTGGCCTGGCAGGCCTCGCGGCTTCCGGGCGTCGAGACGCTGGTGGATGGGCGGGCGCGCGGCTCGGTGACGCTGCTCGACCGCTCGGGCGAGCCCTTCGCCTGGCGCGGCGACCAGTTCGGCGGCATGGTCACGGCGGGGGAGGTGTCGCCGCATCTCGTCCATGCCGTCATCGCCACCGAGGACCGGCGGTTCTGGTGGCATCCGGGCGTGGACCCGCAGGGGATCGCCAGCGCCGTCCGCATCAACCTGAGCGAAGGGCGCGGGCCCCTGTCGGGCAACGGCGGCTCGACCATCAGCCAGCAGACCGCGAAGCTTTTGTGCCTGGGGCGGCCGTTCCGGCGCGACGAATGGGAAAGCGAGGCCGACTACGAGGCCGACTGCCGCCGCTCCACCATCGCGCGGAAGGTGCAGGAGGCCGTCTACGCGATGGCGATGGAGCTGCGCTATTCCAAGGAGGAGATCCTGACGATCTACCTCAACCGGGCCTATCTGGGCGCGGGCACGCGCGGCTTCGAGGCGGCGGCGCAGCGCTACTTCGGCGTCTCGGCGCGCGAGGTGAAGCCCGCCGAGGCCGCAATGCTGGCGGGGCTGCTGAAGGCGCCCTCGGCCTATGCGCCGACGGGCAACCTCCAGCGCGCGCGAGACCGGGCGGCGGTGGTCGTGGGGCTGATGGCCGACCAGGGCTACCTGGACGAGGCGCAGCGGGCGGAGGCGCTGGAGAACCCGGCGCGGCTGTCGCAGACGGCGTCCGCGCGCATGGGCGGGGCCTTTGCGGATTGGGTGATGGAGTCGGGCCCCGAATTCTTCACCCGCGACACCACCGAGGACGTGACGATCCGCACCACGCTCGACCCGCGCATCCAGGCGGCGGCGCAGGAGGCGCTGTCCCATGTCTTCGAGACGCAGGTGCGCGCGGGCAGCAAGGCCGAGGCGGCGATCGTGGTGATGAGCGCCGACGGCGCCGTGCGCGCCATGGTGGGCGGGCGGCAGTCGGGCGCGGGGCAGTTCAACCGCGCCACCCAGGCGCTGCGGCAGACGGGGTCGAGCTTCAAGCCCTTCATCTATGCCGCGGCGCTGGACCTGGGGCTGCACCCGATGGACCTCGTGGACGACACGCCGCTCTGCCTGTCGATCGTGGGGTCGGGCGACTGGTGCCCGGACAACTACGACGACACCTTCAAGGGCCGCATCACCCTGACCCAGGCCCTGGCCGAGAGCCGCAACATCCCCGCCGTGCGCCTGTCCGAGCAGGTCGGGCGCGAGAACGTCCGCAACGTCGCCCAGGGCTTCGGCATCGGCCGGGACCTGGCGGCGGGACCGGCGCTGGCGCTGGGGGCGTCGGAATCGACGCTGCTGGAGATGACGGGGGCCTATGCGGGCATCCTGAACGGCGGCTCGGCGGTGGTGCCCTACGGGCTGATCGACGTGACGCTGCAGGGGGAGCTGGAGCCCGTCATGGGCGCGGGTGGCGGCATCCGCGAGCGGGTGATCCAGGAGACGGCGGCGCGGGAGCTGACCTGGATGATGTGGCGCGTGACCGAGGACGGCACGGGGAGCCGGGCGCGCGTCCCCGGCTGGGAGGTCGCGGGCAAGACCGGCACCACGCAGGCCGCGCGCGACGCCTGGTTCATCGGCTTCTCGGCCGACTACGTGACCGGCGTGTGGATGGGCTACGACGACAACACGCCGCTGTCGGGGGTCACGGGCGGCGGGCTGCCGGCCGACATCTGGCGCGAGACCATGACGCGGGTGCTGGCAGGCGAGGTGCCGAAGCCCCTGCCGATGGCGCCGCCCGCGGGTGGGGGCACGAGCTTCGTGGACCCGAACGGCGTGCTGGCCGACGGCTCGGGCGAGCCGTTCCGGTCGACGGGCGACCCCGCGACGGACGCCGCGCTGGCCGAAGCCTTCGGGGCCCCGCAGGCGGCAGCGGCCCAGCCGCAGGCCGAGAGCGACCCTGTGCTGGACGCGCTGCTGTCGATCTTGGGGGCGCAGTAGGCCCTAGTCGGCGGGAGCGGCCTCTTCGGGGGCGGCCTCTTCGGGGGCCGCGCAGCTTTCGTAGCGGAAGGCGTAGCCGCGCCACATCAGGAAGATGGCGTCGCCTTCGGCCGCGCGCATGAGCATGGCGCGCTCGGTCCATTCCTGGCCCTCGCCCTCGCAGGCCATGACGTAGAGCGTGGCGCCCAAGTCGAGCACGTCCACGGGCTCGGTCATGCGGCAGGTGGATTCGAGGCCGTGCAGGACGTTGTCCTCGATGCGCAGGAGGCCGGCGCCGGCCGCGCAGTCGGACTCGGAGGACAGGCGGTAGGTGCCGTCCCAAGGCAGCGCGACGGCGAGCGAGGGGGCGAGGAGAAGCGCGAAAGCGAGGCGGGCGGGCATGGCAAAGGCCTCCGGTCGGGGTTCCGGAGGCCTTATGGCGCGGGGCGCGCGAAGGACCAAGCGGGCCGGGCGCGTCACATGGCCGACAGGTCCGCGATAAGCCGGTCGATGTCGCCGCCGCGTTGGTCGAGCAGGGCCTGCACCTCGGTCCGCTCGGAGAGGAGCATGTTCACGCCCTCGATGATGAGGTTGAAGAACTTCGGCTGCCCCGTCGCCTCGGACACCCAGAAGTCGGCGCGGAAGGGGGCCTGGTTGCGGAAGATCGCGGTGGTCGTCACCTCGATGCCGTTGGGGACGGCGCGGGCGTCCTCCACCACGATCTCGCCGCCCACGAACTCGCGGAAGCGGCGGCCGTACTTCTCGGCGACGTAGTTGGAGAAGGCCTGCGTGTAGCGGGCGAGCTGGTCGGGGCTCGCGGCGCGGGCGTCGGCGCCGAGCGAGTAGCGCGCGATGGTGGGGGCGTCGGCGTAGGCCTGGAAGATCTGGGCGAACTGCGCGATCATCCGGTCCTCGGGCACGCCCGAGGCGATCACGGCGTTCACCTCGGCCACCAGCCGGTCGACGAGGGCGCGGGCGGCGGCCACGTCCTGGGCGCGGGCGGCGGCGGGCCAGAGGGCCAGGGCGGCCCCGGCCCCCAGGAGGGCGCGGCGGGTCAGGGTCATTCGGCGGTCTCCGCGTAGGGGTCGAAGTAGTAGTCCTCGTCGGTGGCGGCGGGGGCCTGCCCCAGCTCGAACCGGCGGTTCTGGAGGTAGATCAGCCGCGCCTGGGCGTAGCTGTCGGCGCTCTCGTAGAGGATCTCGTCGAAGGTGGACCCGAGCTGGCCGCGTTCCACCACCTGCTCCGCCACCTTGGCGGGGAAGGACAGGTCGCGCACGGGGTCGGGCACCTCGCCCAATCCGTCGAGCGGGTCGAGGAGGATGTCCACCACGCGCCCGGCGGCGTCCCGCTCGGTCGAGGGGCCGAAGCCCGGAAGCTCCAGGTAGGCGCCCTCCGGGGCGCCCCAGCGGGCGAGCGTGGCGCCGAAGTCGGTCTCGACCTCCTGAAGGCCGATGGCCCCGGCCGGGTCCGCGAGGCCCAGGACGCCCACGGTGGTGTTGACGACGAAGCGCAGCGAGTTGCGCGCGGCGCCCTCGACATCCCCCTGAAGGAGATTGTTGACCACCGTCCCCGGCAGGCCCGCGTTGTCGGAGAAGTTGACCACCGGCTGGGTCACGACCTCGGGCGCCTGCGCGGCGAGGCGGCCCAGGGGGCGAAGCGCGACGCGATCGGCGGCCTTGTTGACCGCGTGCACCCGCCGGTTGAGCCCTTCGTAGGGGTCGTGGACCTCGGCCCCCGGCGGCGCGACCGAGCACCCCGCGAGGGCCCCCGCGGCCAGCAGGAGCACGAGACTGTGAGGAAGGCTTGACATGATGCGTCCGGGGTTACGGCAAAGGCGATCTCTGGTATAGCGACACAGGGAGCGGGCGGAACCCCCCGGGGTGTTCACGATTGCCGCCGGGGGCGGATCGGCCCGCGGCACGTTGGTTGAGGGGACCATGGCCAAGGAAGACGCAGCCGCGCGGGGCGCGGCCGAACTGCGGGCGGCGCGGGCCGAGAGCCGATGGCTCTTCGGGTCGGTCGCGATCTTCAGCTTCTTCGTGAACATGCTGATGCTCACGGGGCCGCTCTACATGATGAACGTCTATGACCGCGTGCTGGGATCGCGCTCGGTCGAGACGCTGGTCGCGCTGTCGGTGCTGGTGCTGTTCCTTTACGGCTGCATGGGCCTGCTGGACTTCGTCCGCGGCCGCGTGATGCAGCGGGTGGGCGCGCGCTTCCAGGCGCGGCTCGACCGGCGGGTGTTCTCGGCGGCGATGCGCGCGCCCCAGGCGGCGCGGGCCCAGCGCGAGGCGCAGTCGGGCCTGCGCGACCTAGAAAGCGTGCAGAAGTCCTGGACCTCGCCCGCGTTCATGTCGTTCTACGACATCCCCTTCGCGCCCATCTTCTTCGCGGGCATCTTCCTGCTGCATCCCTGGCTGGGCTATCTCGCCATCGGCGGGGCCATCCTGCTGGTGGTGCTGGCGGTGTCCAACCAGCTCGCCACCAAGCGGCCCCTGGAAGTCGCCGCCCACACAGCCATCGCCGCCGAGTCCATGGGCCAGCAGGTCCGGCACGAGAGCGAGACCATCCAGTCGCTGGGGATGCGCGACGCGGCTTTCGCCCGCTGGCAGCAGGCCCGCGGCCGGTCGCTGGAAACGACCATCGCCGCGCAGGACGCGGGCGGGACCTTTTCGGCGCTCATCAAGACGCTGCGGATGTTCCTGCAGTCGGCCATGCTGGGCCTGGGCGCCTATCTGGTGCTGAAGGGCGTGGCCACGGGCGGCGCCATGATCGCGAGCTCGATCCTGCTGGGCCGGGCGCTGGCGCCCATCGAGCAGATCGTGGGGCAATGGGCGGTCATCCAGCGCGGCCGCGAGGGCTGGAAGAACCTGGCGGTCCTGCTGGGCGAGGTCCCCGAGGAGCAGAAGCGCACCGCCCTGCCCCGCCCCAAGGCGAAGCTGGAACTGGAGCAGGTCACGGTGATCCCGCCCGGCGAGCAGCAGGCCACGCTGCGCATGATGTCCTTCCGGGTCGAGCCCGGGCAGGCCGTGGGCGTGATCGGGACCTCGGGGTCCGGCAAATCGACGCTGGCGCGCGCGATCACCGGGGTCTGGCGCGTCGCCGCCGGCAAGATCCGGCTGGATGGCGCGGCGCTCGACCAGTACGACCCGGACGTGCTGGGCCGCTACGTGGGCTACCTGCCGCAGCGGGTCACGCTGTTCGACGGCACCATCAAGGACAACATCGCCCGACTGTCGCCCAACCCGGACGACGCCGAGGTGGTGCGCGCGGCCAAGATGGCGGCGGCGCACGAGATGATCCTGAAGCTGCCCGACGGCTATGACACCCGCGTCACCGCCAACGGCGGGCGGCTGTCGGGCGGGCAGATCCAGCGCATCGGGCTCGCCCGGGCTCTGTATGGCGACCCGGTGGTCGTGGTGCTGGACGAGCCGAACTCGAACCTCGACAACGACGGGTCGGTGGCGCTGAACCTCGCCATCAAGAACCTGAAGGAGAAGGGCGCGGCGGTGCTCATCATGGCGCACCGGCCGGCGGCGATCCAGGAGTGCGACATGCTCCTGATGATCGAGGGCGGTGCCAGGCGGGCCTTCGGGCCCAAGGAGGAGGTCCTGCGCGAGATGGTCGCGAACCATCGCCAGATCGCGACGCAGGGCCAGACGGGAGGTGTGACGTGACCCATCCGGTGGATCAGCGCTGGTCGGCGCGCTCGCCCCTGCTGACCGGGGCGCTCTGCGTGGGGCTCCTGGTGGGGGGCTTCGGCGCCTGGGGCGCGACGACCCACATCATGGGCGCGGTGATCGCCCATGGACGGGTCGAGGTGGCCCAGAACCGCCAAGTGGTGCAGCACCCCGACGGCGGCGTGGTGGCCGAGATCCTGGTGAAGGAAGGCGCGCGGGTCGAGCAGGGCGACCTGCTGATCCGGCTCGACGCCGAGCAGCTCCGGGGCGACCTCGCGGTGGTCGAGGGGCAGCTCATGGAGGTGCTGGCGCGCAAGGCGCGGCTGGAGGCCGAGGAGGCGGAGCTTCCCGCGCTCGAGTTCGACCCGATGCTGACGGGGATGGACAACCCGCTGGCCGCCGAGATGATGGCGGGATCGGAGCGGCTGTTCCGCCAGCGGCTGGAGACGGCCGAGCGCGAGATGGAGCAGCTGTCGCGCCAGCAGGACCAGATCGCCGACCAGATCATCGGCATCAAGGCGCAGCAGGAGGCGATCGGCCGGCAGCTCGAGCTGATCGAGCGGGAGTTGGCGGACCAGCAGACGCTTCTGGCGCGCGGGCTCGCGCAGCAGGCGCGGGTTCTGGAGCTGGAGCGCGGGCAGGCCGACCTCCTGGGCCGGCAGGGCGAGCTGGCGGCCGCCGTGGCGCAGGCCGAGGGGCGCAGCACCGAGCTGGAGATCCAGCGCCTGCGCATCCAGTCGCAGCGGCGCGAGGAGGCGTCGTCGGCCCTGCGCGATCTCGGGTTCAACGAGATCGAGTTGGCGGAGAAGCGCGAGGCGCTGCTGCTGCGGCTCGACCGGCTCGACATCCGCGCGCCGGTCGGGGGGGTGATCTACGGGATGCAGGTCTTCGCGCCGCGCTCGGTCATTCGGCCGGCGGACCCGGTTTTGCACATCGTGCCGCAGGACAGGCCGCTGGTCATCTCCTCGCAGGTGGAGCCCATCCACGTGGACCAGGTCCATGTGGGCCAGGAGGTGACCCTGCGGCTGTCGGCCTTCGACCAGCGGATGACGCCCGAGCTGAAGGGCCGGGTTGTGCAGGTCTCGGCGGACGCCTTCCAGAACGAGCAGTCGGGGCTGTCCTTCTACCGCGCGGACATCGAGCTGCTGGAGGGCGAGGCCACCAAGCTGCCCGAGGGCATGGCGCTGATCCCGGGGATGCCGGTCGAGGCCTTCATCCGCACGGGCGAGCGCACGCCGATCTCCTTCCTGACCAAGCCGCTGACCGACTACTTCGCCAAGGCCTTCCGCGAGACCTGATGGCGCGGACGTGATGGACGGCCCCCCGGCCCCGGGCTAGCTTGCCGCCCGGACAAGGGCCGAGGGGACCGATTCATGGACGACATCGAGGAGCGGCTGCGCGCCCTGGGGCTGGAGCTGCCCGAGCCCGCGGCGCCGCTGGCGGCCTATGTGCCCTTCGTGCGGGCGGGGGACCTCCTGCACATGTCGGGGCAGATCGCGCGCGACGGCACGGGCGTGATCCGCGGCACGCTGGGCCAGGACCTCGACGCCGAGGCGGGCGCGCGGGCGGCGCGGGCCTGCGGCCTGCACGTCCTGGCGCAGGTGAAGGCCGCCTGCGAGGGCGACTGGGGGCGGCTCCTGCGGGTGGTGAAGCTCACGGGGTTCGTGGCGAGCGCGCCCGGCTTCTTCGACCAGCCCAAGGTGGTCAACGGCGCCTCGGAGCTCATGGTCGAGGTGCTGGGCGACCGGGGGCGGCACGCGCGCTCGGCGGTGGGCGTCACGGCGCTTCCCCTGGGCGCGGCCGTGGAGGTCGAGGCCGTGGTCCTGCTGCGATGAGCCTGCCCTCGGCCTTCCTCGACCGGCCCATCGCGCACCGGGCGCTGCACGACCGCGCCCTGGGGCGGCCCGAGAACGGCCGCGCGGCGATCCGCGCCGCCGTGGAGGCGGGCTACGGGATCGAATGCGACCTCCAGCTTTCGGCCGACGGGGTGGCGATGGTCTTCCATGACGAGGCGCTGATGCGCCTCACGGGGGAGACGGGGCTCGTGGCCGAGCGGACGGCGGCGGACCTGGGCCGGCTGCGGCTGAAGGGCAGCGACGAGGGCATCCCGACCTTCGCCGAGCTGCTGGCGCTGGTCGCGGGCCGGGTGCCGCTGCTCGTGGAGGTCAAGGACCAGACCGGCGTGCTGGGGCCGGTGGAAGGCGTGCTGGAGGAGGCGACCGCGCGGACGCTGAAGGGCTACGAGGGGCCGGTGGCGCTCATGTCCTTCAACCCCCATTCGGTGATGGCGCTGCGGGACCTCGCGCCGGACGTGCCGCGCGGGCTCACGACCGACGCCTTCGAGGCGGGCGCATGGCCGGGCCTGACCGAGGCGGCCTGCGCGCGGCTTCGGGAGATCCCGGACTACGAGGAGGCCTGCGCCTGCTTCGTCAGCCATGACTGGCGCGACCTGTGGCGCCCGCGGGTGGCGGAGTTGAAGGCGGCGGGGGCGGCGTTGCTCTGCTGGACGATCCGCTCGCCCGAGGAGGAGCGGCAGGGGCGCCGCATCGCCGACAACGTCACCTTCGAAGGCTATCTGGCGTGACGACCCTGGAGGTGAGCGTCCACGACCGCATCGACGAGATCCCGGCCGCGACTTGGGATGCCTGCGCCGCACCCGAGGCGGTCGGGGGCGGACGGCCCCGCGACCCGTTCACCACGCACCGCTTCCTCAAGGCGCTGGAGGACAGCCGCAGCGTGGGCGGCCGGTCGGGCTGGCAGCCGCGGCACCTGTCCGTGCAGATGGGCGGGCAGACCATCGCAGTGGCGCCGCTCTACGCCAAGAGCCACAGCCACGGCGAATACATCTTCGACTGGTCCTGGGCCAACGCCTGGGAGCGGGCGGGCGGGCGCTACTATCCCAAGCTCCAGATGGCCGTGCCCTTCACGCCCGTCACGGGGCGGCGCTTCCTCTGCCGGCCCGGGCACGAGGACATGGGACGCGCGGCGCTGGTCCAGGCGGCGGTGAAGATCGCGAGCGACAACGACCTGTCCTCGGTCCATGTCACCTTCTGCGACGCCGAGGAGGCCGAGGCCGGGGAGGCCATGGGGCTCCTGTCCCGCGCGTCGCAGCAGTACCACTGGGAGGACGGGGGCTACCGCAATTTCGCGGGCTTCCTTTCGGCGCTGTCGTCCCGCAAGCGCAAGACCATCCGGCGCGAGCGGGAGGAGGCGCAGGGCTTCGGAGGCGAGATCGTCGCGCTGACGGGCAAGGCCATCGAGAAACGCCACTGGGACGCGATGTGGCGCTTCTACCAGGACACGGGCGCGCGGAAGTGGGGGCAGCCGTATCTCCCCCGCGCCTTCTTCGAGCTCGCGGCCGAGCGGCTGACCGACGACTGCCTCCTGATTCTTGCAGAGCGCCAAGGGCACCCCGTCGCGGGGGCCTGGAACTTCGTGGGGCGCGACACGCTCTTCGGCCGCTACTGGGGCGCGACCGAGCACATCCCCTTCATGCATTTCGAGCTGTGCTACTATCAGGCCATCGACTGGGCGCTGGCTCATGGCCTGACCCGCGTCGAAGCCGGGGCGCAGGGCGAGCACAAGATCGCGCGCGGCTACAAGCCGGTGATGTGCCATTCGCTCCACTGGATCGGGGACGAGCGGTTCCGCGACGCCATCGCCGACTACCTGGAGCGGGAACGGGCGAGCGTGGACGAGGAGATCGAGGTGCTGACCTCGCTAGGCCCCTTCCGGCGCGAGGTCCACGAGGAGCAGGACTGAGACGCCGCGATGGGGGATCGCGGCCGGGGGCGCGCAGACCGCCGCCAGTCGGTCGGGCCCGGGCGCGCGGGGGGCTGACGCAGGCGGAAGGGTGGGTAGAGTGCCTGCGTCCGCAACAGGAGTCGGCCCATGGCGCTCACGCTCTACACCAACCCGATGTCGCGCGGTCGCATGGCCCGCTGGATGATGGAGGAGGTAGGCGAGCCCTACGAGGCCCGCATCCTCGACTTCGGCCCCGCGATGAAGGCACCCGAGTACCGGGCCATCAACCCGATGGGCAAGGTCCCGGCGCTCGTGCACGACGGCACGGTGGTGACCGAGGTCCCCGCGATCCTGAGCTACATGGCCGAGGCCTTTCCGCAGGCGGGGCCGATGCCGCAGGACCGGGCGGGCTTTTTCCGCTGGATGTTCTTCGGGGCGGGGCCGCTGGAATACGCCGTGACCAACACGGCCCTGAAGGTCGAGGTCCCGCCCGAGCGGCGGGGCATGGTGGGCTACGGCTGCCTGGAGGACGTGGTGGCGGCGCTGGCCGGGCACCTGGAGGGGCGGACCTATTTCTGCGACGAGCGCTTCTCGGTCGTGGACGTCTACCTGGGGTCGCAGATCGGGTGGGGGCTGCGCTTCGGGACCCTGCCCTCGGAGCCCGCCTTCACGGCCTACTGGGACCGGATCAAGGACCGGCCCGCCCATCTCAAGGCGTCCGAGACGGACGACCGGCTGCTGGCCGAACGGACGACGACCCATGCCTGAGAAGCTGACCCCCGAGGAACGCGACGCCCTGCTGCCCGCGCTGGGCGCGGCGGGCTGGGGGGCGGACCCCGAGCAGGACGCCCTCCGCAAGATCTGGAAGTTCCGCAACTTCTCGCAGGCTTGGGCCTTCCTGAGCCGCGTGGCGCTGCTCGCGGAGAAGCGCAACCACCACCCGGACTGGCGCAACGTCTACAACGTGGTGGACCTGCGGCTGACCACACATGACGCGGGCGGGCTCACGAAGCTCGACACCGACATGGCGGCGGTGATCGACAAGTATGCGGGGGATGCCGAGGTGCAGCGGGACCAGGCGGAGGAGATCCGGTGCCTGTGCCAGGAGCGGCACGCGGGGACGACGAAGGGCGGCTGACAAGGTGGCCGCCCGGCCGGGGAGCCGGGCGTTCGGCGGGGAAACGGCCCACCGGACCGTTTCCCAATCCGCCTCACCCCATGGCCGCCAGCATCGCCTCGCCGGCGGTGGCCTCGCAGACGCCGGGGCCTGCCTCCTCGTGCCAGAGCTCGACCACCCCGTCCACGACCAGCGCCGAGAAGCGGCGGGAGCGACGGTGGAAGCCCACCTGCGGCGCGTCGAAGGCGGTGCCCAGCGCCTCGATCCACTCGCCCGCCGGGTCGGCCAGCAGCGTGATGCCGGCCGGAGTCGCCCCGGTCTGCTCGCCCCAGGCCTTCATCACCCAGGGGTCGTTGGCCGCGACGCAGACCACCTCGTCCACGCCGCGCGCCAGGAGCGAGGGCATGACCCGCATGTAGGAGGGCACATGCGCCGTCGAGCAGGTGCCGGTGAAGGCGCCGGGCAGCCCGAACACCACCACGCGGCGACCGCTGAACAGGCCGGCACTCGGCACCGTTTCGACCCCGTTCTCGCCCATGCGAAGGAGATTGCCCTCGGGCATCCGCTCGCCTGCCTTGACCGCCATCTGCGTCACCTCTTTTGCGATTGCGCGTGCAGCAAGGGGAGATAGGCTGCGCGCCGTCAAGCGGGAGGGGCGGAGCATGACCCATGTCGTCGTGGTGGGGGCCGGTCAGGCCGGGCTGGCGCTGGTGGCGCGGCTGCGGGGCGACGGCTTCGAGGGCCAGATCACCCTGATCGGCGACGAGCCGCACCCGCCCTACCAGCGCCCGCCCCTGTCCAAGGACTACCTGCTTGGCGAGCTGGAGCGCGAGCGGCTCTACCTGCGACCCGAGTCGTTCTATGCCGAGCACGGCATCGACCTGCGGCTGGGCGCCGAGGTCGCGGCCGTGGACACCGGGCGGCGGGTGGTCATCCTGCAGACCGGGGGCGAGGTGCCCTATGACGAGCTGGTGCTGACCACGGGATCGACCCCGCGCCGCCTGCCGGCCGCGATCGGGGGGAGCCTCGACGGCGTGCTGGTCATGCGCGACATCCGCGACGCCGACCGGCTGGCGCCCGAGCTGGCCGAGGGCAAGCGCGTACTGGTGGTGGGCGGCGGCTATATCGGGCTGGAGGCGGCGGCGGTCTGCGCCAAGCGGGGCCTGTCGGTCACGCTGATCGAGATGGCGCCGCGCATCCTGCAACGGGTCGCCGCGCCCGAGACCGCGGACTACTTCCGCCGCATCCACACCGAGATGGGCGTGGCTATCCGCGAGGGCGTGGGGCTGGAGCGCCTTCTGGGCGACGAGCGGGGCCATGTGCGGGCGGCGGTGCTGTCCAAGGGCGAGGAGATCCCGGTGGACCTCGTGCTGGTGGGGGTGGGGATCGTGCCCAACACCAAGCTCGCGGAGAGCGCGGGCATCGCGGTGGAGAACGGGGTCAAGACGGACGAATACGGCCGGACCTCGGTGCCCCATGTCTGGGCAGCGGGCGACTGCGCCTCGCTGCCCCATGGCGAGGGGCGCATCCGGCTGGAATCGGTGGGCAACGCCATCGACCAGGCCGAGACGGTGGCGCGCAACATCATGGGGGCGGAGCAGCCGTATGTTCCGCAGCCCTGGTTCTGGTCGGACCAGTACGACACCAAACTGCAGATCGCCGGACTCAATACCGGGTACGACCGGGTCTTCGTCCGGCAGGTCGGCGAGGGGCTGTCGCACTGGTACTACTGCGGCGAGAGGCTGGTCGCGGTGGACGCCATGAACGACAGCCGCGCCTATATGATCGGCAAGCGGCTGATCGAGGGGGGCAAGTCCCCCAAACCCGAGGTGGTCATCGACCCGGCCACGGACCTCAAGGCGCTCCTGAAAGCCTCGTGAGACCCGGTTCGTGAGGATCGTCGGGGGCGCGAACCGGGGGCTGAAGCTCGCCGAGGTCGGCGCGGGGGATGCCGGGGCGCATCTTCGGCCGACGAGCGACCGGGTGCGCGAGGCGATCTTCAACCTGCTCGGGGGCGGGCGCTTCGGGGACCCGGTGGAAGGGGCGCGGGTGCTCGATCTCTTCGCCGGGACAGGCGCGCTGGCGCTGGAGGCGCTGTCGCGCGGCGCGGCCGAGGCGGTGCTGGTCGAGCAGGGGCGCGTGGGCCAGAAGCTCATCCGCGAGAACCTGCGGCTCATGCGGCGCGAGGGGCAGGCGCGGCTGCTGGCCGTGGACGCGACCCGGCTGCCGCCCCACGCGGGCGAGGCGTTCTCGCTGGCGTTCCTCGATCCGCCCTATGGCAGGGGGATGGGACAGCTCGCGCTGGGCGCGGCGCTGGCGGGCGGCTGGCTCACGCCCGGCGCGGTGGTGGTCTGGGAAGAAGCCGAGCCCCAGATGCCCCTGCCCGGCACCGCGCTGCTGGACCGGCGGAGCTATGGCGGGACCTGGATCACGTTGCTCGGGGTCGAGCCCTAGCGGAGCGCGGTCTCGATTCGGGCGGCCCAGGCGGCATCGGGGTTCCAGCCCGCGAGCCGCGCCGCGCGGAGAAGGCCGCCGCCCAGCACGGAGAGCTGCGGATCAGACGGGGGGCCGAGCCGATCCGTCACGGCGGCCAGGACCGCCCGACTTTGGAACACGCCTCCGGCAGGGACCCAGGGCGAAGGTCCGGGCAACCCCGCCCTCTGCGCGGCCGTACGGGCGGCCCAGGCGAGGTCGTCGCCCGCCTCCTCCAGGATCGCCGCCGCCGTCTCGTCCCCCTGCTGCGCGAGGGCATCCACCTGCCGCGCCACCCCGGCCAGGGCGGGGCGAGGGCCGGCTTCCTGCGCCATGAGCCAGGTCAGGGGCGCGAAGGGGCCCGTGGCCTCGGACCCCAGCCCCGGCAGGAGCGCGTCGGCGAAGGGGCGGGCCTGCGGGAGGCGGCCGTCGAGGGCGCGGGCGGCCGCCGTCAGAGCCGCGCGGCCAATGGCATGGGCGCTGCCCTCGTCGCCCAGGAGGTCGCCCCAGCCGCCCACCCGCACCTCGCCCGCGGGACCCCGCGCCCAGGCCATGGAACCGGTGCCCGACAGGACGAGAACGCCGAAGCCGCCGCCGAAGGCCCCGAGATGGGCAAGGGCCACGTCGTTCACGGGCTCGAAGGGGACAGGGAGAAGGTCGCGCAGAAGCGCGAGCGTGGCGGCGTCATGGGCGGGGACCTCGCCATGGCCAGGCAGGCCCAGCATCATGGCCGCGAGCCCTCCCGGAGCGTCGAGGGCGTCCGTCACGGCGGTGCGCAGGACCCCGTCCCAGCCGGAGCCGTCCTGCGGGTTGCAGCCAGCACCGGAGGGCCGCCGCAGGACCTCGCCCCGGCGGTCGGCAAGCGCCACCGCCGTCTTGGTGCCGCCGCCGTCCAGCGCGGCGACCCAGGTGCCTGCCGTCATGCCGTCCCCTCCCTGCCCCGCGCCAGACTGGCACGGGAACGAGGGGCGCGTCAGCCCTCGGGACGCGCGACGGGGCGCAGCGGGGCCTTGGCGACCTCGGCCGCCGCAGCGGCGGCGATGGCCGGGGGCGCGGAGGAGGTGGAGAGCCGCTCCACGGGCACGAGGGTGGTCGCGTCCACGAGGCGCGGCCGCGACTCGGGGCGGATGAAGGGCGGCTCGCCCTTGAGGAGCGCGGTGAAGCGGACGGGGCCGTTGGTCTCGCCTGTCAGGCGCGCGCGGTAGACCGGGATCGATTCGGAGACGCGCATGACGTAGGTGCGGGTTTCCGCGAAGGGGATGTGCTCGATCCAGTCGACCACGTCCACGCCGTCGTCGCGAATGTCGCCCCGGCGGCCCATCCATTGGCGCGGACGGCCAGGGCCCGCGTTGTAGCCGGCCGCGATCAGGACCGGCGAGGTGCCGAACATCTCCTCCAGCGTGGCGAGGTAGCGGGTGCCCAGCGCGGCGTTGTACTCCCAGTCGGTCAGGCGGGCCTGGGAATAGGGCAGGCCCAGTTGGCCCGCCACCTCGCGCGCGGTGCCGGGCATGAGCTGCATCAGGCCCTGCGCGCCGACCGGCGAGGAGACGCCCGCGTTGAACTCGGATTCCCGCCGCGCGATGGACAGCGCGAGGTCGGCTTCGACTGGCCAGTCCTGGCGCGCCATCGGGTGGATCGGGAAATAGGCGGTGGGGACGACAATGCCCCGCTCCACGGCGGCCTTGCCGACGAGGACGGCAATGTAGGGCTCGTGCATTTCTTCGAGGAGTTGGGCGAGCTGGCCTATGGCCGGGCGGTCTGCCGTCCGCGCGATCTGGAGCGCGAAGCGCAGCGCGTCCTGCCGCTCGCCGGCGGCGAGGAGGAGGAGCATCGCCTGCGGCAGGGGCGCCGCCATCGCGGGCGAGCGACGCCAGTCGCCGAAGTCCTCCTGCCCCGTCAGGCGGGGGTCGAGGGGAAGGCTGGCCTTTTCGGCGGCGAGGAGGCCGTAGAAGGCGGTCTGGTTCCGACCGGCCTCGGCATAGGCCTCGTGCGCCTCGCCGTCGCGGCCCAGCGCCTCGAGTGCGCGGCCCTGCCAGTAGAGGGCGCGGGACAGCGAGATGGGACCGGAGACGGACTTCTGGGAAGCGCGGAAATGGAGGAGCGCCGTTTCCGGCCGGTCGAGTTGGCGCAGCGCCAGATAGCCCGCGAGCCATTCGAGGTCGGCGTAGGCCTCGCTGTGCTCCGTGAGCCGGTGGCGGGTCGCGATCTCGTAGGCCTCGGCGGGGCGCCCCTCGCGCATAAGCCAGCGGGCGATCTGCGCGCGCCAGGCGGCCCAGCGATAGGGCTCGCCCAGGTCGGCGGCCGAGCCGGTGCGGGCGCGCAGGATCTCCAGCGCTTCGGAGTAGTCGCCGTCCTCTGCCAGGTGGTTATAGCGGTCGTAGGCCAGACCGGGATCGGCCTTCAGCGCCGCGGGCAGGTCGTCGATCAGCGCGTCCGCGCCGCCGCCCCGGATGAGCGCGATCCGGGCGCGCACGAGGGTCTGCCGGGCCGGGGACAGGTAGGGCAGCATCCGCTGGGCGTCGGAGGTGCGCCAGCGCCAGAGCATCGCGTCGGCGCGCCGGGCGTGGAGGGGCGCGAGCCAGTCGGGAAAGGCCTGCGCCAGCGTGACCGTGCCCGCGTCGTTGAGGGGCTGGGTGAGCCAGACCCGCTCGACCACGCGGCGGGCCTCGCCCTCGCGGCCCTCGGCAATGAGCGCGCTGGCCAGCGCCACGGCGCCGCGGCCCGTCTGGGGCAGGGCGTCACCGAAATAGGCCAGCACATCCGCCGGGGTGGCGCCGACAGGGATCGAGGTCTCGCCGCTGGCGCGCAGGTCGTCGAGGTCGGGCCAGTCGGGATGGGCGGCGAGGAAGCGGGCGTACTCGCGGAACTCGCCGCCGTCGTCGCGCAGCGCCTGCCAGTCCACCAGTGACTCCACCACGGGGCCGCCCTTCTCGGCGGCCGCGAAGGCGCTTTCCCAGTCGCCCTGCCGGACCTCACGCATGGCGTCACGCAGCGCGACCAGCGACGTGGGCTCGGCCCAGGCGGGGGCTGTCGCGACCAGGACGGCCAAAAGGGACGCCGCAAGGCGGCGGGCGGCCGAGGCCGGACGTTCCGAGAATCGCATGGGGGCGCCTGCTGCCGGAAAGTGGATTCGAGGGAATTCCACCTTAGGGTTGCAGGCAGGGATGCAACGGGCAAGTCACTAACTTGGCAGTCGGCGGAAAACCGTCTAGGGGTTCCCGCGCCGTGATGCCGGGGCCACGGCCCCCGGATC
Source organism: Rubellimicrobium roseum (assembly GCF_006152145.1). Lineage (GTDB taxonomy): Bacteria > Pseudomonadota > Alphaproteobacteria > Rhodobacterales > Rhodobacteraceae > Rubellimicrobium > Rubellimicrobium roseum. Next base: position 86,511 of record NZ_VDFV01000011.1, on the reverse strand, counting down.
GCATGGTGGATCAACGGAAAGGACCGCCGAAATGTTCCAGGGCTCGCTTCCCGCCCTCGTCACCCCCTTCCGCGATGGCAAGCTGGACCTGGATGCGCTCAAGCGGCTGGTAGAATGGCAGATCGCCGAGGGCTCGCATGGGCTGGTGCCGGTGGGGACCACGGGCGAGAGCCCGACCCTGAGCCACGAGGAGCACGACTTCGTCGTGGCCGAGGTGGTGCGGCTGGCCGCAGGCCGGGTGCCGGTAATCGCGGGCGCAGGCTCGAACAGCACCATCGAGGCGGTGCGGCTGGTGGAGGCCGCCAAGACGGCCGGAGCCGACGCGGCGCTGGTGGTCACGCCCTACTACAACAAGCCCACGCAGGCCGGGATGATCGCGCATTTCCGCGCCGTGGCCGAGGTGGGCCTGCCCATCGTGATCTACAACATCCCCGGCCGGTCGGTGGTGGACATGATCCCCGCCACGATGGGGGAGCTGGCGAAGCTGCCCGCGATCATCGGGGTCAAGGACGCCACCGGGGACCTGAGCCGGGTGCCCAAGCAGCGCATCGCCTGCGGGGCGGACTTCGTGCAACTGTCAGGCGAGGACGCGACGGCGCTGGGCTTCAACGCCCATGGCGGACGGGGCTGCATCTCGGTGACGGCGAACGTCGCGCCCCGGCTCTGCGCCGAGTTCCAGGAGGCGACGCTGCGCGGGGACTACGCGGCGGCGCTGGAGCTGCATGACCGGCTGATGCCGCTGCACGAGGCGATCTTCCTGGAGCCGGGCGTCGCGGGCGCGAAATACGCGCTCTCGGTCCTGGAGATGTGCTCGGAGGAGGTGCGCTCGCCGCTCCTGCCGCCGACCGATCGGGTGAAGGACGCGATCCGCGCGGCGATGCGCCACGCGGGCCTCATCAACTAGAACGGGACCAGCGAGGTCACCTTGAAGGTCCGTCCTCCGTCGGGGTGGCGGACCTGAAGGCTTTCGGCGTGGAGCATGAGGCGCGCGTGGTCGTCGCGCGCCGGACCTTCGGCGTAGAAGGGGTCGCCCAGGATCGGGTGGCCGAGCGCGGCCATGTGGACGCGAAGCTGGTGCGAGCGGCCCGTCTCGGGGAAGAGCCGCACGCGCGTCTCGTTGCCGCCGCGCTTGAGCGCCTTCCACCGGGTGACGGCGGGGCGGCCGTCCGGGTGGACCATCTGCTTGGGGCGGTTGGGCCAGTCGACCATCAGGGGCAGGTCCACGACCCCGTCCCGTTCCGCCATCTCGCCCCATAGGCGGGCGAGGTAGGTCTTCTTCGCCTTCCGCTCCTCGAACTGCCAGCCCAGGTGGCGCTGGGCGAGGGGCGTGAGCGCGAAGACCATCACGCCCGAGGTGTCCCGGTCGAGCCGGTGCACCAGCAGCACCGTCGGAAAGACCTTGCGGACCCGCTCGATCAGGCAGTCGGCCAGGTGCTCGCCCTTGCCGGGGACCGAGAGGAGGCCTGCGGGCTTGTCGACGAAGACCATCTCGTGGTCGTCGTGGAGGATCTTCAGCGGGTCGGTGGGCGGGTTGTAGGCAGCGTCCATGCGGGGCCATGTGGCCGAGCGGGATGCGGCTGGCAAGGGTGGATGAGGGCCCGGCTCCCGCGCCTGCGGCTCTCTCCCGGGATATCGGGGACCAAGGGAAGGGCCCTCAGTCCGGGCCGGCCTCCGGGGCGGCCGGAACGTTCGGGGGGATGTCGTAGTAGTCGCCCTTGAAGGCCGTGAAGATGTGGAGATCGGGCGCGCGGCCGGCCAGCGCGTCGAAAAGGCCCGCCTCGAGCGACAGGAGGCCCGTGGGGCCGTCGAAGGCGATCTTGGTGCCGCAGGTCGGGCAGAAGCTGCGGAGCGCGCCGCCGGGGCTTTGGAAGGTCGCGACCTCGCCCTCGATCCGCGAGAGGCGGTCGGGGTCGTCCAGGCTGTGGGGGACATGGCCCGAGGTCTTTCGGCACTGCACGCAATGGCAGGCGGTGATCGCGCCGGGGTCGGCGTCCAAGGTGACCGTTACCGCGCCGCAGAGACAGGCGTCCCGGAGCGGGCCGCCGGGCTGGGCCGCCGGATCGGGCACGTAGAGATGGCGCAGCACGACAAGCTCCGTGGGGCCGTCGACGGCGCCCAGCGCCACGCCGATCTCGTCCGACGCCTCATCCTCCCAGAACAGAAAGGCGCCGCAGGTCGGGCAGAAGCCGCGCTGGGCCCGGTCGGTCGCGTGGTACCAGCGGACCTCGCCGGTGATCGTCACGTCGCCGCGCGCGAGGTCGGCCGAGGCCCAGGTGCCCCCCGACTGCCGGCGGCATTGCGAGCAGTGGCAGATCGAGGTCCGGCGAGGCGGGCCCCGCGTCTCGAAGCGGACGGCGCCGCAGTGGCAGGAGCCCCTCACGCCAGGCGCCCGAAGGTGTCGGACAGGATCGCAGCCAGTTCCCGCGCGTCCTGCTCGTCGAAGGCCGCCGGCTCGTCGCTATCGATGTCGAAGACGGCGATCAGGTCACCGGCGGCATCGCGGACCGGCAGGACGATCTCGCTCCGGGTCGAGGAGGAGCAGGCGATGTGGCCGGGGAACGCCTCGACGTCGGGGACGAGTTGCACCTCGCCCGTCCGCGCCGCCGCGCCGCAGACGCCGCGCGCGAAGGGGATCACGAGGCAGCCGTGCCCGCCCTGGTAGGGACCGATCTTCAGGAGGTCTGGCGCGACCACGCGGTAGAAGCCCGTCCAGTCGAAGCGGTCGTCGGCGTGGTGGATCTCGCAGGCGACGGTGGCCATCAGGGCCACGGCGTCGTCCTCGCCTTCGGTGAGGGCCGCGATCCGGCGGCGGAGGTCGGGGTAGTCGGCGCGCATGGGGCGATCTCCGGGCTCGTCGCGGGATCAGGCCCGCTCGCGGCAGGCTTGTCCAGCATCGTTTCCGGCTGCGCAATGCTCTGGCCACGCAACGCCGCCGTGCCGCCGGATTGCAGCCCCGATACGGCCTCCTGGAGGGATCAGGCAGGAATCAAGGCACGGACCGTCGGCGCCGGGGGACCAGGCCCCCACCCCTCCCGGCGCCGGCGGAACCGGCTGCCTCAGTTGAGCTGGACGTGGAGCGGGTAATGCCCGTCCTCGTAGGGACCGAAGAGGTCGGTCAGGTCGGGATGGTCCACGGGCTGGCCCGACGTGTCGGGGACGAGGTTCTGCTCGGACACGTAGGCGATGGAGGCGCCCTCGGCGTTTTCCGCCAAGAGATGGTAGAAGGGCTGGTCGCGCCGGGGACGGCTGTCCTCGGGGATGGCGAGATACCAGTCCTCGGTCCGCGAGAAGCTGGCATCGACGTCGAAGACCACGCCGCGGAACGGATGGGTGCGGTGCCGCAGCACCTGGCCCAGAGAGTATTTGGCGCATGTGGTCTGCATGAGGCCGTCCCCTTTCGATGTGATTAGGCGCCGATCTGGACGTAAAGTCCACAATTCCGCCGCAGTTATGCCAGAAACAGTCCGTCCACTTCTTCCCAACAGTGGCCCGCTCACAAGGTCGGGCGCAGCAAGACGGTTTGCCGCGGGCCACGAGGCTGCTACACTCGGCCCCAAGAACCGCCGGGACCAACCCGGCGCCCGAGTCTGAGGGACATCGAGCATGAGCAAGCAACTGCGCGCCTTGGCGCTCGTCCTCCTTGTGGCGGCCTGCGGCGGCCAGCGGGAGTATTCCGCCCCCCGGGAGCTCGACAACGCCTGCAGCATCCTGGCGCAGCGGCCGAGCTATTCCCGCGCGTTCCGCGCCACCGAACGGCGCTGGGGCGTGCCCGTCGCCGTGCAGATGGCGATCCTCTACCAGGAATCGAAGTTCGTGGGGAACGCGCGGCCGCCGCACCAGTACGCGCTAGGGGTGATTCCCGTCGGGCGGCAGAGCTCGGCCTACGGCTACAGCCAGGCTCTCGACGGCACCTGGGACGAGTACCAAAGGGCACAGGGGCGCGGCCGGCGCGACGACATCTTCGACGCCACCGACTTCATGGGCTGGTACATGGCCCAGACCACGGCCGAGCTGGGCATCCCGCTGCATGACACCGAGAACCAGTACCTCGCCTATCACGAGGGGCGCGGCGGCTACGCCCGGCAGAGCTATCGCGAGAAGGCCTGGCTCATGCGGGTGGCGGCGGACCTGGAGAGCCGGGCGGCGATGTACGACGCCCAGCTTCATTCCTGCCGGCGGGCCTGACCGGGATCAGCCGCCCCAGTCGCTCATGGCGGCCTGGATGTTGAAGGCGCGGTCGCCGATGCGCACCCCGGGCTGGAGATCGTTCAGGACCACGGTGGTCTGGTTGCCGCTGCCGTCGGTGACGACCCATTGGCGCAGCTCTATGGGGCTCGCGGTGAAGACGAGCTGGATCGAGCCGTAGTCGGGGTGCTGCGGGTCCTGCGCCGTCACGGTGGTCGTGGTGCCGTCCGACGTGTGGCCCGTGACCATGCCGGCGCGGCCCAGATCCACGTTGTCGGCCAGGATGATCGAGAGTGGCGTCTCGCTGAGCGGGAAGCGCTGCGGCCCTTCGGTCGAGGCGGCGTCGAAGACGGCGACCTGCCCGCCCCCGGCCAGGAACAGCGCCGAGGCGTCGGCGTACTCGAACCGGATGCGGCCGGGGCGCTTGAGGTAGAGCGTGCCCGTCGAGATGCTGCCGTCGACGTTGACTTGGGTGAAGCCCGCGGTCGCCGTCTGCAGCGCGTTCAGGTAGCCGGAGATCTCGCCCAGCGAGAGTTGCTGGGCGCTCACCGGGGCGGCCACGACGATCGCAGCGGCGGCGAGGAGGTGGCGGAGGGGCATGGTCGGGTCCTTCGAGATTTGATGCCGGGGTGGAATATAGCACCCTTTGGCCCCGGAGCCCGCCGTCAGGCGATAACGGCCGGTCACGCAGGGAATAGCGGGAGGCGGAACCGGGCACGGCTCGTCCGGCTTGTGCCGGCGCGAACGGGGGCCGTGCCCCGTGCCCCCGCGCCAGAATGGAGAGCGACATGCCCGAATCCTTTGCCGGAGGCCTCGACGCCCAGACCCGCACCCGCATGGCGGACCTGCTGAACGCCAACCTCGCGGACGCCATCGCGCTCACGCTGTCGGTCAAGGAGGCGCACTGGAACCTGAAGGGGCCGGGCTTCATCGGCGTCCACGAACTGCTCGACAAGGTGGCCGACCGGTTGCGCGAGAGCGCCGACCTGATGGCCGAGCGCGCGGTGATCCTGGGTGGCCTCGCGCGGGGGACCGTCGAGGCGGCGGCCCGGGCGAGCCGGGTGGAGCCCTACCCCACCGACATCGTCGCCATCGAGCAGCACCTCGAGGCGCTGCGGGACCGATTCGTGGCGGTGGGCGCGAACCTGCGCGAGGCCATCGACGAGGCGGGCGAGGCGGGCGACGAGGACACGGCCGACATCCTCACCGAGGTGAGCCGGCAGGTCGACAAGGACGCTTGGTTCATCGGCGCGAACCTGCGGCCGTCCGAAGTGGGCCGTTAAGGCCCCCCACCCCGGCAGGGGAGGGGGGGCCGGCCGGTCAATGCGGCTCGGGGACCAGGATCTCGCGCTTGCCGACATGGTTGGCGGGCGTGACGACGCCCTGCTCCTCCATCTGCTCCACGAGGCGCGCGGCCTTGTTGTAGCCGATGGCGAGCTTGCGCTGGATGTAGCTGGTGGAGCACTTGCGGTCGCGCGCCACGATCTGCACGGCCATGTCGTAGAGCGCGTCCTCGGTCTCGTTGCCCGTGGGGGTGGCGGTGGGGCTCTCGGTCTCTTCCGGGGGTTCCTCCAGCACGGCGCCCACGTAGTCGGGCGGGCCGAAGCCCTTGAGGTAGGTCACGATCTCCTCGACCTCCTCATCCGAGCAGAAGGGACCGTGAATGCGGGTGATCCGCCCGCCGCCCGCCATATAGAGCATGTCGCCCTGGCCCAGGAGCTGCTCGGCCCCTTGCTCCCCGAGGATGGTGCGCGAGTCGATCTTGGAGGTGACCTGGAAGGAGATCCGGGTCGGAAAGTTGGCCTTGATCGTGCCGGTGATGACGTCCACCGAAGGGCGCTGTGTCGCCATGATGAGGTGGATGCCCGAGGCCCGCGCCATCTGGGCGAGGCGCTGGATGCAGGCCTCGATCTCCTTGCCGGCGACCATCATCAGGTCGGCCATCTCGTCCACGATGACGACGATGAAGGGCAGGATCTCGGGCTGGATCTCCTCGGTCTCGAAGATGGGATCGCCCGTCTCGTCGTCGAAGCCGGTCTGGACGGTGCGCGAGAACATCTCGCCGCGTTCGAGCGCGTCGCGGACGCGGCCGTTGTAGCCCTCGATGTTGCGGACGCCCATCTTGGACATCTTGCGGTAGCGCTCCTCCATCTCGCCCACGACCCACTTGAGGGCGACGACCGCCTTCTTGGGATCGGTGACCACGGGGGAGAGCAGGTGCGGGATGCCGTCGTAGACCGACAGCTCCAGCATCTTGGGGTCGATCATTATGAGCCGGCATTCCTCGGGCGTGAGCCGGTAGAGGAGCGACAGGATCATGGTGTTGATGGCCACCGACTTGCCCGAGCCGGTGGTCCCCGCGATCAGCAGGTGGGGCATCTTGGCGAGGTTGGCGACCACGGGCTCGCCCCCGATGTCCTTGCCCAGCGCGAGAGGCAGGCGGATCTGGGCGTCGTCGAAGGCGCGGGCGGCCAGGATCTCGCGCAGGACGACCTTCTCGCGCTTGTCGTTGGGCAGCTCGATGCCGATGACGTTGCGGCCGGGAACGGTCGAGACGCGGGCCGAGAGGGCCGACATGTTGCGGGCGATGTCGTCGGCCAGGCCGATGACGCGGCTGGCCTTGAGGCCCGGGGCAGGCTCCAGCTCGTACATGGTGACGACGGGGCCGGGGCGGACCGAGACGATCTCGCCCTTCACGCCGAAGTCGTCGAGCACCTGCTCGAGCGAGCGGGCGTTGTCGGCGAGCTGGGCGTCGGGCAGGTGATGGCGCTGCACGTCCGCGGGATCGGTCAGGAGATCGAGCGGCGGCGGCACGTAGTCGATCACGGCCGGCATCCGGGGCGCGACCGGCTTGGGCGCGGGCCGGGGCGCGGCGGCGGGAGCCGCAGGCGCGACCGCACGGGGCGCGGGGCGCGGCGGCTCGGGCATCGGGGCGGGATCGACCGGGATCTCGGCATCGAAGGGCTCGTCCTCGTCGTCGAGGGCGAGCGCCTCGACAGGCTCGGGCTGCCGGGGTTCGGGCGCGCGGGACGCGGGCGCCGGGGGCGCCTCGACGCGACGGGGCATGGCCGGCTCGATTGCCGGCGCGGGACGGCGCGGCGCCTGCGCCGGCTCGGGGAGCAGCGGGTCGAAGGCATCGGCCTCGAACGGGTCGGCCTCGAACGGGTCGGCCTCGACGGGCTCCGGCTCGAACGCCTCGACGGGTCGCGTAACCGGCGGTGGCTGCTTGCGGGCGCGGATCGCGTCGCCGATGCGGGCGCGGATACGTTCGTCGGTTTCCGGGTCCTCGGGCAGATCGTGGACAGCCACGGCTTCGGGCTCGGGCTCGGGCTCGGGCCGGGTCCGGCGCAGGAGACCCGACAGGAAGCCCGCCCCGCGCGGGCCCGATTCGGGGGCGTGGTCGGGCGCCGAGGCCGCCAGGAAGGAGGGCGCGGGCGGGATCGGGGGCAGCGCCGGGGCGGTGTCCTGCCAGAAGGCGTCGTCGTCCAGCAGGTCGAGGTCGTCCTGCGGCTCGGGCGCCGGGGGGACCTTGGCGAAGGGCGGCGGCGGCATGACATGGCTGCGCGAGGGATCGGGCGCGCGACGGATGGTCGTGCGGAGCGGCACCGGGTCCACGGCGGGCATGCCCGGCTCCGTAGGCGCGGGCAGGGCGCGGGGCGGCCGGGCCGCGGCCTCGCGGGCGCGCTCGGCCGCGTGGGCCGCACGCTCGGCCAGGAAGGCGCGGGTGCGGGCGTGGACATGCTCGTAGACATCGAGCGCCACGAGGAGCGCCCGGCCGCCGTTCCGCAGCGCCCAGGCATAGGCCAGGACCAGCGCGAGGCCCGTGCGGGCGCGGGCGGTGCGGATCTCGGCCCGCGTCACGCCCAGGACGTAGAAGCCGAGCGCCAGCGTGCCCGCCCAGACGAGGAGGGAGACGAGGATGGTGCCCAGCGGCAGCACCGTGAGCACGAAGCCCAGCGCCGTGTCGCCGAAGAGGCCGCCCGCGCCGTAGCTCTGGCTCCAGCCCTCGCCCGGCGGCAGCGCGGCGAAGGCGGCGGCCAGCGCGGCCACGAGGATGGGAGCGAAGACGGCGCGCGCGCGCTCCTCGGACCGATGGATGGCGTGGCGCAGGCCCCAGGCGAGCAGCACGAGGGGGATCGCCCAGGAGGCGCGGCCCACGATCATCATCAGGGGATGCGCGACCGAGGCGCCGAAGCGGCCGAGCCAGTTTCCCGTCGGCGCGTCCGAGGCCAGGAGCCAGTTCGGGTCCTCGGGCGAGTAGGTGCCGAGCATCACCGCCGCGAGCAGCCCCAGGGCGAGGAGCGTGAAGCCCAGGAGCTCCTTGCCGCGCTTCTCCAGGGCGGCCTGGGTGTCGCTGTCGAGGAGGGGGGCGCGGTCGCGGGTCTGATAGGCCATGGAACGCCTCCTTATCGGTACAGCACATCGCGGAGGAGCCCGAGGCCCCGCCGCACGTCGGATGCGCCCGCCACGAGCGCCACGCGGATATAGCCCTGCCCCGGGTTCCCCTGTCCCGCATCCTTGGCGAGATAGGCGCCGGGCAGGACGCGGAGGCCCGCCTCGCGCCAGAGGCGGAGCGTTGCGGCTTCGCCGTCCTCGACGGGCAACCAGAGGAAGAAGCCCGCCTGAGGCGGCCGGTAGCCCGGCACGTCGCCCAGGATCTCGTCCGCGAGGCGGTACTTCTCCTGGTAGAGCGCGCGGGAGGCGGCGACGTGGCCCTCGTCGGCCCAGGCACGCTCGGCCACGCGCTGGAGGGGCAGCGGCAGGGGGGCGCCCGCGTAGTTGCGAAGCTGGCGCATCCGGGCGATGGCCCCTGCCCCCCCTGCGGCGAAGCCGGAGCGGAGCCCCGCGAGGTTGGACCGCTTGGAGAGGGAGTGGAAGACCACGAGCCGCTCGGGGTCGGCGCCCAGCGCCTGCGCGGCGGCCAGCGCCCCGTCGGGGGGCGCGTCGCGGTAGACCTCGGAATAGCATTCGTCGGCGAGGACGACGAAGTCATGCCTCTTGGCCAGTTGCAGGAGCGTCGTCCAGTAGGCCCGGTCGGCCACCGCGCCCTGCGGGTTGGCGGGCGAGCAGACATAGGCCATCGCCGTGCGGTCCAGCACCTCGGGCGGCAAGGACGCGTAGTCGGGCAGGTGCCCGGTCGCGTCGGTCGCGGGGACGAAGACGGGCTCGGCCCCGACCGACAGCGCGGCGACCATGTAGACCTGGTAGAAGGGGTTCGGGACCAGCACGACTGGCCTCTGGCCGTTCTTGGTCTCGGGGCAGAGCGCCATGGCGACGTTGTAGAGCCCTTCGCGCGTGCCGTTGAGCGCGAGGAGCCGGTCGGGCGCGACCTCGACGTCGTAGCGCCGGCCGAGCCAGCCGGAGATGGCGGCGAGAAGCTCGGGCGTGCCCTCGTTCGGCGGATAGGAGGCGAAGCCCTGAAGGTTCGCCGCGATCACCTCTCCCACGAAGGGGGGCATGGGATGGGTCGGCTCTCCGATGGACATGGCGATGGGCTCGCCCCCGGGCGCGTGCCCGTCGAGAAGCTTCCGCAGGCGCGGAAACGCATAGTCCGGAAGGTCCGAGAACCGCGCAGGAGCCGCCATTACCGCCTCATGTTCCGAGGTCGTTGCTGCCCCGGCTCGGGACAAGAGTATCGTCCCCTTCGCCACGCTGTCCAGAAATCCAAGGACGAATCGGGAGGGCGGCCGGGGGGGTCTGTGGCATCTAGGCCATGATCCTTAACATGGCCTGCCCCAATCTTAACAACTGTCCGTCCCGGCCCGGACGGGCGCTGAGCAGGAGCCCGCAGGAGGGCAGGCCGGCGGGAATCGACAGCGAGCAGAGCTCCAGGAGATTCGCCATCCGCGTGTTGCGCAGGGCCAGGAGGTTCGTGGTGCGGAAGGCCTCGTGGTCCGCCTCCATCGCGGCGGCGAGAGGCGGCAGGATCGGCGCGGTGGCGCAGAGGACCGCGTCGAAGCCCGCCACGGTGGCCTGCGCGCGGGCGCGGATGCGGCGCAGTTCCTCCATCGCCGCGAGATAGTCGGCGGCCAGGACGTCGCGACCCATGTGGACGCGGGCGAGGACGGGCGGGAAGACCCGCTCGGGCGCGGGGGCGATCACCTCGCGCCACGAGGCCCAGGCCTCGGCCGCGTAGAGGGGACCACCCAACTCATAGGCGCGGGGAAGGTCCGGAAGGTCCAATTCCTCGACCCTAGCCCCCGCGCGGGCGAGCGCGTCGCAGGCCGCGGCAAGCGCGCGGGCGGGGGCCTCCTCCAGTCCGTCGCCCACGACGGTGCGCAGGACGGCGAGCCGGACGCCTCCGAGGCTAGCCCCCGCGAGGTCGACGCGAGGACCGCCCAGCGCCTCCCACAGGAGCGCCGCGTCCTCGACGCTGCGGGCGAGCGGGCCCGCGGTGTCGAAGGACGGGCAGAGCGGCACCACGCCGTCCAGCGGCAGCGCGCCGTGCGTCGGCTTGAAGCCCACGAGGTCGTTCCAGGCGGCGGGCAGGCGGATCGAGCCGCCGGTGTCCGAGCCGATGGCGCCGGCCGCGAGCCCGTAGGCCAGCGACGCGGCGGCGCCGGAGGAGGAGCCCCCCGCGAGCCGAGCGGGATCGTGCCGGTTGGGCGGCGTGGCCGTCGCGGGGTTGAGGCCCAGGCCCGAGAAGGCGAACTCGGTCATGTGGGTCTTGCCCAGGCAGACGGTGCCGGCGAGCATGGCCGTCTCCAGCACGGCGGCGTCGCGGTCGGGGATGCGTCCGGCGAGGAGCGAGGTCCCGGCCTCGGTGCGGGTCCCGGCGCTGTCGAAGAGGTCCTTCCACGACAGGGGCACGCCGTCCAGCAGGCCGCGGCGGAGGCCGGACCTGGCGCGGTCGCGGGCGGCGCGGGCCTCGACGCGGGCGCGTTCGGGGGTCGTGCGGGCGTAGATGCGGGGGCCCAGCTCGTGGGCCTCGATGGCGGCGAGAAGCGCCTCCGTCACCTCCAGCGGGTCCGCCCGACCCGCGTCGATGGCGCGGCCCAGTTCCGCCGCCGTGGTCGTGGCCCAGTCCATTCCGCCCCCCTGCCCTGCCCGCTACAGAGCTAGCGCAGGCCGCCCCGCATGGACAATGGCGCCTGCGCGCTCCATCTAGTCGGCCATGACCGATGCGATATCCGATACCGTGATCGTGGGCGGGGGCCTCGCCGGCCCGGCCCTGGCCCTGGCCCTGGCGCGCGAAGGCCTGTCCGTCACCCTGGTGGACGCCCGGCCCCGCGCGACGGGCGACCAGCCCTACGACGGACGATCCTACGCGCTGGCGCTGGCCTCGCGCCGGCTTCTCGCCAATCTCGGCGTCTGGGCGCGGGTGGCGAACCAGGCCCAGCCCATGCTCGCCATCAAGGTCGCGGACGGGCGGCCGGGCGAGGCACCCTCGCCGCTCAGCCTGGCCTTCGACCATGCCGAGATCGAGGAAGGCCCCATGGGCCACATGGTCGAGGACCGGCACCTGCGCGCGGCGCTGGACGCCAGCCTCGACGAGACGCCGGGCGTGACGATCCTGGCCGGCGCCGCGGTGGTGACGCAGGAGGTGGGGCCCACGTCGGTCGTCGCGACGCTGGCCGACGGGCGGCGGATCGAGGGACGGCTCCTGATCGGCGCGGACGGCCGCGAGAGCGGGACCGCGCGGCGCGCGGGCATCGGGCGGATGGGCTGGCGCTATGGCCAGACGGCCGTGACCTGCACGGTCGCGCACGAGAAGTCGCATCGCGGCACGGCCCACCAGCTCTTCCTGCCGTCGGGACCGCTCGCGATCCTGCCGCTGACGGGCAACCGCTCCTCCATCGTCTGGAGCGAGACGGACGCGCGGGCGCAGGCGCTGATGGCCATGGACGACGACCGGTTCCTCGCGGCGCTGCGGCCGGTCTTCGGCAGCTTCCTGGGCGGGATCCGGCTCGACGGGCCGCGCTTCGCCTATCCGCTTGGCCTGACGCTGGCCAAGAGCCTGACGGGGCCGCGCCTCGCGCTGGTCGGGGACGCGGCGCACGGAATGCACCCGATCGCGGGCCAGGGGCTGAACGCGGGGCTCCGGGACGTGGCGGCGCTCGCGGACGTGCTGGCCGAGGCGCGGGCGCGGGGCGAGGACATCGGCAGCGCCCCGGTGCTGGACCGCTACGCGCGCTGGCGGCGCTTCGACACGGCGACGCTGGCGTGGACCACGGACGGGTTCAACCGGCTCTTCTCGAACGATTCGCGGCCCCTGCGGCTGGTGCGGGATCTCGGGCTCGGGCTCGTGAACCGCCTGCCGCCGCTTCGGCGCGCCTTTATCCGCGAAGCGGCGGGGCTGACCGGGGACCTGCCGCGGCTGATGCGGGCCGAGGACCGGGCTGCGGCCCGGCCCTCCGCGCGGGCCGTCAGCGGCGGAGCGCGTTGATCGAGCGACGCAGCTCGGCGGCCATGTCGAGCCGGTCGGCCTCGGCATCGGTGACGCGGAACCGCGCCGTCCGCTCGCCGCCGAGCTTGAAGATGCCGCCCCGGTTGTCCACGGTCAGCATCACCTCGATGCCGCCGGGCGCGGGCGCGAAGGAGATCTCGACCTCCTCGATGCCATAGTCGCCATAGGACATCGGCTTGAAGTCGAACTCCTGCACGAAGGGGTTCGCGCGGCGGGGGCTGTATTCCACCTCGGTCTCGGCAAGTCGGAAGCCCGCGCGCTCCATCCCCCGGAACACCGCGTCCATGGCGCGGGTAGGCAGGACGCGCACGCGGTCGCTGTCGCGGGCGTCGACCGCGCGGGCGATGTCGAGCCGGGTCCGCAGCACCGTCGAGGTGGAGCCCACGGTCAGCGGCGCCGAGGGCGGCAGCGGGATGCGGAAGGGCAGGACGCGGCTGTCGCGCGGTCCGATGGGGCCCGGGTCGAGATGGACGGTGCCCAGCGCGATCTCGGCATAGACCTTGTCGTCGCCCCGCGTCTCGACCACGCAGCGCGTCACCAACTCCAGCACCACGTCGCCGATCTCCTGCGCGACCTCGCCGCCCTTTATGCGCACCTCGCCGGTGATGAGGCCGCCCACCTCGACCTCGGCGTCGTGGAGGACGGTGTCGACGCTGGCGCCGCCGATACCGAGGCTGCCGAGGATGTTCTTGAGCATGAGTCTCTCCCTGTCTCGCTTCGGCAGGGAGATAGGGATTGCCGGGGCCGGTCCGCTAGGGCCGGCCCGTGCGATTTCGCGTCAGTCGAGGCCGCGCGCCTCGGAGGCCAGCATGATCGGGATGCCGTCCCGGATCGGATAGGCGAGATGGGCGGCGCGGGAGATCAGCTCCTGCCGCTCGGCGTCATAGGTCAGCACGCCGTGGGTCTGCGGGCAAACCAGGGCCTCGAGCATGCGGGGGTCGAAGCCGGGGAGGCGGGGCTCCTCGGACATGGAGGCGGTCGGGTCGGTCATTGCATCACCTCGCCCGCCTCGCCGCCGTGGAGCGCGAACTCGATCAGCGTCACGAGCGTCTCGCGCCGGGTGGGCAGCGTCGGGGCTTCAAGGAGCGCCTGCTTGTCCTCGGGCGGGAAGGGGCAGAGCATGGACAGGGAATTGATGAGGAGTTCGTCCTCGGCTTCGCGCACGGCATCCCAGTCGGTGGACAGGCCCTGCGTCTGGAAGAAGCGGTTCAGCAGGTCGAGGAAAGGCGTGCGGTCGAGGCCGGGGTCCTTCTCGGTGGCGCCGCGGTCGCGCTCGAAGCCGGTCCAGGACACCTCGCAGCGGCGATAGGGGGTGAAGCCCTCGACCTCGTGAAGGATGCGGAAGCGCGACACGCCCGAGAGCGTGATCATGTAGCGCCCGTCTTCGGTCTCGGAGAAGGCCGAGAGCCGCCCGGCGCAGCCGATGGCCTGGAGCTTGTCCGGGCCGTTCGGCGTCTCGCGCGGCTGGACCATGCCGATGAGCCGGTCCGGCGTCTTGAGCGCGTCCTCCACCATCGCGAGATAGCGCGGCTCGAAGATGTGGAGCGGCAGGCGCGCCCGGGGCAGCAGGAGCGCCCCTGGCAACGGGAATATCGCGATCGTGTCGGGCAGCTCAGCGGGCAGTGGCATGTGTCGGATCTAGACCGCCTGTGCTTTAGGCAAAGATGAGAGAGGAGAGTTTCCGCCGACCGGCGAGCGCGATCGGGTCCTTGGGCGGCAGCGCGTCGAAGATCTGGAAGAGCTGCGCCTTGGCCGCGCCGTCGTTCCATTCGCGGTCGCGCCGGAAGATCTCCAGGAGCTGGTCCACCGCCTCCTGCACCCGGCCGGAGGCATGGAGCGCGGTGGCGAGGTCGAAGCGGGCCTGGTGGTCGGCGGGATCGGCCGCCACGCGGGCGGTCAACTCCTCGACCGGGCCGGCCTTGGCGGCCTGGCGGGCCAGCGCGATCTGGGCGCGCACGGCCTCCAGCTCGGGCTTGAGCGCGATCGAGGCCGGAGCGCCGTTCAGGATGGCCTCGGCCTGGTCGAGGTCCCCCGCGAGGATCATGGCCCGGACGAGGCCCGCATAGGCGCGGGGATTCTCGGGCTCCTCCTGCAGGATGGCGGCGAAGGTCTGGGCGGCGTCCACGGCCGCGCCTTCCTCCAGCATGGCCTCGGCGGCCTCGATGGCCTCGCCCAGGCCGCCGTCTCCGGCGAGGTCGGCGAGCTTCTGGACGAACTGGTCGACCTGGCTGGCGGGCAGCGCGCCCTGGAAGCCGTCCACCGGCTGGCCCTGCCAGAAGGCGTAGACCGTGGGGATCGACTGCACGCGGAGCTGGCCCGCGAAGGCGGGGTTCTTGTCCACGTCGATCTTGACGAGCCGGACCTTGCCCTTCTGCTTGGTCACCGCCGCTTCCAGCGCGGGGCCGAGCGTCTTGCAGGGGCCGCACCAGGTCGCCCAGAAATCGACGATGACGGGTACCTCCTGCGAGGCCTCGACCACATCCTTCATGAAGCCCGCGTCGGTGCCGTCGATGATGTCGCGCTGCGCCTGCGCCGCCTGAGCCATGATGTCCCTCCTGATCCTTGCCCCGCTATATGTGTGCGCCGGACGGGAAGGTGAAGGGCCGTTTGACCGCTCCGGGGCTCCGGCCTAGCGTGGCGCGGACCCCATCGGAGCCCTTTTCATGCCCATCCTCCTGTGCTTCGGCGACAGCAACACCCACGGCACGCCGCCCATCGTCACGCGCGGGGAGTACGCCCGCTTCGACGCCGACACGCGCTGGCCTCGGGTGGCCGCCCGGCGCCTGCCCGGCTGGGAGGTGGTCGAGGAAGGTCTGCCGGGGCGGACGGCGCAGTTCCCCGACCCGGTGATGGGCGCGCACATGGACGGGCGCGAGGGGATCAAGATCGCGCTCCAGAGCCACGGCCCCATCGACGCGATGACGCTGTTGCTGGGCACCAACGACGTGAAGACCCGATTCGGCGCGACGCCCGAAAAGGTCGCGGCCGGGATCGCCGGGCTTCTGGACATCGCCATGGGCCCGGAGATGCAGACGCGGCACGGGGGATTCCGCGTGCTGCTGATCTGCCCGCCCCCGGTTCTGGAGCAGGGGCCCATCGCGTCGGAGTTCACCGGCGCGCGCGCGGTGTCGCGGCAGCTCGCGCCGCTTTACCGGGCGCTGGCCGAGGCGCGAGGGGCGGCGTTCCTCGATGCCGCGGAGGTCATCGAGGTGAGCCCGCAGGACGGCATCCATTTCGAGGCGGAAGCGCACCACGCCCTGGGCGCGGTCGTGGCCGAGGTGGTGGGGAAGCTGTAGTCCACCCCTGAACGGCACAGCTTCCCCTACCCCGGCCCGGGTTGGCAACCCGGCGCTCGGGAATCACTCTGCCACAGAACGGTTAAGAATTCCTTGATAGCTTAAAGGTCAAAGGTGGCGAAGACCGGCACATGGTCCGAGGGCCCGTCCCAGCCGCGCGCGTCGCGCAGGATGCGGCTGCCGTGGGTCGCGCCCACGATGTCGCGCGAGGCCCAGACATGGTCGAGCCGCCGGCCCTTGTCGGCGGCGTGCCAGTCGGGGGCGCGGTAGGACCACCAGGAATAGAGCTTGCCCTGGGGGCGGTCGAGGCGGGTGACGTCGACCCAGCCGCCCTCCTCGCGCGCGTCCTCGAAGTGCTCGACCTCGATGGGGGTGTGGCTCACGACCTTGAGCATCTGCTTGTGGGACCAGACGTCGTCCTCCTGCGGGGCGACGTTGAGGTCGCCCACGAGGATGGCGCGGCGGGGGCGATCCGCGCGGAAATGGTCGCGCAGGTGAGTGAAGAAGTCGAGCTTCTGGCCGAACTTCTCGTTCGCCACGCGGTCGGGGATGTCGCCTCCGGCGGGGACGTAGACGTTGTGGATCACCGCACCGCAGGGCAGGCGCGCCGCGACATGGCGGGCGTGGTTCAGGCCGGCGAAATCCACGCTGCCCGCGTCCTCCAGGGGGCGCTTCGAGAAGATGGCGACGCCGTTGTAACCCTTCTGGCCGCGGATCACGACGTGCGGGTAGCCCAGTGCGGCGAAGGTGGCGACGGGAATCTTCTCGGCCGGGGACTTGCATTCCTGCAGGCAGAGGATGTCCGGGTCCTCCTCGCGCAGGAGGCGGGCGACGAGCCCTTCCCGCAGGCGGACCGAGTTGATGTTCCAGGTGGCGAGCGTCAGGGGCATGGGCGTCTCCGTGGGCGGCCCCTGATAGCCGCAAGCGCCGCCGGGGGGAACCCGGCGTCCGGGAGGATCGACTGTCAGTAAATATTGTACTGGCTGTAGGAGCAGATGTCCCAGGTGTCGGTCTCCTGGTAGCCCGACTCCCATTCGACCAGGACGTCGTAGTAGCAGTTCGACACGTTGTGGATCATCACGTCCAGGCCCTGGCCCGGATAGAGGACGTTCGCGCCGAGGAGGTCCCGCTCCCAGTTCTGGTTGTGGGTGGGCGAGGAGTAGATCCGGTAGACCGTCGCCCCCGAGTTGTTCTGGAAGCGGATCTCGTAGGACTGGGCGGCGGCGGGCAGCGCCGCGAACGCGCCGAGGGCCAGGGCGGAGGCAAGGGAAAGGAAGCGGGTCATGGGAAAGGCTCCGGGAAAGGGTGGGTCTGCAATGACCCTGTCCTACCCCCGGCGCCCCCGGCCGTCAGGTCGGGAAATCCCGACGGAGAGGTGCGGAAAACCCACCTTTCCCGCAAACGGGAAAAGGGCGCCTGACCTTGCGGCCGGCGCCCCGGATCGGCGGCCCTGTCGCTTCGCGTCAGCCGGGGCTGAGGGTGTAGCTGGCGCTGTCGCAGACGTTGACGGTGTCGGTCTTCTCCGAGCCGTCCTCGAAGACGAAGCGGATGTCGCGGTCGCAGGTCTCGGAGCCGCCGGCGATGGTGACGGTGCCGGTCTCGCCCGCGGGCAGGACCTGAGCGGCCAGGAGGTCGTCGCTGGCCAGCGAGCCTTCGCCCGCGGGGGCGGAATAGAGCTCCATCAGCGTGAGGCCGCTGTCGTTGGTGATCTGATAGCTCACGTCCTGGGCCAGGGCGGGGACGGCCAGCGCGGTCAGGAGGAGGGCGGAAGCCAGTCGGGTCGAAAGCATCGTCGGTCCTGTCGGGCCGGGCGGGCCCAGTCGGGGGCGCGCCATGCGCCCTCGTCCACCATATAAGGGATGGCGGGGCCGATTGCATCCGTCCGCAATCCCCGGGCGACAAAAATTCGGCGACGCAGAAAAAAGGCCCGGAGCAAGCTCCGGGCCAAGTCCAACAGGGAGGGATGATGGCATTGCCCCGCCATCGAGGGGACGTAGGGGCAACGGTCGAGCCTGTGCCAGGTTCCGGGGCAACGCCCAAAAAACCGCCGCTCAGGCGACCAGGCGATAGCCGCCGGACTCGGTGACCAGAAGTCGGGCGTTGCCGGGGTCGGGCTCGATCTTCTGGCGGAGGCGGTAGATGTGCGTTTCCAGCGTGTGCGTCGTGACGCCCGCGTTATAGCCCCAGACCTCGTGCAGCAGCACGTCGCGCGGCACCACGCCGTCCTGGGCGCGGTAGAGGAACTTGAGGATGTTGGTCTCCTTCTCGGTGAGCCGCACCTTCTTGTCGTCCTCGGTAACGAGGAGCTTCTGGGCGGGCCGGAAGGTGTAGGGGCCGAGCTGGAAGATGGCGTCCTCGGACTGCTCGTGGGTGCGCATCTGGGCGCGGAGCCGGGCGAGAAGGACCGGGAACTTGAAGGGCTTGGTCACGTAGTCGTTCGCGCCGGCATCAAGGCCCAGGATCGTGTCCGAATCCGAGTCGTGGCCGGTGAGCATGACGACGGGACACTTGACGCCCTGCTTGCGCATGACACGCGCGAGCTCGCGCCCGTCGGTGTCGGGCAGGCCCACGTCGAGGATCACGAGGTCGAAGAGCCCCGCCTTGGTCTTGGCCAACGCGTCCTGGCCGGTGGCGGCCTCGAAGACGTCGAAATCCTCGGTCCGCACGAGCTGCTCGGACAGCGCCTCGCGCAGGTCGTCGTCGTCGTCCACCAGGAGAATCTTCTTGAGCTGCGCCATCGCGGCCTCCGTTCGAACACTGGATGTTCACAGGGGCGCAGATGGGGAGGAACCCTTTGCAGTCCAAGGGCTTGTAGGATTTCTCACGCCCATGTGTCGGCTGGGGCCCGATTGTTTCAATCCGGCCTTCGCCGGGGTATGGGAAGCCATGGCCGACCTTCTCGCCCTCAGTGATGCCGAACGCCTGGCGCGCGCCCGCGCCGACCTGCGCATGGGGTTGCCCGTGCTGCTGACCGACGGGGACGCGCGCGCCCTGGCGCTGGCGGCCGAGACGGCCACCGTTCGGCGGCTGGAGGGCCTGCGCGCGGCGGGCGAGGTGATCCTGGCGCTGACCGCGCGGCGGGCCGAGACCCTGCGGGCGCGGGCCTATGACGGCGACCTCGCGCGCGTGCGGGTGCCGGAGGACGCGGACCTGCCCTGGGTCCTGGGGACCGCAGACCCGGCCGAGGACCTCGCGCGGCCTCTGAAGGGGCCGTTCATGACCTTGCGGGACGGCGAGGGCCCCTCCCCCGCGCTCGCCCGCGCGGCGATCCGGCTGGCGAAGTCCGCGCGGCTGCTGCCGGCCGCCCTGCTGGTGCCGTTGGCAGGCCCCGCGCCCGAGGGGATCGTGGCGGTGCCCGCGGCCGCCACGCGCGACGCGTCGCTCGCGCCGCTGTCGGAGGTCGTGTCGGCGCGGGTGCCACTCGCGGTGTCTCAGGCGGGACGGGTGCATGTGTTCCGCTCTCCCCTCGACGACGCCGAGCACGTGGCGGTGGAGATCGGCTCGCCCCCGCGCGACGCGCCGGTGCTGGCGCGGCTGCATTCGGCCTGCTTCACCGGGGACCTGCTAGGCAGCCTCAAGTGCGACTGCGGCCCCCAGCTTCAGGCGGCGCTGGCCAGGATGGCCGAGGAAGGCGCAGGGGTGCTGCTTTACCTGGACCAGGAAGGCCGTGGGATCGGGCTGGCCAACAAGATGCGCGCCTATTCCCTGCAGGACCAGGGCTTCGACACCGTGGAGGCCAACCACCGCCTGGGCTTCGAGGACGACGAGCGCGACTTCCGCGTCGGGGCTCAGGTGCTGCAGGCCCTGGGGTTCGGGGCCGTGCGGCTTTTGACCAACAACCCGCGCAAGGTGCGTCTGATGGAGGAGGCCGGGGTCCGCGTGGCTGAAAGGGTGCCGCTGCGCGTGGGGCTCAACGATCACAACGCGGCCTATCTCGCGACCAAGGCCGCCAAGTCCGGGCACCTGCTGTGAGGGGCGATACGATCCGCATCGCGCCCGAGGACCTCGTGGTGACGCCGCGGGGGCTGCGCTTCCGGGGCCGGGTCTTTCCCTGCACACGCGGCCGGCGTGGCCTGACGGACGACAAGCGGGAAGGCGACGGCTGCACGCCCAAGGGCGCGCACGGGATCGCGGGGGTGCTCTACCGGCCCGACCGGATGACACCGCCCACGGCAGCCGCGACGCCGATCCGGCCCGGCGACCTGTGGTCGGACGACCCGCGCGATGCCCGCTACAACGGCCCGGTCCGCGCGCCCTATGGCCCGTCGCACGAGCGGCTGCGGCGGGCGGACCCGCTCTACGACCTCGTGCTGGTGACGGACTGGAACATGGGCCCGGCGCGGCCGGGTCGGGGCTCGGCCATCTTCGTGCACCGCTGGCGAAGGCCGGGGGCGCCCACGGCGGGCTGCATCGCGCTGCGCCCAAGCGATCTGCGCTGGATCGCGGCCCGCCTCACGCCCCGGTCGCGGCTGGTGGTGCGCTGACTCGGTCCCCGAAAATCGCCGAGCCCACGCGGACATGGGTCGCGCCCTCGCGCACGGCGGCCTCGAAGTCGCCGCTCATGCCCATCGACAGGCCCGGCAGGCCGTTCCGCTCCGCGATGCCCCGCAGCAGGCGGAAATGCGGAACCGGGTCCTCGCCCTCGGGCGGGATGCACATCAGTCCCCGGACCGGCAGGCCGAGGGCGCGGGCGCGGGCCACCAGGGCATCGGCCTCCTCGGGCAGGCAACCCGCCTTCTGCGGCTCGCGCCCCGTGTTGACCTGAAGGAACAGGTCCGGGGAGGCGCCCCGCTCCTGCGCGAGCCGCGCCAGGGTCTCCGTGAGACGGAGGCGGTCGACCGAATGGATGGCCTGGAACAACTCCACCGCCGCGCGCGCCTTGTTGGTCTGGAGGGGGCCGATCAGGTGCAGCTCCACCCCTTCGAACTCCTCGCGCAGCGGGGTCCATCGCCCCTGCGCCTCCTGCACGCGGTTCTCGCCGAAGATGCGTTGGCCGGCCCGGAGCACGGCGCGGACGCGGTCCTCGGGCTGGACCTTGGACACGGCCAGCAGAGTCACCGACCCCGGCGCGCGGCCGGCCTCCCTTTCCGCGGCGCCAAGCCGCGCCCGGATCGATTCGAGCCCTTGCGGTTCCATTCCACCCCCATTATGCGCGACCGCCAGCGGCCCTGGGCAAGGCCCGGTCGCGCCCTAGCTGGCATATTGCGACGTCCGCCTTGCCATGGCTCAGGGCCCGTTTCCACCTGTGTGGCCTGCCTGCATCAATTTCGTTGCCCGCCTTCCTCACGGTTCCGAGACTGTTGAATGTGGCCCCCCGAAGGCTCAAACACGGGCCAATGCTAGTCGATCTGGCATTCTCGGGAATGCACAACACGAGGGAAACCATGAAAAGCATCCTGTTGGCCACGGCGTCGATCCTGGCCTTCGCGGGCGCCGCGTCTGCCGACGTCGTCTTCGGCGGCAGCGCCACGCTCGGCTTCAACGAAGACAACGGCTCGGAACCGCGCGACGAGGGCGACACCGACGTCAACGGCGACGTCGACAACGGCGAAGGCTTCTTCTGGGAAGCTGACCTCGGCGTCACCCTGACGCAGGAACTGAACAACGGCGTGACAGCCACCGCGTCGTTCGGCCTGAACATCACCGACGAGGATGCCTCGGGCCAAGACGACGTGGGCGTCGATGACGACTTCCTGCTGAGCCTGACCACCGAGCAAGGCGGCCTGTTCTTCGGCGACACCGAGTTCGCGGCCTTCACGCATTGGGACGCCGCCGGCAACATGCTTGCCGACCGCTTCTCGGAGCAGGACGATGAAATTGTGCTGCGCGGCGACGCCCTCTTCGGCGGCGTAGAGGCCTCGGTCTCGTACACCGTCGCGGATGCCGAGGAAGAGCGTCCCCAGGACGACCTCGACCAGCTCTCGATCGGTGCCTCGGGCACGCTCGCCCGCTTCACCTTCTCGGTCGCCTATCAAGAAGAATCCGAGATCGTCGACAACCCGGCCGGCGAGTATCAGGCCTATGACGACTTCGAAGTGTCCGAAGTGTTCGCGCTGTCGGCCGGCACCACCTTCGGCGGAGCCGACGTGGCCGTGGCCTACGCCTCGGACCAGACCCTCGAGGACAGCTCGCTCGGCTTCGAAGTCGCCTACCCGGTCGGCCCGGTGACCCTCGGCGCCTACTATGTCCTCGAAGAGAATGATGCCAGCGACTTCGACGCCGGCTTCGACGACATCGAGAACTCTCTGGGCGTGTCGGCGGATTACGCCTCGGGCCCGCTGTCGGTCTCGGCCTTCTATGAAATCGAGGATGACGGCGACGCGATCGACAATCCCGAAGGCGGTGACGCCAACGAGTTCGAAGGCGACGACGACGACGAGAACTCGAACTACGGCCTCGAAGTCGGCTACGACTCGGGCGCGGGCATCGAGTTCTACGCCGGCTACATCCAGGAAGACGGCGGCTACGCCGGCGTCGAGTACGACCTGGGCAACGGCGCCGAGCTGATCGCCTCCTATGCCGACGAGGACGAGGAAGGCGCCCGCGAGTACGAGGGCGGCACCACCGTTCTGGTCTCGCTGGAATTCTGATCCCTCACGGGAACCGGACGGAAGGGCGGCCCATCGGGCCGCCCTTCTTCGTTTGGGACGGGATGGTTCGGCGGGCTGGACAAGGGTGCCCCGCTCGGCCATGAGCGAAGGCGTTTCCCGATGCCCGAAGGATCGCCCATGTCCCGTCCCGACATGCCCGCCTACTCCGCCCCCGCCATCGAAGCCCGCTGGCAGGCGGCCTGGGACGAGGCCGGGTGCTTCCGCGCCAAGGCGGACCCCGAGAAGCCGAAATATTACGTGCTGGAGATGTTCCCCTATCCGTCGGGGCGCATCCACATGGGGCATGTGCGCAACTACACCATGGGCGACGTGGTGGCGCGGCACCGGCGCGCGACGGGGCACGCGGTGCTGCACCCGATGGGCTGGGACGCCTTCGGCTTGCCCGCCGAGAACGCCGCCATGGCCTCTGGCGGCCATCCCAAGGACTGGACCTACGCCAACATCGCGGACATGCGCGGGCAGATGAAGCCCTTGGGCTTCTCGATCGACTGGAGCCGCGAGTTCGCCACCTGCGATCCCGAATACTACGGCCAGCAGCAGGCGCTGTTCCTCGACATGCTGGACGCCGGGCTGGTGACGCGGCGGGCCGCCGTCGTGAACTGGGACCCGGTCGAGATGACGGTGCTGGCCAACGAGCAGGTCGTGGACGGCAAGGGCTGGCGCTCGGGCGCGGAGGTGGAGCGGCGCGAGCTGACGCAGTGGTTCTTCAAGATCTCGGACATGGCCGGGGACCTGCTGGACGCGCTGGAGGGCCTGGACGACTGGCCGTCCAAGGTGAAGCTGATGCAGGCCAACTGGATCGGGCGCAGCCGGGGGCTGGAGCTGTCCTTCGCGCTCACCACTCCCGCGCCGGGCTTCGACGCGATTCCCGTCTACACGACCCGGCCCGACACGCTGCTGGGCGCGAGCTTCGTCGCCGTGAGCCCCGACCACCCGCTGGCCAAGGCGCTGTCCGAGCGGAACCCCGAGATCGCCGCCTATTGCGAGGAGGCGCGCAAGGGCGGCACGACCGAAGAGGCCATCGAGACCGCCGAGAAGACGGGCATCGACACCGGCTTGCGCGTACGGCACCCGCTGGACCCCTCATGGGAGTTGCCGGTCTGGATCGCCAACTTCATCCTGATGGACTACGGCACCGGGGCGATCTTCGGCTGTCCGGCGCATGACGGGCGCGACCTCGATTTCGCCCGCAAGTACCGCCTGCCGGTGGTTTCGACCTTTGTGCCCGTCGAGGGCGAGCACGTGCGGCCCGAGGAGGGCGCCGAGGCCTTCGTGCCCCAGAAGTCCGAGCCCGTGCGCTATGTGAAGCTGTTCGCGGGCGAGGAGGTGCAGAGCGGCGATGCGGGCGTCGAGGCGGCCATCGCCTTCGCGGAAGGACTGGGCTGGGGCAAGGGCGTCACGCGCTACCGGCTGCGCGATTGGCTGCTGTCGCGGCAGCGCTACTGGGGCTGCCCGATTCCGGTCATCCATTGCGAGGCTTGCGGCGCGGTCCCCGTCCCGCGCGACCAGTTGCCCGTGCGGTTGCCCGAGGACGTGACCTTCGACCGGCCGGGCAACCCGCTCGACCGCCATCCGTCCTGGGGCAAGGTCCCCTGCCCGTCCTGCGGCGGAGAGGCCCGGCGCGAGACGGACACGATGGACACCTTCGTCGATTCGTCCTGGTACTATGCGCGCTTTACGGCGCCCCAGTCCGCCACGCCGACCGACCTGGACGAGGCGGCCTACTGGATGAACGTCGACCAGTACATCGGCGGCATCGAGCACGCGATCCTGCACCTGCTGTATTCCCGCTTCTTCGCCCGCGCGATGGTGAAGACGGGGCACCTGCCCGCCGCCGCGTGTGAGCCCTTCGACGCGCTGTTCACGCAGGGCATGGTCACGCACGAGATCTACCAGACCCGCGACGCGAACGGCCGCCCCGTCTACCACTTCCCCGAGGAGGTCGAGGGCGGCACGCTCAAGGCGACCGGCGAGTCGGTGGAGGTCATCCCCTCGGCCAAGATGTCGAAGTCCAAGAAGAACGTCGTGGACCCCGTGGGGATCGTGGCGACCTATGGGGCCGACACCGCGCGGTGGTTCGTGCTCTCCGATTCGCCGCCCGAGCGGGACGTGGAATGGACCGCCGCAGGGG
This sequence comes from Rubellimicrobium roseum, assembly GCF_006152145.1. Taxonomy (GTDB): domain Bacteria; phylum Pseudomonadota; class Alphaproteobacteria; order Rhodobacterales; family Rhodobacteraceae; genus Rubellimicrobium; species Rubellimicrobium roseum. The sequence continues at coordinate 61,881 of NZ_VDFV01000011.1, read as the reverse complement.
CCGAGGCGGCCTTCCGGCACCTGGGCCGCGTCTGGCGTCTGGCGCACGAGGCGGCCGCGTCGGAGGCTCCGGCGAATCCCGCGGCCGATGCGGCGCTGGAGCGCGCGCGGCACAAGGTGATCGCCGAGGTGAGCGGGGGCATCGAAAGCTTCGGCTTCAATGCCGCCATCGCCAAGCTCTACGGCTTTACCAACGCGCTGGCGAAGTCCGAGGCGGGGGCCGAGGCCAAGGTCCGCGCTGCGCGGACGCTGGTGCAGCTCATGGCGCCTATGACGCCGCACCTCGCCGAGGAGCTCTGGACGCTGCTGGGCGGCGTGGGGCTCTGCGCGCAGGCGCCCTGGCCCAAGGCCGACCCCGCCATGCTGATCGAGGACAGCATGACCCTGCCGATCCAGGTCAACGGCAAGCGCCGGGGCGAGATCAGCGTGCCCCGCGACCTGGCCGTGCAGGAGATCGAGCGGCTGGCGCTGGAGGCCGTGGCCAAGAGCCTGGAGGGCGCCCCGCCCAAGAAGGTGATCGTGGTCCCCGGCCGGATTGTCAACGTTGTGGCCTGACCGGACGCGCCGCGCCCTGCTGCTGGCCCCGCTCGCGCTGGCGGCCTGCGGCTTCGCTCCGGCCTATGGGCCGGGCGGGTCGGGGACGGCGTTGCGGGGGCTCGTGGCGGTCGAGACGCCCGAGACCTCCGACGGTTTTCAGTTGCGCGCCCGACTGGAGGACCGGCTGGGACGCGCGGCTGCACCGGTCGCGACGCTGGCGATGGACCCTGCGGTCGAGGTCGTGCAGGCGGCCGTGACGCCCGAAGGCGCCATCACGCGATACAATCTGCAGGGTCGGGCGCCTTGGCGGCTGACGGACGCCTCGGGAACGGTGCTGGCCGAGAGCGAGGCCACGGCCTTCACCGGCTATTCCGCCACCGGGCCCATCGTCGCTAGCCGCACCGCGGCCGAGGACGCGCGGGAGCGGCTCATGATCCTTCTGGCGGACGAGGTGGTGATGCGGCTGCTTCTCCTGCCTGAAGGCACGCTGCGGTGAAGCTGTCCTCGCGCGATGGGAAGGCGTTCCTGCGCAAGCCCGATCCGGCGGTCGCAGGCGTGCTGATCTCGGGCGAGGATGGGGCGCGGGTGGCGCAGGCGCGGACCGAGCTGGTGCTAGCGCTGATCGGGCCGCAGGGCGAGGCCGACATGCGGCTGGAGCGGATCGCCGGGGCGGACCTGCGGCGCGACCCGTCGCTGGTGATCGACGCGCTCAAGGCGGTGGGATTCTTCCCGGGCCCGCGTGCGGTCCTGGTGGAAGAGGCCACGGATGGCCTTGCCCCGGCGTTGGGGGCGGCCCTGGAAGCCTGGTCCAAGGAGGATGCGCGGCTGGTGGTCACCGGCGGCGCCCTGCCCTCCAAGGGGGCTCTGCGCAAGCTCTTCGAAGGACGGCGCGACGCGGCGGCGATCACGCTCTATGACGATCCGCCGACCGAAGGCGAGGTGCTGGACCTCCTGCGCGAGGCGGGGCTGCGGCCCGACCCGGCCGCGCGCGCGCATCTGGTGGGTCTTGCCCAGAGCCTGTCGCCCGGCGACTTCCGGGGGCTGGTGGAGCGGCTGGCGCTGCACGAGCTGGGCGAGGGCCGGCCGCTCGACGATGCCACGGTGAGCGCACTCGCGCCGCAGGCGGAGGAGGCGGAGATGGACGACCTCCTTGCGGCGATCACCGAGGGGCGGCGGGATCGGGTGGCGCCGCTGCTGGCGCGGCTTTCGGCGCAGGGGATGGGGCCGGTGGCGGTGACGATCCAGGCGCTGCGGCACGTGCGGGCGCTCCTGCAGGTCGCCAGCGATCCGGGCGGGGTGCAGACAGGACTGGCGTCGCTGCGGCCCCCGGCGGGCGGGGCGCGGCGGCAGATGCTTCAGCGAGGGGCCGAGACCTGGCGGCGGGAGCGCGTCGAGGAGGCGCTGCGGACGCTGGTGGAGTTGGACCTCACGCTCCGCTCGGGCCGGCCGGTGCCGGATGCGGCGATTCTCGAGCGGGTCTTGATGCGGCTCGCAGGCTGAGCCGCCGATTCGACCGTCCCGAAATGCGACAAGGCAGGCCCGGGGGCCTGCCTTGTCAGTTCCCGCCACGATGTGGCGAAGAGTCGGATCACTCGGGCGAAACGGGGCTCGAGTCGCCTTCGTCGTCATCGGAGGCCACGGCGATGGCCACGAGGCCGCCGAGCAGCGCGAGCGGCAGCAGGAGGCCGAAGGTCGAGCGGGGAGCTTCGGGCTCCACGATCACTTCGGGGGCGACGGGCGTGGGCTCGGCCACGACGGGGGCGAAGCCGCCGGCGACGGCTTGGCCGGCGACGGTCGCGGCCACGGCCGCCGAAAGGGCGAGGACCTTGAGGTTCTTCATGCTAGTGCTCCTGTGGATAGGTACGGCCATGGCCGTCGTCGCGATCATGGCACCGGCCTTTGAACGAAACAAGGCAGGCCCATGGGCCTGCCTTGCCGGTTCTTGCCGCAGTGTGGCGAAAGAGCCGATCAGATCGCGCCGATCACTCGGGCGAGACGGGGCTCGAGTCGCCTTCGTCGTCGTCGGAGGCCACGGCGATGGCCACGAGGCCGCCGAGCAGCGCGAGCGGCAGCAGGAGGCCGAAGGTCGAGCGGGGAGCTTCGGGCTCCACGACCACGACGGGCTCGGGCTCGGCCACGACGGGGGCGAAGCCGCCGGCGACGGCTTGGCCGGCGACGGTCGCAGCGACCGCGGCGGCGAGAAGGGCGGTGGTGAGGCGCATGTCTCTACTCCAGTTGGTAACAAGACGTTGAAGTGGTGATAGTGTTATAGCGCTTGTGTCTCAAGGGAAGGCAGCCGCTCTGGCGTGAGTCCGATGATTCAAAGTCGGCTGCTGCGCAAATATGCAACAGTCGGCGACACATATTGCCGCGATGACACGATCTGGCCCGCGTCGTCGAGCCAGTAGATGTTGTCGAAGATGATGGCCGTGCCGCGGCAGTTCTCATCGAATCGGGCCAGGTCGGCCTGTCGCAGGCCCAGATCGACGGTCTCGCGGCCTGCTGGGGTGATGGTGCAGGCGAAGCTGTCGGTCAGCACCTGGTCCTGGCCGTCGAGCGCTTCCATCCGGCGCGTGACCTGCCCGCCACCCGCGCGAAGAGCCGCGCGCACGTCGCCCGATTCCATCGTGAGCAGGTCGTCGCCGAAGCCGCGCGTGGCGACGAGCACGCCCCCGTCGAAGGCCGCCGTAGGCCCCGACTGGAGGGCGAGCGTGGTCTCGTCGCCGTTCTCCTGAAGCAGTCGCGCCGGCTCGGCCAAGCCCAGCGCGTTGATCTGGACGAGCCGATAGGCCCCGGGCTCGGCGGCGATGGCCTGGGGCGTGAAGCCGCCGGGCACGGCGCGGGGCGCGCTCACCGACGTGCGCGTGCCCAGGCCGCCGAAGACGCGCTGCACCTGCCCCACGGCGCCCGCCGCTCGGGCTTGGACCTCGGCCGGGCTCTGCGCCGTCTCGCCGCCGCAGCCCGCCAAGGCGAGCGCCGCGGCCAGGATGACGAGCGTCCGCCTCATCTCCAGAACCGTCCCCATGAATCCTCGAGCTCCGTGTAGTGACCGTCGCGCACGATTTCGTAGAGCCGCCCTTCGACGCCCAGCCGGGCGCCCCCGTCCCGGTTGAGCGAGCGGATCTCGGTGTCCACCTCGCGCCGGGTCGGCGTCCCCAGGACGAAGTCGATCGGGATCGTCAGGCGGATGCCCTTGTCGAAGGACCCCTCGCCGAAATCCTCGAAGGGGATGTCGGTCAGCGTGAAGTAGCCGCCCACGCTCCAGCCGTTCTCGAACTCGCGGTCGAGCGAGAAGCTTGCCCCCCAGTCGCCCGCGAGGAACCGCCCCGCATCGATCTGGCCGTGGAAGCCGTTGCCGAAATCGTAGTAGGTGGACAGGTGTCCGGTGACCACGTCGTAGTCGCGGAAGCCGAAGTCCTGGTCGAAGTCGCGCTGCACCGCATAGTTGACCTCGACGCCGACGCCCAGTCGCGACTCGACGGGCTTCCACAGGAATTCGGAGGAGACGCCGCCGTACATCGTCTCCAGGTAGCCCACGGTGACGCGGCTGTAGAGGTCGCGGCTCGGGTGCCCGTACCAGGCCAGCGTCAGGTTCGAGAGCACCGGGCCGCCGTCGGCGCCGTAGAGCGAGGCGTTGCGTCGCACCACGGGCACCCCGCCCACGGGCTCCCGTTCGGTGGTGTCGGGCTCGCTGGTGCGCACGATCCTCTGGCGCACGGCCCCCGAGAGCACGAGGCCGGGCCGGAGCCGGTAAGAGGCCGAGAGCTGGGCGCCGAAGCTCAGGCGGAAGGGGTCGCTGGCGTCGAAGAGCGACAGGCCCACATAGGGCCGCAGGCTCCAGGTGAAGTCCGGGCTGGCCGGGGCCACCGGCACGAGCCCGGCGGCCGGGCCGGCGCCTTCGAGCCGCAGGCGGCCGAGCGCCGCGGCAGTGCCGCCCACCTCGTTCTCCAGCGCCTCGACGTCGGAGCGGGCGAAGGTCGCCGCGGCGAGCGGGACGCCCTGCTGCTCGGGCTCGAGGGTGAGCGTCTCGATGGAGGGGGGCAGCTCCTGGGTCAGGATACGCAGGACGCGGCCCATGGCCTGCGCCTCGGCGCGGTAGCGGGTGTTGGCGTAGCGGATCCGCGCGCTGCGATCGGCAAGCTGCACCCCCAGGAGTTCCACGCCCTCGGCCCGGAGCGCGGCGCGCAGGCGGTCGCGCAGGGCCGATTCGGACAGCTCGGCGCGGTCCCAGCTTTGGGAGGCGCGCACCGCCTCGGCCCGCACGGCCACGGGCTGGGGCGCGGGATCGAGGCCGGCACCGAAAGGCCGGTCGTTGGGGTTCACGGTCGCCGTGACGGTGAAGGCGAGCTGGGTGCCGTAAAGATAGGCCAGGCCGAGCTGGATCCCGGGCAGCGGGCGCCAGGTCGCGCCGAAGTTCAGGGGCGAGGCGACCTCGAACAGCTCGTCGCCGTTATCGTCGACATAGGCGTCGTCCGAGGAATACTCGGCCTTGAGGACCCAGCGCTCGTTGGGGGCCCATTCGATGCCGCCGAAGACCGCGGCGTCGCCACGGAAGAAGGCGTCGATGCCCGGGGTGCCCCCCTTGTCGCCGCCCTCGAAGGTGTCGGGGCGGGTCTCGAAGCGGTCGTCGAGGACGCCCAGGGGATTGGTGAAGCCGTTGTGGGTGCCCAGCCTCCCCCAGCCCAGGCCCGCGGTGACGCGGAAGGCGTCGCCCAGGGTCTTGGTGGCCACCACGTATTCACCCGAGTAGACGCCGGTGCCCAGGAAATCCTGAAGGCCCACCGCGACCATGGGCAGGTAGCGCCCCTCGTCGTTGAAGCGGAAGCGCAGGTCGAAGCTGCGGTCCCAGAAGTTCTCGTCGGGATCGGGGGTGTATTCGGGAATGCCCGAATAGCGGAACGAGCCCGACAGGCGCGGCGTGACCTGGAAGGTGAAGGTGGTGCGGGTCTGTCCGCCGAAATGGCCCACCGTGCCCGCGATCTCGCCATCCTCGGCGCTGATGGCCGAAGGCATCTCCAGGAGCCCCGGCGTGCCGAACAGCGTGTAGGTCACGGCGCGGTCCTGCGCGAGCGTGGGCGAGCCCAGCATCAGCGCAAGTGCGCTGGCGGCACCCAGGCGGGTGGATCGGGCCATGGCGGGTCTCCTCGTCGCGGTCGCGCCCACCTAATCCGAACGGGGGGGCGATGGAAAGCCGGGAGCCCTCTGCCAGGGCGGCTTCTGTCCCGACGTGATTCGGCGGCGCATCAGCGCCCGAGCCAGGCCGCCGCCCCCTGCCCCGCGCGCCTCCCCGTGGCGAGGCACGCCGTGAGGAGATAGCCGCCCGTCGGCGCCTCCCAGTCCAGCATCTCGCCAGCGGCGAAGATGCCGGGGCAGTCCCTCAGCATCAGGTCGTCGGTCAGGGAGCGGAAGCGCAACCCCCCGGCGGTGGAGATCGCCTCATCGAGCGGGCGTGGCCCCGCGTGGCGCACGGGCAGGGCCTTGAGGAGGGGCGCGAGATCGAGGGGCAATGGACGACCCCATTCCTGCAGGAGCGCGGCGCGGACGCCCTCCAACCCGAGCCGCTTGCGCAGGTGGTTGGGCAGGCTGTCCCGGCCGCGTCGGCCGAGACGGTCGCGGAGCGCGGCCTCGGTCAGGTCGGGGACGAGGTCGAGCCGAAGCGCCGCGCCCTCGCGCAAGGGACGCGAGAGGGGGTAGAGGCCCCCACCCTCCAGCCCCCGAGCCGAGACCACGACCTCGCCCCGGGAGACGAGGGCTCCGGCGCTCCAGGCGGCGCTCTTGACCGGCTCGCCGAAGTGTCGGGCCATGTGGGGGGACCAGTTCACCAGGAGGCCCATGTTCGAGGGCGCGAACGGGGCCACGTCGGGCAGGTGCGCGGCCCAGGCGCCGTCCGAGCCGAGCCGCCGCCAGCTCGCCCCGCCCATGGCGAGGATGATGGCGCGGGCCCGCAGGAGGCGCGGGCCTTCGGGCGTGTTGAGGAGGGCGGCGTCGCCCCGGAACCCTTCCCAGCGCCACCGGGTGCGCAGGTGCACGCCCCGCTCCGCCAGCCGGGCGAGCCAGGCGCGCAGGAGCGGCGAGGCTTTCCAGGCCACGGGAAAGACCCGGCCCGTGGAGCCCGTGAAGGGCTCCTGCCCGAGTTCGCGCATCCAGGCCATGACCTCCGACGGGCCGAAGTCGCCCAGCGCGGCCCGGAGCGCAGGCGGAAGGTCGGGGCCGTAGGCGGCAAGGAAGGGACTGGGCGCCTCGTCCTTGGTGATGTTGAGACCCGACTTGCCCGCCATCAGGAGCTTGCGCGCCGCGGAGGGCATGGCCTCGGCCACGAGGACGGGGTGGCCCGCGGCGGACAGGACCTCGGCCGCCGCGAGGCCCGCGGGCCCCGCGCCGATCACGAGGGCGCCGGGCAGGTCGAGCGTCGGGGGTGGAGCGTCAGGGTGAGGCACGGGCGGGCTCCGGGGCGGAAGGATCGCCGGGAGGTGCCAGCGGCCTAGCCCGTGCGCAAGGCCACAGGACGCCCTGCGGCGTCACGCCCGCGCCAGCGGCCCCGCAGACGCCTTGTCCCGAGGGGCCAAGATGCCGACATCCTTTCCATGGCTCGCTCCCACCGCATCCGCCTTCGCGAACAGGTCAGGTCCGAAGTTCCGGCCGAGGAGCCCTCCTGCGCGCTCTGCGGCCGGCCGATCCCGGCCGACGCGCCCCAGAGCCTGCATCACCTCGTGCCGAAGCTGAAGGGCGGCAAGGGCGGGCCCACGGTGCGGCTGCACCACATCTGCCATAAGGAGATCCACGCGACGCTGACCGAGGCGGAGCTCGCGCGCGACTACGCCACGCCCGAGGCGCTGCGGGCGCATCCTCGACTCGCGCGGTTCGTGGACTGGGTGGCCCGGCGACCGCCGCACTTCCTGTCCCGCGTGCCGGGGCGGCGGGGGCGCTGACGCTCGCGCCGGCCTCTCGGGGAGTTTTCCGGTCGCGAGCGCGGGGGCGCCGCTTTCCCCTTCCCGACCGTTGCGACCGGGCCTAAGGTCCCGCCCGGGTGCCGAAAACCCCACCTTGACCCGAGTCCGTGGGACGCGTCAGGGAAGGGGCATGACTTGATCAGGGAGTTCTTTCGATGACCGCATTCCGACCCGTTCCGGCCGTTTCGGCCACCGCCCTTCTCCTCGCGCTGGGTGCCGGCCCCGCGATGGCGGCCGTGACCGCCCAGCAGGTCTGGGACGACTGGAAGGCCCAGATGGCCGTCTATGGCGAGAGCGGCATCACCATCGGCTCGGAGGAGCAGGCCGGCAACGTCCTGACAGTCACCGACTTGGGCTTCGACGTCACCAGCGAGGACGGCTCGACGGCCACGGGCAACCTCGCCCAGCTCGTTTTCACCGAGAACGACGACGGCACCGTGACCGTCACCATGTCCGAGGACTATCCGATCCGCATCACGAGCCCCGCCGACGCGGCGACGGGTTCGCAGGCCTCGGAGATCGACATGGCCCTGCGGCACAATGGGCTGGAGATGACCGTCTCGGGCTCGCCGGGCGCGCTGACCTACGACCTGTCGGCCGCGCGCTACGCGCTGGAGGTGGACAGCATCAAGGAGGACGGCGCGGAAGTCGCCGGCGACGCGACGATCGCCTTCAACGACGTGTCGGGCACCTACACCTCGACCATCGGCGCCGCCCGCGAGGTCGTCTACGACCTGGCCGCAGCCTCGATGGACCTGCTCCTGGACGTGACCGACCCGACCGACGGCACGCAGGCCACCATGTCGGGCAAGGTGAACGAGGTCGCCACGGAGGCCACCGTGACCCTGCCGCTCGACCCCGCCGCCAACCCCGAGGCGATGCTGATGAACGGCCTGTCGCTCGACGGCGGCTACACCACGGGCGGGGGCAATTACCTGTTCGAGGTGACGGACGCCAGCGGACCGTCGAACGGCACCTTCACCACCGAAGCCAGCCAGATGTCCTTTGCCATGGACAAGGACGCCATCGCCTACAGCGGGCAGGCGACCGGCGTGGGGCTCGACGTGACGGCGGCCACGTTGCCGATGCCGATCCAGGCGACGCTCGCGCAGTACGGCTTCGACTTCGAGATGCCGTTGTCGAAGACAGGCGCGCCCGCGCCCTGGGCGCTGGGGCTGAACCTCACCGACCTCGCGCTTGGCGAGGAGATCTGGGCGATGTTCGATCCGCAGGCGATGCTGCCGCGCGATCCGGCCTCGTTCGTCTTGGACCTGACGGGCACGGCGACGATGCTGTTCGACCTCATGGACCCGGCGCAGGCGGAGGGGATGGCCAACGCCCCGTCTCCGGCCGAGATCAACTCGGCCAATCTCAACAATCTGCGTGTGGCCTTCGGCGGGGCCGAGGTGACGGGCAGCGGCGCCTTCACTTTCGACAACACGGACACGACCACCTTCCCGGGAATGCCGCGTCCGACCGGCGCGCTGGATCTCCAGCTTGATGGCGTGAACGGCCTTCTCGACACGCTCGTGGCCATGGGGCTCCTGCCCGAGGACCAGGCGATGGGCCCGCGCATGATGCTGGGGATGTTCACGACCGCCACGGGCGAGGACCAGCTCACCTCGCGCATCGAAGTGACGGAGGACGGCCAGCTCCTCGCCAACGGCCAGCGCCTCCAGTAACACGCGCCCGGCCAAGACCAAGGGGGAGGGCGAGAGCCTTCCCCTTTTCTGTTGTCGGGGGCGAGTCGTCCCGGCGGCGCTTGCTCCGCTTGGCCTCCCGGCCTAACTCGGGCGGGGACAGCAAGGGAACCCGCCATGGCATCGCTTCAGGACCTCACCGCCCGCCTTCTGGACGCCGCGCGACAGGCGGGCGCCGAGGCGGCCGACGCCCTGGTGGTGCAGGGCACGCAACTCTCCATCGAGGTGAGGCAGGGACGCCTGGAGGAGGCGCAGCGGTCCGAGGGGATCGACCTCGGCCTGCGGGTCCTCTTCGGGCAAAGGCAGGCGGTCGTCTCCTCCTCGGACCGGCGTGACGCCACACTGGCCGCCATGGCCGAGCGGGCGGTCGCCATGGCCCGCGAGGCGCCCGAGGACCCCTCGGTGGGGCTGGCCGATCCGGCGCAGATCGCCCGCGATCTCGACGCCGCGCGGCTGGAGATCGAGGATCCCGCGGAGGACCCCGAGCCCGCCGCGCTGGAATCCCGCGCCCGCGAGGCCGAGGCGGCCGCGCTGTCCGTTCGGGGGGTGACCCAGACCGTCTCGGCCTCGACCGGCTGGACGCGACGCGAGGTCTTCCTCGCCGGAACCAACGGCTTCGCCTCGGGCTACCGGCGCAGCGATCACGGGATTTCCTGCGGCGCGATCAGCGGCACCGGGACGGGGATGGAGCGCGACTACGACTGGGACTCGCGCGTGTTCTTCGCCGACCTGCGCAGCCCCGAGGAGATCGGCCGCACCGCTGGAGAGCGCGCCGCCGCCCGCGAGGGCTCCCGGAAGCCCCGCACCGGAACCTTCCCCGTCCTGTTCGACGAACGCATCTCCTCGTCGCTGGTCGGGCATCTCCTGTCGGCCATCAACGGTGCCGCTATCGCGCGGGGCTCCTCGTTCCTGCGCGACGCGATGGGCCAGCCCGTCCTGCCCGACGGCCTGTCGCTGACCGAGGACCCACACCGGCCCCGCAGCCCGGCCTCGCGGCTCTGGGACGCCGAGGGGCTGCCCACGCGGCCCCGCGCGCTCGTCGAGGACGGGCGGCTCGCGACCTGGGTGCTCGACCTGGGCTCGGCCCGGCGGCTGGGACTGGAGAGCACGGGGCACGCGGCGCGCAGCCCCGGCGGCACGCCCTCGCCCTCCGTCACCAACATCGCGCTCACGCAGGGGGAGCAGACGCGCGAGGACCTGCTGCGGCAGATGGGGACGGGGCTCCTCGTGACCTCGCTCATCGGCTCGACCATCAACCCCAACACGGGGGATTATTCGCGTGGGGCCTCGGGCTTCTGGATCGAGAACGGCGAGATCGCGTTTCCGGTCAACGAGTGCACCATCGCCGGGAACCTGAAGGACATGCTGCGACGCATCGTGCCGGCCAACGACGCACGGCCCTGGCTCACCCGCGTGGTGCCGTCGCTCTTGGTGGAGAGCATGACCCTCGCGGGGGACTGATCGCCGTTAACTTGAACTTCAGGCGGATTCGCTTAGGGTGCCTGCGCCCTCAACAGGACCGTTCCATGACCCAGCGCCTGCATCTCGTCTTCGGCGGCGAGCTCGTCGATCCTACGAAGAACGTGTTCCGCGAGGTGGACAAGCTCCACATCGTCGGCATGTTCCCCGATTATGCCTCGGCCTACCAGGCCTGGAAGGCCGAAGCCCAGCGGACGGTGGATAACGCCCACATGCGCTACTACATCGCCCATATCCATCGCCTGCGGGACGAGGAAGCCGCCGCCTCGGCCACCGAAGAACTGGGGAGCTAACGCGCCTGCCATGCCCCGATCCCTGGCGCTGGGCGCCTATCTGGCGATGGCGGGATTGGGCGGGCGCGGGCCCGAGCCCGAACCGCCCCGGCCCGAGGGCCCGCTCGTCTGGATCCATGCCGATGGCCCTAACCGGATGGCTCCCCTGCTCGCGCTAGCCGAAGGGCTTGGCCCTGAGATCGCCACGCTCCTCACCCTGCCCCGGCGGGCCGAGCTGCCCCCCGTGGCCGGCCGCGTGATCCTGCGTCACGCTCCGACCGAGGGGCGTGCGACGGTGGAAGCCTTTCTCGGCCACTGGCGACCGGACCTGCTGCTCTGGGCGGGCGGGGGACTGCGGCCGGCGCTGGTCGCGCGGGCGCGGATGCCCCGGCTCCTGGTGGACGGCGCGCCCGAGCCGCAGCTCCTGGCGCGGGGGTCGGGCTGGCCTGGACTCGCGCGCGCGGTGGTGCCCCTGTTCGAGCGCGCCTTGGTCGCGGGCGATGCGGCGGCCGAGCGGCTGATCCGCGCCGGCCTGCCCGAGGAGCGGCTGGAGATCGCGGGGCCGCTGGATGCCCCCGCCCCCGTGCTGCCCTGCAACGAGCGGGAGCGGCGCGACCTCGCGCAGACGGTCGCCGCGCGCCCCGTCTGGCTCGCGGCGGACCTGCCCATGTCCGAACTGCCGGCCGTGGTGGCGGCGCAGCGCGTGGCGAGCCGGGGGGCGCACCGGCTTCTCCTGATCCTCGCGCCCCGCCACGCCGAGGACGAGCCCGCCATGGCCCGTGCCCTGACCGAGGCCGGGCTGCGCGTGGCCCAGCGCGCCGAGGGCGCCGAGCCCGAGGACGGCACGCAGGTCTATCTGGCCGACGGCACGTCGGAGATGGGGATGTGGCTGCGGCTCGCGCCACTGGCTTTCTGGGGCGGGACCCTGCCCGGGGGGTCAGGCGGGCGCCCGCCGTTCGAGGCGGCTGCGCTGGGCTCGGCGCTCCTGCACGGGCCCGCGACGGCGCCGCACGCCGAGGCCTGGACGCGGCTGGACACGGCAGGCGCGGCGCGACTGGTCCGCAACGGCGCCGAGCTCGGCCGTGCGGTGGAGGCGCTGCTGGCCGCCGACAAGGTCGCCGCCATGGCCCATGCCGGCTGGGACGTGGCCACGCAGGGCGCCGAGGTGGCGAACCGGGTGGCCGACCTGATCCGGACGCGGCTCGCCGAATCATCCCGTCCCGAGCCGCTGGCCGAGCCACCGGCGTTGGCGCTCCAGGCGGGGGCCTGATGGCGCCGCCCGCCTGGTGGTACGACGCGGACGGGGGCTGGCCGGCCCGGCTGCTCGCGCCCCTGGGCGCGCTCTACGCGGGTGCGACGGCCCAGCGCCTGGCGCGCGGCGCCCCTTACCAAGCCCGGGTGCCGGTAATCTGCGTTGGGAACCTCGACGCAGGTGGAAGCGGCAAGACGCCGGTGACGATGGCCTTGGCCGAGCGGCTTTCGGCCCGGAGCGTGGCGGTGCAGGTCGTCTCGCGAGGACATGGGGGACGGCTCGCCGGGCCGGTCCGGGTCGGGCCCGCGCACACGGCTGCCGAGGTCGGGGACGAGCCGCTGCTCCTGTCGGCCTTCGTGCCGGTCTGGGTCGCCAAGGACCGTGCGGCGGGCGTCCGTGCGGCCGAGGCGGACGGGGCCCGCGTGGTGGTGCTCGACGACGGGTTCCAGAACCCGTCAGTGACCAAGGACCTGTCATTGATCGTGGTGGACGCGGCGCGGGGCTGGGGCAACGGGCGCCCGATCCCGGCCGGTCCGCTGCGCGAACGGGTGGCGGCAGGCCTCGCGCGGGCCGACGCTGTGATCTCGCTCGGCGACGCAGCGGCGCAGGACCGCTTCGCCGCGCGCTGGGGGGCGGCGTTGGTCAGCCTCCCGCATCTGCGGGGCGAGCTGCGGCCGCTGCCTACGGGAATGCCTTGGGCGGGGCTCCGCACGCTGGCCTTCGCCGGCATCGGGCAGCCCGAGAAGTTCTTTGCCACGCTCCGGGGACTGGGGGCCGAGATCGTGGCGACCCGCGCCTTCGACGACCACCAACCGCTCTCCCGCGCGATCCTCCAGCGGCTGGAGGCCGAGGCCGCTCGGCTGGGCGCGCAACTCGTCACCACCGAGAAGGATGCCGCCCGCCTGCCTCCCGAGATGCGGTCGCGGGTGCTGGTGCTGCCGGTGCGGCTGCATCTGGAGGATTGGGGACCTGTCGAGGCCGCTCTCGACCGGCTCGGCCTCGGTCAGTCCCAAGGGGCGTCGATCCGGTCCTGATGCTCGCCCAGTCGCGGCGACGGATGGTCGAGCAATAGGGTCGAGTCGGAGAAGACGATGGGCGTGCGCACCCCCGGCACGCCGCCCGGGTCGATCCGCAGCCGCCGCGCCACCACCTGCGGGTCGGCGAAGACATCGGCCATGTCGTTGATCGGACCCGCCGGGACGCCCTGCGACTCGCAGGCGGCGAGCAGGTCGTCCCGGGTCATGCGCCGGACGGCCCCGGCAAGTTGCGCGACCAGTTCGTCGCGACGCGCGAGGCGGGCGGGGTTGGTCGCGTAGAGGGGATCGGCCCCCAGCCCATCGAGCCCGAGGAGGGCGCAGAAGCGCTGGAATTGGGCGTCGTTGCCCACCGCGACGATGGCATGGCCGTCGGCGCAGGCGAAGACCTGATAGGGCACGATGTTGGGGTGGGCGTTGCCCATGCGCCGGGGTGCTGCGCCCGAGGCGAGATAGTTCATCGCCTGATTGGCTGTGATCGCGGTCGCCACGTCGAGGAGCGCCATGTCGATGCGCTGGCCTCGCCCCGTCCGCTCGCGCTGATGAATGGCGGCGAGGATGGCGGTGCTCGCGTAGACGCCGGTGAAGATGTCGGTGACGGCAACGCCAACCTTCTGCGGCTCGCGGTCGGGCTCGCCCGTGATGGACATGAGCCCCGACATCCCCTGCACGATGTAGTCGTAGCCCGCGCGGTGCGCGTAGGGCCCGTCCTGCCCGAAGCCGGTGATGGAGCACCAGACGAGCCGGGGGTTGAGGGCCGAGAGGGTCTCGTAGCCTAGCCCGTAGCGGTCGAGGCCTCCGAGCTTGAAGTTCTCGATCACCACGTCGGCTTCGGCGGCGAGGCGGCGGACGATGGCGCGCCCGTCCTCGGTCGAGAAGTTGGCCACCACCGAACGCTTGCCCCGGTTGCAGGCGTGGAAGTAGGCGGCGGCGGACTCGCCGTCCCGCTCCAGGAAGGGCGGGCCCCAGCGGCGGGTGTCGTCGCCTTCGGGGCTTTCGACCTTCACCACGGTCGCACCGAGGTCGGACAGAAGCTGGCCGGCCCAGGGACCGGCCAGGATGCGGGCAAGCTCGAGGACCCGAAGCCCCTCGAGCGGGGAACGGGCGGCCGTCACTGCCCGGCTTCGGCCAGTTCCGCGTCGATGATGGCCTTCAGTTCGTCATAGGCCATGTTCGAATGCTTCTCGCCGTTGATGATGAGCGTGGGCGTGGATTCGATGCCGTCGGCCTGGGCATTCTCCTGGAACCAGGCGACCAGCGCCTCGGCCTGCGCCTCGTCCTGGAGGCAGGCGTCGAGCGTGGCGTCATCCATCCCGGCGGCGCGGCCGATGCGGCGGAGGTTGTCGCCGATGGCGGCCGGGTCGCCCTCGCCCACCCAGTCGCGCTGCTGCTCGTAGAGCACCTCGGTCAGGCCGAAGAAGCGCATCTCGCCGCCGCAGCGGGCCACCATCGAGGCCCAGAGGCCGAAGCGGTCGAAATAGACCTCGCGGAAGATGTACTTCACCTTGCCGGCATCGATGTAGTCGTCCTTGAGCCGCTGGTACTGGTCACCGTGGAAGGCCGCGCAGTGCGGGCAGGTGTAGGACGCGTATTCGATCACCGTCACCGGCGCGTCCTCGGCCCCCTGCACCATGTCGGGAATGGTGATCTCCGCGCTGGCGACCGCCGGGTCGGCGGGGGCGGCCTGCTCGGTGGCCGGCGCGGCGGTCTGGCCGGCGCTCTCGGACTCCTGCGCCCAAACCGGGGCGAGGACCCCCAGGGCGGCGACGGCGGTCAGGGCGGCAAAAAGGGCGGGTTTCGTCATGGGCGGCCTCGGGTGTTGGGTGTCCCGTCAGAGCCGGGACCTCGAGAGGACATTGGCGGCGAGCGCCGCGAGCGCAAGCCTCAATTCCGTGTCCTTCACGTCCTTGGCAAGAGGCTCGACCGCATCGGGAGGCACGGGTGCGGGCGGCGGCGGGATCGGCGCAGGCGCCTTGGCGAAGGCTTCGGGTCCCGCCTGCTTGATGCGGATCCTGGCGATGGCGTTGTAGCCGTAGCAGGCGTTGACCCGCTCGCGCAGCCGCTCCTTCTCCATCTCGAGCCGGAGCGCGGCGGCGCCGAGCGCGAGAATGGTCAGCGTCGCCCCCTCCTCGGCCGCCTTCTTGCCGCGCGGATGGCGGACCTCCAGGGGCTTGGCGATGGCCGCGAGCGATTCGCCCACGATTTCGGGCCAGTGCGTCAAGAGCCGCGTCGCCGCGAAGCCCCGCGCCTCGCCGAGCTCGCGAATTTTCTGGCGCAGCAGGTCGGAGGCTGGCTTGAAATATCCGTGACGGTCCACGCAGGGGCCTTTCCTGAATCGGTGGGAATGATAGGCCGGGCGGGCCCCCGGTGACAGCCCCCCTTACGGAATGAACAGACCGCTCTCCGACGACCTTCTCGACTGGTACGACCGCCACGCGCGGGCCCTACCCTGGCGCGTGCCTCCGGGCTGGGACATCCGACCGGACCCCTATGGCGTCTGGCTGTCGGAGGTCATGCTCCAGCAGACCACGGTGGCGGCGGTGAAGGGCTACTGGGAGCGCTTCCGGACGCGCTGGCCCACGGTCGAGGCGCTGGCCGCGGCAGAGGACGCCGAGGTCATGGCCGAGTGGGCAGGCCTGGGCTACTACGCGCGGGCGCGCAACCTGCTGGCCTGTGCGCGGGCGGTGGCGGCGCGAGGCGGCTTTCCCCAGACGGAAGCCGAGTTGCGGGCCCTGCCTGGCATCGGTCCCTACACGGCGGCGGCTGTGGCGGCGATCGCCTTCCGCGAGCGCGCCGCGGTGGTGGACGGCAACGTCGAGCGCGTGATGTCCCGCGTCTTCGACATTGCCACCCCCCTGCCCGCCGCCCGGTCCGAGATCCGTGCCCGCGCCGATTTGCTCACGCCCACCGAACGCGCCGGGGACTACGCGCAGGCGGTCATGGACCTGGGCGCCACGATCTGCACGCCGCGCTCGCCGGCCTGCGTCGTCTGCCCCTGGCGCGAGCCCTGCCTCGCGCGGGCGCGGGGCGTGCAGGCCGAGCGTCCGGTGAAGCCCGCGAAGAAGGTCGTGCCGCAGCGACGCGGCATGGCCTATGTGGGCCGGCGCGAGGACGGCGCTTGGCTTCTGGAAACGCGGAAGTCCGAGCGGATGCTCGGCGGCATGCTGGGCTGGCCGGGCTCGGCCTGGGACCGGGGCGAGGAGGAGGCCCCGCCCCCCGCGCCGGGCGACTGGGTCGCGCTCAACGCCGAGGCGCGGCACGGCTTCTCGCATTTCGGTCTGACGCTGCGGGTGCTCGTGGCCCGCCTGCCCCAGGGCACGGAGCCGCAAAGGGGACAATTCGTGCCGGTTGAGGCGTTCCATCCCGACCGGCTGCCCACGGCGATGCGGCGGGTGCTGGAGGTGGCCCGGACTTCGCCACTGATCGCGGACAGCGAACCGATTGTTCACGAAACCTGAGGAACTTGGCCGGCCCGCTGTGGGTTTCCCTGCTGAATGGACGGCCAGTGGACTTGCGTGCCGAGTGGGCCGCCGGTTCGCGAATAAAAAAGGCCCTGCCGGGTAGCGAGCCGTCGGCAGGGCCTGAGGTGGGAGCCGGGCGCATGAGGGCGCTCGCCGGCTCCGGCGGGTGAGAGGCCCGCCCCTGCGAAGGGGCGGGCCGATCTCTTAATGATGACCGGCCATCTCGGCCCGGACCTGCTGGCGCAGCACGTCGATGGGAACGTAGCCGCCGTCCCGCTTGAAGTGCCAGTAGGTCCACCCGTTGCACGAGGGCGCGCCTTCGAGATGCGCGCCGACCTGATGGATCGAGCCCTTCACGTCCTGCCCCACGAGCGTGCCGTCGGCGCGGACCTTGGCCTTGTGCCGGCCCCCGAGGCTCCAGAGTTCCTCGCCCGGGCGCAGCATCCCCCGCTCCACCAGCAGGCCGAAGGCCACGCGCGGCTCGGCTTTCTTGGAGGAGGTCGTCTCCAGCGCAGCGCTGTCGAGACGGCGGATCTGCGCGATCCGCGCCTCGGCAGCCTTGCGGTAGGAAGCCTCACGCTCGATCCCGATGAACTCGCGCCCCAGCCGCTTGGCCACCGCGCCGGTGGTGCCGGTGCCGAAGAACGGGTCGAGAATCACGTCGCCCGGGTTGGTGGTGGCCAGGATCACCCGATGCAGGAGCGCTTCGGGCTTCTGCGTGGGATGCGCCTTGGCGCCGTCCTCGCCCTTGAGCCGCTCGTGCCCGGTGCAGATTGGCAGGACCCAGTCCGAGCGCATCTGCACGCCTTCGTTGAGCGCCTTCAGCGCGTCGTAGTTGAAGGTGTACTTCGATGCCTCGTTGCGCGAGGCCCAGATAAGCGTCTCGTGAGCGTTCGTGAGCCGCTTGCCGCGGAAGTTGGGCATGGGGTTCGACTTGCGCCAGACCACGTCGTTCAGGATCCAGAAGCCCTGGTTCTGAAGCTCGGCCCCGAGCCGGAAAACGTTGTGGTAGGAGCCGATCACCCAGATCGCCCCGTGGGGCTTGAGCACCCGGCGCGCCTCGCGCAGCCAGTCGCGGGTGAAGCGGTCGTAGTCCCCGAAGCTGCCGAAGCGGTCCCAGGCGTCGTCCACGCCGGCCACGCGACTGTTGTCGGGCCGGTGCAGCTCACCCTTGAGCTGGAGGTTGTAGGGGGGATCCGCGAAGACGAGGTCCACGCTCGCGTCGGGAAGACGCTTCATCACCTCGATGCAATCGCCCGCAAGGATTCTGTTCAGAGCGCCGCTCAGGCGCTCTGCCACTGCCGTTTCTGCCATTCACTGCCTCATCACCCGGCGGATTGTCCCGCTCTGGTTGGGGATAAGTTGAGGACAGCGCGGCGGACTGTCAAAACCCAAATTGTGGTCAGGAAGAAGTGGTCTGGTATTGCCACAAGATCTTGTGGACCGGCGCGAAGGTGCGTCTATGGTGTGGAGTCGGACCCAGCGCGCGCAGGGCCGCCATGTGGCTTTTCGATCCGTAGCCCATATTGGTTTCCCATCCGTAGCCGGGATGCTGTTGCGCCAGCGCGACCATGATTCCGTCGCGCCACACCTTGGCGACGATCGAAGCCGCGGCGATGGACAGGCTGTTCGCGTCTCCGCGGATCAGGCCGGTGCCGGGGCAGCCGAGATTCGGAGGCACCTGTCGCCCATCCACCAGTGCATGGTCGACAGGAGATCCCAAAGCCTCGACCGCGCGGCGCATCGCCAGGAAGGTGGCCTGAAGGATGTTCTCGGTCTCGATCTCCTCGACCGAGGCCTGCCCGATCCCGACCCGCGCCGATTCGCGGATGAGCGCGGCCGCGCGCTCCCGGCCCCGGCGGGACATGCTCTTGCTGTCGAAGAGGCCCGGGGGGATCCGGTCGGGGTCCAGAATCACGGCGGCCGCCACCACGGGCCCGGCGAGCGGGCCGCGACCGACCTCGTCCACCCCCGCGACCTGGCGGTGGCCTCGGGCCTGGAGGTCCTTCTCGCGGGAAAAGTCGGGGATGATTCGCATGGCGCCCATCTGGCCGGGCGGGCCATCGGGGGGCAAGCGCGAGAGAATGGAAGGGTTCGGGGAGGGGCCTTTTGGGACCCCTCCCCTTGCGCGCGGACCACTGGGGCGACGGGCCCGCGCCACTGCTCGACCTTCGGTCCCCGGGACGGGGATGCCTCGGCCGAAGACTGAAACTCGTCCGACCTTCCGGGGCCCCGCCGGGCCGGGACAGGACCCGAAGGGAACTGCGGGGCCCCGGAGACGGCTCGCCGAGGGACTGCGGGCCGGTCTTTCCCCAACTCGCCCGGGACTCCCGGTCATTCAATGACAGGCCGTAAGCCGTGGCGCGACAGCCGCCGGAAACCGCCGGTTTAGGCGCGGGTTATTGAATAGCGCGTTCTCCTGCGGCAGCGTGGCCTCATGCGATCCTTCGTTCCCCTTCTTCCGCTCGTTCTCGGCCTGCTGGCCGGCGCGGCCCATGCGCAGGAGCCGTGCTACGCCGACTACAAGGCCTCGCGCGAGCAGCCGTTGGAATTGCAGTACGGCGTGGCCGAGATCCGCGGCGAATGCAGCGTGCCCGCGGCCGAGCAGGAACTGCGTCCACGGCTCGCGGCCGGCGGCTGGCAACTTCTGCAGGTCATTGCTACCTTCGGGGAGGCGGGAGCGAGGGAACGACGTGAGAGCGCTGGCGAGTATTACCTCGAGTACTGAAGTCACTTCAGGCGAGGCGCGTCAGTGGGGCAGCCGGGCGGTGATCGGAGGGATCGCCGCCGTGGTGCTGATCCTGCTGGCTGCGGCGGTGCTGCTGTTCCTGAACCTCCCCGACGCGAACGCCTTTAATGCGCGCGTCGAGCGTCTCTTTGTCGAGACGGACTTCACCGCCCAGCGCGAGCTGCGGCTTCTCGAGGTTCTGGCCCGATCGGGCACGATCTTCAGCGAGGTGCTGAACTCTTACCGCACGATTATCTTCGTGCTACTGGTCTTCGCGACCGCCATGATGATCGCCGCCGTGGCCTTCCTCGTGATGCTGGTGGCGCTGAACCGCCGCATGGGGCAGATTGAGCGCAAGGGGATCGAGGTGAACTCGCTCCTTATCTCGCGCGAAACGAATACGGTCTACCTCAACAATTTCGAGTTCAAGCTGACCGAGGCCGCCACCGAGACCCTGGCCGTGCTGGCCGAAGCGCGCATGGACGACGAGGTGCTGTCGGGCGCGCAGATTGAGGCAGTGATTTCGGGCCGCGACCCGGCCAACTGCGACGAGGCAGCAGGCGCGACGCGGATCAAGCGGCTGCGTGATACCTTGGGCAACCAGATGGTCAGCGAGCTCCTGGTGCGCAACATCGCGCGCAAGGGCTACACCCTCGCGGTGGACAAGTCGGCGATCCGGATGGTCTGAGTCTCAGGTGATCCGCAGGAAGAGCGGGTCCACCTGGCGCCAGAAGTGCAGAAGATCCTCGGCCACTGAAGGCACCTGCCCCATCGACTGCACCGCATGGACATCGGCTGAGACCAACGCCGACAATCGGTAGCCCAACGGGACTACGGGATCTCGCGCCGCGGCCTCGCCGAAGGCGTCCTCGATGGCTTCGGTGGCGCAGGTGACGGCGTAGGCGAGCGCCAAGGCAGGCTCCTCGGGCCAGCGCTCGGCCATACGGCGCACCATGGCTCGCCGGCGCGGCCCGTCGCCGGACAATAATTCCTCCATGGCGAACTCGGTCATCTGGTCCAGGGTGGCGTTGCGCGGCGCTTTCACGTCGGGTCCTCATCCGGCTTGGTCGGGGCTTCGGCGGCAGGACAGCGCGAAACCCTCAAGATCCGGTTAATTGCGGGCCGACGAAAACCCGGAAACGCACAAGGCGGGACATGAGTCCCGCCTTGCACATCGATGGACGTTCGGTCGGCTTGGCCGTCAGGCCTTGCGGGAACGTCTGTTCATCAGCGCCAGGCCGCCCAACGCCGTGATCAGGAGAGCGCCGCCGGCCGGGAGAGGAATAGGCGCGGGCTGCTGGTCCGCGTAACCGATCAGCCTGGAGGCATGGGGCTTGGCCGGGTCCGGGATGGCGAAGCGGAGGCCCACCCGTTCCAGGTCGCTCAGGGCCAGAAGGCTGCTTGAGACCTGGAAGGTGAAGGGCGAGGTCGCGACGTCGGTTCCCGAGATGCGAAGGCCGAAGTCGAAGCTCGGGTCCGTCAGGCCATTGGTGAAGCTGCCACCCAGATCGATGCCGCCGGCGACGTTGCCCGAAGCGTTCACGAAATTCCGGATCTTCACAGACGGATTGAGAATGTCTCCCAGACCGACAGCGACGTCGCCCACATCGAAGAAGATCCCACGGAGCAGGGCCGGCACGCCAGTGGAGGAGATGGAGAAGGTCAGGACTCCATCGGTGTCGTCGTCGACCGTGACGGAAGCCGCCGGAGAAGAGGGATTGGCCTTGTTGGTCGTGACGAAGTCGGCGAACGACAGGGTGGCCGCCGAAGCAGCTGATGACATCAGCGCAAGCAGCGCGGCGGCCGCAAGGGCTCGTGCCTTCATTGTGCTTTACTCCAGTCATAATCCGGCGATCAAAGTCACATTATCCCGCCAATCAGCACGGTAAAGACATATTGATGCCATATTAGTTAACAGGCGAGAGTCTGCCCAAGGCCCACCTGCGACGAAGGGCTTACACATAAGTTATGGTGTCCGATGCGGGAGAGGCTCGGCCGGGGTCGAAGCCTACCATCCGCCGTGCGACGGATTATGGTGCTCGGAGCGGTCGCGGGGCCGCTTGAGGCACCCGCACCGAGAGAACCGGCAAGGAGATGTTGGCGTGAGCGACCGCAGAGGCCCCGACCATTTCCACGCCATGCATCGGCATGGCTTCGTCCGGGTCGCCGCCAGCACCCCGCGCGTGCGCCCCGCCGATGTGGGCTTCAACCGCGACGCAATCCTAGCAGAGGCCCGGCGGGCCGAGGCGGCGGGCGCGGATCTCGTGGTCTTTCCAGAGCTCTGCGTCTCCTCCTATGCCATCGACGATCTGCACATGCAGACGGCGCTGCTCGACGCCGTCGAGGCCGCCCTGGGCGCCATCGCCGAGGCAAGCAGGGAACTGCCCCCCGTCCTCCTAGTCGGCGCACCGCTGCGGCACGAAGGACGGCTTTACAATTGCGCGATCGTGATCTCGCGCGGCGCGATCCTGGGCGTGATCCCGAAGTCCTTCCTGCCCAACTACCGGGAATACTACGAGAAGCGATGGTTTGCGCATGGCAGGGGCGTCCAGGGCCAGACGATCCGGTTCGGAGGATGGGCGGCGCCCTTCGGCTCGGATCTCCTGTTCGAGGCCACCGACCTGCCGGGTTTCGTCCTCCATGTCGAGATCTGCGAGGATTACTGGGCGACGATCCCGCCCTCCTCCGAGGCGGCTCTCTCCGGGGCCACAATCCTCGCCAACCTTTCGGCCTCCAACATCGTCATCGGAAAGGCCGACGACCGGCATCTCCTCTGTCGGTCGCAGTCCATGCGCGCCATGGCCGCCTACGCCTATTCGGCTGCCGGGCCTGGCGAGAGCACGACCGACCTCGCCTGGGACGGCCAAGGCGCGATCTACGAGTTGGGCGACCTCCTGGCCGAGTCGGAGCGCTTCTCGCTCCATCCGGCGCTCTGCCTCGCGGACGTGGACACCCAGCGCATTGTCAACGAGCGGCTGCGCACCGGCACCTTCGCCGATGCGGCCGAGCATGCGCGCCGTAGCGGGGCCAGCTTCCGCCGCGTCGCGTTTGAGCACCGGCCGCATTTCCGCGACGTGGGGCTGGCCCGGCCCGTCCGGCGCTTTCCCTACGTGCCCAACCGCGCGAGTCATCTGGACCTCGACTGCTATGAGGCCTTCAACATCCAGGTCGAGGGCCTGCGCCGCCGCTTCGAGGCGACCAACGGCACCAGCATGGTCATCGGCGTGTCCGGCGGGCTCGATTCCACTCATGCGCTGATCGTGGCGGCCAAGGTCTGCGACCGGCTGGAGATCCCGCGCTCGACGATCCTGGCCTACACGATGCCGGGCTTCGCCACAGGCGAGACGACCAAGGCCAACGCCTGGCGACTCATGCGCGCGCTGGGCGTCACGGCGGACGAGATCGATATCCGGCCTGCCGCGCGGCAGATGCTCGGGGACTTGGGCCATCCCTATGCCGAGGGGAAGCCTGTTTACGACATCACCTTCGAGAATGTGCAGGCGGGGCTGCGGACGGACTACCTGTTCCGTTTGGCCAATCACAACAACGGCTTCGTCATCGGCACCGGTGACCTGTCCGAACTGGCGCTGGGCTGGTGCACCTACGGCGTGGGTGACCAGATGAGTCACTACGCCGTCAACGCGGGCGTTCCCAAGACGCTGATCCAGTACCTGATCCGCTGGGCCGTGCGGTCGAACCAGTTCGACCCCGAGACCGACGCCGTGCTGGAGGACATCCTGGGGACCACCATCTCGCCCGAGCTGATCCCGGCGGACGACGAGGCGGGGATGCAGAGCACCGAGGACAGGATCGGGCCCTACGAGTTGCACGACTTTTTCCTGTTCCACATCATGCGCTACGGGCTGCCGCCATCGAAGGTCGCCTTCCTTGCCTGGCACGCCTGGCGCGACGCGCAGGCCGGGCTCTGGCCCGCGGGCTTTCCCGAGACGTCGAAGCGCCAGTACGACCTCGCCACCATCCGTCGCTGGATGGAATCCTTCCTGTGGCGCTTCTTCACCACGAGCCAGTTCAAGCGCTCGGCGCTGCCCAACGGGCCCAAGGTTTCGGCGGGGGGCTCGCTGTCGCCCCGCGGCGATTGGCGCGCGCCTTCCGATTCGGTGGCGACGCCCTGGCTTGAGGAACTGCGCCGGTCCGTTCCCGAAGCCTGAGAGGGTCCCATGGACGACACCCCCGACGAGACCAAGCTGACCCGCACCAAGCGCGCCTGGGCCGAGGCGGGCAAGTTCCTGACGGGCCGTGTCGCCCGTCCCGAGGCCGAGCGCCTGCCCCCCGGCCAGCATCTGGTGCGCGATTGGCCGGTGCTGGATCTGGGCGTGCATCCGAACGTCGCGCTCTCCACGTGGCGGCTCGACGTCGTGGGACTGGTGGAGACTCCGCTGTCACTGGACTGGGCGCAGTTCCAGGCCCTGCCGCAGGCCGAGGCGCGCTCGGACATCCATTGCGTCACCACATGGTCGCGCTACGACAACGACTGGAAGGGCGTGCGGGTGCGCGACCTCCTGGACCTCGCGCATCCCGACGAGGTGGCGACGCACGTGCTCCTGCAATCCTATGACGGCTATACGACCAACCTGCCGCTCGCGGACTTCGCATCCCCCGACGCGATCCTGGCCACCCACTGGCAGGGAAAGCCGCTGACGCGCGAGCATGGCGCGCCGATGCGGGCCGTGGTGCCGCACCTTTATTTCTGGAAGAGCGCCAAGTGGCTGTCGCGCATCGAGCTCATCGGGGCCGACCGCGCCGGCTTCTGGGAGCGGAACGGCTACCACATGTATGGCGACCCCTGGCGCGAGCAGCGCTACAGCAAGGATTGAGCCCTGTCAGCCGCGGGGCGCGCGCAGCGTGTCGCCCCGCTCCAAGGTTGGCGTGAGTTCGATGCGCTCGCCACCGGGCAGCGAAGAGTCGGCATGCCGCGCCGCCACGATGGCGGCGGCGCGGCAGCCGATCGCGCGGCGGCAGGCGTCCATGGTGGCAAGCCGCCGAGGCAATCCGTCGAGAAGCTCGATCCGGTTGAAGCCCGCGAGCCCGATCTCCTCGGGGATGCGGGCGCCCCGCTCCAGGAGCCACAGGAGGCCCCCGGCGCCGATCATGTCGTTCGAGTAGTAAAGGAAGTCGAGGTCGGGGTTCCTCTTCAGGATCGCCTCGGTCATCTCGCGACCCTTGAGCAGCGCCGAGCCACCTTCGTAGAACTCTTGGTCGGCGATGGGCACGCCCGCCTCGGCCAACCGCGCCCGGAACCCCTCCATGCGTTTGCGGGCCCGGTAGTCGAGCGGCATCTTGGTCCCCAGCACCCCGATGCGGCGGTAGCCGGCGGCCAGGATGCCCTCGGCCATCTCCCGCCCCGCCCGCGCATGGCTGATCCCCACCACCGCGTCGATGGCCTCGCCGTCCACGTCCATGATCTCCACGACCGGAACGCCCGCGCGCTCCAGCATGGCGCGGGAGGCGGCCGAATGCTCCAGCCCCGCGACGATCACGCCCGAGGGGCGCCAGGAGAGCATCTCGAAGAGGACCTTCTCCTCCTTCTCGGGCAGGTAGTCGGTCACGCCCACGACCGGCTGGAGGCCGGTGTCGCCCAACTCCTCCGAGATGCCGCCCAGCACCTCGGGAAAGACCATGTTGGCAAGGCTTGGGATCACCACCGCCACCAGGTTCACCCGGTTGGAGGCGAGCGCCCCGGCGATGCGGTTGGGGACGTAGCCCAGGCGCGTCGCCGCCTCTCGCACGCGGGCGCGCGTGGTCTCGCTCACGTCCCCCAGGCCGCGCAGGACGCGGCTCACGGTCATCTCGGACACGCCCGAGGCTTCGGACACGTCGCGCAGGGTGAGGGGACGCTTGGGGGTCTTGGCCACGCGGAGGGCCTCCTGAGGGAACTCGGGATCTTTATGCCGCGTCGTGCCGTGATGTCCAACCCCGGCCTCGGCCGTTGACCTGAGGCCCCCGCGCGGGCATGAGGGGGCGGACGGCCCCGTAGCTCAGGGGATAGAGCGGCCGCCTCCTAAGCGGCAGGTCGATGGTTCGAATCCATCCGGGGTCACCAGTGCCGCACTCGCGACGGGGTCGGCCGCAGGCTGCCGCCTGCATCATCGTCGGACTATAGTGTGGAAGGAATCGAGGGCGCCGGGCCGCGACGGCTATGGAGGCATGCCCCAGGATCGACCCCCGCGGTTGTCCGAGAGGGTCGCCACGATATGGTGCGGGTCAGTTCGTCGCGCTGCCGCCCAGGCAGGTGTCGACATTCTCCTGGGTGCAGATGTCGAGGCCGGTATAGATCGGGTCCTGGACCTCCTTGCCCTCGGCGATGTCCAGTAGGATGGACATGGCCTGATGGCCCATCTCGTAGGGACGTTGCCCGACCTGGCCCACGGACAGACCGTCCTTCAGCTGCGCCATCTGCATGGGCAGGGTGTCGGCCACGATGATCGAAAGCTCGCCGCTCGTCAGTTCCTCGGCATAGGGCTGGACCGCTTGGCGGTAGGCGTTGTCGAACCACTGGGTGAAGGCGCCCGTGGAAATGAAGGCTGTGAGGTCGGGGTTCGCCGCCAGTATGTCCGTCATGCCCTGGACGGCGACGTTGCCGTCGTCATCGGTGATGAGGGGGCAGCCCGAGATCTCGGTCCAGCCGCCCTGGCCCGCGAGCGGCGTGCCCGGAGGTGCCCCCGTGTCCTCGCCGGCCAAGGTGTCGCGGATACCCTTCAGGCGCTCGTTGTGGTTGGCCGCCGCCGCGCCGCCGGTCTGGAGGCAGATGGTGCCGCCGTCGGGGTGGCGGGCCTTGGCGATATTGGCCAGCTCCACGCCGATGTCGTAGTTCTTGGTGCCCACGTAGGTCGACCGGATCGCCGCGTCCTCGGGCAGGAGGTCGGAATCCCAGGTCATCACCGGGATGCCTGCGTCGACCGCGGCGCGCAGGGCGCGGCCCATGGCGGGGGCGTTCGAAGGCGCGACCGCGATGCCGTCCACCCCTTGGCTGATGAGGTCCTGCACGATCTGGACCTGCTCCATCTCGGTGTGCTCGCCGGGGCCGATGTAGTTGCAGGTGACATTGCCCAGTTCCTCGGCCGCCGCCATGCAGCCGTCACGGGCGAGGTCGAAGAACGGGTTGTTCATCGCCTTGGGCACGAGCGCGAAGGTGTAGCTCTCCTGCGCGATGGCGCCTGCCGGAGCAAGAAGGGCCACCAGCGCGGTGGCCGCGAGTAGTTTCTGCATCTTGTCCTCCCTGGTACATGCAGAACGGGGTGCGGGAGCCGGTTAGTCCGACTTCCCACGGTTGCGGATCTGTTCCAGAAGCACCGCAATGATCAGGAACAGGCCGACGAAGAACTGCTGCCAGAGGGCGTCGATGCCCGCGAGCAGCAGCGAATTGCGGATGAGCTCCATGAGCGCCGCGCCGATGGGGGCGCCCAGCGCATAGACCACGCCGCCCATGAGGTTCGCGCCGCCGATCACGGTGGCGGCGATCACGTTGAGCTCGTAGCCCGTGCCCAGCGCGTTCGTCACCGAGCCGAACCAGCCCACGAGCAGGAAGGCCGCCAGCCCGGCGGTCACCGCCGAGAGCACGTAGACCGAGACGAGGATGCGCTCGACCGGGATGCCGGCCAGGCGCGCGGCTTTGGCGTTGCCGCCGATGGCGATCACCCAACGCCCCCAGGTCGAGTAGCGCCAGACCCACCCGAACACGGCCGTGAGGATGATGAGCACCCAGACGGGATTGGGGATGCCCAAGACGCTTTCGCCGCCCAGCCAGAGGTAAAGCTCGGTGTCGGGGCCGAAGTCGTAGATCATCTTGTTGTTCGAGATGACCATGGACACCGACCGCGCCATGGCGAGCATGCCGAGCGTCACCACGAACGGCGCCATGCGCAGATAGGCGATCAGCACGCCGTTGATGAGCCCCACGAGGACGCAGACGCCCATGCAGGCCAGAAAGCCGGGAACGATCCCGTAGCCCGCCTGCATGACGAGCCCTGTCACGACTCCGGCGAGGCCCATGAGCGAGCCCACCGACAGGTCGATGCCCGCCGTGCAGATCACGGCCGACATCCCCAGCGCCATGATGCCGAAGAAGGCGAAGTTGCGCGTGGTGTTGAACAGGTTCCGTTCCGTCAGGAACACGTCCGATACGAAGGTCATCACGAGGCCAATGACGAGGATCGCCATGAGCACCCAGAAGGGTTGGGTGCGGACGATGGCCTGCCAGCCGCTCGTCTCGGTGCGGGACGTGATCGACTCGTCGATCTCGGCGTGGCCGAGGGGACCTTGGCCGGGGCGCACGCGGCCGTCTTGGTTGGTCATGTCGCTCATGCCGCTCCGATCGCCCCCGTGATGAGCCCGGTGACCTCCTCGGGCGTGGTCTCGCTGATGCGCTTGTCGGCGACCTTGGTCCCTCGGCGCAGCACCGCCACCCGGTCGCAGACGTCGAAGACGTCGGGCATCCGGTGCGACACCAGGATCACCGCGTGGCCCGTGTCCTTGAGGCGCCGGATGAGGGTCAGCACCTCGGCCACCTGCCGGACCGAGATGGCGGCGGTGGGCTCGTCCATCAGCACGAGCTTGGGGTCCGAGAGCCGCGTCCGCGCGATGGCCACTGCCTGCCGCTGCCCGCCCGACATCTGCCTGACAAGGTCGCGGGGCCGCGTCTCGGACTTGAGCTCGGCGAAGATCTCGCCCGAGCGCTGGTACATGGTCTTGTAGTCGAGATACCGGATCGGCCCGAAAGACTTCTTGAGTTCCCGCCCCAGGAAGACGTTCGCGGCGGCCGAAAGGTTGTCGCAGAGGCCGAGGTCCTGGTAGACGATTTCGATGCCGCTGTTGCGCGCGTCGATGGGCTTGTGGAAGTGGACCTCGCGCCCTTCGATCCGGATCGCGCCCGAGGTGGGGCGGAAGTTGCCGGCGATGATGCGCATGAGCGTGGATTTGCCTGCGCCGTTGTCCCCCATCAGCCCCAGGGCCTCGCCCGGTCGGATGGACAGGCTCACGCCTTGGAGCGCATGGATTGCGCCGAAGCTCTTGGTGATGTCGTCGAGCTCAAGAAGACTCATGAGCTCCTCCCCCCCTTGCGACCTGTGGAGCGCGGGCCTTGTGCCAGCCCGTTCGCGAACTGTCGTCTTGGAGTGAACGGTCACTGCGGGAAGCGCATTCTGTCAACGAGAAAGGCCAGCCGCGCCGCAGCAAAACTTCCCTTAGGTCACCGGAGTCTTCTGCAGAGCCGGCTTTCGCCTGGGCGAAGCAGGGCATCCGGTTGCAAGGGAAGGCATGGCCGCCCGGTCCCATCCGGTCGATGGCGGTCAGCGCGGGGCAATCACGGCGACCAGGCTCTGCGGCCCACGAGATCAGCCTGGATGTGGCGGCCGCGGCGGGCGTAGACGAAGACCTTGGAGAAGAAGATCCCGCCCCTTCCGGCTTTCATCGTCACCGGCAACGGCTCACCCCCGGAGGCCAGCATGGACGCGCGCCCAGACCAGCTGGGCGCCACTGATGCCGATCGCGAAGCTCAGGCTACGTCCACCCAGACCTGCGCCTTGGACGAGTCATGGACGGCCTCTACGAGGCTCTGGATGCGCAAGCCCTTGCGGAAGTTGAATGGCTCCTCCGCCCGGCCCGCCAGCGCGTCGAGATAGC
The DNA here is from genome assembly GCF_006152145.1 of Rubellimicrobium roseum. Classification (GTDB taxonomy): domain Bacteria; phylum Pseudomonadota; class Alphaproteobacteria; order Rhodobacterales; family Rhodobacteraceae; genus Rubellimicrobium; species Rubellimicrobium roseum. The sequence goes on along the minus strand of NZ_VDFV01000011.1, from coordinate 32,830 downwards.
CTGCGACCTCGATGGCTTTGAGGTCGTTGAAGCCCAGCTGGTGGCCCGGCGCCACGCAGAAGCGACCGTAGGGGGCGTGGTCGGGCGCGGCCTCGATCCGGCGGAAGCCGCGGCGGCCGGCGGGGTCGTCGGCCGAGTAGAAGTGCAGCTCGTTGAAGCGCTCCTGCGAGAAAAGGAGCGCGCCCCTGGTGCCGTAGACCTCGAAATCGTGCTGCATCTTGCGGCCCATGGCGACCCAGGAGGCCTCGATGGAACCGGAGGCGCCGTTCGCGAAGCGCACGAAGGTCCGCCCGATGTCGTCCACCTCGACCGCGCGGCGTCCGCCCTGACCATCGGGGCGTTCGCCGATGACGGTCACGGTGTCGCCCATGAGGCGGGTGATCGGCCCCAGCAGGAACTCGGCGGTGGCCAGCGCGTGGGAGCCGATGTCGGCGAAGGCGCCGCCCCCGGCCGGGTCGTGGCGGAAGCCCCAGACGCCGTTCGGGTCGGCCATATAATCCTCGGCGTGGATGCCCCGGTAGCTGCGGATCTCGCCCAGCTCGCCGGCGGCGATCATGTCGCGGGCAAGGGCCAGCATGGGGTTGCAGAGATAGTTGAAGCCAACCTGCGTCTTTCGCCCCGCCGCCTCGGCGGCTTCGGCCATCTCGCGGGCATCCTGCGCCAGGGGGGCGAGCGGCTTCTCGCAATAGACGTGCTTGCCGGCCGCGATGGCCGCGAGCGCCATCTCCTTGTGGAGCGCGTTGGGCGCGGTGATGTTCACGACGTCGATCGCGGGATCGGCCACCATCGCCCGCCAGTCGTCAGTGGCCCGCGCGAAGCCCAGGGCAGACGCCGCGTGCTGGGCCAGCGCCATGCTGGTGTCCGCGAGCGTGCGCAGTTCCACCCGGAACGGCAGGTCGAACACCTTCTCGGCCGAGCCGTAGCCGAAGGCATGCGCCTTGCCCATGAAGCCCGAGCCGATCAGGCCCACGCGGAGGACGGGTTTGGTCATAGGAGGTCCCTGTTCACGATGAGCGCGGAGGCGAACCGCCCCGCGAGGAAGTCGAGCGCGTTCTGCACCGGCCTCACCACCAGGCGTTCCCGCGTCCCGGCGGTGAGGCCGGCGATGCCGGGGGACACGATCACGTTCGGGAAGGCAAGACGCGGCTGGTCGAGAGGTGGTGGGTCCGTGGCGAACAGGTCGAGCACCGCCTTCCGCAAGGCGCCTCTGTCGCGGCACCTTTACCGGCCCGTCCCGCGCCGTGTTGCCCAGCATGGCCCCAGGCATGAGCCCGCCGCGTTCCTCGACCCCGGGGCGGGGCCGCTCGCCCTCGGGCGCATGGACCGAGACGGCATCGGCCCAGGCCTTTGCGCAAGCCCGCGACGCGGGAGACAGGTCCCACGGGCTAGGCAGGCGGTACGGAGGCCGAGAGCGCGCATTCCAGGTGGGCCAAGATCAACGTCATTGCGTGCTCGGCCCCCAAAGCCGAGTTCATGTCGTCCACGACGGCGAGCGCGACCCCTCGCGCGTTGAGCGCCGGGAGGTCCGCCGCGCCGCAGCCCCTGCCGAGGCGCAGGCGCGCGACCCGGGCGAGCGCGGCGGCCGAAAGCGGCCGTGTGCGGGCACGAGCGCGTCTGCCGCGACGCCTTCGATCTCCTCGACCCTGCGGCGCGAGATGAGTGGGCCCATCCGGATTGCGGGATCGAGCCCGTTCCCCACCTTGCTTGCTTTGGCGTGCCATGAAGCCCCCATGAAGCCGCGCGTGGGCGAAGGACCGGTCGGGCGTCACGCAGGCCTGACGCACGTCGATGATCACGGCCCGCGGCACGTTGGCGCCTAGCTTCATCAGGACCCTCTTCACGGTGGCCCGGGCGTCGCGGATCATCTGCTGGGCCACGAGCGTGGAGCCGGTCAGGAACATCCTGCGAACCTGCTTGTCGGTCATGAGCGGGGCGTAGATGGCCGCGACCGGACCGGTGGCGAACCCGACCATCCCGGCCGGCAGGTTCCCGGTCCGGCAGCCAGCCACGATCATCGTCAGGACGCCCACCGGCTGTGACGATATTCCCATGATGTTCGTGCGCATGGCCGTGAGCGCGAGGATCAGCTTACGCAGCACCAGCGCGACCGGGAGGTTCCCGGCGGGGAAAGCCGCGCAGATCCCCACGGGCTCGCGCGTGGTTGTCAGCGATCCGGGCCGCGATGCGCAGCGCCTCCTCGGCGTACCGGCGGAACCAGTCCACGGCGAGGCCCCACCCCCGCTCGGGCTCTGCAAGGGGCTTGCCGGTTTCGGAGCAGGTCAGCCGCGCGGCCTCGGCGCTTCGGCAGACCATCTCGGTCGCCACGGCGTGCGGCGCCTCGACGTGGGCCAAGGGACCGACCGCGCGCCACTGCGCCAAGTTCCGTTCGACCGCGTCCACCACCGCCCTGCCTGCCACGCCCGCCAACGGCACCTCGCCCCGGGCTCGCTCAATCACGGGCGGCAGAACTGGGGCCACGCCGCAGCTTGACGCCGTCACCCAGGCGCTGCCCGGAAGGTGTCCCTGTCGGTCGCACATCGCCCCCCTAGCCCGGCTGTGCGAGGCTATTTGCAAGCGCTCTGCGACGTCAGCGCGGCGTGTGGGAACGACCAGGGGATGGCTCGTCCCGCAGGGGCACTGGCGCCGCGGAAGGTCATGGACGGCAGGTCAAGCTTGCGGGAAAGTCCATCAGACCGGCCCCATGCGGTTGAGGGGTTTCGAGAGAATCCATGCAGGCCCGGCCCTGGACCTCCGAAGTCCCTCTGGCATCCGCGTGCGAGGCACGCCAAGGGACCGTGACGGGGTTGGCAGTCCCGATTCGGCCGGCCCTTCCACTGTCGCAGAAAAGGATTAACCAGGAATGAAGGCCCGGCTCGGAATCTCGCCCATCTGCTGGTGGAACGACGACCTCGTGGAACTCTCGGACGACGTGTCGCTGGAGGAGTGCCTGTCGCAGGCCGCGCAGGCGGGCTACACCGGCATGGAGACGGGCCGCCGCTTTCCGATGAACATCGACGAACTGGGTCCGATCCTGAGCCGCCACGGCATCTCGGTCTGCGGCGGCTGGTTCTCGGGCACGATCCTCGATGGTGACATCGAGGAGAACAAGGACCGCATCCGGGCGCAGATGGAGCTGTTCAAGGCGGCCAAGGCCCCCTGCATCGTCTATGGCGAGGTGGCGGGCTCCATCCAGGGCGACCGCTCGAAGCCGCTGGCGAGCAAGCCCCGGCTCTCGGACGACGAGATGAAGGCCTATGCCCGCCGCATGACCCAGTTCGGCGAATGGTGCGCCGAGCAGGGCATGCCGCTGTCCTACCATCACCACATGGCAGCGGTCGTGGAGACGGAACAGGAACTCGACCTGTTCATGGCGAACTCGGGCGAGGGCATTCCGCTTCTCTATGACGCGGGCCACATGGCCTTTGCGGGCGGCGACGTGCTGCGGGTGATCGACAACCACCACAAGCGCATCACGCATGTCCACACCAAGGACGTGCGGATGGACGTCATCGACGCGCTCGACCGCTCGAAGGAGTCCTTCCTCGACGCCGTGGTGAAGGGCGCCTTCACCGTGCCGGGCGACGGCAGCCTCGACTTCAAGGCCATCGTGACGCGGCTGGCGGGCTACGGCTACGAAGGCTGGTTCGTGGTCGAGGCCGAGCAGGACCCGAAGAAGGCCCCGCCGCTCGAATGGTCGACCAAGGGCAACAAGGAGCTGCACCGGGTCATGGCGCTGGCCGGCTACGAGGTCGTCGCATGAACCGGATGGATGGCAAGGTCTGCCTCGTCGCAGGGGCGACGCAGGGGCTGGGCGCGGCCATCGCGCACCGGCTGGCGGCGGCCGGGGCGACAGGCCTTGTCGTCACCGGGCGCAACGCCGAGCGGGGCGAGGCCGTGGCCCGCTCCATCTCGGAGGTCGGCGCGCCCGCGCGCTTCGTGCGCGCCGACCTGGCTTCGGTCGAGGACTGCCGCCGTGCGGTGGCCGAGACCGACCGGCTCTTCGGCCGGCTCGACGTGCTGGTGAACGCCGGGGCGCTGACCGATCGCGGCACGATCCTCGACACCTCACCCGATCTCTTCGACCGCATGTTCGCCACCAACGTGCGCGGACCGTTCTTCCTGATGCAGGAGGCGATCCGCCTCATGATCCGGGACGGGGTGGAGGGGGCGATCGTCAACATCGGCTCGACCTCGGCCCATGCCGGGCAGCCCTTCATCAGCGCCTACTGCGCCTCGAAGGGAGCGCTGGCCACGCTGACCCGCAACACCGCCTTCGCCGTCATGGGGAACCGCATCCGGGTGAACCAGCTCGACATCGGCTGGATGGCCTCGGATCACGAGCGCGCGCTGCAGGAGGCCGAGACGGGCGACCCGGACTGGGAGGCCAAAGCCACGGCCGGACTGCCCTACGACCGGCTCGTGGACCCTGAGGAGGCGGCGCGGGCGGTGAACTTTCTGGCCTCCGACGACGCGGGCCTGATGACCGGAGCGGTGGTGCAGTTCGACCAGTCGGTCCGGGGCGCCTATGCCGGACAGGCCCCCGTGCCCCAGGGCCCGATGCGCTGGCCTGCCTGAGCGGGCCCGGCGCCCCGGAGCGGGCACAGGGGGCGGCCCGCCCACTCAGCCCCCGCCATGATCAGGATGCGCGGACCTGTCCCATAAAGACGAGCAACCGACCGCACGGCAAGGGCCTGCGCCCGCCAAATAGGCTAAGCCCGGCTAGCGGGCTTGCGAAACTGGCTTGCTGCTCGGGCCCCGCGAATAGCAGCGCCGCTCCCTTGGCGGGAGGCGAGAGCGTCCGTCCAGAATGGCGATGACCGGTAGGCTACAGCCGCCGCACTCCTGGTCACGTTCATCGTCCCAGGCGCACGGAAGAACGGGACGGGTAGCAACTGGCCAGTCAAGTGTCTCACGGGATCGTTCAGATTACACCGCACCGCGCGATGGCCGTTTGGCCAGTCCGGTGCCGCAGGGCCCGTCGGCCGTGACAGGGCCGATGAATGGGACGGCCGGGGCGTCCGGACCGGGCTGCCACCCTCGCCGCAAGAGGTGACTTCCATGGCCAGCAGGTCGGCATTTGCCCCGTCGAGAACAAGCTTGGCCTTGCGCCGGCGCCGGTCGGGATCACGGCGGCGCACCGGCATTCACCCTGGCCCATCCTCCGGGTCCGACGTCCTTATCTGGCCTGTCACCAAGCCACTCGGGCCGCCGAGCCGGGCCCCATGGAGACCTGAAGCCGGGCAGACCTGGATGACCGCATCCGAGAAAGTTTCGGGCCGGCGCAGGCGACCGCTCCTGATCGCAGGTCACGCCCTCTCGCGATCCCGCCAGACCACCAGCGAGCCACTCTGGCCCAGGGTCATGCAAGAACGTCGGTGGGAGCACGTTGTCACCCAGCCCGGCAAGATGCCGAGCTTCGGGGCCAAAAGGTGGAACATCACCAAGAGTCGCCTGCGGGCATGAGCAATCACGAGCGGCGAAAATCTTGGGCCTGTCCCATCCCGGCACGCTCAGGAGACCCTGGCCAGAGTTCGCCATCCAAGCAGCATTCCTGGGCTTCACAGCGAAAAACGGCTCGGGACGCCATGGCTTGCTGGCCAAATGTGATCCGCCGCTCGCCTTTGGAGAGTTGCGCCGCCCGTCACATTCGTCTGGCATTGCCCGAACGGCGTCGGCCCGAACGTGAGGATCGCCTTTCACCCTGTAAGGAGGTCCTTGATGCCGCGTTACCCGGCATACCGGGGGACCGGGCGGCCAGGGCGCGATCTTGGCACGCCTGGAAGTCGCCATGACCTGGTCGGCGCATCGCTGGTTGGAGTTGGCTCGAACCGACATGTCGGCTGATGCGGCCAGCCTCGACGGCATTGCAGGCCAGAGACAGTTGGAGGTCGAGGGAGCGCCACAGGATAGCGCCGTCTCGGCCGAGCAGTCTCGGATCAACATCCCTGGCGAGGGAGCGAGGATGCTTCGTGACGATGAGAGGGCCCGCCGAAGCACGGGGGCTTCCGTCCTTCTCGGACAGAAGCCTCTGACCATCCTCATTGGTTCTTTGCCGCAAGCAGATGTCGGCGGTTGCGAGGGCAGGTCCGGACTCCTTCTCCGTGCTGTCCGGACGCCCTGCGAAGGTAAGAGAGATCGGTGTCAGGCTCCTTCCTCTTCGAGGCGGCTCAACCCAGCTCCATTGTCGCGATGGCCTGTTCACGGCCATCTCCCTGTGGCGCGGGTCCGCGATACATCCGTGCCGTGCGGAAGGTCTCACGATAGCCTCGCGCGACGAGTGCCGAGATGAACTCGTGGTTGGCCTCGGGCACGTCGATGACTCGCGTACCGATCTCTGCTTCAGAGGCGGTCAGTGCCAGGCCACACTCCGCATCCGGCGCGATGATGGGACCGATCTTGCAGCCCAAGCGGCAGAGACGTGCGGTTGCGAAGCCCTGGATCGCGCCGCCCTCCTCCAGCACGATGGTCCGGCGGTCCGACGTCGTGCGGGTCCACGCCGAGAGGAACCGCGCGCGTTCGACCCCGGTCGCCCGACGGTCAAGCGCCAGGAGAGCCGGCAGGTCCTCGGGCCGCATGGGACGGAGCGTCGGGCTGTCGCCGGTCACGCGGGGGCCTTCGAAACGGATGGTGGCCCCGGTCCGCACGAAGCCCGAACGGGCGTAATTCGCCTCCTGCGCCGCCACGCCATCCAGCCCGATGGTGCGGCCCCCGGCGTGCGTCAGTCCTTCGCGCCAGAGCGCCATCCCGATCCCTTGGCCCCGCCACTCCGGACGACAGAGATAAAGCCCCAGGAAGGCGAAGACGTCCGAGTGGTTCACGACCGAGATCGCGCCGACCGGATCGCCCGCGACCTCGGCGAGGAGGAAGCCCTCGGGGTCGGCGGCGTGAAAGGCCGCAGCATCCCCCAAGCCGGGGTTCCACCCCTCCACCGCGGCCCAGTCGAGCACGTGGTCCAGGTCGGCGGCCGTCATCCGGCGGATCGCGGGCATCGTCATGCGCCCAGCGCCTCGCGCAGGGACCGGGGCGCCGATGGCAGGTGGCGCAGGTCGAGCGAGGAGACGAGATCGAGGAGGTGCCCCTTCATCAGCTCGTCGGCGCGATCGCCGTCCCGTTCGGCCAGAGCGTGCACAAGCGCATGGTGCGCGTGGCTCTCGCAGAGCGCGTTCCGCCGCTGCCAGTAGAGCGCGATGATGAGCGAGGACCGTGCGACGAGTTGCGCGATGAACTCGGCGATCGTGTCCTGGTCGGCGATGCGCGCGATCTCCAGATGGAAGAGGCCGGACTGCCGCAAGGCGAGCCCCGCGTTCCCGGCCGCGACGGCCCGGTGCTCCTCGTCGATATGGGCCTGAAGGCGGGCGACGTCGGCCGGGGTCGTCCGCTCGGCCGCGGAGCGGGCCGTGCGGGGCTCGAGCAGGGCGCGGGCTTCGAAGACTTCGCGGGCCTCTCGGATGGTGGGCTGGGCGACGAAAGCCCCGCGGTTCCGCCGCAGGGTGATGAGGCGATCATGGGACAGGCGCTGCAATGCGGTGCGCACGATCGTCCGGCTCACGCCATAGATCTCGCCCACCTCGTCCTCGTTAAGCTTGGTCCCGGGGGCGAGCCGGTGCTCGTGGATCGCCAGGGCGAGCTGCTCGGCGACCTCGTCCCCGGAACCGGATTTCATGAAAGGCCCGTCGTCCATCCCGCTCATGTCCGCTGCTGGTCCATTCGACCCTGACGCCCCGACTCGGACGCCGGCAACACCGCATCCGGTACCGGGACAACATTGTATACAATCCTGTCGCGGAAATCGTCATGGAGTGGTGCGATCCGCCACTTCTTTCAGCACGTCGTGTCTCGTCCGGGTTTCAGGTATGATTCTCCTGTCCCCTCCGGCCGTGCGCCTGTCAGTTGGCCCCAACTGATGGAGGTCCCATGCGGACGGGTCACGATCTCGAACTCATCCATGTGACGAAGCGATACGGCGAGACCGTCGCCGTCGCCGACGTGAGCCACCTGTTCCGTGGCGGCAGCTATGTGTGCCTGCTCGGGCCCTCGGGCTGTGGCAAGACTTCGACCCTGCGGATGATCGCGGGCCACGAGACGATCTCGGACGGCTCCATCGTGTTGTCCGGGGCCGAGGTCACGCATCTTCCCCCGGCCCGGCGTGGCACGGCCATGATGTTCCAGAGCTACGCCCTGTTCCCGCATCTCTCGGTGCGGGACAACGTGGCCTTCAGCCTCAAGATGAAGGGTGTGGACAAGGCCGCGCGCCACCGCCGCGCGGGCGAGCTTCTCGAACTCGTCGACATGGGGCGCTACGCCGACCGCCTGCCCTCGCAGCTCTCGGGCGGCCAGCAGCAGCGCGTGGCGCTGGCGCGTGCGCTGGTCACGAACCCGCAGGTCCTGCTCCTCGACGAGCCGCTTTCCGCCCTCGATCCCTTCCTGCGCATCAGGATGCGGGCGGAACTGAAGCGCCTCCAGCGCGAGCTGGGAATCAGCTTCCTGCACGTCACGCATGGGCAGGACGAAGCGCTGGCCCTGGCCGACGAAATCGTGCTGATGAACAACGCCCGCATCGAGCAGGCGGGCCCCGCGCGCGAGATCTTCAACGCGCCGCGGACCGAGTTCGTGGCCCGCTTCATGGGCGGGCACAACGTCATCGCGCTGCCGCAGGGGCGCTTCGCGCTGCGCGCGGATGGCGTCCGGCTCGCGGCCGATGGCGCCGAGGCCGTCGTCCGCGCTGTCGAGTACCAGGGCGGGCACGTCGCCCTGACCGCGCGGATGGCGGGCGAGCAGGAGATCCTCGCGCTCATTCCCGAGTCCGCCTTCTTCGCGGATCCGAAGAACCCGGGGGACGCCGTACGGCTCGCCTGGGACGAGGGGCGGCTCCACCGCCTCCAAGCCTGACACCATCCTCCAACAGGGACAGACGACCATGACGAAGATGCGATACAGCCGGCGTAGCCTCCTGAAGACCGGGGCTGCCGCCCTTGCCGCGAGCGCGCTGCCCGCCCCGATGATCTGGGCGCAGGAGATCAAGGACATCACCCTGCGCCAGTTCGGCACCGGCGTATCGAACCTCAACGAGGTGGCGCAGAAGGTGAAGGAGGACCTGGGCTTCACGCTCGAGATGACGGCGCTCGACTCGGACGCCGTGACCCAGCGCGCCGCGACCCAGCCCGACAGCTTCGACATCGCCGACATCGAGTACTGGATCTGCAAGAAGGTCTGGCCGACCGGCAACCTCCAGGCGATGGATACGTCCCGGATCGCCAACTACGACAAGATCGTCGGCATCTTCCGGGACGGGAAGCTCACGCCCGAGAGCACCATCGCGCAAGGGACGGCGCCCCACACGGTGGGCTTCACCTCCGGTCCCGGCGGCACCGACTTCGTAGCCGAGGAGTCGGGCTGGATGACCCTGATCCCGACCATCTACAACGCCGACACGCTGGGCATCCGCCCCGACCTCATCGGCCGCCCCATCGAGTCCTGGGCCGAGCTGCTGAACCCCGAGTTCAAGGGCAAGGCCTCGATCCTCGACATCTCCTCCATCGGCATCATGGACGCCGCCATGGTCTGCGAGGCGATGGGCGAGATCCAGTACGGCGACAAGGGGAACATGACCACGGACGAGATCGACCGCACCATGGCGATCATGACCGAGGCCAAGCGGGCGGGCCAGTTCCGGTCCTTCTGGAAGACCTTCGACGAATCCGTGAACCTCATGGCCTCGGGCGAGGTGGTGATCCAGTCGATGTGGTCGCCGGCCATCACCGCCGTGAAGTCGCGCGGCATCCCCTGCGTTTACCAGCCGCTCAAGGAAGGCTACCGGAGCTGGGGCGGCGGCATCGGCCTGTCGTCGAGCCTGTCGGGCATGGAGCTGGATGCGGCCTACGACTACATCAACTGGTACCTGTCGGGCTGGGTCGGCGGCTTCCTCATGCGCCAGGGCTACTATTCGGCGGTGCCCGAGACCTCCAAGGCCTTCATGAGCGAGAACGAGTGGGGCTACTGGTTCGAGGGCAAGCCCGCCGTCGAGCCCGTCACCAATCCCTTCGGCGACGTGCTGGCGCAGGCCGGCGAGGCGCGCGACGGCGGCTCCTTCTATGACCGCATGGGCCAGGTGGCCTGCTGGAACGCCGTCATGGACGAGAACCAGTACATGGTCCGCAAGTGGAACGAGTTCATTGCCGCCTGAGTCCATCACCGTCGCGGGGTCCTTCGGGACCCCGCCCCTTGCGGAGCGCGCGCCCCGACAGCGCGCTCTGGCCTCGAACCACGTCACGGGCTGGCTCCTGGCCCTGCCGCTGACCTTGGTCCTGCTCGCGTTCCTGGTGCTGCCGATCCTCATGATCGTCGTCGTCAGCTTCTGGACCGCAACCGAGTTCTCGATCGTCCCTGCCTTCTCCTTCGAGAATTACGAGTTCCTGCTGGGCTCGGACGTGACCTGGCGGGTGCTGCTGAACACCGTGAAATATGCCGCGGTCACCTGGGCCATCACCTTGGTCCTGGGCTTCACGGTGGCCTACTTCCTGGCCTTCCACGTCCGGTCGCAGACCTGGCAGACGACGCTGTTCCTGCTGTGCACGATCCCGTTCTGGACCTCGAACATCATCCGCATGATCTCGTGGATCCCGTTCCTGGGCCGCGAGGGGATCGCGAACTCGGCGCTGCTGTCCTGGGGGGTGGTCGACCAGCCGCTGGACTGGCTCCTCTTCTCGGACTTCTCGGTGATCCTGGCCTTCGTGCACCTTTACACGCTGTTCATGGTGGTCCCGATCTTCAACACCATGATGCGGATCGACCGCAGCCTTCTGGAAGCGGCGAACGACGCGGGCGCGTCCGGCTTCCAGACGCTCTGGAACGTGGTCCTGCCGCTGACCCGGCCCGGCATCATGATCGGCACCATCTTCGTCGTGACTCTGGTGATGGGCGACTTCATCACCGTGCGCTTCATGTCGGGATCGCAGTCCGCGAACGTGGGCCGCCTGATCCAGAACGACATCGGCCTCCTGCAATATCCCTCGGCTTCGGCGACATCCGTGATGCTCCTCGTCGTCACGCTGATGGTGATCGGGGTCCTGCTGCGCCTCGTGAACATCCGGAAGGAGCTCTGATGGACCCCCGCCCCCGCTCCTTCTACGTGCTGGCCACCATCTTCGGCCTGTTCCTACTCTTCCTCTACGGCCCCACGATCACCATCGCGATCCTGAGCTTCCAGGGGCCCGAGGGCGGCCTCACCTTTCCGATGCGGGGCGTCTCGCTCCACTGGTTCCGCGACCTGTTCCAAGAGCAGGCGGTGGGCGACATCTGGGGCAGCTTCGGCCGCTCGCTCGCCTTGGGCCTCATGGTCATGGTCACGACCGTCGTCGTCTCGGTCATGGGCGGCCTCGCCTTCCGCAAGCGCTTCCGCGGCTCGGCGATCCTTTTCCAGCTCGTCATCGCGAGCCTCGTGATCCCTTCGATCCTTGTCTCGCTGGGCGTGGGCCTGATCTTCTCGCAGGCCGGGCTGCCCGTGCACTGGGCGACTTCCGGCTTCGGCTCTCAGCTCACCTGGACCCTGCCCTTCGGCCTTCTCATCATGTTCGCCGTCTTCAATCGCTTCAACCCGGCCTATGAGGAGGCCGCCCGCGACCAGGGCGCCACCGCGTGGCAGACGATCCGCCATGTCGTCCTGCCGATCATCGCGCCTTCGCTCCTGGGCGTCGCCCTGTTCGGCTTCACGCTCAGCTACGACGAGTTCGCGCGGACGCTGCTCACCTCGGGCAGCCACAACACCCTGCCGCTGGAGATCTACGGCATGACCACCAACGTCACCACGCCGGTGATCTTCGCGCTGGGGACGCTGACCACCGTGTTCTCCCTTGTCGTGATCGGCGTCTTTCTCCTCACCGTCGCGCTGGTCAGCCGTCGCCGCGCGCGGGCCGGATCCGACGCCGGCCGGGCCGTCTGATGCGCCTCCTCTTCATCAACCCGAACTCCACGGTCGCCATGACCGAGGCCGCCGTCGCGGTCGCCCGCCGCACCCTGCCCGAGGCCGAGATCCTGGGCTGGACCAATCACGACGGCCCGCCCGCGATCCAAGGGGCCGAGGATGGCGCGGCGGCAGTGACCGGAGTGCGCGCGCTTCTGGCTCGCGCCCGAACCGAGGGCGTGGACGTCGTCGTCATCGCCTGCTTCGACGACACGGGGCTCGAAGAGCTGCGCGCCGCGGCTCATTGCCCCGTCATCGGCATCGGGCAGGCCGCCATGCACCTCGCAGCACTGACCGGCGCTCGTTTCTCCATCGTCACGACCCTGCCCGTCTCGGTCCCCGTGATCGAGGCCAACGTGGACAGCTACGGTTTCGGCGGGCAGTGCGCGCGGGTGCGGGCCTCGGGCTTGGGGGTGCTGGAGGTGGAAGCGGCCGGTCCTCAGGTTCTGGCCCGTCTTGATCAGGAAATCTGCGCCGCTGTCGAGGAAGACCGGGCGGAGTCCGTGATTCTCGGGTGCGCGGGCATGGCCCCCCTTCGAAGCCGCCTTCAGGAGAGAAGCGCTGTTCCGCTCGTGGACGGGATCGAGGCCGCCTGCGTGCTCGCAGGGGCTTTGGCCCGTTGGAGGGTGGCCATAGCAGCCTGACGAATCAGGATGCAGGCAGTGGCCCGGGACAGACTCCCATCGACCGCCCCCTGACCTGTGCTCACCTTCCATCCGATGAACCTGACAGCAAGCATCGAAGGCCCGCTACACTCGCATGACGAAGGTTCGAGTGGTTGCGCGGACAGGATCTGGACCATGGCGAACAGTGCCGCTGACCTTGTGCAGGTCTGGCAACGGGTCAAGCAGGCACTCCCTGGCGAGAGCGGGCCAGCAATGTGTTGCCATCTTCAGGCCTGACGGATTTATGCAACTTTGGCGCGAGATCTAACTGTTTCCATCACGTTTCGATGCTACGCTGCCATTCAAGGCAGCAAGCCAGTCGCTCGAAGGTCGGCATCGCATCGTGAGTGGAGCAAACAAGATCGGCCTGGCCTTCGCGGCGGGATGGCTGGCGCGGGGCGTTCTTCGAGCCAAGGGCGGAGCCGCGCCCAGTTTCGGCCGCAAAAAGCTGGCCCCGGCCCCCCACCTGGTCCCGGATCTGGACCGCGCCCAGATGTACCTGCAGGTGGCAGGCGTTATGCTGCTGGTGCTCGACCGCGAGGGTCGGATCGAGACCGTCAACCCGCGCGGCGCGGAGATCCTGGGTCACGACAGTCCCGCCCAGTTGATCGGTCGCGACTGGTTCGAGACCGCCATCCCCGTCCGCGAACGGGAGGCTGTCCGGGCCATCTTTGCCGAGTTCATCTCTGGATCGGCCGACGCACCCGATCGGGTGGAGGGATTGATCCTGCGCCCCGATGGCCAGGAACGGCTGATCGCCTGGCGCAACAGGATCATCCGCGACGCCGCAGGTCGGATCCGGGGCACGATCTCCTCGGGCGAGGACATCACTGAGGCCCGTGCGGCCGATGAGCGAGTGCGACAGAGCGAGGCACTCCTATCGGCCGTCCTTGATGCTCTCCCAGTCGGGGTGATCATTGCTGACCCCAAGGGCAAGATCGTTCGGGACAACGCCGCCCATCGGGAGCTCTGGGGCGTCGTCCCCGATCCCGAGGTCACCAGCCTGGAGCAGTACGGCGAGTGGATCGGCTACGATCCCGAGACTGGCCGGCGCTTGCGGGCCCAGGACTGGGCCATGGCCCGCGCGCTCGTCGAGGGCGAGACGGTTCAGGGGGAGCTGGTCGAATGCCAGCGCTTCGGCACGGGCGAGCGACGCTTCTTTCTCAACAACGCGGCGCCGGTGCGCGATGCGGGCGGTCGGGTGATCGCGGGCGTCGTGGCCGAGCAGGACGTGACAGACCGCCGGGCGGTCGAGCAGGCGCTGCGTATGAGCGCCGAACGCGTGCAACTGGCCTTGGCGGCAGGCGCCATCATCGGGACCTGGCACTGGGACCTGCCCACCGACCGCTTCACGGTCGACGAGCAGTTCGCGCTGAACTTCGGCCTCGATCTGGCGCTGGGCCGGGAGGGCCTCAGCCTGGAGCAGGTCATCGCCACCGTCCACCCGGACGACAGGGAGGGTCTGATCGCGGCGATCGGTTCAGCCATCTCGCGCGGCGGTCCCTACGCGCATCAGTACCGGGTGCGTCGCCAGGATGGGCGCTACTACTGGATCGAGGCCAACGGGCGGGTCGACCACGGACCGGATGGCACACCCTTGCACTTTCCGGGCGTCCTCCTCGACGTGGAGGAGCATCGCGCCCTTCTTGCCGAGCGGGACCGGGCGACCCAGTTGCTCAAGACCTTCATCGAGGCCGTGCCGGGGGTGGTCTATGCCAAGGACCGCCAAGGCCGCATGCTGGTCGCCAACAAGGGCACGGCCGAGCTGATCGGCAAGCCGCCCGAGGAGTTCCTGGGCCGGACCGACGCCGAGTTCCTGGAGGACAAGGCGCAAGCAGCGCTCGTCATGGCCAACGACCGGCGGATCATGGACAGCGCCATGGCGGAACAGGTCGAGGAGGCCGTCACCTTCGCGGACGGCACACCGGCCGTCTGGCTCTCGACCAAGGTGCCGCTGCGCGACGGAACGGGCCAGGTGATCGGGCTGATCGGGGCCTCGGTCGACATCACCGCCCGCAAGGCCGCCGAAGCGGAGCTCGAGCGGATCAACCTCGATCTGGCCGACCGCGTGGCCCGTGCGGTGGCCGAGCGCGAGGCGGCAGCCGCCCAGCTCCACGAGGTGCAGAAGCTCGAAACCATCGGCCAGCTTACCGGCGGCATCGCGCACGACTTCAACAACCTCCTGACCCCCATCGTGGGCTCGCTGGAGCGGGCGCACCGCAAGCTCGATCAGGACGAACGCACGCAGCGGCTGGTGGCGGGCGGGCTGCAATCCGCCGAGCGGGCCCGGGTGCTGGTCCAGCGGCTTCTCACCTTCGCGCGCCGCCAGACCCTGATGGCCCAGCCCGTGGATGTGGGCACGCTGCTGGACGGCATGCACGACCTGATCGCCCGCTCCATCGGCCCGCAGATCGACATGGTGGTCGAGGTGGCCCCGGATCTTCCGCCCGCGATGGTCGACGCCAACCAACTGGAGCTCGCGCTCTTGAACCTGGCGGTGAACGCGCGCGACGCCATGCCCGGTGGCGGCCGGCTCACGATCAGCGCGGCGGAAGAAGCCGTGGGGTCGGGTCATCCGACTGGACTGGCGCCCGGCCGCTATGTCCGGCTCGCCGTGGTCGACACCGGGGTCGGCATGAGCGCCATCATTCTGGCGCGTGCGGTCGAGCCATTCTTCTCCACGAAGGGCATGGGCAAAGGGACGGGGCTGGGTCTTTCGATGGTGCATGGCCTGGCCGGGCAGTCGGGAGGCCGGCTGGTCCTGTCGTCGAGATCGGGCCAGGGGACACGGGCCGAGGTCTGGCTACCGGTGGCGTCCGAAGCGGCTCCAAGCGCTCCGGCCCCCGCCGAGATGCCGATCCCCATTGTGCGCGAGGGTCTTCTCCTCCTTGTCGATGACGAGGAACTGGTGCGGATCGGGACCGCGGACATGTTGCGCGACCTGGGCTACGAGGTCGTGGAGGCCAACGGGGGAGCTGCCGCCCTCCAGACGCTCCGGTCTGGACTGACGCCCGATCTGCTGGTCACCGACTATCTCATGCCGGGCATGACGGGGGTCGAGCTGGCCAGGGCGGCGCACCAGCTTCTGCCCGAGCTTCCAGCCCTGCTGATCAGCGGTTACCAGGACGTGCTCGACGCCAGCGTGGATGGTCTGCCGCGCCTGGCCAAGCCCTTTCGGCAGGCCGACCTCGCTGCGCGGGTGGCCGGAGTCCTGGACGACAAGAAGATTGTCAGGTTCCCGCGCCGACAGGGTTTCGATCGTCCGGGCTGACTTGGACGTCCAGGGCCATGTGGGCTGAAGGCACTAGCGGTCCTGAGGGTTGGTCGGAGGCTGTTAGCTTCATTCACTCCACGCGTTGAAGATCGCGTCTCCCATGGGCCAGCCGCAATGGAGGCCAGCGCCTCAGCGCATCCGGCGTGGCATGCAACGCTCCCAAGCCTGCATCAGGATACTCCGCACCTTCGTGACTCAGCGTGACGAAAGCTCGAATGATTTAAGCGAGGGAGCCTGCCGAAATTGGCTGGCCAGCGCGCGGCTTCGGTATGGACAGCCTGTCGACCACGAGATGAACCGGACCCTTTACCCGGTCCACATTCAGCGGCAGCGTCCCACGAGCCGGTAACCCGCCCTACCCCGATATATCTTGCCCTGTCAGTTCGAAGCGCCGACAGGACGCTTCGGAATGAGTCCGGCGGCCTCGAGCGCGTCGATCGCGACCGCGATACGGTCTTGCAGCGCGATTTCCAGATCGGCGGCCTCGTCTCCGAGGAGCGCGCGCATCTGGTGGGGCACGAAGGCGAGATCGATGAAGCGCGACGCGGCCGGCTCGGCCCGCGCGATGGCGGCCGGATCGTCCCTGTCCGGTCCGGCGATGGCCTCGGCGATACGGCGGATGCCGGCGCGGCGGCCCAGAGCATCCGCCTCGCGGATCAGGTCGCGTTGACGCGGCGCCTCGGCGATGAAGAGCCGCATCAGCTCGAGAGGAACCGGCGCCATCGCGTGAGAGATGACCGCGCGGCCAGCGCGGGTCAGGCGCTCGTGCAGGGGCAGATCGTCCGGCATGTCGGTTGAAGGCACAAGGGCCGCCTCGACATTCGCGCGGATCACCGCCGCGAACAGGTCAGGCTTCCCGGAGTAGCGCGCGTAGAGCGTGGCCTTGCTGGCGCCGGCGGCGGCCGCGACGGCCTCGCATGTGGTGCCGTCGTAACCGCGGACCAGAAACATGTCCGTCGCGGCCGACAGGATGCGCGCATCGACCTCGCCCGCGTCCTTTGCCGCCGGACGCCCGACGCGCGCCTTGGCCGACTTGCCCACTTGCCTCAGCCCTCCCGATCTGAAAATAGAACGTATACGTTCTATTACACCTTCGCCCCTGGTTCAGGTGCGACACCCTCTTCCAAAGGACGCGACATGAGCGACGCCATCAAGCCCTTCCTGCTAAACATCCCCCAGGACGACCTCGACGATCTGGCTCGACGGCTCGACATGATCCGCTGGCCTACGCCGAGCCCGGTCGAGGACGGGCGGCAAGGCCCGCCCCTGGCCAAGATACGCGCCCTCGTCGAGCACTGGCGGCACCGCTACGATTGGCGCCGCTGCGAGGCGTATCTGAACGGGCTCGGCCAGTTTCGGACCGAGATCGACGGCGTCGACATTCATTTCCTCCACATCCGGTCGCCGCACGAGGACGCGATGCCGCTTCTCATGTTGCATGGTTGGCCGGGGTCCGTGCTGGAGTTCCGCCACGTGATCGACCCGCTGATCAATCCCACAGCCCACGGCGGCGAGGCAGGGGACGCATTCCATCTGGTCATCCCCTCGATGCCGGGCTTCGGCTTCTCCGGCAAGCCGGTCGAGCCGGGTTGGAACGTCGGGCGGATCGCTTCCGCCTGGATCACGCTCATGGACCGGCTCGGCCATGAGAGTTGGGGGGTGCAGGGCGGCGATTGGGGCGCCATGGTCGCGCTGACGCTCGGCCAAATGGCACCGGCGGGTCTGGCTGGGCTGCATTTCAACTTCGTGCCGTTCCAGCCGACGGAGGAGGAAGTTGCCCAAGCGACGCCGGATGAGCGCCGGATGCTGGACGACGCGGCCCGGTACGAGCGGGACTACTCGGCCTACATGAAGCTTCAAGGTACGCGTCCGCAGTCCGTGGCGTTCGGCCTGGCGGACTCCCCGGTGGGGCTCGCATCCTGGATCTACGGGTTGTTCCAGGATGTGTCCGACAGCGGCGGCGATCCCGAGCGGGTCTTCTCGCTGGACGACATGATCGACGACATCATGCTTTATTGGCTCCCGAATGCGGGCCCGAGCTCGGCGCGGCTCTACTGGGAGGGGTTCCGGGCGATGCAGGCCGGCGGCATGCCCCACACCCCCGTTCCGACGCCGACAGGAATCAGCATGTTCCCGGGCGAGCAGGTCCGTCTGTCCCGTCGCTGGGCCGATCGCCGCTTTCGGCATCTCGTACATTTTAGCGAAGCGGATCGCGGCGGGCATTTCGCAGCGCTTGAAGCGCCGGAACGTTTTGCCAAGGAGGTTCGGCAGACATTCGGCCATCTACGGTGACCGCGATTTGCGTCGACCCAAGCGGTCGGGGACGGCGCAGGTGCCGGCAGGGGCTACCTGGGAAAGGGCGGTCGAGGTGGACTGGCCCGCTTCTGGGGAACAGGTCCGATCCCGATCTAAGCCCGGCTTCATGGAGCGCAGCATCCAGTAGCTGAGGGCCCGCCCATCCCCTCCTCCCCTTAGAGCGCCTGACAAGACCGGACTTTGAGCGTTGAGGGGCTATGAGCAAGCCCGTTGTGTCCGACGATCTCTAGGCGGCCCTTGCGGCGCTTCTGCCACCCGAGCCACCGAAGCCCAAGGGTGGCCGGCCCCGCTGCGGCGACTGAGCGGCCTTGGATGGGATTGTCTTTGTTCTGCGCTCCGGCATCCCTTGGGAAATGCTGCCGTGCGAGTTGGGCTGTTCGGGGATGACCTGCTGGCGCCGGCTTCGTAACTGGCAAGAGGTGGGTCTTTGGGCAGGCCCGCACCGCGTGCTCCTTGAGCGCCTGTCGGACGCCGGGCAGCTGGACTGGAGCCGGGCCTCGCTCGACAACGCCTCGGTTGCCGCAAAAGGGGGGTGCCGAGATCTGGCCAGCCCCGATGATGAGCCGAACGGCCCTCAGCCGCCATTGGGGAACTAGCCTCGCAGGCCCGGGGCACCCAGGACCAGCCGACCCCGCACCAGGCCCACGTCCCCGGATGCAGCCTGCGCCATGTGCGCGGGCTTTCCTGCGTTTGGAGTCTCGGCTCAGCTTCCAAACGACGTGACCACGAACGCACCAATGCCCAGTCGGCCCGATAAGCGCTCCAGGAACGACGAAGCCCCCGCGCATTGCTGCGACGGGGGCAGGTCACTGCCCTAGCCCGTGTGGGGCCGCCGTTTGTCTGGGATTTGGTTGCGGGGGCCTGATCTCACCGAGAGTTGACTCCTATGGGTTCACCGAAACACGTTTCAGGCCAGTACAGCCCCGCTAGCGAATAGCGCCGCCCTGGGGAAATGGCAGGCGACAAGCCGCCCGTCAGTCAGGGGGCGCAATTCAGGACGCTGAGCCCGGCAGACGTCCTGCGCGTAGGGGCAGCGGGTCACGAATTTGCAGCCCTTGGGCGGGTTGGCGGCGTTCGGGATCTCGCCCTTCAGGAGGATGCGGCGGCGACGCGCGGCGGGATCGGCGACGGGGACCGGGATCGCGGAGAGCAGCGCCTCGGTGTAGGGATGCGCAGGCGAGTCGAAGACCGTGTCGGTCTCACCCGTCTCCATGACCGAGCCCAGGTACATGATGGCCACGCGGGTCGAGACCTGCCTAACCACGCCCAGGTCGTGGGCGATGAATAGGTAGGTGAGCGACAGCCTCTCGCGCAGGTCGGCGAAGAGGTTGACGACCTGCGCCTGCACCGAGACATCGAGCGCTGACACCGGCTCGTCCGCCACAATAAGCCGCGGCTCCATAGCGAGTGCCCGGGCGATGCCGATGCGCTGGCGCTGCCCGCCCGAGAACTCGTGCGGGAAGCGGTCGAGCGCGGCAGCGGGCAGGCCCACGAGGTCCATGAGTTCGCGCAGCCGTCCCGGAACCTCGCGCGCTGGGCGGATGCCGTGGACGGCGAGCGGCTCCGACAGGATGTCGCCGACCCGGCGGCGGGGGTTCAGGGAGGAGGACGGGTCTTGGAAGATCATCTGGACCGACCGCCGGAAGGGCCGGAGGCCGCGCGCCCTGAGCCGGGTCACGTCCTGCCCGTCGAACACGACCGAGCCGTCCGTCGTCTCGATCAGCCGCGTGAGGCAACGGCCCAGGGTGGACTTGCCCGACCCGCTCTCGCCAACGAGGCCGAGCGTCTCGCCCTTGTGCACGGCGAGGTCGACCCGGTCCACGGCCCGCAGCACCTGACCACTGCCGGGAAGCCAGCTTCGCCGCAGGACGAACTCGCGCGTGAGCGCACGCGCCTCGATCAGGGGTGTAGCGGTCATGCGGCGACCCTGGGCGGACGCAGGGCAGCGCGGGCCGGCGCGTCAAGAACGCAGAGCGCCCGGTGGCCGCCTGCGACCTGCTCCGGCGGGGGAAGATAGCAGACAGGCATGGCGGCGCGGCAGCGTGGGGCAAAGGGACATCCGGGCTCGGTCCGGCCCGGCGGGGGCGGCATCCCGGCAATGGAGGGGAGCCTGCGAGGCCGTGCGCCGGTCAGCGGCGGGATCGAGTCGAGGAGGCCCCAGGTGTACGGGTGCCAGGGGTCGTCGAACAGCTCGGCCACGGTCCCTGTCTCTACGATCCGGCCCGCATACATGACGGCCACCCGCGTCGCCATCTCGGCCACCACACCCATGTCATGTGTGATGAGCACCACCGAAGAGTCGTGCTGCGCGCTGAGCCGCCGCAGCATGTCCAGCACCTGCGCCTGCACGGTGGTGTCGAGCGCCGTGGTCGGCTCGTCCGCCACGAGGAGGGCGGGGTTGCAGGACAGCGCCATGGCGATCACCGCCCGCTGTCGCATCCCGCCCGACAGCTCGTGCGGGTAGCGGTCCACGGCGCGTTCCGGCATCGGGATGTTCACGTCGCGCAGCAGGCTGACGGCGCGGTCCCGGGCGGCCTGGCGACTCACCCGCTCATGCGCCCGGATCTGCTCGGCGATCTGGTCGCCGATCCGGTGCACGGGGGTTAGCGCGGTCATCGGGTCCTGCGAGATAAGCGCGATCTCGCGGCCTCGAATGCGTCGCAGCACGCGTTCGGAAAGGTTCAGGATCGGCTCGCCCCGGAAGGTCGCCTGCCCCTCGACCACCGTCCGCCGCCGGTCCACGAGGCCCAGCACCGAGAGCAGCGAGACCGACTTGCCCGACCCGCTCTCGCCCACGATGGCGAGGACCTCGCCGGGCTGGACGGTGAAGGACACGTCGTGCACCGCCGTGACCGGCCCGCCATCGGTCGCGAAGGCCACGCGGAGGTTGCGGACGTCGAGGAGCGGGCTCATGCGCGCACCCGTGGGTCAATCACCGCATAGAGCACGTCCACCAGCGCGTTGGCGGCCACGACGAAGAACGAGGCGTAGATCACTGTGGCGAGGATCACGGGCAGGTCGAGGTTCTGGAGCGCGTGGAAGGTCAGCCGTCCGATGCCGTTGATGCCGAAAACCACCTCGGTGAGCAGCGCCGCGCCGCCGACCAGCGCCCCGAAGTCCAGCCCAAACATGGTCACAAAGGGCAGGAGAGAGGTCCGCAGCGCGTGGCGCAGCATGATGCGCGTGGGGCTCAGCCCCTTGGCACGGGCGGTGCGGATATAGTCCTCGGAATAGGCCTCGATCAGGTTGGCGCGCAGGACCCGGCCGTAGATGCCGATGTAGAGGACGGCGAGCGTGATCCAGGGGATCACCAGCGCCTTGAACCAGCCCGAGACGCTGTCGCTGAGCGGCACGTAGCCCAGGCCCGGCACCCAAGAGAAGAGCCAGGTGTCGTGGTAGCGGCTCTGGCTCAGGAGGTTCATCACCTCGCCCAGCCAGAAGACCGGTGCCGAGATGCCGATGAGCGACAGGATCATCAGCCCCCGGTCCACCGCCGTGTCCCGCAGCGCCGCCGCCGCGACCCCCACGGTGAGCGAGCCCAGCACCCAGAGCACCGCCGCGCCGGACACCAGCGACAGGGTCGCCGGGATCGCGTCCAGCACCTCGGGGATGACCTTCTGGCCGCGGTTGACGAAGGAGGTGAGGTCCTGCGTCACAAAGAGACGCTTCATCATCACCGCATACTGGACTGGCAGGGGGCGGTCGAAACCGAAGTCCTCGCGAATCTGGGCCACCGTCTCGGGCGAGGCGTTGCGGCCGGCAATGCGGGCGGCGGGGTCCGATCCGGGCGTGGCGAAGAAGATCAGGAAGACCAGCACGCTGATGCCGAACATCACGAAGACCATCTGCCCGAGGCGCGCGACGATGGTGGCAAGCATCAGCGGCCATGCCCCCGAGCGTCGAGCGCGTCCCGGACGGCGTCACCCAGCACGTTGAGCGCGAGTACCGTGACGACGATGGCGAGCCCTGGGGCCAGCGCCACCCAGGGGCGCGAGTAGAGAAGCGTCTGGCCGTCCTGGATGATCGTCCCCCAGCTCGCGTCGGGCGGCTGGACGCCGATGGAGAGGTAGGACAGTGCCGACTCGGTCGTGATGGCGAGCGCGAGGAGGATCGGCACGAAGACGATCAGCGTCGGCAGGAGGTTCGGCAGGACGTCCTTCCGCAGGATGCGCCCCGTGGGGAGGCCCAGGCCGATAGCGGCCAGGACGAACTCGCTCTGCCGCAGGGTAAGGACCTGCGCCCGGATGGGGCGGGCCACATAGGGGACGTAGATCACGCCGATGATCCCGATGGGGAGGAGAAGGCTGCCCGCCGTGATGGTGACGGGGCCGATGGTGAAGGCGCTGGTGAGGAGGACGATCGAGAGCGAAATGGCGAGGAGGTAGACCGGGAAGGCCCAGAGCACGTCGAGGATGCGCGACAGGATCATGTCCACGACCCCGCCCATGTAGCCCGCCACAAGGCCTAAGAGGGTGGCCAGCATGAGGCACAGCACCGTGGCCGCCCCCGCGATCACCAGGGAGTTACGACCCCCGTAGAGGAGCCGCGCCGCCACGTCCCGGCCCTGGTTGTCTGCGCCCAGGAAGTATCCGCCCAGGTCCCAGGTGGGTCCGATGGGCGTCACGCCGAGGCCGAGGCCGGTGGTGGACGGCTCCATGACCGGCACGCTCTGGCCGTCGATCATCCAGGTTCCGGCGAGGTTCGACCGGAAGGGGTCGATGCCGAGCCAACCTGCGTAAGCCGGGGCGAGCAGTGTGAGTGCCACCACGGCCAGAAGGACGGCCAGCGAGATCATGGCCGAACGGTTGCGGCGCAGGCGGCGCCAGGCGGTCCGCCAGGGGCCGCGCCCCTCCGCCGGGCGGGCGGGGTCGGCTGCGGCGGGCTCGGCCGCCGGAGCCAGGACGGGTTCGGAGGGCAGGCTCATCGTCTCGGCCGACCGACCTCGTGCAGGTCCTCGGTCACTGGACCCAGGCCTCGGACATCACCCACTTGTACTGGTTCGAGAACACGTAGTTGCCGACCCGCGTGGACAGGAAGTCGATGGCCTTGGGCGTGAACAGCGGCGCCATCGGGGCCTCCTCCATGAAGGCCTGGTCGATCTTGGCCCATTCCGCGTTGGCGGCCTCCGGGTCCGTCACGGCCAGCTCCATCGCGGCCTGCATCCGGGCGTCGAGTTC
The DNA here is from genome assembly GCF_006152145.1 of Rubellimicrobium roseum. GTDB lineage: Bacteria > Pseudomonadota > Alphaproteobacteria > Rhodobacterales > Rhodobacteraceae > Rubellimicrobium > Rubellimicrobium roseum. The sequence goes on along the minus strand of NZ_VDFV01000011.1, from coordinate 9,439 downwards.
CTCATTGCAGTAGCCCGCGATGTTGATCGAGGCGTCCGACCCCGGGTGGAACGAGGCGCAGGACAGGAGCACGTTCAGGAAGTTCGAGGCCGCCGGGTAGTCCTGGTACCATTGGCTGACGCTGATCTGGACGTTGTTGTTGGTGTTCTGAATGTAGGTGAACTGGATGTTCGAGGAGATGGCGTTGACGCTGGCGTTGTAGCCCAGGTCCGTCAGCACCGATTGGAGGTAGGTCCCCACCCCGCGCGAGACGGTGGTGTCCTCGACCACGATGGTCACGTCCTGACCGGCGGTCCCGGACTCCTCCACGAGGGCGCGGGCCTTGTCCATGTCGGGCGCGGTCCAGGTCGTGCCGGGGCTCTGCGTGTAGATGCAGCTGTCCTCGTGCCCCGGGAAGCCGGGCGGCAGGATCTGGCAGACGGGCTGCGCGAGCACCGGCCCGCCGAAGACCTGCACGAGCGCGGCGCGGTCGATGGCGTAGTTCACCGCCTGCCGCACCCGCACGTCGTCGAAGGGGGGGAGATTCGTGTTCATCGGCGCATACCAGAAGGCCGTGAGCGGGTTCACGTGCACCTGCTCGGCGTACTGGGTCCCGATCTCGTTCAGGCGGTCGGCGGGGGGCTGGTCGAACATCCAGTCCGCCTGGCCGTTCTGCACCGCCGTCACCTGCGCCTCGTCGGTCAGGCCAAAGCCGTACTCGATCCGGTCGACGTAGCCGTCGGGCTGGGCGTCCTGGCTCCATTCCTGGAAGTTCGGATTCCGCGCCATCACGAGGCTTTCGTTCGGATTGTAGCTCTCGAAATAGTAGGGGCCGGTGCCGGGGATCGGGTTCACGCCCGCGTCGGTGGCCGGCGTCTCGGCCGGCAGGATCACAGCGTGGGGGACCGAGATCTTGAGGAGGAACTCCGGGTCGGGCGCCACGAGGTTGATCGTCACGGTCCGCGCCGCCTCGTCGCCCACGACGCCGCCCTCGAGCGTGCAGTCGGCGGGGGAGGCGAGGCAGGCGTCCGCGCCCACGATCCCGTTGTAGAACGTCCCCGAGGTCGGGCCCGAGATCTTGAAGATGCGCTGGAAGGAGGCGACCACGTCGTCCACGCCCACGTCGGTCCCGTCCGAGAACTTGATGCCGTCGCGGAGCTGGAAGACGTAGGTCTTGCCGTCGTTGGTGGGCTCGGGGATCTCGGTCGCGAGGTCGGGCACCACGACGCCCCCTTCCTCGCCCGCCGCCTTCTTGAAGGTCAGGAGCCCGTCATAGACCAGCTGCATCACCTGCCAGTACTGCGCGGTGTAGTTGATCTGGGGATCGATGGTGCCGCCCGCCGCGCTGGCCACGAGGCGGAGCGTGCCGCCCCGGTGCTGCTCCATCAGCTCCTCGCGCGTCTGCGCGGAGGCCGCGATCGATGTGGTGGAGAGCAGCGCGGCGCCGATGAGCGCGGCGCGTCCGATGCGCGTGGTCATTGGTGGATCCCCTCTGTTGCTTTGGTGGTCGTTGGGCCGACGCCGTCCGCCTCGTCCAGGAAAGCGGCGACGGTGGCCAGGCAGGCGTCCTTTTCCTCCACGTGCGGGAGGTGGCTCGACTCCTCGAAGATCGTCCACCGCACGTCGGGGATGCGGTCCGCGTAAGGCTGCACGCAGGCCTCGGTCGCCTCGTCATGGCGGCCCGAGATCAGGAGCGTCGGCACGTTGATCCGGTCGAGGCGGTCCTCGATGGTCCAGGTCTTGAGGGTGCCGATGACGTGGAACTCCGAGGGGCCGTTCATCGTGTGGTAGACGGTCGGATCCTCGGCGATGGCGTCGAAGGTGCGCTGCACCTCGGGCGGGTTGGGCACAACCCGGCAGACATGGCGCCCGTTGAAGACCTCGACAGCCTTCGTGTACTCCGGATCGTCGGTGGTGCCCGCCCGCTCGTGCTGCAGCAGCGTGGCCTGCACCTCTGGCGGCAGCTGCTCGCGCAGGCGGTTGGCCTCGGCCACCCAGGTGATCATGCTGGCGGGGGAGTCGGCGATCACCAGGGACTGGAGCCCCTCGGGCCGCAGCACCGCGTGCTCGGCGCCAAGCATTCCGCCCCAGGACTGGCCCAGCACGGCGTAGCGGTCCTGGATGCCGAGGTGCGCCAGCAGGTTGTCGAGCTCGGCCAGGAACAGGTCCACCGTCCAGACCTCGGGCCCAGCACCCCGCATGTGGGTGGATCGGCCATTGCCGATCTGGTCGTAGTGGATGACGGCGCGGCCCGTGTCCGCGAGGTCCGCGAAGCTCAGGACGTAGTCGTGGGTGCAACCCGGCCCGCCATGCAGGACGACCAGCGGCGGCTTGCCCGAGGCGAGATCGCCGGTCACGCGGTACCACGTCCGGTGGTCGCCAAAAGGTGCGTAGCCCTCTCGTATTGGCATGGTCTGTCTTTGATCCCTGTTGTGCTTCTTGTTTTCTTAAGCTTCAGAAATGCCGCGCAATCGTGTCAAGCTGGGGCAGCGTTATACCGTTGGGTTAACCACCAGCCGGACCGGAACCCGCTCGCAAAAGCGGCACGATCCGGCAGGTTGAACAGCCCAATCGCGACTGGCGAGAGCCCGATCATGCGCCACCTTCCGTCGCTCTCCGGCGTCCCACGTTCGCCGCCATGACGCACAGCAGCTCGAACATCATCGTGGCTCCAGCGAGCGCCGTCATCCCGCCCACGTCGAAGGGGGGCGAGACCTCCACGACGTCCGCACCGACGATGTCCACGCCATCAAGGAGCCGAAGCATCTCCTGCGCCTCGCGCGTGGTGAAGCCGCCGATCTCCGGGGTGCCGGTGCCTGGGGCCACGGAAGGGTCCAGGCTGTCGATATCGAACGTGACGTAGGTGGGCTGACCGCCGGCGACGTCTCGAGCCTCGGCCATGACGTCGGCGGACCCTCGGCGGACGAACTCCTCCATGTAGATGATGCGAATGCCCTGCTCGCGCGCCCAGCCATGCTCATCGGGGTCGTAGATGGAGCCACGGATGCCGATCTGAATGACGCGCCTGGGGTCGAGCAGGCCCTCCTCGATCGCGCGGCGGAACGGCGTGCCATGAGTATAGGGGTTCTGGCCGAAGTAGGTGTCGTTGGTATCGGAGTGGGCGTCGAAGTGGATCAGCCCCACGGGCCGGGCCCTCGCGACGGCCCGCAGCACCGGCAGGGTGGTCAGGTGATCGCCCCCGGCGCAGAGGGGAAGGACACCTGCCGCCACGATCTCGGCCATCCCCGCCTCGATCCGGGCCAGGCCATCCTGGAGGTCGATTGGATTCACCGAGACATCGCCCATGTCGGCGATGTTGGCCAAGCTGAATGGGGCCACCTTGGAGACATGATGGACCCGCCGCATCAGGCTCGACTGGTTGCGCATCTCTCGCGGGCCGTGGCGGGCGCCGGCGCGGTTCGTGGTGCCACCGTCCCAGGGAATCCCCGCCAACGCGATGTCGAGCCCGACCGGAGAGGCCACGGCCGGCAGGCGCATGAAGGTGGACAGGCCCGCAAAGCGCGGCACCACGGCCGCGTCGACCGGTTGATAGAAGGCAGCGTTCATCTCTTGTCGCCCCGCTCGAATTCTTCGTTCACGTATTCGGTCATCCGGACCGTCACGTCAGCCAGCAGCCAGCCGCCCTTCTCGGCCGATGACCCCTCGGTCAACGAGAGGACACCGGAGGGCGGCACCTCGACAGGTGGGCGCGGGTATCGGTCGTAAGGCCTGAACTGCGCCGGCCCGTCGTGTCTCGCCCGGGACAGGTCCACAAGCTCGGGCCGCAATGCCATCATCAGCGATGTCTCCAGGACGCTCGCATGCTCCAGCTCGATTCCCGGGTAGCCGTCCGGGAAGATGCGGTCGAGGGTCTCTGGCCGGACCAGCTCCCAGTGGTCGAAGCGCAGGATTATCAGGTCCTCGGACCTGTGGCGGCCGATTGCGTCGAGCGCGAGCTCGATCCCTTCGATGGAAGGGCCGATATTCTCGTAATGGCCGTTCACGATAACGATGCGCCGGACGTTCTGGCGATGAAGGTCGCAGATGACGTCGCGCAGGATCATCGCGAAGGTGCCGGCCGTCAGGTTGAGTGTGCCCGGAAAACCGGGGCCGCCCCCCGTGCGTGGCTGGGACCGGGTGCCATAGGCCAGCGTGGGCGCAACCAATCCCCCTACGGATCGGGCCACCCGCTCGCAGATCGCGGTGGGTATCACTGCGTCCACGTTCAGTGCCATGTGCCGTCCGTGCTGTTCCGTCGCGCCAACTGGCAGGAAGACGGGGGCACCGGCGGCCACGCGCTGTTCCACGTCGGGCCAGGGCAACTCGGCCCAGAAAACACTGTCCATGTCTCTCCTCAGATCATCGCGGCGCCGCCGTTGGCGCCCAGGCACTGGCCGGTGAAGAAGGTCGCGCCTTGCCCGGCAAGGAAGACGACGGCGGCGGCGACCTCCTCGGGCCGTCCGATCCGTCCGAGCGGATGGGCCGTCTCGGCCCGACGCTGCGCCTCGTTCAGCTGCTCGAACCCGAGAAGGGGAGTGTCCGTGGGTCCGGGAGCGACAGCGTTGACCAAGATGCGTGGCGCGAGTTCGCGGGCCCAGGATCGGGTCAAGCCGATGAGCGCCGCCTTGGTGGCGACGTAGACCGAGGCCTCGGCACGTCCGAGATACGCCAGTTCCGAGGCCACGTTGATGATCCGTCCGCCCTCGCGCAGGTGGGGCAGCGCCTCGCGCGCGACGAGGATCGCGCCCCTGACGTTCACGGCGAACATCCGGTCGACGTGCTCCGCCGTGACGACGGTGAGCGGCTTCTCCTCGAGGATCCCCGCACTGTTCACGATGATGTCCAGCCCGCCCAGCCGACGCGCAGCCTCGGCGACCGCAGCCACGACCTGCTCCTCGCGGGACAGATCGCAGGCCAGCACGGGAATAGGCCCCTCCGCTGCCCGCACGTCCAATCCTACGACCTGTGCTCCCTCGGCGCGCAGCGCCTCAGCGCTCGCACGACCAATGCCACTGGCCGCCCCGGTCACCAGGGCGGTCCGCCCAGCCAGCATTGCTACCATGGCACCTCTCCCCGATCGACGCCGAGCGACTGGCCCGTGATGTTCCGGGCCGAGTCGGAAGCGAGGAACAGGTAGGCACCAGCCACATCCTCGGGCTCCATCAGCCCGGGCAGAGCCTGTCCCGCGACGATGTCGGCCAGGAGGTCGTCCTCGGCCCGCCCCGTTAGGCCCGCCATCCGGCGCAGCGAGCGCATGGAGGCCTCGGTCCGGACCCAGCCGGGGCAAATCGCATTCACCCTGATGCCGAGTGGGCCCAGCTCGCGCGCCCAGGTCTTGGTCAGGCCGATGATGGCGTGCTTGGAGGCGACGTACGCGTCGAAGGCGGGCTCGGCGACACGCCCCCAGATCGAGGCCGTGTTCACGATGGCTCCGCCCGCGCGCATCGAAGGAATCGCGCGCCGCGTCACCATCGCTGTGCCTACGACATTGATCGAGACGATGCGCTGGACCGCGTTCAGCACCTCCTCGCTCGCATCCGTGACCGGGGTCATCAACTCCAGCCCCGCGTTGTTGACGAGCACGTCGATCCGGTCGAGCCCGGCCAGCGCATCGCGCACCTGCGCCGCGTCTGCGATATCCGCGACGGCCCCGGTGCAACCCATCTCCTCCGCGCGCGCCACGATGGCCGCGTCATCGGCGACAAGATGCAGCCGCGCGCCCGCCGCCTGGAACTGACGGGCGATGCCCAGGCCGATGCCGCGGCTCGCGCCGGTGATGACCGCGACCCTTCCCTCGAGTCCCGCTGTCATGCCGCCTCGCTGGTCTCGTGGCGTATGAGGTGCAGCACGTGATTCCGCAGGTCGAAGAAGGGGCGCGTCTCACGAATGTCGAGCGGCCGCTCGGCCCCTAGCTCGGCCGTCACGTCGATGTCGGCCACGATGGTGGCGGGGCGCGCGGAGAACAGGATGATCCGGTCCGCCAGAAACACCGCCTCCTCCACGTCGTGGGTGACGAAGACGACCGTCTTGGCTTCGCGCTTCTGGATCGAGCGAAGCTGGACCTGGAGCCGCTCGCGCGTCAGAGCGTCCAGCGCGCCGAAGGGCTCGTCCATGAGCAGCACCTCGGACCCGGCCGCCAGCGTCCGGGCGATGGCCACGCGCTGCCGCATCCCGCCCGAGATCCGGCTCGGATAGCTGTCCGCGAAGTCCGTCAGGCCGACCAGGTCCAAGTAGTGGCGGACGCGTTCCTGCTTTTCGGCTGCCGTGAGGTCGTCGCGGTAGCGCATGCCGAAAGCGATGTTCTGGGCCACCGTGAGCCAGGGGAACGACGAATAGGACTGGAAGACCATGCCCCGTCGCCGGTCGGGTCGGTCGACCCTTCCGCCATCGAGCTCGATCCACCCTTCGGTCGGGCTATCGAGGCCCCCGACCATCCGCATCAGGGTTGTCTTCCCGCAGCCGGAAGGTCCGAGGAACACCACGAGCGCGTCGCGCGCGATGGACAGGTCGGTGCGGCGCACCACCGGGACCGTGCCGAACGTCTTCGCGACCCCGTAGAAGCGCAGGTAATCTGCTGTCACGGCACCCTCACAAATAACGGAAGAAACGGCGGTGCAGCAGCCGCAGGAGCTGGTCCGTGACGAGGCCGATGAGGCCGATCACCACCACGCCGGCCATCACCTCGGGCGTCTTCACGAAGCGACGAGCCTGCCAGATGACGTAGCCGATGCCGCTGCTGGCCGCGACGATCTCGGCAATGATGAGGTAGGTCCAGCACCATCCGAGCGTGATGCGCAGGTTGTCGAGCAGCGTCGGACCCATCGAGCGCAGCGCCACGTCCCACATGAGCTGCCGCGAGTTGGCACCCACCGTCCGAGCGACCTCCACGTATTCGTGCGGCACGCGACGCATGTCATCGGCCACGAGCAGCACGAGCTGGAAAAAGGTGCCGAGCCACAGGAGAAAGATCTTGGTCGTCTCCCCGACACCAAACCAGATGATGGACAGCGGCACCAGCGCGGGAACCGGCAGGTACCGGATGAAGTCGATCATCGGCTCGAGCGCCGCTCCGACGATCCGGTAGCTGCTCATCAGGATCCCGATCGGAATCGCCATTGCCGCCGCGAGCAGGAACGCGGCCCAGACACGCCCTGTGGAGACCGCGATATGGTAGCCAAGGCTCTGTTCGGTTGTCATGGTCCAGAGCGCCCCTAGGACGGCGCTGGGCGAAGGCAGAAACTGCGGCGCAATCCATCCCGCACGGGAGGCGGCCTCCCACAGTCCGAGAACGATCGCGGCCGCTAGGACGCTCACACCCACCTCCACGGTGGGAGAGGATCGGCCCCGAAACGCAAACAGGCCGCCCAATGCTGTCCGCAGGGTCTTGGACCGACCCTGGGCAGGCCGCTTGCCACGTTCGGGTAGCGGCTCGTCCATCGCACCGCTCATCGTCGCTCCTCGCGTCGCCGACAAGCTCACTGAACCTCGACCTGGTTGATGACCGAGTTATCGATCTGGTCTTCCGCCACCAGCTTGCTGTCGGCTGCGCCATTCTCCAGGTTGAGGTCCAGGACAGTGTCGAAGATGTCGTGGATCGTTCCCCGTTCCCCTGACGTACCCATGTAGGTCTTGGCCTCGTCCAGGTTGTTGTAGGTGATGCTTGAGGTGACGACCTCGGTGACCTCCTCGGGGGTCAGGCCAAAGTGGGGCGCGGCCATCTCGGCGAATTGGTCCGGGTTGGCGTCGATGAAGTCGACAGCTTGGTATATGCAGGTCAGGAAGCGGCGGTACTTGTCGGGATTCGCGGCGAGATCGTCATTTCGGGCGATGATCGCGTCGATGATGAGGCCAGGATAGTCCTTAGACGAAACCAGCACCCTTGCGCCCGGACGGCCCGAGGCTTCGATGGCTTGCGACATGAAAGGCTCGTAAGTGGCGATAGCCGCAATCGACCCGTCGGCGAACACGGCCGCCGTGTCAGCCGTGGCGATGTCCACCACTGTCAGGTCGTCCAGGGAAAGGCCTGCCTCCTTCAACTCCATCTGGAGCAGCAGGCGCGAAGGGATGTTCGGCTCCGCCGCGATCGTCTTGCCCTGAAGGTCCGACACCGACTGAATGGTCTCATCTGTGATCACACCGTCGCCGCCGGCCGATTCGTCGATGGTGCCGATGATAATGCCAGGCGTGCTCGGGTCGCGAGGCCGGCCCTGATACTCCCCCACCGACCTCATCTGCACTTCGATGTCACCCCGGGCCATCGCTGCCATGACATTGGTCAGGTCGTCCTCGAAGCTGATACTGACTTCGAGATCGTTCTGCTCGAAGCAGCCAAGATCCTGCGCGATGTGGACGGGCGCGAACCCGAGCCAAGTCGGCGCGAGGATGCGGATCTGGTCGGCGGCCGAAGTTGCGCCCGCTCCGGCAACAAGGGCGAAGGCTGAGGCGACGAATGTGATCGGCTTGCGCATATCGGACTCCCTGGCGGTTTCGCGTCAGCTTCGGGGATCCCACATCGAAGTAAATCACTATGTTTGAATGTGCGCATCGGTTACCGTCGATGCTTCCAGACGATGGAGGGAGTATGCGCCGCCTAGACAACATCGATATCCGTCTGCTGCGGGTGTTCATGGCGTTGGCGGACGCGGGCGGTTTCGCTGAGGCGCAAGTGGCGCTCAACCTGTCCCAGTCGACGCTGAGCACGCACTAGGCCGAGCTGGAAAAGCGCTTGGGCGGCCAGCTCTGCTTTCGCGGCAAGCAGCAGTTCCGCCTCACCGAGCTCGGCCAAGCGACTTATGACGGGGCGCTGAAGCTGTTTCGCGACCTCGAGGACTTCAATCGGCGCATCGCCGCAGTCCGAGGAGGCCTTTCGGGCTGGCGCCTGTCAGGCACCTCGGACGGAACGATGACGGACGACCGGCTGGGCATTCAAGCGGCTATCAACCAGTTCCTGACACCGGACACGGATGTGTTCGTTGATCTGTCCCTCGACATCCGTTCCGAGCTGGAGCGTCAGGTCGCCGACGGCGAGCGCGACGTGGTCATCGGCCCGCTATCCCGAAAGGCGCCGGGCGTCGTCTAGCAAGACTTCGTCGGAGAGCCACATCACCTCTATTGCGGAGAAGGTCACCCTCTCTTCGGGCTGCTGGACTCAGAAATCACCAAGCGCCAGGTGGACGAAGCCCGCTTCTCAGTGCGAAGTTATCGCCACTTCGATGACCTCTACCTTGTGGGTCATCCACGAGCGAGCGCCTCCGTGGTGCACATGGAAGCGCAACTGATGCTGATCCTCTCTGGGCGGTTCATCGGATTCCTGCCATGCCACTTCGCGGCGTCGCATGTTGCGGCCGGCCGGCTGCGCGCGGTCAAGCCAAGAATGTTCAACTTCACCTCGGCGTTGTTGCGCAACTCGAGTTGAGGCCGAGTTCGCCCCTTTCCCCTCGAGGTCAGGCGACGCGCGTGA
>NZ_VDFV01000112.1 GCF_006152145.1 Rubellimicrobium roseum | reverse complement strand
CGGCCTGTCGCCGACGGGAAGAACCCCGCCCACTCGCGCTCGAAAAACTCCCAGTCGATCAGCGTGGCCAACGTCACCAGCTCGTGGCGCAGGTCGATCAGGTCAACGAGCCGCGGACGGAGGAGATCATCCTGCTCGGGTGGAGGCGGGCGGTGCTTCATCGAGGGACCAGAAATTGCAGAGTTCTGGCGGAAACCCTACGAAACCCTGCACGTCAAAACGACTGAAACTTCCGGTTTGCGACACCAGATCAAAGGATTCGACGTTGTTCAGGCCGAACTATTCTAGAGTTTTACCTACGGCGATAGATGGCTGCCGCTGGTTGCCGCGCTCCTTGAGGACCTAACTGGGAGCGCACGCCAAACCGGATCACGCATATCGATCAAGAGATGGGCACCCGCCTCAACGTCCACCTGAGGCCCAAGAACAATCGGGCGGCAGGGACCGTGCGTGACTTCGGGTGCCCGTTGTAGACTGGAACGGAGCCGCCCGCCTGATGCCGATCGTGCTGCTGCCACTCACGACTGCTTGCCTAGTGTTGGCCAGCCTGACTCGAGTCTGGGCCGTCCCGATGCTGTTTATCTGTTTGGGGGTCTTATAGGGGCTGATCATCCCCGTCGTGGGTGCGCTCTGGTTCGAGTTCTACGGGACGGCGCACATCGGGGCCATTCACTCGCTGGTCACGGCCTATCTGGTCGCAGCCTCGGCCCTGGGCCTGGGCCTCGCTGGCGTAGTTATCGACGCGGGAACTGAGCTCGAGGCGCAGGCCTAGGGCTACTCCGCGTGATACCTGCTCTGGGCCGGGGTCTACTTGTCCTTGCAAGGCGCGCTCCGGAGACGGACGGCGGAGATTTCAAGAGCCTTCGCGTGATCGACCTGTCAGCTCGCTCTCGCGCCTCGAAGATCACCAGATCAATGAGAGCGTCCGCCGCAAAACGCGTGTTGATCAGGATCTCGGCCCGGCTTGCAAACCCGTTCCTCTCGATTAGCAGCCTCTCGCCTTGGTTGAGCGATAGCCTAGTCCTGTCTAACGGCCTGAGGGTTCGAAGGTATTGGCGCAAGAAGGCGAGCTTCACCACAGCGGCGAAGTTGATGGCCAGCCTTTCACGCCGGGGGGCGATGGGGCGGCATCCCTTGAACCAGCCCGCGCAGCGCTCGATGGCGTTGCGCCTGCATTAGAGGTTCGGATCGAAGGTGCGCGGGCAGCCCTGGCCCATGTTGCCGCCCTTACGAGGTGGAATCGCGGGCCGGATCCGACGTTGGCGCAGATGCGCGAACACCGGTCGGGTGCTATAGGCCTTGTCTCCGGCGAGATGATTGGGGCGGGTGCGGGACTGCCCTTGCAGGCCGGGCAGGCGCACAACTTCTAGGGTCCGTTCGAAAGCTGTCAATTCGTGCCGCTGCCCGGGGGGGGGTGAGCGTGAAGGCAAAGGGCAGACCAGCCCCATCGGTCACCAAGTGGATCTTGGTGCCGAGGCGCTACACAATTTTCAGCGCCAAGCCAAACACGCCAAGTGGCCGATCATGGCCCCGCCCTCTGGCCGGAGATTGGTCCGCCGTTGACATCCCTTGCGTCGCCAGCGGCCGAAACGCTCGTAGGGCGTCGGCCAAGGGCCAAAGCGCTCCGACAGGTCCCGCCCTGTGCGCCTGTGCAGAGCTTCCACATCAGCCCGTTCACCACATGCCGATGGTCTCGCCAGCGACCGCCGCCGCGTCGTCCAGAGCGAGGCATCAGGTCGGCAATCAGCTCCTATTGTGCGTCGCTAGGCTCGTACCATCGCATTGCCGGCCTCCGCCTTGGTGAAACTCACCAGAGCAGCCGTCACCAGCCTCATGCCCTTGCAGAGGCCGTCAGACAAGACCCAAGCGCGGATAGGCCAAATCAGAATCAAGCCGGTCGGCTCCTGAGCTTCCACCGAGCCAAGGAGGCGGCTCGGAGCGGGGCCAAGGCGGCTCGTTCAGGGACCGCAAGGCGAGTGAGCCACAGAACGGGATCACAGTCGCCCGGAGCGAGCTTCAAGGGGCGGTTGAGGGATCCCTGCATCAGACGCGAGCGGGGGCGGATTGCCGGCGGCGTAAAGCAGCCCGATCAGGTCACGTGTGATGGCGCTTTCCAAAGGCTCAGCCAAACGCGTGGGGCAGAACAGGCTGATCGTGACGCGGTACTTGCCGATATCCGTCGTCGAGTAGCGGATGCGCTCCTCGGGGTCGAGGATGTCTACGCCTGAGCGCCGCTCGATGTGGGCGTTGACCCGAGCGGCCTCGGCCTTGTGCGGCGCATAGTGCCGCTCCACGATGGCGGCGATCCGGTCCGCCTGCCCAGCGACGTCCACATCCGGCTCGGTGGTCACCGAAAAGCTGTGGAAAGTATGGTCCCTTACGGTGGACAGGTTGCGAATGGGGTTACTGAAGAAGGTGCTGTTGGGCAGAACCACCGTGCGAGCGGTGGCGTGGAACGTACCCTGCTCGAACTCCTGAAGCGTGGTGGCCAGCAAGCTGTGGTCGACCACCTCGCCCCGGAGATTGGCCACCTCTATCCAATCGCCTACGGAGAAGGCGCGCGAGGACATCCGTAGGACCGATCCCGACACGCAAAGGATGAGCTCCTTGGTGGCCACCACGAGGGCCACTGCAACGGCGGTCAGCGACAGGGCAAAGGTGCGCAACTGCGGGGCCCAGATCAGCACGAGCCCAAGCAGCAGCAGAAAGAGGAACACGTTGCGGGCCGTGGCCAGCCACCGCCGCAGAATGTGCGGCGGCACCTCGGTGCGGGCTCTGAGGAGACGTGCCACAAGGCCGCGGGCGATCCAGAGCACAACAAGAAGAAGCAAGGACGCGAGGAGATCGACCCCGGGCAACGGACGGAGGTCGATCGCCTCAAGGTCGATCAGCGCTCGCAGGTCAAGGTCCCAGTCCATGACACCAACATCCGACAGGACGGCTGTGGGATCAAGGTGACGTCACCTTGCGCCTGCGCTGGACGTTTGGAACCATCTCCTTCGCCACGACGATCCGGCCTGGGACCGAGCCGGGCCAGTTCGCATTCCGCGCTACAGGGACAAACCCGACCGTCGTGACGGCCGGGCCGCTTCCCCTCAGGGCCGGTCCGGGCCGCGCGGGCTGTCCTGACGCGGGCGCTTGCTGGGGCTGAACGGCACCCACCAGCGCCGCGCGTCCTCGGCTCCTGCAAGCGCGGG
>NZ_VDFV01000111.1 GCF_006152145.1 Rubellimicrobium roseum | reverse complement strand
GGGCCCTATGAGCAACCTGTTCTGGCTGACAGACACGCAGATGGAGCGTCTGCGGCCGTTCTTTCCGAAGTCGCGCGGCCGGGGTCGGGTGGACGACAGACGGGTGCTCAGTGGCATCATCTTCGTGAATCGCAATGGCCTGCGCTGGCGCGACGCGCCGGCCGCCTATGGGCCACCCAAGACGCTCTACAATCGTTGGCTCCGCTGGAGCCGCATGGGCGTGTTTGCGCGAATGCTGCTGGAGATGGCGGCCCGAGGTCAGCAGGCCGAGACCATGATGATCGACGCAACGCATCTGAAGGCGCACCGCACGGCCGCAAGTCTGCGCACTCAAAAGGGGGCTGCGGCGACAAGCGCGGCCGTATCATTGGTCGCACAAAGGGCGGGCTGAACTCCAAGCTCCACGTCACCGCCGATGAGAAGGGTCGGCCGATCGGCATGTTCCTGAGTGCAGGACACCGGAGCGACTATCTCGGCGCCAAAGCCCTGTTCTCCTCGCTGCCTCAGGCCAAGGTGCTGATCGCCGACCGGGGCTATGACGCAGACTGGTTCCGCTGGGCCTTGGCGGACCGTGGCATCACCCCCTGCATCCCCTCGCGCAAAGGGCGCAAGGATCCCGTCCCTCACGACCCAGTCCTCTACCGTCAAAGGCATCGGATCGAGAACATGTTCGCTCGCTTGAAGGACTGGCGCCGTATCGCCACGCGTTACGACCGCTGCGCCAAGGTGTTCCTGTCCGCCTGCGCCTTGGCGGCGGTTGTCCTGTTCTGGCTGTGAGCGTGATCCGACTGGACCAGTGTCTTGCCCTTCCCGTGTCGCTGGGAAACTCAATGCCAAGTGCGTCCGTTCTCTCCCGAGGCCACTCGGGCCGGATGCAGTAGGTGGGCCGCCATGCCGGATCGGGACAGGAGCGAGGTGCTGCTGAAGCAGCGCAAGGTCTTGGCCGACTTCGGTGACGTGGCGCTCCAGTCCGAGGACCTCAATGCGGTGTTGCAGGAGGCGTGCCGGCTCGTGGGCGAGGCGCTGGGCACGGGTCGCGCCAAGGTGCTGGAGATTGAGGAGGGCGGCCAGAGCCTCTTCGTGCGCGCCGGCGTGGGCTGGGCTTCCGACGTGGTGGGCCATGTGCATCTGCCTATGGAGGAGCACTCCTCGGAGACCTTTGCCATCAAGTTGGGCGAGCCGGTCATCACCCAGGACATCTCGAAGGAGGACCGCTTCGACGTCCCGCCCTTCATGAAGGAGGCAGGCGTGGTGGCGCTCGTCAACGTGCCCGTTTTCCGGCCCGGCAGGCGCGCCTATGGCCTCCTCCAAGTCGACGACACCCAGGCCCGCGACTTTGACCAGGGTGACATCGAGTTCCTGCGCACCTACGCCACCATCCTGGGTCCGGTGATCGACCGCCTGCTCAAGCTGACCGAGTTGCGCTCGTCCGAGGAACGCTTCCGCGCCATCGTGGAGACGGCGACCGACTACGCCATCTTCACCACCGACACAGACGGCCGGATCGTGATCTGGCCCAAGGGGGCGCAGGAGATCTTCGGCTGGACGGCCGAGGAGGCCGTAGGCCAGCCCATGGAGATGACCTACACGCCCGAGGACCGCGCCGAGGGCGTGCCGGCGAAAGAACGGCAGGAGGCTCGCGAGAAGGGCCATGCTCCCAACGTGCGCTGGCACGTGCGCAAGGACGGCTCGCGCGTGTTCATCGACGGGGTGGCGCGTCCGCTCACCGGCCCGGACGGCACGGAGACGGGCTTCGTCAAGGTGGGCCAGGACGTGACCGAGCGGCGGGCCACCGAGGAGGCCCTGCGCGAGAGCGAGGAGCGCTTCCAGCAGTTCGGCGAGGCGTCGTCGGACGTGCTGTGGATCCGCGACTCCGAGAGCCTGGCCTACGAATACCTGAGCCCCGCCTATGAGCAGGTCTACGGCCTCCCCCGCGAGGAGGCCCTGCGCGGCAACCATGTCTACCGCTGGATGGAGCTGATCCACCCGGAGGACCGCGAGCGGGTGCTGGACCTGCTTCGCCGGGTGCGCGCGGGCGAGAACGCCACCGAGACCTACCGGGTCATCCGCCCCTCGGACGGCCAGACCCGCTGGATCCGCAACACCGACTTCCCGCTGAGGGATGCGGACGGGCGGGTGCAGCGGATCGGCGGCCTCTCCCATGACACGACCGAGGAGGTGGAGACCCGAGAGCGCCTACAAGTTCTGGTGACCGAGCTTCAGCACCGCACGAGGAACCTCATCGGCGTGGTGAACTCCATCGCTAACCAGACCATGGCCCACACGGGGCCGACCGAGGCGTTCCGGGAGGAGTTCAGCCACCGCATGGCCGCTCTCTCGCGGGTGCAGGGCCTGCTGTCCCGGTCCCAGGAAGAGCCCATCACCCTGCGGGCGCTCCTCACGCTGGAACTCGATGCGCTCGGGGCCAAGGAGGGTGAGCACGTCCGCATCGACGGGCCTTGGGTCCGCATCCGGCCCACCATCGTGCAGACCGTGGCCCTGGTCGTGCATGAACTGGCCACCAACGCCCGGAAGTATGGGGCGCTCTCGGAGGGCGGGGGCCGGCTCAGCGTGGAATGGCGCCTGCGGGAGGTCGAGGGCGAGCGGCGAGCCTTCATCGACTGGCGGGAGGAGGACCTGTCGCCGACGGAAGCAGACCAGTTTGCCGCTGAACGTGGCGGCGGCTACGGACGGCGGCTCATCGAACGGGCGCTGCCCTACTCCCTTGGGGCCACGACCACCTACGAGCTTGGGTCGACGGAACTCCGCTGCACCATTGACCTGCCGCTCGACCGGGCGCCAGTGGCTCGCTAGAATGAGCCATGGCCAGCCCTAAGACCCTTGCCGGACGGTGCATCCTCATTGTCGAGGATGACTTCTTCATTGCCGACGACTTCGCGGCCATCTTCGAAGGAGCGGGCGCCACGGTGGTAGGTCCGGCGGCCAGTCTCTCCGATGCCATGGACCTGATCGAGCGGACGGAGCGGCTCGACGGCGCTCTCCTCGACATGAACCTGCAAGGCGAGATGGCCTACACGCTGGCCGATGCGCTCCGAGTGCGCGGTGTGCCCGTCGTGTTCGCCACGGGATACGACCGGGGTGCCATTCCCGAGCGCTACGCCGACATCCCGATCTGCGAGAAGCCTGTCGATCCCCAGCAGGTTGCCCAGGCGATCTCCGGGTAAGGACTTTGGGTCCGCAGCGTGGGCGCTACTATCAGAGCGCCGATGTGTGACCTGAACCAAGGCCGGGCACGCAACGCATCCCCTTGCTACGCAT
>NZ_VDFV01000110.1 GCF_006152145.1 Rubellimicrobium roseum | reverse complement strand
CACGAGGCGGTGTCAAATATCGACATCGCGATGCCGTCCATGAGGCGTGACGGGCTTCAGCCTGAGCGCCACGTCAGAACGTGCTCAAGATAGGCCCAGGCTCAGCAAGCCAATGAGCTGCATTCGCAGGCACTTCGGTCAACGGCCAAACTTGCCTTTCAGTGCATCGGCGAAGGGATTGCCGGCCGAGGCGCCTGACTTGGGGCCCACCGAGGACGGCCCGCGCGTAGGGACTCTCTCCTTGACAGGTCCGCGCTGGCGCGCCTGCTCCCGCGCCTCGACAGAATCGCTTCGCATGGTCAGACCGATGCGCTTGCGCGCGACATCCACCTCGACCACGCGGACCTTCACGACATCACCGGCCTTCACCACCTCGTACGGATCCTTCACGAAGCGATCAGCGAGCTGACTTACATGCACCAGACCGTCCTGGTGCACGCCGATGTCCACGAAGGCGCCGAAGGCCGCGACGTTGGTGACCGTTCCCTCTAGGAGCATTCCTGGCGTCAGATCACCGATCTCGTTCACGCCATCCGCAAAGGTGGCAGTTCGGAACGAAGGCCGGGGATCACGTCCCGGCTTTTCCAGCTCCGCCAAGATGTCCTTGACCGTAGGCAGACCAAAGCGCTCGTCCACGAAGGCGTGCGGGTCCACACCCTGAAAGGCCGTCGCGTCGCCTATCAGACTGCGGATATCGCGCCCGCAGGCCTTCACGATCTTGCGCGCCACCTCGTAGGCCTCGGGGTGGACGGCTGAAGCGTCGAGCGGTTCCTCGCCTCCGGGAATCCGCAGAAAGCCTGCCGCCTGCTCGAAAGCCTTGGGGCCAAGGCGCGACACCTTGAGAAGCTCGCGCAGGGTGCGGAACGGGCCGTTGCCATCTCGATGCGCCACGATTGCTGCCGCCAGAGAGGTCCCCAAGCCCGAGACCCGCGCGAGCAGCGGCGCCGAGGCGGTGTTGAGATCGACGCCGACCGCATTGACCGCATCCTCCACCACCGCCTCGAGCGACCGGCCCAGTCGGCCTTGGTCCACGTCGTGCTGGTACTGACCCACGCCGATCGACTTGGGCTCGATCTTCACAAGTTCCGCAAGCGGATCCTGCAGGCGGCGGGCGATGGACACGGCCCCGCGCAGCGACACGTCAAGGTCGGGGAATTCCTTGGCAGCCAGTTCAGAGGCCGAGTAGACCGAGGCTCCGGCTTCGTTGACGATCACCTTGACCGGCTTGTCGTTGCCCGGCGACGCCGTCAGGAGGTCGGCCACCATCCGTTCGGTCTCGCGGCTCGCGGTGCCATTGCCGATGGCGATGAGACGGACCCGGTGCGCCGCGATGAGACGGGCCAGCGTGACCTGTGCTCCCCGCAGGTCGTTCCGCGGCTGGAAGGGATAGACCGTGTCGGTCGCCACGACCTTGCCAGTCGCATCTACCACTGCGACCTTCACGCCGGTCCGGATGCCGGGGTCAAGGCCCATGGTGACCTTGCCCCCGGCCGGCGCCGCAAGGAGCAGGTCCTTGAGATTGCGGGCGAAGACGCGGATGGCCTCCTCTTCGGCACGCTCGCGCAGTTCAGTCATGAGGTCGATCGACAGACTCGTCCGGATCTTCACGCGCCAGACCCAGCTCGCCGCTTCGCGCAGCCATCTGTCCCCTGGACCGGCCCCCCGGGCATTCAGCGCGGCCGCACAGGCGCGCTCGGCCGGGCTCTCAGTACGGGCCGCATCGGCGTCGATCTCAAGATCCAGTGCAAGCACCCCTTCGTTCCGCCCCCGGAGCAATGCCAACACTCGGTGCGAAGGCGCGCTGGCCCAGGGCTCGGAATGGGCGAAGTAGTCCGAGAACTTGGCGCCTTCGGCTTCCTTGCCCTCGACCACCTTGGCTGACAGCTTGGCAACCTGCCTCATATGGCTTCGCAGGCGACCTAGAAGATCGGCATTCTCGGCAAGCCCCTCTCCCAGAATGTCGCGCGCGCCGTCCAGCGCAGCCTTGGTGTCAGGGACGGCCTCGGTAACAAAGGGCCGTGCCAGTGCCGTGGGGTCAGCGGCACGGTCGGCAAGAATTGCTTCGAGCAGAGGCTGAAGCCCGTTCTCGCGCGCGATCATCGCGCGCGTCCGGCGTTTGGGTTTGTAGGGGAGATAGATGTCCTCAAGTTCGGCCTTGGTCGTGGCCGCCTGGAGAGCGCTGGCGAGGACGTTCGTCATCTTCCCCTGCTCGGCAATCGACTGCAGGATTGCCGTGCGTCGCGCCTCAAGTTCACGCAGATAGGTAAGGCGCTCGGACAGGGTGCGGAGTTGCGTATCGTCCAGTCCGCCCGTTGCCTCCTTGCGATAACGGGCGATGAACGGGACTGTGGCTCCCGTGTCCAGCAGCGCGACGGCGGCAGCCACCTGCGCGTGCCCTGCGCCTATCTCTGCAGCAATGAGGTGAGGGATGCGGCGGGCGGCGTCTTGGGCCATCGAAGATCCTGCTGGCGAGGGAAGAAATAAGCGGCAACCATACCTCTCGCCATTATCGAGGCCAAGGTCCGGGCTAGCATCCACTGAGGTGGTAGACCTGCCGATGTAACCAGGGGTGACCATTGGGGTGTGCAGCTAAAGTGAAGCTGCCCGTCTTCACTTCAGCCGAGCTCATCAGGCTCCATTTCACTTGGGCACCTGGGCTTAACCAAGGAGGCAGGAGCATGGGCCGAGCCCGTGGCGATTTCTGATGCTGAGAGCATGGCCGACGGGAGCCCTGACGGGGGCCGGCACTGCCGCTGGTTTCTGCCCGGATGCCCCTGCCCGATCGCCTGATCGCGGCGGGCCGGACCGGCCGCTCCGGGGGGGCGGGGTCGCGCCGGGTCCCCAAGATCGGTTCTGGCGCAGCAAGCCGGCCCCAGCCTTCTCTGGCCGGCCACAACCCCCGGTCGGACCTCGCTCACGACGGCAATGGCGTGACCCGACGCTCGGGCCTGCGCGGCTGCTCGGACGGCGTCGAGGTCCCAGGTGGCCTGGAACAGGGATGTGGTCCGAGGTGTGCCTGCTATCGACGCCTACGACCGCGAAGTGCTCACCCGGGTCGCGCGCCGGGATCGGCGGTTCGGATCGGCGGAACATGCAGCGGAGGCCGTCGAGACGCGTTCCGGCGGCCGGGCGCTGCCACCGGCCGAGATGCTTATCGACAGCGGTTCCCCTTGCACGGCCAAAGATGCCCGCGTCTTCGCTCGCCAGTTCGGCGTCCCGCCTTGCGTCACGCCAGTGTGGAGTCCATGGCGACGGCACTTCGGAAACCCCCGTCCGCTCGCCCAAGCGCGACTGTGTCCAAGGTCACACCTGACCTGCTCCCCGGGTCTGGGCCACCCGGCTGGCTGTTCCGGGGGGGGGTGTTCGGTCCGGGCGGGCCC
>NZ_VDFV01000109.1 GCF_006152145.1 Rubellimicrobium roseum | reverse complement strand
TGCGCCAAAGGGGTCCCGTTTGGACGCCGATCACCCCGGAAGCGGGGTCCTTATTCCATGCTGATCAACAGATCGCGCCTTGAGACCTGCCCGCCCGGGTAGTTGATCAGCACCCGACGGCGGGCAACCTTCGACGACGGAGGTGCGCTCGCATGATCGTTGAGTACATCCGCTACCAAGCCGAGCCGCGCCGTGCGCAAGCCATCATGGACGCGTACCGCGCCGCTGCCATTCACCTGCGCGCCGCGCCCGAGTGCCTGTCCCAGGAAGTGGCCGTGTGCGAGGTGGACCCGGGCGCCGTCATCGTGCGGCTGACCTGGAGTTCGGCCGAGGCTCACCTTCAGGGCTTCCGCCGAGGGCCGCACTTTCCGCCGTTCCTGGCGTTGGTACGGCCGTTCGTGCCCGACATAGCTGAGATGCGCCACTACCGGCCAGTGGCGCTCGAGTGAGACTGAAGCGGCGCGCCCTGCATCCTTTGTTCTTCGGGCACCGCAGTAACGGCTTGCAAGGGCGAGCCCGGACCCCGCAGTGGAGGTGATCTTGGCCATGTAGTCAACGCTTGTTGTTCCCAGCCCAACCTTGCTCCATCCATTCGGCCCGGAGCGGTCTTGCGTTGCCCCGGCCTTACCTTAATCAAACCAGAGCCTGCCTATGATCACTCCCGACGACCTTGCCGCCGAGGATGGCCTCGGGCTGGCTGCCCGGATCGCCCGACGGGAGCTGTCGGTGCGGGAGGCGGTGGATGCCGCCATCGACACGATTGAGCGGCTCAACCCGCATCTGAACGCCGTAGTGGACGAGCGCTTCGTCGCGGCCCGGGCCGAGGCCGACCGGATGGATCGGGAACGGCCCGAGGCGCCGGGGCCGCTCTGGGGCGTGCCCTTCCTCCTCAAGGACGTGAACCTCTACTCCTCGGCGCTGCCCACGCGCTTCGCTTCACGCTTCTTTGCTGGCGCAACCCCCAGGGGAGACAGCACCCTGGTGCGGCGTTGGCGCGAGGCCGGGCTTGTCATCCTCGGGACCACGAACACGCCCGAATTCGCGGCCGATTTCACGACGGAGCCCTTGGCCTATGGCCCCTGCCGCAATCCCTGGAGCCTGGGCGCCACCGTCGGTGGCTCCAGCGGTGGGGCCGCAGCGGCCGTATCGGCAGGGATGGTGCCACTCGCGCACGGCACCGACCTCGGCGGCTCCATTCGCATCCCTGCTGCATGCTGCGGCGTGTTCGGCTTCAAGCCCTCGGTGGGGCTCAACCCGCTAGGCCCCTGGTGGGAGGAGATCGCGGGCGGGCTCGACGCCGACCACGTGCTCACGCGCACCGTGCGCGACAGCGCCGCCGCCCTCGACCTTACGGCCGGACCGGACGCGGGCACGCGGCTTGGACGTCGGCCGCCCCCGGGCGGGTTCCTGGCCGCGCTTGACGCGCCGCTCGCGCCCCTGCGGATCGGGGTGACGGTCGAGGACGCCTTCGGCCGCCGGGCCAGCGCGGCGCAGGTCGCCGCGGTCGAGCACGTCGCCGAGCTGATCGAAGCGATGGGGCGCCGGGTCGAGCCTTATGGCTACCCGCCCGAAGCTGGAGGGGGCGCCTGGTTCGACGCACTCTGGACGCCTGACGTCCTGCATCTCGTGCGCGAGCGGGCCAAGGAGATCGGGCGCGAGCCGCGCCGAGATGAGCTCGAGCCCATGACCTGGGCGCTACTCGAACTGGCCGAGGATCTTTCCGCCCTCGACCATCTCCGGGCCCGCCTTGCCATGACAGCGGCCGCGCAGGCCATCGGGCGCTCGATGGAGGGGCTCGACCTCGTGCTTTCCCCCGCGCTGAGCGAGGACCCCCCGCTACTCGGCTTGCTGACCTTCGAGGCATGTGGTCGTGACCTCGGGCGATGGATCGAGCGCGGCTATGGCTTTGCGCCGTTCGCCACGCCGGCCAACCTGGCCGGGCAGCCCGCGGCGGTACTGCCCGTGACGGTCAGCGACCGCGGCTTGCCGGTGGCGGTGCAGTTCGCGGGCCGGCCCGGAGATGACGCCCTCGTCCTGCATATGGCCAGGAACGTCGAGGCGGCCGTGGGCTGGCAGGGCCTGGCCAGGTCCGAACGCTGGATGAGGGAAGAAGGTCAGACGGATGAGCCCATGACTTCTGTCGAGTGAACCCCGCAGCCCGAAGCGACGGCTTGAAAGCCTCGCGGTGACAGCGAAGATCATCGATGCCTGGATCGAGAACCGCGGGCAGTGACGCCGTCAGGCCCTGACCCGCTCGGATCTGGGATCATACATCGGCGTCAGGCTCGCCTGAGCCTCCACCAGCCGTCCGGCCACTTCGACCTGATAGCGGGAGGCCAGCATCTCAGCCTCGGGCTCGCCGGGCTCGCGGCAAGGCACGTAGCCCAGGCCCATCGCTCCTCCCAGCGCATGTCCGTAGTTGCCCGATGAGAGCTGGCCCACGATGCGGTTGTCCCGGAGGATGGGCTCGTTGTGGAACAGAAGCGACTCGGGGTCGGTCAGGCGGAACTGCATGAGCCGGCGCGACAGGCCGGCTTCGCGCTTCCTCAGGACGGCCTCGCGTCCGAGAAAGTCGCCCTTCGCCATCTTGACCGTGAAACCCAGGCCTGCCTCGAGTACGTGGTCCTCGTCCGTGATGTCGTGGCCCCAGTGCCGGTAAGCCTTCTCGATCCGGCAACTGTCCATCGCATGCAGGCCGCAGAGCTTGAGCCCCAAGGACTCGCCTGCCTCCACTAGCACTTCCCAGACATGCGCAGCCTGATCAGAGGAGACGTACAGCTCCCAGCCGAGCTCGCCCACGTAGGTCATGCGGTGTGCGCGTGCCAGACCCATGCCGATCTCGACCTCTCGCGCGGTCCCGAACGGGAAGGCCTCATTGGAGAAGTCGTTGGGCGACACGGCGGCCAGCACCTCGCGCGCCTTTGGCCCCATGAGCGGCAGCACGGCTTCGGCCGCGGTCACGTCAGTGATGACGGCCAGATCATCCCCGAGGTGCCGCCGCAGCCAAGCCAGGTCGCGCTGCAGCGTCGCGCCCGGCACCACGAGCAGGAACGCCGTCTCGGACAGGCGCGTCACCGTCAGGTCGCTCTCGATACAACCGCGGGCGTTCAGCATCGGCGTGTAGACAATCCGTGCCACGGCCACGTCGATCTGGCCTGCGCAGACCCGCTGGAGGAACGGAAGCGCCCCTGGGCCTTCCACGCGGATCTTGCCGAAGGACGACATGTCGAGGAGGCCCACGCCGGTGCGCAATGCCATGTGCTCCTCGCGCTGGTTTTCGAACCAGTTCTGGCGGGCCCAGGTGTAGCGGTACTCGCGCTCCTGCCCGTTCCGGGCGAACCAGTTGGCCCGCTCCCATCCGGCGGTCTCGCCGAACACGGCCCCGCGCGCCTTAAGGTGCTCGTGCAGCGGGCTGCGCCGCACGCCCCGCGCGGTGGCCGGCTGACGGTAGGGGAAGTGGTCGGCTTAGAGGAGGCCCAGCGTCTCCGTCACCCGCTCTGGCCAGCCCCCGATCACGGTTCCGGGGTCAATGATAGTTCGTGGGGGCATGCTGGGCTAGCGAGA
>NZ_VDFV01000108.1 GCF_006152145.1 Rubellimicrobium roseum | reverse complement strand
AGGGCTCCCTCTTTCGCTACCTGCCTGGCGTCGCCGGCGAGGTGAGCCTCGTACATCGGGCCTTCGGCCTAGTCTGACCGGCCATGAGCCAACCGCTTACCTCACCTTGCCCTTGGTCAGAGTTTGCAACGGAGCCCTCGGTGATCCCCCCGATCCGGATCACCGCGCCGGCGTCGTCGCGAATGGGGAAGCTCGTGTCCCGAAGCCAGCGAACGCTGCCGTCGACCGGCCGGATGATCCGGTACTCTACGTGGGTGACCTCGCCAGGATCAAACATTTTTAGGGCGGCGAGCCTGCAGCCTTCTCATACCTGCCAAACGGAGGAAACGCGCACAGCGATCATGGATCTTGGCCGATTTGCTACCTACGCCTCCGCGTCCGATTGTCAGCCATCTCTCATCCGGGACAGGATATCGCCGATACCATCGTTGCTGTAAGGCTTGCTGAGGACATGAGCGACAGGGACGCTCGCCTCCCGGGCCGCCTGTTCGGCATCGTAGCCCGTGGCCAGCAGGTAGGGGACCCCGACTTCCTTCAGACGTTCCGCCACAGGGGCGGAGGTCTGGCCACCCAAGTCCACATCCAGGATGGCCAAGCTGATCACATGCCGGTCGATGATCTTAAGCGCCTCGGCGGGGCTGCCGGCCGTCAGCACCTCCTGGGCGCCCAGACCACGCAAGGCATCGGCCGCGTTCATGGCGATGATCAGGTTGTCCTCCACCACCAGGGCCGTTCCCGACAGGCGAACGCTTGGGCGGGGGACCACTTTGGGCTTGCTCCCTGAGCCCGCAGGCACGCTTGATCGGTCGGGCACGTGCTCTGCGTGTTGCGAAGGCAGGCAGAAGCGGGCGCGCAGGCCGTTGGGATGGTAGTCGATCTCGGCCTCGCCGCCGAGTTCGTGAGGAATGGAGCGGCTGATCAGCGTGCTTCCAAAGCCTACGCGCTCGGGCTGGACAACGGGCGGGCCGCCGCGCTCTTGCCACACCCACTCAACCCCACCTGCGGCTTTGGGCGCGAACACAATGCCCACCTCACCCGCCGGAGCCCCCAAGGCCCCGTACTTGACGGAGTTGGTCACCAACTCATGAACAACGAGCGACAGGGTGTCGCCCACAGCCGCTGGCAGCCGCGCGTCGCCCCCCTCGATCTGCACACGCTGGGGGTTGGGCGCAAAGGCAGCCACCTCGTCCCGGATCAGGTCCGCCAGCGAGAAACGCCCCTGCCGTGCCCGGGTGAGCTGGTCGTTTGCGCGGGCGAGCGCGCGGATGCGTCCGCCGGCTTCTCCATTCGGGTCGGCTTGGGCCACGATGCCGCTGACCAGGCCAAAGACGTTGCGCAGACGGTGGTTGAGCTCGGAGATCAGCACCTCCTGCTTGCGGCTGCGCTTCTGACCGGCGACGTTCTGGTCGGAGGTGAGCTTCAGGACCAGCTCGAGAAGGGTGATGCGTACGACCTCCGCTGCGCGCCGCTCGGCCGGTGTCCAAGGTGCGCTGCGGCCGCGCACGGTCTCGGCCCAGGCGGCGAAGCTCTTGCGCGGGTGGATGCGTCCACCATCCCGGACCATCTTGTCCGGGTTGCCGGCCCAGACCACGTTCCGCGTCACCTCGCGACGGAACAGCATGAGGAACCGGCGGGGGTGCTGCTTGAGGGGCAGCGCCAGAAGTCCACCGATCTGCCGCTCCGGCGCCACCGCGCCTAGGCAGGCCTGCTCCAGATGCTCTGTGACGAAGACACGGCCCGCAGGAGCCCGAGCCAGGTGGCGCTCAAGCTGCGCGAACTCCGCCTCGGTGGGCGCATGACCCTGGGCGCAGTAGCGACCGCCACTGCAAAGGGCCAGGCCGTCGAAGTCGATGACGTCGCCAATCTCGTTGGCGATCTGCTCCAGCCCCGTGCTGAAATCGAGCCCGGCCTCGAACAGCATGACGAGGCGTTCGTGCAGGTCATGGGCGCGACCCACCCGCTCGCGCTCAACCCGCTCCTCACAAAGGTTGAGTTCGTACGAGAAGAGTTGCGTAAACAGCTCCACCGCCGAGCGGGTCTCGTAGTCGATGTGGTGCGGCTCCGGATGGTGGCAGGCCATCAAACCCCAGAGTTCGCCATCCCGCAGGATCGAGACCGACATGCTGGCCCGAACTCCCATATTGCGCAGGTACTCGAGGTGGATGGGCGATACGGCGCGCGTCACCGCAAGCGACAGGTCTACGGGCTGCCCTTCGGGGTCGCGGTCTGGCACGATGGGCGACACGGGGGCGTCCGCGTCGGCAATGATACGAAGGAGGCTCTTGGTGTAGAGAGCCCGCGCCTGGGGCGGGATGTCGCCCGCCGGGAAGTGCAGGCCCAGGTAGCTGTCCATGCCCTCGGCCCGGCTTTCGGCAATGACCACCCCGTTCCGGTCCGGCTCGAAACGGTAGACCATCACGCGGGCGAAGCCGGTGAGGGCCGTAAGAGCGCGGGCACCCGCCTGGCACATCTCGCTCGCGGTCCGCCCCTTGCGGACCCGCGCCAGGAGAGGTTGAACCAGGGCCATGTCATCGCGCTGGCGGTCGCTGGTCTTCCGCTCGAACTCGATGATATAGCTCAGCCCTGCCCGGTGCAGGGCCACATCGAACCGCTCCCCGTCGCCACGCAGGTCGACCCCGAACACCCGGCCGCTGTCGTCGCCATTGCTCAGCGTCTGGAGCTTGCCGCGAAGGTCGTGCATGGCCCGAAGCGGCAGATGCTCCACAAGGCGCGTTCCGATCAGGTCGCTTGCGGCGAGGCCAAGGATCTCCGCCGTGTTGACCGAAGCGTTCTGGATCACCCAGTCGTTGGAGATGACCAGAAGGCAGCCGAAGGCCTGCACATGGCCCAGGAACTGGATGGGCTCGCGGGCGCATTCCGACAGGTCGGGCAGGCGATCGTCTCCGGCCATCTGGTCATGCAGCATAAGGCTCTCCCTGGGCAGCAGGGTCCAGGGCAGAGAGTGCCCCGAGGTGGAGGTCAAAGAGGAGGCATGCATCCCCCACGACGCGGTCGGCCTCGGCGCCCTGAGGCGGACGCTGCAGCAACTCGCCGCAGAGGGCGCGCCAAGCGTCCAAGGGCGACGCGAGGCCAAGATAAGAGCCGGCGCCCTTGACCGCCGGATCCGTGGCCTCCAGCCAGCGTCGGTGCAGAACCCGTGTTCCGAGGCCCGAGCCGAGAAGGATGTAGAGGACGGAGGTGGCGTCGAACCGGCGGGCCTGTCGGGGCAGGGCAGGAGCCCGGTCCAGATGATGCAGGTCGGCCCGAAGCGCCGTAACCATGTGCGTCCGAAGTGCTTCTGCAGCCTCGGCATGTGACCCTGGTCGGCATCGGATGGCGAGCAGAACGGACAGCTGCGCTGCAAGGAACGTCCCAAGGTCGGCCGCCTGGCGCAGGTCAAGGGTTGTGTAGGCGCGGTCAACGCGCTCGTGCCAAGGCGCCGTGTCGGCGCGCAGGCGATCCCGCAAGGATGTCATGAGGAGGCTCGGCGTCTCAGACCAAGGTCAACCGCGCCCCTCTAAGCGAGCCAGAGCGGGTCGACAAGACACTCCGAAACGATCAGTGCCAGAGAGCAGTCACGCCACCAAAAAGCACAAACACTCTTTGTGTCCTGCCCGGGCTGGCTCAGCAGCGACGAAGGACCTCTTGGAGATCGTCGAGGCCATCTAGGGCTTGTTGACGTTTGAGGATTCCCTAGCTGGTCGGCGAGTGATTCAAGGTTGCCAAACGGGAGGC
>NZ_VDFV01000107.1 GCF_006152145.1 Rubellimicrobium roseum | reverse complement strand
TGGTGGGCGAGGTCTGGGGCGATCCCCCGGCGCTCGACTTCACCGCCACCAAGCGGCTGGCCCTGCGCGCCAAACAGGGCGGGGTGCGCAGTTCACCTGGTGGCGCGTGACCCACCGGGTGACCCGCTTCGCCGGGCCGGAGCGGATCTCTCCCGAATGGTGGCGCGATCGGCCCGGCACGCGCCTGCGCGACTACTACCGCGTCGAGGACCACGAGGGGCGGCGCTTCTGGCTCTACCGCGAAGGGCTGCCCGACGACGGCCGGGGCGGGACGCCCCGCTGGTTCGTGCAGGGGATCTTCGGATGAGCCACGGCCACCCCCGCAAGCGTCCGCGATGCTTCTCAAGACGCCTCGTCCCTCCGGCCTGACCCGCGATGCCCGACGTCGAACGCCACCATCCCAAGCGCACCCTGGCGGAAGAGAACGACCTTGCTCCGAACCCTCGCGCGCCCTTCGTGGAGCTGGGGCTCACGACGTGCTTCAGCTTTCTGCGTGGAGCTTCGGAGGCCTTGGACTTTGCCACGACCGCGTGGCAACTGGGCTACGACGCCTTGGGCGTAGCCGACTGCAACACTCTGGCTGGCGTGGTTCGGCTTCATGCGGAGGCGACCAAGGCGAGGCTGCGCCCTGTTATCGGCTGCCGCCTTGTCCTTCTCTCGGGCGAGGAGTTTCTGGCCTACCCGCGTGACCGCGCGGCCTATGGCCGGCTGTCGCGGCTTCTGTCCCATGGCAGGATGAGGGATGCCGACGGCGAGCGGCAGAGAAAGGGCGCCTGCGATCTGACACTCGACGACCTCGCCGGGTATGCCGAAGGGCTCCAGCTCATCCTCGTCCCGCCCGCCGATCTCGCCGGCTTTCCTCAAAGGCTCCGCGCGCTGGCCCGCCGCCTGCCGACGCTCCGCCATGTCGCGGCGAGCTATCTCTATCGAGGCGAGGACCGGGCGCGGATTAATGCGCTCGATCACATGGCCAGGAGCGCGGGCATCGGCATCCTCGCCACCAACGACGTACTCTATCATGAGGCCGCTCGCCGCCCGCTCCAAGACATGATGACCTGCATCCGCGAAAAGGTGCGTCTCTCAGGGGCAGGGCTCCTGCTCGAACCCAATGCCGAGCGGCACCTGAAAAGTCCGCAGGAGATGCTCCGCCTCTTCGCCGAATGGCCCAGCGCCATCCGCGCCGCCCGGCAGGTGGCGGATGCCTGCGCCTTTTCGCTGAGCGAACTGGCCTACGAATACCCGAGCGAGGTAGTTCCCAAAGGCGCAACGCCGCAGTCCCATCTGGAGGCGCTCACCTGGGCGGGCGCCGGGCGCCGCTATCCTGGCGGGGTACCGGGAGAGGTGGTCGCGACGCTGCGCAAGGAATTGGCGCTCATCGCCCGGCGCGACCTCGCTCGCTACTTCCTGACCATTCACGACATCATCCGCTTCGCCCGCGAGGGAGACGGCTCCGGTCGCCCCTGGACGTCGATCCTCTGTCAGGGACGCGGCTCGGCCGCCAACTCGGCCGTCTGCTACGTCCTGGGAATCACCGCTGTGGACCCTGCCCAGCACCAACTTCTTTTCGAGCGTTTCATCTCCGAGAAACGCCACGAGCCCCCTGACATAGACGTCGACTTCGAGCACGAACGGCGCGAGGAGGTCATCCAGCACATCTACCGCAAGTACGGCTGCGACCGCGCCGGCCTCTGTGCGACCGTGATCCACTACCGCCCGCGCTCCGCCATCCGCGAGGTGGGCAAGGTGTTGGGGCTCTCCGAGGATATGACTGGCGCTCTCGCGCGCACCGTCTGGGGCTCGTGGGGAACCGAGGTGACCGAACGGAACGTGAAGGAGGCCGGGCTCGACCTGTCCGATCCCCTGCTACGGATGGCGGTCAAGCTCGCCTCCCAACTCATCGGCATGCCTCGGCACCTAAGCCAGCATGTCGGGGGCTTCATCCTGACCGAGCGCCCGCTGATCGAGACGGTCCCCGTCGGCAACGGCGCCATGCCAGACCGCTCCTTCATCGAATGGGACAAGGACGACATCGACGCGCTTGGCATCCTGAAGGTGGACATCCTGGCGCTGGGGATGCTGACCTGCATCCGCAAGGCGCTCGACCTCGTGGCAGCGCATCACGGGGTGCAGCACAACCTCGCGAGCATCCCGCAAGAGGATCCCCGCGTCTATGCCATGCTGTCCAAAGGCGACTCCCTCGGCGTGTTTCAGGTCGAGAGCCGGGCGCAGATGAACATGCTGCCCCGCCTGCGCCCGCGCACCTTCTACGACCTTGTCATTGAAGTCGCCATCGTCCGCCCCGGCCCGATCCAGGGCGACATGGTGCATCCCTATCTCCGCCGCCGCGAAGGGAGGGAGACCGTCGAGTATCCCTCGCCCGCCTCGCCGCACGATCCGGCCGAACTGAAGACCATCCTCGGCCGCACCCTGGGCGTGCCGATCTTTCAGGAGCAGGCCATGCGCATCGCCATTGAGGCCGCCCGCTTCACCCCCGCCGAGGCGAACGAACTGCGCAAGGCCATGGCCACCTTCCGCTCGCGCGGACAGATCGACCGCCTTCAGGATAAGATGGTGGGCCGCATGGTCGAGCGCGGCTACGACAAGGCCTTCGCCCGCCGCTGCTTCGATCAGATCAAGGGCTTCGGCGAGTATGGTTTTCCCGAAAGCCACGCTGCGAGCTTCGCGCTCCTCGTCTATGTCTCCTCTTGGCTCAAGTGCCATTTCCCGGCGGCCTTCGGGGTGGCGCTTCTGAATTCTCAGCCCATGGGCTTCTACGCCCCCGCTCAGATCGTGCGCGACATGCGCGACCACGGGGTCGAGGTGCGTCCGCCCGATGCAAACCTCTCGGATTGGGACACGACGCTGGTCCCAGACGGGCAGGGTGGCCTGTCGGTGCGGCTCGGCCTGCGCACTGTCTCGGGCCTGCCCCGGGCCGCCGTCACGCGCCTTCTCGCGGCGCGGGAGGCGCCTTTCCGCGATCTCCCCGACCTTCAGCGCCGCACGGGCCTCGCCGTCGCCTCGATCCGGCAACTGGCCGAGGCCGACGCCCTGCGTACCCTCTGGCTCGACCGCCGCCAGGCGTTATGGGAGGCCCGCTCCCTCCGCGACACTTCCGACCTGCCGCTGTTCCATGGCGCTCCCGACGAAGGCGTCGAGTCTCCCGTCCCGCTCCCCCCGATGCCGCTGTCCGAGCACGTCGTCGCCGATTATCAGACGCTGCGACTCTCGCTCAAGGCGCACCCCCTGAGCTTTCTGCGGCGTTCGCTCTCGGCCCAAGGTTATATCGCCGCAGCCGATCTGGCGGGCACCCGGCCATTTCAGCGCGTGAAGCTTGCGGGACTTGTGCTTGTGCGCCAAAGGCCCGGATCGGCCAAGGGCGTGTGCTTCGTCACGCTGGAGGACGAGACGGGCACCATAAATCTTGTCGTCTGGCCTAAGGTGCTGGAAACCTTCCGCAGGATCGTCATGCAAGCCCGTCTTCTCGCCGTCGAGGGTCATGTCCAGCGCGAGCTGGAGATCGTCCACGTGGTAGCCGCGCGGCTCGTGGACCGCTCGGATGTCTTGCTCCGCTTGGCGCCCGAAGGGTTCGGGCCCGTGCTCTCCCATGCCGACGAGGTGGTCAGGCCCGTGCAGGGCAGCGTGCGCAGCCCCCAGTCCGATCAACCGCACGACGCGCGCCTACGCTCAGGACTCATAGCCAGAACATGACGGTTGCGGCCAAGGCGATGGCCGAGAGAAAGACCTTGGG
>NZ_VDFV01000106.1 GCF_006152145.1 Rubellimicrobium roseum | reverse complement strand
TGCATCTGCTTGAGCATCCATTGCGCGGGCTTGTCGGCCCAGCGGGCCTGTCGCGTAGAGCCGATGATGAGCGCGATCTTGGGCTTGGTTGTCATGAGAGAAACTCTTGAAGCTGCGGCCCTGGGGCCGCGGTTGGGATCAGGCCGGGGCATCCGCTGGGCATCGACCTAGCGGGGCGCGGGGATCGGAAGTAGGCGCCGGATCGGAACGCCGCGTCTCCACAGGGAGACAGTCAGGGACCCCTCGGTGCGTCTCGTGCCCTCGGGAGGCCTCGACGTGACAATGAGGAAGCCTTTGGCGATTGCCCCTGAAGGCTGCATCCGTGGGGCGTCGAACGACCCGCGTCCCACGGATGCCATGCGGCGCCCAGCGGCGCTCGCACTCAGTTATCGATCCTGATGATTTGCCGCGCGACGGCTTGGCCGTCGACCACGAGGACGGCCAGCACCTCGTCGGTGTAGGACGGGGCAAGCGAGACCTTCACGTTGGTGTTGGCCCCGGCCTTCACGCCGGCCGAGCCTAGGAGGCGGCCCTCTTCGCCAGTCCGATAGTCGTAGACCCGCACGACGCCGTTGCCGTCGGCGACCACAGTGCCGAGCTCGATCAGGGTCTGCGAGTCCTGAGCGCTGCCGAGCGCGAAGGTGTTGCTGGCGGAGGCCGCTCCGGCGGTGAGCAGAAGGCCGATTGCGAGGGAGGAGAGGAGCTTCGTCATGATATGTCCTTTCATGGGCTTGGTGTGCTCATGAACTACACATGGACAATCAGGTGCAGAAGTCGGCCATTCTGGATGCCCTGTCTCCATGCAGAGACGATGATCCGACTCGGTCAGCGCGAAGGTCCCGCCCCCGCAGATGGATCACCGGGCTCGCCAGCCTGCCCGTCCTAGAGCGGGAACGCCCTTCGGGGCACCTCGGCCGCGAGGTGGTCGATCAGGGCTCGGACGGCCGGCACCAGCTGCTTGCGCGACGAGAACACGGCATGGATCACCCCGAACGCCGAGTGCCACTCGGGCAGGAGATGCACGAGCCGGCCAGAGGCGATGGCGGCCCGCGCGACGTGCTCGGGCAGATGCGCCACGCCCACGCCGGCCAGCGCCGCCGCGCGCAGAACGTCGAAGCTCGTGCAGATGAGGCGGGGGCGGTGGACGATCGCGCGGGTCTCGCCACCCGGGCCGATCAGCTCCCAGTGAACCTCGTCGCGCTCCCCGTCCATCGACAGGCAGGGCAGCTCGCCAAGGCGGTCGATCGTGATCTCGCCCTCGATCCCGGCCAGCAGCTCCGGGCTTGCGACCAGCACCATGCTCGACCGGCCCAGCGTCCGCATGATCAGGTTGGGATCGGTGTCGAGGCTTGCGCGGGCGCGCAGCGCGATGTCCACGCCGTCCTCCACCAGGTCGGCCCGGCGATTGAGCACCTTGAGCTGGACGCGTACCTTGGGGTGCCGGCTCATGAACCCAGGCAAGATGTCGATCAGGAGGTCCTGGATCAGCCCTTGCGGGCAGCTCACCCGCACCATGCCGTTGGGCTCGGCCTGCGCGCGCGCCGCAACGGCCTGAGCGGCCTCGGCGCCGGCCAGCATCGCCTCGACCTGCTCGTAGACGCTCTGCCCTACATCAGTCAGGCGAAGCTGCCGCGTCGTGCGCTCTAGGAGCCGGAGGCCGAGCCGCTCCTCCAGAAGGGCCACCCGCTTGCTCAGCGTGGCCTTGGGCAGACCCGTCGCCCGGGCGGCGGCGGAAAAGCCCTGATGGGTGGCCACGGCATGGAAGAAGGCAAGGTCGTTGAGGTCCTGCATCGGGCCGCCATCCTGTCCCGCATCGATGGACCCGGACGATGAGCGTTCCGCCAAGGAGACGCAACTGAGGCAAGGCAGGCTAGATCTGCCAAGGTCCTGAAGAAGAGAGGGTAAACGCACGATGAAGGTACTACGGCTGCGGAACGGGGGCGGTCTGGACAATCTCCGGCTGGAGGAGATGGCGGACCCCGGCCTGCCCGGCCCCGGCGAGATCCGGGTGCGGATCGAGGCGTCCTCGCTCAACTTCCACGACTTGGGCGTGGTCTCGGGCCGCCGGCCCGTGCCGGATAGCCTCATCCCGATGTCGGACGGAGCGGGAACCGTTGAGGCGGTGGGGAACGGGATGACGGAGTTCGCGCCGGGGGACCTCGTGGTGTCCTGCTCCTTCCCCGACTGGTAGGATGGGGAGACCGGGATGGTCGACCACTTCGAGCGCACGCTGGGCGACGGGATCGACGGATACGCGCGCGATGTGGTGGTAGCCCCCGCGACTTGGTTCACCCAAGCCCCCAAAGGCTACTCGGCCTGGGAGGCGGCCACGCTGACCACCCGGGCCTGACCGCCTGGCGGGCACTGATTGTCAACGGGAGCCTAAAACCTGGGGACACGGTGCTGGCGCTCGGGACGGGGGGTGTGTGTCGATCTTTGCGCTCCAACTTGCCAAGGCTATGGGAGCGAGCGGCACTATCACCTCCTCGTCGGACGAGAAGCTGGAGAGGGCTCGGACTTTCGGGGCGGATCACACGATCAATTACGGCAAGACTCCCGCCTGGGCCCAGGAGGTCCAGACCGCCAGCGGCGGGCGCGGGGCGGATCACGTGATCGAGGTCGGCGGTCCCGGCACGCTGCCTCAGTCCATTGCGGCGGCCCGCGTAGGCGGGCACATCGCGCTGATCGGCGTGCTCACGGATGGCGGCGGCGAGGTGCCAATCGCCACCCTCATGCGTCGCCAGCAGCGGCTTCAGGGTTTGATCGTGGGCAGCCGTCTACACCAGCAGAACTTTTTGCAGGCCCTCGACGGCCTGCCGCCGCGCCCGGTGATCGATCGCGCCTTCCCCCTAGAAGAGGTGACGGGAGCCTTTCGCTATGAGCGGGACGGGCAGCACTTCGGGAAGATCGGGCTCACCCTCTGACCCGGGCCGCCCCTGACAAGGCGAGTCTCTGGACCGGCTGACCGGTCGCGGTCAGCCCGACCGCTCTGTCCGCCCCGTCGGCTCGTGCCGTCCTAGTCGCGGCGAGATGAGCATGGATCTGCGCGACCACCGCCGCTCCCTCGCCGATGGCGGCCCCTACCCGCTTCACGGATCCGGCCCTGACGTCTCCGATGGCGAACACGCCCGGCACGCTGGTCTCGAGCGGCGCCGGTCGCCGGTGGCGCCAGATGGTGCGGCTTTCCAGCGCGTCGGGCGGGATCGTGTCGCCTGTCGCCACGAACCCGCGCTCGCGCTCGACGCCGCAGCCGTCGAGCCAGCCTGACGCGGGATCGGCTCCGATGAACAGGAAGAGGTGACGGACAGGCTCCTCGACTTTGCCCTGAGGTCCCTGCCAGCGAACTCGCTCAAGGCTCTCCGCTCCGGCAAGCCCCGTGACCGAGGCGCCCACAATCACCTCGATGTTCGCGGCAGCGGCGATGCGGTCGATCAGGTACTGCGACATGGTCTCCTCGAGGGGGCGCCGCACCAGCACCCGCACCCGCTTGGCGTGCTCGGACAGGAAGACCGCCGCCTGCCCGGCCGAGTTGCCGCCACCGACCAGCAGCACCTCCTGCCCCCGGGCCATGCGCGCCTCGATGGGCGAGGCCCAATAGGAGATCCCTCGCCCCTCGAACCGCTCCAGCCCGTCGACGTCGAGACGGCGGTAGCGGGCGCCGGCAGCCAAGACGACGGCACGGGCCTCGATCGCGCCGCCCCCCTCGAGCTCGAGCCGGAGCCGGCCCTCGTCGGCGTCCTCGCAGTCGAGCCGGCCCACGCTCATGGGCACCGCCATCTCGGCGCCGAACTTGAG
>NZ_VDFV01000105.1 GCF_006152145.1 Rubellimicrobium roseum | reverse complement strand
GCAAGATCGTCACCGTGACCCAGGCCCGCGGCGGCATCGGGTCCTCCACCCTGGCCGTGAACCTGGCCGACCGGCTGATGGACCGGCGCGGGCTGCGCAAGGTCCCCCGCAACCGGGTCGTGGTCGTGGATCTCGACATCCAGTTCGGGGCGGTCGCGAGCCTGCTCGACGCCAAGGAGAACGAGGCCCTTTACCAGATCGCGATGGACGGCACGGTGCCGGACGCGACCTTCATCTCGCAGGCTCTCGCGACCACCCCCGGGGGCCTGTGGGTCCTGGCGGCCCCCTCGAAGTTCGCGCCTCTTGAGGCGCTGACGAGCGCGCAGATCGGCGCCCTCCTCGACGCGCTCGCCAAGCAGTTCGACTACGTGGTCGTCGACCTGCCCCGCACCCTCGTCCTTTGGATCGCCGCCGTCCTGGAGCGGACCGACCGCCTGCTGCTGGCAACGGACGGCGCGGTCCCCTCCGTGCGGCAGGCCCGGCGCCTGCTCGACATCTACCTGGAGAACAACCCGGCCCTCCAGGTCGAGGTCGTCATGAGCCAGGAGCACAAGCCCCTGATCAAAGGCAGCCCGCACAGGGAAGCGGAGAAGCTTCTCGAGCGGCCCTTCCGGCACTGGCTGCCCTTCGACCCGAAGGCCGCGCGAAAGGCCAGCGACCGCGGCCTGCCGCTGGCGGCTGTCAGCAACTCCGCCCTGTCCAAGGCCATCGCCGCCCTCGGCCGCCAGACGCTGGCCTCTCTTGCCCAGCAGACCCCCGCCCACGCCCGCGCCCACTAGGAGCTTCAGGAGATCCCATGTTCCGCAACTTCACACGTCCTGAAGGCTCCCAGGCCAAGGTCGTGCCTCTGCCTGGGACATCTCCCTCTCCTGCCGTTGTGGAGCAAGGGGCCGCCCAGTTCGTCACGTCCGCCGAGCGCGACCTCGTCAAGCGCCTGGAGCTCAAGAGCAAGCTGCATGAGGCGGTGCTCGAGCGCATGAACCTCAACGTCCTCGACAAGATCGACCCCGAGGACCTCCGGCGCGAGATGGTGAACCTGGTCAACCAGGTGCTCCTGGCCGAGAACAATCCCCTGCCGGCCGCCGAGTTCAAGGAGATCGTCGAGGAGTTGCTGCACGAGGTGCTGGGCCTGGGGCCGCTGGAGCCCCTCCTGGCGGACCCCACCATCAACGACATCCTCGTGAACGGCTACCGCAGCGTCTACGTGGAGCGGTTCGGGGTGCTGGAGAAGGTGCCGACGCGCTTTCGCGACGAGAAGCACCTCCTGCGCATCATCGACAAGATCGTGAGCCGGGTGGGGCGGCGCATCGACGAGAGCACCCCCTGGGTGGACGCCCGGCTGGAGGACGGCAGCCGGGTGAACGCGATCATCCGGCCCTGCGCCATCGATGGGCCGTCCATGTCGATCCGCAAGTTCTCCAAGAAGCCCTACACCATGGACCGGCTGGTCGACGCCGGCGCCCTGTCGGCCAAGGCGGCCGCCCTCCTGCGCGGGCTCGTGCAGGCGCGGATGAACGTCATCATCTCGGGCGGCACGGGCTCGGGCAAGACCACGATGCTCAATGCCATGTCCTCGTTCATCGACGAGCACGAGCGGATCGTCACCATCGAGGACGCGGCCGAGCTGCAGCTCCAGCAGGAGCACGTCGTCCGGCTCGAGACGCGGCCCGCGACGCCCACGGGCGCGGGGGCGGTCCTGCAGCGCGATCTCGTCAAGAACGCCCTGCGGATGCGTCCTGACCGCATCATCATCGGCGAATGCCGGGGCGCCGAGACCTTTGACATGCTCCAGGCCATGAACACCGGCCACGACGGCTCGATGACCACGGTCCACGCGAACACGGCCCGCGACGCGCTGGGCCGGCTGGAGCAGATGGTCACCATGACGGGCATCGACTTTCCGCAGTCGGCGGTCCGGACCCAGATCGCCTCGGGTCTGCACTTCGTGGTGCAGCTCTCGCGCCTGTCGGACGGCCGGCGCCGGGTCATGAGCGTGAGCGAGATCACCGGCATGGAGGGCAGCGTCATCACCATGCAGGACATCTTCGTCTTCCGGAAGAAGGGCAAGTCTGAGAGCGGCGAGGTGCTGGGCGACTTCATCCCGACCGGCATCCGGCCGCGCTGCGCCGATGCCCTGGCGGCGGCCGGCGTCGACCTCGACCCCAGCGCCTTCCTGGCGGAGCGCGGCGCATGACCTCCTTCGCGCTTGAGCAGCAGGAGATCGTCTACGCCGTCTATGTCGGCATCGCGCTCGGGGCCTTTCTCCTCATCACCGGGCTGGCGCAGCTCCTGAGCCGGAGCGAGACCGGCATCGAGGCGCGCAACCGCCGCATGAGGATGATCCGAAAGGGAGCCACCACCGAGGAGGTGCTGGCGCTCCTGAAGCCCTCCAATGAGGCGAGCCTCATCAACCGGCTGCCCTTCCTCGGACACCTGTCCAAGGACATGCGCCGCGCCGGCATGACCATGGAGCCCGGGCGGCTCCTGCTGCTGTCGCTGATGAGCGGCGCGCTGGTCGGGGTCTTCGCCCTGGGGGTCCTGCCGCCACTCCAGGCCGGCCTCCTGGCGCTTGGGCTCGGTTACCTGCTCCCGGTCGTCATCGTCCGGGTGAAGCGGCAGAAGCGGATGGATGCTTTGGTTGCGCAGCTGCCTGACGCGCTCGAGCTCATGGCCCGCGGCCTGAAGGTCGGCCATCCGCTCAACACCTCGATCAGCCATGTGGCCCACGAGATGCCCGACCCGATCGGCAGCGAGTTCGGGATCATCTTCGACCAGGTGGCCTACGGCGACGACCTCGTGACGGCGGTGCAGGACTTCGCCGAGCGAGTGGATGTCGAGGACGTGCACTACCTGGCCGCCAGCATCGCCATCCAGCACGGCACCGGGGGCGATCTGGCCCGGATTGTCGACACGCTGGCCCGGGTCATCCGCGGCCGCATTGTCATGCGGCGCAAGATCAAGGCGATCAGCTCGGAAGGGCGGCTCTCGGCGTGGTTCCTGTCGGCCATCCCGTTCCTGATCTACGGCATGACGTCGATCACCAATCCTAGCTACTACGGTGAGGTGGCGGATGATCCGGTCTTCTTGCCGATGATGATCACCATCGGGGTCCTCGTCGCCGCCAATGCCCTGATCCTGCGCAAGCTCGTCAACTTCCGCGTCTGAGGCCCTGTCATGATTGAGCAGATCGAGTTCCTTGCCTCCCAGATGGGTCTCTCCCTGCGGACCCTGCTGCTGATGGGCATCGGCGCCGGCTGTCTGCTCGGCTTCCTGGGCATCGCGGCCCTGGCGACGGACCGCAACCCGGCCGCGGTCCGGCTCGCCGCCGGCCGCAAGGCCCGGACCGGACCCCGCCCCGACCGCGGGCTCCTGCGCGATCCCGACGCCGATCCCAGGGGGCTGGCGAAGGCCTTCGTGCCCACCGACATGTCCCAGCGGGTCCAACTGGCACGGGATCTCGCGCAGGCCGGTTTCACGGGGCCCCATGCCGTCCGCAACTACCAGATGGTCCGGGTTGTCTTCGGCATCCTCCTGCCGGGCCTCCTGCTGGGGCTGATCGTCCTCGGGCGCCTGCCCGGCGTGACCATGCCCTTCGACCTGCACAGCCACGTGGCCGATCTGAGCAATCGACAGATCATGCTGGGTCTCTCCGCGCTCGTCGTGCTGGGCTATTTCGGACCGCACTACTGGCTGAAGGGCCGGGTCGCCGAGCGGCGGCAGAAGATCGAGGAGTCCTTTCCCAACGCCCTCGATCTCATGCAGATCTCGGTCGAGGCGGGCCTGGGCTTCGATGCCGCCATGACCCGCGTAGGCAACGAGCTGGCCGCCGTCTCGCCGGAGATGTCGTGGGAGTTCCTGGCCGTCCAGCACCAGGTTCAGGCCGGGCGGCCCCGGCAGGACGCCCTGGCCGACATGGCGGCGCGCACCGGGGTCGACACGGTCCGTTCCTTCGCCAGCGTCGTGGCCCAGTCGATGCAGTTCGGCACCAGCATGTCCGAGGCGCTCACCGCCTATGCCGCTGAGATGCGCACGGTGCGCGAGATGAAGGCGCAGGAGATGGCGAACAAGCTCCCGGTGAAGATGTCGGCCGTCCTGGCCTCCCTG
>NZ_VDFV01000104.1 GCF_006152145.1 Rubellimicrobium roseum | reverse complement strand
AACCCCTGTCCGCACCCCGCCAGATCAACCATCCGATGTGGCCCAGACCGAAGCGTCACCGCCGTCCGTCCGAGGAGGCCTGATCTAGTGAAGGATTCGGGGGATGACAACCCCTTTCTTCCATCCCGTCGATCTGCCTTCGCGTCAGCCGAACCACTCGGAGTCCGGACGACGCGTCCGACCCATATGGGGTTTCGGATCTCCCCCTTCAAGGTACTCATGTCCTGGAAGGGTAGTCCTCAAAGATACGTCCCAGTCCGGCCTTCCTGACGATCGGACAGGGTTGATCCCGGATGATCGGACGCCACCGGAGACAGGGTCTAGGCCTCATCAGGACGTCCGCGATGAGGCGCTGCGGGTTGACCCTGGTCAACGTGCCTCTTGTCCTGACGCATGAGCAGGGCGTGGATCATGCCTCCGAGGTTCAGCTGCCCCCTACCGTGCTGACGGGTCAGCTGGCGCAGATAGCCGCCGGGGTTCCGTATCTCGCCGAAGCGCTGGAGCATCGCAGCCAGCACCCCAGCCGCAAGCTCGGGACCCATGCGATGACAGGCCTCGGTCCAGACGGGAGTGCCGATGCCCATGTAGCCACGCAGCATCTCGGCCAGATCCACCAGGTCGCGCCAGCGCCTTGGGGGGGTTGCGGCATAAGCCAGCACCTCCGGGCAGGCCGTCAGCAGCAGTTCGAGAGGGATTCCAGGGGTTCGCGGGGTCTTGGGAGCGCGCGTTTCGGTTCTTTGGCATGGTTCAGGGCCACCGGAGGACCGCTTCGGTCTGGCATCTTCGCAGCCGGCTTCGGCTTCAGAAGATTCATAAGGAGTCTGGATATGACTCTCTATGTGCCGCTCATTTTGGCTGTCACTGCCGCTCATTCCCTCTGTCGACAGCGCACAGCGACGGTCCTTCTCCACCTGCACGACGAGGTCGCGGACCAAGTCCTCGAGATCGACCCGTTCCAAGCGGCGGCGCAGGCGCGCGCGAACAGCAAGGAGCCAGGGTTCCGGCTCCTTGCCCAGGAAGGCCGCGAGCTTGAGCGCATCGCGCAACAGGACCGAGACCTCGGTCCGCAGATGGCTCAGCGCCAGGTCCTCGGCCTCGGCGGCCCGGGCCAGGGCCTCGAGATCGGCCGCGCGCAGGAGAAGCGGGCGCAGATCGAAGCCGTAGGCCGCGACGACCTGTCCCTCGCCGTCGCGCCGGACATAGCGCTTGCCGTTGGGGCTGTCGCGACGCAGCAGAAGGCCCGCGCGCAGCAGGGCGGCAAGGTGCCGACGCAGCGTGCTCTCGGGCATCCCCCGGGTGCGCTCGGAGAGCCGAGCGTTGGAGGGAAAGACCACGAGAGGCTCGCCGTCCCGGAGCTCACGCCCGGGCAAAAAGCTCAGGAGCGCCTGCAGCACCGTGAGGGCTCGGTCGGTCAGGCCGAAACGGGCGCGGGCCGCACGGAGGCGGTCCAGGAGATGCCATTTGTCGCAGGGAAGGGCGGGAGCAGGGACCTGGGAGGCCGCCGCGATCTGGGAAAGCGTGACCTGAGCCCGTCCGAAGGGCGTGAGCGCGATATGTTGCATGGCCGTGCACGGCACGAAAACAGCCACTCGGCCCAGGCCGGTGTTGACAGTATTTCGGTGAGGAGGCTATTCTCGGGTTGTGATTTCCGGCTGTTTTGGCTTGCAGGCCTCAGCTAGCGTTTAGCCTCCCTGGGATGGTTCCTGCCTTCCTGGGGAGCTTTCGTTTTCGGGTATCCGTTCTCCTTTCCTTGAGTGTCTTCAGTCAGCCTAGCATTGTCCGCGGCGGGAAAGCCAGTCGCGGTGAAGCTCGGCCAGATGCTTGAGGAGCCACTCCTCGAATCCTTGGGTTCTGGCGCGGTCCAGACGTAGCACCACAGCCGTCTCGCTCGTGCGCGCGGCACCCAGGCGGGCACCTTCGGCGCTGCGCAGCGGGTGGGTGGGCCGACGGATGGCTCGAGGCGCGGTCGGGTCGGGTGGACGCGGCCGGAAGGGCTTCTCGAGATAGGCGAAGAGCGCCTCGAATCGCTCGTCGGAGCTCTCGTCCTTGGCCGTGGCCATGATCATCATCTTGAGGTGGTCGGCGTCGTGGCCCGCAGCGGCGATGCGTTCGCCCACCAGCATCCAGCGGTCGCGACCGGCCGAAACCGCCGAGCCGATGAAGCGGATGAGGTCGAGCGGCACGCGCTCCATGACCGCCAGCATGCGCGAGACCACCGTCTTGTCGACGGACAGCGCGTCCCCGATCGCCTTGCGGTCGAAGCCGGCCTCGAGCATCTGCCAGGCGAAATGTGCCTTCTCGATGAAGCTGAGGTCGCGGCGGGTCGAGTTCTCCTGACCCTGGGCCATGACCAGCGCGGGGTCGTCGATCTCGCGCACCAGCGCCTTGACGGTCCGGCCCAGGTCTCGCGCCGCCAGCACCCGCCGGCGGCCATAGACGACCTGGTAGCGCCCCTCCTTCTCGGGATGCGGACGCACGAGCACGGGGACCTGCTGGCCGTATTCGGCGATGGAGCGGGCCAGGGCCGCGTCGTTTTCCGGGTCCGATTCCAGCCGGTCGGGCAGGCCTCCTGCCTCGATCGACCAGGGATCCAGGTCCAGCACCGCTCGGGCCCGCAGTTCGGCCAAGCTCTGGGATACCGCGCCGATGGCGCCCCGCCCGGCCCGCATGCGGACGGGGGCGGCCGGCACGGAGGCTGCGGTCTCGGGCGGCGCCTCGGAGGTGGGGGGCAGAAGGCCCGACAGGAGGTTCTTGCGGCCCATCAGCGCCCCCAGGCCTTCTGGATGAGCCCCTGGATCTCGCCGTTCACGGCGTCGAGGCTCTCGAGCGCCCGCTCGTAGGTGGAGCGGCTGAAGGCGCCTTTCTCGACCTCGTAGAGGGTCTGCTTGGTCAGCGCGGCGTCGGAGATGGCGGTGGACTTGAGCACCGGATGGTTGAGCACGTGCTCGCCGAAGAGGGTGCGCATGAAGCTCACCATCTGGTTCTGCGGACCATCGCCCGGCTCGTAGCGGGTCACCAGATACCGCAGCCAGTCATACTCCATGTTGCCTCCGGCCTCGGCGACGACGCCCAGAAGGTCCGAGGTCATGAGGAGGAACTGGCACATGCTCATCACGTCGAGCATCTGCGGGTGCACGGTGACGAGGACGGCAGTGGCGGCCGAGAGCGCGGCCATGGTCAGGAAGCCCAGCTGGGGCGGACAGTCGATCACGACGAGATCGTAGTCCGCCTCGACGCTTTCCAGGGCCTCGGCGATCTTGGTGAAGAACGGATTGCCGGACCGCGCGGCCCCTTCCTGAGCGAGAAGGCGCGGCGTCTCGTGCTCGAAGTCCATGAGATCGAGATTGCCGGGAACGAGGTCGAGGTTGGCGAAGCAGGTGGGACGGATGAGTTCGCGCAGCGGACGCGGGTCCTCATCGCGGATGGCATCCCAGAGCGTGCCGCCGTCGAAGAGGTCGAGTTCGGGCTGCACCCCATGGAGCATGGACAGCGAGGCCTGGGGATCGACGTCGATGGCCAGCACCCGGTATCCGTCGAGCGCGCATCTCTGCGCCAAATGGGCGGCGGTGGTAGTCTTGCCCGACCCGCCCTTGAAGTTGACCACGCAGATGACCTGGAGATGGTCGCCGTCGCGCCGACCCGGCATGTAGGTGCCCGGAACGCGGCTGCCCTCCTCGAGGAGGTGGCGCAAGGCCGCGATGTCGTGCGATGTATAGTACCAGCCCCGCTTCGGCCCCTTCGCTGGCGTGGGACCACGGCCATCGAGCGCAAGGCGGCGCAGCCAGGCGTCGCTCACGCGCAGGAAGCGCGCGGTCTCGATGGAGTTGAAGCGGCGGAGCGTCTTGTGGGCGTCAGGGGGGAAGAGCTCGGCGCGGTGCGCCACGAGACGATCGGACAGGGCGCGGGCGTGCTCGGCCACCAAACGGTCGATCCGAGTACGAGGCACCCGGGCGGATGGAAGCTCCTGCAGCTGAAACTTGAGATTACGTTTCACAAAACGCCCCATACTTCACGCGTTCGTGATGCCGACTCATTCGATTCGGCACAAGAGAAATCTTCCGCTTTTCGGGTCGGATCGGCTGATTGCCGCGCGCAGGGGCCTCAAATGCAAACGGCGGCCCGTGCGGGGCCGCCGTTTGTCTGGGATCTGGTTGCGGGGGCAGGA
>NZ_VDFV01000103.1 GCF_006152145.1 Rubellimicrobium roseum | reverse complement strand
CTCATGGCCGCCCAGATAGGCGCCACGAGACCCTACGCGACCACCCGCCACGAAGTTGTGCAACAACCCCGGTCCGGATGCTCCCGAATTCGTAAACGGGGATTACAGCCAGCCCGGCAACGTGGTGGACGCCGACCCTCGCACGATTTCCAACCTCATCGTGGACCAGACTGCCGGTAATCCGGCTGCCATCTATGCCGCGCTCAAGGTCATGGGCGTCACCGGCCTGGCCGCGACGGCCGTCGTCGACTCGATCACCGCAGCCTACAAGGCGACTCTCACGGCGGCCTCGAACAGCGTCGCCGATCCGGAGTTCCAGCAGGCCCAGACCAACCTCATCGCCGCGACCACGGCTCAGCGCGATGCTTCGAGAGCGAACAACGCGGCCGATAACGCCGTCGCGAACCTCACCGAAGCCGTGATCAAGGCCGAGGCCGCGCAGGATGCGGCTGAAGTCGCCCAGGGGGCCGTGGACGGCTTGGTGGCGGAACTCACGACATCGACCGGAGCCGATGTCATGGTGTTGTGGCAGGAGGCAAGAGACGCCGCCGCCTTGGCCGTCACCACCGCGTCGGCGGTGGTCAGCCAGTTGGGAACCGCGGCGACGCCGGCCTCTGTTTCGACGATGGAGGCTGCTCAGGCTCTGCTGGCCGTGCTGGACTCCCTCGATGACGCGGACGGCGTCGTGAACGCAGGGGATCTGGCCGCAGCGGCGAGCGCGGCCAACGCCTACCGCCCTGTGTCGGCCCCCGATGGCACCGCGCAGGACAGCTTGGACGATTTGACCCTGGCCAAAGCCGAAGCGGTCACGCTCGCGACGCAGACGCAGGCCGCTCTCGATCTGGCCACCGAAGAGCTCAACTCGGCGAGAGAGGCTTACACCCTCGCCTTCGAGAACGCGGAAGGGGCGACGGGAACCTACGCGCAGGCCCTCAGCGCCTTGAACACGCTGATGAGCGGGGCCGGCCTCGAGGTCGGGCCCGAGGGTGGCATTCGGATCGAGAACCTGTCGCCCGACATCGGCCTGACGCCTTCGTTCAACAATCTGTTCACCATCTTCGGCCAGTTCTTCGACCATGGGCTCGACTTGGTGACCAAAGGCGGCGCCGGCACGGTGTACATCCCGCTTGAGGACGACGACCCCCTGATCGCCGGCGCGGACAAGGTCTTCGGCACAGCCGACGACCTGCCGGAGCAGCTCCGCTTCATGGCGCTGACCCGTGCGACGCCGGATGGCACCTCGCAGACCAACATGACCACGTCCTGGATCGACCAGAACCAGACCTACACCTCGCACGCCTCGCACCAGGTGTTCCTGCGCGAGCAGGTGCGCGTGGACCTGGGCGACGGCCTGAAGGCATACTCCACCGGACGCCTTCTCGATGGCACCATGCACGGCACCATCGGCACCTGGGCCGACGTGAAGAAGCAGGCGCTCGAGGTTCTGGGCATCAGGCTCAGCGACAACGACGTGCATCGCGTGCCCCTGCTGAAGACCGACCAGTACGGGAACCTGATCCTGGGGCCGAACGGCTACGCCATGATTGCGATGGCCCCGGATGCGACCCACACCCAGCCTTGGTTCAAGGAGGGGACCGCCGCCGGCATCACGACCACCGGCAGTGTTGCGGCCGGACCGGCGTTCTTGGACGACATCGCGCACCATGCGGTGCCGGGCCGGTACGATTCGAACGGCAATCGCGTGATCGATGCCGGCGACGCTTTCATGCGCGCGGACACCAACACGGGCCTTGGAGACGACGGCAACCCCGCCACCTATGATGACGAAATGCTGAACTCGCATTTTATCACCGGGGATGGGCGCGGGAACGAGAACTTCGGCCTGTCGGCGGTCCACTCGGTCTTCCATGCCGAGCACAACCGCATCCTGGAGGAGAACAAGCACACCATCCTCGAAAGCGGCGACCTCGCCTTCATCAACGAATGGCTGCTGAAGGACATCACCGCGCTTCCGGAGACCCAGGCCGAGATCAATGCCCTGGTCTGGAACGGCGAGCGCATGTTCCAGGCGGCGCGCTTCTCCACCGAGATGCAGTACCAGCACATGGTGTTCGAGGAGTTCGCCCGCCGCATCCAGCCGCTTGTCGATCCGTTCGTCTTCACGAACACCCCCGACATCGATCCGTCGATCGTGGCCGAGTTCGCGCATGCCGTGTACCGCTTCGGCCACTCGATGCTGACGGACACCATCGATCGGGTCGACAACAACCTGAACCCGATCACCAAGGCGAACGGAGAGCAATTGTCTCTCATCGAGGCCTTTCTCAACCCGCAGGCCTACACCGGCACGGCAGCCAGCTTCGACCAGATCCAGGGGGCGATCCTTCGTGGGTTGAGCGAGGACGTGGGCTCCGAGATCGACGAATTCATCGTGCCGGCCCTGCGCAGCAACCTCCTGGGCCTGCCGCTCGATCTCGCGGCGCTCAACATGGCCCGC
The DNA here is from genome assembly GCF_006152145.1 of Rubellimicrobium roseum. Taxonomy (GTDB): domain Bacteria; phylum Pseudomonadota; class Alphaproteobacteria; order Rhodobacterales; family Rhodobacteraceae; genus Rubellimicrobium; species Rubellimicrobium roseum. The sequence goes on along the minus strand of NZ_VDFV01000103.1, from coordinate 1,731 downwards.
GCCCGCGAAACCGGGGTGCCCACGCTGAACCAGACGCGGGATCAGCTCTACAACGACTTCGGCGTCGCCGACCTCAAGCCCTACGAGAGCTGGAACGACTTCGCGCAGAACCTCAAGAACCCGATTTCGGTGATCAACTTCATTGCGGCCTATGGCACGCACCAGGCGATCGTCGACGCGACGACGATCGAAGCCAAACGTGAAGCGGCGATGGTGCTGGTGCTCGGCGACGGGAACCCCGACGGAACCTTCACGGTCAACGGCAAGACCTACGTCGACGACCGCTTGGCTTTCCTGAACGCGACCGGTGCCTACGGTAGCTCGGCCGTTCTGGCCAACGGCCGAGGCGGCCTGAATGACATTGACCTCTGGATAGGCGGCCTCGCGGAGAAGCTGAACGAGTTCGGCGGCATGCTGGGCTCCACGTTCAACTTCATCTTCGAATACCAGATGGAGCAACTCCAGGCCGGCGACCGGTTCTACTACCTGTCCCGGACGCAGGGCCTGAACCTGCTCGACGCGCTCGAGCAGAACACCTTCTCCGACATCATGATGCGCAACTCGTCCTTGGGCGATAAGTACGCGCCTCACATCTACGCGCATGCCTTCCTGACGCCCGACATGATCCTCGAACTCGACCGAGGCATCGCGCAGCGGGACTACAACAGCTCCACGACCAGCTTGGACCCGATCTGGAGCGATCCGTTGCTCCAGAGGATCGATCCCAAGGTCGTGCGCAGCTACACCGGCGCGACGACGGTCGTGGAGGGGGGCAAGACGCATGACGTCGGCGGCACCCTTGTCTTCCGGGGTGGCGAGCACGTCGTGCTGGGCGGCACCGAGGGCAACGATACCCTGAGATCCGACATCGGCGACGACGCGATCTGGGGCGACGGCGGCAACGACTACATCAACTCGGGGCAGGGCGCCGACCAGGTCTTCGGCGGCGACGGCGACGACGTCATCGAGGACCCGTTCGGCGACAACTTCCTGCGTGGCGAGCGGGGCAACGACGTGGTCTCGGCCGCGCGCGGCCTGAACATCCTGTTCGGCGGGCAAGGCAAGGATGCGATCTTCCTGGGCCAGGACGCAGGGGAAACCTTCGGTGGCGAAGGCGACGACTTCATCCTGGGCGGCTCGGGCGTCGACTTCCTCCAGGGCAACGAGGGCGACGACTGGATCGAGGGCGGCGAGGGCTTCGACACCATCGCCGGCGAGAACTCGGAGCTGTTCTTCAACTCGACCATCATCGGCCACGACGTGGCCTGGGGGCAGGGCAACGAGCAGGACTACGACCTCGAGTCGGGCGACGACATCGCCTTCTCGGGAGCCAGCGTGCAGCGCTTCGAAGGGATGTTCGGTTTCGACTGGGCCATCGGCAAGTACGACGTGGCCGGCGTGGACTGGGACGCCAACATCAAGATCTTCACCTCGATCCCGGCCGAGATCCTGCGCGACCGCTTCGACCTGATGGAAAGCTTCTCGGGCTGGAAGTACAATGACACCATCCGCGGCGACAACCGCGGCACGTTGAGCGCCGTGGGCGGGCTCGACGAGGGCGTGGCCTTCGACGACCACGTGCTGGACAGCGCAGGCCTCGACCGGATCGCGGGCATGAGGGCCTGGTTCGCTGGGGCACGCGACACCCTCGCCGAACTCGATCCCGGCGCCTACGACGACGCCGATGTGATGTTCCGCGACGGCAACATCCTCCTGGGCGGCGGCGGGTCC